>NZ_JBNHGX010000005.1:0-333095 GCF_059091705.1 Arthrobacter sp. Ha26
ACTTGGCACACTATTGAGTTCTCAAACAACAGACACACCCGGCACCACCCAAACAAACGTTCAAGATCGCTCCGGAGCAACTTTTCAAACTTACCCGATCTACCAGTCCGACGCAAATCCGCATTTCAGGATTTTCATCGGCAGGAAGACCATCCCCGCCGCTTTCCAGCGCCCTAAAGGGCCACCAGATTTTGGTTTAGATTTTGGGGGTTTGGCCGCCCGGGGTAAACAGCTCTTCGCTGTCTCCCTCGCGGCGACTTAGAAAACAATACACCCCCACGGGCGCCACCGCAAATGCTCACCGGGAGGGGTCGGAACCCCTGTCTTTCCGCGGCATAACAGGCCACGAAGGCACCTGGATGCGCGCCCGCCGTCGTGATTGGTCCATGTGTGCTGCACCACGGCCCTGATTCCCGACGGACTCAAGGATCCGGAGCTCCGAACGGCTTAACGGCAGAAGGGCCGGCAACCGTGAGGTTGCCGGCCCTTCTCAAGCAGCTGGTATCAGCAGGGCTGAATTACCAGGAAGACTTGGTGATGCCCGGAAGTTCGCCCTTGTGGGCCATGTCGCGGAAGCGAACACGGGAGATACCGAACTTCTGGAAGGTTCCGCGGGGGCGGCCGTCGATGATGTCGCGGTTACGCAGACGGATCGGGGACGCGTTGCGGGGCAGCTTCTGCAGGCCCAGGCGGGCCGCTTCGCGTGCTTCGTCGGTTGCGTTTTCGTCAACCAGGGTCTTCTTCAGCTCGAGGCGCTTCGCAGCGTAACGCTCAACGATGACCTTGCGCTGCTCGTTGCGAGCAATCTTGGACTTCTTAGCCATGTTTAGCGCTCCTCTCGGAATTCGACGTGCTGGCGGATCTTGGGGTCGTACTTCTTCAGGACCATGCGGTCCGGATCGTTACGACGGTTCTTGCGGGTTACGTAGGTGTAACCCGTGCCCGCAGTCGACTTGAGCTTGATGATCGGACGTACGTCCTTGTCCTTAGCCACTAGAGCTTCACCCCACGAGCGAGAATGTCGGCGACGACAACGTCGATGCCGCGTACGTCGATGGTCTTGATGCCCTTTGCAGATACCTGCAGAGTGACATTACGGCGCAGGGACGGAACCCAGTAGCGCTTCTTCTGAATGTTCGGATCGAACCGACGCTTGTTGCGGCGGTGCGAGTGCGAAATGCTGTGCCCAAAGCCCGGCTCGGCCCCGGTCACTTGGCAGTGTGCTGCCATGACTTCTCCTCAAGAATTGAAAGTAATGATCCGCATATCTGCTGCTGGACCATGCTGCTAAGGGCGGCCCAAAAGTGAAGAAGGGCAACGGTTAGTCACGCAACTTGAGCCCCTAACTACCGGCCGCCCTGGAGAAATTACCGGGCAACCGGAGCAATTGCGCACGCTCCGCGCACTTAGCGCCTACCAAGTCTACGAGTTCACGCAATTAAAGACCAATCAGGGGGCCGGCGGGTGTATAAGCACCGGGGTCACGACCGACGGCCAGTTGCCGGCAACTCCGGGATTCAGGGCTGGAGCCGGGTGAGCTGCGGGTGCTTCGGCGTGAGGCCATCGCCCGAGGACTTTCCGGTGACCCGGCGCACCACCCAGGGCCCGGCGTACTCGCGGAACCAGCGGGCGTTCGCGCGGACGGCGTCCAGTCCGCTGAGCTCGGGAACGGGGGTCATGGGCGGGATGTCGATGGAGTGGTCGTGCTCCAGGACGTCCAGCACGCGCTTGGCCATATTGGCGTGGCCGGCCGCGGACATGTGCATGCGGTCCTGCGCCCACATGCCCCAGTCGTAGTATTCGCTGAAGCGCCAGTAATCCACCAGCAAGGCGCCATGGTCTCCGGCGATGCCGCGGACCAGTTCGTTGTAGATGGCTGTCCGCCCCCGCATGGTGCTGAACACCTTCGAGCCGCGGGCGTCGAAGCCTGTAAACATCACCACGGTGGCACCGGTGGCGCGCAATTTGGCGATGGCGTCGTCGTACTCCACGAGGAGGTCGTCAATGTCGATCCGGGGCCGGAGGATGTCGTTGGCTCCCGCATAAATGCTCACCAGGGTGGGATTAAGTTCGACGGCGGCGTCCACCTGCTCAGCCAGGATCTGCCTGAGCTTCCTGCCGCGGATGGCGAGATTGGCGTAACCGAAGCCGGGATCCACGGCGCCCAGTTGCTCGGCCACGCGGTCCGCCCAACCACGGACACCGTTGGGGCGGGAGGAATCGTCGTCGCCCACGCCTTCGGTAAAGGAGTCACCAAGGGCTACGAACCGGGTTGTGAAATCCATCAGGTCAGTTTGCCATCCGTTGCTGGGGGCAACCAAGTTCCTGTGCCGCGGCGGGGTTCGCGGCTTTGCGGGCTAAGCCCCCGGAATCTCCCGCAAAATCCAGTGGTCCGAATCCAGCCGGCCCACCACTTTCTCGCCAATCCGCGCCAGGTCCAGGACATCCTGCTCGCTGAGGGCATCGAGGAAAAGATCCCGAACCGTCTCAACGTGCCCTGGCGCCAGGCCCACAATAGTCGCCATACCTTCATCGGTCAGGTGGGCTGTCGTCACGCGGGCATCGTGGGGGTGCGGCCGGCGTTCCACCCATCCCCGCTTCTGCAGCTTGGTGACCACATGCGACAACCGCGACAGGGAAGCGCTGCTGCGGGCCGCCAGTTCGCTCATCGGCAGGAAGCGGTCCTCCGCCTCGGACAGCATGGCCAGGACGGTGTAGTCGAAAAGGGACAGTTTCCCCGCTGCATGGAGCTTCGTATCCAGGGCCGCCGGCAGCAGCGTATTGATACTTACCAGGGCGAGCCAGGCACGGCGTTCGTCGGCGTTAAGCCAGCGGGGTTCGGTCATGAGCCCATTCTACGGTGGGTTGATCTTTCAAGTAGCGCCGGGGACGGCGGCCGGTAGTCTGGGGCCATGTATGTTGTCTCACTGAGCTACCGGGTTCCCCAGGACATCGTGGATTTCCACAACGATGCGCACATCGCCTGGCTGCAGAAGGCCTTCGACGACGGCGTGTTCATCGCTGCCGGCCGCAAGGTCCCGCGGACCGGCGGCCTGCTGCTCTCCCGGGCCGACCGTGCCACCCTGGACGCCAGCCTGGCCCAGGACCCCTTTTACAGCAATGGTGTTGCAGACTTCGAAGTTGTGGAGTTCCACGCCGGCAGGGTGGCTCCAGGTTTTGAAAACCTGCTGGACGGCTAGGTTTACAGCGCGGCGCCTGCAGCCTCCCGGACCAGCTTCTTCAGGCCGCCTTTGCGCGGCACCTCGACCGGTTCGGGCCACCGCGGCCTCAGCGCATCGCCCAGGGTGACTCCCCGCAGCTTGCGCCCGAACAGGGGCAGGACCCAGTCGCGGACCCACCGCCGCTGATGGCGTTCCCATTCCCGAAAGCTGGGCCTGGGCAGCGGGTCCCAGTCCTTGGGCCGGATCTTGTGTGGGACGCCAAGCTGGTCCAGCACCTGCCCCGCCAGGTACTTGTGCCCGGTTTTTGACATATGCAGCCGGTCGGAATCCCACATCCGCCGGTCGTGGAATGCGTCCAGGCACCAGTAGTCCACGAGGACTGCTCCATACTTTTCGGCAATGGCCCGGACCCGCTCGTTGTACAGGGTGTTGCGCTTCTTCAACGGCTCGAGCAGCGCTGAAACCTTGACATCGAAGCCCGTGAAAAGCACCAGCGTGGCACCCGTCCCGGCGAGTTCAGCCACGAGCTTTTCGTAGTCGGCCATAAGGGCGGCCATGTCGGTCTTGAGGTCCAGGATGTCGTTGCCGCCGGCATAGAGCGTCACCAGCGTGGGCCGCATCCGCAACGCCGGTTCCAGTTGCTCGGCAATGACGTGCCGGAGCCGCTTGCTCCGGATGGCCAGGTTGGCATACCGCCAACCTGGCTGTGCCTTCGCCAGTTTCTCGGCTACCCGGTCTGCCCAACCGCGGACCCCGTTGGGCAAGCGCTCGTCCCGGTCCCCCACACCCTCGGTGAAAGAGTCGCCCAAGGCAACAAAAACGCGCCGCCCGGACTCAGGAAGCAAAGGTTCAGGGACCACGGACCAAAGCTAGCGGGCCAAGGAAAAGCCGGAACGACGCCGGGATGAACAGTGTGCGCGGGCGTCGGGTGCCCTCCCTGCGAGACAGCGGAGGCCAACCGCGCCAAACCCAGCCGCCGCAGCTGGCCCGCCTCCCATCATGGTGTGCGGGACCCGCTGTCCGTCTGCATCCCTCCGTGGACCGGACGGAACTCCCAGGTGTAGGAGCCGTCCGCTTTCAAACTCATCCTCAGGTGGCCCCAGGTGTCGCTGAACTTCCGCTGGACGTAGGCCGGGTCACTGGTGAACGAGCGGAGCCCGATACCGCCAGTGGACACCTGGAACTGCTGCATGCCGTCCGGTACACATTGGTCCGCGTTGTTCACCGGGCAGGTCCGCTCATAGTTGTGCTGGGAGCCGGATAGCAACACTTTCACCCGGTTGTTCCAGAACATGTCGATCCAAGGCTTCGCCTGGGTGAAGCGTGTGTGGCTGGACGTGTTGGACGTGAAATATGGGTCATGGTAGACGGCGGCCAGATGCTTCCCCGCCGCCTTAGCCGCCTTCAAGTCAGCGTCCATTTCCGCGGTCATAGCCTGCGCGCGGGACGAGTTGTACCGCCACGTTGCCGTGGGCACGACCAGGATATGCCAGTTCCCCTTGTCGAACGAATACCACTCCATAGCATCCTGGAACCGGCCCAAAGTGGTGCTGGTAGCGGACTTGGTAGTGTTCACGCATTGGCCATCCATGAACCGGTCCACGTCGTCATTGACACCCGGCTCCAGATCGTGGTTCGGGCCAGCGGTCCAGTAGGTCTTGGCCTTCAACCCGCCCCACAGCGTGTTCCACGCCGCCAGCGCGGAGCAGGTCCCCTTGTCGTACTGGAAGTCGCCGATGGCGAGGAAATTATCCAATGAACCGTCGTTGAGGCCGCCGATGATGCTGGCAGCGTTCTTGCCGGACGCTGAGCTCGTCGACGTATTTCCCGAAGGGTTCATATCGCCAACGGCGGCGAACTCGAAAGAATCACCCGACGGCGGAGTGGTCGGGGTAGGGGTCGGGGTGGCAGTCGGGGTAGGCGCCGCGGTCGGGCTCGTCCCTCCTGCTGCCGGGTAAACACGTACCCAGTCCACGCGCATTTCGCCCGCACCGTCAGCAGTGGAATCCGGGAACCAGTCCAGCTGCAGCGTCTGGTGCATGCTGCCTGGAGGCTGATGGGTCGGATCGTTGTCCTCGAACCACTTCACGCCATCCACGTAGCCGACCATCCCGGCGGGGGACCAGTCCACTGCGTAGTTGTGGAACTGGGAAACGTCCAGAGTCTTGCTGGCCCTGGTCTGGGAGTTGCTGCAGGAGAAGTGCTGGAAGAACTTGATCACGTTCCAGTCGCCCGATGTTTCCGCGTAATCCACTTCACCGTCGCAAGGCCAGTTTCCGCTGTCCGGCCACAGGATCGAAACCATGTGGTACTCATTGTCGCCAGACCCGGCGGCGCGGACCTCCCACCGCCCGTACTTCTGTTTGGCGAACTTCGCCGACATGCCCGCGGTGGTCCCGTCCGGGGTTCCGTTCATGACCATTTTGGAGCCGTCCACCTTCACCTGCTGCGGGCTGCGGATGCCTTTGCCCGCGTGCCCTGCACTGTTATACACGCTCCATTTGGTTGCGTCCGGGGCTCCTGTGTAGTTGAACTCGTCCCCGGCGACGGGTGCGCCCCAGTTCTGGGTGGTAGCAGCCTGGACCCCGCCCGGGTCAGTGGGCGCGGGCGTGGGGGTAGCGGTGGGGGTTGGCGTCGGGGTGGGTGCTGTCACCGCGTCAGCGGCCGTGGTGACCACCAGCTTTGGACGGAGTGCCGCGTCCAAGGCTTGGTTCGATTTAAAGCCCAGCCACTTCTGGGCGCTGGACTCCAGCCTAAAATTCTGCTCGCCGCCGGTCGCGGTGACGCCCTTGGTAACGTCCCATTCCACCCACGCGCCCGTGGCGAACCCGCCGGTCTTGCCCAGCCAGGTCCCGCGCGCCGGCGCGTTGTTCCAGGTGACGCCCGTTTCGGTCCAGGTGCCGCTCGTGGTGTAAACGTCCACAAACTCAGTCGATGTTGCCGCCGCCTCCGCGTATGCCCGCAGTTTTGCCGAGACGATGTGTTCCCCGGCGGGGACCTGGACGTTGAACCGCAGCAGGCTGTTCCGCCAGACGCTTGTCCGGCCCTCCGTGGACCATCGGACGCTGGTCCCGAAGTTCTCCGTTGGCCGGTCGGCTTGGACGTAAGTGTCGGCGATCGGTGTGAATGTCAGCGCTCCCACCGCGTTCGCCACGCTGCCCACTACGGCGAGTGAAATGACCATGACTAGAAGTGTCAGGGCAGAGATGATCGACAGACGGATAGTTTTCATGGAATGAGACCTTAATGTTCCAGTTGAAGTATCCGTAGTGTAATGCTTGTCACACCTAATGACACGGCATTAATTCGTTCGGGCAGTTCCCGAATATGTTTGTTACGACGGCGGGTGGCCGAGGCCGCTGTTACCCTTCCGCTTTGCCCTGGCGCCAATACCCCATGAAGGCAACCTGCTTCCTGTCGATCCCCACGTCGCGCACAAGATACCGGCGCATGTCCTTGATAACGGCAGCTTCGCCGGCGATCCAGGCGTAGAAAGGCATGGCACCTGCGGGCATGTCGGGGTTTTTGCTGGCCCGGATTTCGGCGGTCTCCATGCGGGTGGGAGTCTCCCAGAGGATGTCCACATCCACGTTGACGTCCTCGGGTTCGGGGCCTGCACCGCCGTCGGCCGCTTTGATGCCCACCCAGCCGGGCACAGGGACGGCTTTGCGCACAGCATCCTGAAGCAGTTCGCCGTGGGGACGGGAGCGTCCAATGGAGGCGCCGCGTGCGAGCCAGGTGATTTCGACGTCGGCGGGTGAGGTCAGTTCGAGGAAGTCCCCGGCTTCGGGGACTTCCAGGAACGCGTGTCCGGTCATGTATTCGGGCAGGCTTTCGAGGATGGCGGAGATGGCCGGGACGGCGGTTTCATCGCCGGCGAGCAGGATGCGCTGCGCCAGTCCGGGCCGCCATTCGATGCCGGAGTAGATCTCGGCTGTCACGCAGTGGGCGGCGCGGTTGTTGGGTCCGATGATCGTAATGGCATCTCCGGGCTTTGCGTTGAGTGCCCAGTTAGCCGCAGGGCCGCCGTGGCCATAGTCATCGAAGTGCATCACGAAATCGACCTCGATCTCCGGGTACACGGCATCCAGACGGGCGCGGCGCACGGTGTAGGTGCGCATCGAGCCGCGAACGGCCGGATCCATGGCCAGCCATTCGCTGTACCAGCCAGCCTCTGCCATCTCAAAGACCGGAAGCGGGAGCGGTGTGCCGTCCGCGGCCAGCGACGGGATCATGAGCTTGATCCGAAGGTCAAGCGTGTCTCCATGGACGCCGAAGTCCCGCAGCGAGTACCCCCCGAAAGTGATCCGGCGGAAGTTGGGGCTAAGTTCCTGGACAGAGGATACGGTGACCTCGAAGGCCAGGGTCATCGGTTCGGCATTCATCGCCTTTGTGGAGGCAACTTCTCGGGTCTTCATGAAACAAGCTCCAGTTCGGTGGCAGGGACGTGGTGACGGCCGATGGGGATGATCAGCGGAGTTCCGGATACAGGGTCCGGGATGACCCGGGATTCAAGGTTAAATACGCTGCGGACCAGGTCCTCGGTGACCACGTCGCGCGGGTTGCCCACGGCCACTACTGCACCGTCCTTCATGGCGATGACGTTGTCTGCGTAGCGGGCGGCGAGGTTCAGGTCATGCAGGACGATGGCCACGGTGGTCCCGCGCTTGCGGTTCAGGTCGGTCACGAGGTCCAGGACTTCCACCTGGTGCGCAAGGTCCAAATACGTGGTGGGTTCGTCCAGGAGCAGGACGTCGGTTTCCTGCGCGAGGGCCATCGCGATCCAGACCCGCTGGCGCTGGCCGCCGGACAGTTCGTCCACGTCCCGCTCGGCGAGGGCCAGCGTTTCGGTGGCTTCCAGCGCACGCTGCACAGCGAGATCATGTGGGGACATGTCCCCCTCCCTCCAGCCGCGGAAGAGGCCCTGGTGCGGGTAGCGCCCGCGGCCCACCAGGTCACGTACGGTGATGCCGTCGGGGGCGGTGGGATGCTGCGGGAGGAGGCCCAGGGTCCGCGCCAGTTCGCGCGCGGGACGGGCGTGGATGTCCTTGCCGTCCAGGGTGACACTGCCGGCCGCGGGTTTCAGGAGCCGGGACAGGCCGCGGAGCAACGTGGATTTCCCGCAGGCGTTTGCCCCTACGATCATGGTCACCTTGCCTTCGGGGATCTCGGCGCTGAGACCGTCCACCACGCAGCGCTGATCGTATTTCAGCGTCAAATCCTTGGCGTTGAGAACAGCCACGTCAGGCATCCTTTCGGTTGGCCGTGACCAGGAGCCACAGCAGGAACGGGGCACCGAGTGCACCGGTGATCACACCCACCGGCAAAACAGTGCCGTCCAGCAGCAGGGGGGCAAGATTGGCGGCGAAGAAGTCGGCCGCGAGGACGATCAGGGCACCGACCAGGGCCGACGCCGGAAGGCTGGCCTTGCCGGTGAAGCGGCGGGCGATGGGCCCGGCGAGGAAGGCGACGAACGAGACGGGGCCGGCGGCCGCCGTCGCAACTGCCGCCAGCGTTACGGCGATGATGACCAGGGAAAGGCGGGCAGCGTTAACCCGGACCCCGAGGCCGGCCGCGGCGTCGTCGCCCAGCTCCAGGATCCGGAGCCGTCCAGCAATGACGGCAACAGCCGGGACCAGGACAACGAGGGCTAGGAACAGGACTCCGGTGCGGTCCCAGCTGGCGGAGTTCAGGGATCCGTTGAGCCAGACGAGGGCGTCGGCGGCGGTCCGGATGTCCGCGCGGGTCATCAGGAAGTTGACCACGGCGTGGAGGGCTGCCGCGATGCCGACGCCGGCGAGGACCAGGCGGTTGCCGGCGGCGTTCCCACGGCTGGTTCCGCGGATCGCGCCGCCCGTGGAGATGGCGTAAATGAGGGCTGCCACGCCGAGGGCGCCGGCCAGCGCAGCCCCCGACACGGCCGGGCCGGACGCGCCAAAGATAACGATGGCGACGACGGCGGCTGCGCTGGCGCCGTAGCTGATGCCGATGACGTCCGGGCTGGCGAGCGGGTTGCGCAGCATCGTCTGGAACAGCGCGCCGGCCAGGCCGAAGGCGACGCCGATCATGGTGCCGATGACCGCCCGCGGCAGCTTGTTCTCCATCACAATGAAGCTGGCGCCGGGGATCTTTTCACCGCCGGTCAGGTGCGCGATCACGATCCTGAAGAAATCGGGGATGGTCACGGTATAGCTGCCCAGCAGGACGGACACCGCGAAGAGGAGGACGACGGCGGCGGCCAGGACAGCAGTCCGGTTCAGCCGCAGCCTCCCCCGGCGTTGCCCTATCGGTTTTGGTCCCTCCGGCACCGTTTTGGCCACGTTATGTGACAGCGCAACGGGAGTTTTGGCGGCGCTCACAGTCCCGCCCCCTTGCCGCGGCGGATGAGCCAGACGAACACTGGTGCACCAACCAGGGCGGTCATGATGCCGGCGGGAACCTCACCGGGAAGCAGCACCACGCGGCCAATAATGTCCGCGCCGAGCAGCAGGGCCGGCGCCAGGACCATGGAGAACGGCAGGATCCAACGGTAGTCCGGGCCGGTGAGGAAGCGTACGGCGTGCGGAATAACGAGGCCCACGAAGCCAATGGGTCCGGCCAGCGCGGTGGCCGTTCCGCAGAGCAGCACGATGCCCAGCGCTGTCACGGCGCGGGCCAGGCCCACGCGTTGGCCCAGCCCGCGGGCGATGTCGTCACCGAGCGCCAGGCTGTTCAGGACCCGACCGGTCAGGAGCACAATGGCGGCGCCGACAGCCAGGAAGGGAATCCCGGGCAGGACTACCGACCAGTCACGGCCGGCCACGCCGCCTACCTGCCAGAAGCGGAACCGGTCCAGGGTGTCCTGGCTGGAAACCAGGATGACGTTCATCAGCGAGTACAGGCCTGCGCTGAGTGCGGCACCGGCGAGGGCCAGTTTCACCGGAGTGGCACCGTCCCGGCCAAGGGAAGCGATGAGGTAGACCACGACGGCGGCGATTGCTGCCCCGACGAAGGCGAACCAGATGTAGCCGGAGAACGTGGTGACACCGAAAAGGTAGATGCCGGTCACCACTGCCAGGGCGGCGCCGGCGTTGACGCCCATAATGCCCGGATCGGCTAGCGGGTTGCGGGCCACGCCCTGCATGGCTGCGCCCGCCAACCCCAATGCTCCCCCGGCCAGCAGGCCCAGGACGGTGCGCGGGATGCGGGCGTGGACCACGGCGTGGTCACCGTGCGCCGGATCGAAGGCGGCGAGGGCCTGCCACACGGTCTCCAAGGAAAGACCCCGGGCGCCGATGGCCAGCGAGGCCCCGGCCAGGAGTGCCAGCACAACGACGGCGGCCAGCAGCCAGGCGGCCCGCTTCCCGCTGGAACGGGGCCCGCGAAACAGGGCACGCGCTCCCCTTCCCCGCACGTAAGTGGCGGGAAGCAGCGCCTGGCGGGCCGCCGTCGTCGTACTCTGCATCATTGAAAGGTGCTTACTTCACTGCATCCGCTGCGGTGGCCAGCTGCGGCAGGAAGGTATCCAGCGACCACGGCAGGCTCAGCGGGGAGGACGCAGAGATGGACAGCGTGAGGGTGTTGTCCGAATCTGCCACCAGGGCGCCGTTCTTGATGGCGGGGATCTGGCCGAGCAGCGGGTCGGCCTTGATGGCGTCGGCGGTGGAAGCGTCCGGTACCCATGTCACGAACACGTCGGATGCAAGTTCGTTGGCTTTTTCCGCAGACCACGGGATGAAGAATTCCTTGGAGCCCTTGGACTTGTCCTCAACCACGGGAGCCAGCTTCATGCCGATTTCGGAAAGGAAGCGGGGGCGGTTGTCATTGGCGGTGTAGACGTTGACGCCGTCGCCCTTGGCCGGCTCGAGGTTGCCGTAGATGAAGCTCTTGCCCTCGATCTGTGGATATTTGGCGACCTTTTCCTTGATGGTTGCCTCGGTGTCCGAGATGAGCTTGGTTGCTTCGGCGTCCTTGCCGAGGGCCTTGCCAATGATGGAGGTGGAGTCCTGCCAGGAGGTTCCGTAGGCCAGTTCAGGGTGGGCCACTACCGGCGCGATCTCGCTGAGCTTCTTGTAGTCCTCTTCGGTGAGGCCGGAGTAGGCCGCCAGGATGACGTCAGGACTGAGCTTGGCAATTTCGGTGAAGTTGATGCCGTCGGCTTCGGAGTACTGGACCGGAGCTTTGTCGGAGCCGAAGCCGGCGCCGAGGTCTTCCAGGGCTGCGTCCTTCCAGGGGGTGGAGCCCTGATCGTTGCCGCCCCACTCGTTCTTGGGGACACCCGCGGGTACGACGCCCAGGGCAATGGCGACGTCGTCATTGACCCAGGAGACGGTGGCTACGCGGGTGGGCTGCTTCTCGATGATCGTCTTGCCGTAAACATGCTCGATGGTGACCGGGAACTGTGCGCTGCTGGAGTTCGGTGCGGCGTCAGGGGTGGAGGACGCGGGGCCCGTGGAGCATGCGGAGAGAGTGAGCGCCGCGGCGGCGAGGACGGCGGTGGCCTTGCCGGCTGACTTGAACAGCGTGCGGCGGGTGGCGCTCGGGCCGGAGAAGAGGGGGGAAGTCACGGAACTCCTTAGGTCAATGAAGCGAACCCGAGTAAGGCTAGCCTATCCTCAGGAGCATTACGAAAGGTTTGCGTAACTTAATCCAGCGATGGTGACAAAGGACACAGGCTCCTGGCCCCTTCGCCCCTTGGACACAAGCCCGTTCCATTTGGCAGGATGGCACTGCTGGACTGAACCCAGCCGAACAGAAGAAGGAACCGGGACAAATGAGCATGCTGGAGACCGCCGCGGTCGATGCTGCCATGGTTAGCGGGGTGGCCGCCCTGGCCTGCTCCGCGGAGAACAGCTGACACTCCATCCCCTTTTCCCCGCACTCCGGGGCTTCCATCCTTCTCGAAAGTTCAGCCATGCAATCAGTCACGCCCCAGCAAATCCGGTCTTCATTCATCAACGCCAGCCGTTCAGAGGCCGCCAAACTCACCCTGCCCAAGGACTTTGACTCCCTGGACTGGGACAGCCTCGACTTCCTCGGCTGGCGGGACGGAAAAATGCCCCTTCGCGGCTACCTCGTGGTGCCCGGTGCCCAGAGGCTCACCGGCATCATGCTGCGGGCGCCCGAAGGCGGTGCCCGGAAAAACCGCTCGGTGCTCTGCGAGCTCTGCCGCGACGTCTTCTCCAAGGAGGACGTGCTGCTCTGGGTAGCCAAGCGCGCAGGACAATCCGGGCGTGACGGCAACACGGTGGGAACGCTCATCTGCGCCGACTTCCTGTGCTCCGGAAACGTCCGCAGGGAACCGCCCGCGAATGAAATCAATCCCGACCCGGCCGCCGTCGTCCTCCGCCAGATCCAAGGCCTCAAGGACCGGACCGCCCAGTTCCTGGCAAGGGTACAGGCCGCATAGCCGGCACAGGCCAAACTCTGCGGGCAGGAGGAAGCCACCTGGCTATCGCAGCACGATGTCCACCGGGTTGGCCTCCGACCGCCAGGCTCCTTCTTCCCCGGGCCGCGGTTTGATGACGGGAGCCGTCAGCACTCCTGAACGGTTGGTCCGCCTGTCCCGCAGGATCTCCGTGACAGAGCCGAGGTGCCGGGACAGGTCGATCACGTTCTCCGGGGCTGCCAGCAGCAGCTGGAACCCGAATTCGTGCAGCGCCTTGATCCCGGCGCCCGCGAACTCCTCGGAGGCGAGCACAAAGGCCTCGTCCATCATTACTGTGCCGTAGGTGGTGAAGCCCTGTTCGGCGATGCCCAGCTGGTAGCTCAGGGCGGCCGCCATGATGAAGGCCGTGAAGCGCTGCCGCTCGCCGCCGGACATGGATCCGGTGTCCGCGTGCATGTAGACATCGGTCTTTTTGGCACCCCGGGGACCCACTGCCTCCCGGTGTTCCTTGCACTGGATGAACAGGTGGCCGCGCACGTCCAGCACCTCGGCCCGCCATCGACGGTCCTCCGGAGCCTGCGAGCCGAGCCTCTTTACCAGGGCCTCGAGGGACTTGTAGCGGGCGGTCAGCTCGGCGTCGTCGTCCCGTAGACCGTTAGCGCCGTCCGTCCCTGCGCCTTCGGACCGCCCGTTTTCCGTCTTGGCGGGCCGGATGTGCCGGGCCTTCAGGGCGTTCTGGATGGCATCCTTGAACTGCTTGGCCGTGGGCGGCAGGGTCTGTTTGATGTCAAGTTCCAGGAAGCTGCCTTCGTGGAAGTTGACCTGTGACAGGATGCCGTTCAGCGGCAGGATGCGGCTGGTGATGGAACGGCGTTCCTCGTCGAGCAGGTGCAGCAAGGTGCTGAAGGATTCATGGGTGCGCTGGTTGAAGAATTGCCGGAATTCAGCTTCCTGCGCGGGCAGTCCGTCGCTGACGATCGCATGGTAGCGGGTTTCAAATTCGCTGGCCGCGCCGATGGTGGTGCCATGGTCTGCGGAAATAGCGCTTCCCCACTCGCGCACGAAGCCCTCGAAAATACGGGTCAGGCGCTCGGCAGTGGCCTGCCCCCGCGATTCCGCGCTGTGCAGTTCGCCGAGAAGCGCTGTCCGTACCCGGTTGGCGAGGTTGTCCAGCTCGTGCATTTCAGTGACGTCGCCGAACTCAGCGAAGTACGGCTCCAATGCGGCCACCGTGGCGTCCGACGGCGGCGCCTGCGCAACGCGCTCCCGCGCAGCTTCCAGCAGCGCATCGGCAGCGGTCAGCTGCCGGTCCAGGGACTTGTATTCGCTCTGCAAGACGGCAGCCGCCTCGGTGCTGGACTGGTGCTTCTGCCGGACCGCCTCGATGGTGGCGCGGAGCGGCTCAAGGTCCGCCTGCGCGGCCAGGGCGTCTTTCAACCGCTGCTCGATCCGGGCAAGCTCCGCGGCCGCCACCGCCGCGGAAACCTGTTCCCAGGGGCGGTGGTCCTCCGCGATGCGGCGCAGCGCGTCAAGCTGCCGGCTCATGCCGTGGTGCGAATCCTCGCGGCTTTGGGCCAGCTCAGCCGCTTTCGCCACTTCCTGGCGCAGGTCCTCAACCTGGGAAGCCACAAGTTCCAGCTTGGCAGCATTGTCGAAGCCGAGGACGTAATCCTGCCGGCTGGTGAACCGGTCATCCTTTTCCACGGTGTGGCGGTTGCGCTTCACCACACCGCCCAGGCTGAGGCCGCGGTCCAACCCGGCCAGTTCGTCTGGATCCTCCACGCAGGGGTAGGCGAAGTCCAGCGCAATCCGCTCACGGATCCATCCTCCGGCTTCGGCCGCGACGCCCACGGTGAGGATGTCCAGCTTGGTCAGCAGGTCGCCGTCATGCACGTCCTCCACCGCAAGCGCACCGCCGCCGAGCGGCTTGGACACGTCAACGGCCCGCAAGGCACCGCGCACCGCGTGGTCATTGAGGTAACGCGTCACGGCGGCGAAATGCTCGCCCGGAACCAGCAGGGTGGTGGCGAGGTTCCGGAGCGCCCGCTCGGCGGCGGGACGCCACCGCTCCTCTCCTTCTGCCAGGTCCATAAGCTCACCGGCGAACGGCATCCGGTCCTCCGGAATGCCGGTTGCCGCGGCAATGGCCGCACGGTTTTCAATGCTCGACGGCGGCAGCAGGGATTTGCGCGTCTTCAGCGAAAGGAGCTCCTGCTCAGCCGCTGCCAGCTCCCGCTTCTTCGTTGCATGGGCGTCGAAGGCTTCAAAGCGGAGCTCCTGCAGGGCTTGGGAGTCATCCTTGAGCTCAGCGGCCCTGGCGGCCGCCTGCTCATGCGCCTGCTCCCAGCCGTCCTCAGTCCACTCGAGCTGCAGGCCGGCATCGGCCAGTGCCTGGCGCGCCGCCTCCTCCACCTGACGGCGAAGCTTCAGCCCCACCCGGGAGTTTTCCAGCGACTGCTCGATGGCGGAGATGGCGTTGCCGCCCTGGTTGTTGTAGTCCGCCTCCAGCTGGCGCAGTTCCTTCGCCAAGCCATCCCGGACAGTGCGTTCGGCACCGAGCTCCTTGGCCTTTGCCTGGGCAAGCTCCTTGAAGCGAGCCAGCGTTTTCTCGTGGACCGTGACGGCCAGTTTCTGCCTGTACGCCTCGAATTCCCCGCCCGCGAGGTCGCGCAGCCGGTTCGCGTCCAGCAGCGACTGCGCATACTCCCGGTTCAGGCCGGGGACCGGAGCCAGCTGGTCCCGCTGCTGCCGGACATCCTCCAGCCGCTGCCGGATGGACATCAGGTTGCTGAACTCCTCCACCACATCATCGGCTGCAGTAAGTGTTGCCGGGGCGTCGAGGACCTGGTCCCGGAAGAACGTGTTGACGCTGCCGCCCAGGCCCTTGCCCGCCTGGATGACCCGCAGGAGTGGCAGGGCCTGGTCCGAGTTGATGCCCAGCAGCCGGCGGAAGCGCTCGGCGAAAGCCTTGTGCACATCAAAAACCTGCGCGTCCGGGAAAACCATCTCCAGGCCCGCCTTGGTGAACCGTTTGTCCGCGATGCCTTCCAGCGCCTCCAGGTCCAGCGGGGCATGGTCGATCAGGTAGAAGCGGCCCACGCTGGACTCCGTGCCGTTCTTCGGCAGATCGAACAGCGCCGAGATGGTCACCCGGGTGCCGGCGGCGTTATCGAACGTCAGCGCGACGGCGGACCAGGTTGCACCGGGCCGCTGGAACGCACTCGCCGAGCCCTCCCCCACGGCCTTGTCGCCCACCTTGCCGCGCATGTACGTAAACGTGGTGCGCTTGTCCTCCACGGCACCACCGGAACGCTGGGCAGCCGCCTCATTGGACCGTGGCCGTGCATCAAAGACCCGCAGCATGGCATCAAACAGCGTGGACTTGCCCACGCCCGAGTTGCCGGTCAGCAGCGTCCCGTTCCGGTCCACGTGCATGGTGTGCGCCCCGTGGAACGTGCCCCAGTTGACCACCTGCACCAAGGCAAGACGCATCTGGCCAGGGTTCGTCACGTCGCCGATGGGCAGCATGCTGGCGATACTCACTTGGCTGCCTCCGCTTCACTCTGGTCAGTCGTAGCGAGGTTCGGCTCCCTGTCCTCATCGGGTGCGGTATCGCCGTCGAGCTCTATCAGGGCCTCGGTGCCCGTGGGGTCTGTTGTGGCTGCTGCCAGGGCTTCTATTTGGGCGGGGATGTCGCCGATGTTTTCGAACGGGAGGGCCAGGGGCAGGGCGTTGGAGATGGTGTAGACGTCGTCCAGGCCGGTGGGGAGGAGGAGTTGGCGGGCCAGGAGCTTGGTGATGGCCCTGTTCACCACGTCCGAATCGCGCAGGGCATCCTGCTGGCCTGCGGGCTGGTAGTGGGTAACCAGGTCGGCAATTTCTTCACGGGTGATGGTGGGATCTGTCTGGGCGGTGACATGCCGGTCCAGGAGCAGGCGCATCCTTAGCAGCACGATGGTCTCCACCCGGCTAAGCGCACGCTGCTGCCGGAGGATGGTGGAGCGGGCACTGCCGCCGATGGCGTCCGGATCGACCGGGCGCAGGACAGCGATCTTCCGTTCATGGTCCAACTGCAGGGTGAGGAACAGCTCGGACAACCGGCTCCGAAGGATGACCTGGTGATCCAACAGGACCGTCCAGAGTTTTTCGTCGCGCCCGCCGTCCACGTAGGGGCCCTTGAGGAGCTTTACCAGTGCCTGCCGCACCTTCATGGAGAGCACGCCGGTATCGCCGGGAAACAGCGCCGCACCGTCTACAAACGTGTCGCGGGGAGTGACCTGGAACGGATCCTGCCGGGCTTCGGCTGGCTCGACCACCGGGTCGGAGGCGGGCTCGACCAGCGCGTCGGAGGCGGGCTCAACCTCCGGGGCGGCCGCCGTCGTCAATTCGTCAGTCATGGTCAATCCTTTTTGAGCGTGACCAGCGGCAGGTAGGCCCTGCGCGTGGTGCCGTCGATCTGTTCGAAGTCCAGGGCGTCCACCGCTTGGGTGTTGAACTCAGCGCCTTCGTGGAGGGCGTGCGAGAGGAGTGCCCGGATGGTGTTGATGTGCTTCTCGTCCGGCGGCAGCTGCTGCCAGGCCTCGGAAAGGGTGGACGCGCCGGCCATGGCGGACCGCACCACCTCAGGCTTCGCCTTGCCGGTCCTCGGCGAGCGCACGCGGTCGGAGTCGCTGAAGGCGATGGGGTCTGCCAGCCTGGGTGGGGCGGCGAACTCATCAGGATCGAAGAGCTTCACCATGGACAACGACTCGAACCCTGCGTTAAAGAGGACAGGCCCGCGCACCAGGCCGGGGCGCTCCCGTTCATACGGAAGGGAACGGATGGCCTGCTCAGCTTCGCGCAGGACCTGCCGGAGCCGGACTGACTGGCGGAAGTCGTCACTTTGGACGTACGTGTTGAGGCTTTCGCTCAGTTTGCCGTAAATCCGCTGGATCTGGCTGTGCTGCTGCCGGAGTTCAGCTACCAGGTTCTTCAGGGTCTCCCGGTCCTCGGGCGAAAGGTCGTCCGCGAACTGCCGGCTGAGGACTTCCCCGATGGCGGACCGGAACCGCAGCTGCTGCTGCGGATCCTCCAGGAACGCCGTGAAGGAACGGAACGTCCGGCCTTCCGGGCTCTGGCGGAGCCGCTTGTCGGCGTCCAGCACCTGGGCCATGGTGGCCCCTTTGGTCAGTGACTCCTCGATGATCTGGTTGCGCAGTTCGCCCACCAGTTCCTCGATCCGGTCACGCATCTTCTTGTAATCCGCCGGCAGGCTCGCAGCGAGGTCCAGGATGTTCCCGGCAGCCTCCACAGCTTCGTCGTCATCCAGCAGGCCGTCGAACTCGCCGGTGCTGATGTCACGGATCAGCTGCCGGCGTTCCCCGATCTCCTCTTCCAACGCCTCAAGGCGGGCGCTCTGGTCCGGGTTGGTCTCGTTGGCGAGCTTTTCCACGTCGCCGAGCAGCGTTCCCAGGCGGGACCCGTTGAGGGTGGACCGCTCACTGGACAGGCTGTCCAGGAAGGCGAGCACGCGGGCCGCCGGCTCGGTGACCTCGTAGACGATCTGGCCGGACTGGTTCCGGCGCGTCAGGAACTGCCGCCGCGTCCACTCGTCACCGAAGGCTTTTCCGTTGGCCCCACCACCCAGCCCGGGCTCCCGCCGGCGGAGCTCCTCAAGGAAGGAGTCGACGTCGGCATGGAATTCCTCGAGCGGCAGCTGCGGCCGGGTGCGGGTAAAGGACGCCTGCAGCACCGCAATCACCCAGGGTGCGGAGCGCGTCAGAGCCCACGCAGGTCCTTTGGTGAGGAGTTCGAGGTCCCGGAGCCGGGCGCTGATGGCGTCAGCGGATGACCTGGCGGAGCGGGGCACACACTCTCCTTGGACGGTTTAAGGGGCTGGGACAAAGGGCACGGACGGAAAAGTGCCAACTACAAGGTTAACGCAGGCACCCGCAACCGCTCCGTGACCTACTTCGGCGTAGTATCTCGATCCCATATCAAGAGCTTCCGGGGCCTGCTGCGGCTCTGGCCGGGCGTGCCTTCTGCCCCTACGCTCGTGCTACTGACTTCAGACCACGCAACGTCGCAGCAGGGGGATTCATGCAGTTCGATCTAAGTTCGGTGGAAAACGCAACCTTGGTATTCATTGGCACGCTCGTGTTCGGCCTTGTCCTGGCCGGGTTCGTACTGACCGCCGGGCTGGCAGCGCTGGTGCTGCTGGGCGCCGGCAAGCTCAGCTGGACGGTGGTCTCCAGGACGCTCCTCGCCGTGGTCCATGGCATCAACGCCGGCTGGGACCGGCTGGTGCACCACGCGACTGCAATGGATGCCGGCGCGGACTTTCAGCCTCAACCAACCCCTAGCACCGGAACCTACCCGCGGGTAATATTGAGAGACAGCTGAAGGGTTCTCCAAGCCGGCGGATCCGTGGCTGAGCCTGCTATCCGGCCAAGGAGATAACCCATGAGCTCCGCCACTGAAAGCCCCTCAAAGTCCACTTCCGCCCCCGCGGGAACCAAGGCCGCCACGGACGCGCCCGCCGAAGATACCCCGGTCCCGGCCGGCAACATCGGCGCAGGCGTCACAGCGGATGAGGCGCGGGCGGTCGCGGAGGCCGCCCGGGAATCCGGCTGGGACCGCCCCAGTTTTGCCAAAGGCCTCTACCTTGGCAGCTTCGACCTGGACCTGGTGCACCCCTGGCCCACCCCGGACCCTGGCGACGTGGAACGGGGCGAGGCATTTATGGCGCGCCTGACGGATTACGCACGGACCATGGACGGCCGGATCATCGAGCGGGACGCCAAAATCCCGGACGAGTACCTCAAAGGCCTGGCAGAGCTCGGCGTTTTCGGCATGAAGATCCCGGCGGAGTACGGCGGCCTGGGCCTGTCGCTGGTGTACTACGGCCGGGCGCTGGCGCTGCTGGGCAGCGTCCATCCAAGCCTCGGCGCCCTCCTTTCCGCGCACCAGTCCATCGGGGTGCCCGAACCGGTCAAAGTCTTCGGCACTGCAGGGCAAAAGCAGGAGTTCCTGCCGCGGTGCGCGGCCGGCGCCGTCACTGCCTTCCTCCTTACCGAACCAGATGTGGGCAGCGATCCCGCCCGGATGGGCAGCACGGCAACACCTACGGACGACGGCGAGGCGTACCTTCTGGACGGCGTCAAGCTATGGACCACCAACGGAGTCATTGCCGAGTTGGTGGTGGTGATGGCCGTGGTGCCCGCCCGCACCGATGCGGACGGTACCCGGCATAAGGGCGGCATCACCGCGTTTGTGGTGGACATGGACTCCCCGGGAATCACTGTGGAGAACCGGAACGCCTTTATGGGCCTGCGCGGCATTGAAAACGGCGTCACAAGGTTCCACCAGGTGCGCGTTCCTGCAGCCAATCGGCTGGGCCGCGAGGGCCAGGGCCTCAAAATTGCGCTCACCACCCTGAACACGGGCAGGCTCTCCATCCCGGCGCTCTGCGTAGCCTCCGGCCGCTGGAGCCTGAAAATCGCGCGGGAGTGGTCGAACGCGCGGACGCAATGGGGCCGGCCGGTAGGCGAGCACGAGGCAGTGGGCAAGAAGATCGCCTTCATTGCAGCGTCCGCCTTCGCGCTGGACGCCGTGTTCGAGCTCTCCGCCGAGCTTGCGGACGCCGGCCAGAAGGACGTCCGGATCGAGGCCGCCCTCGCCAAGCTCTGGTCCACGGAGATCAGTTGCCGGATCGCCGACGAACTGGTCCAGATCCGCGGCGGACGGGGCTTCGAGACGGCCGAATCGCTCGCGGCGCGCGGTGAACGGGCCGTCCCTGCCGAGCAGCAATTGAGGGATCTGCGCATTAACAGGATCTTTGAAGGTTCCTCCGAAATCATGCGGCTGCTCATTGCCCGGGAAGCGGTGGATGCGCACCTTGCCGCCGCAGGAGACCTCGCATCCCTGGACGCCAGCCTGTCCGACAAAGCCAAGGCCGCCGTCGGCGCGTCCGGCTTTTACGTCCGCTGGCTGCCCAAGCTGGTGGCCGGGGCAGGCATGGACCCGCGCTCGTATGGGGAGTTCGGCCGCCTGGCCAAGCACCTGCGGTTCGTGGAGCGCTCGTCGCGGCGCCTGGCCCGGCAGACGTTTTACGGCATGGGCCGCTGGCAGGCAAAGCTGGAACGCAAGCAGGCATTCCTTGGCCGCGTGGTGGACATCGGGGCGGAACTGTTCGCCATGACCGCGTGCTGCTCGCGCGCAGAGATGCTGCTCCACACCGCACCGGAGAAGGCCGCAAGCGCCTACGAGTTGGCCGACGCCTATTGTGAGCAAGCACGCGTGCGGGTTGAGGAGTACTTTGACCAGCTGTGGCGAAACACGGACGACGGCGACCATCGGCTCACCCGCAAGGTCCTCGCCGGCGAGTACACCTGGCTGGAGGCCGGGGTGCTGGACCAGTCCGAAGGCACCGGCCCATGGATCGCTGACGCCTCCCCCGGCCCGTCCCGGCGCGAAAACCTGCACCGCAACTACCGCTGACCCGCGGGTCACAAAATAGTAAGCATCCTTGCTATCTCTGCGGCCCGATGGTTGAGTGGAACCATGAGCAGCTCAACAGACCCAGAGAACCTGCCCCCGCGGCGAGCGCGCGAGGATGTTGACCGAAACGGAAGCTACCGTGCCGCCTCGGCCGATGACGATTCCACGCGCACCTTTAATCAGGTGCCTGCAACCGACTCCGCACCCACGTCGAGCTACGAACAGGTTCCGGCGGGCCGCCACGAACGCTCCACCGGCGCCTACGCCGAGCGGGACTACGTGCCAGCGGCCGCAGCGCCCGCTGTGGACCCCAACCTGACGGACCGGCAGACGGCCGTGGCCCGTGAAAAAGAGCAGTTCGGCGGCATCAAGGTGGGCTCGGCGTTCTTTGGCTGGCTCACCGCCACAGGCATGGCCGTGCTCCTGACAGCCCTTGTAGCGGCGGCCGGAACAGCTGTAGGCCTGGCCACCAACACTGACGTCAATGAGGCAGTAAACCAGGCCGCCTCGAACAGCGGCACCGTGGGCTTGGTCGGCATCATTATGCTGCTGGTCATCCTCTTCCTTTCGTACTACTGCGGCGGCTACGTGGCAGGACGGATGGCGCGGTTCAACGGTGCCAAGCAGGGCCTGATGGTATGGATCTGGGCGCTGATCGTCGCCGTCCTGGTAGCGATCCTGGGTCTCGTTGCCGGACAGCAGTTCAACGTGCTGGCCAACCTCAACAGCTTCCCGCGGATCCCCATCAACGAAGGCCAGCTCAACACCATGAGCATCATTGCGGCGGTGGTGGTTGCCCTGGTGGCCCTGCTCGGGGCCGTGCTGGGCGGACTGGCCGGCATGCGGTTCCACCGCAAGGTGGACAAGGCAGGCTTTACCCCGGATGCGGACTACGACGACGAGTAGTCAGGCCAGGATCTTCCCGTTCAGATAGAACCAGCGGCCGTTTTCCCGGACGAACCGACTCACCTCGTGCAGGACCCCGCGCTCGCTGCCGTGCCGGAAGTAGGCCTTGAACTCCACAGTTCCCTGGACATCCAGCGGACCTCCCCGCTCGGTGGACAGGATGTCCAGGCGCCGCCACTCCATCCCGGGGTCCAGGTCCAGGTCCTTCGGGGCTTCGGACGGGTGCCAGGTCCGGAGCAGATACTTTTCATCAAGGAGCGCGAATGCGCTGTAGCGGGACCGCATCAGCTGCTCTGCGGTAGCTGCCTCTGCCGTTCCGGAGTGGAACCTGCCACAGCACAACCGGTACTGCTCACCGGACAGGCACAAGCAGTTCATGCTTCCCGTGTCCTCCGCCATCCGTGCTCCGCCTCCCTTTTCCGCCGCCGTGTGATAGCCCGCTTTTCCCGTCCGACTATAGGCCCGGACGGTTGTCATAGGGGATAACAGCTTTAAAACAACCTCGCCCGGCCGACGGGTCCGGCGGCATCGCCCACCAAAAATCCGTATGGTGGAGAAGGAGCTGTTGACCAGGCCCAGGGACGCCTGCCCCGGCCCCGCTGCCGGCAGAGAGGAGAGATGACGTGGAGAATCCGGATACGCTCATCCTCAACCTGACCTTTTTGGGCACCGTGGGAATCGCCCTCCTGATGTTCGGGGTCCTTTTCCTGCTGGGCGTCATCACCCTGGTCCTCGCCGGGATCGGCAGGCTTGCGGCCGTCACCCTGATGGCCCTGTTTGGGCGGCGCTTCCGCAGGGAAAGTGTGCCCTTGGTCCGTCTCGGCGGTGCCGCCAGGACAACCTCCGACGACGGCCCGGGGTCTTCCGCCGCGGCTTCGGCCGACAGCGCGCAATCCACTGCACAGGCTTCAAAGCCGGACGGTACCCCCCGTGGCTGGCGGGCTGCACTTAAGCCGGCCCGCCTGCGTTCGGCGCTGCGCACCGCCGTCGTCCGTCATCCCGCCTTGGCGTCCGCCCGCCGCGAACCTCCGGTCCTCGCCGAGGATTGGGCCTCCGCCGTTGCCGAAGCGGATGCACGGGCCATGGCGCGTGCACGTGCCGCCGCGCCGGAAATCAAGCTTTCAGTCCGGGACCTGCCGGATCCCCGGGTTCCTGCCGACAAAGTGGTGGAGGTTGCTCCACTGGTGGAGTCCAAACTTGATGACCCCCGCGCCGCACACGCCCCGCGGTCGTTCACCAAGCCGCAGGTCCCCCAACCGCTGTCACCGCTGGACACGGGATCGCTCGTGTCCCTGTCCGGCCCGGCGCAGGTGCTCAAGAGCAGGGCAGCCAACGGCAAACAGCCCTTACCCTGAGCAACCATCTGGGTTAGCGTGAAACCCATGGAATTCAGATACCTCGGAAACAGCGGCTTCAAAGTCTCGGAAATCACCTTCGGCAACTGGCTCACCCACGGCTCCCAGGTTGAGAACGACGTCGCCAGCCAGTGCGTGCGGGCCGCGCTGGATGCAGGCATCAGCACCTTCGACACGGCCGACGTCTACGCCAATACCGCCGCGGAAACGGTCCTGGGCGAAGCCCTGAAGGGCGAGCGCCGTGAGTCGCTGGAGATCTTCACCAAGGTCTACGGCCCCACCGGCCCCAAGGGCAAAAATGATCTGGGCTTGTCCCGCAAGCACATCATGGAGTCCATCAACGGCTCGCTGCGGAGGCTCCAGACCGATTACGTGGACCTGTACCAGGCCCACCGCTACGACTTTGAAACCCCGCTGGAAGAGACCATGCAGGCGTTCGCTGACATCGTCCGGCAGGGCAAGGCGCTGTACATCGGCGTGAGCGAGTGGACCGCCGAGCAGCTGCGCGCGGGCCACGCGTTGTCCAAGGAGCTCGGCTTCCAGCTCATTTCCAACCAGCCGCAGTACTCCATGCTGTGGCGGGTCATCGAGGCGGACGTTGTGCCGGCGTCCGAGGAGCTGGGCATCTCCCAGATCGTGTGGTCCCCCATGGCCCAGGGCGTCCTCAGCGGCAAGTACCTGCCCGGCCAGCCGGCTCCCGAGGGCACCCGCGCCACGGACGAAAAGGGCGGCGCCAAAATGATCCAGCGCTGGATGCGGGACGACGTCCTGGCCGGCGTGCAGGAGCTGAAGCCCGTCGCGGAGGAAGCCGGGCTCTCCATGCCGCAGCTCGCCGTCGCCTGGGTGCTGCAGAACCCCAACGTGGCGTCGGCCATCATCGGCGCCTCCCGGCCCGAGCAGATCGCTGACAGTGTTGAGGCCGCAGGGGTGAAGCTGGAACCGGACGTCATGAAGAAGATCGACGACGCCATCGGGTCCCTGGCCGAGCGCGACCCTGCACAGACCAAGTCGCCGGCCGCCCGCGAAGCCTAGGATTCCTGGTGGCTGATTCCCTGGACCTGCCGGGCCTCGCCGTCACCGGTTCCACCGGAGGCCTGGGCGGAATGGTGGCGCGGCAGCTCGCCGCGGCCGGTTCCGCCCAGCGCCTACTGGTGCGCGACGCCGCCCGCGCGCCGGAGCTGGAGAACGCGGCGCCCGTGGTGTGCAGCTACAGTGATTCGGCTGCTGCCCTGCGGGCCCTGGACAGCGTGAAGGTCCTGTTTATGGTCTCCGCAGCGGAGGACGAGGACCGGGTGCAGCAGCACTACGCCTTTGTGGACGCCGCCGCCGAGGCAGGGGTGCAGCACGTGGTGTACACGTCGTTCTACGGCGCGTCCCCGGACGCCACCTTTACCCTGGCACGGGACCATTACGCCACAGAGCAACGGATCCAGGATTCCGGGATGGACTACACCTTCCTCCGGAACAACCTCTACCTGGATTTCCTGCCGCTCATGGCCGGGGAGGACGGCGTGATCCGAGGTCCCGCCGCCGAAGGCGTGTTTTCCGCCGTTGCCCGCGAGGACATCGCGGGCTGTGCCGTGGCCGTACTCCGCGACCCCGCCATCCACAAAGGCAAGACCTACAACCTCACCGGCCCCGAGGAAGTCACCATGGGCCAGGCTGCCCGGATCCTCACGGAAGAAACCGGACGGACCATCTCTTACCAAACCGAAACCGTGGAGGAAGCGTACGCATCCAGGGCCTCCTATGGGGCGCCGCCCTGGCAGGTGGACGCGTGGGTGAGCACCTACACCGCCATCGCCGCCGGGGAGATGGCGGGAGTTTCCCCGGACGTCCATGGCCTGACGGGGCAGGACCCTTCGAGCCTTGCGGAGTTCCTGAAGCGGCCGCAGCTTTAGCCACTTGGGGCGTTGACGGGCCGGCGGCGCGGGCGTAAACCTGAGGCAAGGAACGCTCCCTGCAGGAGCGCTCCAAACCGCAGGAACCGCAGCCCAGCAGAATGGCAGCGCCATGACCCAGATCCAGCCAAACCCGCAAACCGCCCACCAGCCTGCTGCCCCGCCGCAGCAGGCCCCTGCCGCTGCTGACCCTGCAGCCGGACCAACCACCGGGCCGCTCACTCCTGAGGAACTCCAGTTGGGCGCCCGGAACCACTCGATGCCGCTGGAGGCCCTCCGGCGCGACATCACACCACCGGGGCTCCACTATGTGCTCACCCACTTCGACATCCCGGACATCGATACCGGGTCCTGGCACCTGCGGATCAGCGGTGCGGTGGAGCGGGCCCTTGAGCTGAGCATGGCGGCGCTGCGCAAGGATCCCGCCATCACGGTGCCGGTCACCCTGGAGTGTGCAGGAAACGGCCGCTCGCTCCTGACTCCACGGCCGCTCAGCCAACCGTGGATCCTGGAAGGAGTGGGCACGGCGGCCTGGACGGGTGTTCCGCTCGCCTACCTCCTCGGGAAAGCGGGCATCCTTCCGCACGCCGTGGAGGTGGTGTTCACGGGCGCCGATGCCGGGATCCAGGGCGGCGTCACCCAGCGTTACGCACGGAGCCTGCCGATCCGTGAGGCCTTGCGTGCCGACGTCGTGCTCGCGTACAAGATGAACGGCAGCGAACTGCCGCCCCAGCATGGCTACCCGCTCCGGCTGGTAGTCCCGGGCTGGTACGGCATGGCGAGCGTGAAGTGGCTGGAAACCATCGAGGTGGTCACCGCGCCGTTCGCCGGCTACCAGCAGCAGGTGGCGTACCGCTACCAGGAGTCGGCGGACGACGACGGTACGCCGGTTTCGCGGATCAGGGTACGTTCGCTGATGGTTCCGCCGGGCATCCCGGACTTTTTCACCCGGAAGCGGGTGATGGCGCCCGGCCCTGTGATGCTGCAGGGCAGGGCATGGTCCGGGCACGCCGCTGTTACTGCCGTTGAGGTTGGTATCGACGGAAAGTGGCTGCCCGCGCACCTTGAAGAAGCTGCGGGCGGGTTTGCCTGGCGGAAGTGGACCCTGCCCTGGGTGGCGGATCGGGGCGAACATGAGCTGGCCTGCCGGGCCACGGATGCGTCCGGCGCCACCCAGCCCTTGGAGCAGAACTGGAATTACCAGGGGCTGGGCAACAACATGGTACAGCGGGTCAGCGTCCGCGTGGAGTAGCCGCCCTCCGGGCCGCTGTCCGGTGAGCTGCCGTTGCGAGTAGCGGGGCTATACTCGGTGCCAGCCATGACAAGCCTTCCTTCCTCCCCCGCCAGCGTCCGAATTGATGCGTGGCTGTGGGCCATCCGGGCCTACAAGACCCGCTCCGCGGCAACGGCTGCCTGCCGAGCGGGGCACGTCCGGCTGAACGGCAGCCCGGCGAAGGCTTCCGCCACCCTGGTCAACGGGGATAGCGTGACGGTGCGAATGCCGGGGTACGAACGCATCCTCGAAGTACGGCGCTTGATCAACAAACGGGTGGGCGCCGAGGCCGCATCACACTGCTTCACGGACCACACTCCGCCGCGTCCCGCCGCCCCGGCGCTGGGCCTTCCGCAGCGCGACCGGGGCGCCGGGCGGCCCACCAAGAAGGACCGGCGCGAGATGGAACGCCTGCGCGGTCCCGCTTAGGCTTGTTCCGCAGATTCCGACGGCCTTCCCGCTTTGTTCTTGGGCCGCGCCCTCACGAGGTTCGCGAAGGGCAGCTTCCCATACTCCTCAACAAAGGCTGTGTGGTAATCCGCTTCAGCCTCATTGAGGGCTTCGGCGGGCAGTTCCTTCCAGGTGATCAGCAGCTGCCCGGCCTCCTTGAGCTGCCAGACCAGCCGGCCGTCCCAATGCCCCGGAGGCTTGCCCTGCCCGAAGTCCAGGAACTCCTGGATCTGGCGCCTTAGCCCCCGGTTACCTTTGCTGCCCGGGCCTGCTTTGCCGATGTAAAGGACGACGGCGGCGTCCACCCACGCAGCTTTAAGGTCCGGCTCCGGCAACGATGGATCCTTCTTCTTGAAGACGCCCGCGGTGCTCTTCTTCAGGAAGTCCGGGTGGAACCCCTCCGGCCTCAGGACCATGAAAACGCCGGTTCCCTGCGGGATCCGCATGGCGTCAAGATCCGCGAATTGCCTGAAGCCCGCGAAGCCCTCGTTTTTCAGGCCCTTCCTGGTGAACTGCATCCCTACATTGAACAGCATGGCTGCCGGGCTGTTGCCGCTTTATCCACTGACTGGTTGTTCACTGTGGGTGTGGGCACAACGCCGCCAGCCAAAGGGAGACAGAACTTCTCCTGCCCACCCCCAAGCCCGGAAGCGTAGAGTGGCATAAGACGCCTGTTTCTGGACGCCTTGCTGCTGAGGAGAAATCGTGACGATTGATTGGGACGAAAAGAAAGCCCTGCTACAGGAACCGAACATCGCAAAGGTAACCCAGCTTTGCGACGAATTGATGGAAAAGAAGCCGGGCTCCACTGTCCCCTACATCGACCCTGTGCACGACGAGGATGAATGCCGGATCGTCAGCCTGCAGGTCAGCCCCGGGAAGGGCACCGAGTCCGGTTTCGTGTCGCACTACAACGATGATGAGGCGGCCCGCCGGGCCACCCAGATCTATGAACTCGCTGAGCTGGACCCACGCTACGTGATGCCGTGGAACGCCTACCCCTGGGTCCGCGACCCGGGCATGCCATCGGCGCTGAGCGTGCAGGAAAAAACTGACGGCCTGAGGCCCTTCCGCCAATTCCTCAAAATTAACTCGCGGGTTTCCGCGATCATCGCCCACGGCACGGACGCTTCCACTTTCCTCACCCTGTTCGAAAAGACCTACCATTCATCGCTGAAGAACAGTGGCATCAAAATTTACAAGGCCTCGGCCCTCGGGGGCCGGGCCTTTGCCGTCTCCGAAGCCAAGCAGGAAGAGCTGCTGACCAAGAGCGTGGAGATCTACAAGGACGCCATGCAGCGGGCGGGCATCCAGCACCTCTGAACCGGGCTACGCCGATGGATGTACTCGATTGGCTACTCGACGGCGATCCCGCCATCCGCTGGCAGGTCCTGCGGGACCTGACGGTCGCTTCGCCCACGGAGGTTGCGGCTGAACGGGTCCGGGTTGCAACGGAAGGGTGGGGCGCCAGGCTCCTGGCCTTGCAGGACAAGGACGGACAATGGGCCGGCGGCACGTACTGGCCGGCGAACGACACCGACCCCAGCCAGCCCTGGACGGCGACAACATACAGCTTGCTGCTCCTTCGGGACTTCGGCCTCGACCCCGGGAGCCGGGAAGCCCGCCAGGCCGTTGCGCTGGTCCGTGAGAACAGCCGCTGGGAGGAAGGCAACCAACGCTTCTTCGACGGTGAGGTGGAACCCTGCATTAACGGGATGACCGCCGCCCTGGGAGCTTACTTCGGTGAGAACGTGGGCAACGTGGTGGAGCGGCTGACCCGTGAACAGCTCGCTGACGGCGGCTGGAATTGCGAGGCCGGACGAGGCTCCACCCGCTCCTCATTCCACACCACCATCTGCGTTCTGGAGGGGCTTCTTGACCACGAGCGGTCCACAGGGGGAACACGGCAATCCCGGGAGGCCCGGCACCGCGGAGAAGAGTACCTGCTGGAGCGCGGGCTGCTGCGCCACAAGTCCTCCGGTGAACTCATCAGCAGAAACTGGCTGCGCTTCTCTTACCCCACCCGCTGGTACTACGACGTCCTCCGCGGGCTCGACTACTTCCGCGCCGCCGGGGGCACGCCGGACCAGCGTCTGGATGAGGCCATCGACATGGTCCGGTCCAAGGAGCAGCCGGACGGCCGGTGGCTGCTGGAGAACACCCATCCCGGAAAGGTCCACTTTGCGCTGGAGGACGGCGACGGACAACCCAGCCGGTGGAACACCCTCCGCGCACTGCGGGTGCTCCGGTGGTTCGACGGCACATAAGAGCCGCCCCTGCTCAACCTTCCACTAACCTGCGGCGGTGCTTCAGCTCCTTGACCCATGACTTGGTGACCAACTCCGGAAACGGCGAGCCGGCGTCGTCGTTACCCCTTGGCCCGCTCAAACCGCGGAAGGCCGTCCCCGATTCCAAATCCGCGATCAAGGGGCCCGAGGCTTTCAGCGCGATCTCCACTGCATGAGCGGCGGCGCGGTCGGTCAGACCCAGCTCTGTAGCCCAACCCACAAAATGGCGGCGCGAGATCCCGGTGCGTTTTCCGTTCATGGCCAGCGCGAGGGTCTTGTCGCCGTAAACCACCGTGGAGGGGATGTCGTAGACCGGGGCGATGGTCCACTCCCCGTGCGGCTGCTGGACCATGGACACGTTCTTCGCGTGCAGGTCACCGTTGCCGGTCAGCCACGCGAAGGCGGCCTGGATCGCCAGGTTCCGGAGGGCGGGAAGCGGCGCCGAACAGTAGTCAGCGAGGGCGTGGCACACCTGGCCGTACCCTACGTTGTACTTGTCCGCCGGGTAGAGCTTCAGTACCTGCGCCCCGTCCTCCACCGGCAGTCGCCTCACGCCGGCTGATTCGTTTCCGGCCTCGGGTGCGGGTTCGGAATCGGGCATCCGGTCGAAGCGTTCCACCAGCAGTCCTGGCCGCCCCACGACATCCCGGATCAGCTGGACACGGCTGAGCGGGATCCGAAGTTTGGCGGCGTAACGGAACATCACCAGCTCGTTCTCCACCACATGCGGGAACTCGGGCGCGTTCAGTTTCAGGATGAACTGGCGCCCGGTACTGGCCACGGGCACCGAAATCATGCCGGCGGAGAGCTTGTCCTGCACACCGGCCAGGGCCACCGGGTCAATGAGGTCAGGGTCGCCAAGCAATTGGTCGAAGTCGACAGGCCGGTGCGGATCCAACTGGACGGCGTGCTCTTCCCGGTTCAGGGGCTCCCCGTGCCCGACGATCTGGACGTCGCCCACCGGATTACCCCCAGCGGCAATCAGCAGGGACAGATCGTCGTCCGCGCTGGTCTTGATGGAACGCCGCAACGCGTTGAGCCGTCGGCCCTCCGGCAGCAGCCCGGTGAAATAGGGCGGGGCGGCCCCGGCGGCAGAGAAGACAGGCTCACTGGTGAGCGGCAGGGAAGTGGCGACGGCGGGGCCGCCGCTTTGGAGGTAGGCGGGCAGATAGCTGAACTTCGTGCCGCCATCGTGCCGCTCAAGACGAGCGGCCAGCACGCCCGCTTTATAGACATCGGCAATGCGGTGCCTCACGCCTGTTCCTCCTGCCGGCCGGGCGCTGCAGTCCTGCCTTGACGGCCGGCCGGCCGTGACCGTGTAGCCAGCTGCAGCTCCAGCCCGAGTGTGTCCAGCAGTGCCAGGAGTGAATCCAGCTGCACGCTGGGTTTGCCCTGTTCCACGAACCGCACGAAACGTTCAGATATCCCGGCCAGTTCGGCGAGATCGTGCTGCGTCAACCGGAGGACCGCGCGTCGGGCACGCACTTCGGAAGCGAGATTGTCAGAGAAGGAAGCGTTGATGAGAACTCCTTCGGCACGAACGTTCCGATTACTGCTTGCCCGAGAACTGTATCGCGATACCTGGTGTCAGCACAGGGGAAATCCGGCACGAACGTTCCGCTCGTGCACCGATGCCCGCCCTGGGCGGGACATCCCGGATGCCCTATGGCCGGCTCCTGACTTCTCATGCGGCGGGCGGCCTGGCCTGGGGCGCCGACTTTGTCCTGCTGGGCTATCTGGCCGCCAACTCCTATGAGGCGGTGGCCAAGGCAGCCGGCCGGGACATCGCAGCCGTGCTGGCTGCGGTCGCTGTAGCGGCACTGGTGGCCTGGCGTCTGCGCTCCTCGAAGAGCGGACAAACACGGCCGCCGGCGGCGGGGCAAAATACGGAGGGCGGCTAGACGTTCCCCTCCCGCATTGACATCCCGTGTGACCCCTGCCATATTTAAGGCGTGAACCTGTCAGACAGCCGGACAGCAGGACAGCCTGCAGTCCTTCCGCTCGCACGGCTTAGTGCTGCCGAAGCAGTGTTCAACGCCATCCGTCAGGACATTGAGTCGGGGCGGATGGAGGTGGGGAGCAGGCTCAGCTCGGAGGCCACGCTTTCCCAGCAGTATGGCGTGAGCCGGTCAGTGATCCGTGAAGCGCTCCGCTCCTGCACCGCACTGGGACTCACCGTCACCAAAACAGGCAAGGGAACGTTCGTGGTTTCCAACAAGGTGGCCAATGATCTCACCCTCGGCCAGTACTCTGCCCGGGACCTGACGGAAGCACGCCCCCACATCGAAGTTCCCGCAGCCGGGCTCGCCGCGGAGCGCCGCACCGACGAGGAGCTCGAAACGCTCCGGCAAATCGTCGCCGCAATGGCCACGGAAACAGACCCCGAGTCCTGGGTAGCGCTGGACTCCAGCTTCCACGCAGCCATCGCCCAGGCCAGCGGCAACAGAGTGTTCGCCAGCGTGGTGGCGGACATCCGTGGTGCACTGGCCCACCAGTCCGAGACGCTGAACATGGTGGCTGACCGGCAGCATGCCTCGGACATGGAACACCAGGAGATCCTGGCCGCCATCGAGGCGGGCTCCGGCGAGAAGGCGCGTGCCGCCATGGCCCACCACCTGCAAGCCGTGGGCCTGGCCCTCGACGCCATCCTTAACAACTGACAACCGCACCACACCAACCCAAGGACTCCATGCCCTCCCCTGTGTTTTCCACTGCCCACACCACTGCCCCGGGCCCTGTTCCGGGCAGCAGCGACGGGAGGGAAGCGCAACAGCTTCCCGCCCACGAGCCACTGGTTGCGGTGGTCCGTGACGGCCTGGTGGAAAGTGTGCACTACGGCTCTGCGATCGCTCTCGCAGCAGACGGATCAACGGTGGCCTCCGCCGGCGATCCCCTCACACCGTTCTACCCCCGGTCCTCGCTCAAGCCCCTCCAGGCCGTTGCTATGGTCCGCGCCGGGCTCGACCTGCCGGCCGATCTCCTGGCACTGGCAGCGGCCAGCCACTCCGGCGCAGCCGAGCACCGCGACGGGGCTATGCGCATCCTGGAGCTTCATGGTCTTGGTGTCAGCGACTTCGAGAACAGCTCAGATCTCCCCTACGGCGTGAACGAGCGCGAAGAATGGCTCCGGAACGGCGGCGGGGCCACCCAGCTCACACAGAACTGCTCCGGAAAGCATGCCGCCATGGCCGCAACCTGCGTGATCAACGGGTGGCCGGTCGAGGGCTACCTAGACCCCTCGCATCCCCTCCAGCAGCTCGTTTCCGGAACCGTCCGGGAGCTCACCGGCGAGGAGCCCTACGCCTTCAGCACCGATGGCTGCGGCACTCCCCTGTTCGCCCTGACCCTCCGCGGCATGGCCCGCGCGTTCGGGCGCATCGCCCATGCTGCAGCGGACTCCCTTGCCACGCACGACGACGGCGGGCCGGCTACACAAAGTGCGGAAGCCGCCGTCGGGCTCGCCATGCAGCGGCACCCCGGAATGGTGGCCGGGGCAGGCCGCGACGTCACCGACCTGATGCGCCTGCTCCCAGGCTCGGTGGCCAAGGACGGCTTTGAAGGCGTGCAGCTGGTGGGCCTGGCGGACGGCGGCGCCGTGGGCGTGAAGATTTCCGACGGCGGCGACCGCGCCCGCATGCCCGCCACCGTGAAGCTGCTTGAAGCACTGGGGGCTGCGCAGGAGAACGGCCTCGACGACGGGCCGCTCTCCGCCATCGCAACCGCTCCCGTCCTGGGCGGAGGCCGCCACGTGGGCCTCCTGCAGGCAACCGACTTTCTGACCCAAAATCCCCTGTCCGCACCAGTCAACGAAGCCCAGTAAGGACACATGACTACCATCGACACCGCCGGGAACCCGGCACACACCGCCACCCCCACCCGCTCCGAGCACGATCTCCTCGGAGACCGCGACGTCCCCGCGGGCGCGTACTGGGGCGTGCATACCCTCCGGGCCGTGGAGAACTTCCCCATCACCGGCCAGAAACTCTCCTCGAACATGCACCTGGTCCGGGGCCTGGCAGCGGTCAAGCTTGCCGCCGCCCGCACCAACCGGGAACTCGGGCTGCTGGACGCCGAACGCTCGGACGCGATCGAGCAGGCATGCCAGGACATCCTGGCGGGCAAACTCGCCGACCAGTTCGTAGTGGACGTCATCCAGGGCGGCGCCGGTACGTCGTCCAACATGAACGCCAACGAAGTGATCGCCAACCGCGCCCTCGAAATCCTGGGCCACCCCAAGGGCGACTACGCCCGGCTGCACCCCAACGACCACGTGAACCTCTCCCAGTCCACCAACGACGTGTACCCCACGGCCGTGAAACTGGGAACCATCTTCGCCGCCCGGGAACTGCTGGACGCCCTGGCCGAGCTCGAGGAAGCCTGCGCCGCCAAGGCCCTGGAATTCCGCACCGTCGTGAAGATGGGCCGCACCCAGCTGCAGGACGCCGTCCCGATGACCCTCGGCCAGGAATTCGGCACCTACGCCATCACCATCGGCGAGGACCGCCTCCGCCTTGCCGAAGCCGAACTGCTGATCCACGAAATCAACCTCGGCGCCACCGCCATCGGCACCGGCCTAAACGCCCCCGCCGGGTACGCCGAAACCGCCTGCCGGCACCTGGCCGAAGTCACCGGCCTGCCGCTGGTCACCGCCGTGGACCTCATCGAGGCCACCCAGGACGTGGGCGCCTTCGTCCACCTCTCCGGAGTGCTCAAGCGCGTGGCCGTGAAGCTCTCCAAGATCTGCAACGACCTCCGCCTGCTTTCCTCCGGCCCCCGCGCCGGCTTCGGCGAGATCAACCTGCCGGCCGTCCAGTCCGGCTCCTCCATCATGCCCGGAAAGATCAACCCGGTGATCCCGGAAGTGGTCTCCCAAGTGGCCTACGAAGTGATCGGCAACGACGTCACCATCACCATGGCCGCCGAAGCCGGGCAGCTCCAGCTCAACGCCTTCGAACCCGTCATCGTCCACAGCCTCCACAAGAGCATCTCCCACCTCGAGGCAGCCTGCCGCACCCTTACGGCCCGCTGCATCCTGGGCATCACCGCAAACACCGAGCACCTCCGGCGTACGGTGGAGCAGTCCATCGGCCTGGTCACCGCCCTCAACCCCCACCTGGGCTACGCCACCGCCACCGCCATCGCGCAGGAAGCACTCGCCACCGGCAAGGGCGTGGCCGAACTCGTCCTGGAACACGGGCTCCTCACACAAGCCCAGCTTCTGGAACTCCTCAGCCCCGAACGCCTCGCCAACCTCAGCAAGTAGTCCCCACCCCCCGTCCCCTCCGGATCCCAAAGGACTCCCCATGACAAACTCCCCAATACCTGACCACCTCATCGACGGCGGGCATGCGCATGCTTCCGAGACTGCGCTGCATGCCGAGGACAAGGGCTATCACAAGAATTTGAAGCCCCGTCAGATCCAGATGATCGCGATCGGCGGCGCGATCGGTACCGGCCTGTTCCTGGGCGCGGGCGGCCGCCTGAACGCTGCCGGCCCGTCGCTGGTCATCGCCTACGCGGTGTGCGGGTTCTTCGCGTTCCTGATCCTGCGCGCCCTGGGCGAACTGGTCCTGCACCGGCCTTCCTCAGGCTCGTTCGTCTCCTACGCCCGGGAATTCTTCGGCGAAAAGGCCGCGTTCGTTTCCGGCTGGTTCTACTGGATCAACTGGGCCACCACCACCATCGTGGACATCACCGCCGCGGCCCTGTACATGAACTTCTTCGGCAACTACATCCCCTGGATGGCCGCCGTCCCGCAATGGGCCTGGGCCCTGACCGCCCTGATCGTCGTCCTGGCCCTGAACCTGGTCTCGGTAAAGGTCTTTGGCGAAATGGAATTCTGGTTCGCCCTGGTCAAGGTCGCCGCCCTGGTCATCTTCCTCATCGTCGGCACCTACTTCGTCATCTTCGGCACCCCCGTGGACGGCCAGCAGGTCGGCTTCAGCCTGCTCTCCGATAACGGCGGGATCTTCCCCAACGGCCTGCTGCCCATGATCATCCTCATGCAAGGCGTCCTGTTCGCCTACGCCTCCATCGAACTCGTCGGCACCGCCGCCGGCGAAACCGAAAACCCCGAAAAAATCATGCCTAAAGCCATCAACTCCGTAGTCTTCCGCATCGCGGTGTTCTACGTCGGCTCCGTGATCCTGCTGGCCCTGCTGCTGCCCTACACCTCCTACCAAAAAGGCGTCAGCCCCTTCGTCACGTTCTTCGGCTCCATCGGCATCCAGGGCGTGGACGTCATCATGAACCTCGTCGTCCTCACCGCCGCCCTGTCCTCCCTCAACGCCGGGCTCTACTCCACCGGCCGGATCCTGCGCTCCATGTCCGTCAACGGCTCCGCCCCCCGCTTCGCCTCCCGCATGAACAAAGCAGGCGTGCCCTACGGCGGAATCGCCATCACCGCCGGCGTCTCCCTCCTGGGCGTGCCGCTGAACTACCTCGTCCCGGCCGACGCCTTCGAAATCGTCCTCAACGTCGCCTCCGTCGGCATCATCATGACCTGGGCCACCATCGTCCTGTGCCAGATCCAACTCAAACGCTGGGCCGACAAAGGCTGGCTCGAACGCCCCACCTTCCGCATGTTCGGCGCCCCCTACACCGGCTACCTCTCCCTGCTCTTCCTCGCAGGCGTCCTGATCATGGTCTTCATCGACTCACCCCTGACCATGCTCGTCACCGCCATCGCCTCCATCCTCATGGTCTTCGGCTGGTACGCCTGCCGCAAACGCATCCGCGAAATCGCCGAAACCCGCGAAGGCCACACAGGCCTCTCCCCGGTGGTCGCGAACCCGCCGGCGGCGACATTCAAGAAGTAGTCACGCCCTAAGGCGCCCGACGGCGGCACCCCAGGTTCTGGAAGTACAGAACCTGGGGTGCCGCCGTCGTTGGTTGATGTTCCAGTTGCGGGGCTAGCGTGACGGGTGGACCACCATCGCGGAGCCGCCGCCGCGCCTGGCCGGCTCGGCCGCAGCAATGACCTTGTTGTCGTCGAGGAACTCGATGGCTGTGGCGGCCCCGATTTCGGCGGCGGACGTGAAGGAATCGCCCGACGGTGCCAACGTATGGCCAAGACGTGACGTCAGCACGTCGCCGTACTTCTCGATGAAGGCCGGTTCGGCGCTCACTTTCTCGGTATTGCGCTGGGTGGCCCGTGGTGCTGCGATGGAGTCGGCAATGTCCATGCCAAGGTCGATCCGGTTAACCAGCGTCTGCAGCACGGTGGTGATGATCGTTGAGCCGCCCGGTGAGCCGAGTGCAAGGAACGGTTCGCAGTCCTTCAGCACGATGGTGGGCGACATGGACGACCGGGGACGCTTGCCGGGCTCGATGCGGTTCGGGTCCGTGGGGCTGTACACGGTGGAGAAATCCGTGAGCTCGTTGTTGAGGATGAATCCGCGGCCGGGTACTACGATGCCTGACCCGCCGGTCTGTTCGATGGTGAGGGTGTACTCCACCACATTTCCCCACTTGTCGGACACTGTGAGGTTGGTGGTGGACACGTTCTCCGTGTCCTTTTCATCCGCGAGCGCTGCCGGCTCGACGGGGCAGACGCCGTCGTAGGAGGACACATCCCCGGCCGGGACGGGCTTTGGAGCAGCCTGCATGGGATCGAGCCCGCACGCGCGCTCCTTGCCGAATACCGGATCAGTCAGCGCCTTGGTGGGGACGTCAACGAACGCAGGGTCGCCCAGGTATTTGGCCCGGTCCGCGAATGCCAGCGCGCTTGCCTCGAAGTAGTGGTGCAGGACGGCCGCCTCGTCCTTGGCGAGTGCGGGAAGGTCAAAGACCTCCAGGATGTTCAGTGATTCTCCCACCGTGGTGCCGCCGCTGCTCGACGGGGCCATGCCGTAAACGTCGTAGCCGCGGTAATTCACGTGGGTCGGGTCCTGGTCCAGCGCACGGTACTTCGCAAGGTCCTTGGTGGTCATGAACCCGGCAGGCACGGGCAATTCCGTGTCCTGGGATTTTGGCGGGTTCTGCACTGCCTCCACGATGTCCTCTGCGAGCGAACCGGTGTAGAAGGCATCTGTGCCCTTGCCGGCCAGGAGACGGTAGGTATCAGCCAGGTCGTGGTTCTTGAAGACTGAGCCTACTTTGGGCAGTTTTCCATCGGGCAGGTACAGGTCCTTGGTGGAGGTGAAGGCTTCGAAGCGCAGCTGATTGTCCGCAGTCTGCTGCCTGAAGGTCTCGTCGACCTCGAAACCGTCTGTTGCCACATCGATGGCTGGTTCCAACGTTTCCGCCAGGCTCATGCTTCCCCACCGGTCCAGCGCCCGTTCCCACGTGGCCGGGGTGCCCGGGACACCTACGGAAACGCCGCTGGTGACGAGTTCAGGTGTGAAGTTGTACGGCGCGCCCGTTGCACTCTTGGGGTCAACGAAAGCATTTGTTGGCATCGCCGCCGGCGCCGTCTCGCGGCCGTCGATGGTGCTCACCTTGCCGGACTTCGCGTCGTAGTAGACAAAGTAGCCGCCGCCGCCGATACCGGCAGAATAGGGCTCCGTGACTCCAAGGGTGGCTGCGGCAGCGACGGCGGCGTCGACGGCGTTGCCGCCCTTGCGGAGGACTTCGATAGCCGCAGAGGATGCGTCCACGTCCACAGTACTTACAGCACCGCCGTAGCCCTTGGCGGTAGGCATTTTTTTGCTGTCATCGTCAGTCCCGAAATGGGCTGAGGCAGGACCTGCCAGGGCTCCTGTGGTTACGCTCATTGCCAGCGCCGCCGTTACAGCCGCAAACCGGCGTCCCAAATTTGGCATGATAGCTCCTGAACGGGTTTGAGTGATGTGGGTCACGCTACTCCTCGGGCACGGGACACTCAACGTAATGGCCTACCCAACGGGGTACCCCAAAAACGTCATGCAACCGGCCGGCAACGTCCCCGCAAGGGTGCATCGCATATGCTTCCTGTGCAGCTCATAACCGCGCGCGCACCTCGTGCGTTCAACGACGAACAGACCGGGAGACGGCATGACCAACTGGCGGATCAGGGACTTCCACTCATCGGACCTGGACGGGATCCTGCACCTCTGGGAGACGCTCAAGTCCCACAACGTCGAACCCGTCTATGCCCTCTCCGAGGTCCTCGCCTCCTGCGAAAAGGACCACGCCGTGGTGGCGGTACAGGGCGACCAGGTGGTGGGAGCCGCCGTCGGACGCGCCGCTCACGACCAGGGCTGGATCGTCTTCCTGGCCACCCTGCCCGAATACCGCGGCCGCGGCATCGGCACCTCGCTGCTGGCCGCCGTCGAAAACCGCATGGCCCCGCACGGGCTGAACAAGCTCTCGGCACTGATGCCCGAATCCGAGACCCGCGTGGAGGCATTCCTGGGCCGCGGCTTCGCCCTAAAAAAGAACTTGCGCTACTTCGAACGCACCATCCCCGTCCAGCGGCAGGAACTCGGCGCACTGGGCCAGCTCGGCGGGCGCGTCCTGGCCCGCGACCTGTGGGAAAACGTTGCCGGCATGCGCAAGGAAAAGGAACTGCTCGAGCGCCGCCTGGTCCTGCCCCTCGCCGAGGCAGACCTCGCCGACGAATTCGGCGTAGTGCCGCCGCGCGCCGTCGTCCTCTTCGGCCCGCCCGGCACCGGCAAGACCACCTTCGCCAAAGCCATCGCCTCCCGGCTGGAGTGGCCCTTCGTGGAAGTCTTCCCGTCCCGCCTCGCCGCGGATCCCCAAGGCCTGGCCGGAGCGCTGCGCGAAACGTTCCTGGAAATCGCCGAACTGGAGCACGCGGTTGTTTTCATCGACGAGGTGGAGGAGATCGCCTCCCAGCGCTCCGGCGAACCCCCGTCGCCGCTGCAGGGCGTCACCAACGAACTCCTCAAGATCATCCCGGCTTTCCGCGAACAGCCCGGCCGCCTGCTGGTCTGCGCCACCAACTTCATCCGCGCCCTGGACACCGCCTTCCTGCGCCACGGCCGCTTCGACTACGTCATCCCCATCGGACTGCCGGACCGGCAGGCCCGTGAAGCGATGTGGCAGCGCTTCATCCCTGCCCCTGTGGTGGACGCCGTGGACGTGGAACTCTTGGTGGAACGCACCGAGGGCTTCTCCCCCGCCGACATTGAGTATGCTGCGCGGAGCGCGTCGCAGCGTGCCCTGGAAAACGTTGTTTACGGCGAAAACAGCGACGGCAGGGTCGCTTCCGGCGGCACGGTTTCTGTCCGTGAGGCGGTGCGGAAGGGGCCTTCCACACAGGATTACCTGGACGCCATCGCCGAGACGAGGACCACTGTGAGCGCGGAAGTGCACCAGGAGTTCCTGGAAGACATCGACGCACTGGGGCGCGTGTAGCTTTTAGGTATGTCCTCCAACCCCCTGCGCCATGCCATGGCCCGCATGGGCGGCCGTGACCCGCATGAGAAGCACCGGGCCGCCACGCCGCTTGAACTCTTTTTCGACCTGACGTTTGTGATTGCGTTTGGCGTGGCCGGCAGCCAGTTTGCCCACGAAGTGGCGGAAGCTCACTTCATCCCGGGCCTGCTCGCGTTCTCCTTCGCGATGTTCGCGGTGATCTGGGCATGGATCAACTTCACGTGGTTCGCCAGCGCCTACGACACCGATGACTGGATCTTCCGGGTGGTCACCATGATCCAGATCGTGGGTGTCCTGATCCTCACCATGGGCATTGAGCCGTTGTTCCATTCAATGGCGGAGGGAAAGCACGTAGACAACGCGGTGATTGTTGGAGGCTACGTGGTCATGCGGCTCGCGCTGGTCACCCAGTGGCTGCGGGCAGCACGGCAGGACCCGGCCGGCCGTGACACCTGCCTTCGCTACGCCAAGTACCTTGTGGTGGTGCAGCTTGGATGGATCGCAGTAGTTTTCATCGAGGCAGACATTCCCACCACGCTCTTTATGGTCCTGCCGTTGATCGTGCTGGAGATGGCCACCCCCTATGCTGCGGAGCGCAAGGCCCGGACGCCGTGGCATGCCCACCACATTGCCGAACGGTACGGACTGCTGGCCATCATTGCCCTGGGTGAATGCCTCATCGGGGCCATCGAAACACTCCGGGCCATCGTGGCCCACCATGGCTGGAGCGTCGATGCCGCGCTGGTGGGCTTCGGCGGAACGGCCCTGGCGTTCGGCATGTGGTGGATCTACTTCCTGCTGCCCGCCGGACGGGCGCTCCACCTGCGCCGTCACAGGTCCTTCCTCTTCGGCTACGGCCATCTTCCGGTCTTCGCAGCGATCGCCGCCACCGGCGCAGGGCTGCACGTGGCCGCGTACTACATTGACCACGAGGCACACATCAGCGCAACCATCGCCATCGCTACCATCGCCATCCCCGTGGCACTGTTCAAGGGCTCGCTGACCTGGCTGTACAGCGTGATGGTCGGCCCGGACCGGACGGTCATCACCGTCGCCGTGGGGGTGCTCATAACGCTGGCGGCGTCAGTTGGCCTGGCGGCGGCCGGGGTCTCCGTTCCGATATGCCTGCTGGTGATTGTGCTGGCGCTCGGCGCTTCGATTGTTATTGACGAACGCCGCGGCTCGGAGAGGCTCCATCACGCCCTTGAGAAGCTGGAAGCGGAAACTACCGCCCCTCAGCAGTCCTAGCGTTCGGCGCGGCGGCACCGGGGGCGTCTAGTTCCTCGTAGGACAGGTTCTCGTAGTCTGTGGTGTCCTCCTCATCCAGCCGGTCGTCCAGCTCTTCCAGCAGCCACGGATTCACACGGGCGAGGATCTTCCTGACCTCCTCCACCTCGACGGCGGCATAAAGCACCGGCCGTGCGTCGCGGTACTTGGTGACCGGGGGTTTGTCCGGCCACTTGTCCGCAAGCGCCTTCACGCGCTCCGGCAGGGAGTTGTGGGCGTTGTCCGCAATCTTCACCAGTGCGGCGTCGTGGTCCTGGGCGATCTCGCGGATCCCGGACTGGTAGTCGTCCGGGTTCTCGTGCAGCCGGTTGGTGACGCGTTCAATGATTTCCACTGCCCGCTCGGAGACGCCCATCTCCAGGAGGGCCTGGCGCGTGATCGGTGTATCTTCGGCGATGTCGTGCAGATACCCGGCAATCCGGATGTCGTCATCGAAGTCCGCCAAGGCGTCACCAACGGCCAGGACGTGTTCACGGTAGGGCCGCTTCAGCTTGTCCTTCTGGCGGTTATGGGCCACTTCGGCCAGGACTTTGGCGGTCTCGACAGTGAACCTGGGCGCCGGAGTGTGGTCTGGAATGTGCTCGTCTGACATGTCCCAAGCCTAGGCTGGCTCGATGCCTACTGCTTGCCATACTTCCGGTGCACTGCCTGTTTGCTGACGCCAAGGCACAGGGCTATGGCCTCCCAGGACAGGCCGGCCTGCCTCGCGCCGCGGACGAGGGCCGACTCGGTGCAACCAATGTTGACGCCATGATTCTCCTGCCCGGCAGCGCTCTTCAATGCCTACCTCCCGGAGGCGCCGATACCTGTCCACACCCAAGGTTCCCGCGGCAGAGCGGCGGAGCGGAAGTTGCCCAGTGCCTGCTCAATCGGCCCGGCCGGAAGCCCCAGCGATTCCAGCAGCCGGTCGCGCACGGCTTCGGGGGGAGCGCCCTCCGCCGCCAGGTCGCTTAGCGTCACCGCGCCGTCCCGCTTTGCCAGCCTGACGCCGTCGGAATTTACCACCAACGGAACATGCGCATATTCCGGAACCGGAATATTCAGGAGCGAAGAAAGATAGGCCTGCCGCGGTGTGGACGGAAGGAGATCATCACCCCGGACTACCTGGTCGATGCCCTGCTCGGCATCGTCCACAACCACGGCCAGATTGTAGGCGGTCACCCCATCGTTGCGGCGCAGCACGAAGTCATCCACGACGCCCGTATAGGTCCCGTGCAGCACGTCCTGAACGGTGTACTCCGCTACGTCGGCCCGAAGCCGTAGGGCGGCCGGCCTGGTGGAGCGCTTGAACTCCAACTCCGCCGGATCCAGGTTCCGGCAGGTTCCCGGATAGGCACCCTGCGGCGCATGCGGAGCCGACGGCGCCTCCTGGATTTCCCGGCGGGTGCAGAAGCATTCATAGGTGAGGCCTGCCGCCTCGAGCTTTGCGATCGCGGCGGCATACAAAGCGCCCCGGGCAGTCTGGCGCACGACGTCGCCGTCCCAGGTCACGCCGATCGCCGCCAGATCCCGCAACTGCTCCGCTTCCGCGCCGGACCGCGCCCGGTCCAGGTCCTCTACCCGCAGCAGGAAATTCCGGCCCGTGGAGCGGGCAAACAGCCATGCCAGGACGGCGGTCCGAAGATTGCCTACATGGAGTTCACCGGAAGGGCTGGGAGCGAAGCGGCCGGCTGAGGTCATGGATCCAGCCTATGCGGGGCCAGCGCCCCGAAACGTGATGGCGGGTTGCCTGGAAGGTTGCAGGAGGTGATGGCGCGATGCCCTGTGGGGACAATCCGGGGATGAAAGGGGGGCAGGCGTACGCGGACAAGCACAAGAGCCCCTCAGCTACCGATGACTTCGGGGGTCCGACGTCGGTAGCTCAGGGGCTCTTGCCGTGGTTGCAGAATGACCGTGGTGTGAACAAGTGTCAATCAGCGGCTGCCTCCTTGCGGGAAGTTGTGTCCAGATGCCGGGTGGTGTGCCGGGGAACCTGTAGCCTGCGGGGATCAGCGGTAGCTTCCATCCCTTGTTGCCATAATTTCAGCAGAGACCCTACAGTTGGTACAACCAGCAGGACTTCAGTTGATCACTCTGACCAATCTTTGAGGTTCCCGTCGACAGGAAATGATCAGATTGCAGGAACTGGACGCCACCGACAAGCGGATCCTGAACGCCTTGGACGTGGATCCGCGCGTTCCCATCATGGTGCTGGCGCAGCGGCTGGGCCTGGCGCGCGGGACGGTGCAGAGCCGGCTGGAGCGGATGACGGAGTCGGGGGCTCTACGGCCCAACAGCAGCAGGGTGCTGCCGGCGGCACTGGGCCGGGGCGTAGCGGCTGCCGTCAGCGCCGAGCTGGACCAGAGCCATCTCAACGAGGCGATTGCCGCGCTCCGGAAGATCCCCGAAGTCCTGGAATGCCACGCGCCGGCAGGCGACACAGACCTGCTGATCCGCGTGGTGGCCACCAGCCCGGACGATCTCTACCGGGTGTCGGAAGAGATCAGGCTGTGCCCGGGAATCGTCCGGACCTCCACGAGCATGTTCCTGCGCGAGGTCATCCCTTACCGAACAACCGGCCTGCTCGCGGAATAGCCGGCGGAGCAAGCCGGCGGGGAGCTCTCCCCATCGCTGCATGGCGCCGGCCCGATTAGGCCGGCACGGAAGAACCAACCGGGGGGAAGCATGGCGGGGAACTTTTACGGCGCGGACGTGGCGCAGCTTCGACAGCTCGCCAAGGACCTCGCCGGCGGCGCCAACCGGCTGAACGTCCTGGGCCAGCAGCTGGGCAGCAGCATCAGTTCCAGCAACTGGCGGGGGCACGACGGCGACCGCTTCCGAACCACCAAGCGGCAGGATTTCAGCGAGGTCACGTACTTCCTGACCTCGGACTCCCCGGAAGAATATTTCGAGCTTATTCGGGACGGCGTGGAGCGCTATGGGATGGACTCCGACCCCGCCGAGCGCTGGATTTCATCCCGGATAGCAAACCCGGAAGGAAAGAGTGACTACTCGCTCGCCCCGGGAACGTCCACAGGGCTGGCCGTGGGCTACGACCTCCGGCACGACGGCGCCAAAGACACCCAGGTGATCATTGTCCATGTGAGCCCAACGGCGTAGCCGGTCCCGGAGCGAAGCTAAGCGCGGTCCTACACCGGCGGACCGGCGTAGGACTTCAAGTTCTTCATCACCAGGGTGGACGTGAGCCGTTCCACCCCGGGCAGCGAGGTGAGTTCGGCGTCGTAGAAGCGCTGGTAGGCGGGCAGGTCCTCGGCGATGACCTTCAGCAGGTAGTCGGGTGAACCGAAGAGCCGTTGCGCCTCCACCACGTTGGGGCTCTCCGCCACCAGGTTTTCGAAGACCTCCATTGTGGCGCGGTCCACCTGCCGCAGGGTAACAAACACGATTGCCTCGAAGCCCAGCCCCACCGCGGAGGGATCAATGTCCGCCCGATACCCGCGGATCACGCCCGATTGCTCCAGGTCACGCAGCCGCCGATGGCACGGCGCCACCGTCAAACCGACTTTGGCGGCGAGCGCAGTGGCGGTCATCCGGCCATCCCCTTTAAGGTGGCGCAAAATATTCCTGTCAATATGGTCAATCACGCAATAACCTTACCGCCGGAGAAGCCTTGGGGGCGAAAAAGGACAGCACTTCTGCGCCGAAACTATCTAGGGTTTGTCCTGACGCATCACCTGGCAGGAGAAGAAATGAACCCGGAGCTGTTTTTGGCCTTTGTGCTGGTGGCCGCGGCCCTCGCGTGTACGCCGGGCGTGGACTGGGCGTACTCCATCGCGGCCGGGCTGAGGCAGCGAAGCTTTGTTCCCGCGGTGGCAGGGCTCTGCGGCGGATACGTCCTCCATACGGTCCTGCTGGTGGCGGGCCTGGCTGCCCTGCTTACGGGAATGCCCGGAGTTTTGGGCTGGATTACCCTGGCCGGCGCGGCGTACCTGATGTGGCTAGGCATCAGCACGCTCCGCTCCTGGCGCGGCGCCAGCTTCACGGCGGGTTCGGGGCGCACCGGCAGTGAGGGCACCCGGCTCCGCACGTTCCTGCAGGGCATGGGTACCAGCGGCATCAACCCCAAGGGCCTCCTCTTTTACGTGGCGCTTGTCCCCCAGTTCGTGAGCGCCGATGCGCCCCTTCCCGTGCCGGTGCAGTCGGGCCTGCTGGGCATGACGTTCGTATTCCTCGCGGGCCTTGTCTATACCGCCGTCGCCCTGCTGTCCCGCACCCTGCTGCAGAGCCGGCCGGGGGCTGCCCGCCTGGTGACCCTTGCCAGCGGCGTGATCATGGTGGCACTTGGCACGGTGCTGCTCGGCGAGCAGCTCGTGCCGGTTCTCAGCGGGGCGTAGGGTCCGTTACTCGTCGCTGAGTTTCTTCCAGTCCTGTTCCCAGATCCGGCGCATCTCCTCGTCCTTGCGGATGGGCACAGGCGCGGCGATCTCCTTCTGCGGCACCTGGTCCTCGCGGCGACGCCCCCAGTCCCGGGGATTAAGGGAGCGCCTGCTGGAGTCCAGCACCAGCAGCGCCCGGTCCGTCAGGGCGTCATTGCGCAGGGTCAGGTGCGTCTTGCGCCGGCGCAGGACCTCGGCAAGGGCCTGGTGTGCGGCCTCGAACCGGCCCTCGCGGCGCAGCGCCCGCGCCCGCACCAACAGCAGGGCGGCGGAGAGATCGTCAGCGTTGAGCAGGCCTTCGGTCCAGTCGATCACGGTGCGGCTCCTGCCCAGGGTCAACGCGAGTGAGCAGCGGGCCAGCGCCATGGGGAGCGATGGCGGCAGCCCGGCCAGCGCGTCCAGCGCCGCCTCCGTACGGCCCGTCTCGCGGAACGAGTGCGCCAGCGCAAGGAATACGGACTCCTCGCTGAACAGGACCGGGATCTCCACACGCTCGGCCAGTTCAATCCGGGTGACGATCCTGGTGAGGTACGTGGACGAGTAGCGGTTCGCTTCGTCGTCGTTCCTGGTGGTGAGGCCGCGCTGCAGGAGTTCCGAGGCGCGAAGGTATCCTCCGTGCTTGTACACGAGCAACCCGGACATCAGGTAGCAAAGCCCTGCCCAGCCGGGGTAGGAGCGGGCCAGCGTGATCAACCGGTCGGGCTCCCGGCTGGTAAAAACGGCCTCGTGAACGGCCTTGGCCGGTTTGGGCAGCATCCGTTTCAGCCGCGGGATCTCCCCGTCGATGGACAGCAGGGCGGGATGGCGCCCGCCGAGCACACCGGTGAGCATGCCGCCCACTCCCCCTGCCAGGTCATGGACAGGCGTGCGCAACTGGGGCTGGCCGAACGGTGTGAGGTCGCGGCTGTCCCAGTAGATCGGTGCAGGGTCCCCGGCGGTCATCTTTCCATGCTAACCGCGACTCCCGACAGCCGGGCAGGCCCCGAAAAACCCCCCGGGCGGTAGGCGGTTGGATCCGGCACTTGTTCAAACGGGGGATTAACGGAAGGGTAGTAAGCACCCTTAGCAGTTCCACCGTCAGTAAAGGAGAACGCCATGCACATCGACAAGTCCCAGATCCTCGAGCTGCTCCGCAAACAGGGAGACGACGACAAGGCCGCCCAGGCCGAGTCGGAACTGCCGGACCAGGTGGACACCGAACAGCACGCAGGGCTCCTGTCCAAGCTCGGCATCAATCCCGCAGATCTGCTGGGAAAGCTTCCCGGCGGCCTTGGGGACAAGCTGGGCGGGCTGGGCCTCTGAGTCAGGACCTCTCCATAAACCATTCGGTGAACGCCGAGGCCCGGCCGCTGGAGTCCAACTGGATGACCCAGAGGTTGTCGTACACGGGCCGGCCGCCTGAATAAGTGGTGACGCCCTGGACGAATGCGGTGCTGCCGTCCGCGCCCAGCAGTTCCCAGCTGAACGTCCAGTCGCCGGGTTCGTCCCTGGCGGCGAGCCAGCCTTCGACAATCCCGTCCTGCCCCTGCCATGCCTGGGGATCGTTGGGCCGGGTTTCATACCGGGCATCCTCCGTGAAGAGGGCGCGGATATCCTCCGCCCGGTTGCTGGCCCACGCCGTCTGGTATTTGTCCATCCACGCTTGCACAAGCCCGCGGGCAGAAGTCTGCTCAGTCATGCTGCCGTTTTACGCCCTCCTGCAGGGGGCTGCAAGCGCTTCAGCCGTTCGCGGCGGCGACCCACACGCCGATAACCCAGGTGCTGGCGGCGAGGCATGCGAGCCCGAACTCGGCGAGCATGCCCAGTCCCGTCGCCTTCAGGGCGGCCCAGCTGGAGGTGGCCGCCGCACCGAGGTTCCTGGTCCGGAGGAATTCGCTGAGCAGCAGGCCCGCGGCAAAGCCCACGAACAGCCCCACCACCGGGATGATGAACATCCCCACCACGGCGGCGACAAGGGCTGCCCCGATGCTCCGGCTGGGGATGGCGTGCTCCTTCAGCTTCCTGCCCGTAAGGACAGCACTGGCCGCCATGCCTGCCACCAGGAACACCATGGAGATGGCGAACACCACCCACCCTGCAGTCCCGGCGCCGCCCCAGATGGCCCACGCCAGAAGGCTTGCGCCAATCAGGATGCTGCCCGGAAGCACCGGGATGACCGTGCCCGCCACGCCCACAAGAATTGCCAGGCCGCACAGGATGGTCACCACAGTTTCCGAGTTCATAATTCCCAGTCTATGGTCGCGCGTGCTTAACCCCCGACGGCGGCACCTCCCGCGCAGGGGGAGGCACCGCCGTCGTCATTTCCGTCAGGCCAGGGCTGTTACTCCGCTTCCACCGCAGCGGCCACGGCGGCGGTCACAGCAGGCGCAACCCTCGGGTCCAGCGGGCTGGGCACGATGTAGTCCGCCGAGAGGTCCTCGGCCGCAAGGCCGGCGATGGCGTAGGCAGCGGCGAGCTTCATGGCGGGGGTGATCCGGCGGGCGCCGGCGTCAAGCGCGCCGCGGAAGATGCCCGGAAAGGCCAGCACGTTGTTGATCTGGTTGGGGAAGTCACTGCGGCCGGTGGCCACCACGGCGGCGTACTTCACGGCGACCTCGGGCAGGACCTCGGGGTCCGGGTTGGAGAGCGCGAAGACGATGGCGTCCTGGTTCATCAGGGCCAGGTGCGCCTCATCCAGCTTCGAGGAGGAGACGCCGATGAAGACGTCGGCTCCGTTGAGGGCCTCGGCGGGGCCGCCTTCCACGCCGCGGGGGTTGCTGCGGCCTGCGATGTCCGCCTTCTTGCTGGCGGGATCGGCAGCGAGGTCCTTGCGTCCGGCGTTGATGATGCCGCGGGAGTCCAGCAGGACCACATCGGTGATGCCGGCGGCCAGCAGGATTTCGGCGACGGCGATGCCGGCAGCCCCTGCCCCGGAGACCACCACGCGAAGGCTGTCCAGTTCGCGGCCGGTCACCCTTGCGGCGTTCGTCAGCGCAGCGAGGGCGACCACCGCGGTGCCATGCTGGTCATCGTGCATCACGGGGCAGTCCAGCGCCTCGATGAGCTTTTCCTCCAGCTCGAAGCAGCGGGGCGCGGAGATGTCCTCGAGGTTGACGGCTCCGAAGCTGGGGCGCAGGCGGACGAGGGTCTCCACGATTTCATCCACGTTCGTGGTGTTGAGGACCAGCGGAATGGAATCCAGGTCACCGAAGGTCTTGAACAGGGCGGACTTGCCTTCCATCACGGGCAGTGAGGCGCTGGCTCCGATGTTGCCCAGACCCAGGACCGCAGTGCCGTCGCTGACCACCACCACAAGGCGTTCGGCCCAGGTCAGGGTGCGGGCAAGTTCCGGCTTGGCGTGGATGGCGCGGCTGACCTCTGCCACTCCCGGCGTGTAGGCGATGGACAGGTCGCGCTTGTTGGACAGCGGGACGGTGCTGGCGATGGAGAGCTTGCCGCCCTGGTGGGCGTCGAAAATCTCGGCTTCGCTCAGGGCGGTGGCTGCGGAGTTGTCGGTGGCTGCAATTGCGTCAATGGACACGTCGTTGTCTCCTGGTGCTCGCCGTGGGCACACGGCACATGGGGCCCAGGCCCACCAGGACCTGAGGCAATGGAAGAGGTGCGGCGGATTACCCAGGGGTGGCGGGTCCGTGGGAGCGTCGGGGATGCTCCCTGCTGCTCCGTTTTCCCCATGGTAGGCAGCCCAAGGGGAGGGACTGGCGCGATTTGACGCGCACCATGGCGGCTAAAACGATTAATCAGACGTTTTCGTGATGCAGGTCACCGTAATAAGCCGTATTTAATCGCCTATTGGTCTAGACCGGTTACGCGGTCTGATGAAGTGTGTAGCTGCCTTCCGCAGCCGGCGCGAGCCGGTTGCACGCCTTTTTGAGGTCTTCCTCGGCTTCAAACAGGGACAACCGGCGGTTCCTGACGGACTGGACCAGACCAGTGACCGTCAACAGGAGCACCCGGGCCACAGTGGTGTCGCCGCAGGCAGCAGCCACCACTTTTTCGCCCAGTGCGTCGATGTCGCGCAGCAGCGCAGTGGTGTCCCGGTCCGGCAGGTACACCCCGCGGCTGAGGCATTGCTCTACCGCCGGTTGCATCACCCGCATGTGGAAGATTTCCATCACCAGGCCGCCCAGCGCACGGCCGCGGAACCTTGCGGCCGTGGTGCGCCCTGCGACCTGCAGCTCGCCGAGCTGGTGCCGGTACAGCGCGAGCATCAGGTGGGTCGGGGTGGGAAAGTAGCGGTACAGCGTCCCCAAGGGAACGTCAGCTTTGGCCGCCACCTCCGTGAGGTCCACTGAGTCCAGGCCCTTCCGGGCAAAATTGCCCGCGGCCTCAAGGATGCGGGAATAGCGCAGCCGCTGACGCGGGGCTGAAGGCATGGCGGCCATGGGCGGATGGTCTGGAAGAGTCTCAGGCATCTGTATTCCGGGTTGTGTTTTGACGGTGCAGCAGCCAGGAGCGTCCCCATCCCGGACCGCCTGCGATCCGGTTCAACTATACGGCACACGCTTATGCCGTAATTAGTCAGCCTCCTTAGTTCCTCCGGCCCCGCTGGTCAGCGGACACCCTTGATCTTCACCACAAAAACAGCACCGAGCAGGCCGATGACCGCCGCAGCGAGGAACAGGGAGCGGTAACCGCCCCAGGACGTAACAGCAACCAAAGCCAGTGCGGGCGCCACCACCTGGGGCAGGGAGTTGGCCACATTGATGATGCCCATATCCTTGCCCCGGTCCAGCGCCACGGGCAGGACCTGGGTCAGCAGCGCGTAGTCCACCGCGACGTAGGCCCCGAAGCCGATGCCCAGGACCGCAGCGCCGGCCATGGCTCCGGGCCAGACCGGGAAGAAGGCCATGATCAGGCCGGCCATCGCAATGATGGCGGACGACCCGATCACAAACGGCTTCCGGCGTCCCACCCGGTCGCTCCATGGGCCCGCCACCACGGCGGTAACCATCACCATGAGCGCGTAAATGCCGGTGAGGACCAGCACCCCGGCCGGGGGGTCCTCATGCTTCAGGATGTCGCGCAGGAAAAAGAGCAGGTAAACGATGGTGAGCTGGTTGCCCACGTTCACCAGGAAACGGGTCAGCCCGGCCCAGGCAAAGTCCGGGTACACCCGGGGACTGATCCAGAACCCACGGAGGAAGGTAACCAGCCGGAACGGGGGCAGGACGCCGTCGCGCAGCACAGGGTCATCGCGGTGCATCAGATATGGGAGCACGGACAGGAGCAGGGCGGCGGCGCACAGCCAGTACCCCACCATGAAGTTGCCGGACACAGCGGCGCCGAACACCGCGCCCATGAGGATGCCCAGCGTCTGGCCCAGGGCCGCGAGCCCGCCCACTTTGCCGCGCTGGAGCACCGGCACCCGGTCCGGAACCGCTGCCGTGATGGCTGCATAGGCCGCGTTCGCGCCTAGTTGGACCACGCACCAGAAGGCCACCAGCAGCGCCACCGTCGTGGCGCCGGACATTGCAAGAAGCGCGATGGCGGCGAGCACGGCGCCGGCCAGCACCCAGGGCGCCCGGCGGCCGAATCCGGACCTGGTGCGGTCCGAAAGCGCTCCGAAGAGCGGATTCGCCACCAGTGAGACCGCGGCGCCGCAGGCGGTGGCAAGGGAAAGAACCGCTTCCTTGCTGGACTCATCGATACTGATGGCCTGCTGGCCAATGAAAATATTGATGGGGCCGAAAAACGCGCAATTGATCCCGACGTTGACCAGGACGAGTCCGGTGACCCAGCGGGGCTTGACCAAGCGTGTGGGCTCGGCAAACGCTGCCGCAGGACCGTCCGGCCCGGTGCCACGATCAGGGGGAGCTGGAGTATTGGACAGGCTCATGGCGCTTCCCCCGTACGGCTGATTGGCTAGGGATCCAGACTATCGTGGGCGGTACCATGCCGCCCAGGTCCTAAGCCAGCGGCAACCGTGACCACAGCGGATATCGGAATTCGGAGCAGCAAGGAGAACCACATGAGTGCAGAGCCCACCCCCGGCACGGCTGGTACCACCGTCAACACCGCAGACCTCTACGACGAACGCGGGGATGACCTGGCCTCGGTGTCCTTGCAGTTCCAGTCGCTGGGCGGCCGTTCACACTTCAGCGGACAGGTACGGACCATCCGCTGCTTCCAGGACAATGCCCTGGTGAAGTCCACTTTGGCCACGCCGGGGAACGGCAACGTGCTGGTGGTTGACGGCGGCGGCTCGTTGGGCACGGCGTTGATGGGGGACATGATCGCCGAGAGCGCCGTGGCGAACGGCTGGGCCGGCGTCGTGATCCACGGGGCGATCCGGGACCGCGAGGCGATCGCCGTGCTTGACCTGGGTGTAAAGGCACTGGGCAGCAACCCGCGCAAAAGCGCGAAGGCCGGGGCCGGCGAGGTTGACGTGGATGTGCAGATAGACGGCGTCACGATCCGTCCCGGCGTTACCATCTGGTGCGATCCGGACGGCATCCTCGTGGAGCGCTAAGGCACCAAGCGGGAACCTTTCGGCCAGGGAATATGTCCCGGCGTAAGATAGTTACTGAAAGCAACTATTAGAGCTTAATTCTTCCCTGGAGTATCCATGTCCCAACCCCCTGCCGTGCGCGCCGCCGGAGAGACCCTTACGCAGCGCCAAATCGTCACCGTTATGGTCGGCCTGATGCTGGGCATGTTCCTGGCCTCGCTGGACCAGACCATCGTGTCCACGTCCATCTACACCATTGCCAACGACCTGGACGGGCTCTCGCTGCAGGCCTGGGCCACCACGGCGTACCTCATTACCTCCACGGTAAGCACACCGCTGTACGGCAAATTGAGCGACATCTTCGGCCGCCGCCCGCTGTACCTCACGGCCATTGTGATCTTCCTGGCGGGATCCCTGTACGCCGGCTCGGTCCACTCCATGACCGAACTGGCCATTGCCCGCGGCGTCCAGGGCCTGGGTGCCGGCGGCCTGCTGGCGCTCGCGCTGACCATCATCGGTGACATCGTCTCCCTGAAGGACAGGGCCAAATACCAGGGCTACTTCATGTCCGTCTTCGGCATCTCCTCTGTGCTGGGCCCGGTGGTGGGCGGCGCGTTCGCCGGTTCGGCCACCATCCTGGGCTTTGACGGCTGGCGCTGGGTGTTCTTCATCAACCTGCCCATCGGCCTGGCGGCACTTGCAGTCGTATTCCTGTTCCTGCACCTGCCGGCCAAGCACATGAAACAGAAGATCGACTACTGGGGTGCGGCCGCCATCACCCTTGCCATCGTGCCGCTCCTGCTGGTGGCAGAGCAGGGCCGCAGCTGGGGCTGGGCGTCCCTGAACTCCTTCCTCTGCTACGGCCTGGGCGTGGTGGGCATCGCCTGGTTCCTGCTCGCGGAAAAGCGGGCGGGCGACTACGCACTGATCCCGCTGCGGCTCTTCCGGAACGCAACCTTCGGCCTGTCCTCGCTGCTGAACTTCATCATCGGCATCGGCATGTTCGGGGCCATCGCCATGCTTCCGATGTACCTGCAGCTGGTCAAGGGCCTCACCCCCACCGAAGCCGGCCTGATGATGATTACGTTCACCGTTGGCATCCTCGCCGGCTCCATCACGGCCGGGCGCACCATCTCCTCATCCGGCACCTACCGGATCTTCCCCATCATGGGCACGGCCATCCTCACCGCCGCTGCCGTGGTGATGGGACTGTCCCTCGGCGTGGACACGGGCCTGTGGGTTCCGGGCGTGATCGCGGTGTTCTTCGGCATGGGCCTGGGCTTTTGCATGCAACCACTCACCCTGGCCATGCAGGTGTCCGTGCCGCGCCGGGACATGGGCGTGGGTACGTCCTCGGCCGCGTTCTTCCGCTCGATGGGCGGCGCCGTAGGCACGGCAGTGTTCATCTCCATGTTGTTCAGCCTGGCCGCCAGCAGAATCGCCGACAGCATGAAGTCGGCAATGGCGAGCGCAGACTACCAGGCCGTCCTGCGGGACCCGGCCGTGGCCGCCGACCCGGCCAACGCCAAGCTGTACGAATTCTTCAAGAACGGCGCGTCCAACGATTCCCTCAATGACACCAGCTGGCTCCACACCGCCAACAGCACCCTGACCCGCCCCATCACAGAGGGCTTCGCTTACGCAATCGACGCCGTCATGCTCACCGCCGCCGTCCTCACCGGCATCGCATTCCTGATCAGTTTCGCATTGCCGAACAAGAAGCTCTCGGACCCTAAAGCAGCTCCCCAGGAACCAGCGGCGGTCCACTAACCGCTCCGGCGTTCAGGCCCCGTCACGGCAGGCAGTCTTTGGGACTGCCTGCCGTTGCCTTTCCCCGGAATCGCGGGCTGGCTGACCTTGCAGGGAGGCAAAAGAGCGCTCCGGGTGACGCGCTTGACTGGATCACGTGGCCATGGCGTGGAACACTGTTTACCGCGTGTGCGCCGGCCTGGTGGCCGGTTCCGCAGCCGACGACGTCCGCACCGCATCCATCCGAACCCCAGACCAAGGGAGCACCATGCCCACTGCCCAGGAGCAGACCACCGCCCAGATACCGCGGCGGGTGATCTGGCTGGCGCTCGCAGGTGCGGTGGGCGGATTCCTGTTCGGCTTCGACTCGTCCGTGGTCAACGGCGCCGTGGATGCCATGAAAGCCGAATTCGCGCTGTCCGAAGCGGTTACGGGCTTCGCGGTGGCCATCGCCCTGCTGGGCTGCGCCGCGGGCGCCTTCCTCGCCGGCAAGGTGGCCGACCGCTACGGGCGCATCCCTGCCATGAAGCTGGGGGCAGTGCTGTTCCTGGTCAGCGCCATCGGCACCGGATTCGCCTTCAGCGTCTGGGACCTGATCTTCTGGCGCCTGGTGGGCGGCCTGGGGATCGGCCTGGCCTCGGTCATTGCCCCCGCCTACATTTCGGAGATCTCCCCGCGCAAGGTCCGTGGCCGGCTCGCATCGCTGCAGCAGCTCGCCATCACCACGGGCATCTTCGCGGCACTGCTCTCCGACGCGCTTTTCGCCACCAGCGCAGGCGGTGCGGACCAGGCGTTCTGGCTGGGAATCGAGGCCTGGCGCTGGATGTTCCTGGCAGCCGCCGTGCCGGCAGTGGTGTACGGCTGGGTCGCCTACACCCTTCCCGAGTCCCCGCGGTTCCTGGTTTTCCTGGGCAAGGAGGACGAGGCCCGCAAGGTATTCGACTCCATTGCCCCGGCGGAGGACACCGACCGGCACATCCGCGAGATCCGCGAAGCCATCGAGGAGGACCAACTCGCCGGGCAGAAAGGCTCACTGCGTGGCAAGGCATTCGGGCTGCAGGCAGTGGTCTGGGTGGGCATCATCCTCTCCGTCCTGCAGCAGTTCGTGGGCATCAACGTGATCTTCTACTACTCCACCACCCTCTGGAAGGCCGTGGGCTTCCAGGAGAAGGACTCGCTCGCCATCTCGGTGGCCACCTCGATCACCAACATCCTGGTCACCCTCGTGGCTATCGCACTGGTGGACAGGATCGGCCGCCGGCCCATACTGCTGGCCGGTTCCGTGGGCATGGCGGTTTCCCTGGGTGCCATGGCCCTCGCGTTTTCCTCCGCGGTGGGTTCCGGTGACGATATTTCCCTGCCCGGCGCGTGGGGCCCGGTGGCTCTGGTGGCCGCGAACGTTTTTGTGATCAGCTTCGGGGCGTCCTGGGGCCCGCTGGTGTGGGTGCTCCTGGGCGAGATCTTCCCGTCCCGGATCCGCGCCCGCGCACTGGGGCTTGCTGCCGCTGCGCAGTGGGTGGCCAACTTCGCCATCACGCTCAGCTTCCCGGTGATGGCCGCCGGTTCGCTGCCGCTCACGTACGCCATGTACGCACTGTTCGCGGCGGCGTCGTTCTTCTTTGTGATGTTCAAGGTGCCCGAAACCAACGGCATGTCGCTGGAGCAGGCAGAGACGCTGTTCGTGGCGAAGGGCTCGAAGAAGGCCTAGCAACGCGGCACCACCTCCCGCAGCTCACGGGTCAGAGTGTCAGTTTCATGCCTTCGTGGCTGGCTTCGAAACCGAGCCGCTCATAGAACCGGTGCGCCGCGCTGCGCGTTTTGTGCGTGGTCAGCTGCATCAGGGTGCAGCCGCGGCGGCGGGACTCTTCGATGGCCCACTGCACCATGATGTTGCCGATGCCCTGGCCGCGGAGGCCGTCGGCCACCCGGACTGCCTCGATCAGCGAGCGCCAGGCACCCTGCCGGGAAATGCCTGGCAGGAAGCTGAGCTGGAAGGTGGCAACAAGGGGCGCCTGCGCGGCCCCCGGAGGCAGCAATTCGCCCACGATGAGCAGATGGGAAGGGTCGGCGTCGATCGCTGCGAATGCCCGCTCGTAAGGGGACATGTCCTCGGTGCGTTCCCGTCCGGAGCCCAGGGAGTCGTCCGCGAGCAAGTGCACGATGGCCGGCAGGTCCGCGGGTGAAGCGTGGCGGAGGCGGAAGGTCCCGCCATCGACGTCGGCGGTCAGGAGAAAGGGCGGGGCGTCTGGTTTCCGGGTCACTCCCCCAGCATTCCACGGCCCGTCCATTGGTTCTGTGCGGAGCAGTAGGCAGGGAAGCCGGCCACGGCAAAGGTACGACGACGGCACTCAGGAAAGTGCCGTCGTCGTACTGCCCGAAACGTCCGCGAGAAATCCCGCCGGATCTGATGGAGCGTCGGGCTAAAAGCCGCAGGACCTGATGGAGCGTTGCCTGCCGGGTGGGGTCAGGCGGGGGTGCGGGCCGCCTCCGCCTGGCGCTCCTCCACCAGCGTGGAGACGGCGTTGAACAGCGGGTGTCCGGGCTCCAGGCCGGTGATCTTCGCAGTGGCGTCGGCGGGACTGCTGGATCCCAGGATCTCCGCCAGCTCGGTTGCTTCGGCATCGGCGGGATCCTTGAAGCGCAAGGCAGCGGCAATGGCGCCGAGCAGCGCCTCCGGAACCACTCCCCGCTCGGCCAGTTCCGCGGCCGGCCCAATGAACCGCTCGTGCCGGCCCAGCTTCCGCAACGGCGCACGGCCCACCCGGTTCACGGTGTCCGGCAGGTACGGGTTGGAGAACCGGACCAGGATCTTCTGGACGTAGGCCTCCTGTTCGTCATTGCTGAAACCGTGCTTGCTGACCAGCAGCTGCTTGGTCTCCTCCAGCACTGCCCGGACGTCCTCGGCAACATCCTGGTCCGCCATCGCATCCGAGATTTTCTCCAGGCCCGCCTCGAACCCGAAGTACGCAGCCGACGCGTGCCCGGTGTTGACCGTGAACAACTTCCGCTCGATGTACGGCGAGAGCTCGTCCACAAACGTGGCGCCGGGAATCACCGGTGCCACATCGCCGAAGGCAGTCCGGTCGATGACCCATTCATAGAAAGTCTCCACCGTGACATCGAGGCCTTGGCCGGCTTCCTGGTTGGGCACGATCCGGTCCACCGCCGTATTGGCGAACACGGCTTTGCCGTCCAGCGCCGCGGCGGCAGCCCCCGGCTGGGAGGCCACCTCCTTGGCCAGGATGTCCGTGGCGTTGATGGCGTTCTCGCAGGCCATCACCTGCAGCGGGGCCAGGCCGGGCTCCCGCGAGGTGATGCCCTTGGCAATCACCGGCGCCACGAACTTGAGGATATGCGGCCCCACGGCCGTGGTGACGATGTCCGCCGTCGCGATTTCGGCGATGAGTTCAGCTTCCTGGGTGTTGGAGTTCAACGCCCGGAAGTTGTCCACGGTCCGCACGGCCGGGTTTTCGCCCACCTCGTGCACCGCGTAGCTGTCCGCCGCGGAGAGCTGGTTGATGAGCTCCTCGGCGACGTCCGCGAACACCACTTCATAGCCTGCGTCGTGCAGGAGCAGGCCCACAAAGCCGCGCCCGATGTTTCCGGCCCCGAAATGTACTGCCTTCACTATGCGTTGACCTTTCCGAAGAGCTCCAGGATCTCGTCCTCCGATGTTGCGGCCTCGAGCCGCGCCACCTGTTCCTTGTTGGTGAAGACCTTCGCGATGGAGGACAGGATGTGCAGGTGTTCATTGTTGATGCCGGCGACGCCCACCACGAACTTGACCTGCTTGCCGTTCCAGTCGATGCCTTCCGGGTAGCGGATCACGGATACCGCGGACTTGCGGATGTGGTCCTTGGCCGCGTTGGTTCCGTGCGGGATGGCCAGGAAACTGCCCATGTAAGTGGACACGGACTGTTCACGCTCATGCATGGCCCGGACGTAGTCCTCATCCACGGCGCCGCGTGCCAGCAGGAGTTGGCCTGCTTCGTCGATGGCGGCATCACGCGTGGTGGCCGAACCGTTGAGCACCACGCTTTCCCGCGCCAGAATCTCCGCAGTACCGGTTCCCGCCCCTTCGGTTACGGAGGTTCCGACGGCGGTGCCGGCGCCCGCAGTGCCCGCGGCAACCGCGGTTGCGGGCCCCGAAGCCGATGCTCCCCCGGGTGTTCCCGCGCCGGCGTCCGGACCCTCGGTTGCCGTGCTGCCCTCTGTATTGCTTTCGCGGACCAGCTCAACGATTTCGTCGTACCGGGGGCTGTTCATGAAGTTGTCCACGGAATAGTGCACCGCACTGGACGTGGCCGGCTTTGCACGTTCGGTCAGGTCCTGGTGGGTGACCACAACGTCGTAGCTGTCGCTGAGGTTGGCGATGGAGGCGTTGGTGACCTTGACGTCCGGGAACCCGGCAGCCTTGATCTTGTTCCGCAGCACGGAGGCGCCCATGGCGCTGGAGCCCATGCCGGCGTCGCAAGCGAACACGATGTTGCGCACCGGGCCGGCGAGCACGCCCACTCCGCCTGCACCGGCAGCTGCGCCGGCACCGGTAAGGGTGGAGGCCACAGAGCTCTTCTTGCCCTTCATCTGCTCCATACGGGAGGTGGCGTCGTTCAGGTCCACCTCATCGCTGTGCTTGGTGGTCTTCAGGATGACCGAGGCCACCAGGAACGAAACGGCAGTGGCGAGCAGGACCGCCAGGATCACTCCGATGTAGCTGTCCCTGGAGGTCTGGGCCAGCACCGCGAAAATGGAACCGGGAGCGGAGGGCGCCACCAGGCCGGAGTTGGTGATGGCCAGGGTGGCGATGCCGGTCATGCCGCCGGCGATCGTGGCCAGGATGAGCAGCGGGCGCATCAGGACATACGGGAAGTAGATCTCGTGGATGCCGCCCAGGAAGTGGATGATGGCCGCACCGGGTGCCGAGGCCTTGGCTGCCCCTTTCCCGAAGAACATGTAGGCAAGCAGAAGACCGAGTCCCGGCCCGGGGTTGGCTTCGAGCAGGAACAGGATGGATTTGCCCTGTTCGAGGGACTGCTGGATGCCCAGCGGGGTCAGCACGCCGTGGTTGATGGCGTTGTTCAGGAACAGCACCTTGGCCGGTTCAATGAAGATGCTGGTGAGCGGTAGCAGGCCGTTGTTCACCAGGAACTGGACCACGTTGCCGGCGCCGGTGCTGAAGGCTGAAACCAACGGGGCGATCCCGTAGAAGCCAAGCAGCGCCAGCACGGCACCCCAGATGCCCGCCGAGAAGTTGTTGACCAGCATCTCGAAGCCGGGCCGGATTTTGCCGTCCCAGATCGAGTCGATCTTCTTCATGGTCCAGCCGCCCAGGGGGCCCATGATCATGGCGCCGATGAACATCGGGATGCCGGCGCCGATGATGACGCCCATGGTGCCGATGGCACCGACGACGCCGCCGCGGACGTCGTACACCATCCGGCCGCCCGTGTAGGCGATCAGGAGCGGCAGCAGGTAGGTGATCATTGGCCCCACCAGACCGGTGTTCGGCTTGCCGTTTGTCTCGCCGAAGCCGCCCAGTTCGGGGACGGGGATCCAGCCCTTTTCGATGAAGAGGGCGGTAATCAGGCCCCAGGCAATAAAGGCGCCGATGTTGGGCATGATCATCCCGGACAGGAAGGTCCCGAACTTTTGGACGTGCACGCGCGCGCTGGTGCGGGGTTTTGCAACTGTCTCTGTTGCCATGTGATTTCCTAACCGTCATTCCTGCGACTGCGCAGGATGGTCCGATATTTACGACGACGTACTGCTGGACGTTCTGGCGTTTTTAGCCCGCCGGGCTGGCGGAGATGCGGTGGAGCCATTCGAGGAACAGTTTGAGTTCCGAGCTGGAGAGCTGGTCTGAGTGCGAGGCCTGAAGTGCGGCGTTCAGGGCGATCGCGGCCACCACCACCGAGGACTTTCCGGTGTCCCCCGATGCCGCGCCGCTGGCGGGCTCGGCGGACACCGCGAAAATCATGGCGTCCCGGGTCATGGTGGACAGTTCGAGGTTGCGTTCGGAGGCGGGCTCCGCAATCAGCATCAGCGTCACACCCACGTTGGCGGCCAGGATGGACCTGGCAGCCTCCCTGGGCTGGACGTTCAGCTGGCCCGCCGCCGCTGCCTTGTTCAGCATCTCCTCCATCAGCGCCTCGGCATCGGCAACGATGGCGGGGCGGCTTTCCGGGCGGATATTGCCGAACATCACCAGGTACAGCTCCGGCTGGTTGAGCCCGAACTGCACGTGGTTGTCCCACATTCTCCGGATATCCTCGAGCGGTTGTCCGGAGGGGGCGAAATCCCTTTCGCCCGCTACATACTCTTCAAACCCCGCGGCGACGACGGCGTCGAACAGACCTTCCTTGTCACCGAAGTGGTGGTACAGCGTGGGAGCCGATACCCCCGCCAGCTGGGTGATCTGGCGCGTGGAGACCGGCGCTCCCGCAGATTTAGCCAGCAGCTCCGCCGCAGCACGAAGAAGCCGCATTTTGGGGGGAAGCTGGCCATCCAAACTCATAACCGCTACCCTAGCACCTATAGCAACGCTATATGAACTGAATCACATACAATTTTTTCAGGCACGTTTCCCGCCTGGCGGACGTAGCAGTCCCCGGCGGACCGGCATCGCGCCGGACAGATCGGCGGGCCTGGCAAACCGGCAGAGAATGAGGACCTTCAGTGCAGAACTTCCCAGGAGTAGGCGTCAGTCCAGGCCGCGTCATCGGCACCGTCCGGCAGATGCCCAAACCCATCAGCGAACCCCCGGCCGGCGAGCAGCTGGCTCCGGAGACCACCGCTGAGGAAGCCACCGCAGCGCTGAAGGCGGCCGCCCAGGCCGTGCACGATGAACTGAAGGCCCGCGCAGCCCATGCCACGGGTGACGGCAAGGCGGTACTTGAAGCCACAGCACTGATGGCCAAGGACACCATGCTGATCAAGGGAGCCTCCAAACTCATTGCCCGCGGCACGTCCAGCGAGCGCGCCATCTGGGAATCCGGCTCCTCCGTCTCGGAGATGCTTCACAACCTGGGCGGATACATGGCCGAACGCGCCACCGATGTCCTGGATGTGCGCGCCCGGATCGTTGCCGAGCTGCGCGGCGTTCCCGCGCCCGGAATCCCGGCCTCCAGCACCCCCTTCGTCCTGGTGGCCGATGACCTCGCCCCGGCCGATACCGCCACCCTGGACCCGAACCAGGTCCTGGCACTTGTCACAGCGGGCGGCGGACCCCAGTCGCACACAGCCATCATTGCCCGCTCCCTGGGCCTTCCCGCCGTCGTCGCCGCTGTAGGGGTGGACGAGGTTCCGGACGGCACGGAGGTGTTTGTGGACGGGGCCGCCGGCACCGTCACCGCCGCGCCCGACGAGTCCCTGCGGGCCGCCGCAGAAGCCTGGGCAGCCACGGCTTCGCTGCTGTCCGAGTTCACCGGAACAGGTACGACGGCGGACGGCCACCAGGTGCCGCTGCTCGCCAACGTGGGCGGCGGCAAGGACGCCGTTGCTGCCGCCAAGCTTGGCGCCCAGGGCGTGGGCCTGTTCCGCACCGAGTTCTGCTTCCTGGAACGGGACACTGAGCCCAGCGTGGAGGAGCAGGCAGCTGCGTACAAGAGCGTCTTTGACGCTTTCCCCGGCAAGAAAGTGGTCCTGCGCACGCTCGACGCCGGCGCCGACAAGCCGCTGCCGTTCCTGACCGATTCCACTGAACCGAACCCTGCCCTTGGCGTCCGCGGCTACCGCACGGACTTCACCACTCCCGGCGTCCTGGACCGCCAGCTGGAAGCCATCGCCCTGGCGGCAGCCCAGTCGGAAGCGGACGTCTGGGTCATGGCGCCCATGATCTCCACCGCCGAAGAGGCCGCCCGCTTTGCCTCCATGTGCGCAGACGCCGGCATCAACACTCCCGGCGTGATGGTGGAAGTTCCGTCCGCTGCCCTCACTGCCGAAGCCATCCTGCGGGAGGTTGGTTTTGCGAGCCTCGGCACCAACGACCTCACGCAGTACGCCATGGCCGCCGACCGGCAGCTGGGCCCGCTGGCCAACCTCAACACACCCTGGCAGCCGGCTGTCCTGCGCCTCGTCGGCCTGACCGTGGAAGGCTCTCGGGCCGAGGGCAACAACAAGCCTGTGGGCGTCTGCGGTGAGGCAGCCGCGGACCCGGCCCTCGCCGTCGTACTGACCGGGCTGGGCGTGAGCACGCTGTCCATGACAGCACGCTCCCTTGCAGCCGTGGCCGCGGTGCTGAAAACGGTCACGCTGGACGAGGCGCAGCAGCTGGCCAAGCTGGCACTGTCCGCACCCAGCGCCACCGAGGCGCGTGCATGGGTGCGTGAAAAGCTGCCTGTACTGGAGGAACTGGGCCTCTGACGCTGCAGGCCCCGCCCTGCGGCGGGGCCCGTCAGGCCGTAACGCCGAAGCCGTTCACTGCCCGGACCCAGCCGTTGATGGCCTGGGCCGCGATTTCCGGGGCAGTGTGCTGGAAGACGTGGCCCTGGCCAAGGACTTCGGCCACACTGCCCTGGGGGGCAACCCCGGCGAGCTTGATGCACCAGGGGCGCCGCGCAATGGGGTCCCTGGTTCCGCGAAGCACCAGCACCGGCTGGCTCACGCCGGCCAGCCGTTCCTCCATCGGGTATTCCATCATCACCGGCAGCTCGGTCAGGTACCAGCGCGGTCCTGCGCGGAAGTAATCGCTGAACACGATGGCGTTGCAGGACGGGGACTCGCTGAGCATCGAATCCCGCGTCAGCGCCATCGCCTGGTGGGCCACGGTCTTCCTGCTGCTGTCCACCACCGGACCCATCAACACTGTTCCGGCCACCTTGCCGGGCTCCCGCAGGGCCAGTTCCACAGCGAACTGCGTTCCCATCGAGTGCCCTACGGCGACGTAGTTATGGACTCCGGCCTCGGCCAGGACCGAGCTGATAAACGCTGCAAAATCCTCGACCTGCAGCTGGCGCCCGGGCCGGGAAGTCTTCCCGAAGCCCGGCAGGTCGAACGAGTAGACGTCCGCCACCTTTGCCAGTTCGCCGTGCAGCCGGGCCAGGTAGCGATGGGAAACACCGATGCCGTGCAGGAGCACATACGTAGGCCGCACTCCACTGCCGGCCGGGTGGAGGGAGGCGTAGAGCTTCCCTTGCAAACCACCGGATTCAACGTCCTGCCCACCAGTCAATGCCATCAAGCGAGCATACCGCCCGACACCCGGTCATCGCGGCATGCTGGCAGGTCCGATAAGCAGCATGCCCGATAGGCTGCAGGCCGGATAGGCTGGGGCCATGGCACTGATTGCTCCCAGGATGGGCCCCGCCCTCCCGCCCGAGGAGGCCGAGAAGCTCCAACGGGCCCTCGCCGGCAGCGACGACATCACTGTTTTTGTGGACGGCACTGTCCACAGGCTCCCGCCCCTGGCGAGGGACGCCGTCGTCGACCTCCTCCAACGGTTCAGCCGGGGCGAGGCTGTGACGGTCAGCAGCGTGGAGGACATGCTAACAACGTCCCAGGCAGCGGAGCTGGCGGGAATCTCGCACACCTACCTGCGCAACATGACCGACCGCGGTGAGATCCCCGTGGAGTACCGCGGCAGCCACCGGCGCATCCGGCGGACCGCCATCATGGCCTGGCTCGAAGAGCAGAAGAAGGCTAGATCCGGGGACGGGCCGCCCAGCGCCGCATCTTGAGGGCGGCGTGGAGTTCCAGCCGGGGCAGCCCCTTCAGCGGATCCACGCCCAGCAACTGCCGAATCCGGCCCAGCCGGTTGTAGATGCTGCTCCTGTGCAAATGGAGTTTTGCAGCAACGTCCTGGACGGAACCATCGTTGTCGTAAAGGAGCTCCAGCACCGGGATGAGCTCGCCGTTGCGGTCGTGGTCCTCGAGCATCCGGAAGTAGACCGACCCCGGCTCAACCCACGGCCCGGCCCCTCCCCCGGCTGATGCCAGCAGCTGATAGATGCCGGTGGAGCGGCAGTCCACGAGCTCCCCGAGCTGCTGGTCAACGGCAGCGGCCTGGGCGGCCAGCTTGGACTGCCGGTAGGCCTCGGCCAACTCGCGGGGCCTGGTAAAGCCTTCGCTGATGCCAAGGATGATGCGGTGGACGGAGCGGCCGGAGCGTTTGGCCAGCTCCAGCTGGTAGTGGACCAGGACCTGCGCATGGTTTGCCCTGCCGGAGGACTCCCGGAAAAGCACCACGGAGTGGGTTTCGGTTCCCGCGCTGAAGAGGGCGGCATCCACACCGACCGTGGCCTGGAGTGCTGCGGAGCGGTGGATCAGGGTTGTGGCGATGGGATCCGGGCCTCCGGCCCAGCCGTCAGCGTCCAGCACCGTGACCATCTGCCACGGCCCCCGGCCCTGGACCTCCTTCCATCCTGCTACGGCCGCCACCGCGTTCTTCTCCCCGGCGCAGGCGGCGAGGAATTCCCGTTCCCGCCCGCGCCGGAACTCGGACTCCGCAGTGTTCGAGTCGAGCAGCAGCGCGGAGAGCATCTCGAGTTCGTTGGTGACCGCCGGCAACTGGGTGAGGATGGCCGTCGGATTTTCCTCCGCCGAGTCCTGCTGCACCCAGAGGTAGCCCACCCGGAAGCCGCGGACCATCAGCGGTACACATACCCGTCCCAACATGCCCAGGTGCGGATTGGCCGGAACCACCACCGGGCGGACGGCAGTGGCGATGCCGTGCGAAAGCTGCCAGGCGCTCACGTCCGCGGGCACCTTCTTGCTGAGCAGGAAGTTCACCCGGACGCGGTCGGCGTGGGACTGGTTGGAGCTGTAGGCCAGCAGTACGCCGTCGAGATCCTCGAGGGAAAGGCCGCGGCCCAGCTTCTGCGCCACCTGCTCAACCAGTTGCTCCACGCCCTGCTGCTGCATGGGCCCCACACTACTGCTTTCGGGGCGTCGGGCACGAACGGACACGAGGCGACACTTGACGCCCCCGGGCTGGACAAACGTCGAACCCGTTGGGACGGAATTGGCGGATTTTCGCGGTTTTCCTGTTCCACCTTGTCATGCTTAATGTCAGGTGGCTCACAACCGGATTTATCGTGGAAATACGAAATCCTTCCGTACTTTTCCGGCTTACCCGCCGAGAACCTGGAGCCCACGATGATCATCGGCGTCCCCAAAGAAATCAAGAACAACGAATTCCGGGTGGCCATCACCGCTGCCGGTGTCCACGAGTTCCGCACCCACGGCCACACCGTGCTGGTGGAACGCGGCGCAGGATTGGGCTCGGGCATCACCGACGAGGAATACGCCATCGCCGGCGCCGAAATCGTCATTGACGCCGACGACGTCTGGGGCCGCGCCGACATGGTGATGAAGGTCAAGGAACCCATCAAGGCCGAGTACCACCGCTTCCGCAAAGGCCTGATCCTCTTTACCTACCTCCACCTCGCCGCCGAGCCCGAACTCACCCGCGAGCTCATCAACTCCGGCGTCACCGCCATCGCTTACGAAACCGTCCAGGAAGGCCGCGCCCTTCCGCTGCTGGCGCCCATGTCCGAGGTTGCCGGACGGCTCTCCGTCCAGGTCGGCGCCTCATCACTGATGGCCCCCGCCGGCGGCAAGGGTGTCCTGCTCGGCGGAGTCCCGGGAGTCCGGCCCGCGAAGGTAGTTGTCCTGGGCGCAGGTGTGGCGGGAACCAACGCCGCGGCCATGGCCCTGGGCCTCGGCGCTGACGTGACCATCCTGGACATCAACATCCACCGCTTGCGCGAGCTGGACGCCCAGTACCAGGGCAGGCTCAAGACGGTCGCGTCGAACAAGTACGAGATCGAGAAGTCCGTGGTGGATGCCGACCTGGTGATCGGCTCTGTCCTGATCCCTGGCGCGAAGGCCCCCAAGCTGGTGACCAACGAACTCGTGGCCCGGATGAAGCCCGGCTCAGTTCTTGTGGATATCGCGGTGGACCAGGGCGGCTGCTTCGAGGACACCCGCCCCACCACACACCAGGAACCCACCTACAAGGTCCACAACACCATCTTCTACTGCGTGGCCAACATGCCCGGCGCCGTTCCAAACACCTCCACGTACGCGCTGACCAACGTGACTCTCCGCTACGCCGTGTCCTTGGCCAACCTGGGCGTCAAGGCCGCCTTCGACCGTGACCCCGCCCTCGCCGCCGGCCTGAACATCGCCGCCGGCCACGTGGCCCACCACTCCGTATCCGAGGCCCACAACCTGCCGCTCGTTGCGGACTGGCACGAACTCGTTTCTGCCTAATCCACCAGCTCCCGTGCCTGCTGTATCAGTTTGAGGACCTCGACGGCGTCTGCCGGTTCCACGGGGAGCGGCAACTTTGAGGCCGTCCCGCCGTCGAGGATCTTCTCTGCCAGGATCCGGTAGAACTCCGGGTAGGCGCCGCGTTCGGTGGGCAGTGCGTCCAGATGGCCGTCCCGGCCCAGGAGCCCTGCCCACTCCGGCGCCTCCTCCCCGTAATCGGCGTCGAGGGGGGTGCCGCCGGCCACGATGTAGGGTTCCTGCGGATCAACACCGTTCTTGGTGAAAGCGCCCACCGACCCCAGGACGCGGAACCGGGCGCCCTGTTGGGCACAGAGCATGTTCATGCTGAGGTGGCTCAGCACTCCGGACCCGTGCCGCAGCACCAGGAACACGTCGTCGTCGGCCCGCTCGTCCTGCCGCCGGGCCTTTAGTTCCGCGTGCACCACGGTGGCTGGGCCAAACAGCAGAAGGGCCTGGTCGATCAGGTGGCTGCCGAGGTCGAACAGCACGCCGCCGCCCTCCGCCGCAGTGGCCCGCGCCTTCCACGCCTTCGCAATGGTGGGTGACCACCGCTCGAACCGCGATTCGAACCGTGTCACCTTCCCCACCGCTTCCGCCGCCAGCAGTTTCCGCAGCGTCAGGAAATCGCCGTCCCACCGCCTGTTCTGGAAGACCGTCAGCACCCGGCCCAATCGCGCGGCCAGGGCAATAAGTTCCTTCCCTTCCTCACTGCTCACCGCAAACGGCTTGTCCACCACCACATCCAGCCCGGCCTCCAACGCAGCCTTCGCAAGCGGGTAATGCGTGGCCGGCGGGGTACCCAGCACCACAAGGTCAAGGTCCGCGGCGTGCGTGAGGACCTCATCGCCGTTGTGCACTGTCCTCACGCCGGGATACCGAGAGGTGGCAGCCTTTTGCCGCTCCGCGTTGGATGTAGCGACGAGGTCCAGGGAGTAGCGCGCATCCGCCCCGATCAAGGGCGCGTGGAAGACGCTGCCAGAAAGTCCATAGCCGACGACGGCCGTGCGGATGGTGCGTGCAGCTTCAGTCCCGGTCATGCAACCACGCTACTCCGGCGCTCTGTCATATCCTGCGCTTTTAACCCAAACGCTCTCCCACTTTCCGCCGGCTGATGCGCGGAAAGTGAGAGAGCGTTGATGCGCTCCTGCGTTAAGTGAGGGAGCGCCTGACGGTGGTTACTTCTTTTCCCAGCCGAGGGTGGTCCAGTCCGGAACCTGGGACAGGCTCTGGAACAGGGACGGTCCGTAGTTGGCCAGGCCGGTGCGGACGAAGGAGATCTGCGGGCCGTTCATGACCACGCCCATGGAGAAGTACTTCGCCATGTGCTCCTTCTCCACGTCCATGGCCGCCTTGTTGCGCGCGGCGTTGTCCTCGATGGATGTCAGGTCCGCGATTTTCTTATCCAGTTCGGCGTCGCCGAGGCCGTTTTCGTTCGTCTTGGAGTCGTAGTACTGCTTAACAGCGGACGTGGCGTCGGCGCCGACGGTGTAGCCGGAGACGCTCATATCGAAGTCGCGGCCGCCAATGACCTTGCCGAAGTCGGCGGACGCGCGCTGGTCAATGCCCACATCCATGCCGCCGGCCTGCAGCTGCTTCTGCAGGGTCTGCGTGAAGGCCAGGGTGGTGGGATCGTCGCCGAAGTTGCTGATCTTGAAGGCCGCCGGCTTGCCGTCTTTCTCCATGATGCCGTTTGCGTTCGCGGTGTACCCGGCGTCCGTGAGGACCTTCTTGGCAGCATCGGGGCCGGTCTCTTTGACCGGGTAGTTGTCCTGGTAGTACTCCGAGAACGGCAGGAGCATCATGGAGCCGGAGCTGGGCTCCTCCCAGTTCAGCCCGTTGAAGCGCACCTTGCGGAGGGCCTCGCGGTCCACCGCCGCGAAGATCGCCTTGCGGACTGCCACATCGGTGATCTTCTGGGCGTTGATGTTCATACCGCCGGCGAAGAGCCGCTGGCCGCGGCGGACCTCAGAGTCCTTGGTGCCCTCGAGCTGCTTGTAGAGGGCGATGGTGTTGGCGGACATGGCGTCGATTTCGCCGTTCTTGAAAGCAGCGATCTGGGCGCTGGTCTCAAGCTGGCGGAACACCACGTTTTCCAGCACCGGCTTGTTGCCCCACCACTTCTCGTTCGGAACCAGGCTCACGGTCTTACCGGCCGTGTCATACTGGTCCACCTTGAACGGTCCCGCCATCCACTCCGGGTGCATCTCGCCCACGAAGCCCTCGTTGAAGATTTCCGGAGTGTTCACGGCCGGGTGGATGAGGCCAAAGTAAAGGTCTTCCAACGGGTAGACGGGCTGGCTCAGCGTGGTGATGATTTCCTTGTCGCTGCTGCCGGCTTCCACCGACTCAACAAAGGCGTAGGACCCCGACGAGACAATGTCGTAGCCGGCATCCGGGCTCTTCAGGATGTTCCAAGTGTTCTGGAAGGCCTTGATGTCAATGGGTGTCCCGTCATTGAAGGTGGCTTTATCGTTCACCTTGATGGTGACGATCTGCTTGCCGTCCTTCACCTCGTTCTCCACGGATTCACAGAAATCCTTGTTGGGCGTGGCCTTGCCTTCGAAGTCCACCTTCCAGCAGCCGCCGATTCCGCCACCGGTCACCGCCACGGGGTTGATCGCCGCCATCAGCGCGGAGTTGTCCGCGCTGTTGCCGTTGTTGGAGAAACCGTTGAAGTCCGGGCCGATGTTGCCCAATGGAAGGGTGACCTTGCCGCCCTGTTCAAGATCGGCTGCCGGCTTTTCATTGATGCTGATGAGCTTGGACAGGTCGCTGCCTGCCTCCTGCCCTTTGGCCGTTTCCGGCCCGGTGGCTCCGCCACCGCCGCATGCCGTCAGGGTCAGAGCCGCAGCAATGGCCGCCGCTCCGCCGATCCTGGTCAGATTCCTCATGGTGTTCCCTTCGTTGGTGCCGGTGGTGAGTGCTGGTGATGGGTGGAAAAACCTAGGGTGCATGGTGGCCCGCCGAATCGTGGACCACCAGCATGTCCTCGTCCAGTTCCCCGTCAGGGAAGAAGCAGGCGAAGCGCTGATCCAAGGGCGGCAGTGGGCCGGCCACCAGGGACTGGGCGGCTGCGGATGGTGCCACTGGTTCCAACGGGGGTTCCAGGGTGAGGCACTTTTCCTTCTTTGCCGCGGGCAGGGCCGCGAAGACGGGGCAGCGGGTGGCGAAGTTGCAGCCCTTGGGGGCGGCCAGCGGGGAGGGCAGGTCGCCTTGGAGGATGATCCGTTCACGGGTCCGCTCCACCTGCGGGTCCGGAACCGGGATGGCAGAGAGCAGGGCGCGGGTGTAAGGGTGGCGGGGGTTATCGAACACCCGGTCCACTTCGCCGATTTCCACGATCTTGCCCAGGTACATCACGGCAACGCGGTTGGAAATGTGCCGGACCACCGACAGGTCGTGCGCCACCAGGAGGTAGCTGAGGCCCAGTTCGGCGCGGAGCTTGTCCAGGAGGTTGATCACGCCGGCCTGGACTGAGACGTCGAGGGCGGAGACGGGCTCATCGAGGACCACGAGTTTCGGATTCACGGCCAGGGCCCGGGCTATGCCGATGCGCTGGCGCTGTCCGCCGGAGAACTGGTTGGGGAAGCGGTTGACATGGTCCGGCTGGAGGCCCACCAGCTTCATCAGTTCCATGATTCGCTTTTTGATGGCCGGCCGGTCCATTCCCGCGTTCTGGAGCGGTTCGGCGAGGACTTCGTAGACGGTGAAGCGGGGGTCCAGGGCGCCGGTGGGGTCCTGGAACACCATCTGGAGTTCGCGCCGCATGGCACTCTTGGTCCGGGCATCGGCGGCCTGTTTGTTGCTGAGGCCGCCGATCACCACCTCGCCGTCCTGGTCCTTGTGGAACTCCATGATTTCGAGCAGGGTAGTGGTCTTGCCGGATCCTGACTCGCCCACGATGGAGAAGCATTCCCCCTCGCGGATGTCGAAGCTGATCCCGTCCACGGCTTTGACCGTGCCGATCGTCCGCTTGAGCAGGGCGCCCTTGGTCAGCGGGAAGTGCTTCCGGACATCCCGCAGCTGCAGGACGGTGGTGCGCTCCCCGCGGGGAATGGAGTCGAAGGCGGACACGGGAACCGGCGGGGCGGAGAAGATGTCGTGGACATCAACGTCGCCGCCGAGTGAGCCGGACTTGATGCAGGCAGCGCGGTGCAGGCTGCTTCCCGCCGTGGGTTCCAGCGCCGGCTCACCGTCCAGGCAGGCCTCGGAAGCCAGCGGGCAGCGGGGCGCGAAGGAGCAGCCGGTGGGTGTGTGGATCAGGTTGGGGGGCAGGCCTTCTATGGGGACCAGTGAGGCTTTTTGGGCGGCGTCCACCCTCGGCACGGCCCCCAGCAGGCCCATGGTGTAGGGCATCCGCGGGTCATAGTAGATGTCTTCCACTGCCCCTGTTTCCACAGGTTTCCCGGCGTACATCACCATGATGTCGTCGGCCATGCCCGCCACCACGCCGAGATCGTGCGTGATCATCACGACGGCGGCGCCCGTCTCCTCCTGGGCGGTATGCAGCACCTCCAGCACCTGGGCCTGGATGGTGACGTCCAGGGCCGTCGTCGGCTCATCCGCGATCAGTACCCGGGGGTTGTTCGCGATGGCGATGGCGATCATCACGCGCTGCCGCATGCCGCCGGAGAATTCGTGGGGGAAGGCTTTCAGCCTGTCCTTGGGGCTGGGGATGCCCACCATGGCCAAAAGTTCGACGGCGCGGGCTTCTTTGGCCTGCTTGCTCATGCCGGGATTGTGGATAGTGAGCGCTTCGATGATCTGGGTGCCCACGGTGTAGACGGGCGTCAGGGAGGAGAGCGGGTCCTGGAAGACCATGGAAAGCTCGTTGCCGCGGTAGCCGCACATTGCTTTGTCGCTAAGGCCCAGCAGCTCCTTGCCGTGAAGCCGGACCGAGCCGCTGACCTCTGCGGTGGCGGGCAGCAGGCCCATGATCGCCAGCGATGTCACGGATTTGCCGGACCCAGATTCGCCCACAATGCCGAGCGTTTTGCCGGGCAGAAGGTCAAAGTCAACCCCCCGGACGGCGTGCACCACACCGTTTTCAGTGTTGAAGCTGACGTTGAGGTCCCGCACGGACAGGACGGCGTCCGTGGGACCGTGCAGCCCCGCCACGTGCAGCCGCTCCACGACGGACTGGGGCTGCTCGGCAGGCCCCGTGACGATTTCGCTGCTCATGAAGCGTTCCTCTTCACACGGGTTTTGAGGGCCTTGCGCTTGCTGGCGCTGCCGCTGGAGCTTGAGCTGGGGTCGAAGGCGTCACGCAGTCCGTCGTTCATCATGGCCAGCGAACCGGTCAGCAGGAACATCACGGCCAGCGGGACCCAGAACATCCAGGGAAACGTCTGCACCTGTGAGGTGGCTCCTCCGATCAGGACGCCCAGGCTCACGTCCGGGACTTTGATGCCAATGCCGATGAAGGAAAACGCCACCTCGGCGAGGATGGCGCCGGTGACCCCGCGGGTGACGTCCAGGACCAGCAGGGAGCCGATATTGGGGACCAGGTGGCGCCAGACGATCCGGCGCGGCGGTACCCCCATGTACTGTGCGGCCTTGACGTAGTCCCGCTGCATCAGGGACATGGACAAGGACCGGATCAGGCGGGCGGTACCCATCCAGCTGAAGACCAGCAGCACGATGATCAGCAGCAGCCAGGAGGGCAGGTCGCGTTTCAGCCCGGCCCCTCCGCCGCTGGTGGCCACAGCCACCACCAGCAGGGCAGGCATCATGATGAGCGCCTCAAGGATGAAGAGCATCACCTTGTCCGCCTTGCCGCCGAAGTACGCCATGGTGCATCCGTAGACGGCGGCGATCAGGACAGACACCAGCCCCACCACCAGGCCGATCAGGATGGAGATCCTGGTGCCTTCGACGGTCATGGCGTAGAGGTCGATGCCTGCCTGCGACGTGCCGAGGTAGTGCTCGGCCGACGGCGGCATGCCGATGTTGAAGGGGTCGATCGTCTCCTTGTCCCATGGGGTGAAGTACCCGCCCACGAAGGAAAAGATGGTCAGGGCGAGGAAGATGACCAGGCCTGCCACCGCCGTCTTGTTGCGCAGGAACCGGCGGAAGATGATGGTGTTCTTGCCAATAACGACGTCGGCATTTTCCAGGTGCGCGTCCTGGGCGACGGCTGCCGGGTCCACGGCGTTGAGGTTGGTCATGGCTACTGCACCCGCACTCTCGGGTCAACAAGCGTGGTGGCGAAATCGGCCAGGATGGCCCCCAGGGCGAAGATGACCGAGCCGTAGGCCAATGTGGCCGTGGCGGCGTTGACGTCCTGGAGCGAGATGGCGTCGATGCTCCAGGAGCCCACGCCGGGCCAGGCGAAGATCTTCTCCGCGAAGAACCCACCGGCGAAAATGGCCGGGATGGTGAAGGCGATGCTCTGGGCCACAGGGATGAACGAGACCCGCAGCGCGTGCCGCGAGATGGCCTGGTTGCGGGTGAGCCCCTTGGCCCGGGCGGTGCGGACAAAGTCTGCGTTGACGTTGTCCAGGAGGTACTGGCGCTGGGCAATCTGGTAGGAGCCCCAGCCCACCAGGGTGATGGCAATAGTGGGAACGGCGTAGTGCGCCAGCATGTCCACAAACTGTGCCCACCCCGGAGCTGTTCCCGGGGTGGAGATGCCCGTGACGAAGAAGATGCGCTCGCCCACGGTTTCATTGATGTTGATGGCGCCCAGCTGCACCAGGAAGTAGGCGATGGGCGCGGGCACGATGTAAGCGAGGTAGCTGTAGGACGTGATCACCCGGTCCTGGAGTTTGTATTGCCGCGCTGCGGAGTAGACGCCCAGCGCCACACCGATGACGAGTGTCAGGATGATGGAGGCCAGGAAGAGGCGGGTGGAAATCCAGACGCGGTCGCCGAACTCGGCGTTGATATAAGCGCCATTCGGGCTGCGGCCCCAGTCCCAGCGAGTGATGATGGCGGTCAGCCATTCCACGTAGCGCTCCCACGGGTTGAGGTCCGGGTCCAGGCCTTTGAGCCGCATGGAGGTGGCCACCTGCTCCGGTGTGGGGCGGGGAATGCGTTCCTGTTCCAGCAAGGCCGGCTTCAGGGAGCTGACGGCCAGGAAATATCCCGCCGAGGTGGTCAGGAAGATCATAAAAACGTACGTGATGCCGCGCTTGGCCAGGTACCTGAGCATCGGGTTAGTTCTGTTTCGCCACCGGCAGCTGGACGTCAGTGCACCAGGGAGTCCGCGGGCGGGTCACGGTATCGGGCAAATCAACAATCACGTGCTGGATCCTTCCGTTTCCCGGGTCAGCGGGGGTTGTGCCGCCTTGCCGGGTCCTTTGCCAGCGGGTAGCTGGCCACCCGCAGCCTGGATGGGCCAGCCCAATGGACTATGTTGCGGGTCACATTCGAAGAGGAAACTATCACGAGCCACCCCTGAAATACGGCAGGATCCGGGCAAACCTACCCGCGCGTACCAGATTGTTATGAATGGCTTGTGAAGTGGATGTGACTGGAGGAGGCGTCCGGAAGGGGTTATTTTACTTGCCGCTGACAACCCGTGTGACAAGCTCACGCCAGGATGCACCCAAGCGGTCCGCACTCACCCCATGTACTTTGAGGAGGTTGTGGAGCCGGCCCGGGGCGAGGGTGGCGGCAAGGGAACGGGCCATCAGCCAGGGGTCTGCGTCGAACCCCTCTTCACGCAGCAGCACCTCGATGTGGCGGTGCCAAAGGGCTGCGGCAGGGGGCTCGAAACGCCCGCGCGTGGTGTTTTCCGCCGCGAGGGCCAATTCGCCGAACTCCACAATGTACGCGATGCGTTCCGCACCAAACGCGACGAGGCGATCCAGCGCGGGCGCGCCGGGGCCCAGGGGTGGCGGACCAAACATGAAGCGCTCCTGGAACGCCGCCTCGGATTCGCTCAGCAGGGTCAGCATAAGTCCGGCCCTGCTGCCGAAACGGCGGAAGACGGTGCCTTTACCCACGCCTGCCTGCTCGGCAAGGCGGTCCATCGTCAGCCCGTCCACGCCGCATTCACCGATCAGGTCGCGGGCGGCGCTGAGCAGCCGCTCCCGGTTCCGGGCGGCGTCGCTGCGTTCCGCGGCGGCCCTTGCCGGCAGCTGGGGCCGCATTGAGATGGAGCTCACAGTCCATATTCTAGCCCCGGGGAATAAGAACCGGACCGTAGTCCGTTTAGATGGGTGAAGGCATCCAAGCCTCTGATGTTCCCGGCCGGCGGCCCTTCCCGCCGCCCCTACCCCAGGAGTCACCATGACCAAGAGCACCGTACTCACCCTCGTCGGCAGCCTGCGCGCCGAGTCCACCAACCAGAAGCTGGCCGAAGCGATCAAGCTGAACGCGCCGGAGCAGGTGGAGGTTGTCATCCACGAGGGCCTCGGCAACATCCCCTTCTACAACGAGGACATCGACGTCGAAGGCCAGGTTCCCGCCGCCGCTGCCGCCCTGCGCGCCGCCGCAAGCGACGCTGACACTCTCCTGCTGGTAACCCCCGAGCACAACGGAACTGTTCCGGCTGCACTCAAGAACGCCATCGACTGGCTGTCCCGCCCCTACGGCGCCGGCGCCCTGGCAGGCAAGCCCACCGCCGTCGTCGGCACTGCTTTCGGCCAGTTCGGTGGAGTCTGGGCCCAGGATGAAGCCCGCAAGGCGGCAGGAATTGCCGGCGCCCAGATCCTCGAGGACGTCAAGCTCGCCGTTCCGGGCTCCATGGTGCGCTTCGCCGAACTGCACCCCAAGGACGATGCAGAGGTAGTGGAGCAGATCAAGGGCGTCTTCGATGCCCTTGCAGCTGTCCAGCCTGCCGCGTAAGCAGCCTTCCCAGATGCCCGGTACGACGTTTCGTGCCGGGCATTTTTTCTGCGTGTCCGGGAGGCCCGCACACTGGCTGGCGCAAGCGAACATTGCTAGCGTGACGCCATGAACCCCTCGAAGGCACCGGCCGAAATCCTCGACATCGACGGCACCGAGGTCCGCATTTCCAGCCCGGACAAAGTGGTGTTCCCCGGCCCAGGGGTGACGAAGCTGGACCTGGTGCGTTATTTCCTCGCCGTGGCGGACGGAGCGCTGCGCGGTGCCGGCGGCCGCCCCATGGTGCTGAAGCGTTTCCCCAAGGGCATTGACGCCGAACCGTTCTTCCAGAAGCGCGTGCCGGAAAACCACCCGCCGTTCATTGACACGGCAACGCTGCACTACGCCTCAGGAACGTCGGCCGAAGAGGCCGTGATCCGTGATGCTGCCGGCTTGGCGTGGGTGGTAAACCTCGGCTGCCTCGACCTCAATCCACATCCTGTCCGCGCAGAGGACCTTGAGCACCCTGACGAGCTGCGCGTGGACCTTGATCCCATGCCGGGCGTGGACTGGTCGCAGATTGTGGATGTCGCCTACGTCGCGCAGGAAGTGCTCGACGACGTGGGGCTGGCGGGGTGGCCGAAGACCAGCGGATCCCGCGGGCTGCACATCCTGGTACGCATTGCGCCGCAGTGGTCCTACCGCGACGTACGGCTGGCGGCCGAAACGCTGGCACGCGAGGTGGAGAACCGCGCCCCGGGGCTCGCCACCGCACGGTGGTGGAAGGAGGAACGCGGCGAGAGCGTATTCGTCGATTTCAACCAGAACGCAAAGGACCGCACGGTGGCATCCGCCTACTCTGTCCGGCCCCTGGCCGATGCCCGCGTTTCAACGCCGCTGGCCTGGGACGAGGTGCGCTCTGCCCGGCCGGAGCAGTTCACGGTGCGGACGGTTCCGCGCCGTTTCGCCGAGGTGGGTGATCCCCATACGGGGATAGACGAGGCGGTGGGTTCCCTGGACGGCCTCCTTGCACTGGCGGCCGAACTTGGCCCCGCGGAGAAAGCACCGCGCAGCGGCGACGGCTCCGGCCGCCGGCAGTCCATGATGCCCCTGATTGAGGTTGCACGCACCAAAACCAAACCGGAAGCCCACGCGGCCCTGGACGAGTGGAAGTCCCGGCATGCGGACCTCGTCCCCGCCCTGCATCCGGCGGACGTCCTGGTGGATGGGATGCGTGGATCCAGCTCGCTCTGGTACCGGGTCCGGATCAACCTGCAGCACATCCCCGAAGCGGACCGCCCGCCGCAGGAAAAACTCATCGCCGACTACGATCCGTGGGCCGGCAAAGTGTGGGCGGGGCGGGTTGAATCCTGACGGGCGCCCTAAAGGGCCGTGACCAACTCTTGTCCCAACCGGTACCTGCCGGACATTCTTTGGCGAATGCACCGGCCGTAACGTTAATCCACGGAACGTACCGGGACGGGATTGCGGTGCAGGAATGCCAGACAGGCGCAGCAGCGGGGGACGATGGTCGGTGCCGCGCGCCGTGGGGGCTGCCGCCCTCGCGCTCCCCCTGTGGCTGACTGCCTGCGTCAATCCTTCTCCGCCAGCGGCTGTCCCGCCCTCCCCCGCCCTGCCCTCGTCTGCCTCCTTGCTGGACGCTGGCCCTGGCCCCTCCTCGGCACCAACCATCACTGGCCCTGCCCTGCAGCCGCAGGACCCGCCTCCGCAGGTAACGGCAGCCGTCCCCGCGCCGCTGGAAACGCAGGCCGAAACAGCGCCTGCCACCTCCGCCGGACCCCTCCCTGGCAGCACTTCGCCGCCCCGTCCGGGCAAGGAAGACGTACCGGAAACAGACGCTCCTCCCACATCCGCGCCGCGTCCCTCACAGAAGGACGCTGCCAGCCAGACCGTGACTGCCTACTTCGTGCTGCCGGACGACGGCGGAAGCAACGGGGTGCGCTTCGGCTGCAATGACAGCCTGGTGGGGGTTGCCCGTCCCAATCCCGGCGCGGAGGAACCGCTGCCTGCCGCAGTAGGGGCGCTGCTGGAGGTGCCCGCCACAGCGATGCCCTCCACCCCGAAGCCTGCGGTCTACAACGCGCTCTCCGGGTCCGACCTCAAGTTCCTGTCCGGCACCTTCGACGGGACCACGGTCACGGTGTACCTGGTCGGGACGCTAAGGCTGGGAGGCGCTTGCGATGTGCCCCGGGTGGAAGCGCAGTTGACCCAAACCGCGGTGGCAGCGGTGGGAGCGATCCGGGCCGAGATCTATGTCAACGGCCGCGGGCTGGCGGAAGCGCTGCAGCTGAAGTGAGCCACCAAGGCCGCAGCTCGGCTTCCACGCCGCCCACCCGGATGCAGGCCCCGACGCGCTCCTGAGCAACAGATGTTGCTCAGTTGGCAACTCCCCGCTGTATCCTGTTGAGTGTGAGCCACGAGACACTTGATGCCGCAGCAAAGGTGCTGCCTGCCGAAGCCATTGATGCCATCGAGCGGGCGGCCACGTCCGCCCACCGCCATGAGGGACTTTTCTCAGAGCGCGCCGCAAACATCCGCCAGTCAGCGGTCAGGGACGTCTTTGATATCTCCATGCGGCCCGGACTGGTGTCCCTGGCCGGCGGAAGCCCTTATCTTCAGTCGCTTCCCCTCGAGCGGCTCGCCGCCACCGCGGCCGGTATCATCGCCGAGGACGGCCTCACGGCCCTGCAGTACGGCGGCGGCCAAGGCACACAGGAGCTCCGGGCGCAGATCTGCGAAGTGATGGCGGCCGAAGGAATCCTCGACGCGCGGCCGGAAAACGTGGTGATCACTGCAGGGTCGCAGTCGGCCCAGGACGTGGCCACCAAGGTCTTTTGCAACCCGGGCGATGTGGTGCTCGTGGAAGACCCCACCTACGTGGGCGCCCTGAACACTTTCGAGGCGTATCAGGTGCAGGTGGAAACAGTGGAGATGGACCAGGACGGCCTCATCCCGGAGCTGCTCGAGGCCAGGATCGCAGCCCTGCAGCTGGCCGGGAAGAACATCAAATTCCTGTACACAATCCCCAACTTCAACAACCCCTCGGGCATCACCCTCGCGAAGGACCGCCGCCAGCAAATCGTCGACATATGCCGGAATGCGAATATTCTTGTCCTGGAGGACAACCCTTACGGGCTGCTGCGCTACAGCGGGGAACCCCTGGCGCCTCTGCGCGCTGAGAACGCCGGCGACGTCATCTATCTGGGGTCCTTCTCGAAGATCTTCGCACCGGGTTTACGTATTGGGTGGGCCCTGGTGCCGGAGCATCTGCAGCGCCGGTACTACCTCGCCGCGGAATCGGTCACGCTCTGCCCGCCCGCCCTCAACCAGATGCTGGTTTCCGCGTACCTGCGGGACTACGACTGGAGGGGCCAGATCGAAACCTACCGGGGGCTGTATGCCGAGCGCTCCCGCGCCATGCTCGCCGCCCTCGAGGCGTACATGCCTCCCGGCACCAGCTGGACCACCCCCGAAGGCGGCTTCTTCGTCTGGGTGACGCTGCCCGAAGGCGTGGACACTTACCCGCTTCTGCATAAGGCGATCGACGCCGGAGTGGTGTTCATCCCCGGCGCCGCCTTCACGCCGTCGGACGAGCCGTCCAACAAACTGCGCCTCGCCTTCAGCGCCGTGCCGCCGGAAGCCATCACCGAGGGCGTCCGCCGGCTGGCACCGGTACTGCGGGAAGCGATCGCCGGGCTGTAGCGTAGGGCTCACCGGACTTAAGCCGCACACCAAGCAAAGGAGCAATACATGAGCGGAATCATCGTTGTAGGGGTAGACGGCAGCGGTACGGCAAAGAAGGCGGCAGAATCGGCACGCGACCTCGCCGCCGCCCTGGGCGCATCGCTGCACGTGGTCTCGGCCTTCGACAGCGACCGCACCGAAGTGTTCGGCTCCGGCAGTGACCAGTGGATCGTCTCTGACGCCGATGCCGCAGAGCAGGTGGCCCGCACTGTGGCCGAATCCCTGGGCCGGGACATCAAGGTGACCTATTCCGCAGCCCGCGGGCGCCCCGCGGATGCCCTCATCAAGGAAGCCCTGCGGATGGACGCCCGGATCATCGTGGTAGGAAACCGGCGGATGCAGGGCATCGGCCGGGTCCTGGGCAGCGTGGCCAACAGCGTGGCCCACAACGCTCCCTGCGACGTCTACATCGCCAACACCTACGACGCCGACTAGCAGTTACCGGGGACACTCCCTGTGGTGGCAGAAGTCGCTGCGGGGGGTGTCCGTTCTCACGCTCCATACGCCATTTACGCCCCTGGCGCAACGATAAAATTGGAAAAGCCCCCAACGGCGCGGACACCCACCTTCCACGACATTTCAAGGGGCTCCATTGCTCACTCTCCAGCGCCGCCAACTCGTCGGCCACGACATCCTCCTGGCCCGGCACGGCAACCACATCTGCTCCATGCGCGTCGACCGCGGCAACGGCACGGTGGTGGCGCTCCTGGACGATGGATCCGTGGACAGCGCTCCCAACGTCATAGCTCCCGGCCTGGACATGCCGGCCACCGTAGCCAGCGTCCTGCGCGAAGACTGGAAGCTCCTGAGCGCGGTTGGCGGAGTGGGGGCGGTCTTGAGCGGCTTGATGATCGCCGCTGCCGTTTCGCTGGGCACCATGGCCGATCCCACCACCATCGAACTGCTGACGACGTACTCCACGTTCTGACGGGTCCGCTGTTACGGCACCATCCAGCCGTCCAGGAGCCACCAGATACCGGCCATCACTAGGCCGCCAAACAGTGAACCTGCCACAACCTGGGCCAGAGTGTGGGCCCGCAGCACTACCCGGGACCAGCCAACGGCAGGGATAAGCAGCAGCAACGGAAGCCACGCCGGGCCGAGCATCAGCACGGCAATCACGGCCGACGACGATATGGCGGCAGCATGCCCGCTGATCTTCCAGAACGGGCTGACGGCGGCCAGCACCACCACCCCGCCCACCACGGCAAGAACCATGGCAAGAACACTCTGCGGGGCACCGGCTGCTTCCAGCACCAGCAGCCCGGCCACGATGCACCCCAGCGCCATCAGCAGCACCGGGGCGCGCTGCTTTCGGTTACTGACGTGATGGTCCGTAACTTTTCCCAGGCGCACCAGGACCAGCAGCAGGAACAACGGGATCACGCACACGAACAATGCCGCCAGCGCCCCATACGCCATGGTGCCGGGAAACCCTGGTTGCGTCAGGGGGCTCACCAGCAACTGCACGCTCACCACCACGGGCGGCTGGAGCGCCTCGGTAATCCATCGGGCAGCCTTGTTCCTGGCACGGATGGCACCGGCGTCGATCACCACACTTGGTTTCCTAATCAAGCAGCAGCGCCGGCTCCTCCAGGATGGCGGCGACGTCGGCCATAAAGCGGGCGGACAGGTCGCCGTCCACAACACGGTGGTCGAACGAACCCCCCAAGGTGGTGATCCAGCGCGGAATCACTTCCCCGTCCAACACCCAAGGCTTCTGCTTGATGGTTCCGAAGGCAACGATGGCCACTTCGCCCGGGTTGATGATCGGCGTACCGGTATCGATGCCGAGCGCTCCAATGTTGGTGATGGTCAGCGTCCCGCCCTGCATCTGAGCAGGCTGCGTCTTTCCGGCCCGGGCGGTAGTGGCCAGGTTGTTCAGGGCCAGCGCCAGCTCCTTCAGCGACAGGTCCTGGGCGTTCTTGATGTTGGGCACCATCAGGCCCCGCGGGGTTGCCGCAGCGATCCCCAGGTTCATGTAGTGCTTGACATGGATTTCGGCTGCGCCCTCCCCGGTATCCACCCAGGTGGCGTTGACGCTGGGGTTCCGGGCAGCGGCCCAGATCACTGCCTTGGCCAGGATGAGCAGGGGTGAAACGCGGATGCCCTCAAAATCCCTGGAGGACTTGAGCCGCTTGACGAACTCCATGGTGCGGCTGGCGTCCACATCCACGAAAATGCTGACGTGCGGTGCCGAGAAGGCCGAATCGACCATTGCCTTGGCCGTGGCCTTGCGGACCCCCCTGACGGGGAACCGCTCGATGCGCTGGTCCTGGGGCTTTCCGGCCTTGCCCCAGAAGCCGTCGGCCTCGTCCAGTTCCGCGTCCCGCTGCGCCTGGTAGCTGACCAGGTCCTCGCGGGTTACTTCGCCGCGGGAGCCCGTTGCCACCACGTCCGCCAAGTCGATCCCCAAATCGCGGGCGATCTTGCGGACCGGAGGTTTGGCCAGGACCCTGTTCACGAGGCCGGTAATGGCTCCGCCGAAGGTGGGCCGGTTGTCCGCCCCGCCGTCGTTGGTGTGGCCAGGAACGGCGTTGCCGGCTGCGGGCGCCATCGGTCCGGCAGTCACCGCAGCCGGCGTCAGGGGCTGGACGGGCTCCACTTCCGGGGTGTTAACGGTGAGGGCATCGGCGGGGCGGGCCTTGCGCGGGCGGCGTTTGACGGCGTCAGCCTTGGGGCCGGACCCCACCAGCGGACCGCCAGCCATCGCACCGTCCTGCCCGCCGCCGTCGGCCGTGGCCACGTCCGACCCGGCAGCCGCAAGCTTGCCGTACATCGGTTGCGGCACCTCGGGTGCGCGGACGTCAGCAGGCGTTGGATCTCCGGAGACTTCGTTGCTGACGCTGATGATGGCGGTTCCGACGTCGATGGTGACGCCCTCGGGGACCAGCAGTTCAGTGACGGTGCCGGCGTACGGCGAGGGCAGTTCCACGATCGACTTGGCGGTTTCGATTTCACAAAGGACGTCATTGATGGCGACGGCGTCACCGGGCTTGACTTTCCAGGAGACGATCTCCGCCTCAGTCAGGCCCTCGCCCACGTCAGGGAGATTGAACTTGTTCAGGGTCATGGTGTCCTCAGTAGGAGAGGGCGCGGTCCAGCGCCTCGAGGATGCGGTCAATGTCCGGAAGGTAATCTTCCTCCACCTTGGCCACGGGATAGGGCATGTGGAAGCCGCCGACGCGGATCACCGGCGCCTCCAGCGAGTGGAAAGCCCGCTCGCTGATCCGGGCCGCAATTTCGCCGCCGATTCCCCCGAAGGTAGGGGCCTCGTGGGCCACAATCAGCCTGCCGGTCTTCTGAACCGAAGCGGTGACCGTATCGAAGTCGATGGGCGAGATGGAGCGAAGGTCGATGACTTCCAGGCTGTGTCCGTCTTCCGCCGCGGCGTTGGCTGCCGCAAGGGCAACCGGAACCAGTGGCCCGTAAGCCACGATGGTGGCGTCCGTTCCACCGCGGAGGACGTGGGCTTTGAAGGGATCTTCGGACGCGCCCGGAGCCTCAACGTCAACCTCACCTTTGAGCCAGTAGCGCCGCTTGGGCTCGAAAACGATCACCGGGTCCTGGCACTGGACTGCCTGCTGGATCATCCAGTAGGCGTCATGCGGGTTGGAGGGGGTGATGATCCGCAGCCCTGCCGTGTGGGCGAAGAGCGCTTCGGGTGACTCGGAATGGTGCTCGATGGAACCGATGCCGCCACCATAGGGGATGCGGACCACCACAGGGACGGTGAGGTTGCCGTTGCTGCGGGAGTGAATCTTCGCCAGCTGGGTGGTGATCTGGTTGAAGCCGGGGAAGACGAAGCCGTCGAACTGGATCTCGCACACAGGCGAATAGCCGCGCAGGGCGAGGCCGATTGCCGTTCCGATGATGCCGGACTCCGCCAACGGCGTGTCCACCACGCGTTCCGGGCCGAACTCCCGGATCAGGCCGTCGGTCACACGGTATACGCCGCCCAGCGCGCCGATGTCCTCACCCATCAGCAGGGACTTCGGATTCTCTGTCAGCGCAGCGCGAAGTCCTTCGTTGATGGCCTTGGCAATGGTCATGGTGGTCATCAGTGGCCTGCCTTGGGGGATGCCTGGGCAGTTACTGCCTGCCTGCCTGGTTCTTCCATGGATTCCCCACCTGCGAAGCCCGCGGAATACTCCTCGAACCATGCAAGTTCTTCGGCCACGAGGGGGTGGGCTTCTGCATAGGTGTTGGCGAAGGCGGTGCGGATATCCGGGGTTTCAAGGTCGTGCGTGGTCCGGCGGACATAGGCTGCGAGTTCGTCACCCTCGGTTTTGACCTGGGCGAAGAAGGCATCGTCAGCCAGGCCTTCGGAGCGGAGGTACTTCTCCAGGCGGGCCAGCGGGTCTTTGGCCCGCCAGGCCTCCTCTTCAGCCGCTTCCCGGTATTTGGTGGGGTCGTCCGCAGTGGTGTGCGCACCCACCCGGTAGGTGAAGGCCTCGATCAGGACAGGTCCTTTGCCTTCCCGTGCGTGCTCCAACGCCCATTCGGTAACGGCGTGGACCGCGATGACGTCGTTGCCGTCCACGCGGATGCCGGGGAAGCCATAACCCTTGGCCCTGTTGGACAGCGGCACCCGGGTCTGTACGGCGGTGGGGACGGAGATGGCCCAGTGGTTGTTCTGGCAAAAGAACACCACCGGGGCGTTGTAGGAAGAGGCGAACACCATGGATTCGTGGACGTCACCCTCAGAGCTGGCGCCGTCGCCGAAGTAGGCGATCACCGCTGCGTCCGGCTCCGCGGCCCCTGCCCCGGCGGCGTGGGAGGCAGCCAGTTTCTGGTCCCGCTGGATGCCCATGGCATAGCCAACGGCATGGAGCGTCTGCGCGGCCAGGACCAGCGTGTACAGGTGGAAGTTGGTGTCCTTGGGGTTCCATCCGCCGTTGGAAACACCGCGGAACTGGCGCAGGAGCTCAGCCAGGTCCACGTTGCGGGTGAGCGCGACGCCGTGTTCCCGGTAGGTGGGAAAGATGTAGTCCTGCGGCTGGCTGGCGCGGCCGGAACCGATCTGTGCGGCTTCCTGGCCCGTGAGCGGAACCCAGAGCGCCAGTTGGCCTTGCCGCTGCAGGGCTGTCGCTTCGACGTCGAACCGGCGGATGGCAGCCATGTCCGAGTAGAGTCCGCGGAGGACTTCCGGGGTGAGCTTGCTGGCATAGTCGGTGAAAACGGGATCGAAGCCCAGCTTCCCGTCCGGGCTGAGGAGCTGGACCATCTGCGCCGGCGGCTCACCCATGACTGCTTCGGCGTCAGCCTCGCGCTGGTCGTCTACAGCTGTTCCGTCGAACTCGGTGGAAGGCAGATGTGTACCCATACCGTCTCCTTGCTTGCCGCATCCGAATGCAATGCAAATGTCGCTGGGATATATGCCTCAAGAGGAATAGATTCCTGCGGGGGCATATACATTGGCTTACTGATCCTAACTTTATCTTCAGTAGCTAAGCGCGAAGCTACTTGTTAAGTGCTAGGAACCGCGCGGGGCCTTTGTATAGTCCGCACACAAGGCCAGGAAACGGCTGTTCGCTTCCTCCTCGCCGATGCTCACCCGCACGCCCTCATTCGCGAATGCCCGCACCGACAATGCCTGCCTGCCCGCCAGTTCGGCAAATTCGACGCTGTCACTACCCAGATCCAGCCAGACAAAGTTGCCCTGGGCATCCGGAATTGCCCAGCCCAGGCTGCGGAGCGCTGACGTAACGCGGTCCCGCTCATCCACCAGCCTTTGTACCCTTTCCACAACCTGGGGGTAATTCCGGAGGGAGGCAATTGCTGCCGTTTCCGCAATCTGGGACACGGCGAAGGGTGTTGCCGCAACCCGCAGGTGTTGTGTCAGCTCCGGATTGGAGATGCTGTAGCCAACGCGCAGCCCAGCCAGCCCGTGTGCCTTTGAAAAGGTGCGAAGCACCACCACGTTGCCGTATTTGCGGTAGAGGCTGATCCCGTCCACAGCATCCGGTTCCCGCACGAACTCCTGGTAGGCCTCGTCGACGACCACCACCACGTCAGTGGGGACAGAGCGGATAAAGGCCTCGGTTTCGGCAGTGCCGAGGGCGGGACCGGTGGGATTGTTGGGGGTGCACAGGAGGATCACTTTGGTCCGGGCGGTAACCGCCGCTGCCATTGCCGGCAGGTCATGGCGGCCCTCCGGGGTGAGCGGGACGGGAACACCTTCCGCACCGGAGAGGCCGACGCTGATGGGGTATGCCTCGAAGGAGCGCCATGCGTAAACCACTTCATCAGCCTTGCCGTCTTCGTTCCGTCCGGCGAAAGCGGCCAGCAGCTGGTTCAGGGCCCCGAGGCTGCCGGCGCCCGTAACGATATCCTCGGCGGGGACCTTGAGGAAGCCGGCGAGTTCGGTCCGCAGCCGGGTGCTCAATGGATCTGGATAGCGGTTGAAGTCAGTTTGCTTCGCGATGGCCTCGACAACCGCCGGAATGGGTGGCAACGGATTTTCGTTCGAAGACAGCTTGTAGCTTGCCAGTCCGTCCACGGGAACCGGAGGTTTACCGGCGGCGTAGCGGGGCAGCCCCGCCACCACAGGACGCGGCTCGATACCGCCGGCAAGGGCGTTTGATGACGTCATGGAAACCAGCCTACTTCTCCCGATGCCGGAGGTAAGGCGGTCCGTCTTTGGCCTGCCTTCCAGGGCGGTGTGCAACCATGGGCGTATGCGACTGATAGCCCGGATCCTGATCAACGGCCTCGCCCTCTGGGTGGCGGGTTGGTTACTGCCGGGACTGGAAATCTCCAGCTCCGCGGCGACGGATGCAGTGGCCAGGACCGGGGTGACCCAAGGGACGGACACCATCGGAGTTGTCCTGGCCTATCTGTTCATCGGCGTTATCTTCGGCCTGGTGAACGCATTGGTCCGTCCCCTGGTGAGCCTGCTCGCCCTGCCCCTCACCATCCTGACCCTTGGCCTGTTCACCATCGTCATCAACGCGGCGATGTTGTACCTGACGTCCTGGATCAGCAGCTACACACCGGTCCACTTCACGATCGACTCCTTCTTCTGGACCGCCGTTCTAGCGGCGGTCATCATCACGCTGGTCTCGCTCGTGGCCGGCAGGATTACCGGAACCCGACGGTAGGACAAGGAGGCTCCAGCGCCGCCCCGTTACCGCCCGCCATACCCGCGCTCCTGCCTCCGGTTGTCCGCCGCGTGAAGATCTGCCGCGGGAGGTTTGGTCCGGGACAGGGAGAACCGTGTGGCCGTCGCCGTTCCACCCGCTCCCAATGCAGTACTCAGCGCCGCGGTGGAGGCCACCAGCGAGGGATCACTGCTGGCGGAAACCAGCCGTGCGCCGTCCTGGTAGCTGGTGAGGGTGTGCCCGGGCCCCAGGCTCCCTTCGCCTTCCAACGCCCTCGGTGCTTGGGTCAAGCTAACCGTCACACGCTCCTTGGTATCCGGGTTTGGTGCCCCGTCCCCTCCCGGCACCCAGTCCGCACGGTGCTCCAGGTGCAGCGACTTCACTCCTGCGGCGGGGTTGATTCCGGCGACAGGAGAGCCGGCTGTCAGCACGTACTGCAGGTCGTACTCGTGCAGAAAGCGGGGGTCGGCAGCCATGTTCATGGCGTGGATTCCGCCTTGGCTGTAGCCGACCGCTACCACCGTGGCTCCCTGCTCCGCACCCGCGGCCTGAAGCGCCTGGAGGGCCGCAAGGCTCATGTCGTCAGAGCTGTACACCATTGCTTCGAGTATCCCGACTTCATCAAACGGGTTCTCCCCACCTGCGCCGAGGCCGGCCGGTTGGGTGCCCGGCACGATCACCACGTAAACCTTTTCCCCTCCATTCGTGACTTCGACGACCTCTATGGATCCGGCACCACGGGCATCGATGCCTCGAATACGTTCCAGCAAGCCCACCGGCGATGTGTCGAGGTCCAATTCGACCGTCTCCTCCTCGTGCACGGCCAAGGGACGGCCAACGACGCCATCCTGCTCAAGGCGATCCCAAACCAGGGGATTCTCCCCCACATTCCGCTTGACGTCTGCCGCCTCGAGCCGCAGCATCGCCACAATGGTTTCTGCCGTCTTGTCATCGGCTGCGCGGTTTGCCACCAGATTCTCAAGGGAGCCGTAGATCTCTCCGGGACTGGCCATGCCCACGGACCGACCAATCGCCGCCCAGGCTTCTGCCATTTCATATTCCTGCCTGCAAGCGCGGACCTGGCTGCCCAGCCGTTGCAGCTCAAGCCGCACCGCTTGGACGCTCCGCTCAGATTCCCCTACCGCGGTCAAGGCAAGCGACCCCGACCACCGGGGCAGGTCCTGGTAGGGGATGAGGTCTTCCCAGATCCGGCGGACCTCAACCTCCATTCCGGACAGCTCGCCCGCGAGGTCGTCAAGCTTCTCTGCGCCGCCGCTCAGCTCCTCCAGCTGGAACCTGATGCCGCCCACGCCTCCGCGGATGGTGAGGAATCCGTCGTCGGGAGGTCCGGACACGTGGATAAGGCCGCTTCCCGACGGCACTACCTCGGCCATCAGCGGATGCCCGGGTTGGTGCAGCCGGCGGTGAGGGTCTCCTGGCTGTGCCGTTCCACCGCAGCTTTTGCTTCAGTCAGCGCTTCAAGGGCGCGGCGGAGGGCTGCGGACTGAAGCAAAACGGCGTCCCGGTATGCACGGCCGGCCGGCGACTCCCACTGCAGCAGCTGGATATCCCGGAAGCTGTCCAAAACCTGCTCGCCGCGGCCGATGCAGACGCCCACCCTTTCAGCCAGCTGCATTACCTGCGAGACGCGCAGCATTTCCTGTTGCAGGTCTGCCCCTGCCAGTTGGCTCCCCATAACCGGTCTCCTTCTTGACGCAGCACGCCCCGCTGATCTGCCTGGCATGAACGCTACGGAGGACAACGCCCGGACCCAACCACCGCCGACGGCTATGTGGACAAGTAACCTGCGGGAAGCGGCTAAAGCCGCCGCGCCAGTTCGTGAAAGAATCAGCACATGCCTGAAACCGCCGCCACAGCTGATACCCGTACGCCCTCAGGACGCCTGGCCCTCGCCGCGTCCCCGGAAAAAATCGCGCTTGGCCCGCTGGACGGCCGCTACCAGTCCGCGGTCGCGCCGCTCGTCGACTACCTGTCCGAGGCAGCGCTCAACCGTGACCGGGTGGCAGTGGAAGTCGAATGGCTCATCCATCTGACCAGCAACAACGTGCTTCCGGGCGCCGGGCCGCTGACGGCCCCGCAACAGGAGCAACTGCGCGCCATCGTCACCGAATTCGATGCCGCCTCCGTGGCCGAACTGGCTGACATCGAGGCCGTTACTGTCCACGATGTCAAGGCGGTGGAGTACTACATCGGCCGCCGCCTTCCGGCCATCGGCATCGAGAACCTGACCGCCATGGTGCACTTCGGCTGCACTTCCGAGGACATCAACAACCTCTCCTACGCGCTGGGCGTCAAGGGGGCTGTGGAGGACGTGTGGCTCCCCGCGGCCCGTGCCCTGGTGGCCCAGATCAGCAAAATGGCGCAGGACAACCGCGCCGTGCCCATGCTGTCCCGCACCCATGGCCAGCCCGCCACCCCCACCACCCTTGGCAAGGAGCTGGCAGTCATCGCTCACCGCCTGACCCGCCAGCTGGACCGCATCGCCAGGACCGAATACCTGGGCAAGATCAACGGCGCTACCGGCACTTATGCCGCCCACGTGGCGTCCGTTCCCGGCGCCGACTGGCAGCAGGTGGCCAAGTCCTTCGTGGAAGCCCTGGGACTGACGTGGAACCCGCTTACCACCCAGATTGAGAGCCACGACTGGCAGGCCGAACTGTACGCCGACGTCGCCCGGTTCAACCGCATCCTGCACAATGTCTGCACGGACATCTGGAGCTACATCTCCATCGGCTACTTCGCGCAGATCCCCGTGGCCGGCGCTACGGGATCCTCCACGATGCCGCACAAGGTCAACCCGATCCGCTTCGAGAACGCCGAGGCCAACCTGGAAATCTCCAACGGCCTGCTGGACACCCTGGGCGCAACGCTGGTCACGTCCCGCTGGCAGCGGGACCTCACGGACTCCTCGAGCCAGCGCAACATCGGCGTGGCGTTTGGCCACTCACTGCTGGCCATCTCCAACGTCGCCAAGGGCCTGGAACGCCTGGACGTGGCCGAGGACGTGCTGGCCGGCGACCTGGATACCAACTGGGAAGTCCTGGGCGAAGCGATCCAGATGGTGATGCGCGCCGAGGCGATTGCCGGCGTCAAGGGCATGGAAAACCCGTACGAGCGGCTCAAGGACCTCACCCGCGGCCAGCGGGTGGACGCTGCCCGCATGCAGGAGTTCGTGCAGAGCCTTGGCCTGTCAGCCGACGCCGAGGCGCGCCTGCTGGCCCTGACGCCCGGCAAGTACACGGGCATCGCGGATCAGCTGGTGGACCACCTGCAGTAGCAGGCCCGCGGCAGCAGGAAGCACAAGTACGACGGCGGCGCGGGCCTCGCGGGGCCCGGCGCCTTCTGCTGTGGAGGCCTTCCCGCGGGCCGCCCCGGCGCCGGGCTTCCAGGTGCGAGACTGGTGGGATGAAGCTGCTCCTCATCCGCCACGGACAGACCCCAGGAAACGTACTTGGCCAACTGGACACGGCCCATCCAGGCCCAGGACTGACCGAACTGGGCGAACGCCAGGCGGAGGCCTTGGCCCGTTCGCTGGCTAATGAGCGGATCGACGCCCTGTTCGCGTCCACCTTGGTCAGGACCCAGATCACCGCAGCGCCGCTGGGACGGCTGCACAACCTGGACCTTGAGGTGCTGGACGGCCTGCACGAGATCGAGGCGGGGTCGCTGGAAAAGCTGACCGACCACGAGTCACATAAGCGCTACATGGGGACCGTGATCTCCTGGGCGGCGGGGGACCTCGGCCGCCGGATGCCGGGGGGGCCGGACGGGCACGACTTCTTCGAGCGGTTCGATGCAGCAATCGCCAGGGTTCTGGAACGGACGTCGGGCCAAGCCACGGCCGCGGTGGTCAGCCATGGCGCCGCCATCCGCACCTGGGCCGGACGCCGGGCGGAGGGCGCAGACCACGAGTTCGCCGCGAAACATGTGCTCGCGAACACCGGGATCGTCGCCGTGGAAGGCGATCCGGACAACGGCTGGAAGCTTCTCCATTGGGACGGCAGCCCCGTGGGCGGACTGGCACTGGCCGATCCCACTGCGGCGGACCCCACGGGCAAGAACGTGGGGGAGCCGTAAAGGAGCCCTAAACCAACTGCCGGATCCGCCGGGACGGGAAGACGCCCATTTTCCTGCACGTTCCACTGGCCTTTTCCGGGGCTGCGGCGGGTATCAGGCGGGCGGCCATCGCAGCGGCTTCTGCCGCCGTCGGCCGCGCCTCGGTGTCCATTGCCGTCAGCGCCCGGAGCAGGTTGCGCCACCCCGGCCCGAGGGAGTCCGGAATGGCGGGGCTGCGAAGGGTCCTTGCCACCAGCGATTCGATGGCGGTGCCGGGAAAGGCCTTGGATCCCGTGAGCAGCTCCAGCAGGACCAGCCCCATCGCATAGACGTCCCAAGAGGCCCGGGCCGGGCCGCCGGCAGCCTGCTCAGGGCTCATAAAGTGCACTGTTCCAGACGAGATGCCAGGCTCCGGAGGGGAACCCGCTGCAGCCACGATGCCGAAGTCGATGATGCGTACCGGGCTCCTTCGCAGGCCGCTCAACATGAGGTTGGCGGGCTTGATATCGCGGTGCACCAAGCCCTGCCCGTGCAGGTGGGCCAAGGCACCAAAGAGGCCATAGGCCCAGCTGGCAACCTCCTGGGCCTGGGGCGGCCGTGTGCGGATCACCTCGGAGAGGTTCAGTCCGAGCGCCAGTTCCTCCACCAGGAAAGGACGCCCGGCAAGCGGCGAATCGTCATGCATAACACCTTTGGCAACGAACTTGATGATCGAGGGATGGCTCATGGACGCCAGGACGGCGGCTTCGTTGTTGGTCCGCTCAAAGTGCTTCGCGGACTCGCCTCCGGCCACCTTGACGGCCACATCCGGACCGCCCTCACGATCTGTAGCGCGGAAGACTTCAGCCAGCGAACCGCGGCCCAGGCGCTCCTTCAGTTGGTAGCGCCCTGCCACGGGATGCACGGAAACAAGAGGGGTGGGATTGCGGACAGAAACTGCGGCGCGGGTGCTCATGCGGAGAGTGCTGGGGCGTGAGGTGCGCCCAACCCGGTGTCGAGCTGGAAACCACAGCTGCAGCGCCACACGGGTGGCAGCTGGACAGGGCCGCCGTCGTCCGGCTCAAAGCTGTAGCCGACGGCGACCGGCCCCAGCGCAGGGGTCACAAGGTCCATCCCGGTGCCGCAGTGCACGGGGAGGCCGGGCCGCTCGTCGGACCGGAAAGCGCTCAGCGATGTTCGCCGGGCGAAGACATCAGGGGAACCAAGCTCAGTAAAAGTAACCAACGCACTCACGACTCCATCTGAAGGGTTCAGGGACTGATCGTAAGCATACATATTGCTAGCCAGTCTAGCTAGTCAGGCTAGTTACCTTTTTTCGTGCTCTTCGTCCAGGTGCTCTAAGGCTTCCCTCATGCGCTGCAGGAATTCCACAACTACCCGGGCCTCGTCAGCACTCAACCCTTCCGCCACCGCCATCATTCGGCGGTGCATGGCGCCGAGCGTGACCCGGACTTCCCTGTCAGATTCCGCTGTGGGAACCACTACCACTGACCGCCGGTCCGTAGGATGCGGCTCACGCCGGACGTGCCCACTGGCCACGAGCCGGTCAATGAGCGAAGTGGTGGAGGCGCTGGTGATCCCCAGGAACTGGCTGAGGTCTTTGGGTGCCGAGGGCTGGCCCGAGGCTTGGGCCCGGAGCAGATAGCGCAACGCCAGGATGTCTGTTTCCCCCATGCCCATGGAGTCCCTGGTGGACCTTCGGACGGCGGTCTCCGCTGCCCGGTAGTCGCGCAGCGACTTCAGCACCGCGGCGCTGTAGTCCAACTGGCCGTCCGGGCCGTACCAGTAGCCTGAACCTTCATTACCTGTGGAGCGCATGGAAATATCCTAGACCACCTGATTACTAGACTGCCAAGCAAACTGAAGAGAAGCGTTATCCGCGCGCTTACGCGGCAGAAACACCGGCGTAACTCCCGCCTTTTAGGCTTTTTTGGCATACCCCTTCGGCGAATCGAGGCAGACATGCAGACCAACCCGCGGCTGAACATCCGGCAGGTCACTTGGTCCAATCCCGTAGGCGCCGACCTGCGCCGCGCGCAGCAGGCTGAACTTGACGCACGCTTTGGCACCGTGGACCATGAACCGGGCCCGCCGCCGTCGGGCGCTGACTGCGCCGTCTTCCTCGTGGCCTACGACAAAGCTTCGGGCCAGCCGGTGGGCTGCGGCGGACTGCGGCTCCTGGACTCAACTACAGCAGAGATCAAGCGGCTGTACGTCCTCCCGTATACGCGGGGCTCAGGGGTAGCAAGCTCCATCCTCGCGGCACTCGAGGCTGAGGCGTTCAAGCAAGGCATCACCCGCATCAAGGCGGAGGCCGGATCAGCCCAGCCCGACGGACGGAACTTCTACCAGAACTCCGGCTTCGAGCCGGTGCCGAATTTCGGCCCCTACGTGGGTGTTGAGCACTCCTACTGCTACGCGAAGAGCATTCACGCCCGCAGCGCAGCGCACACCGCCATGGCGTAGCAGCAGGGCGACCTGACGGAGACGCTTCAGCAGGGCTGAGGCAGGGCTCCCTGCACGACGGCGGCGAGGTGGCAGAGAGTTAAGCCCCAGTTAACTATCGCGCCGCCGACCGTTTCCGCGACTGGGTCACAGTGGGCAGCCGGGCTGTTTATCGAATCGATAGCAATAAGGCCCGACTTTTGCCGCGTCCGGCTATAGGCTGACCGGACATGCTCCGATTCCAGTCCAGAAATGAGTCCTGATCGTGCGTAAATTCCAGACATTGGCTGCCGCCGTCGTCGCCGTCACCCTTCTCGCGGGATGCGGTGGGGGCCCGGCTTCGCCGGCCGCCTCGGGTGATTCTTCATCGGCTCCTGCCGGTGGCTCCGGCGAAACCCTGGTGGTCTACACCAACTCGAACGGCGAAGGCCGGGGCGACTGGCTGGCTGCGAAAGCAACTGAGGCTGGTTTCAAGATCGAGATTGTGGGTGCCGGCGGTGCGGACGCCACCAACAAGCTGATCGCCGAGAAGAACAACCCGATTGCGGATATCGCTTTCGGACTGAACAACATGTACTTCTCCCAGATCAAGGCCGAAGACGCCCTTGAACCATACGAGCCTGCCTGGGCGGGCGAAGTGGACAAGGAACTCGGCGACGGTGAAACCTACTGGCCGCTGGTCAAACAGGCCATCCTCCTTGGCTACAACTCGGACAAAATCTCGAAGGACGCTGCACCGCGGGACTGGACCGATCTCTGGACGAAGGACCAGTTCAAAACCCGCTACGAACGCGTCACCGGCCTGGGCACCGCAACGGCCCAACTGGTTTTCGCCGGCATCCTCACCCGCTACCGTGACGACTCCGGTGACTTGGGCATCTCCGATGAAGGCTGGAAGCAGGTGGAGCAGTACTTCCAGAATGGCAGCCCTGCCGTTGCCAAAACGGACCTCTTCGCCCGCATCGCCTCCGGTGAAGTGGACATGGGCCAAATGCCGTCGTCGATCATCGCCGATCGCGAAAAGTCCTTCAACGTGAACGTTGAGACCGTGATTCCATCTGTCGGTGTCCCCCTTGCGGTGGAGCAGATTGCCCTGGTGAAGGGCAGCAAAAAGAAGGAACAGGCGCAGAAGTTTATCGATTGGTTCGGCAGCGCTGATGTGCAGGGCGAGTTTGCCCAGAAGTTCAACTCCATGCCCGTCAATAAGTCGGCCCAGGCGAAAGCCAACCCCGAGGTGGTGGACTTCTTCGCCGACCTGAAGCAGCAGGACATCGACTGGGAATTTGTGCAGGAAAACATGGGCGCATGGGTAGAGAAGATCGAACTTGAGTACATGACGTAACTGCCACCGCCCGGCCCCACACCCGTTCCACCAGACAGGTTTGCCATGATCCGCTTGGACAACATCGAAGTTTCCTTCGGCAGTTTCACAGCTATCCCGCACCTGGACCTGCACGTCCGGCCTGGCGAGTTCTTTACCCTGCTGGGCCCGTCGGGCTGTGGCAAGACGACGGCGCTGCGCACCCTGGCAGGGTTCATTCAGCCGTCAAAAGGCACAGTTCAGGTAGACGGAAAAGATGTCACCCGGCTTCCAAGCGACAAGAGGCAGGTGGGCATGGTGTTCCAGAACTATGCCCTCTTCCCCAGCATGAGCGTGTGGGAAAACATTGCCTTCGGGTTGCGGGTGCGTAAAGAGAAGCCGGCAGACAGTGACCGTATGGTCCGGGATATCGCCCGGCGGGTGGAGCTCAGTGATGAGCAGCTGGCCAAGAATGTGGCGGAACTGTCCGGAGGCCAGCAGCAGCGCGTGGCCGTAGCGCGTGCCCTTGTCCTGCGGCCCAAGATCCTGCTGCTGGACGAACCTCTCTCTAATTTGGACGCGAAGCTCCGGCACCAGCTGCGGCAACAACTGAAGGACCTGCAGAGCCAGTTCGGCATCACCACGGTCTATGTCACTCACGACCAGGACGAGGCGTTGGCGATGAGCGACCGGGTGGCTGTTTTCAACAAGGGGGTTGTGGAGCAGGTGGGGACTCCGCAGGAGATTTATGATCACTCCGCGACAGAATTCGTCTGCAACTTCATAGGTGACAGTTCACCGCTCACGCCGGCATTCGTCTCGGAGTTGAACCGGCTCTCCGGAGCAGGCCTCAGCACGGATGCAAACTCCTACCTGCGGGTGGAAAAGGCGTCTTTGCACCCCGACGGGGGAACCGCCGTCGGACTTCCCGGGACGGTGGTTTCCCGTACTTACCATGGCCTGCACAGCCGCTACATAGTGCGCAGCCATGGCGCCGACATCCGCCTGCTGGTCCGGGAGGACGGCCGGCCGCAGCCGGAACCGGGGAACAATGCCGTCGTGTATCTTCAAGCCGACCACGTCCTGCAGTACCACCCCTCGACCGGGAATGCCCTGACGAGGGAAGACCAGGCGGTCCCCCTCCCATGAACGGCACTTCGGTCCGCAGCATGGCCCGCTCCCCCTTCGTTTTGGTGGTTGGCGCCGTACTCACCTGGTTCATCGCGGCGTTCCTGGTGTGGCCCAACATCAACATCCTGATGGCCACGTTCTTCCCGGACGGCAGTTTCTCCGGCCGCGCCGCGGAGAAACTTTTCTCATCCCAACGGGCCATAAAAGCGCTGGGAAACAGTTTCCTTCTCGCCGTGGCCCTGTCCATCACCGTGAACCTGGTGGGCATTTTTATTGTCCTGGTCACGCACTACTTCCGGATCAGGGGAGCTCGGATCCTCTTCCTGGGTTACGCTTCCACCTTCATCTACGGCGGCATTGTGCTGGCAGCCGGATACAAGTTCATCTACGGGGAAAAAGGCATCGTTACGTCCCTGCTGGTGAAGGTGTTCCCGGGAATGGACTCCGGGTGGTTCTCGGGTTTCTTTGCCGTACTTGTGGTGATGACCTTTGCCACCACAACCAACCACATGCTGTTTGTGGCCAATGCGTTGAAGGGCATTGACTACCAAACAGTTGAGGCGGCCCGAAACCTCGGTGCTTCCACCTGGACCATCCTCCGGCGGATTGTCCTGCCCATGCTTAAGCCCACACTGTTCGCTGTCACCATCCTGTCCTTCCTTACCGGACTCGGCGCCCTGAGCGCGCCGCAAGTCCTGGGTGGACGGGACTTCCAAACGATCACTCCAATGATCCTGACCTTCACGAACAGTCCCACCTCCAGGGACCTGGCAGCCCTGCTGGCGGTCATCCTGGGAGTGGCCACCATCCTGATGCTCGCGGTGATGTCGCGGCTCGAAAGAGGCGGCACCTACTTTTCCGTATCCAAAGTCTCCTCTGCCCTGCAGAAACAAGACATCACCCATCCGGTGGCCAACGTGGTTGTCCACGCTGTGGCATACCTGCTCTTCGCCGTGTACTCCCTGCCGGTGTTCCTGATCGTGCTGTATTCGTTTGCCGACGGCGCGGCCATCCAGACAGGGCAACTGGCCCTCCACAGCCTGACGCTGGACAACTACCTGCGGGTCCTGACCCAGCAGTCCGGGCTGCGGCCTTTCATCGTCAGTGTGGTGTACAGCGCGCTGGCAGCCGTGATCGCCGTCGGCGGACTGCTTTTTGTGGCGAGGCTGCTGCAAAAATACAGGAACTGGCTTGCCTCAGCCTTCGAATACCTGCTGCACATACCCTGGATCCTGCCCTCGGCACTGCTCGCACTGGGATTGATCGTCAGCTACGACCACCCGAATCCCCTCGTCGGCGGTGCTGTCCTGACGGGGACCACGGTGATCCTGCTGATCGCCTTCGTCACGGTCAAAATCCCATTCACACTCCGCATGCTCAAAGCCTCCTTCGCTTCGGTCAATTCATCCCTGGAGGAGGCGGCAGCCATCATGGGCGCCAAAACCCTTTACGTGTTCCGGCGTATCCTCCTGCCACTGGTGGTGCCCGCCGCAGCCGCCATTACGGCCCTGAACTTCAACAGTCTTCTGGACGACTACGACACCGCCATCTTCCTGGCCCACCCGCTGGTCCAGCCCCTGGGCCTGGTGATCAAGGCCAACACCGACGGCGCTGAGGGCACTGAAGGCATCGCCAACACCTTCGTGTACACCGTGCTCCTCATGGTCATCACCGGCGTCACCATGTACCTCGTGTACGGCCGGTCCCGGCGGGGCGGGTCCTCAAGGAAGCGGCAACAAACCGTGCCTCTCGCCCCACCAGCGAACGGCCCGGCACTGCCGGTCTCCCCTACAACCGACGAAGACACCGCGCAGCCGGCCGCACCCGTCCGCTGATCAGCCGCTGGAACTGCCGGCGACGGCGGGACGCGCCTGCCGCCGTCGGGCAAGCGCGAGCAGGCGGTCACGCAGAGGCTGCGCGCCTTCAGCCATAGCCACCCGGGCGAGCGCCGACGACGCCAGACTCAGTGCCCTGGTGCGCAGGCGGCGCTGCCGGCCGTAGGCACGGAGCGCCTGGCCCTCAGGCAACGTGTTGAGAAAGTCAGCCAGTGTCACCGCGTCCACCAATGACTCGCAGGCACCACGGCCAAGGGTAGGCAACATGGCGTGGGCCGCATCGCCGATGAGGACAGTCCGGCCGCGGACGTAGGAGCCCAGACGTGGGACTGCCCAAAGCCGCTGGACCAGGCATTCCCCGGGAGTAGCTGCGGCGAGCGCGCGGCGTATGGCAGGCGCGTGACCGGCGTAGCGCTCCCGGGCCTGCTCCAGCGCTGACGCCACGTCTATTCCGTAGGGGCCAAGCCCTGACCGGTAGCTGGCGTACCAGAAGGACCCACCCCGGGCGGCGGCCATGCCGAACAGGTCGCCGCGGCCCCAGTACTCGCCCACCTCGTCCGGGCTGACGGGAGAAGGGAGAGTGCCTCGCAGGGCAAGGTATGGCGTGAGTTTGGCGGCGGTGTGGGCGCCCCACACTTCACGGCGTACTACGCTGTGCACGCCGTCGGCTCCTACCACTAGCCCGCCATCAGCCGGAAGGGCCTGGACGCTGCCGGTAATCCGGCGGACGGTCGCCGGCACGGCCGCGTCCAGCAAACGCAGCAGGTCAACCCTCGAAATGGCGAACATATCCCCGCCGTTGACTGTGACCCAGGGGTCGCCGGCTGCGTTGCGAAGCGACCCCCTGCCAATCACCGGGCTGACTGCCCGAGCTTCTTCCAGCACCCCAACCCGGGCCAGGGCGCGTTGGGCGTTCGGCCACATCCCCAGCGCATTACCCACGGCAGGCAGCTCCGGCCGCTTCTCGTACACGGTCACTTCAAACCGGTCAGGGTCCAGACAGCATGCAAGCGCCAGGCCGGCAATGCCGCCGCCAACAATGGTGATGGTCTCCATGCTGGCGATTTTACTACTTTTGTAGTGGCATGGAAGGGGCAATTACACTGGGCCCATGCCTGACCGCCGGACCCAACTCCTGGATGCTGCCCTGACCGTGGTGGCGGACAAGGGAATGAAGGGCCTCACCCACCGGGCGGTGGATGCAGCCGCGCAACTGGCCGAAGGCACCACCTCGAACTACTACCGGAACCGCGCCGCCCTTGTCGAAGCGGTCCTGGATCGCCTGGAGCAGCTGGACGGAGCGCTCCTTCAGGACCGGGGACCGGCCGGACCACCACAGGACATTGAGGAGCTGGCAAGCCAGCTGGCTGCCCTGGTGCTCGCACTGGCGCGGCAGCACGCCGGCCTGACCCGCGCCCGGCTTGCCCTCTCGCTGGACAAGCCCGAGTCTGTGACAGCAGGGCACTTCCGGCTGGTGGGCGGCTTGGAACAGGCCCTCATTGCGTTAGGAGTCACGGATGCGTCCGCCCGGGCACGTGACGTGGCGGACTACGGCGACGGTGTGCTCCTTCACCTGCTCACCGTCCGGCGGGAGGAGCAGCCCGACGCCGGGGCGATTGCCGCCGCAGTCCGCCGGCTGCTGGGTTAGCTCGCGCCCGGCCAGCCGGTGTAGGCCTCGGCGAGGTAGGCCATGCCGTGCCGGGAGGAAACGACGGAGTGGAGTTCGCCGAGCTGCCGGGCGCGGGAGAAATCATCCGCATTGGCGGGCGTGTGCAGCATGGTGGTCATCCAGTAGGAGAACTGCTGCGCTTTCCACACCCGCTCCAGGGCGCGGTCACTGTATGTTTCCAGCAGCCCGTCAGACGACCCGGAGTTGTAGTGGCTGTCCAGCCCTTCAAAGAGGACCTTCACGTCATGGATGGCAAGGTTCAGGCCCTTGGCGCCGGTGGGCGGCACGGTGTGCGCCGCGTCGCCGGCCAGGAACAGGTTGCCGTGGCGCATGGGGGTGTGGACGAAGCTGCGGAACGGCAGCACCATCTTCTCGATGACTGGGCCTTCCTTGAGCTCAAAGCCGTTGCCGTTGACCCGGCGGCGGAACTCGCCCCAGATCCGGTCGTCGTCCCACTCCGCCACGTTCTCCTTGGGATCGCACTGGAAGTACATCCGCTGGACCGTCTCGGTGCGTTGGCTGATCAGCGCAAACCCGGCGTTGGAGTTGGCGTAGATGAGCTCATCTGAGCTGTGGGGGGCTTCGGCGAGAATGCCGAACCAAGCGAAGGGGTACTCATGGAAGTACCATTTGCGGTGCGCCTCCGGGATCTGGAACCGGCAGTGGCTGCGGGAGCCGTCCGCCCCCACCAGGAAGTCGGCCTGGATCTCATGCTCCACACCGTCGGCGTCCGTGAACCAGACCTTCGGCTTGCCCTCAAGGTCATGGACGGAAGTGTCCGTGACGCTGTAGCGGACGTCGCCGCCGTCGTCCTTCCGGCGTGCGGCGAGGTCCAGGAACACATCCGTCTGCGGGTAAAGCCAGACGGACTCCCCCACCAACTCCTTGAAGTCCACCCGGTGGCTCTCGCCGTTGAAGCGCAACTCGATGCCATCGTGCCGGTCGCCGTGGCGCAGCACCCGGTCGGAAACACCGCTGTCCACCAGCAGGTTCACGGTGCCGTGCTCCAGGATGCCGGCCCGGACGGTTTCGGAGATGTCCTTGTGGCTCCGGACTTCGATGACCGTGGACTCGATGCCTGATGTTGCCAGCAAGTGGGAGAGCATCAGCCCGGCGGGCCCCGCGCCCATGATGGCCACTTGGGTGGTGATGATCTTGCGTGCTGCCATGGAACGTCTCGCTTCGTTGCGGGCTCCGCGGGGCGGTGCCGGTGGTTGGGTCCGGCAATCAGTGTGCGCCACTGGCAGAGAACACCAACACGGCAATTCCGTTGAATGGGGGATGTCAGGGATCGGAGAGGCGCCGGGCGATGCCCCGGGCCGCGGTCTGCAGCGCGGGCACCAGGGCCTGCAGGCGCATCTCACGCAAGGGAACCACGACGCCGAGCGACGCCACCGCGCGCTGCCTGCGGTTCAGGACGGGGACGGCGATGCCCCAGGTATCCGGATCCACCACACCCTTGAGCTGGGCAAAGCCCTGGTGGGCGGTTTCGGCCAGCAGGCCCCGGAGCTCATCCCGGCTGAGTTTCCCCCCGGAGGCGGCGAACTGTTCCAGGTACTCGCCTTGGAGCGCCTTGTCCTGGTGCGCCATCAACGCCAGTCCTGCGGACGAGATGTGGATGGGCATCCTCCCTGCCACCTGGGCGCGGTTGGCCACCGAACCCCGCCGGGACAGCCGTTCCACAAAGAGCGCCTCCCAGCCGTCCAGCACCGCCAGGTTCACGTTCTGGTTCAGGACGTGCTGGATGTCCTCCATAAAAGGCATCGCCGCCTGCCGCAGTGCCAGAGCGGGGGACGTGCGGTTCACAAGCTCCCACAGCCGCAGCCCCGGCCGCACCGTGCCGCCGGGGCCGGTGTCCAGCAGTCCGTGCCCGGCGAGCTGGCGCACCAGCCGGTGGGCGGTGGTCAGCGGCAGGCCGGCGCGGGCAGCGAGTTCCGAGAGCTGCAGGGCACCGGTGTCCTGCGGGAATGCGGCGAGCAGCCTGACAATCCTGTCCACTACTGAATCGCCCGAGGCGGAATTGGCCACCACACACCCCCGATTGCCATTGAATGGGATGCTGCCAGCCTACTCCTGGCGCGTCGACGGCGACTGGAGCACTTTGCCGGGGCCCGTCGTCGTGCGTTCCCGGGAACGTCGCCAGCCGGCGGGTGCCAGCACCACGGCAATCCCCATGGCGGCCCCGATCACGGTTTCGATGATGCGGTCACGGAGCAGGACGTCGGGCGGGGACGGCACCACCAGCAGGGTGGAAATCAAGGCGAGGGGTGTGACGAAAAGCTGGGCGAGAAGGTACTGGCGGATGATGAACATCTCGGCGCCGAACTGGCACAGAGCCATCACCAGCACCGTCTGCCATGGCTCCAGGTCCAGCAGCACAATCCCGGCCAGGATCACCAGGCCAAGAATGGTGCCGATGATCCTCTGGATGCCGCGGCGGACCCTGTGCCGGGTGGTGTGTCCCACCAGCGGCACAACGGCCGCCACCATGGCCCAGTAATTGTGGCCAAAGCCCAGCAGTTCTCCGGCCCAGGTGGCCAGCGAGCCGGCCAGCCCGGCAGCGATGAGGTAGCCCAGGCCCTCCAGCCAGGCAGCGCGCTTCTCGTTGGGCGTGCGCCGGACCGGCCGCGGCCGGGCCCATGGCGTGCGGTGGCTGGGCAGGATCCTGGCGGAAAAGCCGATCAGCAGGCAGAACGCCGAGGTGAGGACGGCAACCAGCATGGCCTGCCAGAGCGGAGGCTGGTTGGGAATGGAGGCGATGGCTGCGAACGCGAAGATGTGGAACAGCGAGCCCGCCGGGCGGATCCGCCACCACGAGATGATCAGCGAACAGGCGCCCGCCACGAAGGTGGTGGCAGGAACCAGGAGCCAGGCAGTGCCGGCGCTGTTGAGGTGCAGGGCTGTGGCCGTCCGGGCTGCCAGCGTGGCCAGCAGGATGACCGCGAGCATCAGCAGGCCGGCCCTCAACTGGAGTGCGAACCGCGTGCCGTGGAGTTCGCCGCGGCCGTAGATGCCCGTGAAGGCGCCGAACGACGCGAAGATGGCAAGGTCCAGCCGCCCCAAAAGCACCAGCGTGAGGAGCGGAACGAACACCCCCACGGCGCACCGCAACGCTGGGTGGTGGTCTTTGTTGCCGGGACCAATGCTGAACATTTCGGCGAGCAGCTTCAAGGGGCGGCGCCTTCCTGCAGTGCGGGTGGACTTTTGACGGCCGGCCGCGCTGACGTTCCTGCTAAATCCTACGGCGCTGCCCCCTGCAGCCGGCCAACGGCGTTCCCCTGAATGGAACGGCGGGGCAACACCGCTGAAACAGGTGGCCACAATGCTTGAGGCATGAAGCCTTCCGCACGGAACACGCCCGCGGCCGAGTTGAGCTGCGAAGTCTGCGGCATGATGCCCGAACCCCCCAAAGCGAGGCTGACCATGGCGAACGTGGCGGTGATGCTGCCCATCGAGCTCCTGGTACACGCCCTGGTGGTGGAGACCCATCTGCCGTACGTGGCCAAGGTCCTGGTACTCACCCTGACTGCGACGGTGCTGGTGATCTGGGTAGCCGAACCTTCGGCAGCCCGGATCCTGCGCGGCTGGCTGCACGCACCGGCACTGCGCCACCGGCGGAACCTGGGCGCCGCACCTGCCCTGTGGCGGGCCCGCACCATCCTGTGCGACGAGCCGGGCTCCCTGCAGCGCCTGACCCGGGCACTGGCCAGGACAGGAGCGAATATCCTGAGCATCCATGTGCACCCAGTGGCGGGCGGCGTCCTGGATGAGTTCGTCCTGTCGGCCCCGGGGCACCTTGGCGAACGCCAACTCCTGGACGCCCTGAACGACGGCGGGGGCACCCGTTCACACGTCTGGCCCACCACCGCGCTGGCCATGGCTGACGGGCAGACCAAGGCGCTTACCCTGGCCGCCCGGATCGCGGACGCGCCGGACGAGCTTCCACTGGCCGTGGCAGAGCTGCTGCAGGCGAGGATCCTCAGCCCTGCACAGGCCGCACTGGAGAGGCACGACGCCGGCACCCGCCTCAAGATCCCCACCGCATGGCACGGCCCCATCACCTTCGTCCGGCCCGGGGAGCCGTTTACCCCCGCCGAATCGGCCCGGGCACACCGGCTCGCGGAGCTCGCCGAGATCCTGGCCCACCGGCGGACACCCTCTTCCCAGTAGCCACCGGACCCCCTCAGCAGCCGGGCAGTCACAATTTGTTTCCAGGAATCCCGGACGCCCACTTACCGAAAAGCCTTGACAGTGGCGCGGGTCACTCCTATCTTTGATTTTGGGATCCCAAGTTGGGATCCCAAAAGGATGAAAAGCCCCGGCGCTCCGGATCGCCGCCGCACACGCATCTTTGTTTTCCGTGGGCCTCTCCTGCATGGCATATCTGCCCACGCATTCCACCCATTACCTCCCATCCGTAAACTTCCCCGTGAAGGAGAAGCTGTGTCCATCCCCAACACCGAAACCACGGCGGCATCCGCCGAAGGCGCTTCGACAACCGCAACCTCAGACGAACCCGGCAAGGACGGCGTGCAACGACGCACCACAGTCCGCTGGAAGCTCTTCCTGCTGCTCCTGGTCCTGGTAGCGGTCAATTACATCGACCGCGGCTCAATTTCCGTAGCGCTCCCCATCATCCAGAAAGAATTCAACCTCGCCCCCGAACTGGTGGGCCTTCTGCTCTCCGCCTTCTTCTGGACCTACGCGCTGATGCAGATTCCCGTAGGCCTGCTGATCGACAAGTTCGGTCCCCGCAAGGTCATGACCGCATCCTGCATTGGCTGGGGTGCTGCCACAGCAGCATCCGGCATGGCCGGCGGCTTCCTCAGCATGTTCATTGCCCGCATGGGCATCGGCGTCACCGAGGCCGGCGTGATGCCCGCCGGCGGCAAGCTCAATGCCATCTGGATGCACAAGTCCGAACGCGGCCGCGGCGCCACCATCCTGGACGCCGGTGCCCCGCTCGGCGCCGGACTGGGCGGCATCATCATCGCCGGGCTGATTGCCTCCACCGGCAGCTGGCGCTGGTCCTTTGTCATCGCCGGCGCCGCCACCGTCCTCATGGGCCTGGCCGTCTGGTGGTACGTCCGGGACAACCCCCGCCAGCACCGGGGCGTTAACGAAGCCGAGGCAGCATATATCGAGGCCTCCCACACCGCCGAGGATGCCGAGGCAAAGCTCGACGGCAGCCAGGGCAAGCGTGCCCTGCTCCCCTACCTCAAATTCCGTTCCTTCTGGGCCATGTGCCTCGGCTGGCTGGGCTTCAACGGCGTGTTCTACGGCCTGCTGACCTGGGGTCCGCTCTACCTGGCACAAGCCAAGGGTTTTGACCTGAAGACCATCGGCTGGTCCACGTTCGTGATCTTCGGAGCGGGATTCGTCGGGGAAATCATCGGCGGCACCATCGCTGACAAATGGCGTGCCTCCGGCGCCTCAGCCAACCGCGTGATGCGCACCCTCCTGGGCATCTCCAGCGCTGTTGTCATCGGCGGCCTGGTGGGCGTTACGGTGGTCCCGGACCCCACAACTGCTGTGGTACTCCTCTCGCTGGTGATGTTCTTCCTGCGCTGGGTGGGCCTGTTCTGGAGCATCCCGTCCATCCTGGGCGGCCGCACCAACGCTGGCGTGCTGGGCGGCGCCATGAACTTCAGCGGCAACATCTCCGGGTTCGTCACTCCCATCGCCGTCGGACTCATTGTTGGCGCAACGGGCTCCTACACCTGGGCCCTGCTGTACTTCGTGGGCTCCGCGGTGATCATGGGCGCCTCGGTCCTGACCCTGAACTACAACAAGCGGCTCCCTGTCTAAGCTAGCCATCCAAGGCAACAAATTAACGCCCCCGGCCGCCGGGAGCGGTGTACATCAAGAATCCGAATGGAGCACCATGCTGACCGCAGAAGAGACCCAGGACAAGGAACGCCCCCTCCGCGAAACTGTCCGGGACACCCTCCGCACCCGGATTTTCGAAGGACACTACGCTCCCGGCACCCGGCTGGTGGAGCGCGACCTGGCCGCGGAGTTCTCCGTTTCCAGGCTCCCCGTCCGCGAAGCACTGCGGATGCTCCGCCAGGAAGGCCTCATCAGTGACCGGGGAGCACGGGGAGCAGAAGTCAGCACACTCAGCCCCAAGGACGTGGAGGACCTCTTTGACGTCCGGCAATCCCTTGAAGTCCTGGCCTGCCGGCTTGCCGCCGTCCGGGCCACCACAGCGGACCTCGCCTCCCTGAAAACCCTTCTGGACAACGCCGAGGACTTTCTTGCCAAGGGCGCCGTTATGGAGGCCCACCGTGCCAACAGCGAATTCCACGATGCGATCACCGGCATCGCGGACAACAACTTCCTCAAATCCGCGCTCGAGCCCCTCCAGGGCCGCATGCACTGGCTGTTCCGCCATGTCAGCGACCTGCCGGAGCTCATCCGGGAACACCGCGAGTTGTACGCCGCCATCGCCAGCGGAGATCCGGACCGGGCCGCCGCCCAGTCCGCCTCCCACATTGGAAAGTACCGCGAGCAGTTCCCGGATGACTTCCAGAAAACCGAACCCCAACTCCACCGGAAGAAATAATGCGACTCCTGGTCATCAACCCCAACATCAGTGACGATGTGACCGCCCTGATCGAATCCGAAGCCCTCCGCTCCGCCGCGCCGGGAACGGAACTGCTGGTCCGCACAGCCAGCCATGGAGTGGAGTACGTCGAAACCCGCTTTGAAGCCCTCATCGCCGCCGGAGCCGTGGCAGAAATCATCGCAGAACATACCCAACCGGGAACCGATCCGGTAGACGGTGTGGTGGTGGCAGCCTTCGGCGACCCCGGCATGCCCGCCCTGAAGGAACTGGCAGACGTTCCGGTAATCGGCATCACCGAGGCTGCGCTCTGTGCTGCTGCGCTGCAGGGCCACCGCTTCTCCATCATCGCCATTTCGGACCGGATCAAGCCCTGGTACCTGGACTGCGTGGAACGGTTCGGCCTGGCTGGCCGGCTGGCCTCCATCCGGTCCATCAACGAATCCCTCAACAGCATCGGCTCCGTCCAGCAGGACTTCAAGGAAACCCTCCTGGCACTGAGCCGGCAGGCCGTCGCAGAGGACGGCGCCGACGTCGTCATCCTCGCAGGCGCGCCCCTGGCCGGGCTGGCCCGCGAACTCAAAGGCCAGATCCAGGTACCCGTGGTGGACGGCATCTCGGCCGGCATCCGGATGGCCGAAGCAGTGGTTGGCCTCCAGTCCGGAAGCCACCAGGCAGGGGCCTTCGCTCCCCCTCCCGTCAAAGGACGCAAGGGATTGAGCCACAACCTCGAAGCCGCCCTCACCGCCGCCCAGGCCGGCGCCGTCCACGCGCTGCCCGGCGCCTAAACCCCATCTTCAGAAAGAGGACACCGATGTCCCGCCAGCCAGACCTTGTCATTGCCAACGCCACCGTGGTTAACAGCTTCGGCCGCCAGAACGCCCATATTGTGGTCCGGGACGGCCTGGTCTCCGGACTGATCGATTCCTCGGAAGCCGTCCCCGACGCCGCGCAGACCATTGACGCCGGCGGGAAGCTCGTGATTCCGGGCGGCGTCGATGGGCACTGCCATGTCGCGCAGGTGACGGGACGCTTCCGCACGCTGGACGATTACCGGACCACATCCACCGCGGCCCTGTGGGGAGGCACCACCACCATCATCGACTTCGGCATCCCCCGCGATGCCCAGGAGACCCCGCTCGCCGCCGTCCTGCACAAAAAGGAACTGGCCCTTGAATCCAGGTGCGACGTCGCCCTCCATGGCGCCGTGATCAGCTGGGACGAAACAGTGCCCTGGCAGCTGGAGCAGCTCGCGGCGGAGGGCGTGCGCTCGGTGAAGATGTACACCACCAACCGCGGCACCACCATGGCTGACGGGGACACCATCCTGAAGGTCATGCGCGAGATGGTCCGCCTGGACGGGCTCACATACATCCACGCCGAGCACGATCCCATCATCACGGACTGCACCGAACAGCATGCCCAGGACGGCCGGATAGGGATTGAGCACCTGCACCGGACGCGCCCCGAGCTTGCGGAGGAGCTGTCGGTCAAGGAGACCCTGGCCATGGCCGAGTACACCGGAGCCCCCGTCTACTTTGTCCACCAGTCAACGCCCGGAGCCGTGGATCTGGTGACAGAGGCGCGGACCCGCGGAACAGCCGCCTTCTCCGAAACCTGCCCGCACTACGTCACCCTCGATGACTCCGTCTACAGCTCTGCTTTCCCTGAGTGGTTCGCCTGCTGCCCGCCCATGCGCAATCCTGAAACAGTCGCCGCGCTCAAGGAACGGCTGGCCTCCGGGGCCATCCACACCATGTCCTCCGACCACTCCTGTTACGACCTGTCCCAAAAGCGCGAGCGCACAGACGACGTGCGCGCCATGCCCCACGGCCTGCCTGGCGTGGAAACCAGGATGCCGGTGACTTTCACAGCTATGGCGTCGGCGGGCGCCAGTGCTGAGGACTTCGTAGAGGCCTTCTCGGCCGCGCCGGCAAGGATCAATGCCGTTCCCGGCAAGGGCCGCATCGCCGCCGGATTCGATGCCGACCTGGTGATCTTCGACCCCGCGGAGGAGCGCGTGGTGGACGGGAGCGCCCTGCACATGGGAACCGACTTTTCGCCCTTCGAGGGGAAGGCGCTCACAGGCTGGCCCGCAGTCGTGATCTCCCGGGGCCGGGTGGTACTGGACGCCAACGGCTTCCACGACCCCGGAGCCGCGGGACGGTTCATCGCCCGCACCGGCTTCCGCGAGCACCAGTCCACCCAGCCCTCCGGCACCGCACAAACTACCGCAGCTGCCCACCTTTAGGAACCCCATGCCCGAGACAACACGCCCCAAGCGGATCGGCATGATCGTGCCGTCCTCCAACACCTGCCTCGAACCGCAGAGCTACCGGATCCTGGGCGGCAGGACCGATGTCACCATCCACTCCACCCGCATTCCCGTCACCAGGATCGCCCTGGACGACTCCTCCGACCGCCAGTTCGATGCAACGGTCATGCGCGATGCCGCCAAGCTCCTCGCGACGGCGGACGTTGACGTTATTGCCTGGAACGGCACCTCCGGTTCGTGGCTGGGGGCCGGACACGACCGGGAGCTGGTCCATGAAATCACCGACGCCACCGGTATCCCGGCCACCACCTCCACGCTGGCCTACCTGGATGCCTTCAAGGCCTTTCGAACCGAGCGGATTGCCTTGTTCACGCCGTACACCGAGGACGTCAACCACCGGGTGATCGCGGCCTACGAGCGTGAAGGCATCAAGACCGTGGACCACCGCGCGCTGGGCCTGAGCGACAACGAGTCCTTCGCGCGGGTGACCGACGACGAAATGCGGCCCGGTTCGTTTGAACTCGCCGCGGCCGCCCCGGATGCCCTGGTCTACCTGTGCACCAACCTCTACGGTGCGAACATTGCGGCCGAGATCGAGGACGGTACCGGAGTTCCTGTGCTGGATTCGGTGGCCGTGACGCTCTGGCACGCACTCAGGCTGGCCGGGGCGCCGCTGCTGGAATCACGCTGGGGCCGGCTGCTCAGCTAGGAAAACTTACATCCGGAGGGTCAGGGCGGACGGCTCCATGGTCATCTTGACGTGCTTGCCCTGGCCCTCGTGGTCGCCGTCGAGCTGGTAATCGTCGTTGTGTTCCAGGATGATCTCCACGGTCTTGCCCTGGTAGTACTCCACCGCGGTATCTTTGCCGCGGCCCTTGCCGATCATTCCGGCAATGACGGAGAGCCAGCCCAGCCTTCCATGGTGCGGGGCCAGCACGGCCACATCCAGCAGTCCATCGTCCATCTTCGCCTCCGGGAAGATCTCCAGGCCGCCCTGGACCTTGCCGCAGTTGCCCACCATCACGCTGCGGACGCCGCGCTGCACTGCCATCTTGCCGTCGATCACGATGGTGGCCTTGACCGGCTTGCCCGGCAGGTTCCGGATACCGGCATCCACATAGGCCAGCCAGCCCACCTTGTCCTTAAGGTCCTCGTTCGTGTCCGCCATGATCGTGGCGTCGTACCCCACGCCAGCCATCACCAGGAAGAGCTGCTCCTTGTCCGGATCGCTGCGGCGGGCCCGGACCACGTCGATCTTCCGCTCCGTCCCGATCAGCGCACCGGCCATGGCGCCGTCGTAGTCGGTAACGTCCATGCCGAGGTTGCGGGCCAGGAGGTTTCCCGTGCCAAGCGGAAGCAGGCCCATGGGGGTATCGCCGCCGGAAAGCACCTCGGCCACGCACCGGACCGTCCCGTCGCCGCCCGCGGCAATGACGATGTCGGCCCCCTGCTCGAGGGCTTCCTTGGCCTGGCCGACGCCGGGGTCTTCCTTGGTGGTCTCGAACCAGAGCGGCTCGCCCCAGCCGTTTTCGACGCAGTGCTTGGCGACGAGCCCGCGCACATCGATGTCCACCGGTTTGGCAGGATTGATGATGATGGCTGCGCGCTGGGGGGCAGTGGAATTGGCAGTCATGGTGTCCTCTGGTGGCGAATGGGAAGGGTACTTCTCACAGAAGACTAGCCTGCCCGGGGACCGGCAGGCAGCAGGGCGGCTACAAGGTCTTCACCGCTCCCAGGACCTGGGCCAGCGAGTCCTTCGCGTCGCCGAAGAGCAGGGAGGTCTGGGGTTGGTAGAGCAATTCGTTCTCGATTCCAGCGAAACCCGGCCGCATGGACCGTTTCAGGAACACTACCTGCCGGGCGTCCGCCACCTCCAGGATGGGCATGCCGTAGATGGGCGATCCGGAGGAGGTCTTGGCCGCGGGGTTCACGACGTCGTTCGCGCCGACCACCAGCGCCACGTCGGCCGTCTTGAATTCCGGGTTGATCTCGCCCATCTCCTTGAGTGATTCATACGGGACGTTGGCTTCGGCCAGGAGCACATTCATGTGACCGGGCATGCGGCCTGCCACGGGATGGATGGCAAAATCGACGTCGATGCCGCGCGCTTCCAGGGCCTGCGCCAATTCGGCGGCAGTGTGCTGGCCCTGCGCCACAGCAAGCCCGTAACCGGGAACAATGATCACGCGCTGCGCGTAGCCAAGGAGCACGGCCACGTCCTCGGGGCTGGAAGACCGGACCGGACGGTCGCTGACGGCGGTGGATCCCGCCGTCGAACCTCCTCGGAAGGCGCCGAACAGGATGCCGGCAACGTGGCGGCCCATCGCGGCAGCCATGGCGCGGGTGAGGATGGTGCCCGATGCGCCCACCAGCGTGCCCGCCACCACCAGGAGCACATTGCCGAGCACCAGGCCCGAGGCGGCCACGGCCAGGCCGGTGAACGCGTTCAGCAGCGAGATCACGATCGGCACGTCCGCGCCGCCCACGGGCAGCACCAGGAGCACCCCGGCGGCAAGCCCCAGCATCAGGAGCAGCACCGCGAGCGCGGACGACCCCGTGAGGATGACGGCAGCGCCAGCTGCCACCGACGCGAGCAGCACCAGTGCCATCACCGCCGGAAGGCCCGGGAACACCACCGGCCGACTGGTCATCAGTTCCTGCAGCTTGGCGAACGTGACGCCGGAGCCCGCGAAGGAAACGGCGCCCACCAGGAGGGTGAAGACGATGGCCAGGCGCACCCAGGGGTCGTTCGAGTGGCTGAGTTCCAGGAGGGCCACAAGCGCGGCCGCTCCGCCGCCCACGCCGTTGAACAGGGCCACCAGCTGCGGCATCTGCGTCATTTTTACCCGCCGTGCCACTGGAGCAGCCACCGCTGTGCCCACGGCTATGGCGGCGAGGATCAGGGGGACGTTCTCCAGCCGGGCGGACAGGAAGACGGCGACGACGGCGATCAGGGCTCCCAGGGCGCCGATCAGGTTTCCCCGGCGGGCGGTGCGGGGCGAGCTGAGGCCGCGCAGGGCCAGGATGAAGCACACAGCAGCGGCCAGGTACAGCAGCGAAGTCCAGACGGGGTCAAGGAGCATCATCTGCCTTCCACCTTCCGTGGCGCGGCTTGTGTGCTGTCCTTGCGGCCCACTTCTTTCCTGGCATGGAACATGTGCAGCATGCGGTCCGTCACCACAAAACCGCCCACCAGGTTGGCGGTGGCAAGGACGACGGCGAGGAGGGCCACCGCGAGCAGCCACGGGTCCGCGGCCTGGCCGGCAACAATGATGGCTCCCACCAGGATGATCCCGTGGATGGCGTTGGCGCCGGACATCAGCGGGGTGTGCAGGGTGCTGGATACCTTGGAGACCACTTCGAAGCCAACAAACACCGCCAGCACGGTGATGGTCAGCAGGCTGATTCCGTCCATCAGAGCAACCCTTCCTGCCGGGTCCTGGTCCTGGTGCCCAGGAGTTCCGCGGTGGGCTGGTGCCGCACTGCGCCGTCGTGCGTCAGGCAGGCACCCGCCAGCACTTCGTCGTCGAAATCCAGCATGGCAGCGCCGTCCTTGATCATGAGCGCCAGCAGGTTGGCCACGTTTTTCGCGTAAAGGCGGGATGCGTCGGAGGCCATCGCGGACGGCGCGTCCCTGAGGCCTACCAGGGTGACCTCGCCTGCGCCATCAGCCGTGGGTACGGGGATCTCCTGGCCCGGAACTGATCCTTCCACATTGCCGCCGGACTCGGCGGCGAGGTCGACGACGACGGATCCGGGGCGCATGCCCTGCACCATTTCGGTGGTGACAAGGAGCGGGGCGCGCCTGCCGGGGACCGCCGCCGTCGTGATCAGGACATCCGCCTGCGCCACGTGCGGTGCGAGCAGCTGCCGCTGCCGGGTGCCGGCGTCGGAACTGAGCTGGCGGGCGTAGCCGCCGGCAGCCTCGGCCGTTTCGAGGTCCAGCCGGATGAATGTGCCACCCATCGAGGCGACCTCATCGGCGGAGGCGGGGCGGATGTCGTTGGCGAAGACGCGGGCCCCGAGCCGTTTCGCGGTGCCGATGGCCTGAAGTCCGGCCACCCCCGCGCCGAGGACGAGGACACGTGCCGGCGGGACGGTTCCGGCGGCTGTCATGTACAGCGGGAAGAACCGGGGCAGCCGGATGGCGGCCTCCAGGACGCACCGGTAGCCCGCGACGAGTGCCTGGGAGCTGAGGGCGTCCATGGACTGGGCGCGGGAGATGCGGGGCACCAGTTCCAGGGCGAAGGCGGTGATGCCGGCATCCGTGAGAGCCTCGACGGTGGGGAGTTCGGACGACGGCGAGGCGAGCCCTACCGTGATGGTTCCCCTTTTGAGGGACGCGGCGATGTGCGGATCGAGGGGCCGGACATGGGCGAGGACGTCCAGCGTCGCCAGGTCCAGTTCCACCACTGTGGCTGCGCCGGCGTGACGGTAATCGTGGTCCGGGTGTCCGGCGGCTTCCCCTGCTCCGGACTCCACCACCACGTCCAGGCCCAAGGCCACCAGTTGCTTCACCGTGTCCGGCGTCGCAGCTACGCGCCGCTCACCCTCCCGGCGTTCCCGCGGTATGCCCAGTTTCACCCGCGCACTCCCCTTCCTGACGGGTGCGGCAGTGTGGCCGTCTCGATCGGGCCCCTGGATCTCTGCAACCGTTGGGCCCGGCTTCGCGGAGCGGCGCTGCTGCACGTAGTTGGCTAGAGTCTATGGCCCGCGCCCCTACGGCGGGAGTGGGGCGGCCGGCTTGGGTGGCAAAGAGTTACCTCAGCGGCTTCCCTTGTCCCCTCCAGCGAGGCGGTGGGAATCCTCCAGCAGTTCCCCGAGCAGCTTCCCGTCGATCCGGTCCAGCCGTACCAGGACCAGCTGGGGTGAACGCTCGTGATGGGGCGTCCAGTAGAAGATGTCCGGTTCAGTGCCGGCGAGTGCCTGGCGTTCTTCGGTCTTGACGGTGAGCACTCCGGGTTCCCAGATCCGGGCCATCAGGGTCCTGGCAAACCACGCCGGCCGGCCCCAGCTCAACCGCTCGGTGACGCCGGGCAGGGCCATGGCAGCTCTTCTGACATCGTCCTCTGTAGCCACGGGTCCGAGTCTGCCTTGATAAACCGGCCTGCGCAACGAAACCCGGGTGCCTTGCGCAGGGACAGTCCCTGCGCAATGAACCACCCTGACGGTACGCTCCCGCGCCCCGGCCGGTTTTTGTCAGCCCCGAGCGCCCAGATCGGCGGAGATGAGTTTAGCCGTCGCCACGATTTCCTGCGCCACCGACGCCAGGTAAGCGTCAGGGTCGGGCTGGGCGGCCACGGACTGGGCCTGCAGGGAGACATTGACGGCGGCCACTACTTTTGGCCCGTCATGAACCGGCGCCGCTACGGACATCAGGCCCAGCTCCAGCTCCTGGTCCAGCAGGCACCAGCCCTGGGCCCGGACGGTCTCCAGGATTGCGAGCAACTCGTTGACGCTGCCAATGGCACGTGGCGTCAGTGGCTTGATCTCAGCGGCTGCCAGGTATGCCTTCAGGTCTGCCGGCGGCAGGCCGGCAAGGAGAACCCTGCCCATGGAGGTCGCGTATGCGGGGAAGCGCGTGCCCACAGTGATGCCCACGTTCATGATCCGCCGCGTGGTCACCCGCGCAATGTAGGCGATGTCCGTCCCGTCGAGCACCGCCGCGGACGTGGACTCCCCCAGTTTGAGGGACAGCTCTTCCAGGTGCGGCTGCGCCAACTGCGGCAGCGACAACCCGGACAGGTACGCGTAGCCCAGCTGGAGCACCTTGGCGGTGAGGGCGAACGTCTTCCCGTCAGTCCGCACATAGCCCAGCTCCACCAGCGTGTGCAGGAAGCGTCGCGCAGTTGCCCGGGTCAGGCCGGTCCGGGCCGCCACCTCGGTGAGGGTCATCACCGGGTGGTCCGTATTAAACGCGCGGATCACGGCGAGCCCGCGGGCCAGCGACTGGACGTATTGGTCACTGGCCTGCGGGGCAGGCGGGGTGTCGGTACGGACGGCGTCGGTCATGGTTACCAATCCTAGGGGCCGCCTCAGCTGGCCGCGGCAGCCTTGAGCGGGACGGGCACGAGGTCCTGGAGTTCTTCGAGGGTGCAGCCGAAGGTTTCGCGGACGGTGACGCCGTCGGGGCCGGTGAGGAAAACGGCTTTGTCGGTGTAGACACGGGTGACGCAGCCGACGCCGGTCAGCGGGTAGGTGCAGGATTCCACGATTTTGGAGGCACCTTCGCGGGTGAGCAGGGTCATCATCACGAAGACGTCCTTGGCGCCTGTGGCGAGGTCCATGGCACCGCCGACGGCGGGAATGGCCCCGGGTGCCCCGGTGTGCCAGTTGGCGAGGTCACCGGTGATGGAGACCTGGAAGGCGCCCAGGACGCAGATGTCCAGGTGCCCGCCGCGCATCATCGCGAACGAGTCGGCGTGGTGGAAGTAGGACGCGCCCGGGAGTTCGGTAACGGGGATCTTTCCGGCGTTAATGAGGTCGCCGTCGATCTCCTCTCCCTTGGCCTCGGGTCCCATGCCGAGCATCCCGTTCTCGGTGTGGAGGGTGATGTCCTGTTCGTCGGTGAGGTAGTTGGAGACCAGGGTGGGCTGGCCGATGCCCAGGTTCACGAAGGACCCGGGGGCGATGTCCTTTGCCACCAGGCGGGCAAGCTCGTCACGGTTCAACGGCTTTTGGCTGGTCTGGATGCTGGTTGCGGTGCTCATGTTCACGCCACCTTCTCTGCGGTGCCTGCTGCCGGGACACGGACCACGGTGTTGACGTAGATGCCGGGCGTCACCACGTTTTCCGGGTCCAGGCTCCCGGTGGGAACGATTTCGGAGACCTGGACGATGGTGTGCCTGGCAGCTGCGGCCATGATGGGGCCGAAGTTGCGGGCGGTTTTGCGGTACACGAGGTTGCCTTTACCGTCGGCTGTGAGGGCTTTGATCAGGGCGACGTCGGCGTGGATGGGTGTTTCGAACACCTGGCCGCGGCCGTCAATGATCCGGGTTTCCTTGCCCTCGGCGAGCATGGTGCCGTACCCGGTGGGGGTGAAGAACCCGCCGATCCCGGCGCCGGCGGCCCTGATCCGCTCGGCCAGGTTGCCCTGCGGCACGAGCTCGAGTTTGATCTCGCCGGCCTTGTACTTGGCGTCGAAGTGCCAGGAGTCGGACTGCCGTGGGAAGGAGCAGATCATCTTCTTCACCCGGCCTTCCTTGATCAGCAGCGCCAGGCCCTGGTCGCCCTGGCCGGCGTTGTTGTTCACCACGGTGAGGTCCTTGGCGCCGCAATCCATCAGCGCGTCGATCAGTTCAAAGGGCTGCCCGGCGTTGCCGAACCCGCCGATCATCACGGTGGAGCCGTCCTTAATCCCCGCCACGGCCTCCTGGACACTGTCTACGAAGTTCAGCATCAGCTCGCCTTTCCGGCAGTTGCGTTTTTGGAGGCAGTGACGTTTTCGAGGACAACGGCCAGGCCCTGGCCCACGCCGATGCAGATGGCTGCGACGCCCCAGCGTTCCCCGGAGGCCTGCAGGCTCCGGGCCAGGGTGCCCAGGATCCGGGTCCCGGAAGCACCCAGCGGGTGGCCCATGGCGATGGCACCGCCGTGCCGGTTCACGATGGCGGGGTCGATGCCCCAGGCGTTGATGCAGGCCAGGGACTGGGCTGCGAAGGCTTCGTTAAGTTCGACGGCGCCCACCTGGTCCCAGCCGATGCCCGCCTTGGCCAGTGCCTTGTTCGCCGCCTCCACCGGCGCGAACCCGAAGTACTGGGGATCGTTGCCGTGCGCGCCGCGGCCTGCGATGCGGGCCAGGGGCTCAAGGCCCAGCAGCCCGCCGGCACTTTCGCTGCCGATCCACGCCGCGGAGGCGCCGTCGGACAATGGCGAAGCATTCCCCGCGGTGACCGTGCCGCCCACTTCGGCGCCCTCGGGCTCGTTGCGGAACACCGTCTTGAGGGCGGCCAGCTTCTCCGCGGTGGAGCCGGGGCGGATGCCTTCGTCCCGGACCAGGTCAGTGCCCGGTACCGGGGCCACCAGGTTGTCGTAGAAGCCCTCGTCCCAGGCGGCGGCGGAGAGGTTGTGCGAGTTGGCTGCGAATTCATCCTGGGCCTGCCGGGTCAGCTTGTACTTCTCGCGCAGCCGTTCAGTGGCCTCGCCCAGGGAGATGGTCCATTCCTTGGGCATCGCCTTGTTTACCAGGCGCCACCCCAGCGTGGTGGAAGCCAGGGTCATGTCCCCGGCTGGGTAGGGCTTCTCGGTTTTGGGCAGCACCCACGGCGCGCGGGACATGGACTCGGCACCGCCCACGAGCACCAGGTCCGCGTCGCCAGTGTTGATCTGGCGCGACGCGATGATTGCCGCATCCAGCGAGGACCCGCAGAGGCGGTTGACCGTGGTGCCCGGGATTGAGACGGGCAGGCCGGCCAGCAGGGTGCCCATCCGGGCGATGTTGCGGTTCTCCTCACCGGCGCCGTTGGCATTGCCGAACACCACCTCATCGATCCGTTCCGGATCCAGCGCCGGGGCCCGGTTGACGGACTCCCTGATAACGTGCGCGGCAAGGTCATCCGGACGCACGGCAGCAAGGCCGGAGCCGAACTTTCCGAACGGTGTGCGCACGGCGTCGTACACAAAAGCCTGGTTCATGGGGTTGTGTCCATTTCTCGAAAAACCTGTTGGGCAGTTTTGAAGGCGGTGTTGGCGGAAGGGACGCCGCAGTAGATGGCCGTTTGGAGCAGGATTTCCTTGATCTCGTCCCTGGTCAGTCCGTTGGCGAGGGCGGCGCGGAGGTGCATGGCCAGCTCCTCCCAGTGCCCGTGCGCCACCATCGCGGTGATGGTGACGGCGGAACGCATCTGGCGGGTCAGCCCCGGGCGGGTCCAGATGCCGCCCCACGCGATACGCGTGATCATGTCCTGGAAATCCTCCGTGAACCCGTCCTTGTTCGCATTGGCCCGGTCCACGTGCGCGTCCCCCAGGACTTCGCGCCGGACCTTCATGCCGCCGTCGTAGATCTCCTGGCTGGTGGCGTCGGGCCGGACCACGCCATGCCGGTCGATGCCGGGCCGTTCTGCGCCCTGCTGTTCAAAAGCGCTCACTTGGCCGCCTCCCGTGATTCTGCCCAGGCGAGGAGGCCGCTCATCAGCTCCGCCACGTGGGCAGGTGCCTCTGCCGGGGCCAGGTGGGCCACGCCTTCGAGCGTGACGGCGGTAGCGGTGCCTCCGCCCGCGGTGATCCCGCCGGCCACTTCGTCAGCCATCGACGGCGTGGCGACTCCATCCATGGCCCCGGCAATGACTTGGGTGGGGACGCGGATGGTGCCGAGCTCTTTCCGGACATCGAAGGCCGCCAAAGCCTCGCAGCAGAAGGCGTAGCTGAAGCGGTCGGCGTCGCGCAGGGCGTGCAGGAGCCTGCTGCTCAGCTCGGGCTCGCGGTCCATGAATCCGGGGGCGAACCACCGTTCGGCAGAACCCTGGATCATCACCGGAGTGCCCTGGCTGCGGACGGTTTCGGCACGTTCCAGCCATCCCTCCGGGGTGCCGATCTTGGCTCCGCTGTTCTGGACGGAGAGGCTCTTGAGCCGCTCCGCATGCTTGATGCCGAGCTGCAGGCCGATGGCACCGCCCAGCGAAACACCGGCATAGTGGAAGGCCTCGCCGGGAGCGATGGAATCCACGAGGTCCACCACCGCATCCGCGAGCGCCGGGACGTCGAATGCTTCGGTGGCCGCTGGCGAGACACCATGGCCCGGCAGGTCCCAGGCCACCACGTCGTAGTCGTTGCCCAGCAATGACGCGGCCCTGTTCCAGAGGACTGAAGAGGTGCCCAGGGACGGGCCCACCACCAGGAGGGGGTGGTCACCCAGGGGTCGCTGGGGTGACAGCAGCGCTGCCTTCAGGGCGGGTTTAGCCACGGGGAGCTCCATTCGCATTGGTGGTCCGGGTAATAAAGTCAGGAAAAGCCGCCAGGATCCGGCGGGAGATCTCAGCAGCCTCGCCCAGGTAGCTGGCCGGGTTGAGGAGGTCCTCGAGCCGGACGTCGGGGAGGACCGACACCGGAACGGCTTCCCGGAGCAGCTTGCGATAGGTTGCGGCCTGATCGGCGGGCGGGGCCTCGAGGGTCTGATCCACCACGGCCTGAAGCTGTTGCTTGCCGTTGCGGCCATCCCTGTCGCCCAGCAGCGGAGCCACGGCGGCGCCTACGCCCTCGGCCAGGAGCAAAGGGCCGGCGAGGTCCAGGTTGCGGCGCATGGCTTCCGGAAAGACCTGCAGTCCCTCGGCGAGCTCCCGGGCGTGCCCGGCCGCGCCGAGTGCCAACGACAGGAGCTGCCGGAGCGCTGGCCACTCGGTGTGCCAGGCGCCGTCCGGCCGTTCGTCATTGAAGTTAGCGGCAGCGAGGTGGAGCTGGGCTGCCAGGTTGGGTGCCTGGAGAGCAGCGCTGCGTACCAGGACGGACAGCACCGGGTTCTGCTTTTGCGGCATTGCCGAGGAAACGCCACGGCCGGCTGCCCGCGGCTCGGCCAGTTCGCCCACCTCCGGCCGGCTCAGGAAGAGAACATCGGCTGCGATCTTGCCGAAGGCATCCAGCACGGCTGCCAGGGCGTGGCCCAATGACGTGATGGCCAGGCGGTTGGTGTGCCACGGTGCAGGCTCCGGGGCGAGGCCCAGCTGGGACGCCAGGGCATCGGCAAGGCTGAAGGGTGTGGCGGAGGAGCCGGTGCTCAGGACAGTGCCTGCAGCCAGGGTGCCGGCGGCGCCGCCGAACTGGACGGGGAACTCCAGGTTCTCCAGGTACCGGCCGGCGGCTGCTGCGCCCTGGAACCACTGCGCTGCCCGCAAGCCGAACGTATACGGAAGCGAGTGCTGGGTCAGGCTCCTGCCCACGCACAGCGTGTCCGCATGCAGCTCCGCCAAGGCGGCGAGCGCCGTCGTGGTGCCTTTCAGGTCAGCCAGCAGCGCCTCAACGGTGTTGCGGGCCAGCAGCATCAGCGCGCTGTCCAGGACGTCCTGGCTGGTCAGCGAGGCGTGGACGGCCTTCCCTGCCCCCACGTTGGCGGTGTCCAGCGCCTCGACCTGTTTGCGGAGGTCGGCCAGCAGCGGGATCACAGGGTTGCCTCCGCCCTGGGCCCGGCGCGCGATGTCCGCCGGATCGTAGCGGGCCGCCTCAGCAGCGGAAGCGACGACGGCGGCGGCACCCGCGGGTGCCAGGCCCGCCTTCTCCAGCACGGCAGCCCAGCCGGATTCGACGGCGAGGATCGCCCCCAGAACTGCGCGGTCCCCGGTCAGCGCCGCCACAAGGGGCGACGCGGAGACAGGGCTGAGCAGGCCGGCGTCACCATCGGACCCGAAGCCGCCGGGCGCAAAGGCTCCGCCTGCTGAACTGGCCGCGCTGGTCACTGGAAGTCCAGGAAGACTGTCTCGCCCTCACCCTGAAGGCGGATATCAAAGGTCAGGCCGCCGTCGGGATCACGCCGGGCTATGAGGGTCTTGCGCCGTTCCGGGTCCAGCGAGGTGAGCAGGGGATCGTTGGCCAGCGCCTCGGTGTCCTCCGGCAGGTAGATGCGGGTGAAGAGCCGGTTGGTCAGGCCCCGGGCGAACAGAGCCACGGAGATGAACGCCGCCGCACCCGGCTTGGTGGGTCCGGGGTTCACGGTGGTGAAGGTGTAGACGCCGGAGTTTCCCACGGCGCCGCGGCCCCAGCCCGTGAACGTGTAGCCGTCACGGACCAAGGATCCGGTCTTCTGGACGATCCTGCCCTCGGAATCGGGCTGCCATATCTCCAGGATGGCATCCGGGATGGTCTGCCCGGCGCCGTCGTACACGGTGCCCTGCAGGCGGATGGAACCCGGGGAGCCGGGGGCCAGGAGTTCGTTGTCCTTCTCGAACGGCAGGGCGTAGCCGTAAAACGGGCCCACGGTCTGGCCGGGGGTGGGAACCAGTGTGCTGCTCATATGCCTATTCCTCATCGCCTTCTGCGCCAAGTGCCTCGTTCTCGGTCCAGGTCCGCTTGGGACCGGTCAGCACGATGTCCCAGTTGTAACCCAGCGCCCATTCCGGTTCGGTCAGGCTATGGTCGTAGTTCGCCACGAGCCGGTCGCGGGCGTCCTGGTCCACGATGGTCTGGTAGATGGGATCCAGCGGGAACAGCTGGTCGCCCGGAAAGTACATCTGGGTGATGATGCGCTGGGTGAACTCGGTGCCGAACAGCGAGAAGTGGATGTGCGCGGGACGCCAGGCGTTCAGGTGGTTTTTCCACGGGTAGGCGCCGGGCTTGATGGTGGTGAACCGGTACGAACCGTCCGGGCCGGTGATGCAACGGCCGATGCCCGTGAAGTTGGGGTCGATGGGGGCCGGGTGCTGGTCCCGCTTGTGGATGTACCGGCCGGACGCATTGGCCTGCCAGATCTCCACGAGCTGGCCGGCCACCGGGCGGCCGTTGCCGTCCAGCACTTTGCCGGCCACAATGATCCGCTCCCCCTGCGGCTCGCCGTTGTGCTGGATGGTCAGGTCCGATTCCAGCGCGTGCACGTCCTGGTGCCCAAACGCCGGGGAGTACAACTCGATGGTTTCCGGGTCCGCGTGGTGCAGGCTCTTGGTGGGGTGCCGCAGGATGCTGCTCCGGTAGGGCGGGTAGTCCAGCCGGGGCTGGGTCTCGGCCGGGGCGCCGTCCTTGAGCGCCCGCACGTAGGCATCGCCCAGGGCGTTGATCTCCGCACTGAGGTCCGCCTGCGTTTCGGTGGCACGGTCTAGGGGCAGGTGCCCGGCCTTCGGCTCGGCGGGCGGCACAAGCTCTTCCGATTCCAGCTCGACATTGATGTCTTCCGGCACGGCTTGCTCCTTTCGAATGGGGTTGGTTTGGGGTGGTTTCAGGGGCGGTGGAGCGAGTCGTATTGGACTGCGTGGCGGACCGGAGCGTTGGGCGCGCCATAGCCGTCGTAGCTGCCGCGGCGTTCCACCATTTCGAAGAACACACTGCCCACCGTGGCGGTGTAGAAATGGAGGAATTCCCCGCTGGCGTCCCGGTCGTACAGGAGGTTGAGCTCCTGGAGGGTGGCCAGGAATCCCGGTTCCAGGTCGAACCGCGCGTCCAGGTCCTCGTAATAGTTGGCCGGAATCTGCAGGAACTCCAGGCCGCGGTCTTGGGCGGACCGGGCGGTGGATACCAGGTCGTCAACGGCGAAGGCGATGTGTTCCTGGTAGGTCTTGTGGGCCTGCTGAGCGGGGGCCTGCTGGTTGGGTGCCAGGTTCAGGACCAGCCGCACCGCGCCGTCTGAGGTCTGCATGACCTGCGAGCGCACCAGGCCGCTGGGGCTCGGCACCTCCGCAAAAGGCTGCGGTTCCAGGGCGAGGGCGCTCGTGTAGAAGAGGACGGCTTCGTCGAAGTGCTGCCAGGGCTGGGCCAGGTTCACGTGGTCAATGACCGCCGCGGATCCCCCCCACGGGTGTTCCAGCCCCTCGCCGAACTCACGGGTCCAGGCGGCGGTGCCGTCGGGGCTGCCCTGGCACAGGAAAATCTCCGTGGAGTCGGGGGCGGAGATGCCTTGGAACACTTCCTCGTCGGCCTGCACCTTGCGGGCCACCACGGGAGCCTTAAGCTGCTGGGCGCGGGCGGAGGCAATCACGGGTGAATCGACGTCGAACCCCAGCGCGGCAATGGCCGGCTCCGCATGTGTGGCCGCCTGTTCGTTGATGATCACGCGTGCCTGGCCCATGGTCCAGAGCTGGACGGCCTTGGTGCGGTGCCGGCCTTCGAACGCGAAGCCGAGCTGGCCCAGGAGCTTCTCCAGCTGGTTGGTATCGTCGGCTTTGACCTCGGCGAAGTTGAAGCCGGCCGGTTCGCTCACCTTGGGGAGGGTGGCCAGTTCCATGGGATAACGACGGCGGCCTGCAGCGCCGCTGCCCGCGGAACCTTCCGGAGAGTTCCTGGCGAGCCATGTGGCGCTCTGCTCCTCAAGCCAGATCAGCGAGCGCATGGCATCCACGGCGGTGCGTTCCGCATCGGACTGGCGGAAGACGTCGTTGAAGACCTCCAGCGATACCGGGCCCGCGTAGCCGGCGCGGACCACGTGGCCCATGAACTTGGCGAGCTCGAACTGGCCTTCACCGGGGAAGACGCGGTAGTGCCGGCTCCAGGACAGTACGTCCATGGTCAGCTTGGGGGCGTCCGCCACCTGGACGAAGAAGATCTTTTCGGGGTTGATCTTCTCGATCGGCGCGGTGTCCCAGTCACGGGACAGGATGTGGAAGGAGTCCAGGCAGGTGCCCAGGTTGGGGCGGTCCACCATGTCCACCAGCCGGTAGGCGTGCTCGTAGTCGTTGACGTACTTGCCCCAGGCCAGGGCCTCGTAGGCCACCTTGACGCCATGGTCCCCGGCCAGCTGCGCGAGTTCGGAGAGCTGCTCGGCGCGGAGGCCGTCGTCGTCGATAGTGGCAGTGGCGACGTTCGAGCAGACCAGGACGGTGTCCATCCCCAGCCGGGACATCAGCTTGAACTTCGCCTCGGCCCGCCGGAGGTTCGCCTTGAGGAGCTCGGGCGTCACGCCGTCGAAATCGCGGAACGGCTGGTAGAGGTCCAGTCCCAGGCCGAGGTCGGCGGCCGTGGTCCGGACCTCTTCCGGGCCCAGGGGTGAGGTGACCAGGTCCTGCTCGAAGATTTCGATGCCGTCAAACCCGGCGATGGCGCAGGCCTGCATCTTTTCCTTCAAAGTGCCGGACAGGCACACGGTGGCGATTCCGGTGCGCATCAGGCAGCCACCTCCTCGGCGGCGACAAGTTCCAGGAAGTGGCTGCGCATGCGCTCCGCGTCAGGTTCCAGTCCGGTGAAAATGCGGAAAGCGTCGGCGGCCTGGCCCACGGCCATCCGGCCGCCGTCCAGCACGTCGCAGCCCTTGGCGCGCGCGCCGCGGACCAGTTCCGTCTCGATGGGCCGGTAGACAATGTCCGCCACCCAGTGGCGGGACTCCACCAGCTCCAGATCCAGCGGGAGCCCGGGGTGGGCGGCCATGCCCACCGGGGTGCAGTGCACCAGGCCGTCGGCCAGGGGCATCAGTTGCGGCAGCTCCGCCGTCGTACGTGCCGTGACGGTGCTCTGCGGGAAGAAGCCGGCCAGCTCCTCCGCCCGGGCAGCACCGCGGGCAGCGTCCATGTCCACGAGGTCCAGGTGGCGGACGCCGGCGGTGAGCAGGGCATACGCGACGGCGGAGCCCGCCCCGCCTGCCCCGAGCTGCACCACGCGGTCCAGCCGCGCGCCGGGAAGGCCCGCGGCGAGGGCGGCGGCAAAGCCGGAGAAGTCGGTGTTGTGGCCGATGAAGCGGCCGTCCTCGATCACCACTGTGTTGACGGCGCCCAGCCGAAGCGCGTCCGGGGACACTTCGTCAAGGTGCTGCAGGACCAGCTGTTTGCAGGGGTGGGTGATGTTCAGGCCGTTGAAACCCAGGGTGCGGGCGCTGTGCAGCAGCTTCCCGACGTATTCGCCGGGCAAGCCAAGCTCCAGCAGGTCAATGGGCCGGTACAGGTAGCGCAGTCCCTGCACGTCCCCTTCGCGTTCGTGCATGGGCGGGGTGAGTGACGGCATCACGCCATCGCCGACCAGTCCCACAAGGTAGGACTCAGTTCGATTACTCATCCGTGCAGCTCCTTTGATACGGCACCGGGCAGCTTCCTTGTGGAGGGTGCTGCGGGGTGATGGAAATTACGGTACATCAATTGTTCACTTTCCGCACGCTTGTTCTAGATGCGAACAATAGGGTGGGATGGGTGCGTAAGCCGCCGCCACTACCGCTGCGGCAGGCGCGCAGCGAGTTCCGCCGCCGCGTCCTGCAAGAGTGGAACGTGCGCTTCCAGTGCTTCCAGGCTGAGGCGGAAGACAGGGACCGCGGTTGCCAGCGAGGCGAACGCATGGCCTTGGTGGTTGAGGAGCGGAACGGCGATGGCGCGCATGCCGATCTCATTTTCCTCATCCATAACAGCGAACCCGCGGCGCCGAACCAGGTCGATTTCCGCACGGAAGGCGTCCCGGTCCGTGATGGATTTTTCCGTCAGCGGTTCGAGGGGAAGTTCAGCGAGGAGCTTTTCGCGCTCGGTGTCCTCGGCGAATGCCACCAGAGCCTTTCCGACGGCGGTCGTGGACAGGGAGCCGAGGTGGCCGGGATCGCTGGTCACCCGGAACATCTGCGGGCCGTCCACCTTGTTCACCGTCAGGTGGTGGTGGCCATCCCGGACGCTGAGGATAGTGGCTTCACCAGTCTGCTCGGTCACGCGGCGCAGGACGGGCAGCGCGGTTCCGGCAAAGCCATGGTGGTTGGAAACCCGTTGGCCCAGTTGGAAGATCCGCAGACCCAGGTGGTAGCGGCGGCCGTCGGGTTCGTAGTCCACAAAACCGTCCCGCGTGAGCGAGCCAAGGAGCCGGTAGGTGGTGCTGAAAGGCAACTGGGCCCGGCGGGAGATGTCCGCGGCACTCGCGCCGCGGGGCTCATCGCCCAGCAGGACCAGGAGCCCCAGCGCCTTTCCCACCATGTCCGTACGGTCTGCGGACCGGCTGGACTTGGGGCCGTTTTCTTCAGCAGCAACATCATCGGGCGCTGTGGTTTGGTTCACACTCATACATCGATGTAACCACAATGTGAGAGCTATTGCTAGATGCTGATTATTTTCTTGACAAGTGACCCCACTCACAGCCATCATTGCTGTATCGCACAAGTAGCTCCCACAATGTGGCTACTGTCCGGGTTCTCCCGTATCTCCCGCCGTGCCGCCCGAGCCAACACCCAGGCCGCCCCGGCTGAAGCCCCTGATCCATCCGCGACAAAGTCGTCACACAAAGGAACTCCATGAGCCAGATACTTCCGTCCGCAGAGCCAGGCCTCGCCGCCCCGGCCGGGACGCCGAAGAAGGCAGCCCTCGCAAGCTTCCTGGGCAGCGCCGTCGAATACTACGACTTCTTCATCTTCGGTTCCGCCGCCGCCCTGATCTTCCCCACGGTCTTCTTCCCGAATGCTGACGCGAACGCGGCCATCATGTCTTTCGCCACCTTCGGCTTCGCCTACGTGGCACGCCCCGTGGGCGCCGTCATCCTCGGCCACTTCGGCGACAGGGTGGGCCGGCGGAGGGTCCTGATGTTCACCCTCCTCCTGATGGGCGCCTCCACCTTCCTGATCGGCTGCCTCCCGGACTTCAACACCGTTGGCTGGTGGGCTCCCGCCCTGCTGGTCCTCGCCCGGCTGTGCCAGGGCCTCTCCGCTGCCGGCGAGCAGGCCGGCGCCTCCTCGATGACGCTGGAGCACGCCCCGGACAACCGCCGCTCCTTCTTCACGTCCTGGACCCTCACCGGTACCCAGGGCGGCCAGATTCTCGCCGCCCTCGTCTTCATCCCCGTCCTGGCCCTCCCGGACGACATCAAGTACGGCATCGGCTGGCGCATCCCCTTCTGGCTGAGCGCCGTCGTTGTGATGGTCGCCTTCTTCATCCGCCGCACCCTGCACGAGCCGCCGGCATTCGAGGAAGCCCAGAAGACCGCCCAGATCTCCAAGCTCCCCGTGGCCGACCTGCTCAAGGGCCACTGGCGCGACGTCCTGCGTGTCATCTGCTGCGCCTTCATTGCCGCGGTATCCACAGTGTTCGGCACGCTCGCCATCAGCTACGCCAAGACCGTTGCCGGCGTGGACGGCACCACCACCCTCTGGCTCGTGGTGGCAGCCAACCTTGTGGCGCTTGGCACGCAGCCCCTGTTCGGCATGCTCGCGGACAAGATCGGCCGCAAGCCAGTCTTCATCTACGGCGCCCTCGCCAGTGCGGTGCTGACGCCCGTCTTCCTGCTCAGCCTCGAATCCGGCAGCGTGCCGCTGATGTTCCTGGCCGCCATCGGCTTCTTCTCCTGCGGTTATGCAGCCTCCAACGCCGTGTGGCCCTCCTTCTACGCCGAGATGTTCAGCACCAAGGTGCGGTTCTCCGGCCTGGCCATCGGCACCCAGCTGGGCTTCCTGATGGCGGGTTTTGCGCCGGCCATCGTGGCCGCCATGGGCGGTATCAAGCCCGGCGGCTGGGTACAGATCAGCATCTTCACCGCCGCCATCTGCGTGGTGGCAGCCATCTCCGCGCTGACCGCCAAGGAGTCCTTCCGGATCCCCACCAAGCAGCTCGGACTTAAGTAGCCCGCCGGTACTGACACTCCAGCCCGGTTTTCAGACCGGAAAGCCCGCCATTCCCCCAAATGGCGGGCTTTCCCCTGTCAAAAGTGGGCTGTTGTGGCAGCATGTGCAGCCAAGGACCCGCTACGGCCGTCCGGTCTCAAGCACCGACGCCAGGTCAAAGTTCACCGGCTCCTCCAGCTGCTCATAGGTGCACGACTCCGGATCCCTGTCCGGCCGCCAGCGGTTGAACTGGGCGGTGTGCCGGAACCTGTCGCCTTCCATATGGTCGTAGCGGACTTCCACCACCAGTTCGGGACGCAGCGGCACGAAGGACAGGTCCTTGCCGGCGCTCCAGCGGCTGCCTTCGGCGTTCCGCGGGGTGCGTTCGCCTTCCTCCTGCTTGGCCCATGCCCACGGATGGTCATCAAAGCCGCTCACCAGCGGCTGCAGCTCGTCAAACAGCTCCTTGCGGCGTTTCATGGGAAAGGCGCCGATCACACCCACGCTGGCCAGGCCGCCATCGTCCTTGTACAGCCCGAGCAGCAGCGAGCCGATGGCGTCCGGTCCGCTCTTGTGCAGCCGGTAGCCGGCCACCACGCAATCGGCGGTGCGCTCGTGTTTGGTCTTGAACATCACCCGCTTGTCCGGCTCGTACCGGCCGTCCAGGCGTTTGGCCACCACGCCGTCCAGTCCTGCGCCCTCGAACTGCTCAAACCACTGTCCCGCCGTGTCCATGTCCGTGGTGGCGGCGGTGAGGTGGACAGGGGCTTTGCTCGCCGCGAGGGCTTTCTCAAGTGCCGCCCGCCGCTCAGTGAAAGGACGGCCGGTGTAGTCGTCATCGTCCAAAGCCAGCAGGTCAAACGCCACGAATGAGGCCGGGGTCTGCGCGGCGAGCAGCTTCACCCGGCTGGCCGCGGGGTGGATCCGCTGCTGGAGGGCATCGAAGTCCAGCCGGTCCCCGGACGGGCCGATCAGGATGATTTCGCCGTCAACCACGCACCGGGGCGGGAGGTTTTCCTTCAACGCCTCAACAAGCTCGGGAAAATAGCGGGTCATCGGTTTTTCGTTGCGGCTGCCGATCTCCAGCTCGTCGCCGTCACGGAAGATGATGGAACGGAAGCCGTCCCACTTGGGCTCGTAGCTGAGGTCGCCTTCCGGGATGCCGCTGACGGCCTTGGCGAGCATGGGCGGGACGGGCGGCATCACGGGAAGTTCCATGTGCCCATTCTTGCCCGGAGGCGGCCGCAGGCGGAAGACCACGCCGCAGGCGGAAGCCCGGCGCTTAGCCGGCCAGCAGCCAGACGATCAGGATCAGCGCCGGGGCTGCCGCCGCCGTGGACAGGAGGATGGTTTCCCTGGCCACGGCAACCCCGCGCCCGTATTTGCCGGCGAAAAGGAACACGTTTTGCGCGGAGGGCAGGGCCGCCATCAGCACCACGCCCAGCAGCATGTGCTGGTCCAGGTTGAACAGGAAGCGGCCGACGACGAACGCCAGCGCAGGCATCACGGCGGACTTGAGCGCGGTGGCAGTAAGGATCTCTGCCTTGTGGCCGCCGCTCTGCAGCATGCGCGCCCCGTGCAGGGACATGCCGAAGGCCAGCAGCACCACCGGGACAGCCGCCCCGCCCAGGAGCTCGAGCGGTGCCATGACCGGGCCCGGAAGGTCCACGTTCAGCGCGCCGAGCACCACGCCCAGCAGTGACGCGATGATCATGGGGTTCCGGAACGGCTGGGTGAGCAGCAGGCGCGGCGAGAACCGGCCGGCCTCCGACAGGTCCAGGATGGTCAGGACCAGCGGAGCGAACAACAGCAGCTGGACCAGCAGGACGGGGGCCACAGGGGTGGCGTCGCCCAGGGCGTAGAGCGTGATGGGGATGCCGATGTTGTTGGCATTGACGTAGGAGCTTGCCATCGCCCCTATCGTTGTCTCGGCCAAGGGGCGCCGGAACCAGAGCCTGCTGGCCGTGACGTACACCAGGGCGGTGGCGGCTGCCGTGATCATGGCCAGCGGAACGTAGGCGGAGAAGACCACGGTGAGGTCTGATTCCAGTACTACCGTAAACAGCAGGACCGGGTTGGTGATGAAAAACGCGGTACGGGTCAGCGCGGAAACCGTGTGCTCACCGCCCAAACCGCACCTGGCGGCAATGTAGCCCACCGCGATGACGACGCCGATCACCGCCAGGCCGACCAGCACACCGCCCACGAGAGTACTTCCTTCCAGTTTCACTGCCTGCGCAGGACCACCCGCGCACTGTTACAAGTGACAAACTTATCCGACAAGTGGCGGGGCCAACGCAGCACGCCCCACCCAGCAGGCAGAAAACCCTCGACACAGTACACGGACTGACGGTAGAGGTTAACGATGGTTACCGTCGGCTTTCACGCATCCCACGAACAGATCAGTCCCGGCCAGCTGCTCCAGGACGTCCAGCACGCGGAGCGCGCCGGGTTCGACGCGGCCATGTGCTCGGACCACATCGAGCCGTGGTCCGCCCGGCAGGGGCATTCCGGGTTCGCCTGGTCCTGGCTGGGGGCTGCCCTGGCCAGCACCAAGCTCCGGTTCGGGGTGGTGACGGCACCGGGCCAGCGTTACCACCCGGCCATCATCGCCCATGCCTCGGCAACTCTTTCCAGCATGTTCCCCGACCGCTTCTGGTTCGCGCCCGGCAGCGGCGAAAACATGAACGAGCACATCACCGGCGGCGGGTGGCCGGCCAAGGATATTCGGCAACGCAGGCTGGAAGAGTGTGTGGACGTGATCCGGCGGCTGCACCGCGGCGAGGAAGTCACACACCGGGGCCTGGTCACCGTGGAGCAGGCGCGGATCTGGGACCTACCGGAAAATCCGCCGCAGCTGATCGCGCCGGCGGTCAGCGCGGACACAGCCCGGCGGGCGGCGGCCTGGGCGGACGGCCTGGTCACAGTGAACCAGCCCGCCGCGAAACTTCGGGAGGTGCTGGCTGCCTACCGGGACAACGGCGGGACAGGCAAGGCTGTGCTTCAAGTCCACCTGTCCTGGGCCGGCGAAGAGGACGAAGCGGTGGCCGTTGCCCTGGACCAGTGGCGGACCAACACCTATGACCCGCCCATCCCCTGGGACCTGCCCACCGCCAACCACTTCGACCTCGTGGGCGGACAGGTGGGTGAGGAACAGGTCCGGAAGACGGTGAACATCTCGTCCAGCCTGGACCAGCACCTGGAGTGGCTCTCCGGCTATGCCGAGCTGGGCTTCGACGAGCTCTACCTCCACTATGTGGGGCAGCACCAGGCTCCCTTCATCGACGCGTTCGCTGCGGAGGTCCTCCCGCAGCTGCGCACCTCCGGAAGTGCCGGTGAAGTTACCAGCGCAGAACCGCAGCTGGCCGCGGCGGCCGCCAACCCGGCGTCGGACGCTTCGGCATGAGGATCGCCGAGACGTCGGATCTGTGGTGGAAAAACGCCGTCATCTACTGCCTGGACGTGGAGACGTTCTTTGACGACGACGGCGACGGCACCGGTGATTTCGCCGGCCTCACCCAGCGCGTGGACTACCTGGCCGCCCTGGGCGTGACCTGCATCTGGCTCATGCCGTTCTACCCCTCGCCTGACCGGGACGACGGCTATGACGTGACCGACTTCTTCACCGTCGACCCCCGGCTGGGCACCATGGGTGACCTCGTGGAATTCATTCGGGCCGCCCGGGACCGGGGCATGCGGGTTATTGCGGACTTCGTGGTCAACCACACCTCGGACCAGCACCCCTGGTTTGTCGAGGCCCGAAAATCCACGGACAACCGGTACCGGGACTACTACGTGTGGCGGAGTGACACTCCGCCGGACACGTCCTCCGAAGTGGTGTTCCCCGGCGAGGAAACGTCCTTGTGGACCCAGGACGATGCCACCGGTGAGTGGTATCTGCACATGTTCACCAAGCACCAGCCGGACCTGAACGTCACCAACCCCACCGTACGCAACGAGATCGCCAAGGCCATGGGCCTGTGGCTGGAACTAGGACTGGACGGTTTCCGGCTGGACGCCGTGCCCTTCTTCCTGGAGACCCGCGGCCAGCCCAAGGACGAGGCCGCCAACCTGGATCCGCATGGCTACTTGTGTGCCCTGCGCAGCTTCCTGAACCGCCGCAACGGCAGCGCGGTGCTGCTGGGTGAGGTGAACCTGCCATACAAGGAACAGCTGGAGTACTTCGGCGGCCCGGAGGGAAACGAGCTGAACATGCAGTTCGACTTCCTCTCCATGCAGCACCTCTACCTGTCCTTGGCCCGGCAGGATGCGCGGCCACTGGCGGAGACCCTTAAGAGCCGCCCTCCGCTCCATCCGGACAACCAGTGGGCCATGTTCGTCCGCAACCATGACGAACTCACCCTGGACAAGCTTTCCGACGGCGAGCGGGAGGAGGTTTTCGCCGCGTTCGGGCCCGCGAAGAACATGCAGATCTACGGGCGCGGCCTGCGCCGCCGGCTTCCGCCCATGCTCGACGGCGACCCGGAACGCCTGCGCATGGTGTACTCACTGATGTTCTCCCTGCCCGGCACGCCGGTGTTGTTTTACGGCGAGGAGATCGGCATGGGTGAGGACCTCCGGCAGAAGAGCCGCGCCGCCGTCCGCACGCCCATGCAGTGGAGCAATGAAAAGAACGGTGGGTTCTCCAGTGCCAGAGCATCCCAGCTGGTGGCCCCGCTGGTGCGCGGCGACTACGGCCCGGAGCACGTCAACGCTGCTGCCGCCAAGCGCGACCCCGATTCGCTGTTCAACTTCATGGCCACGCTGATCAGCCGCTACCGCGAATCCGCCGAACTGGGCTGGGGCGAGTTCAACATCATCGACCAGACAGAGCCCGGCGTGTTTGCCCACACCTGCAGTTCCGACGGCGGGACGCTGGTCCTGTTGCATAACCTCGGCGAAGGCACGGCGAAAGTGAGCGGCAAGGTGGGGCCGGAGGATGCTCCGCGCCAGACCTACAAGGATGCGGTCCTGCTGGACCTGTTCGACGGCGACAACGTGGCCTTGGAGCCCGACGGCGGGTTCACGGTGGAGCTGGGACGTTACGGTTACCGCTGGTTCCGGGTGCACCAGAAGGGCGAGCGGCTGGCTCCGTAACCGGGACGCCCGGCGTCGGGCTTTGTGAAAAGATCAACCATGCGCGCCATGCAACATTCCAGCAAACTCCAGAACGTCCGGTACGAGCTTCGCGGACCGATCCTCCAGGCAGCCAAGAACATGGAGGCTGAGGGGCACCGGATCCTGAAGATGAATCTGGGTGACACCGCCCCGTTCGGCCTGGAAACTCCGGAATCCGTGGTGGTGGACATGATCCACCATTTGCGCGGCGCGCAGGGCTACAGCGACTCCAAGGGGATTTTCTCCGCCAGGACCGCCATCTCGCAGTACTACCAGACCCGCGCCCTGATGCAGATCGGGGTGGAGGATATCTTCATCGGCAACGGGGTCAGTGAGCTGATTTCCATGTGCCTGCAGGCCTTTATGGAAAACGGCGACGAAATCCTGGTCCCAGCGCCGGACTATCCGTTGTGGACCGCGGCGGTGACGCTTACCGGGGGCACACCCGTCCATTACCTCTGCGACGAGGCAGACAACTGGTGGCCAGACATGGCCGACGTCGAGGCGAAGATCACCAGCCGGACCAAAGGCATCGTGATCATCAACCCGAACAACCCCACGGGCGCCGTGTACCCCCGCTACATCCTGGAACAGTTCGCCGCCCTGGCCCGGAAGCACAACCTGGTCCTCTTCTCGGACGAAATCTACGAGAAGGTGCTTTATGAGGACGCCGTCCACATACACACGGCCGCCGTGGCCGAGGACATCTGCTGCCTGACATTCAGTGGCCTCTCCAAGGCCTACCGGATGCCCGGTTACCGGGCCGGGTGGGTCGCCGTCACCGGGCCGCTGGCCGCCACGGCCGCCTACCGCGAGGGACTCGAACTGCTGGCATCCCTGCGGTTGTGCCCCAACGTCCCTGCCCAGCACGCCATCCAGACCTGCCTGGGCGGCTACCAAAGCATTGAGGCGCTGGTGCGCCCCGGCGGCCGGCTCAGGGAACAGCGGGACCTGGCCCACAAGCTGCTGACTGCCATTCCGGGCATTACCTGCGTGCCCGCCGCGGGGGCAATGTACCTGTTCCCGCGGCTGGACCCGGAACTCTATCCCTTCGCCAGCGACGAGCAGTTCGTCCTGGACCTTTTGAAGGACCAGAAAATCCTGGTGTCCCACGGCTCTGCGTTCAACTGGCTCTGGCCGGACCACTTCCGCTTCGTGATCCTGCCGTCTGTCCTGGACATCGAGGAAGCCGTCCGCCGGATCTCAACATTCCTCGCCGCCTACAGGAACCGCGAAGCGGCCTGACCAGCAGCGGCTCAGGAGCGGAGCGGGCCCCTGGTGGCGGCCGCCTGCAGCAGGCGCCCGGCTTCGGCCAGGACCATCTGCCGGACAAGCGGCGGCACCGCAACGGAGCGGCGGCCGTCCTGCTCCTGGTTTCGGATGCCTACTGCCAAGGCGCTCATCAGGTCGGCATCCTCGGACGTGGCCAGGTCGCTGCCGATCAGCTGGACCAGGACTTTGAGGCCTGCCAGCCGGCGGTGCGGATCGGAGTCGTTCAGTGCCGCGTCGATGGCCCATTGCGCGCGCTTCCACCACTGGTCCCGCCGGTCCGCGCGGTCACGCTGCCGGTAGGTCAGGTAGGCAACAAGCACGACGCCGAACGTCGCCAATGGTGCAAGGGATGCCGCACCCAGCGCCCCGGCCCAGATCCCCTGCACGATGTCCATGCCACCACCTTAGGTCCGCCGCTTCGAGCCGTGCGGACACGCGCCGTTCCAAGAAACAGGGAGGGCACGAAGAACTAACCGGCACCTAACGGTCGGGAAACCAGGGCGCAACATTGCCACTCCAGACTGGTACTGCAGGCAAGAGCCGGCACCAGCTCCAGCCAGGAGGTCCCCATGTTGAAGAAAGCAGCAGCCCATGTAACCAGAGTCCGCGCCCTGGACCAGCTCCGCCGCGGCGACGAGATCGAAGCCCGCCTCTCGGTGGGCCCTTCCTACGATGATGTGGTGATCCGCCGGGGCAGTGTCCAGGAGACTGCACCGGGAATCGGCGTGGTGTGGATTATGGACAGGATGACCGGCCTGCGGAAAGCCATCAACACGGATGAATGCAGCGTGTGGCGGGTCGCCTGAACCGGACGCGCGGCGACGCCGAAACGCCGAAGCCGCGGCAGCGGGTGTAGTCAGTTAGGACTGCCCGCCGCCTGTGAAGCCGGTCCTTTCGGCCGCCGTCAGCCCCCTGCTACTGACTGGATCACCAGCACCTCCTGGCCAGGTGCCACTTCCGTGTCCAGGCCCTGCAGGCGCCGCACCTCGTCACCGTTCACATAAACATTCACGAAGCGCCGCAAGGCTCCCGTCTCGTCCCGAAGCCGCCTGGCCAGGACAGGGAGACCGGCGGTGACGGAATCCAGCAGTTTTGCCACGGTTACAGGCCCGTCAACGGGCGCAGTCAGGATGGACTGCCCGCCGGCCAGTGGCTGCAGGACGCTGGGCAGTACTACCGGTATGTCAGGCACCGGCCACCACAGCCGCCCGGACGCACAGGACATCCGGAAGATGCGCGGCCACTTCCATAAACGTTTCCCCTTCGTCCGCACTGGCGTAGACAGTGCCTCCGCGTGTCCCGAAGTAGACTCCGGCCGGCTCGGCCGAATCCACGGAGGCGGCGTCCCGCAGGACGCTGTTGTATTCGCCCGTGGGAAGCCCGTTGCTGAGCCGCTTCCAGCTGCTGCCGGCATCATCCGTGCGGTGGACGGCCAGTTCACCGTTGGGCGGGATACGCTCGCCGTCGGCTTTGAGCGGGACAACCCATGCGGTACCTTCCCGCCGCGGATGGGTCAGCATCACGAACCCGAAGTCAGCCGGCAGGCCTTCTGCAATCGACGACCAGCTCTCGGCGTTGTCATCCGTGCGGTACACGCCGTGGTGGTTCTGGGCGTAAAGCCGGCCGTCGACGGCGGCATCCGCCGCAATCTTGTGCACGCACTGCCCGAACTCCGGATTCGGGTCGGGCATGAAATAGGCCGAGATCCCCTTGTTGCGAGCCTCCCAGGACGTCCCGCCGTCGAGCGAGCGGTATACACCGCCGGTACTCATGGCGACGTGGACGGTTTCGCCTTGGGGGTGGACCACGATGGAGTGGGCGGCGGCGCCACCGTACCCGGCACCCCATTCGCTGCGGTGCGGATGGTCCCACAGGCCTCTGTTCAGCTCGAAGTGTTCGCCGCCGTCGGTGGATTTCCACACCGAGATTGGTTCCGCCCCGGCCCACACCACACCCGGACGCGCCTCGGCATCCGGGTAAATCTGCCAGATGCGTTCCAAGGCCGCGCCTGTATCTTCGGGGAAGGCGATGGCACCCTGCTCAGGCTCGGACCAGGTGCCGCCGAGATCGTCCGAGTGGGCCACCGTTGGCCCCCAATGCTCGTTCCGGACCCCCACCATGATGCGGGTGCGGCCTCCCCTGGCGTCGATCCCGATACTGGGAATCTCGCTCATCAGGAAATGCGGGCCGGTGAAGGACCATTCGCGCCTGTCCGGGCTGGTGGCCAGCCACAGCCCTTTTTTGGTCCCGATCGCTAAGACAAAACTTTCTGCGGTTGCCATGCCCACCATGCAACCACCGCCCCGGGCAGCCTGCAACGGTTTTCAGCGTGAAAGGGGTTCGTGATGCGGGTTAGTCCACAAACTCCGACTGCGTCTCGATGAAATCCCAGTCCGCCGCCGTCAGTACCGCGGCAGGGTTATCCGGATGCGGCCCACCCGCCTCGGCGATGCCCTGGAGAACCGGAAGCGGAAGTTCCCCGGAACGAAGGTTCTCCCGCAGCCATTCCTTGCTCGCAAGGTCCAGGTCCAGCCACCACATGAAAATTTCCATGCCGTCACGCCCTTTCTCGAATTTAACGTTAGGCGTGGTCAGGGCGCACTACAAGGTACATACAGTGCAGGCAAGTACCGCTGCGGGATTTTCGGGTACCCACAAGTAACCGGCGCTCCGCGAGGCCCGGAAAGACGAGTATCCCCTACTCGCGACTGGTTGCGGCCCCGCACCTAGCCTGAAATCTCAAGCAAGCTGACCGTGCTGCTGGGGCATTCGGCGTCATCGCTAGTCCTCCTCATCATGGTCCGTTTCACATCGAAATCTGGGGAGAATCACTATGAAACGCACCTTTGCAACTATGGGCGTCGTGGGGCTGGGGCTGCTCAGCCTGACGGCACCGGCCATGGCAGCGCCCGATCAGGTTACCGTCTGCCATTCAGAGGGTGCCGGCGCCTGGAAGGCGATGTCGTTCAACGTCAACGGCATCGGCGGCCACGAGCAGCATCCCACGGACATCATCCCGCCAACCCCGAAGCTGCCGGGCGGCATGAACTGGACCACCGCCGGTAAGACCACCTATGTGGCCGAATGCGCGGACCTGCCGCCGGGCGAAGTTATCGAACAACCCGTGGTGGACCCGCCCGTCGTTGAACCCGTAGTGGACCCGCCGATCGTGGAACAGCCCGTCGTGGAACAGCCTGTCGTCCAGTCTCCGGTGGAAGTCACCCCCGTCGACGCGCCCGTCGTTCAGCCGCAGGTAGTCACTCCTGTGGTGGAGCAGCCCGTGGTGGTGCCGCCGGTGACTGTCCCGCAGGCAGCAGCGCCCGTCGTCGTCCCCCGACAGCAAGCCGCCGCAAGTGCCGGCGCTGCCGCAACCACGAGCCTGGGCACCAACCAGGGGTACAACGCCCAGACGTCCGTGGGCGGCTCCAGCCCGTCCTGGCTTGCAGGGCTGGGTGCCCTGGTGGCAGCAGCCGGGGCCCTGGCTTTCCGCCGCAGCCGCCGGACACTGCCCCTGGCTGACTGACACCGGCCAAGCCGCAAGCAGCGGCCTCCTGACAGGAAGGCGTCCCGCCAGTGCCCGGTGGGACGCCTTCCGCCCTTTTATCTGCAAGTGCTGAGGAGCACCATGTTCAAGGAACGCAGCCGGCATGCAGCCGGCAAGGAACGCGCGCGGCGGAACCGGGGCGACCTGGCCATCCTGCTGTGTGGGGTCCTGGCCTTTCTGTCCATGACCTTCGGCTCGCCAATCGCCCATCAGCTGCAGGTGTCCGCCAGCGCACACAACGCAGTGACTCGGTCTCCGGCAACCGGGATCACGGCCGCCCAAACTGCACCCGCAGTCGCCGACATACCGGCGGAGGTACCGGCAGCGGAAGGGCAGCCGCCGGCCCCTTCCCTTCCGGCGGCCGCCGAACCTGTGCACATCCGCTATGCGTCCGCCGAGTTCGATGTTCCGGTCCACGCACTGGAGTTGGGTGCTGCGACCCAAGCCAGCCAAACAATCGAGCCGCCCGCCACCAAAGACGGTTACTGGTTAACGCCCTTCGGAACTCCCGGGCAGGGCTCAGCAAACACCACCTACGTGATTGGACACAGCTGGGAAGGTGCGGACGCACCCTTCAACCATCTAAGTTCGGCGGCGGCTGCGGGTGACCGCTTTGAGGTGGAGACGGCAACGGGCACTATCCCCTACACGGTGGACAGCGTGACCACGTACCTGAAGTCCAGCCTCAAGGACAGCCCCATCTGGAGCATGGTGCCAAACAGGCTGGTCCTGATCAGCTGCTTTACCGAGGATCCCTGGGGCAAGAATGTGGTGGTCACGGCATCACCCACCCTGTAACGGGCTCGGAGTAGCTGCCCTGTTCAAGCGCGTCGGGCTGGCCGAGAATGAGCTATGACAACTGATCTGTTCAGCGGCACGTCGCCCCTGCTGGTAGGGATCGCGCCCAAGCAGCACCCCGAGGTCCTGCAGACGGCAGCCATGCTTGCCGCCCGCTTGGGAAGGCCATTGCTCTGCGCCTACGTCGACGAAGCCAGCTACCTGGTGGAATGGGACCCCGCGAGGTCCGCCCACCGGCTCTCACTCCACCCTGACGCGGATGACGAGGAGATCAGGACCGTGGTGTCGGACCTGCGGTCAGCGATTGAAGCGGCGGCGGCGAACGTGCCGGCGGAGGCCAGGCCATTGGAATGGAAATTCCGGACGCTTGCGGGCGATCCCGGCCGCGCCCTGGCCAGGCTGGCGGCCGAAAACAGTGTTCCGTTGATCGTCGTCGGCACGTCTGAGCGGGGGTTTTCCCATCGGCTCGCGGAGGCCCTCAATGGGTCCGTGGGCGCCTGGCTGACGCATCACCAGAGCCGGCCGGTACTCGTGGTTCCGTACCGGATGCCCGCGCACGAGGACCGGCCCTGAGCTTCGAAAAAGGTCTCTCTTCGAGCGGAATTAAGGGTCAGGAAAGTAAAGCGAAAGTAGTTATTCGATGTGCTGGCGGACGGGACAACCAGCCACTAAGCTGATTCAAGCAGACCGGTTCCGCCGAGGTGGAGGCCGGATTTGCCCAAGAGCTGCTCCGGAGTGCGTATCCCCCAATAACGCACTCCGGAGCTTTTTTGTTGCCCTCTATCCTGGACATCCCGCCCACCCCATATACCCCCTGGGGGTAGTTGAGATATACCCCTTAGGGGTATATCGTGGAATCATGAGTGCAACCGAAGAAGCAGTCGCGGATGAACCGCTCGAAGCCGCCGCCCACGAGGGGCCGCAGCACGGCTACACCGGGAACAAGGACGCCTACCTGCGACGCCTGAAACGCATTGAAGGCCAGGTACGGGGAATTGCCCGCATGGTGGACGAGGACAAGTACTGCATCGACATCCTCACGCAGGTCTCCGCCGTCACCAAGGCCCTGCACGCCGTCAGCCTGGGCTTGGTGGAGGAACATATCGGCCACTGTGTGGTGGGTGCCGCCTCCGAGCCGGACCCCGCAGCGCGCGCAGATGCCATCGACGCCAAAGTCAAGGAAGCGGCCGATGCCATCGGCCGGCTCCTCCGGTAGCACCTGACTTCCCCATTTATCAAATCTTCCGGCGACCGCCGGGCAAACCAACGCCGGATCACCCATCCCGGCCACACAACAAGGAGCAGCCATGAGCACCACTTCCCCTACCACTACAACGGTCAGCGTTTCCGGAATGACGTGCGGCCACTGCGTCTCGGCCGTCAGCGAAGAATTGGAGGCCCTGGCGGGTGTAGAAGCAGTGGACGTTGAGCTCAACGCCGGCGGTATCTCCACTGTGACCATCACGTCCAGCGACCACCTGTCGCCGTCAGAAATCGGTGAAGCAGTGGCCGAGGCAGGCTACATGGTCGTGGCCAACGAAGCCTAGGCACCAGGACGGATAAGGACCACATGAGCAACCAGGATCTGCTCCACGGACCCGGAAGCCGGGTGGTGGAGCTGGACATCGAGGGCATGACCTGCGCCTCCTGCGTCAACCGGGTGGAGAAAAAGCTCGGCAAACTCGACGGCGTGCAGGCCCTGGTCAACCTGCCCCTGGAATCCGCGCACGTAACAGTGCCGCCAGGGATCACCGACCAGCAACTGGTGGATACCGTCACCGCCGCCGGATACAAAGCCACGGTCCACCAACCTACCCCGGCGCCGGAGGCGGCGTCCGGGACCCTCCGCCCGCGCCTGGTCCTGGCCGCCGTTTTTACGGTGCCCGTATTCCTCATATCCATGGTCCCCGCGTTCCAGTTCCCCCAGTGGGGCTGGGTGGCTGCCGTATTTGCCCTGCCGGTGGTCACCTGGGCAGCCTGGCCCTTCCACCGTGCGGCGGCCATTAACGCCCGCCACGGTGCTTCAACAATGGACACGCTGGTATCCATCGGCGTAGCGGCCGCCTACCTGTTCTCAGCCTGGCAGCTGTTCTCCGATCCCCTGATGACGCAGCACCCGGGCATGGAGGGAATGGAGCAGGGCGGGCTGTACTTTGAGGTGGCCGCCGTTGTCACCACCTTCCTGCTCCTGGGCCGCTTTCTAGAGGCCAACGCCAAGCAAAAGGCGGGCGACGCCCTGCATGCCCTCCTGAGTTTGGGCGCGAAGGACGCCACCGTTCTGCGGGATGGCAGGGAACACAGGATCTCCGCGGAGCTGCTCCAGGCCGGTGACGTCCTGGTGGTCCGTCCCGGTGAAAAGATTGCCACCGACGGCGTTGTCATCGACGGGACCTCTGCTGTTGACGCCTCGTTAGTGACCGGAGAATCGGTGCCGGTGGAGGTGGGACCTGACAGCCGGGTCACCGGCGCCACCATCAACACCTCGGGCCGCCTTCTGGTCAAGGCCACCCGGGTGGGTTCTGAGACCACCCTGGCCCAGATGGCGCGCCTTGTGTCCCAGGCGCAGACGGGCAAGGCTCCCATCGCCCGCCTGGCAGACCGCATCAGCGCTGTGTTTGTCCCGGTAGTCCTGGTGATCGCCGCCCTCACGTTTGTGCTCTGGGTGCTCTTTGCCGGGGCGGACAGCGAAGGGCTGCGCTCAGCCTTTACTGCCGCCGTCGCCGTCCTGGTCATTGCCTGCCCGTGCGCCCTTGGGCTTGCCACGCCTGTTGGCCTGCTGACCGGAACGGGCCGCGGTGCGCAGCTCGGCATCCTGATCAAGGGCCCGCAGGTCCTGGAAGACACGCGGACCGTGGACACCATCCTGCTGGACAAGACCGGCACCGTCACCACGGGAGTGCTGGCAGTGGATTCCACCGCCGCCTTCGAGGAATTCCAGGAGCGTGAGGTGCTGCGGCTGGCCGGCGCCGTGGAAGCTGCTTCCGAGCACCCCATCGCCCGCGCAATTGCCGCCGCGGCTGCCGCCCGCGAGGCGGACGGGACCGGCCAGGCAACGCACGACGGCGGACACCTGCCGGCGGTCCGGCACTTCCGGTCGGCGCCTGGCGGCGGCGTCACGGGAACCGTTGGAGCCAGGCAGGTCACCGCCGGGCGGACCGGCTGGCTTGAGCAGAACGGCATCACCCTCACCTCCACCCAGCTGCAGGCCCAGGCGGCCGCGGAAGCCGCAGGCGCCACGGCCATCTGGGTAGCCGTGGACGGGACCGCGGCCGGCATCATCAGCCTTCGCGACACCATCAAGCCTGGCTCAGCCGCCGCCGTCGAACGGATGAAATCCCTGGGCCTGCGGCCCATCCTGCTGACCGGAGACAATCCCGCCGTGGCCGCACAGGTGGCTGCCGCCGTCGGAATCGATCCCGAAGACGTCTATGCAGGCGTGCTGCCCAAGGGCAAGGTGGAGGTGGTGAAAACACTGCAGGCCGGCGGCGCAACCGTTGCCATGGCAGGCGACGGCGTGAACGATGCCGCTGCACTGGCGCAGGCTGATCTGGGCATTGCCATGGGATCCGGCACGGACGTTGCCATCGAGGCGGCCGACCTGACCGTAATGGGCAATGACCTGGAGCAGGTGGTCCAGGCCATTGAGCTCTCCCGCAGGACCCTGGCCACCATCAAAACCAACCTGTTCTGGGCCTTCTTCTACAACGCCGTGGGCATCCCGGTAGCCGCCCTGGGCCTGCTGAACCCGATGATCGCGGGCGCCGCGATGGCTGCGAGCTCGGTCCTGGTGGTTGCCAACTCGCTGCGCCTGCGCACCTTCGGGAAGGCTTAACGCCCGGCAGCCGTAGCCTTAGGCCGCGCCGTACCGCACGGCTGCACGGGCCTTGGCCTTGGCAGCCTCAGTCTCCCTGTCCTTGGGCGGCGCCTGCGTCACCAGGGCGTCCAGGAGGTGCTGGGTGATGTGGGCGATCTCGTGGACCGCCTCCTCAAAAGCCTCCTGGTTGGCCTTGGAGGGCCTGGTGCTGCCGCTGACCTTGCGCACGTACTGCAGCGCCGCGGCATGCACCTCCTCCGAGGTGGCGTGCGGTTCAAAGTTGTGGAGGGTTCGGATATTCCGGCACATACCGCCATGCTAGGCTCTGGATCGCCAAGGATCGACCCCTGCATAAAGGTTTAGGGATTGCCCGTCCACGGGGAGCGCGGCATGGGCAGGGGTGCCCATCGACACCGTTTTGCGGGCCGGGATAGGTTTTAGGCATTGGATCTTCCGGATAAGCCGGGGGGCCGCTTGGGGACGCCGACCTGGTTCGGATCCACGATTTTACGAGGAGAAACTCATGGCTATTTGGGGTGCAGACGTTGAGCAGCTTCGTCAGCTGGGCAACAAGCTTCAGCACGGCGCGTCAGAGATCGAGACGCAGAAGTCCACTCTTACCAAGCTTCTGCACGGCACCGACTGGAAGGGCCCGGACGCGGACAAGTTCAAGGGCGAATGGGACGGCCAGCACGTCACCATGCTGACCAAGGTCGCCGAAGCCCTGAAAGACGCCGGCAGCCAGGCAAAGCGGAACGCCGAACAGCAGTCCCAGGCCTCCAACGGCTAGAGTCTTCGGCGGCCAGCATTCGCCGCCGCCAAGGCCCGGGCACCGGAAGGTGTCCGGGCCTTTGGTTTTAAGCGACGGGGGTTTTGAGGGTGCTTCTTGATGGGACAGGCGCGACTAAGGAACGAGCTCGACTAAGGGACGGGCTCGACGTCGTTCGCGTGTTCCAGCGGGGACGCCGCCTTGGCTGCCGGGGCGCCCGTCTCCATTGGGCTCCGCAGTTCGTCCAGCCGGACCAGGATGACGCCGCCGACGATCAGCACACCGCCCAGGAGCTGGATGGCGGCGGGGAGTTCACCCAGGAGCAGCCAAGCCCAGATCACTGCAAAAAGAACTTCGGTCAGCGATACGAAAGACGCCACTTTGGAGCCGAGCGCCCGCGCCGCCATGATGCCGGAGACGTAGGCCAGCACGGTGGCCAGGATGACAAGCCCTGCCAACGACACCCACCAAGGCGTGGCCCAGGGACCCAGGGAAGTATCCGTTGTACTGAACTTCATGGGCAGCAGGCCGGTGGCGGCGGCGAGCCACATCACGGCGGCGCCCACCAGCAGCCCTCCCGAGGCCAGCACGATGGGCGGCAGGGAATCGTTCTCCTTGGCGGTAATGAAGAAGTAGATGGCAAGGCAGACTGCGGCAGCGATGCCCCAAAGGACCCCCACAAGGTCGACCTTGACGGCGCCAGTGAGGTCCAGGACCAGAACCAGGCCGGCCAGCGAAAGCAGGGTTCCCCCGAAAGTCAGCACCCGGGGACGCTTCCGGCTGGCCGCCCAGAGCCACAGCACGATGATCACCGGTGCCAGGTACTCCAGGAGCAGGGCAACCCCAACCGAGAGCCTGGCCACGGCGTTGAAGTAAAACAGTTGGCACGCCGCCACACCGATCAGCCCGAAGAGCAGGATGGTCACCCAGTTGTCCCGGAGCTGATGCCAGCGGCCACGGAGCGCCGGGACGGCCGGCACGGCGAGGATCAGGGCCGCACCCGTGAGCCGGGCAGTCACTGCGGCGCCGGGTGACCATCCCGTTTCCAGCAGGGCCTTGGCAAAGGATCCGGAGAGGCCAAAAACAGCGGAAGAGAACAGCGCAATCCCCAGGCCGGAGGCGAGGAAGCTGCGCTTGCTGGCCCGCATCCCATGGTTCGGGGTGCGGCTGGGTGCGGCAGGCATCGTCGCCTCCTGTCAGGAGTAAAGTGGGGTAATGGTCATGACAGTACGGGACAGCACTGTAAGGAGTCAAGATGGTTTTTGCCCCTGACACCGAGGTGGCCCTCCGCACGGTGGTAAACCTGATCAACTCGGCGGCAAACGGAAGCGAGGGGTTGGCCTCGACGGCGGACCTGGACCGGTTCCTGGCAGCCGAGGGATTCAGCGGATCGCGCACCCGGGACGACTCCGAACTCACCAGCGTGCGCCAGCTGCGTCATCAGCTGGCGGCACTGTGGACGGCCGACGAAGGCTCAGCGGTGGAAACCGTCAACCGCCTGTTGCGGGACGCCAACGCCTTGCCGCAGCTGGTCAAGCATGATGACTGGGACTGGCATCTGCACGCCACCACGCCGGAGGCCCCGCTGGTGGACAGGATGAGCACGGAAGCGGCCATGGCGTTGGCCGACGTGATCCGCGGCAAGGAGATGGACCGCATGCGCGTTTGTGAATCTGAGGACTGTGATGCGGCGGTGCTGGACCTCAGCAGGAACCGCTCAAAGCGGTATTGCGACACGGGAAACTGTGCCAACCGGGCGCACGTGGCCGCTTACCGGGCACGCCAGGCGGCATCTGCCTGACGGGTGGTCAGCGGCTGCCTGGGTGGTCCGGGTCCTCGGGGGCGGCGGGGTTCTGCGTGCCCGGGGCGCCGAAGCCGTGGGAGGGTTTCGGTGCAGAACTGAGGTTTACGCCCGAGCCTTTGCCCAGGTGCTCGGCGTTCTCCTTGTAGCTCATCGAGAGCATCGCCGCGACCACCAGGGTGACGATGAAAGCGATTCCCGCGGCAGTGAAAGCCAGATCGAAGCGCGGAGCCCGTGCGCTGCCGCCGGAAGCAAAGATCACCACGGCCACAAAGGCAACGATGGCCCAAAACGCGGAGAACATCAGCGGGCCCTTCACCGAGGTCCGCAGCCTGCGCGGATGTCCTGGTTGCTGGTCTGCCACGGTGATTCCTCCCTGCAGGCGGCATGGTGGCCGGCCTGGATCTGCATAGTGCGCGCTGGTGCGTCCGGACCGATTTTCTACAAGAAGTAGAACCGGACTCTTCCTAGTTTACGGCGTTCCAGCGCCCGTGCGGGAATCGTGCCGGATGGTCAGGCCGGCGAGTGCCCACAGGACGCCGGAGATGATGGCACCGCCTCCGGCAACACCGAGCAGGGCATGGGCGCCGAGACTGATGAAGAAGGGCAGGACCGCCGCCGTGCCCAGGCCCACGATTCCAGAGGCAATCCAGTCGCGGGCCAGCACGTGCCTGCCGCGGAACTTCAGCCCGCACAGCAGCTCCAGGGCCCCAGCGGCGGCCAGGCCCAGTGGGGCAATGACGCCAAACAGCAGATCACCGGGCAACAGGAGCAGCGCCACGCCCGCACCGGCAAGTACCGACCCGGCAGCCGAAAGCATCTTGTCGGGTGCGCTCTGCCTCTGGAAGCCCGATGCGCGGACGCCCCAGACCATGAGGACGCCGGTGGCCAGCAGGTACAGGCCGCCGGACCAACCCATCACTTCTACGGACGGTGACGCCCAGAAGATGGTCACGGCACCGAACACCAGGGCAGCCGCGGAACGGAGGAGGACCGGCTTCCACAGGTCGGCCTGGGGAGCCGTTCCGGGAGCTGTGCCTGCGGGGGTTCTCGGTTGGGTCACCGGTCCAGTTTAGTGGCGGTCGGCGCTACGGCGAACCCAGCACCATCCAGCGGTCGGAGCGGGCACGGACACCGAGCGTGATGGCGCGGGCAGCCATGTATCCCAGTGCGAAGGCGGCCCAGAGCCAGCCCAGCCCCGGCGGGCCCGCCGCGCGCGACAGCCCCACGGCAATCAGCAGCGGCGCGTACACAGCCAGGTTCACCACACCGGCCAGTGCCAGGTATTTGGCGTCCCCGGCGCCGATCAGCACTCCGTCAAGCACAAAAACGTAGCCTGCGATGGGCTGCCCCGCTGCAAGGATCCACAAAGCAACTGCCAGCACTGCCTGCACCTCCGGATCGAACGTGAACAGGGCGCCCGCCCAGGGGGCGGCAGCCGCCAGGAGCACCCCGGTGACCGCTCCGAAGCCGAGTCCCCACCGGGTCATGGTCCTGGTCAGCAGGCGTGCCTTGAGCGGGTTGGACGCGCCCAGCTCCTTGCCGATCAGCGCCTGGGCCGCGATGGCGAGGGCGTCCAAGGCAAAAGCGAGGAAAGAGAAGATGGTCATCGCCAGCTGATGGGCTGCCAGGTTGACAGCCCCCTGGGCCGTGACCACGAGGACGGTGGCCAGGATTGCGGTCCGCAGGCTGAGTGTGCGCAGCATCAGCCACGAACCCACCCGGGTCATGTTCCTGATGCCGCTCCAGCTGGGCAGCAGCCCCACGCCGTGAGCTGCTGCGTTCCGTTTCACCATCACCAGGTAGACGGCGGCCATGGCCCATTGGGCAACGCTGGTGCCTACAGCTGAACCCGTGACGGACCAGCCCAACCCGTAGACCAGCCACAGGTTCAGCACAATGTTCAGGGCAAAACCCGCCGTTGCCACCACCAGCGGCGTCCGGGTGTCCTGGAGGCCGCGGAGCAGGCCCGTGCCCGCGAAGATGAGCAGCATGGCCACCAGGCCGGGCATCGACCAGCGAAGATAGTCGACGGCGAACGCCCGCACCTGCCCCTCCGCCCCCAGCAGCCCGACCAAAGGGTCCGCCGCCACAAAGCCAGCCAAAGCCAGGACGGTCCCCAGCAGCAGCGCCAGCCACACGCCGTCGCGCCCTGCCTCCAGCGCCTTGCCCGGCTGCCCGTCTCCCATGGCGCGGGCCACTGCGGGAGTGGTGGAATAGGCCAGGAAGACCATCAGTCCGACGGCGGTGTGCAGCACTGCCGTCGCCAGCCCTACGCCGGCCAGTTGCGGCACACCCAGGTGGCCGACAATGGCCGAATCAGCGAGCAGGAAGAGCGGTTCCGCAACGAGGGCGCCAAAGGCGGGAACTGCAAGCCGGAGGATCTCCCGGGCATGCCCCTTCGGGGGCGCGGTTGGCGCAGAGGCAGGTAAGCGGGGCATCTTGCCAGCCTAATCCGGTGATGGGTGGTGTACATTCCGGCATGACAAAGCCCACATTGTGACGCTATTAGTTGACACTTCAACCATCGGACGGGAAGACTTGATGCCTATGAACCAGTCACGACTTACCACCACCGCCATCACCGCCCTCCGCATCATTCTGGGCTTCCTCTTCGCAGCGCACGGCTGGCAGAAGTTCAACGAGTGGACCATCGCGGGCACCCAGGCGTCCTTCAGCAAAATGGGCGTTCCGGCAGCAGAAGTGGTTGCACCGGCTATCGCCGTGCTGGAACTGGCCGGCGGCGTCGCCCTGATCCTGGGCATCTTCACCCGCGTAGTTGCCGCGCTCCTGGTCCTGGACATGCTCGGCGCCCTGTTTATGGTGCACGCCTCGGCCGGCGTGTTCGCCGCCAATGGCGGCTACGAACTGGTCCTGCTCCTGGCTGCGGCCGCGTTCACCCTGGCCCTCACTGGAGCAGGTCGCCTTTCCGTGGACCGCGCCCTCTTCGGCCGCAGCAACTCCAAGCTGGCAGTCCTGGCCTAAGCTTTCCCGACCCCGGCAGCCACAGGCAGCCGGAAACCGCACGACGGCGGATGGGCACCCGGTGCGCATCCGCCGTCGGCATTTAACGCACCGCCGGGGCCCCAGTGCCACCACTTGCCCGGCGGGGCCCCAGTGCCACCACTCCGCGCGCCCAATTCGCCGGAAGCCTGCGAAGACGCCGTTCCGGAACGGAGAGCGGGGCCCTTTTCGGCGATTCGGGCACCTGGCACCCCTCGCCGCCGCCTTCTCCCGCCGCTACCGCCCGCGCGGACGGCCGAACACTTCCTCACAACTAGTGCCGGAAAAGTCACGGGAAAGTTGGGAAAACGCTTGCCAGGCTCTTTCGGATACTGATAAACCAATGAGTGCTGCAGCGAGAGCTGCATCACCATCCAAGGTCTCAGCTACTCCCCAAACATCATCCGGAACCCTCCGCCCGTGATTGCACCGCCGCCGGCGCCGTCCCGGGTTTTGAATCGTTTCAATAGTGCCTGGTACCGCTTTGCCACTGCTCATCGAAGGAGATGTCCGTGAACAAATCCCCGCACCCAGTTCCACAGTCCCAGCAACCACCGCCACCCCGGCAGCGCCGGATCCCTGCCGGCGCGAAAGCCGTGACAGCCGCCGTAGCATCTGCCGCCATCGCCTTCACCGGGCTACCCGCCGTCCAGGCCGACTCCGCCCTGCCTGCAGTGGGAAGCGGCTTCAAGTTCGATTTCGGCCCGGGCGCCACAGCGGATGGCTACACGGCAGTAGCCGCCGGCACGCAGTACTCGGCGGCCACCAAGTACGGCTTCGCCGACACCTCCGGCACCTCCGGCGTGGACCGCGGCACGGGCGATCCCCTGCGTTCGGACTTCGTGCAGGCCCAGGGAAGCACCTTCCTGGTTGACCTGCCCAACGGCGACTACACCGTCAAGCTCATCGCCGGCGACGCCACAGAGGCCACCAACATCGCCATCACCGCGGAGACCATGGCAAAGGTGCAGGCCACGGACAAGCCCGCCGGCCAGTACCTGGAAATGGAATTCCCCATCTCGTTGGTGGACGGCCAGCTTAACCTCGACTTCGGCGGCACGGCCGCGAAGATCAACTCGCTGGTCATCTCCGCCCGGGCTCCCCGCACCGCCACTACTGACCCCGGCGTATACCTCGCGGGTGATTCAACCGTGCAGACTTACGACCCCGGTTTCGCTCCCCAGGCCGGGTGGGGCCAAATGATTGACCGCTACTTCGACGAGAAGGTCTCCTTCAAGAACCATGCGATCGGCGGCCGCAGCTCCAAGAACTTCATTAGCCAGGGCCGGCTCGACGAGATCCTGCGCGTCATCAACCCCGGCGACTACTTGATGGTCCAGTTCGGCCACAACGATGCCACCATCGGCGTCGATGACCGTTATGCCTCTCCCGCCGACTACAAGGAATACCTCCGCACCTATGTGAACGGTGCTCGGCAGCGCCGCGCCACCCCCATCCTGGTCACCCCCGTTGGACGCCGGGATTACGACGAAGCCACCGGCAAATTCAACGTCAGCTTCCCGGAGTACGTGGCGAAGATGCAAGAGCTCGCCAGCGAGGAAAACGTGGCCCTGGTGGACCTCTCCGCCTCGAGCCGCGCCTACTACGATGCCATCGGACCGGAAGACACCAAATCCGTGTTCCTCCACGTCGACGCCGGCATCTACCCCAACCGGCCCACGGGCACGGTGGACAACACCCACTTCCAGGAATACGGCGCCATCCAGATCGCGCGCCTGGTGGCCGGCGGAGTAAAGCAGCTCAGCGTCCCCCTGGCCGCACGCGTCAAGGAGGTGGCGCCGCCGTCGTCCGTTCCGGCCAAACCGCAGGGACTCGTGGCCGGCAGCGTCTCCAACGCCGGGGCACTCTTGAAGTGGCAGCCTGTTGCCGGTGCGGACATTTACAAGGTGTACCGCAAGCTGGCCTCAGAGCCGGAGAGCGCCTACAAGCTCACCACCACGTCAACTGTCCCCACCGTCAGCCTGGGCGGACTGGCCGAAGGCACCGCGTACAGCGTGCGGGTCGCCGCGATGAACGGCAAGGGACTTTCAGAACCCAGCGATGCCCTCACCCTGACCACCAAACAGGCCAAATACAAGTTCGACTTCGGCCCCGCAGGGGCACCGCTGGAAGCCGGCTACACCGAAGTCAACCGGACCATGGCCTATACCCCGCAGCGGGGCTTCGGCTTCAAGGACATCTCGGTGCTCAGCGACCGGGACCGCGGCGCCGTAACCAGCAACCTGCTCCGCGACTTCGTCCTCAGCGGCTCCAGCTTCGAATTCCAGCTCGACGTGCCCAACGGGACCTACGCCCTGAAGACCTACCACAGCGACTGGATCGGCTCCACGCGCACAGACGTCACCGCCGAAGGCACCCCCTTCGGCCAAGTGTCGTCCAGCAAGGCATCCTCGGCCACCAAGATCATCAACCAGGTCTTGGTCTCCGATGGGCAGCTCAACCTGACCATCAGCGGCTCGGGCCAGCGGCTCAACGGACTGGAGGTGACCCCGCTGCTGGTGGGACCCACCAACCTCCACACAACGGCCATCAACGCCGCTTCCGAACCACCCACCGTGGACCTGGCCTGGGATGCGGTGGCAGACGCCGCCAGCTATAAGGTGTTCCGGCAGGCATCGTTCGAAGCCGAACACCAGCTGATCGCGGAGAACGTCACGGCCGCGTCCTTCCAGGACACCACCGCCTTCGCCGGCCTGAAGTACAAGTACTTCGTCACCGCGCTGGACAACACCGGGCTGGAATCGGTCCCCTCCAACACCGTGGAAACTGCCCTGGTGGATCCCGGCACTCCTGTCCCCTCCGCCACCGGCAAAGTGGACATCAAGGCAGTGGAGAAGACCAGTGTCAGCCTCAAGTGGCAGAAGGTTTCCGGCGCGGCCGCGTACCAGATCTACCGGTCCACTTCCCCGGACGGCCCCTTTGAGTACGTAGGCCGGGCCACCGAGGTGAACTATACGGACTTCACCGTGCTGACCACCATCAAGTACTACTACCGTGTCACCACAGTCAACAGGGGCGGGGAAGCCGTGCCGTCCGCGGTAGTTGGAACGGAAAAGGTCACTGTGGTGAACCGGCAGATGGAGAACCTGGACCGGGCCCCTGTTGCTTTGCTGACCGGCGAAGGCGTCCGGGTGGGCTGGCGGATGCTGGGCCTTGATCCGGAGCAGATAGGCTTCCACGTGATCCGTGACGGCGTCCAGCTCACCGATGAGCCGATCCGCAACAGCACCACGTTCCTTGATCCTGCCGGAACAGCGGCCTCCAAGTACGTCATCAAGACCGTCGGCAACGGCGGCGAGCAGCTCAGCGCCGAATTCACACCGCTGGGGCAGAACTACCTGGCCATCAAGCTGGACAAGCCTGCCGACGATTACACCAAGGACGGCCAGCCCTACAGCTACTCAGCCGGTGATTCCAGTGTGGCCGACCTGGACGGCGACGGAACCTACGAAGTCCTCCAGATGTGGTCCCCCTCCAACTCCAAGGACAACTCGCAGGCGGGCTACACCGGAACCGTCTACGTGGATGCCTACAAGATGGACGGCACCAAGCTCTGGCGCATCAACATGGGCCCGAACATCCGTGCCGGCGCGCACTACACGCAGTTGCTCGCCTACGATTTCGACGGCGACGGCAAGGCCGAAGTTGCGATGAAGACAGCGGACGGCACTCGTGACGCCGCCGGCACCGTGATCGGCAACCCGAGCGCCGACTACCGGAACAGCAGCGGCTACGTGCTCACCGGCGATGAGTTCCTGACCGTGTTCCACGGTGCCACCGGCACCATCATGGACACCGTGAAGTACGATCCGCCGCGCGGTGACGTGGGCGCCTGGGGTGACACCTATGGAAACCGCGTGGACCGCTTCCTTGCCGGCGTCGCCTACCTGGACGGCGAACACCCGTCCATGATGTTCAGCCGCGGCTACTACACCCGCGCCGTGCTGGCCACCTATGACCTGGTAGGCGGCAAGATCACCAAGCGCTGGATCTTCGATTCGGACATCGCCGGCCCGCAGTACCGGAGCCAGGGCAACCACAACCTGTCCGTGGTGGATGTGGACGCCGACGGCAAGGACGAGTTCGTCTTCGGTTCCATGACCATCGATGACAACGGCAAGCCCCTGTACACCACCGGCCTTGGCCACGGTGACGCCATCCACACCAGCGACCTTGACCCGTCCCGCCCGGGACTGGAGACATTTGCCGCCCACGAAGAGATGGGCGCCAGCGGCAACAGGGGCGCCACGTTCCGGGACGCCCGGACCGGCGAGGTGCTGTGGAGCATCCCCGCCACGAAGGACACCGGACGCGCGGCCGCGGGGGACATTGACCCTCGATACGCAGGCGCCGAAGGCTGGGCCATTGGCGGCGACGCTGCCTGGAACTCGCCAATCGGCGAACTGCGCTCCGCCAAGGGGGAGCTGATCGCCAACAAGATCCCGGCAGCCAACTTCCTGGCCTGGTGGGACGGCGACCTGCTCCGCGAGATCGTGGACCATGACTGGAACGCGGCCACCGGCACGGGCACGCCAAGTATCGCCAAGTGGAACTGGCAGGCGGAATCCAGCGACAGGCTGCTGACCGGCACCGGTGCGAAGTCCAACAACGGCACCAAGGGTACGCCGGCCATCCAGGCCGACCTCCTGGGTGACTGGCGGGAGGAACTTGCCTGGCCGTCGGCGGACAGCACCGAATTGCGGATCTACACCACCGCCGCTTCCACCGACGTCCGGCTCCGGACCCTGATGCACGATCCGGCGTACCGCCTCTCGGTTGCCCGTGAGAACGTCTCCTACAACCAGCCGCCGCACCCCGGCTTCTACATCGGAGAGGGCATGGAGCTTCCTGCCCAGCCGGACATCGTGTACACCCGCGCCGGCTAGCCTTTCCATCCACCAGCTGGCCCGCCCGCTTTCCAGCGGACGGGCCAGCCTTATTTAAGCCGGTGCTGGTGCCATCAGTGGCGTTGCTGCGGAAGTCCCAGGACAGGTCACAACCGGCCGGTAACCGGGAGCGTCAGTATGATCGCACCATGACTGACACCGGCGCCTCCAACTCCGTGACCCTCCGCTTCCTGGCGGCCCCCATGGACGTGGGCCACAGCGGATCGGTGGATGCCGGAACCGTCCTGGAGTGGGTGGACAAGGCCGCCTACGCCGCGGCCGTGGGCTGGGCCAAGTCCTACTGCGTCACGGCCTATGTGGGGAACATCCACTTTGCTGACCCGGTCAACAGCGGGGACATGGTGGAGGTGGAAGCCACCATCGTGTACACGGGGCGGTCGTCCATGCATATCCGCACTGTTGTGTCCTCAGGAGACCCGAAAGGCGGGCCAGCCACGATGCGCAGCCAATGCATGGTGATTTTTGTTGCTGTTGGGGAGGATGGAAAACCCATCCCGGTCAAGCAGTTTGAGCCCGTTACGGCGGAAGAGATCGAGCAGCGAGACCATGCCCTTGCCCGCATCAACATCCGCGAACAAATCGTTGAAGCCATGAACCGGCAGGAATACACCGATGCGGGTACCGCGGAGCGCGTGACCCTGCGGTTCATGGCGGCTCCGACGGACGTGAACTGGGGCGGAAAGGTCCACGGCGGGATCGTGATGAAGTGGATCGACGAAGCCGCGTACGTCTGCGCTTCCCGCTACTGCGGAATGGACACGGTGGCGGTGTTTTCCGGCGGCGTCCGCTTCTACCGCCCGCTGCTCATCGGGCACGTCGTGGAGGTTGAGGCCCGCCTTGTGTACACCGGGACCAAGGGCATGCACATCGCAGTCCACGTCCGCTCCGGCGACCCCAAAAACCGGGACATGAACCTCACCACGTACTGCCTCACCGTTATGGTGGCGCGCGACGCCGAGGGCAACTCAGTGCCCGTTCCCGCCTGGTTGCCGGTCAGCGATGAGGATAAGAGGCTGCACGCGCATGCCCGCGAGCTGCTGGAAATCAGGGGCAAGGCGCCGGGAAACCCGCTGCCCAACCACCTCCTGGCAGGGGACCGCACCAACCGGGGCTGAGCTTTAGAAACCGCCCCCGCCGGCGTCGGCCGCCATGTTGGCAAAGCGGGAGTAATGGCCCTGGAACGCAACCACGATGTCCTTGGTGGGGCCATTACGGTGCTTGGCCACGAGGATGTCCGCTTCACCCGCACGCGGTGATTCTTTGTCGTAGACGTCCTCGCGGTGAAGCAGGATCACCATGTCGGCATCCTGCTCGATGGAGCCCGATTCACGAAGGTCCGAGACCATGGGCCGCTTGTCCTGGCGCTGCTCAGAACCACGGTTCAGCTGGGACAGCGCGATGACGGGGACCTGGAGCTCCTTGGCCAGCAGCTTCAACGCACGGGAGAATTCCGAGACTTCCTGCTGGCGCGACTCCACCTTCTTACCCGAGCTCATCAGCTGCAGGTAGTCAAGGATCACGAGTTTGAGGTCATGCTGCTGCTTCAGGCGGCGGCACTTGGCGCGGATTTCCATCAGGGACATGTTGGGGCTGTCATCGATGAACAGCGGAGCATCGTTCATCCGGCCCATGGTGGTGGCGATCTTGGACCACTGCTCGTCCTTGATGGTTCCCTTGCGGAGGTCCTGAAGGCCGATAGTTGCCTCGGCGGAGAGCAGGCGCATGGCAATCTCGTTCCGGCCCATTTCGAGCGAGAACATCACAGTGGAGAGGTTGTTCTTGATGGCCGCGGACCGGGCGAAATCCAAGGCGAAGGTCGATTTACCCACTGCCGGGCGGGCGGCAATGACGATCATCTGGCCGGGGTGGAGTCCGTGGGTGAGCTCATCGAGCTCATAAAATCCGGTGGGGACACCGGTCATGCCTTCACCGCGGTGGCCGGACGCCTCGATCTCGTCAACCGTGGACTCCATGACGTCCTTGAGCACCACGTAGTCCTCTGCGGTGCGCCGCTCTGCCACAGCGTAAACCTCGGCCTGAGCTTGGTTGACCAGGTCCTCTACTTCGCCGTCCGAGCCGTAGCCCAGCTGAACGATCTTGGTACCGGCATTGACCAGCCGTCGGAGAACGGCGCGCTCGGCAACGATTTCAGCGTAATAGCCGGCGTTGGCCGCAGTAGGCACTGTCTGGATCAGCTCATGGAGGTAGGCGGGGCCGCCGATCCGGTTGATCTCGGCACGCTTGGTGAGTTCGTCGGACACAGTGACGGCATCTGCCGGTTCCCCGCGTCCGTAGAGGTCGATGATGGCCTCGTAGATGGTTTCGTGTGCCGGGCGATAGAAGTCCTGCCCGCGGAGAATTTCCACAACGTCGGCAATCGCATCCTTGGAAAGCATCATTCCGCCAAGGACTGATTGCTCGGCGGCAATATCCTGCGGCGGCTTCCGGCTCATCTCCGATCCTCGGGTGGCCTCGACCGGGTCCAGATGCGCTATAGACAAAGCTGCCGTCCTTTATTGTGTACCGGGAACCAGGGCACCCGGTGACTTACTATCCTGCTGCCGCGTTGCGTGGATAACCACACACCGCCTGTCCAGGTTTACCGGCGGGGTCGGACAATCCTGCTCCGCCAGCCTTGGCCTTGGCTGTCAACAGGAGTTATCCCCATATCCACAGGTTTTCCACAATGGGCTGTTCCCAGGGATCAGGGGTCTGTCTCCGGCTCTGCGGGTGCCCATTCCCGAAGCCGTGCAAGATCCGAAGAACAGGTACCCCGCTACGGTAGCCGTCACCGGTCCAGCCACAAAGCCAGCAAGCCCGGAAGGGTGTGTATAACCTGTGCACTAGGGGGCATAGCTTGTGCACAGCCTGTGGGGAAACCTGTGGAAACAAAAAAAGTTTCCTGCGATATATGCCTCTGACCTGCGAAAACAATAATCCGGACGTGTGGAGTAAATATTTCTGGTGTGGGATTTCATCCACAGCGCGTGTCGCCGGAGGCCATCGCCGAATCACCCGCGAGAGGTCCGCTGGCTTGCCGGAGAGGCTGTGTGCCACTTCTCATATTCCGCGCGGGACGTGAGTCCCCGTCTTGGACCCGCCTTTATGCACCGGGGCGAATATTGCTGTGGATAACCCCGATCTGGCATAAGCTCTATGCATGGGCGAACTACTGCTGGTCCTGTTGCCTGCGATTGTTTTGGTGGTGCTCATCTGGGGCCTTTTTACGGCCCTGACCCCGCGCGATTCGGGGATGTCGGATGCCGAAAAATACCAGCGCGACCTAGCCGAGCGCTCAGCACAGCACTACGCGGCGCAGGTCCAGGCGGCTACCGCTGCCCGCGCACAACTCGATCGGATCACCAGGCCCAGCCAGAACGCCCAGGCATCATCGGACCTGGCTGCTGCCAGGAAGCACATAGAACGGCGTTAGACATGGAATCGCTCGTGGCCCCGGTCCTCATCCTCCTGGCGGTTGTTGCCGGAGTAACGCTGGCCGTCCGCATCCTCGGCAAGCGGAAAGCAGCCCGCAACGCTGAACCTGCCGAGCCCGCGCCCACCGCTGCCGAATTGGCGCGGAGTGCGGCCGCCAGGCTCTCGGAAGAAGAACACCGCCGGCTATATGCCTTGATTGCCCAAGGGCAGGCGATGGCAGCGATCAAGCTGTACTACGAGGCAACCGGGGAGGGCCTGCGGGCATCCCGTGACGCCGTGGGCGCGTTGGCTGCCCACCCCCAGCCCTACCGCAGCCCGGAGGCGCCCCCGGCCCCCGTAGAGGATGACGACGACGACGAGCCGCAGCGTTTCCCCTACCGCTACCGGGCCATTGCCAGTAAGGGCGACGTGACGCGTGAAGTCAGCAGCAACATGCTCAACGACGAAATCTACGGCAGGATCCGCACCCTGGCCCGCAGCGGGGACACCGAAGCGGCTGCTACGGCACTCACCCGCCATTCTGACATCTCCATGAAGCAGGCACGAGAGTTTATCGAGCTGCTGGAAGACTGAGCCCGCCAGGAGCGGCCTGGCTGGCTGCTACCGGGCAACCCGCCTGAGGCCAGCAAGCAAGCACCGCAATGAGGCCAGCACACAAAATGGCGGCCGGGACCGCATCCTTACGGATGCAGTCCCGGCCTCCTTAGTCCCTTCTGCCGGCTAACCGAAGGTGAGTACTAGCTTTGGTGCGAACGTCTCCCCGGCCTCCTTGGAGTTAAGATCCAGACCGTCGCTGCTCGAGGAGTCGATACCAAGTGAGAGCTTTTGGCCGAGTTCGCCGGCCACGGCCGAGGCGCTGAGCGAAACACTGTAGTTGGTGTTTGTCGCTGAGGGGTTCACGAGGGTGCCGATGCTGGTGCCGAGGGCCGGCCGGGTGTTGTAAGTGATCACAGCCGCGTCCCATAGGTCATCAGCAACCAGCTTGATGTTCTGCGTACCAGTCGACCCGCTCCCCGCACTGCGCAGCTCCAACTTCGCTCCTTGCAGCGTCCTGCCCGCATACGCCGACAGGTCGAACTTCAAGTAGGTGACCTCGGCGGGGCTCGCGTCCACACCCAGCATGGTGCTCGCGCCATAGTTCGTCGTCGTCAACCCCGTCCCGTTGGACACATACGTGTCAGCGATAGCCGCGACCGTCTCCGACGTGCCGCCGGTTGGCGGCGGAGTCGTCGCAGGAGCGGTGGTGAAGGTCCAGGTCTTGTCTGATGCCAACGCGTTACCGGCAGCATCCTTCGCCCCACCGGAACCGCCCTTGATGGTGGCCGTATAGGCCGCACCCGCTGCCAGATCCGTGGTCGGGTTCAACGTCGCAGCCGTGTTCGTGCTGTTGCGCGTCACTGCTGCCGGCACCAGACCCGCAGGCCCAGTCAGTGTGAAGGTGCTCGATGAAACCGTCGACGGGTCCATAGCCTCGGAGAACGTCGCCGTCACATGCGTCGCCGCCGCCACGTTGGTCGCACCACTATCCGGTGAAACAGCCGTCACGGTGGGAGGCGTGGTGTCAGGAGTACCGCCGCCGCTGGCGACACCGCCAGTGCCGTCGTAGTAGTGCCAGTACCTGCTGGTGGCATTCACATCGGCGAGGACCAGCAAACCGCTGTTGGCTGTGCTCGTCGCGTTGTTCAGGTTCTGCTTCGTGGACGTGACGTTGTGGACGTACTGGTCGGCGTCCATGATTCGAAGCGTCTTCGTAGCCGTGGTGATGGAGCTGATGTTGTTCAGCGGCGCGGATTTTTCGTAGATTGCACCCCCCGAGGTGCTGCAGACGCCGGCATTCGTGGTGCCGCTAGGTTTCGGATAGGTAGCAAAAGTACGCACTTTTTGAGCGAACTCGTCGATCAGGACGATCACCCGGTTCGGGCATTCGGCCACAGTCGCGATAGTGTGCGGCGTCCAGGTGGTGCCGTTGAACTCCAACAGCTGGATCAGCGGCTGTGAGGAGGACGTGAACGACGTCTTGATTGCGGCGAAGACCTTTCCACTGGCTGAAGAGTCCAGCCACTTCAGGTTCATATGGTCATCGCCGCTGCGCTGCCCCTTAACGGCCGCGGCAGTAGTGCTCCAACCGGTGTTCGGTGCTGCAGTGTCGTCGTGATAGGTCCAGTACATGCCATCGCTGGCATCGCCCATCTGCCGGCTCCACATCACACCCATCTTCCCGTCGAACGCGATAACGGCCGATGTGTCATCGACAGACACGTTGCTCAAGGCGGCAGGAAGCGCGATTGGCTTGTCCCATGTCTTCCCGTCCGTGGCGGTGAAATTCACCAAAATCTGGTTTCCCTGCTGCCAGGTGGCCCACACCCGGCCCTTCGAGTCCTTGTCGATGCTCAGAACCTCAACCTTGGAGTTGTTGATCTGAGTGGAACTCAACAATGTGTACTTCTTTGTGCCCGAGTCGTAACTGTAACGCCGCATCGTCGTTGGGAAGCCCGCCTCCGCCGGCAGGCCGTCATTCACGAACCGGTAGCTCGCCACGAACAACGTATTCCCGTCCCACAGCACGTCGTGATGGGTGCTTGCCCGAGTTTCCGTCGCCACGCCCGTATTGACCCAGGAGTTGGTCGAGCTATTGAACCGAAAAATATGGAAATCTTGGCTGGCCGTGTCCCACAGGTTCCCCCACCAGTTGCCGTCGTTGAACCACAACGCACTCGTGGCCCGCTTGGTACCCGTTGGTGTCCCCGTCCCCGTATGTGACGGACCCTGGCTTCCGACGTCATCAACAGCCGAGGCCACCCCCGGCGCCACCAGGGCGGCCAGCGCAACGAGGAGCGCCGTCAGCAGCGCATCGAACCGCAGGTTCGGCCACCTACGCCGACGCGATTTGGCTGAGCGCACAGGTCCCTGCCCTACTCCCGGTATGGGAGCCCTGCTGCCTGTAACTCTCTCGCCCATGTGAAAGTTCTCATAGTCCACCAACGTTGCTCCCCGGAGTTGAATCCAACAGTCAATCCCCAGTTCGTTCAGTGTCAGCGGTCAGGGCATCGAAAAACAACCCCCGGGCTCCCCCCATTGTGGGGGCTGAGGAATCCCCTATTGCCACTCCCCGAACCCGGGCGGGTGCCGGCCCTCAGGCGTTTCCGGAGATGCCGGCCAGCAGCTGTTCAAAGGGCAGGGACTCCATTGGTACGGGCTTCCGTCCCGGCTGCGGTCCTTCCAGCAGGCTGACCAATTCGCGGGCGGCACGGTCAACGCGCTCGGCAAGTGTAGAGCCGCCGTCGTCCGACGTGCCCCAGTCCTGGGGGCCGGCGAAGACTCCGGTGGCGGCAATCCGGGTGCGAAGGTAGCTGAACAGCGGCCGCAGGGCGTAGTCGAGGACCATCTGGTGGCGGTCCGTACCCCCGGTAGCACCCAGCAGGACTGCCTTACCGTCCAGCGACTTCGGATCGAGGACGTCGATGAAGGATTTGAACAAGCCGCTGTAGGAGGCGCTGAAAACCGGCGTCACGGCAATGATGCCGTCAGAGGCCTCCACCCCTGCAATGACCTCGGCCAGGCGGGGCGCTGCGTAACCGGTCACGAAGTTGTTCGCGATGTCCACGGCGAGGTCCCGGAGTTCAACGGTGTCCACCACCGCGTCGTAGCCTGCCGCATGGAGTTGCCGCTCGGCCGACGCTGCCAGCTGGTCAGCCAGCAGGCGGCTCGACGACGGCACGCCAAGTCCGGCGGAAAGGACTGTGATGCGGCGGGTTTCCATGGCATTTCTCCTGTTGCTCGTTCATTTCATCATACATGCGTTTGCATCTATCGGTTGAACGGCGGAGGTTGCGCAAGTATTCCCGGCTGCAGCGTACGGGTCAGGGTGGTCTTACACCCGAACAAGCAAAAACCCCCGCCGCCGGAATCCGGCAACGGGGGTCTTCGTGCAGTCAGAAACTACTTACCAGCCACTACATCGAGTTCGATCACAGCAGCAACGTCGTCGTGCAGACGGACGTTGGCCTGGTAGGAACCAACCGACTTGATGTGCGCCGGCAGTTCAACCTTGCGCTTGTCGATGCGGCCAAGGCCTGCGGCCTCAACAGCGTCAGCAACGTCGGCCTGCTTGACGGTGCCGAACAGGCGTCCGGTCTCGCCAGCCTTGACAACGAGCTTGACCGGCTTGGCGGAGAGTGCAGCAGCCTGCTTCTGAGCATCTTCCAGGGAAGCGTGCTCGCGGGCGGCACGGGCAGCCTTGATGGACTCAACCTGCTTCTCGCCACCCTTCGACCAGGTCAGGGCGAAGTTGCGGGGGAGCAGGTAGTTACGTGCGTAACCGTCCTTGACCTCAACAACGTCGCCAGCAGCACCGAGACCGGTTACTTCGTGGGTCAGAATGAGCTTTGCCATGTTAGTTAATCCCTTCCTTAGCCGCGGCCAGCGCCGGAGTAAGGCAGCAGGGCAACTTCGCGGGCGTTCTTGATTGCCTGTGCGATCTTGCGCTGTTCCTGCACCGTGACGCCAGTGACGCGACGGGCGCGGATCTTTCCGCGGTCGGAGATGAACTTGCGCAGCAATGCTACGTCCTTGTAGTCGATGACAGTGATGTCAGCGGCCTTCAAGGGGTTGGACTTTGGTTTGGGCTTACGGAGTTCAGCCTTAGCCATCGTGGAGCTCCTATTCTAGGGAGCCCGTGGATATTGATCCACGGGATGGTGGTGGTCCGACGGCGGCTCCCGCCCTGGTGCCTTGCGGCACTTTAGGGGGTCCCGGCGTCGGGCCTTTATTGGTTGTTAGAAGGGAGGTTCGGAATCGGGGCCGTTGCCCCAGCCGCCTGCGTTGGACACACCGGGCGTAGCCCAAGGATCGTCCTGTGCAGCCTGCTGGTTGCCGCCGCCCCAGCCTCCGCCGGAGTTGCCGCCCTGGTTTCCACCAGAGTTGCCTCCTCCGAAGCCACCGCCGCTGTTGCCGCCGCCGAAGCCGCCCTGTCCACCCTGGCCGCCGGAGCGTTGGGTGCGGTTGACCTTGGCATTGGCGTAGCGCAGGCTGGGGCCGATTTCATCGACTTCGAGCTCGATAACGGTGCGCTTTTCGCCTTCTTTGGTTTCGTAGGAACGGCTCTTCAGGCGGCCGGTGACGATCACGCGCATGCCCTTGGTGAGGGACTCGGCGACGTTCTCGGCCGCTTCACGCCAGACAGCGGCGCGGAGGAACAGGGTTTCCCCGTCCTTCCACTCGTTGGACTGGCGATCAAAGGTGCGGGGGGTGGAAGCGATGGTGAAGTTCGCTACTGCAGAACCGGACGGTGTGAACCGCAATTCCGGGTCATTGGTGAGGTTACCGATGACCGTAATGGTGGTCTCGCCTGCCATCTACTGCCTCCTTGTTCGATCCTGGGTGAAGAGTGCATTTCCTGCGGGGTAAAGAATGAAAACCGGTGCTGAAATTACTCAGCAACAACCTTCTGCTCTTCGGGGCGGGTGATCTTGGTGCGCATGATGGTCTCGTTAAGAGACAGCTGGCGGTCAAGTTCCTTGGCGGTTTCCGGCTTGGCGGTGAAGTTCACCACGGCGTAGATACCTTCGGACTTCTTCTTGATGTCGTAAGCCAGCCGGCGACGGCCCCAGATGTCAACCTTTTCGATGGTTCCACCATCGTTGGTGATGACGTTCAGGAACTTCTGAAGCGACGGCTCAACGGTACGCTCTTCGACCTCGGGGTCGATGATTACCATCAATTCGTAAGGACGCATATGTGAACCCACCTCCTTTGGGCTAAGCGGTTACGGCATTTCCGTAACAGGAGGTTCATTTGCGATGCCGTGCAAGCCCCGCCGCCGGAAGGGAGGCAGGACGCAGCACAGACTTCAATATCTTAGTGCATTTGGACCGGATAGGCGATTCGCGCTTGACTCAAGGCTAGGGCAAGTGCTTGATCCGGAGGCCGCTGAATGCCCCTATGTGGAAAACCGCCCGCCCAGGAGGCCGAGGGGCTCTCCGGGGCGGGCGGATGCACGGCACAGGGCAACGTGCCGGGAATTACGACGCCGGGCCCGCCTTCGCGGGCGCCACCTGCTCTTCGTCGACGTCCCCGGCGGCAGCAGGCGCAGGCGAAGCCGACTTACGGTAGCGCCACACCCCGATCGCCACCACCACGGCAGCCAGTGCGAGCGACAGGAGCAGCGACTCACGGGTGGACTCCAGGAGCACCATGCCGATCAGCAGGGCCACAATGCTGGCGATGGCCAGCCAGGTCAGGTACGGGAACAGCCACATCTTTAGGGCAAGGTCCTTGGCGGCGGCCCCCATGCGTTTGCGCAGGACCAGCTGTGAGGTAGCGATCACAAGCCAGACAAACAGGGCGATAGCACCGGAGGTGTTGACGAGGAACAGGAAAACCGTGTCCGGAGCGATGTAGTTCAGGCCCACGGTGACGAAGCCCACCACCGTGGAAGCGAGGACCGCCGCTGCCGGTACTCCGCGCCGGGAGATCCTGGTCCACGATGCCGGAGCATCGCCACGCCGGGAGAGGGAGAAGAGCATGCGGCTGGCCGTGTAAAGGCCGGAGTTCAGGCAGGACAGCACGGAGGTGAGGACCACGATGTCCATGATGGTGCCGGCGCCGGGGATCCCGAAGAGCTCGATGACGGCAACATACGGGCTTTTAGCCACGTTGGCGTCGTTCCAAGGCAGGAGGGTGACCACGATCGCGATGGAACCGATGTAGAACACCAGGATGCGCCATACCGTTGATTTCACGGCTTTCTTGACAGCGTCCACCGGGTTCTCGGACTCGCCGGCCGCGATGGTGGCGATTTCAGCACCGAAGAACGAGAAGACCACCACCAGGATGCCTGCCAGCACAGCTCCCGGCCCATTGGGCAGGAAACCGCCGTTCCCGACGAGGTTGTCCAGTCCAGGCGCCGGGACGCCGGGAACGAGTCCCAGGATGGCGGCCACGCCAAACAGCAGGAACAGCACGATGGCAGCGACCTTGATGGAGGCGAACCAGAACTCGAACTCACCGTAGGACTTCACGGAGCCCAAATTGGTGAGGGTCAGCAGGACCATCAGGACCAACGCCCAGATCCACTGGTCAATGCCCGGAACCCAGCGGTGCATGATCGCGGCGCCGGCCGTGGCTTCGATGCCGAGCACAATGATCCAGAACCATGCGTAGAGCCATCCGATACTGAAGCCCGCCCACCTGCCCAGGGCTTTGTCTGCGTAGGTGGAAAATGAGCCCGTCTCGGGGTTCGCGGCGGCCATTTCGCCGAGCATACGCATTACGAGGATCACCACAACGCCGGCTGCCATGTAAGCCAGCAGGATTCCGGGGCCTGCCTGCTGGATGGCGGCACCGGAGCCGACGAACAGCCCCGCCCCGATAACACCGGCAATTGCGATCATTGACAGGTGCCGCGGTTTGAGCGACTTGGCTAATTGCTGGTCAGCGGGCATGGGTGCGCCGTCCTTTGGTTATCCCGGGAATGGATGGGCCTGCGGGCCGGCAACTGGGCTGCGCCCCTCGCGGGAGCGGCATCCAGTGCGCTTCATCACGTTTCTCCCACCCTAGACGTCCTGCGGAAGGGGAAAGGCTGTGCAGCAGCACAAAACCGAATCCACCAAACCGGGCGACCTTCCACTTGGTGCGCCCGTGGTGCACCAGTTGATTCCTCTCAGGCACTTGGGAAATCTTGATGAAATCCAGCGCTTAACCGGTAGTGCCGCTTTCCGACCCGGGGCTATATTGACTCCACGGCTGGGAACCGGGCTGGATGTTAGGGAAGTGGTCTCCTTCTTCAATGGATGGGGACGTCATGTCGTTGATGGGCAGAAGCAACGAACTTGACCGGATCCTCGCCGTGGTCAGGGGCCCCAAGGAAGCGGCCGTCGCCGTCGTTGGTCCACATGGCATAGGAAAGTCCGCGCTGCTCAGCGAGGTACCGCGGCTTTCGGACTACCGAACTGTCTACCTGCGGGCCAGCCTCCCGGAATCGGGCTGGCCCCTGTCCGGGCTTACTGCCCTCCTGGACGGCATGGAAGATCCCGTCCTGAACCGGATCACCGATGATCTTCTCCGTGACACTGCCGGAACCCTGGACCTGGCCGCCGTTTCGACAAAGCTGCTCGGCGGGCTGCATCAACGGGCGGCGTCCCGCACCGTAGTGGTGATCGACGACGCCGACCAACTGGACCCAAGCAGCCAGGCTGTCATCGGTTTCCTTGCCCGGCGGCTGGCAGGAACGGACCTCGTCATCATCGCCAGTCTCCGGGAGGCTACAGCCGGCAGCCCTTTCTCGAGTCTGCCCATCCTGCAACTGGGCGCACTGGGCTACAACGACACCGTGCGTATGCTGGAAGCCATTCCTGCGCGGCAGTCCGTAGCCGCAGTGATGCACGCAGTTGCCGCAGCGTCGCAGGGGAACCCGCTCGCCGCCGTCGAACTTTACGCTGCCCTGACGGAACTCCATGTGGAGGGAAGGTACGCCCTCCCGGTTCCGCTGCCCTCCAGGGGCAGCTTCGAGCAGGAATTCGCCGCAACCCTGGGTGGGCTTACACCCGGAGCGCGGCAGGCACTGGACTTGTTGTCGCTGTCCTTCCGGAGTGACGCCGCAACCCTTGAGAAGATCTCCAGTGGCGTCTGGACCGGTTTGGACGAACTGTTGGGCTGCGGCCTGATCAGCCGAACGGGTGCCTATGTGGGGATCAGGAACCAGCTGCTCCGCGGCTACGTCTTCGCTGCCATGGCGCCCGCGGTACGGGTCGCCGGCCACCGGGCCCTCGCCGAGGCCGCAAGAGGTTCGGACGCGCACGGGCGCAGATGGCATTTGAGCTTCACCTCCTTGGAGCGGCAAACGCCGTTCGGCCTGCTGCGGCATGCGGGTGACCTCATCAGGGCGGGGGAAGTCCCCTTCGCCATCGAACACATCGAGCGGGCCCTCACCATCAATCCCTGGGAGGCGGAAACGGCCTCGCGCCTGGCCTCGCTGGCGGAGCTGCTGTTCAACCGTGGCGACTTCGTGTACGCCAGGCGCTACATCGACTGGGCCCGCCGGGTGACGCGCAACCCTGCGCTGATTCTTCGGCTCACCGGCCTGTCCTTCGAGATCGAGTTCATCCGGGGTGCTGCAGTGCGGGCCAGCATGGTGCTCCGGCTGGTCAAGGAATTCGGGCAGCATGACCCGGAGTACTCGGCCAACCTGCTGGCCATCGGAGCGCTGTACTTCGCCGAACGGTGGGAACTGAAGGATGCCGAAGAACTTCTCCGGCAAGCAGAGGAACTTCGGCCGTCAGCCTCAACCAACTCAGTAGCCTTGGCCGGCCAGGCCACCCGGCTGGTCGACGCCATCAAAGGCAACGGCGAGAACCAGCAGCGAACGAACGGCTCCGCCGGCGATGCGAAAGTGGTGGGGCTGCTGCTGCAGGGACGTGCCCTGAGCTACGGTGAACACCACCGCCGGGCTGAGGAGGCCTTCGCCCTGGTCCGCAACTCCGCAGTGCCCGGCCACATCAACTGGCGGGAAACCGCAGCGTTCCTCGCGGTGGATAACGAAATCCGCGCGGGCAACGTCAGAACTGCCATAAAGCTCATCGAAGAGCTGGAGCTGAGGGAACCCGAGATGAAATACCACCACGGGATGCTCCATGTCTTCCGGGTGTGGCGGGCGAACGCCCTGGGTGATGAGGCCTTGGCCAGGGCCTGTGTGCTGAGCGCCCAGCGCTCCATGGGAGCCGAGACCCACCCGGCCGCCACCGCGCAGATTGCCGCTTGCCAAGGCCACTTCGAGCTCATCCGCGGCAACCTCGCAGAGTCCTTCGCGCAACTTTCCCGTGCCGCCGAACTGGGGATGGCCTTCGCCAACCCCACTCTGCTTCGCTGTGAGGGAGACCTGGTGGAGGTCCTGGTGCGCCTGACCAGGCACCGTGAAGCGAAGCAGGCCCTCTTCCGCCTGGAAAGCCGGTCCGTGGGAGTGCGGTCGCCTTGGCTCATGGTGACTATCGCACGGAGCCGGGCGATGCTGGCTGACGGCGACCAGTCCCTTCAGCTCTTTAAACAGACCATCGAGGGATGCCCCGCGGGCGTGTCCCTTCTTGAACAGGCAAGGACACTGCTCTGTTTTGCCGAGCGGTTGGTCGCTTTTGGACGGACCCGGGAGGCCCGGGACGCCATGCTGCGGGCCAAAGTGATGATTGACGAGGCAGGTGCGGAGGCCTGGATACAGCATGTTGATTCCCTCCTGCTGGATGAGCGGGTGGTGCCGGCGCCCCCGAAGGTCAACCCGGCGATCCTGTTGCTCACGGACCATGAACGTGCGCTGGCCCAGATGGTGGCCCGTGGCATGCGCAACAAGGAAATCGCTGCCGCGCTCTATGTGTCCGTCCGGACTGTCGAAGTTCGCCTGACGGCCATTTACCGCAAGCTCGGAGTGGAGTCGCGGGCGCAGTTGACGGCGCTTGAAGCGGACAAGGACCGGGCCGTCCAGGACCGGTACGTCCTGCCTGTTCTCTAAGCAAATCTCTGTTTCCCAAGAAAACAGCCAGGAGGGTAACCGCGCACCGCAGTTTCCACACGATCCTCCGCGGCACCCACAAACCGCCTCCAGTCCCCTCAACAACCGGTCCTTTTCGACACTAGTTTTAGTGCACGGCAAACCTGTTGCGCGGCCGGCCGTTCACAGCCAAGAACTCAAATCGAACTGAAGCTCAGTGTAGGGACGGACGTATGAGCGAACTGATCCTCGTCGCAGCCAGCGGCCTTGCACGCGAAGTCCTGGCGATGGTCCGTGGCAGCGGGCAGTACGACGTTGTGGGTTTCCTGGATGACGACAAAGAGATGGACGGGGTGACTGTAGACGGCGCCCCGGTCCTGGGCAGCATTGACGACGCTCCCCATTACCGGCACGCCTTCCTGCTGATATGCCTGAGTTCTGGCAGGGCGCGGGAATACGTTGTGGACAGGCTGACTTCGATGGGAATTCACGGCCCGCGGTACGCAACAGCCATCGATCCCACCGTCCAATATCCGGAAGGATGCAGGATCGGGCGGGGCAGCATCCTGCTCCGCAACGTGACCCTGACAGCATCCGTCACCTTGGGCTCCCACGTGGTGGCAATGCCGTCAGTGACCTTCACGTACGACGACGACGTCGCGGACTTTGCCACCTTCGCCGCCGGCGTTTCACTGGGCGGGGGAGTCCGAATAGGCAGGGCAGCCTCGTTGGGGCTGAACGCGAGCGTTCGGGACGGCACGTCCATCGGTGACTACGCAACGATCGGCATGGGCACTGCAGTCCTCAGCAATGTCCCCAAGGGCGAGACGTGGGTTGGAGTCCCGGGCCACAAGATTGACCGGTAGGTTTTCACCCGGACGCGACAGTAAGTCCTACACAGCCGTCCGGAAAAACAGCTCCGTCACGGCAGCCAGCCGCCGCGGATCCTCTACCCCGCACAGCTCCCGCGCCGAGTGCATGGACAGCAACGGAACCCCCACGTCCACTGTCCGGATTCCCAGGCGCGTGGCGGTGAGCGGCCCGATGGTGGAGCCGCAGGGGATTGCGTTGTTGGACACAAACTCCTGGTAGGGCACGCCGGCTTCGGCACACCAGCGCGCCCATAACGCCGCACCGGCGGCGTCCGTGGCATACCGCTGGTTCGCGTTGATCTTCAACAGCGGCCCGCCGTTGAGTACGGGATGGTTGGCGGGGTCGTGCCGCTCGGCGTAGTTGGGGTGGACTGCGTGCCCCGCATCAGCGGAAACGCAGAACGACGCTGCCAGCGCCTGCCGCCGCTGGCTCACCGTTGCGCCAAGGCCGTCGGAGATCCGCAGCAGCACGTCCTCGAGGATGGGGCCGCACGCCCCCGAACGCGAGTTGGAGCCAATCTCCTCATGGTCAAAAGCGGCCAGCACGGCGACCGGCCGGCCGGAACCGGATCCCGGAGCATCAGCATGTGCCATCAGGGCCACTAGGCCGGCATGCGTGGACGAAAGGTTATCCAGCCTCCCGGATGCGAAGAACTCCCCATTCCCCCCGAAAACTGCAGGCGCCTGTGTGTCCGCAACAACGACGTCGTACCCGCCAATCTGCCCGGGATCCACGGAGGCGCCGGAAACAGAAGAGGCCAGCACGGCAAGCAGGTCGAAATCGCCGGCATCCCCCAGCCCCCACACGGGATTCATGTGCCGCTGCTTGTCCAGCGTCAGGCCGTCATTCGCGGCGCGGTCCAAATGGATGGCCAGCTGGGGGAAGCGCAGCAGGGGGCCGGTGGCGGTGAGATGCTCTGTGCCGTCCAGCATCACCAGCCGGCCGGCGAGCTGCAGTTCGCGGTCCAGCCAGGAATTCAGCAGCGGACCGCCGTACACCTCCACGCCCGCCTGCAGCCACCCGTGGGCACCGATGGTGGGCTTGGGCTTGAGCTTGAAGGAGGGCGAGTCCGTGTGCGCCCCCAGGATGTTGAACCCGGTGGCGGGTCCGGCGCCCTCCGGCACAACCCAGGCGATCAGCGCGCCATCGCGGATTATAAAAAACGATCCGGGTCCGCCCTCCCAGGGCTCCGGCTCTTCCAAACGGACAAATCCGGCCTCCAGCAGCCTGCGCGCCGCCTCGTGCACCGCATGGAAGCTCGACGGCGACGCGCTGACATACGCCGCCAGGTCCGGGATGTGGTCTGCAGCGGAGGTAAGAGAAGGCATGCTCCCGAGTCTAGATGGTGACGTTGAGGCCTGCCGTGTAGCCGGCGGCCGCCGACCCTGACATGGCGGCGAGCTGGTAGATGCCGCCGTCATCGCCGAACACGTTGTCCGACTGAAGTGTCGTCCGCGGAAAGTTCCGCGCACTGGATTCGTAGCCCGCGGTGGCGTACACGTCCTCGCAGGCGGCCTGGGTGAGCGCGATTTGCGAAACGGCCAGCACCTGGCCCGCAGCTGTCGCGTTGCTCATGGACTCGAACACTTCAAAATGGATGTGCGGCCAGCGGCCCATGTACGCGCCGGGGAAAATCGACGTGAACGTGACCTGGCCGTTCGCGTCGGCCTCCTGGACCCCGCGCAGGAAGTTCTCGTTTTCCAGGCCGGAATCGTACATCGAGTACTTCCCGTCCCGGTCGCAGTGCCAGGCGTAAACGGCCGCGCCGGCCAACGCAACACAGCCGTTGGCGTTATCCAACAGCGTCAGCGTGAAGGTCAGGGGTACCCCCTCGGCCATGGCGGTCCCGGTTCCGAAGCTGGAGGTGATGTCCCGCCGCACCACTCCCGAGGCTTCGAGGACGTTCGGCCCGTTGGAACCGTCGCCCGGGTATGGTCCGGCGGTTTCCTGCGGAATATCCGCTCCGCACTCGGCAATCGCCCGGGTCAATGTCGGGGACGGAGTCACGGTGGCCGAAGCAGACGCAGACGCCGTTGCCGATGCGGGGGCAGAGGCCGCAGCGGACGACGCCGAAGGGCTTGTGCCGGAGCTTGACCCGCCCGGCGTGCAGGCAGCCAGCGCAGCGACGGCACCTCCGGCGCCCAGGAACATGCCCAGCGAGCGGCGGCTCATCATCATGGACAGGTCGAACTCCAGGCCGCGGTCGTGGTCCGGATGGGGAAGGTTGTTGGTCATGCCACCATCCAACCTGCCGGAGCTGTCACCTGCATAGGCCATTCCTGTGCGCAGGCTGTGCGTCAGTAGTCCGGGTTGCTCGGCACCACCAGGCCTGTCTCGTAGGCGTAGACCACCGCTTGGACGCGGTCGCGGAGATGAAGCTTGGTGAGGATCCGCCGCACGTGCGTCTTCACCGTCGCCTCGGACAGGAAGTACCGGTGGGCGATCTCCGCGTTGGATAACCCCTCCGCCATGGCCTCCAGCATCTCCGTTTCCCGGGGCGTCAGGTCCGCCAGGAGTGGATCCGGCGCAGGGACCGCGGGTACGGGCTTGGAGGCACCCCGCACGTACGTTTCGAGCAACCGCTGGGTCACCCTGGGCGCCACCACGGCGTCACCGCTGGCCACCACCCGCACGGCGTTGATCAGGTCCTGCGGGGCGGCGTCCTTCAGGAGGAAAGCGGAAGCACCTGCCTGGAGACCGGCGAAGGCATACTCGTCCACGTCAAAGGTGGTCAGGATGATGATGCGCGAGCATGCTCCGGAGTCCGTGATGGCGCGGGTGGCCTCGATACCGTCCAGCACGGGCATCCGCACATCCATCAGCACAACGTCCGGGCCATGTTCGCGGACCAGCCGGACAGCCTCGGCACCGTCGGAGGCTTCACCCACTATCCGCAGGTCATCCTCCCCCTCAAGGATGAGCCGGAACCCCATCCGGAGCAGCGGCTGGTCATCCACCAGCAGGACTGTGGTAGCCAAATTACTGGTCATGCTTTCCCTTGCAGTTCGTGCGGGCGGAAGGATTCGGAATCGTCGTCGGCGGGCCAGGAAAGCACGGCATGCACACGCCAGCCCCGGCCGCTGCGGCCGGCTTCCACAGTGCCGGCGTATATACGGGCGCGCTCAGCCATCCCGGTGATCCCCTGGCCTGTGCCATAGGAAGGGGTGCCGCAGGAGCCGCGGCCGGCGGCCGAACTGCCGCCGCCCTCGAGTGAGATGTCTCCCGGAACTCCCGCGCCGTCGTCGGACACGTCGATGGTAACCGTTGAACCGGCGCGGACAATCGAGACGTCCACCCTTCCCAGCGAACGGCCGTAACGGAGCACATTGGTCAGCGATTCCTGGACGATCCGGTAGACCGTGAGCTGGAAGGCGGCATCATCGGGCAGCGCCGGCCCGCTGTGGGAGCAATGGAGGGGCAGGCCGGCCGTGCGGAACCCCTCAAGGAGCATGGCCAGGCCGTCCCCCGAAGCGGGCGGCAGCCGCGGCGCCGCCTGCCCGTCGTCGCGAAGGACGCCCAGTACCCGCCGCATATCGGCCAGAGCAGTGCGGCCCGTCCGGGACAGTTCACCGAGCACCTCGCCGGCGCGCTCGGGGCTTTTCCGGACCACGACGGCGGCGCCATCGGACAGGCTGACCATCACCGTCAGGGAGTGGGCCACGACGTCATGCATCTCCCGGGCGATCCGGTTCCGCTCGTTGACGGACGCCAGGCTCGCAGTCCGGGCGGCCCAGGCGGCGATTTCCTGTTCATGCTCGCGCCGCTGCCGCACGGAAATGCCGATGCCTGTGGCAATGACATTGGACAGGGCGATGGTGGCGCCCGTGGCGATGCTGGTCAGGAGGTGGAAGTCGTCCGGGTTGACGTGGGTGTGGACAACGTCCACCTGCATCGGTCCGACGGCGGCCAGGAGGTAGAGGAGCGCCAGCGGCGCCGTGGCCACGGCCGTGGTGACGAGTGCGAAGCGGCGGCTGCGCGCCACCGCCACAACATAAAGGGAAAACCACAGGCCGGCCGAGACGTTGGACCCCCACGGATGCAGTAAGGTCACGGCCACTTCCGCCACGGCCACGAAGGCAACGAGGCCAACCGGGTGGGAACGCCGGAGGAGCAGCGCCCCGGCCACGCCCGCCAGCAGGAGCGCGGGAATCCAGTTGCCGGATCCGACGGCGTCCACCATCGTGGGTGCCACCAGCACGCCGTAGCTGAGCGCCACCACGGCATCCATCACCCGCGGATGCCCGTGCAGGTAGCGTCGGATCAGCCCCCTGCGCCTGGCGGTGAGCTCCGCAAAGGAGGCGTCGGCCTGTCCGGCCGGCGCGTCCCTTACCACTGACCTTTCTGTCATTCCTGCCTGTATTCCTTGGCGGTTATACGTCGCGCTTCTTCAGCACAATCATTGCCGGGATGAGGAACAGCAGTACGTAACCCAGGAAGATCAGGCCGCCATGCCACGGATCGATGATCCCGTCGGTGTGACCGATCGACAGGAACCGCCCGCCCGCTTCGCTGGGAATGTACTGCGGAACGTACTTCCAGAACTCGCCGGGGATGAGGGTCATAAAGCCTGCAGCGATGGACAGGACGAAGAACATTGCCACCAGGACGGTGATGCCCCCGGCGGAGTTGCGCAGCAGCGTTCCCAAGGACAGTCCGATCAGGGCAACGCCCGCCACATAGAGGCCGCCGGTGAAAATGCTGTAGAGAACGCCGTCAGTGGACCAGCCGAGGTCGAACCCCATGCCCTGGAACACCGGCATGGCGATCAGGAAGGTGGCCACCCCTGCAATGGTGGTGATGACATAGGAAATGACGGCCAGGATGATTGCTTTGGCCACAAAAGCCGGCGTGCGCCGCGGGACGGCGTTCATGGTGGACCGGATCATTCCCGTTGCGTACTCCGAGGACATAAAGAGGACCGCGAGGGAGCCGAGGATCAGGATGCCAATCTGCAGCCCGGCGTTGGGCAGGTTGTAAAGGTCAAAACCCGAGCCGGGCGGGAATGATTTCTCGAGCATTTCAGGGGTCATCGTCTGCCCCTGGTCTTTGGCGCGTCGGATCATCTCATCCAGGTAGGTGTAGCGGATCAGGACAGCCAGTGCCCCCACCCCCACGATGGCAACCAGTGTCAGCAGCAGGAGGATGCGGGTGGACAACAGGGACCACAGTTTGATCCATTCGGACCGCAGGACACCGCCAAAGGTCACGCCGCGCGAACCGGCGGAAGAACGGGCAGGGGTAGTTTGGGTTTCAGTCATGGTGCTCATCGTCCTTACTTTCCTGCCGCTGCCGGGGCGGACACTGACGGGCCCCCGGTCAGGTGCGAGTGGTATTCCACTTCATCCTTGGTGAGGTCGAAGTACGCGTCCTCCAGCGATGACAGCTGCGGCGTGAGTTCGTAGAGCAGCACCTGGTGGTCCAGGGCGATCCGCGCGATCTGCCGCGAGTCCATCCCTGTCACTTCCAGGGTTTCCGGCTCACTCTGGTCCACGGTGACGCCATCGCCGGCCAGGAGGGCTGAGAGTTCCAGGGCATCGCCGGTGCGGACCAGCGTCTTGGCCTGGCGGGTGCCCGCGATGATCTCCTTCACCGGGGCATCGGCAATGATGCGGCCGCGGCCAATGACGATCAGGTGGTCCGCGGTCTGGGCCATCTCGCTCATCAGGTGCGAGGACAGGAAGATGGTCTTACCCTGGTTCGCCAGGTACCGGACCAGGTTCCGGACCCACAGGACGCCTTCCGGATCCAGTCCGTTGACCGGCTCGTCCAGGATGAGGGTCTGGGGGTCACCCAGCAGGGCAGCGGCGATGCCCAGCCGCTGGCCCATGCCCAGGGAGAACCCGCCGGCCTTTTTCCGCGCTACAGCCTCCAGGCCGGTCATTTCAATGACTTCGCGCACCCTGGCTTTGGGAATGCCGTGCGTGGCGGCCATGGCCAGCAGGTGGTTATACGCGCTGCGGCTCGTGTGCACGGCCTTGGCGTCCAGCAGCGCGCCCACCTCATGCAGCGGCGCCTTGTGGTCTGCGTAGGGCAGGCCGTTGACGGTGACCGTGCCCGACGTCGGCCGGTCCAGTCCCATGATCATGCGCATGGTGGTGGATTTACCGGCACCGTTCGGTCCCAGGAAGCCCGTGACGAGCCCTGGTTTCACGGTGAAGCTGACTCCGGCCACGGCGGTTTTTCCGCCGTAAACCTTGGTCAGGCCTTTTGCCTCAATCATGGATAGTTCCTTCGGACGGCAGCGGTGCGCTGCGGCAGACGTTGCGGGGACGGTGGTGTACCCACCACGCTACCGATCCTCCCCGCCGGATTCGCCGGCCTCAGGGATGATTCAGGGGTTAACCGGGGTAGTCCCCCTGGATGACCCTGCCCTGGGACGCGGGCATCAGGGGCGCGGGGAATAATACGTCAGGGCCCGGGGCCGAACGCTGTACTCCACACTGCGTACGCCTGCCACCGCCTCGCCGTCCACCGCCAGCGTCATCGGCGACCCGCCTGCCTCAATCCGCACGTGCGTGGCCTCCGACAGATGGGTGATGCGCGAGGTGGCTACGGTTCCGGTCAGCACCGACCACAGCAGACGCAGCCTGGCGAAGGATTCGTCGGCGGTGATCATCCTGAGGTCCAGCACGCCGTCGTCCAGCACCGGCCGGACAAGCGGCGCGTGGTCGCGCGGGTAGTACCGGCCGCGCCCCACGTAAGCGATCCACAGCTTATGCAGCCTCCCGTCCACCGTCAGGGTGGTGGGGGTTCCTGCCGCAAAGGTGCGGAACATGGCAACTACTCCGGCAAGGGGTTTTCCGAGGGCTGGCTGCAGGTGTTCGCGGCGTCGAACCAGGTTGGGGTAGAGCCCGATGCTGGAGGTGTTCAGCATGATCACTTCCGCCGACTCGGGTTTTCCGGCGAGGCCTCGCTCCAGGGTGACAATGCCCACGTCGGCAAGGGCAGCTTCGCCTTTCGACGCAGCGGCAAGGGCCTCTTTCAGACTTCCTGTTCCGGCGTCCCTGGCGAAGTGGTTGAGGGTCCCGCCGGGCAGCACCAGCAGGGGGAGCAAACGCCCGACGGCGGCAGCGGCCGCGGCGCCCACGGTCCCGTCACCTCCCCACACGCCCAAGGCGCGGGTCCCGGGGTGGGACGCGGTCTGCTGGATCGCGGCAAGGAGATCCTCATCCGGTTCCACAGTCCTGATATGCGCCTTTGGGAATACTTGCAGGAGGGCGTCCGCCGTCTCTTCCTTGAAGGACCCGCCGAGCGTATTCACCACGATGCTTAAGCCGTCTCCCTGCGGCAGTTCAGGAGCCGTGGTCCAGGTCCTGGTAGTCGGCGGAAAGGGCGGGCGGACCGGCCACCACCGCCGGGTGATGAGTGCGGCACCGGCACCGAGTGCTGACCCGAAAAACACATCCGAGGGCCAGTGGGCACCAGTATGAACCCGGGAGTAGGCCACTCCCAGTGCCGCCGGCGCCAGTGCTGCTCCAAGGGACGGCTTAACCAGTCCGGCTCCCACTGCAAACGCCACAGCGGACGCAGAATGGCCCGACGGCATGGAGGAACTTTTGGGTTGCGGATGCACGAAGCGAAACACCGGCAGGTGCTCAGGGAGCGGACGGGCGCGCGGCAGGAGTGTCTTGAAGACTCCGTTGGTGACAGCGGAGGCCACCGCCTGGGCGATCAATCCGTGAAGGGCCGCCCGGCGGGGCCTGCCGGGGATTGCCGCCATGATGGCGGCCATGCCCATCCAGAGTTTTCCGTGGTTGGCTGCGGCGGAGAGCCTGCGGAAGAATTCGTCATGGTTCCCACCAGGCAAACGAGACACATGCCGGACGAGGTATCTATCCGCCCGGCCCATCCATCGATGCCTTTCACGCCACTTGCTCTGCATGCCCTCACCCTACCGTCGGCGGCGGCCAGCGTGCGCGGCCAGGTCCGGCGTTTGGCGGCTTAGTTGGCCTTCAACGGCTTGGCCGCACCTGCCAGCAGGAGGGCCAGGAGGATCGGGGCAAGGATTGCCAGCAGCGCATGATGAATTCCGGTGAGATCCCCCAGGTAACCCAGCAGGGGAGGACCTGCAAGGAAGGAGATGTATCCCAAGGTGGACACCACGGAGACACGGGCTGCGGCGTGCCGGGGGTCGTCGGCTGCAGCGGACATGCCCATCGGAAAGGCCAGAGCTGCCCCGATGCCCCAGAGTGCGGCACCCACCGCGGCCAGCCAGGCATTGCCTGCCAGCACGAAGAGGCACAGCCCTGCTGCAGCGGCGGCCATACTGGCCCGCAGGACGGCAACGCGGCCGTACTTGTCAATGACCCGGCCGCCCAGGAAGCGCATTGCCGTCATGGCCAGGACAAAGAGGGCAAACATCAGGGCGCCTGTGGATTCGGATGTACCCAGGCCATCCACTGATGCCTTGGCAATCCAGTCGTTGCCCGCGCCTTCGGTCAGGGTGGCTCCGAGGACAACCACGCCAATGAGAACGGTCCTGCTGTCCCGCCAGGCGGACGGGCCTTTGACCGCTTTGGTGCCTTCAGCGGGGGCCGGTAGGGCGATGTGTGGGAGGAAGTAGCGGGGCGCGGTCATGGTTACCAGCAGCACAATGCCCACGATGACCAGCAGGTGCAGCGGCAGGTCAACGCCGAGATTGGACAACGCGGCACCAATGAGGGCACCAACAAAAGCGCCGCCGCTGAAGGCAGCGTGGAACTGCGGCATGATGGTGCGCCGCAGCTTATGTTCCACGTCGGCCCCTTCGATGTTCTGCGACACGTCCCACAGGCCGATGGCGATTCCGAAGAAGAACAGGGAAACGGCGGTGCCGGGGATGGACGCGATGGACAACGAGAGCGCAATTCCCACGCCCGCGGCCGAAGCAAGCAGCCCGCCCAGGCGAACGGTGTTCGCCGTACCGAGCCGGCCAACCACCCATCCGGCGGTGGGCAGCGCGAGCAGCGAGCCGATGGCAGTACACAGAAGAAGAGTTCCCATTTGCCCGGAGGTGATCTGCAGCGTTTGGGTGACTGCGGGAATCCTGGCCGCCCAGCTGGCGAACACCAGCCCGTTGATGCCGAAGACAATAAATGTGGCGGCCGCAGCTGCCTTAAGTCCCGCCTGTTGTTCCGTGCCGGTATTTATGCTCATACGTTCACTACTTCCACAGAGTTTTCGTCAAGTCGTCGTCGTTCGTCCAGGCTGAACTGTTTGTCCGTGACCATGATGTCCACACGGTCAAGGCTGGCCACCAGGGCCCTGGCATGTGCTTCCCATTTCGCTGCTGCGGCCGCCACCACTACCCGGGACGCTGATTCGAGCCCGGCCCTTTTCACCGCCGCATCCTCCAGGTCATGGGCAAGGAGCCCGTCCTTGAGTTCCACGGCGCAGGGTGTCACCACTGCCGTGTCGAAACGGAGCGAGCGGATGTTGGATTCCGCCAGCGGGCCCCGGAAACACAGTTCGGCAGGTACCAGGCTTCCCCCCGGCAGCAGCAGGGTGGGGCGGTTTCCCGCTGTGGCTTCCTCCGCCACAAGCACGTTGAGCGACCGCAGCGACATCGGCATCAGGGTCACGTCCCGCCCGGCCAGCGCCCGGGCCACCTCAGTGGCGGTGCTTCCGCTGTCCAGCCACACATGCTCCCGGTCCCGGAGCAGGCCGGCCACGGCCGCGGCAATGCGCTTCTTGGTGTCCTGGTCCTCCAGCTCCCGCTGCCCATAGCCGGGGTTTTCGCCATGGCCTATGAGGCTGCGCGCCCCGCCATGGACCCGGCGAAGCACCCCGTTGGCGGCGAGGACTTCCAGGTCGCGACGGATGGTCGCCCCGGAGGCGTCGCAGGCAACCGTCAGTTCCTCGACCGAGACTTCCCGGCGGCTCCGGAGCAATTCGGCAATGGTGCGGTGCCGCTCGTCCGTCTTCATGATCAAAATGATAACAATCTTTGATCATTTGCTCATGTTTGTGGTCAGCGGACGCGCTCCACACGTTTCTCGTCCCACACCGGCTCGTCGGATTCGTAGACCTTGCCGTCGGACCCGAACACCAGGAACCGGTCGAAGGTCCGGGCGAACCAGCGATCGTGCGTGACGGCCAGGACGGTGCCTTCGAAATGGTCGATGGCCCGCTCCAGCGCCTCTGCTGAGTGCAGGTCCAGGTTGTCGGTAGGTTCGTCGAGGAGCAGCAGCGTGGCGCCGCTGAGCTGCAGGAGCAGGATCTGGAACCTTGCCTGCTGTCCGCCGGACAGGGATTCGTACTTCTGCTCCGATTGGCCGGCCAGACCGTACCCGTCCAATGCACCGGCTGCCGCCTCCCTGCCCAGCCCCGACCGGTGCTCGTCACCGCGGTGCAGGATTTCCAGCAGCGTCTTGCCCAGCAGGTCGGGCCGGACGTGCGTCTGGGCAAAAAACCCGGGGCGGATACGTGCCCCGAGCTTCACGGTGCCCTCGTGCGGCACCTCGGCAATCTCAACATCGGATACCGGCAGGTGCTCCCGCTCCGGGTCCGTGCCGCCGGTCGCCAGCAGCCGGAGGAAGTGCGATTTGCCCGAGCCGTTGGATCCCAGGACGCCCACGCGGTCGCCGAACCACACTTCCGTGGAGAACGGCTTCATCAGCCCGGTCAGCTCCAGCTTCTCGGCAACGATGGCGCGCTTGGCGGTGCGGCCGCCCTTGAGCCGCATCTGCACGTTCTGTTCAATGGGCAGTGCCTCGGGCGGGCCGATCTCCAGGAACTTCGCCAGCCGGGTCTGGGCCGCATGGTACCGGTTGGCCATATCGGAGCGGAATGCGGCCTTGTTCTTGTACATGTTGACGAGTTCCTTGAGCTTGACGTGCTCCTCGTCCCACCGCTTGCGCAGTTCCTCGAAGCGGGCGTTCCGGTCCGCCCGCGCGTCAACGTAGGAGCCGAAACCTCCGCCGTGGATCCAGGCTCCGGCGCCGTTGATGCCCGGCTCAAGCGTCACGATGCGGCCGGCGGCATTGTTCAGCAGTTCCCGGTCGTGGCTGATGAAGAAGACCGTCTTCCTGGATTCGTTAAGCTTGTCTTCCAACCAGCGCTTGCCGGGAACGTCCAGGTAGTTGTCCGGTTCGTCGAGCAGCAGCAGGTCATCCGGGCCGGCAAAGAGCGCCTCCAGGACCAGCCGCTTCTGCTCACCGCCGGACAGGCTCGACGCCGGGCGGTGCTGGGCGCGGTCAAAGGGAAGTCCCAGCGCGGCCATGCAGACTTCATCCCACACGGTCTCCACGTCATAGCCGCCGGCATCCCCCCAGTCCACGATCGCCTGGGCGTAGCGCATCTGGCTTGGCTCGTCGTCGTGCTCCACCATGGCAAGTTCGGCCTCGTCAACCTCGCGGGCAGCGGCGGCGAGGGCAGGCGGCGCGGCGGAAACCAGCAGGTCGCGCACGGTTGAGTCATCGCGGACCTGCCCCACGAACTGGCGCATGATGCCCATGTTCCCGGACCGGCCGATGACGCCCTCATCGGGAACCAGGTCTCCGGCGATGATCCGGAAGAGGGTGGTCTTGCCTGTACCGTTCGGGCCGATGAGGGCAGTTTTGGTGCCGTCCGGAACCTTGAAGGTCACTCCATTGAGCAGCTGCGTGCCGTCGGAGAGGAAATAATCGATACCGGAAACGTCAATATGGGCCACGTACTCCATCTTCCCACGGCGCACGGCCCAGTCTTCGGTCCGGATCTGCGGGCACCCGGCCTGCAGATCCGGACGAAAACCCTAGCCGGCAGCGGTGAGGAACTTCTGCAGGAGCGGGCCGGAGGTTGTTGCGCCCAGTCCGCCGTCCTCCACAAAGACAGCGACGGCGAGGTCGCCATGGACGGCCACGATCCAGGCGTGCGTCTTGGGCGGGTTCTCGTTGCCGAACTCAGCCGTGCCGGTCTTGGCTCCCACGGGTGCGCCGGGGACGCTGGAAAGGAAACCCGCATGCCCGGAGGTCACCACGGCGCGCATCATGTCCGCCAGCTTCGTCGCCTCCTCCGCTGTGATGGGATTGCCGGGTGCCTGGGAGGGCGCTTCAGCACTGGCGGTGGCTGAGGGCTGGGCAGACGGAGCAGAGGCGCCGCTCGTGGTTCCCGCTGCGGCAGCGCCGGCGTCGGGATTCAGGACAAGCTGCGGGGCAACCGGGGCGCCCTTGGCAACCGAACCGGCCATCATCGCAGCGGCCAGCGGAGACAGCAGTACCTTGCCCTGGCCGATCATGGAAGCCGCGTGCTCGGTACCGGCGGCCTCACCGGGGACTGACCCCAGGAAGGCATCAGCGCCGAGGGTGGGCGCTTCGACAGCGATGCCCATGGCCAGGGCCGCTGCTTCAAGCTGCCCCTGGGAAACCTTCTCCCGTGCAGCAATGAAAGCAGTGTTGCAGGAGTGCGCGAAGGCATCCCGCAGCGTCACCGAACCCAGTGAACTCTCCGGATACCCCTCAGAGTTCTTGAAGGTACGCCCTTCCACGTTCAAGGTGGGCGTGCACTCAACCTTGGAGTCGGGGGTCATACCGTTGCGGAACATCGCCAGCGAGTCCACCATCTTGAAGATCGAACCAGGGGCGTACTGGCCCAGCATCGCCGTGTTGTAACCGTTGCTTCCCGGCCCCGACGCTGCAGCCAGGACAGCACCGCTGGAGGGACGGAGGGCCACTATCGCGGAGGCAGGTCCCACGCCTTCCAGAGTGCTCTCCGCCAGCGATTGCAGCGTGGGATCCAACGTCGTCTTCAACGGTGTTCCAGGGGTGGGCTTCACCTCAAAGAGCACGCGCCGCGGATCCGTGGCGGCGGACTGGATCTGTTCCCGTGTCAGGTCCGCGCGCTGGGCACGGATAACGACGGCGTCCGTCCCCCTGAGCTGTTCGTCGTACTGTTGCTGCAGTCCGCCGATGCCGGTGACATCACCGGACGTCAGCTCACCCTCGGATGCTTCGATCTGCTCGGCCGTGGCTTCGGCGACGGACCCGAGCACGGCCCGGGCAAAGGTGCGGCTGGGAGCAAGCGGCATGGATGCAGGGATGGCACGCGCTCCCGGGATGGCCGCAATCTGTTCGTTGCTGATGGTGCGGCCTTCATCACGGAGCGTGATCGCCGAGACAAAGGCTTCGGCGCCGGAAGCCTGGACCTGCTGGGTATAGGCCGCGGGATCCACCCCCACGAGGGCTGCGAGCTTGCCGGCGGAGTCAGCCGGATCTGCCCCGCCCAGTTGCGGCTTGTCGATCCCCACATTAACCACGGGCCGGTACGTCACCAGGGGCACGTCACCGGCACCCAGGATGTCCGCCCGCTGGGGTGACTGCGAGCCTTTAGTGAGGATCTCAGTGTCAGCCAGGCCCGGTGCCAGAGTGGCCGAATCCCAGACGGTAAGCCACTTGTCCCCGGACTTCTTGAATGCGGCGGAGACCGTGTACTTCCACTCGGCACCACCGAAGTTCCAGGTGTAGTTCAGCGGCGCTGAAGCTTTGTCGCCGTCGAGCGTGAGCTCGCCGGCTTCCACCGCAGGCTTCTGGGGATCCAGAGCGGCAAAAACGCTTTTCAGCTGATCATTGGCGGCTGCGGAGTCCTTGCCCTCGAAGGGGACCGCCCCGACGTCGAGCCCGGACACTGCTGTGGCGAACTGCTTGGCGGCGGCTTCGGCGCCGCTCCTGCCGTCATCGCAAGCCACGAGCGATGTTCCAAGAATGAGGGCAGCGACGCCCAAAGACAGTTTTGTAGATATCCCCATGGCGCCATTATCCCCCGGTTTACGAGGCCGTTTTGCCATCCGGCACGTGACCGTCACGGGGGATGTCATTGATTCGGCAGACTACGGTGCGTCCAGCCCCAACAGCGGGACGTCCAGGCCAAATATGTCCTGAAGTGCATGCTTGGAGGCGTGGTAGCCGGGCATGCCCGTGACCCCGGGACCCGGAGGGGTGGAGGACGAACAAAGGTAGACGCCGTGCAGGGGCGTCCGCCAGGGCACCGGGGACACCACGGGCCGCTGGACAAGGTTCAGCAAGTCCATGGCTCCGGCGCTGAAATCCCCGCCGACGTAGTTCCTGTTGTACTCGGCCAGCCCAGCGGCCGTGATGGCCTTCGATTCCACCACCAGGTCACGGAAGCCCGGCGCAAACCGCTCCAACTGGGCTGTTACGGCTTCCGTCATGTCCCTCGTGGACCCCGCGGGGACATGGCAGTAAGCCCACAGCGTGTGGTGGCCGGCGGGGGCGCGGCTTGGATCGAACCGGGACTGCTGGGCCACCAGCACGTAGGGCCGTTCCGGGTGCTTTCCGGCGTTGACGTCGTTCTCGGCGCGGGCAACTTCTGCCCGGGTGCCGCCCAGGTGGACGGTTCCGGCGTCGGCCAGCTCCGGTGCTGTCCACGGGACCGGCCCGGAGAGGATGAAGTCGACTTTGCATGAGCCATTCCCGTACCTGAAGGACTCCAGTGCTGCCCGGTAGCGGGTGGGAAGTGCGTGGCCTGCCAGGTTCAGCAGTCCCTGCGGAGCCACGTTCAACAAGGTGGCGCGTGCCGGGGGAAGATCGTTGAGCCGGTCGATCGGAGCCTCGGTGTGGATGACGCCACCGTGGGCGGTGAGGTCCTGGGCCATGGCCGCAGCGATGGAAGCTGATCCGCCTTCCGGAATGGGCCAACCCCCTGCATGCCCCAGCGCCCCCAGCATCAGCCCCCCGCCGGAGGCAGCCAGCGACGGCTGGTGGGAGATGGCATGGGCCGCCACCCCCGAGAGCAAGGCGGGAGCCAGTTCCTCCCGGAACCGGGCGTTCCATAGCCCGGATCCCTGCTCCAGGGTCCTCAGCCCGAAGATGCCCGCCGCGAAGGGGTTGCGGGGGAGGCGGAGGAGCTGGTTCTGGGTGAAGTCCATGACGTCGTCGATCCTCTGGACGAGGGGTGACATCAGGCGCCGGTAGGCCTCGCCGTCGCGGCCCAGCCCCTCGGCTGTCCGGTCCAGCGACCGATAGGCCAGGGCAGCCCTTCCGCCGTCCAGCGGGGAGGCGTAGGACAGCTCCGGGGTGATCAGGTTTACCCGGCGGAACAGTTCAAAGGACTTAAAAAACGGGGACGCTACTGCCATCGGATGCACGGCCGAGCAGATATCGTGGAAGTGCCCCGGCTGCATCAGTTCGCTGGTACGGGTGCCGCCGCCGATCGTTGAGCCAGCCTCGAAGAGTTCCACCGACAGGCCGGCGCGGGCCATCACAACGGCGGCTGCCAGTCCGTTCGGGCCTGCGCCCACCACCGCAACATCAGGCATTGGCCCCCGCTTTCCATGGCAGTACAGATCGGGAGGAGCCTCCAAGGCTTAACCGGAACCGGTCAGGCGCGCCGGCGAAGGGGCCGCCATGCGGATCGTCCAAGTGGTGCCGCCGGATGGGATCGTAGTCCGGCTTGAAGATGTCCCAGGTCACGCGCAGCATCAGGTAGCCCACCGCGGCCATGTGCGCAGCCACGGCAAGGACGTAGTACGGCATATCCAGGTTGTGCTGGGAAGAGCCTGCGCTGGTCACCTGTCCAAGGTACATCCACACTGCTGCCCAATGCAGTCCTTCGATGCCCTGCCAGATCAGGAATTCACGCCACCGTGGCCGCGCCAGCGCGAGCAGCGGGATCAGCCACACTACAAACTGCGGCGAGTAGACCTTGCCCGTGAGGATGAACGCCGCCACGATCAGGAAGGCCAGCTGGGCCAACCGGGGACGCCGCGGGGCAGCCAGGGCGACGGCTGCAATGGCTGCGCAGCACAGCAGAAAGAGGCCGGGAGACAAGAGGTCGACGGCGGCCGGGCTAAGTTGCGTCCAGTGCAGCCGGTCTGCCACGAGGTTGTAGGCGAACCACGGGGAGCTGTACCCGGCATCACGGTCGGCGCTGAACTGGAAAAAGTAGATCCAGCCGGCGGGGTTGGCCACGGCGAAGGGAAGGTTCGCGGCAAGCCACGAGCCTGCGGCCGCCCCCGTCGTAACGAGCAGGGGACGGAACCGTCCGGTGCGGAGGGCAAGGATCACGATGGCGCCCAGTACCAGCAGCGGATAAAACTTCGTGGCCGTTCCCAGTCCAATGAAGACGCCGGCAATCACCAGCCGTTCCCGCGAGAAGAAGTACATGCCCAGGGCGAGCAGGGCCACGGCCCACAAATCCCAGTTGATGGTGCCGGCCAGCACGATGCCGGGGGCAAGTGCCACCATGGCGGCATCCCAGGGACGCCGGCTGGTCATCCGTGCCGTAGCCAGCACCGCCACCACGGTGACCGCGGCGAGCAGGGCGACGTTGATATCGAAGTAGGCAAGCTCGCGCGCGTCCGATACTCCGGTCCCGGGAACCAGCCAGGCTGTCACTCCGGCAATCAGGGCGGTAAGGACCGGGTATTCAAAGTGGCTTCCGGAACCGAGGACGGGAAAGGTTCCGTCTGCCATTCCCCGGTTCCGGAACAGCTCCGGAAAGTCCGAGTAGCAAGTGGCGTAGAACTGTGTGGGGGATTCCCAGCCGTTGACCCGGCAATAGCCCTTGACCAGGATCCCTGTGAGGGCTGCCAGGACCGTCAGCACTATCAGGACGCGTTCAACGGTGAAGATCCCGGGGGAGACGATGCCGGGCGCAGATCGCGACCCAAGGGGGCCGCCGATGGCTTCGGTGAAGTTGCGCAGGAGGACGTCACTGCGGCTGGGGACCACCAGGCGGGACCGCCCTTGATGCTCCGGCGGCTGGTTCTCCTGCATGCCCACGAGCTTACCGTTGCCGGGCAGAACGAAAGGGACGAGGCAAGGAGCCCACGCGCCGCCGCGTGGGCTCCTCCACCGCATGGAAGTGCCTCATTGGTTCTCCTGGGGGCAACCGGCCGGGGGTCAGCGGAGACCCCCCATCTGCTGGTGCATCAGGACGAACACGTCCTCCCGCTGCTTTTCCAGCAGCGGACGGTTGAGTTGCCGCCGGCTGATCCGCCTGCCTCGTGCGGGAAGCAGGAACTGTTGAAGTTTCTTTATCATGCGATCACCTCCTTTTCGAATTGATGGGCCCGCAAAATGGGCGCGACAATTAGGCCCCCTTCGCACCGCGGGTACAGGCGAATTCGGGCGCAGAAATGCACGGAAATAGGCAAGGGTGTTTAAGCGCCGGAAAGGCCACTAAAAGCGCTGGGACTGGAATCTGATAAGAAGCAGCAGCAATGGCTAAAGACGGCGCTTTATCCGTGATGAATGGAGTGGACGCACCGGCACAGTAACCTGTGTGCGCAACAGCAGCTGCCTGGCGCCGGTTTCAGGGCCGGCAGGGTGGGCGCAGGCTAGGAGCCGGCATAACCCCTGAACGGGCGCGCAAAAGCATCACAGGCCGGGGGCGCGGTGACGGTTGTCTTCCATCCGCTAGTCAAAGTAATCATTTCCCCAACCTCCTTTTCTGCTCTGCCGTTGCTCATGCAGACCGCGTGAATCAACGTGCGCCGTGACCCCGGCAAGAGGCTCTGGGGTCAGGAATAAAGCTACACCACACTTGTGGTGCGTGACCAGCTAATTCCCGGTACTTCTCAAAAAGATTTATAAATTCCCGCTAAAGGCCCCAACGGACAATTGCCGGGGTCCTCTTATCCCACCCCAGGGTGCACACTTTCGCGGTGCCAAGAATAAAGTGACGTCCTTCGGCAGGAGGGAGCTCAAGCCAGCGGGCTGTCAGGATCCGCGAGAAGTGCCCGTGGGCCACGATCAGCACATTGTCCATGCCGGATTCAAGGACACGGCCGATGATCTTGTCCGCCCTCGCCGCCACCTCGTCGAGGGTCTCGCCGTTGGGCACCCCGTGCGTCCAGATGAGGTAATCCGGGTTGTCCTTACGAATCAGGTCCGAACTGATGCCTTCGTAGTCGCCGTAGTTCCATTCCACCGCGAGCGGTTCGTGCTGGGCATCGGGAAAGCCCGCGAGTTCGGCCGTACGCCGTGCACGCCGCAGCGGTGATGTCAGGACCAGGTCGAAATCGACGGGGTCCAGCACCTTGCGGGCCTCCACGGCCTGCTGCTCGCCTTCCACAGTCAGGGGCAGGTCAGTGAGCCCGGTGTACTGCCCGCTCTTGGACCACTCGGTCTCACCGTGGCGCAGGATCCAGAGCTGCGGACGGGGGGCTAGCGCTGGATTGGTCACTTGGACTCCTTAGGGGAGAGGTCGACGCCGGCAGGAGAGGTTCCAGCCCCGGTTCCGGCAGGTGCTGATTCAGGCTGTTCGGCCCACCAGCGAAGGAGCTTGGCCTCCGCTTCTTCGACGGGCAGGGGGCCGTGTTCCATCCGCTCGTTGAGCAGGAACTTGTAGGCCCGGCCCACAACGGGCCCGGGCTTGATATCCAGCAGGGCCATGATGCGGGCACCGTCCAGGTCAGGCCGCACGGCATCCAGCGATTCCTGCTCCCGCAGTGTTGCGATGCGGGATTCGAGGTCGTCGTAGGCGAAGGCCAGCCGCTCGGCCTTGCGCTGGTTCCGGGTGGTGACGTCCGAGCGGGTCAGCCGGTGCAGCCGTTCCAGCAGTGGCCCGGCATCCGTGACGTAGCGGCGGACTGCGGAATCGCTCCAGCCGGCGTCACCGTACCCGTAGAAGCGCATGTGGAGTTCCACCAGGCGGGCAACCGCCTTGATGGTGTCGTTGTCGAACCGGAGCGCCTTCATCCGCTTGGTGGTGAGTTTGGCACCCACCATGTCGTGATGACGGAAGCTCACCGCGCCGCCCGGTTCAAAACGCCGCGTCGCCGGTTTGCCGACGTCGTGCATCAACGCTGCGAAACGCAGCACAAAGTCCGGCGCCGGCACGGGCCCTGCTGCGTCAGTTTCGAGTTCCGCTGCCTGCTCCAGCACCTGCAGCGAGTGCTGGTAGACGTCCTTGTGGCGGTGGTGTTCATCCGCTTCGAGGCGCAGGGCGGAGACTTCGGGGAGCACGAACTCGGCCAGTCCCGTTTCCACCAGCAGGTCAATGCCCACCCGTGGACGGGCCCCGCAGATGAGCTTGACCAGTTCATCCCGCACCCGCTCGGCGGAGATGATGGTGATGCGTTCGGCCATCTGCGTCATGGCCCGCCGCACGTCGTCGTGGACCGAGACGCCCAACTGGGCGGCGAACCGGGCCGCGCGCATCATCCGCAGGGGATCATCGGAGAAGGATGCTTCAGGGGCGCCCGGCGTAGCCAACAGGGAGGCGTGCAGGTGCTTCACCCCGCCGAACGGGTCCACCAGTTCCAAGGACGGCAGTTTGAGGGCCATGGCATTGATGGTGAAGTCCCGCCGGAGCAGGTCGTCAGTGAGGGAGGAACCGAAGGCCACCACGGGCTTGCGGGATTCAGGATCGTACGCCTCGGCCCGGTAGGTGGTGATCTCGATCTGGAATCCGGCCTTACGCATTCCGATGGTGCCGAAGGCGCGGCCGATCTCCCAGTAGTTGTCCGCCCACCTCTTGATAAGGGCCACCGTCTGGTCCGGGGTTGCGTCTGTGGTGAAGTCCAGATCGGGGGAGGTCCTGCCCAGGAAAAGGTCACGCACAGGACCGCCCACCAGCGACAGTTCATGGCCGGCGTCCACAAAGCGCTGGCCGAGCTCCAGGACCACCGGGTCCACCTGGAAATCGACGGTGTGGGATTCAGTCTTGTGATGTACGTGCGCCATAGTTACTTAAGCTTGTCAGAAACCAGCGGCCCCGCAGGCCAAAATACTGTCAAGATCCTGCTGATTATGTCCGCCGCCGGCAAAGCGCGTCATATGCCGTCCATGTTGATGTCATGTTCCGGTCATCACGAACGGGCAACAGTCGTTAGAGTGGACTCCATGGCCCATCCCGTACCGAGCGCTCCAGGCAGAAGGACAAACGCACCGTTGCCGTCGGCAATCGGTGCGCACGTTGCGCCTGCCCCGCATTCGGCGCCGGCCTCGCTGCCCACGGTGGAGGAGGTTTCCGCCGGCGGCGTTGTAGTGGACACGTCCGACGCCGAACTGCGGGTTGCGATTATCGCCCGCCTTAACCGCGGCGGCCGTTTGGAGTGGTGCCTGCCCAAGGGGCATCCGGAGGGCAAGGAAAACAACGAGCAGGCAGCGGTCCGCGAGATCGCCGAGGAAACGGGTATTGAGGGAGATATCCTCGCCCCGCTGGGAAGTATCGACTACTGGTTCACCGTCAGCGGCCACCGGGTCCACAAAACGGTTCACCACTACCTCCTCCGGGCCACCGGCGGCGAGCTGACCATCGAAAACGATCCGGACCAGGAAGCTGTGGACGTGGCCTGGGTTCCCATCCAGGAATTGGCCCGCAAACTGTCCTTCCCCAATGAGCGCCGCATCGCCGACCTGGCCCGGGAAGTCCTTCCCGAACACCTGTAAGGCCGCACCGCGTGCCTGCAGTGCAGCCATAGGCCGCTGCGGGTGAGACGATGAACTCGATGTCAGCTTCCAACTTTCCTTCCGACAGGTCCAGCCGGCCCGATGACGCGGCGCCCGATGGCGTCCCTCCGGAGCCGGCCGCACCGGACGTTGCCCAGCCCGCCCCTGCAGGTGCAAGCGAAACCCGGTCCAGCGCCATCATGGCCGCAGGGACACTGGTGTCGCGTTTCCTGGGCTTCGGCAAGACCTGGATGCTGGGGACGGCCCTGGGCCTCGGCTCCACGGTCAACGACACCTTCATCAACGCCAACAACCTTCCCAACCTGATCTTCCTGCTGGTGGCCGGCGGTGTCTTCAACGCTGTCCTGGTTCCCCAAATCATCAAGGCAAGCAAGGCGCCTGACAGGGGAGCGGACTACATCAGCCGGCTGCTGACGCTGGCGGTCCTGCTCCTGCTGGGGCTGACAGCCCTCGTGACGCTGGCGGCACCGTGGGTCATCGAACTCACCACGCAGGGGTACTCGCCGCAGCAAAAGGCGCTGGCAGTAACCTTTGCTTTCTGGTGCCTGCCCCAGATCTTCTTCTACGGCCTCTACGCCCTCCTAACCCAAATCCTGAATGCCAACGGGGCGTTCGGGCCTGCCATGTGGGCGCCCATCCTTAACAACCTGGTGGCCATCGCCGGGCTGGGCATGTTCATCTGGATCTTCGGCACCAACGAATTCAGTCCCCATACCCTGGCCAATTGGGGCGACACCCAAACCCTGTTTGTGGCAGGTTTCTCCACCATCGGCGTGGTGTCCCAGACTGCCATCCTGATGATCCCGGTGATCCGGCTGAAGCTGGGGCTCCGGCCGCGGTTCGGCTGGCGCGGCGTAGGACTGGGCCAGGCAGCCAAGCTGAGCGTCTGGACGCTCCTGACGGCCGCCGTCGGGCAGCTCGCCTTCCTGTACGTCATGCGCATCGCCACCATTCCCGGTGCGGAACGTATCCGGCTGCAGCAGGCGGGGGATCCAGCTGCGGAAATGCTCCCGGGCAACGCGGTATTGGAGGTGGCCAGCCAGCTGTACCTGCTGCCGCACTCCATCATTGCCCTGTCCCTGGCCACAGTCCTGTTCAACCGGATGACGCATGCGTCCCAGGACGGCAACCGGGCCGAACTGCGTGACGCACTCTCACACGGCCTGCGGACCATGGCAGTTGCCACCGTTTTCGGAGCCCTCGCCCTCTTCGCCCTCGCGGGGCCGCTGGGCATGTTCTTCTCCGGAGGGGACCGGCAGGACGGCGTGATGCTGGCCCAGACCTTGACCATCCTCGCGCTCAGCACCCCGTTCATGAGCGCCAACTTCATGATGTCGCGCGTTTTCTACGCCTATGAAGACGCACGCACCCCGTTCCACATCCAACTGCTGCTCGCCGTTGTGTACGTGGCTGGTGCTTTTGCCATCCAGTTCCTGCCCGTCAACCAGATCATCTACGCCGTCGCCGTCCTTTACATGGTGGGCAACATCCTCTCGGTGGTCATCAGCGCGTACTTCCTGCGCCGCCTCCTGGGCCACCTGGACGGGCCGCGGATCGCCAATTCCTACATCCGCATGGGCTACGCAGCGCTGGGATCCGCCATCGCAGCTGCCGGGGCGCTCTGGCTCATGGGCAGCTACAGCCCGGACGGTTTCGCCTGGCAGAACCGGCTCACGGCGTTGATCACGGTGGTCGTAGTGGGCCCCGTCATGTTGGTGGCCTATTTCTTCCTGCTCAAGTTGTTCCGGGTGTCTGAACTGCGGGACCTGCTGCAACCGCTCCTGGGACGGCTGGGGCGGAGGGCACCGGCCGCAGCTTCCGGGGAAGATGGGGCACCGCCGTCGGGCTCTTCAGCCGGTGAGCCCTCCGGAGACCCCCGGCCACCTGCGCCGGAGCGCGCCACCACGGCCGTGGATACCGGGCTCATTCCCCGGATCTCCGGCGAGTTCGATGCTGCCTCCTTCCGTGCCGGGCCGGCTCCCCGGGAGGCTGCCCGCCAGCAACCGGCCGACGGCGGCACCAGCCATTCCGGCGGCGGGTACCTTCCCGGCGAGGACCAGCCGAGCACCGCACGGGGAGGCTTGCTGCGTGAGCAGATTCCGCTGCCCGGCCGCCGCACCTTCCAGGGGAAGGCCGGAGAGAACCCATATTTCAAGCGGCGCCGGCCGCGGAAAAAGTAGTCCTTCGGCGGTTTGCGGCCCGCTGTGTCGCGGGTCCGATGGGCTCAATCGGCTAGGATCGAAAGGGAAACAGGGGTAGTTGCATTCAAGGGCCAGCCTCGTTGCGGCCCCTGAACGGTGGTTGCATCATCCAAGCCGGCAATACCGGACAGTCTAGGAGGAACACGTGTCCAACCCGATCGATGTCGGATCAGTACTGGGCGGCCGCTACAAGGTCACAGCCACAGTATTGGCCTCGCACGACCACGATCTGGTGCTGGATGGTGTGGACCAGGTACTTAACCGTCCCGTCAGCATCCTGGTTGCCGGACCTGACAACACCGAGCAGGTGGCCCAAAGCGCCCGCGAAGTAGCCACCGGTGAGCGTCCCGGCAACGTCCAGGTACTGGATCTTGGGGTGACCGAGGCTGCGACGTACCTCATCACCAACCACACCTCCGCAGCCGACCTCCTGGATCTGGTGGTGGCCTCCAACCCGCCGTACGTGGAACCTTTTTTCACGGACACCCTGGGAAGCGAAATCTTTGGCCAGCCCCGCTCACGTGAGCCTGAGCCGTACGACGACGAGGAAAACGTCGACGCCGGCTACATCAACTACTCGGATACGCACCCGAGCCAGGTTGATCCCTACCGTTCGGCGCCGGTAGTGCCGCCCAAGCTGCCGGCACGTCCTGCGGCAACGCCCGCCGCGGGACGCAAGCCCTCAGGCTCGTCCATCCTGGGCGCCACGGCAGCCGGCACTGGTTCTTCGAGCGGCTCCGGCCGCACCAGTGGACCGTCGACGCAGTCCGAGGAGGCGGTGACCGCCAGTTTCACCCCCAATCCCCAAAGCCATGAGACACCCAGGTCTGGGAAGCCGAAGGTCTCCCTGTGGTCCGAGGACGACTACGCCAACGCCGGTGACCAGGACGGGTATGACGACGCTCCGGTAGAAGAAGAGCCCCGGTCCGCAAAGAAAAAGTCGCCCGTGTTCGCGCGCGCAGCAGCAGCCCCGGCCGCCGCTGCGGGTCCTTCTTCGGGTGCTTCCTACGCTGGCAAGGACGACTACGATGATGACGACCGGGATGCCCCGGAACGTGAGCCCCGCTCCATGCGCTGGCTGGTGGGCGGGCTCCTGGCCGTGGTCCTGATTGCCGGGCTTGTGTTTGCCGTGACCAACCTTGGCAGCCTCTTCTCATCGCAGCCGCAGGCCAATCCGACTGCTGCCGGCACGAACACCAGCGCTCCCGAAGGGTCGTCCGCGCCAACCCAGGCCCAGACGTCTGCGCCGCCCGTCGTACCGCCCGCCATCGAAGGGGTCACCCGTCAGGGCGCCTTCGACTTTGCGGCAACGTTTGACGGGGACCTGGTGAAGGCTTACGACGGTAACGCGGCCAGCTATTGGTCGGACATGGAATTCGCCAGTGAAAACTGGGGAGGACTTGCTCCCCAAGGCGTACCTCTCGTGGTCAAGCTGAAGAGCCCTGCCACCATCTCTTCCATCACGCTTACCCAGCTTGGCGGCTCCGGTGGAAATATCACGGTGTACACCAACGACAAGCCGTCCATTGACGGGGCCAAGGCGGTTGGAACGAACAGCTTCACCTCCACCGACCTGAACATTCCGCTGGCAGAGCCCGTGCAGGCGCAGTACGTCATCGTTTCCATCAATTCGCTTCCACGCCTTGCAGCTCCCAAGACCCGCTATGGGTACGGCCTTCGTTTGGCGGAGATCAAGGTCCAGTAGCCTGCGGATGTGCTTGCCGGCCACCGTTTTTAGGTGACGCCGGTGAAGCGCGCGGCTTGTGAATGGTATCGCCTGAAGTCAGGGGCAGCCGGGGTTGAGGACCTGCGGCATTTGGGTTGGCCGCGGGACGGTAATCTGGAAAAAGCGCCTTACGGAGTCGGATTTGTGCTGCCTGCCGCCATTTCTCTGTGTTCGGGCGCCGGAATATTCAGCCCGCAGTATCAGTTGTGCCATGTGGCCGGCCTCCAAGGCGGGGCACGTCTAATAAGGAAGAGGTTCACCGTCCAGTGACCATCGCAGAAAACACCACGTCGGATGTACGTGATGTCATCATCGTCGGCTCCGGACCGGCCGGTTACACGGCTGCCGTCTACACCGCTCGTGCCGACCTGAAGCCCCTGATGCTGGCGGGTTCCGTCACCGCCGGTGGCGAACTGATGAACACCACCGATGTGGAGAACTTCCCGGGCTTCCCGGAAGGCATTATGGGACCGGACCTGATGGAGAACTTCGAGAAACAGGCTGCACGCTTCGGCACAGAGATCCAGTTCGAGGACGTGACGTCGCTGCAGCTCGACGGACCCGTCAAAAAGGTCACCATTGCCACGGGGGAAACCTTCCAAGCAAAAGCAGTGATCCTCTCCACGGGTTCGGCATACCGCGAGCTCGGCCTGCCCAACGAAAAGCGGCTGTCAGGGCACGGCGTAAGCTGGTGCGCAACCTGTGACGGTTTCTTCTTCAAGGATCAGGATATTGCGGTGATCGGCGGGGGCGACTCTGCCATGGAGGAAGCCCTGTTCCTTACCAAGTTCGCGAAATCTGTAACGGTTGTCCACCGGCGGGATTCCCTGAAGGCCTCCAAGATTATGGCCGATCGCGCACTGGCACACGAGAAGATCAACTTCATCTGGAACAGCACCGTTGAAGACGTCATTGGCGAGAACAAGGTCACCGGCCTGAAGGTGAAGAACCTGGTTGATGGATCCATTTCCGATCTCGCCGTCACCGGAGTTTTCGTTGCTATCGGTAACGACCCCCGGACTGACCTCGTCAAGGATGTCCTGGAACTGACGCCCGAGGGCACCATTGCCGTCCAGGGGAGGAGCTCCAAGACCAGCCTGCCGGGTGTCTTTGCTGCCGGTGACGTCGTAGACCCCACGTACCGCCAGGCCATCACTGCCTCAGGTTCGGGCTGTGTGGCTGCCATTGACGTTGAGCACTATCTCGCAGACCTGCACGCATAAACCGTCAACACTACTGAAGAGAGACAAGGTTATGAGCAACGCAAAAGATGTAACGGATGCTAGTTTCGGCACGGACGTATTGTCCTCTGACAAGCCGGTTATTGTTGATTTCTGGGCTGAATGGTGCGGCCCCTGCCGTAAGCTCGGCCCCATCCTCGACGAAATCTCCGTGGAGTACAGCGAGAAGGTTGACGTCGTGAAGCTGAACGTCGACGATAACCCCGGTATCGCTGCCGAATACGGCATCACTTCGATTCCTGCCGTTTATTTGTTCCAGGGCGGCGAAGTAAAGAGCACGGTCATCGGCGCCAAGCCCAAGCAATTCTTTGAAAAGGAATTCGCAGACGTTCTCTCCTAGGAACACTGGTTTGTTGGAGGTCCAACAAGGCCGACGGTGGCCACCGCTCGTTTGAGCGGTGGCCATTTTTGTACCCGCTTGAAACCGCATGGAGTTCTCGAAAAGGGGTCCGCAACTCATTGTTGACGCTGCGTGGCTGACCGCACGATGCCCGACACCGGGGAGCGTAGCTAGCGCGTTGCGTCTATTCTTCGCCCTCCACGCTTGGCCATGCACATCGATCTTGGCATCATGGTCTGCACGTCCCTTTCGACAATCGTGGACCGCTTGGAACCCGGAGGCGGACTGTTTCACGTGAAACAGGGGGCGAACTGGTGCTACATCCTCGGAGCTTCGCCTTAACGTAAATTTACGCAGAGAAGGGTGCACTCGGTGAGAACTAGCGGCAGCCGCCAGCAACTCTCCCACACTCGCGACACACGAAACTTTGCCGCCGCGTGCACTCAGAATCGATCCCTGTTCTGATCCAGCCGGCCTTGGTCGACCAGTCAGCGCACATCCTTGTGCGTTACTCTAATCCGGCGATAGCCCGAAGCTTGTGAAACTCAGCCACTCTTTCGCTGTGCAACTACCCTCTCGCTGCATATCTATTGATGCTGGCATCTTGGGCAGTTCTCTCTACAAGGAACGTATCTAGTCACGCCACCGATAGGGTTCTAGTGGCAGGCGAGCACGAGGCGTGGGCGAGCAGGATCGAGGCCGGCGCCTCGCACCGCTACGGCACCCATGTAGTTCTTTCTGATGAAGCCGCGCACGTTTCACGTGAAACAAGACCTCCGGGTGCGTCCGTAGGCATCAGCAATGGCCTTGCAAGCGGGACACCCCTACTCAAGGGTCCCGCTTGATCCACCCAGACAAGCTCGCTTACGCTCAGCGCGGCATCGGAGGCGGCGCGAACGATGCATTTGGCAGCTACTAGCCGTTCCGGCCAGTAGTTGGTTCACGGAATACGATCCGATCTGGTGATAAGTCCTGCTGAGCCGGAAGGCTGCTCTCTCGGTCCAAACCCTTTAACCACTCACTGGATGTAGATCGACGGATAAACGTCCACCACCAAAATGCAGCGGCGGTCAATTTCCCGCTGCGCCACAAGCAGGCGCCTGCCCAGTACCGTCCCTCCACACGAATACCTGCATGAGACCTATGCGCCCCATGCCTGACCCCACTCACCGAAGTGTTTGCTGTTCGGCTAGTAGCGGAGCATGCTCTTGGTCGCCACGGCGACGGGACCCAGGGCGCCTTCCCAAGCTCGCATGTGGACTCCTGTCCGGTTCAGCAAGACGGGTGACGCCGTCACAATGGACCTCGCAGTACCAGGAGAGAGGGGGCGGACTTCAAGATCAGGCGGCCCTATAGAACCAGCGTCGTGTTTCACGTGAAACACGGTACTAAGCGCACGGCACACGGCACCTCCAAGCCGCTCGTTTAGGGCACAGGCAGTCCCGAGGTCCACGAGGGGAGACACCGGAAGGCGCGTTCCAAGATTCGAGCGCTAATCCGAGCACCCCCTCTACGGTCGGCTAAGACTAGAGTTACGAGGTGCACGTGCAGCTATGGTCAAACGCCGGACAACTTGTAAGTAGACTTTCAAACTAACCGCTCCTACCCTTGCACTGAATCAATCACGGTGATGAGAGCCATCTATCAGCTATTGCGGGCAGTCAGAGAGCCAGCAATCAGAAGGCTCCTCAAGATCACTGCGGCCCTCCAGGAAGCGACACCGTAGAGGCCATGCCCGGTCCTGATGGGAGAAGCAGTGAACGGACTTGAATCCGTGATAGCCGGGCTCAAGAGACTAGGCCCTCAATTAGTGGCCGCCTACCCAGGGCCGGCATCAAGACCACGAGACAGCGCGGGCCTATCAGCAGCTGAATCCAGCGCACCGGTTCAGCATTGGCGGTCCCTCATTCCTGCGGACTTAGTCAGCGTCCAGCCCAACCGGGACCATGGCGTCGAAGTCCATCCGGATCGCGAGGTTCAAGGCAGCGGCTGAGTCGTTAGTAAACTGGACACTTCCCAGTGCAGGACATGGTAGCCGTGGTGGATTTGGACTTACTCCCGGTAGCCAGAAGCGCATCACGGGCCGCTGTTCCACGAATTTGCTGGCTGGACGTACACGCATCATTGGCGAGCAGTACGATTCGATGTCTGCGATGAACATCGTAGCAACGCGCCTCGGGGGAGTTTTCCCCACTTTATCCACAGCAGCGCTCATGCCCGATCCACAGGGTTATCCACAGGGGAATCCCGTTCATGCGTGGTGGAACCGGTCAGCAGCTGCGAGCAAGGCGATAGCGCCGCGCTCTTCACTTGTTTCCCCTTGTGAGGCTCGCACAGTCAGTTGTCTGGGAGTTGAGGCTCGCGTACCCGATTTCTGCCGAAAGTAAACCATTGTGGACGCAATAGCGCTCTTTTCCTGGCCCGATAACAATCGAGAAGAATCTGGTGCGTCATGCGCTTGGTTTCACGTGAAACACTGCCTCGCGGCGTGCACGTGGCGAGTGCTGTTACGACCCATCCGGCGCGAGCCCCTCCGAAGCGACCGGCATCACATCCACAGGCAGCCGCTACAGTATCCACAGCTTTATCCACAGCGCTTTCCACAGGTCCTTCCAACATCGCCGCTGCGTAGTGCGGTGAGTTTCGAGGTGCAACAGGCACGCAAGTCAGTCGTGCGCCAGACAGCTGGCGGCCACGCCACCTCGTCCCCTGGTACGCCAACCGATGAAGCGCCCCTGGCTCAGTACTCAACAAGCCTGCACGCTGGCGGTGCTTGAACTCTAGATTGCCTGAAGTCCTTCCGTTCGGGCGTTCGCTACAAGGACTTTCGGTTCCGCTTGGATAAGAGAGGCGATTCACGGTACTTGCAGGCCGCCATCAGCCGTGGGACAAAAGCTCCAGTGCAAGTCCAGCCTTTTCGGCCCGGGTTCCGGGTCCAGGAGGAATAGACCCAACAAAAACCAGGGGGTGCCGCGATAGAAGCCCCGGCTGGAGAGTCTGTCATACGGACCGACAGATCGAGCATCGTAGATCCCAACCGACCGAGCCACCAACACGACCAGCCTAGGCACAACCTTGGAACCCAAGGTAGTGGAGGCGCGAACCAGCAATTACCCGCCATAAGACACGGACCCCTTACCTTTCGCGGCGGCAACCTCCTGTGAAGCACATGGCCCATGTTTCACGTGAAACCGACGAGCTCCCTTGTGCAAGAAGACGGGAGCTAGGACTCCTGCTTCTTGGAAGGGCACGGGTATCCGGTCCCGAGCCGCCGGTGTCATCCGGCTTGCCTCACTGTCGTTAGGACCGAACCGGCAGTCTGGGCGCACTGCGCTGCCCGCATCCGTGTGATCAATAGGCCTGATCACTCTCGACCAACCGTCGGGCCATAACTTCCAAAAGTGAACTGGGGGCTGTCGTGCTCTCGCCGACAAGGGGGAGAATCCGGTTGCACTAGTGTTGTTGCGCCTGCCGCCGGGGCTTGACGCCCCGGAGAAGCGCCGGCACCGGGGTGTTGCACGTCGAAGACGCCAGCGAGACGGAGCACGCCCTATTCGATTGGATCCCCCATTGCAAAATAGGTGGTTCCATCCTCGGACCGAGTGGACAACCAACTCGATAGAGACCAGGCCCGCATTGCTACATTTTTGTTCAGTTGATTCGTACGACAGATCTAGATGCCGAGGGGTCTGCAGTCTGAGGGCGACATGGGCCAGGACTACACTCCGCCCTTGGGGCCCCGCAGGACCCGTACCGCATTGTTTCACGTGAAACCGCAGCACCAAACATTGCAGTGGGTGCGACGGCGGGGTAGCGGTGGCGGCAATTTCTCATGAGTGGGTACCGTGAAGCCATGGCACTCCACGAGCGCAAACCCACCAAATCGCCTCGCCAACAGCTAGCGAAGGGATCCTCGTCGCGTCGGACCAATGCACGCTGCGGCTTCGCAGGTACCAACCCATCCGTCTAAGCCATTCACTTATGTTCCCATTCGCAGCTGGATCAGGACGCATCCCACCCCAGCGCAGGGCCGCTACTCGGTTCGAGCACGAATTCACTGGCGCGGCTTTCCGCTTCTGGCCAATTGCTCCCAGCCAGCCACTGCCGCATGTCCCTTGCCATGCGCACTCTAGTCCTGTGAAAAATGTCTTGGAAGGTATCACCACCAGATAGCCAAACCGGCGATTTTGCCTCGAGGAGGAGGGCACGATGGTAGTTTCCGTCGCGCTAAGTCGCGCTAAAGCGGACCGACCGTAAGAAGCCCATCAGGAGTGCCCGTCCCAGCAACAGACCCGTGGAGGTGTGGTCCCATCGCTGGGGAGGCTCGTCCCTTCAGAGATGAATGTTTCACGTGAAACCGCATCGATCGACATGCAAAAGGAACGTTGGGCGCATGCTAAGAAGACGAATCGCAAGGGGTCGGGTAGAGGGCAGTAGGTCCTAGGAGCATCCGTCTCGAGCCAACAGCGCCCGCAAACACACGGAACTAATAGGACGAGTCCGAAGCTGGACAACTACCGAACACGAAGGGGAAAGGCTCTGTTGCAGGTGCGAACGAACGCCGGACACCGCCAAGACGAAATGACTCCACCGGGAAACAACGGTACCCAGGGACTTTAGCTATCTGCTCCAGGCGCGAGAACATCCATGATCCGGTTAAGATCCTCGACGCTGGCGAATTCGATGCTGACGCGACCCTTACGGACACCAAGGGAAATCTTGACGTTGGTGTCCAAACGGTCGGAAAGCGAAGAAGCCAAGTAGTCCAGTCGCTCGTGGCGGGCACCTGGACGCGGGATGTTGTTCTTCGCGGGCTTGGCGGGATCCTGATAGAGGGTCACAGCTTCTTCGGTGGCCCGTACGGACATCCCCTCCGCCACAATGCGCTGAGCCAGCCTCTCCATTGCTGCTGCGTCAGGGAGGGCCAGGAGGGCGCGTGCGTGGCCTGCGGAGAGCACGCCGGCAGCAACACGGCGCTGGACAAGGGGAGGGAGCTTCAACAGGCGCAGCGTATTCGACACCTGTGGACGTGAACGGCCAATGCGATCTGCTAGCTGCTCATGGGTGGTGCCGAAGTCTTCGAGGAGCTGCTGGTAGGCCGCTGCTTCTTCCAACGGATTCAGCTGGCTCCGGTGCAGGTTTTCCAGCAGGGCGTCCCGCAGGAGGTCGTCGTCGGTGGTGTCCCGGACGATTGCTGGAATAGTTTCCAGTCCTGCAGCCTGTACCGCACGCCAGCGGCGTTCGCCCATAACGAGCTCGTACGGCTCGCTACCGGGTTCGGTTGAATTCCGCACCACAATTGGCTGCAGGACGCCGATTTCCCGAACAGAGTGGACCAGCTCGGCCATGTCGTCTTCATCGAAGACAGATCGAGGCTGCTTGCGGTTCGGATGGATGTCGGTCACCGGGATCTCGGCGAAGCGGACGCCCGGAACCTCTACCAGGTCAACGCCGTTGTCCATGTCAGGTATGTTGCGGGATCCAGCGGACTGAACTTCCGGCGCGGCGGCGGGCTCGGCATCCGGGGACTCTGCCGGTTCTGGAGCCTTCTTTGCTCCGGTCTTCGACTTGCCTGCACCGTTGGCGCGGGCATTGGTCTTCGAACCCGATCCATTCGAGGCGGAAGTTGCCGGACCAGATGCCCGCTTAGACGTGGCAGACTTGGCTGCAGTGGGTTCACTGAAGCCGTTGTTTGACGGCTCGGAAGCAGCTTCAGCTGCCATGGAGTCAGCAGCACTTACGGTTGGAGATTCCTCTACGGGTGCCGGGTCGGCAACGTCCTCGGAAGTGTCCGCTTTCCGGCGCCCCTCCGGAAAGAAGAGATCGACAGGGCGCGCAACTGCTGTTCCGTTTCCCGACCCGTTTGCACTGGCGGAACTCGGAATCAGTGCGCCAAGACCGCGGCCTAGGCCCCGTCGCTTCTCGCTCATGGATAAATCCCTCCAGTGGAAGAGCCAGGACCTGCCGGACTCCAGTTGTTGCAATTCTTGAAGATTTTAGCGTTCTGCTATTTCCGCAGCGGCTTCCAGGTAGGACAGCGCGCCACTGGATGAGGGGTCATAGGTCATTACCGTCTGCTGATAGCTCGGAGCCTCGGAGATCCGGACCGAACGGGGGACCACTGCGGACAGGACCTGGTCCGGGAAGTGCTGGCGTACCTCGGCGGCGACCTGCGCGGCAAGGTTCGTGCGGCCGTCGTACATGGTCAGCAGAATGGTGGAAACCTCGAGGTCCGCATTGAGGTGTTTCTGGATCATCTCAATGTTCTTGAGCAGCTGGCTCAGGCCCTCCAGCGCGTAGTACTCACACTGGATGGGGATGAGGACTTCGTTGGCTGCGCAAAACGCGTTGACGGTCAGAAGGCCAAGGCTGGGAGGGCAGTCGATGAAGATGTAATCCAGGCGTGGTTCGCCGTTTTTCTCGCGGACCTTCGCATAAACGTCTATGGCACGGCGCAGCCGCTGTTCCCGTGCCACCAGGGACACCAGTTCGATTTCCGCCCCGGCCAGGTGGATGGTTGCCGGCGCACAGATAAGGTTTCCGATGTCCGGGCACTGGGCAACAACGTCGGCCAAGGGGACATCGTTGATGAGGACGTCATAGATGCTGTCCACATCAGAGTGGTGTTCGATGCCAAGCGCCGTCGACGCGTTGCCCTGGGGATCGATATCGATGACCAGAACATTAAGGCCGGCAGCTGCCAAGGCAGCAGCTATGTTCACTGTGGTGGTTGTCTTACCTACGCCGCCCTTCTGGTTGGACACGGTGAAGATGCGTGTCTTTTCCGGACGCGGCAGCTGCCGGCCAACCAAGCGCTCGCGCCGGCGGGTTTCGTGGGCCAGTTCGCGCGCGATGGGACTGGAATCATCAATGGCATCGATGATGTTTCCCCTACCTGAAGAGGTTGTTTCACGTGAAACCAAGACGGGGGAAGCGGCTGCCTTACCCCGCTGGTTTGCCAGTACACCGGATGCACCAGAGGCAGTCCCAGCGAAAGAACGTGCTGACCCCAGAGACACAAACGGGGGTATCCGTTGTGTGGAGGCTTCGCTACTGGTCACTGGGGCACACTCACTCTCGTTCAGCTATTTTTGCTGCCGTTGACTAGCCTAACTGCTTACCCCGGCAGACTACGGCTGCCGGGCCAAGACTAGGGCTTCTTTTGGGACTTGTTTACAACGATGCGTACCAGGGTGGTGGGCTCTTCCAAGAGGTTGTCCCCAACGGTCAGCACGGATGTCTCCACGCCGCCCAGCTTCCGGATGATTTTGGCTGCCTTCTCGATTTCCTCGCCTGCGCTCCTGCCCTTGATCGCAACCACTTCTCCCTTGCCTGCGAGCAGGGGAATGGTCAGTCCGGCGAGATTACTCAGGGCAGAGACGGCACGTGCAGTCACAACATCGGCGTTCACGTGTCCCACTGCCAACTCCGCGCGGGTGCGCATGACCGTGACATTGTCCAGGCCCAGATCATCCACCACTTCCTGCAGCCAGATCACCCGGCGTTCCAGCGGCTCGATCAGGGTCAGTTCCAGGTCCGGACGGGCAATGGCCAGGCAGAGCCCCGGGAGTCCGGCTCCGCTCCCGACGTCGGCAACATGGCTTCCCTGCGCTATCTCGCTTTCGATGACAGCACAGTTCAGGACGTGCCGGCTCCAGAGCCGGGGAATTTCCCGGGGGCCGATCAGGCCGCGTTCGGTTCCTGACGTGGCAAGATGCTCCACATAACGCTTAGCGAGGTCCAGGCGGTCGCCGAAAATCTTCTCAGCTGCCAGAAGTTCAGCTGGAGTGATGTCAACCATGATTAGCGAATCAGCAATTCTCTAGTCCGCGGACACAACAATGTGGCGTCCGGCGCCTTCGCCCTCGGACTCGCTCACCAGGCCGAGGTCCGCAATGGCGTCGTGCACGATCTTGCGTTCGTAGGCGCTCATCGGCTCCAGGGCCACTGCCTGGCCGGTCTTCTTCACAGCCGCTGCAGCATCTTCGGCAATCTTCTGCAGGTGGCCGGTGCGCTCCTGCCGGTAGCCGTTAATGTCCAGCACCAGGCGGGAGCGGTTTTCCGTGGCAGAGAGCACGGAGAGCCGGGTCAGTTCCTGCAGGGCTTCAAGGACTTCGCCGTCCTCACCCACCAGGTTGTCGAGGCTGTCCGACTCCTCCTCAGTGACGATGGAGATGTAGGTACGCCCGTTGCGGACTTCAATGTCGATATCACCGTCGATGTCTGCAATGTCCAGCAGCTCCTCAAGGTAATCCGCTGCAACGTCTCCCTCTTCCTCCAGCCGGCTGGCTGAGGAAGCTTTGGGGGAGGAAGGGTCCTGGTCCACGGACTCGTCCTGCTCGTCGACGATCTCTTCAGAAAGGGCCCGTTCGGTGCTCTCGGCTGACATTACTTCTTCTTCCTGTTCTTGCGTTGGGGCTGGGTGCGCTGTCCTTTTGCCTGAGCTACCGCCGCGGCAGCGGCAGCTGCGTCCGCGTCGTCATCCTTCTTGCCGCTCAGGATCGAAAGGGCGGGAAGCCCCTTGGCGGCACGGCGCTCGGCGAGGGCCTTCGCTGCCGGGGATCCCGGTGTCGGCATACGGCGGATGACAAAGAACTGCTGGCCCATGGTCCAGAGGTTTGTGGTGGTCCAGTAGATCAGGACACCAATGGGGAAGTTGATGCCGCCCACGCCGAAGACGATGGGCAGGATGTAGAGCATCATCTTCTGCTGGCGCATAAAGGGGCTGGCCATGGCTTCTTCAGACATGTTCTTGGCCATGATCTGCTTCTGCGTGATGAACTGCGACGCCGTCATGGCCAGGATCATCACAATGCTCAGGACCACGACGGCAACGTTGGTGGCACCGCCGTGAAGCAGTGCGGCAGACAGCGGAGCACCGAAAATGCTGGACTCATCAAACTGCACCACTTGCTCCTGGCTCATGGCACCGATGCCTTTGCCCTGGGTCTTGGCGGAACTGATGCCGGAAAGGACCTGGAACAGCGCGAAGAAGAAGGGCATCTGGATCAGCATGGGGAGGCAGGCTGAGAACGGGTTGGTCCCGTGCTTCTTGTACATCGCCATCTGTTCCTGCGCCATGGCCTGGCGGGACAGCTGGTCAGTCTTGCCCTTGTACTTGTCCTGGAGCTTCTTCAGGTCCGGCTGCAGCAGCTGCATGCCGCGTTGCGCCTTGATCTGCTTCACGAAAACAGGAATCAGGGCTGCCCGGATCACCAGCACCAGTCCGATGATGGACAACGTCCAGGTCCAGCCGGATGCTTCCGGCAGGCCGATTGCGCTCAAGCCCTCATGGAATCCCACCATGATGACGGACACAAGCCACTTGAACGGAAACATGATTGTTTCAAAGAAGTCCATACTTATCCCTATTCGTCAGGCCGCAGAGCGGCCTTCTCCATCAGTCCGAGCAGCCAGGTACTTGTCCGGGTTGTTCAGCACAACAATTGTGGGGGTCTGGCTGGCAGGCCATTCCCGGTGCCCGGCGGGGACGCGGTCCACACCACCGGCGTTCCATGGGTGGCATCGGCCAAGGCGGCGGACGGCGAGCCAGCTCCCCTTGACGGCACCATGGACAGTGATCGCTTCAAGGGCATAGGCCGAGCATGAAGGAAAGAATCTGCAGACCTGGCCGTACAGGGGAGAAATCACCTTGCGGTAGGCGTTCAGCAGAAGAATGAGGATACTACGGGGCAGGTTCCAGAGGAACAGCGCCGCGGCGGCAAGGACAGGATGGAGATGGGTGACGACGACGGCGGTGGCGTTACGCACGCGGTGTCCCCTCCTGTGTTGTACCGGCTGAACCGTTGGCGGCAGCCCGGGAGCGGCCGGCCAGCCGGGCCATTGTCGACTCCAGTGCAGCGTTGTAATCCGACAGCAGCTGGTCCCAGCTGGCGGAAGCGGACGCAGGCAGCGCCCTGACCACTATGGCAAACCCGGTACCGTACTCGCGCAGCGAGGCAGCACCGGCTTCCCTCAGTCTCCTCTTAACGAGGTTCCTGACCACAGCGTTCCCAACACCTTTGGAAACAATGAACCCGATCCGGCTGGGTTCGTCAGCAGCAATGGCTGCCGCATATAACACTACGTTCCGGCGTCCATTGCGGACACCGGAACGTACAGTTGTTGAAAAATCGGCTGCACTCCTTAAACGGTTGCGGGTGGCCAGCACCTTAAACTCGCAAAGAAATGTCTACCGACAAGTCAGTTATTTACGCCGACAGCTCAGTACGGCCCTTGCCACGACGGGCTGCCAGGATGGCGCGGCCGGCACGGGTACGCATACGAAGGCGGAAGCCGTGCTTCTTGGCTCGACGGCGGTTATTCGGCTGAAAAGTCCGCTTGCTCACGTTAGTTACTCCAGTGGATCAAAGGTGCGCCCACCCGATCAGTATGGGGAAGAACTGGCCGACGCTAAGTTTTGTATATGTACGCTTCCCCCGGCTGCTCACACGCACTGCGTTTGAGAGGTTCAGATGGGGCCAAAAAGCGGACACAAAGGACTTCACAACGTTAGGGCAATTCAGGGGTCCCAGTCAAACCGGGGCAGGCCGCGGGCGCTATCCCCAGCTGTGGCAAACGCGCCGTACAAGCCTGTGGATGAAGTGGCTCACAAGCTGCTTTTCAGAACCACAACCGTGTAATTATCCACAAGCTACTTGCCAGCTATCTTCTAGGCTTTTCATCCCCTAGAGTTGCCCAGTAGCCGATTATCCACCTGCTGTGCATAACCCTGTGGATGAAGCTGAACCAGATCGTGGTTCCGTGCTGGCGGCTGCAGGCAATGCAGGCAAAGCAAGTTTTGAGGGAACCCATTGATGACAGTAGACGAAGCCAACCACGCCAATACTGTCGGAAGTTCCTGGCGGCGCGTTGTCAGTTTGCTGGAGCAGGACCACCGTGTTTCCCCGCGGCAGCGTGGCTTTGTCATCCTGGCCCAGGCCCAGGGCCTGATCGGTTCCACCCTCCTGGTGGCCGTGCCTAATGAGCTCACCCGGGAGGTGCTGCAGACCCAGGTCAAGGACGCACTGGACGATGCGCTGCACAACGTCTTCTCGGAGGACATCAGGTGTGCCATCGACGTGGACACGGACTTGGTGCCCATTCACGAAGAGCCGGAACCCGTCGTCGAACCTTCCTTCTCGCCGGACCAGCTGATCGAACAGAAGCCGCAGCCGATGCTGCCCAGCACCTCGCATGAGTTCGGCCGGCTGAACCCCAAATACGTTTTCGACACGTTTGTGATCGGTTCGTCCAACCGCTTTGCCCACGCTGCCGCCGTCGCGGTGGCCGAGGCGCCGGCGAAGGCCTACAACCCGCTCTTCATCTACGGGGACTCCGGCCTGGGAAAAACCCACCTCCTGCATGCGATCGGCCACTACGCCCGGCGGCTGTACAGCGGAATCCGCGTGCGGTACGTCAACTCGGAAGAATTCACCAATGACTTCATCAACTCCATCCGTGATGATGAAGGCGCCAGCTTCAAGACCACCTACCGCAACGTGGACGTGCTGCTGATTGATGACATCCAGTTCCTGGCCGGCAAGGACCGGACGCTGGAGGAGTTCTTCCACACCTTCAACTCGCTGCACAACAACAACAAGCAGGTGGTCATTACCTCGGACCAACCGCCGAAATTGCTCGCGGGGTTCGAAGACCGCATGAAGTCCCGTTTCGAGTGGGGCCTGCTGACGGACATCCAGCCGCCGGAACTCGAAACCCGTATCGCCATCCTCCGCAAGAAGGCCCTCAGCGAGGGTCTTTCCGCTCCGGACGACGCCCTCGAATACATTGCCTCCAAGATTTCCAGCAACATCCGTGAACTTGAAGGCGCCCTGATCAGGGTCACGGCGTTCGCCAGCCTCAACCGCCAGCCGGTGGACGTTGCCCTGGCCGAAATGGTGCTCAAGGACCTCATTACCGACGACGGCGCCCAAGAGATCACCTCCAGCCAGATCCTGCAGCAGACGGCCGAGTACTTCAAGCTCAGCATGGAAGAGCTCTGCAGCAAGTCCCGCACCAGGACGTTGGTCACCGCACGCCAGATCGCCATGTACCTGTGCCGGGAACTGACGGACATGTCACTTCCGAAGATCGGCCAGGAGCTCGGCGGCCGCGACCACACCACCGTGATCCATGCAGACCGCAAGATCCGTGAACTGATGGCCGAGCGCCGTGTGATCTACAACCAGGTGACCGAGCTGACCAACCGGATCAAGCAGCAGCAGCGCGATTCCTGAGGGCGTCTCTATACCTTATTAACAGGTGCATGTGGATAAGCCTGTGGATACTTAAGGGGACAACCGCGGTTAATGGGCTTAAAACCCTTAAGCTGCCTGTGGATCGGCAAAAATGCCAAAATTCTTATCCCCATCCACACCCTGTTTAAAACCTGCTCCACCCACAGCCCGTGAACAGGGCTTAACCGCCGGATCCCGCGGCGCAAGGCAGTTATCCACAGTTTCCACAGCAGTTATTAACACTACTAATCCCAAAAAATTGAAGTCCCTCAAACAACAAGATCAATCCGGCCGCCCCGCACGGAAGGGTCCGCCGGCCCCACGGGCCAGCGCAGCTCAACTGGGGATGGGTTAATCGCAGATCTTCCGGCTAAGCTGTCAGCAGCGCTCCCATCCTTGGGATTCTGCGTGGTTCAGCCAGCACGGACCATGCAAGTTCACGGGTGCGGAGCCCACTCCCTGGCTTCCTGCGGGAAGTTTCCGGACCAACAAAGCAGCAGCAATGAAAGGCGGCACCCTTCCGTGAAGTTCAGAGTCGATCGGGACGTCCTGGCAGAAGCCGTCACCTGGACAGCCCGCTCGTTGTCTCCGCGGCCGCCCGTTCCCGTCCTTTCCGGCCTCCTCTTGAAGGCTGAAGCAGGCACGGTCAGCCTTTCGAGCTTCGACTACGAAACCTCCGCACGCCTGGAGATCGCCGCCGACATCCGGGACGAGGGGACCATCCTGGTCTCCGGACGCCTTCTCGCGGACATCTGCCGCAGCCTGCCTTCGGCACCGGTCGACGTCGAAACGGACGGCAACAAAGTCACCCTCACCTGCCGTCGGAGCAGCTTCCACCTGGCCACCATGCCCGAAGCGGAATACCCGCCCCTTCCCGCCCTTCCGGCAGTCAGCGGAGCGGTTCCCGGCGATTCATTTGCCCAGGCCGTCTCCCAGGTGATCATTGCTGCCAGCAAAGACGACACCCTCCCCATCCTCACCGGCGTGCGGATGGAGATCGAAGACGACCTGATCACCCTGCTCGCCACAGACCGCTACCGCCTGGCCATGCGCGAGGTGCCCTGGAAGCCGGCCACCCCTGGCATCTCCACCAGTGCGCTGGTCAAGGCAAAGACCCTCAACGAAGTAGCCAAGACGCTCGGCAACAGCGGCGATATCCAACTGGCCCTCTCCGACGATGACAGCAGGCTGATCGGGTTCGAGAGTGGCGGCCGCACCACAACGTCCCTCCTGGTGGACGGCGACTACCCCAAGATCCGGTCGCTTTTCCCGGACTCCACGCCAATTCACGCCACTGTCCAGACCCAGGAACTCGTGGAAGCCGTACGCCGCGTATCACTGGTGGCCGAGCGCAACACCCCCGTCCGTTTGGCATTCACCCAAGGCCTGCTGAACCTGGACGCCGGCACCGGTGAGGACGCTCAGGCCTCCGAGGAACTGGAAGCCCAGCTTTCAGGCGAGGACATCACCGTGGCCTTCAACCCGCACTACCTGGTAGAGGGCCTCAGCGTGATCGAAACCAAGTTCGTCCGCTTCTCGTTCACCACCGCACCCAAGCCCGCCATGATCACGGCACAGGCAGACGCGGACGGCGAAGACCAGGATGATTACCGGTACCTCGTGATGCCGGTCCGGCTCCCCAACTAGTCCCCATCGGCTCCCAGCCTTCGCAAGCTCAGGCCGGGCCCCTCGCCGATGGGGCCCCAACCACCGCCAGCCTCGCCTCGCAAGCTCCGCCATGCAGAAAGAGAACCCGCATCATGCACATTGGACTGATCGGCCTTGGCAAAATGGGATTCAACATGCGCGAACGCCTGCGCAAGGGCGGCGTTGAGGTCACCGGTTATGACCGGAATCCGGACGTCACGGACGCCGGTTCCATTGATGAGCTCATCGCAGCCGTCCCCGCCCCCCGGCTCATCTGGGTGATGGTGCCCGCCGGTGACATCACCGATGCCGTTATCAAGGAGCTCAGCGAAAAGCTGGACGAGGGGGACCTTGTCATTGATGGGGGCAACTCCCGCTTCACCGAAGACCAGAAACACGGCGAACTCCTGACCGCCAAAGGCATCCGCTTCGCAGACTGCGGCGTCTCCGGCGGCGTCTGGGGGCTGGAAAACGGTTACGGCCTGATGGCCGGCGGAGACGCCGCGGACATTGAACGCGCACTTCCGGTTTTTGACGCCCTCCGCCCCGAGGGTGAGAGGGCTGACAGTTTTGTCCACGTGGGCGGAATCGGGGCAGGCCACTATGCCAAGATGGTCCACAACGGCATCGAGTACGGCCTGATGCAGGCTTACGCCGAGGGCTACCAACTGCTCGCCTCAAAGGACATCATCAACGATCTGCCGGGTACTTTCCGCGCCTGGCAAAAAGGCACGGTGGTCCGGTCCTGGCTGCTGGACCTCCTGGTCAAGGCACTGGACGAGGACCCCGGACTGCAGAATATCGACGATTACGTCGAAGACTCCGGCGAGGGCAGGTGGACTGTGGAAGAAGCCATCGCCAATGCCATTCCCGCGCCGGCCATCACCGCCGCTCTTTTCGCCCGGTTCGAGTCCCGCGAGGACAGCTCTCCCGCCATGAAGATGGTGTCCGCCCTTCGCCATCAGTTCGGCGGGCACGCCACCCGCCCCGCCAAGTAGCAGCCAGCGGGAACCTGCCAGGTTCCCAGAATTGCCGAAAACCGCGTGTACATAGAACACCTCTCGCTGACTGATTTCCGCAGTTACGCCCAGGTCGACCTTGCCCTGGGCCCGGGCGTCACCGTTTTGGTGGGATACAACGGGATCGGCAAAACCAACCTGATGGAAGCCATCGGGTACCTGGCCACGCTCAGCTCGCACCGCGTCAGCTCCGACGGCCCGCTCCTGCGGTTCGGCACGGAGCGGGCCCTGGTCCGGGCCAGGCTGGTCCGCGGCGGGCAGATCACGGTCCTTGAACTGGAAATCAACGCGGGGCGGGCCAACCGGGGCCGGATCAACCGCAGCAATCCTGTCCGGGCCCGTGATCTGTTGGGCATCTGCCAGACGGTGCTCTTCGCGCCGGAAGACCTGGCCCTGGTCAAAGGTGATCCTTCGAACCGGCGGCGTTTCCTGGATGAGCTCCTCGCCAGCCTGGTCCCGCACCATGCTGCCACCCGCAGCGATTACGACCGTGTCCTGAAGCAACGCAATGCCCTCTTGAAGTCCGCCCGGGCGGGCAAGTTCACATCAGCGCATGAAGCAACGTTGGATGTGTGGGACCAGCACATGGCCCGAGCCGGAGCTGAACTCCTGCATGCCAGGCTTGAACTGGTGGAACGCCTCCGCCCGCACCTTGCGAGAGCGTATTCAGAGCTCACCGATGCCTCAAAGCCGGCTGACGCCGTCTACCGTTCCACGCTCGAGAACCAGATGGACGACGACGGCGCCCCGGAGTTGCGCGGAGCCGGCAACGGAGCGGGCGGTACGTCAGCCGAAGCCGAGGACCTGCGCGCCCTCAGCGTTGAGGAGCTGACGGAGCGCTATGTGCGGGCCTTCGCCGATTCGCGGCGAAAGGAGCTCGAGCGCGGCATCTCGTTAGTGGGCCCCCACCGCGACGAGCTTGAACTGATCCTGGGCCAGGCACCGGCCAAAGGGTATGCGTCCCATGGTGAAACGTGGTCCATGTGCCTGGCATTACGCCTTGCTTCGTACTATGTGATGCTCGACGATGCCCGGACCGGCGGTTCCGCGCCCATCCTGATTCTCGATGACGTTTTTGCCGAACTGGACGTGCAGCGCAGGCGTAAACTGGCGGCAATAGTCTCGGGTGCGGAACAGGTCCTGGTGACCGCCGCCGTCGACGCCGATATCCCGGAGGAACTGTCCGGACGGCGGGTGAAGGTCATCGCGGGAGGAATCGATGAGTAGGGACGATAACGACGCCGGCCGCCAGCCCGGCCGCGAGCCCGACAACATCGATGCACCGCAGGCAGCGCTGAACAGGATGCGTGAGGCCGCCGCCGCCCGCGGCGAGATCCGCCGGGCCGCTGTGCGCCCTGGTTCCCAGAAAGCGAAACGCGGAACCAGGGATACCCGCGGTTTCAGCCAGTTCCACGCCACCGGGCGTGATCCCCTTGGCCTGGGAAAAGTGGTGGGCCGCCTGGTGGCCGAGCGCGGCTGGACCTCGCCGGTTGCGGTCGGCTCCGTCATGGCTGAATGGGCCACCCTGGTGGGCCCCGAAATTTCGGCGCACTGTACGCCGGAAAGCTTCACTGACACCACCCTTCACGTCAGGTGTGATTCAACAGCCTGGGCCACGCAGCTCCGGCTCCTCAGCATGAGCCTGCTCGAGAAATTCCGGGTGGAGCTGGGCGACGGAGTGGTGACGAGCATCCAGGTCCTGGGCCCCTCCGCGCCGAGCTGGCGCAAGGGTGGCCGGACCGTCAACGGCCGCGGACCCCGGGACACGTACGGATAGCCCGCCGCCGGACTCTTGATAATCCTCTGTTTGGCGTGTAGCGCCCTGGAAGGACCAGAGGGTGTATAGGCCCCCGCAGGCGTGAGTTTTGGAGCGCCCTAGGCGCAGTCTACGGCCTGCAACAGGCATATCGACCTCCACCCACGGCCCTCCGAATGCGGGAATCCGGCCTGTTTCGCGGTAGAATCGTTGCAGATAACTGGGCGCCGGTGAAACGTTGACTGAGTCCGTTCTCCGCACGCTTCCAGCGAACGGATTTCGGATCCCACCATCAGCTAGTAGCCGGCGCCATTAGTTTGTGCCTGTTGGCGGACGGTTTTTCCATGCCTGGAAGAGCCTTTCGGCCGGCCATCATCGAGAACAGAGGAGTCGACAGCGCCTGTGGCTAACGACAATACAGATATTCTGGCAGTTGAACCCGCAGTCGAGGATGCCCGCACGCCTGACACCCCGGCGGAAGCCGCCACACCACGCGAGTACGGCGCCAGCGACATTACGGTCCTTGAAGGACTGGAAGCTGTCCGGAAGCGTCCCGGTATGTACATCGGCTCCACCGGACCCCGCGGACTCCACCATCTGGTCTATGAAGTGGTGGACAACTCCGTGGATGAGGCCCTTGCCGGGTACTGCACGCACATCGAGGTGGTCCTGCAGGCCGACGGCGGCGTGAAGGTTGTTGACGACGGCCGCGGAATTCCCGTGGACATGCACCCCACAGAGCACAAGCCCACAGTTGAAGTGGTGATGACCATCCTGCATGCGGGCGGCAAGTTCGGCGGCGGCGGTTATGCCGTGTCCGGCGGCCTGCACGGCGTGGGTATCTCCGTTGTCAACGCCCTCTCCAGCAGGGTGGATACCGAGGTCCGCCGGCAGGGCCACGTCTGGCGGATGTCCTTCGCCGACGGCGGCAAGCCCCAGGGCAGCCTTGTGCAGGGTGAGGAAACGGACCTGACCGGAACCACCCAGACGTTCTACCCGGACCCCGCGATCTTCGAGACCACCGAATTCGACTTCGAAACCCTCCGTGCGCGCTTCCAGCAGATGGCATTCCTTAACAAGGGACTGCGCATCACGCTGACCGACGAACGCACCCCGGCCGGCGACAGCGAGGCGGACGCCGACCTGGACCTGGACGGCGTGGTCACCGAAGGCGAGGTCAGCGCAGAGCACCGCACCGTGGTGTACCAGTACAACGAGGGCCTGCTGGACTACGTAAAGCACCTGAACTCGGGCAAAAAGGTGGACGTGGTCCACGAGGACGTCATCGCGTTCGAAACCGAGGACCAGGAGCGCAAGATCGCCCTGGAAATGGCCATGCAGTGGACCAACGCCTACTCCGAGAGCGTCCACACCTACGCCAACACCATCAACACCCATGAAGGCGGCACCCACGAAGAGGGCTTCCGCGCTGCCATGACGTCACTGATCAACCGCTATGCGCGCGAGAAGGGCATCATCAAGGAAAAGGACGACAACCTCACCGGTGATGACATCCGTGAGGGCCTCACCGCCGTCATTTCCGTCAAGCTGGCAGAACCCCAGTTCGAGGGCCAGACCAAAACCAAGCTCGGCAACTCGGAGGTCAAGGGCTTCGTCCAGCGCGTTGTTACCGACGGGCTCGGAGACTGGCTGGAACGCAACCCTGGCCCGGCCCGAGACGTGATCCGAAAAGCGATCTCTGCCGCGCAAGCCCGTATGGCTGCCCGAAAGGCCCGGGACAACGCGCGCCGCAAGAGCCCGCTGGAATCTTTCGGCATGCCGGGCAAGCTGTCCGACTGCTCCTCCAAGGACCCTGAGAAATGCGAGGTCTACATTGTGGAGGGTGACTCGGCAGGCGGTTCGGCCAAGCGCGGCCGCAACCCCGAGACCCAGGCCATCCTTCCCCTCCGCGGGAAGATCCTGAACGTTGAGCGTGCCCGCCTGGACAAGGCGTTGGGCAATGCCGAAGTCCAGTCCATGATCACAGCTTTTGGAACGGGCATCGGTGAGGACTTTGACCTCTCCAAGCTCCGGTACCACAAGATCGTGTTGATGGCTGATGCCGACGTGGATGGCCAGCACATCACCACCCTGCTGATGACGCTTCTGTTCCGCTACATGCGTCCGCTGATCGAGAACGGCTACGTGTACCTCGCCCAGCCGCCGCTCTACCGGATCAAGTGGTCCAACGCCGCCCACGACTACGTGTACAGCGACAAGGAACGTGATGCCAAGCTCCTCGCCGGACAGGCGGCCGGACGCCGCATCCCCAAGGACAACGGCATCCAGCGTTACAAGGGCCTCGGCGAGATGGACTACACCGAACTGTGGGACACCACCATGGACCCGGACAACCGAACGCTGCTGCAGGTCACCATGGACGATGCACTGGCTGCAGACCAGATCTTCTCCGTCCTGATGGGCGAGGACGTGGAATCACGCCGCAACTTCATTCAGCAGAACGCCAAGGACGTCAGGTTCCTGGATATCTAGGGCAATTCCCCTCGTATTCCAGAACCGACATATACCTGAAACGGAAATAGAAAATGAGCGACGAAACACCCGAGAACCCGGCCCCTGAAGCCGGGAACCCGGACACCGTTCTTGAAGGCGACGTGCTGGTGGACCGCGTGGAGCAGGTGGACCTGCAGACTGAAATGCAGCGGTCCTACCTGGATTACGCCATGGCGGTCATCGTAGGCCGTGCCCTCCCGGACGTCCGCGATGGGCTCAAGCCCGTGCACCGCCGCGTGCTGTACGCCATGTTCGACGGCGGCTACCGCCCCGAGCGTTCCTTCAACAAGTGTGCCCGCGTGGTGGGCGAGGTTATGGGCCAGTACCACCCGCACGGTGATACCGCGATCTATGACGCCCTGGTCCGCCTCATCCAGGACTGGACCATGCGCTACCCGCTGGCCCTCGGTCAGGGCAACTTCGGTTCGCCGGGCAACGATGGCGCCGCGGCCCCCCGTTACACCGAAACGAAGATGGCCCCGCTGGCCATGGAAATGGTCCGTGACATCGACGAGGAAACCGTCGATTTCCAGGACAACTACGACGGCAAGAACCAGGAACCCACCATCCTTCCGGCCCGGTTCCCCAACCTGCTGGTCAATGGATCTTCGGGCATTGCCGTGGGTATGGCCACCAACATCCCGCCGCACAACCTCCGCGAGGTTGCCGACGGCGTGCAGTGGTACCTGGCCAACCCGGCCGCCACCCGCGAGGAGCTGTTGGAAGAACTCCTGCGGCGGGTCAAGGGACCTGATTTCCCCACCGGCGCTACCATCCTGGGACACAAGGGCATCGAGGACGCGTACCGCACGGGCCGCGGTTCCGTCACCATGCGTGCCGTGGTGAACGTGGAGGAACTGCAGGGCCGCACCTGCCTGGTGGTCACCGAGCTGCCTTACCAGGCCAACCCTGACAACCTCGCGATCAAGATCGCCGAGCTGGTCAAGGACGGCAAGATCCAGGGCATCGCCGACCTCCGCGACGAGACCTCAGGCCGCACCGGCCAGCGCCTCGTTATTGTGCTGAAGCGCGATGCCGTCGCCAAGGTGGTGCTGAACAACCTTTACAAGCACACGGAACTGCAGAGCAACTTCTCCGCCAACATGCTGGCCATCGTTGACGGCGTGCCCCGCACCCTGAGCCTGGACGCTTTCATCCGGCATTGGGTCACCCACCAGATGGATGTCATTGCCCGGCGTACCAGGTACCGGCTGCGCAAGGCCGAAGAAGAAGCCCACATCCTGCGGGCGCTCCTGAAGGCGCTGGACATGCTGGACGAGGTCATCGCCCTCATCCGCGCTTCAAACACCACCGAAGCGGCACGCGACGGACTGATGGAACTGCTGGACATCGATGAACTGCAGGCCCGGGCCATCCTGGACATGCAGCTGCGCCGGCTTGCAGCCTTGGAACGCCAGAAGATCCAGGACCGGCATTCAGAGCTTGAAGCCCTCATTGCCGAATACAACGAGATCCTCGCGTCCGAGCAGCGCCAACGCGAAATCATCAGCACCGAGCTTGGCGAGATCGTGGACAAGCACGGCGATGAACGCCGCACAAAGATCCTGATGGGCTTCGACGGCGACATGTCCATGGAGGACCTCATCCCCGAAGAGGAGATGGTAGTCACCATCACCCGCGGCGGCTACGTCAAGCGGACCCGGAGCGACAACTACCGCTCCCAGCAGCGCGGCGGCAAGGGCATCAAGGGTGCCCAGCTGCGCGGCGACGACGTGGTGGAGCACTTCTTTGTCACCACCACCCACCACTGGCTCCTGTTCTTCACCAACCTTGGCCGGGTCTACCGTGCCAAGGCCTACGAGCTGATGGAAGCGGGCCGCGACGCCAAGGGCCAGCATGTGGCCAACCTGATGGCGTTCCAGCCGGACGAGCACATCGCCCAGGTGCTTGACCTGAAGGACTACCAGCAGGCGCCCTACCTGATCCTCGCCACCAAACGGGGCCTGGTGAAGAAGACGCGGCTGGAGGATTACGACACAAACCGCTCCGCCGGGGTGATCGCCATCAACCTCCGTGACGGTGATGAGCTGGTATCCGCGCAGCTGGTCTCGGAAACCGATGATCTGCTCCTCGTGTCCCGGAAGGGACAGTCCATCCGCTTCACCGCCACCGAGGACGCGCTCCGCCCCATGGGCCGGGCCACTTCGGGCGTCACCGGCATGAAGTTCCGTGAAGACGACGAGCTGCTGGCCGCGAACGTGGTCACAGACGGGTCCTTCGTGTTCATCGTGACCGAGGGCGGTTACGCCAAGCGCACCGCCGTCGAGGAGTACCGCCTCCAGGGCCGCGGCGGGCTGGGCATCAAGGTTGCCAAGCTCGCCGAAGAACGCGGAGACCTGGTGGGGGCGCTCATTGTCCAGGAAGAGGATGAGGTCCTGGTGGTCATGGAGGGTGGGAAGGTTGTCCGCTCCTCGGTGTCCGGTGTCCCGGCGAAGGGCCGCGACACCATGGGCGTCATCTTCGCCAAGCCGGACAAAAACGACCGGATCATCGAGGTGGCACGCAACAGCGAACGTGGCCTTGAGGGCGAGGAATCGCTGGCCGATGACGTAACGTTGGCTGAAGATGGCGGTTCCCCGGAGGAAGCCGCAGAGTCAGCAGTGGCAGAAGAATCACCGGCCGTTGAGTCAGAGGACGCCTCGGGCGACGCTGAGCCGAACGAAGACAACACGGAGGTAACGAGTGAGTAATCCCGACTCATTTCCCAAGCCGAACACGTCAGTTCCCGAGGGAAGCCGGCCTTCGGCTGCACCACGCGTGAACGCTCCTGTTCGTCCGCAGCAGCGGCCCGCTGCTCCCGCGGCTGCTCCAGGGCAGCGCCCGGCAGCTCCGGGCCAGCGCCCCCTCCAGGGTGAACGGCCGACGTCGGGACAGGCCGCGCCCCGCACGGCTGCGGCACCAGCCGTCCAGGGTCAGCGTCCAGGCCCTGGGCAGGGCCAGCGTCCCCTGCAGGGAGCTCCCGGCCAGCAGGGCCAGCGGCCGGGCCAGGGCGGTCCGGGGCTGGTAAAGCCCGCGCCTAAGGCCAAGGTCCGCCGCGCCCGGCTGCTGATCAGCAAGGTAGACCCTTGGTCCGTCCTGAAGATGGCGTTCCTGCTGTCCGTGGCGCTGGGAATCGTCACGGTGGTCGCTGCCATCGTCCTGTGGACGGTCCTGGACCTCACCGGAATCTTTGACCAGGTGGACAGCCTGCTCGGCACCCTTGCCGGCTCGGAAGGCGGCGGCTTCGAATTGAAGAAGGTCGCATCCCTGGGCCAGGTGGCCTCGTTCGCCACCATTATCGCCGTGGTGAACGTGGTCCTGCTGACCGCCCTCTCCATGCTCTCTGCGGTGCTTTACAACATTGCAGCCACCTTGGTGGGCGGCATCGGCGTTACCCTCACCGACGATTAGGTTCCTGCTTTCACCTGCGGATGCGCGGTGAAAGCGCCCGATTTGAGATCGGGCCGGGATGTGCTGTAAAGTCATGTCTCGGCCCGATGAGGTATCGGGGCGTATAGCTCAGGCGGTTAGAGCGCTTCGCTGATAACGAAGAGGTCCCAGGTTCAAGTCCTGGTACGCCCACGGAACCTGTGCAGGTTCAAGTGGAGGTTTGGTACGCAGCAATGCGGCCGGACCGGAACGGGGAGCATGTGAAGAAGTTGCTGGTACTGGCAGCTGCCATCGCAGGCGTCCTGGTCTACCGGAAAGCACAGGAATCCGAAGCCCGAAAAACAGTCTGGAGCAAGTCGACCGACTCGGTTGACTAGGCCGGATGCCCGGTCCTGGAGCTGGTCAGCAGCCCCAAGGTTCTAGGGTATGATGGACGGGTTGCTTCTTATGGGGGCATGGCGCAATTGGTAGCGCACCTGCTTTGCAAGCAGGGGGTTCGGGGTTCGAGTCCCCGTGCCTCCACCATAGGAAAGTCCCGGTTCAGCGGAAACGCTGGCCGGGACTTTTGCTTTTCCAGCGAGAATGAGGGGTGGATGGTGACGTTCCTTATCGCAGCCCTTGGCGTGCTGGGGGTTGCCTCCTCGGGGCCCTTGATAGCTGCCACGCTCGGGGCCACCAGCGTCAGCGCACTGGCAATAGCCTTCTGGCGGAACGCCATCGGTGCGGCCGTGATGGCCACCCCCACGCTCATCCGCGAACCGTCGAAGTTCGGCAGGGTGACCCGGCGCGAGTTCCGCTGGTCGCTGCTGGCCGCCGTCGCCCTGGCCCTGCACTTCGCCTGCTTCATCACGTCGCTTCAGCTAACGTCAGTTGCCGCCGCTACGGCGCTGGTATGCCTCCAGTCTGCGTGGATCGCCGTCTTCCAGCTGTTCACCGGAACCCGTCACCGCTGGCCGGTACTGGCCGGGCTGGGAGTTGCCTTCGGCGGCGTCTTGGCGATTACCGGCTTCGACATGGGGTCATCCCCGGACGCCCTCCTGGGAGACCTGCTGGCAGTGGCAGGCGGAGCCCTGGCCGGGCTCTACACCCTGGCAGGCGGCAAGGCCCGGCAGAGCATGACCACCGGAACTTACACCACGCTCTGCTACGGCATGTGCGCTGCCCTCGTGGCCCTTCTTGCATTACTGGGCGGCCAGCCGCTGGCGGGCTTCGAGGCCGGCGGCTGGCTGGGCATCGCGGCGATCACTGTGTGCGCCCAACTGGTGGGCCATACCGCGTTCAACCACCTGCTGGCCACAATGAGCCCGCTGCTGGTATCCATGATCATCCTCCTGGAAATTCCCGGTGCGGCCCTCTTGGCCGCCCTGTTCCTTCACGAGACGCTTCCTGCCGGTACCTACTCCGGACTGGGACTGATCATGGCGGGACTCGCCGTCGTCGTGCTTGGCCAAAAGTCCGGAAGGGCTGGAAAGCGGGGACCCGCAGCAGGCGCACGGGAACAGGAAGGACCCCCAGACCGTCCGCTGGCGGAACTCGGGACCGACTGATCCCTGGCAGGCCGAAAACTATTGGCCGCCGCGGCGGACCGGCTGCGCGGTATTCACGGTGTGGATTGCCCGCAGGAGCTTGGCCGGGAAATACACCGAGAAAAAGACCACCATCGGTGCCTTGAGCGCCATCTTCTTGACGTTGTGGGCCTTGTAGGTGCGGTCAAACCGGGTGACGTAGTACCGGTAGTCCCGCGGAGAATCCTCCAGACGCCGGGCGGACATGCCGGACACCATCTGGGGGCAGTAGTTGATCTTCAGGTCGTGGTCTGCCAGATGCAGGGACAGATCGATATCCTCATGCATCTCGTCCTTCTCGTCCCTGCAGGTCTCGGAGCGGATGATCTCCCAGGCAGTGGCACGCAGGGCCATATTGGAGCCGAACAGGAAATGGTATTGGTGCTTGGCCAGCTTCAGCATAAGCTGGCGCATCTTGTCATCCGCTTTGAGGCCGAAGCGGCGCATGGGCATGTCGTAGTAGACCACCGGGCCGGTTGCGGCCTGGACCGAGGGGTCGTCGAAGGCCCGCTGGACCTGCTCCACCCAATCCGGCTCCACCACGGAATCCGCATCGATGCGGCCCAGGATGTCGCCGGTGGCGTTATCCAGGCCGAAGTTGCGGGTGGGAATGAGGCCCTGTTCCTGATCCTGGCTCAGCAGGATGATGGGGCTTTCCGGATACTCCAGCTGCATCTGGCGGACGATGTCAGCTGTCCGGTCCTTGGAGAGATTGTCCACCACGATGATTTCGTGGGCCGGCACAGACTGGTAGATGGCAGCGATGAGGCACTGCCGGATTACGCTCTCCTCGTTGTAAGCCGGGATGACAAGGGATACGCGGGGCTGGTGTGCGGCGTCGTTCAAGGCATCCTCAGGGGATTGGTCGGCTGACATCAGTCCAAATCTAGCACCGATCAGCTGCCCGCCCCGGGAGCGCGTCGGCGGAGGGCGATGAATAAGGGGCCCCGCCGCAGTGAACGTGCCACTGCGGCGGAGCCCCTCTCAACAAAGGCTAATGCTAGGACTGGGTGGTGTCCTTGCCAGCCCCGTTGCCGATGTTGGAGGCAATGTTCTGAGTGGCGGTTTTGGCGTCGATGGCAGTCGGGGCGTTTGCACCGGTGACGTCCTCGGCCACATGCTTGGCCTTGTCCGCGGAATCATCCGCCGTTTCCCCGACCGCTCCAACCGTGGCCTCGGGAACGTCGTTCACCGTGGTTGCCGGAACCGGTGCGGGCGTGGACGTGACCGGAGACGGCGTCTTCCAGGGATCCTCGACCGGCTTTGACGCCTTCCAGGCCGCCACGCCTGCGGCAACCGCCGCGGCGATAACACCAAACACCAGCCAGCCGCGCTTCTTGGGCTTCTCAGGCTCAGCCAACTGGATGGCAGCCGTACGGCCGGCCTCGGTTGCCGCTGCCTTCAGCTGTGCGCCGGTGGCCTGGGCCTGCTCCTGGAGGGCGTGGATGATTCCCACGTCGCCCAGCTTCTGGGCCACGGCATCCACATGTGCCGGAGTGTTCTCGAGCGTGCGGTGCACGGCCTCGGATGCCACTCCGATCTGGTCCGACAGGCGGGGCAGGTAGTCAACTACCACCCGGTCGCGTGCATTGAGGATGACGGGCGTGGCCTTGTCCAAGGCGTCATGCAGTTTCGGTGATGCGCCCTCCACAGCCTCGTTGATCTTCGGAGCCAGGCTAGCGAGGCTGTCCTGGATTCGGGGCGTCACTGTCGCAACGCCGTCAGCCAGGTTGTGGGCCGCGGTCTTCAGGCCTTCCTGGATCTTGGGAGACGCGGTATCCAGGCTGTGCTGGAGACGGGGCACGGCCCAATCCACGGCTGCTTCCACACGGGGGGTTGCCCAATCCCGGGCATTCTCAACGGCGCTCGTGACTGACAGTTCAAGGTCACGGGCAATACGGTCCGACTTCTTCACAACTACCTCCCGATTAATGTGACGGTCTGTGGTTAGCCTACGTGGCTTGGTGTTCACCGGCTATTCTCTCCCCGGATTTTAGGTGGATTTCACCCAGCGCGGAACTGTCCCCGCAGCCCGCCCCACCCCAGGCCGCCGTGAAAGAATGGCGCTATGACTGCCATCGCAACTGCAAAAGCAACCATCCACACCAGCCTCGGCGACATCGTCGTGAACCTCTTCGGCAACCATGCGCCCAAGACGGTCAAGAACTTCATTGGCCTCGCCACGGGCGAGCAGACCTGGACCCACCCGGAGACGGGTGAGGAAAAGACCGGCACGCCGCTGTACAACGGCACCATCTTCCACCGGATCATCAAGGACTTCATGATCCAGGCCGGCGATCCCCTGGGCCGCGGAGTGGGCGGAACGGGTTACCAGTTCGACGACGAAATCCACCCGGAGCTGAGCTTCAACCAGCCGTACAAGCTGGCCATGGCCAACGCCGGCATCCGGATGGGCAAGGGCACCAACGGGTCACAGTTCTTCATCACCACCATCCCCACCGACTGGCTGCAGGGCAAGCACAGCATCTTCGGTGAAGTGGCTGACGAGGAATCCAAGAAGGTCGTTGACGCGATCGAGGGTGTCCGCACCGGCATGGGTGACCGCCCCGTGGAGGATGTCACCATCAACAGCATCGACATCGAACAGCTGTAATCCTCACCCATGAGTTACGGAATTCCGTCGGCTGAGCCGTCCGCGCAGGTTCCGGTCTGCCCCCGGCACCCGGACCGGCCATCCTATGTGCGCTGCCAGCGGTGCGGGCGCCCCGCGTGCCCGGACTGCCAGCGGGCGGCCGCCGTCGGATTCCAATGCGTTGACTGCGTCAATGAAACACGGCGCTCGACGCCGGAGGTACGGACCGTCTACGGCGGTGCCGTAGCGTCGGGCAAGCCGGTGGTGACGCTCGGCATCATCGCCGTGTGCGTGGTGGTGTATGCACTGCAGTGGCTGATCCCGGGGCAGGCGGTGTACGAGCAGTTCGCCTACAACAACATCTTTGCCACCCCCCAGTACGGGGCGTTCGAACCCTGGCGGATGCTGACTGCAGCTTTCCTGCACTCGCCGGATTCGGTCCTGCACATCGTCCTTAACATGTACACGTTGTGGATCTTCGGCCAGGCACTCGAGCCGCTCCTCGGCCGGATCCGCTTCCTGGCGCTGTACCTCATCTCCGCCATCGGCGGCTCGGTGGGCTATCTGCTCCTGAACCCCGTGCTGGTGCCCGGGCAAGGGCTCGTGGGCGTGGTAGGCGCTTCCGGTGCCATCTTCGGGCTTTTCGGCGCAATGCTGCTGGTGCAGCGGCAACGCGGCGGGGACACCCGGCAGCTCTGGGTGCTGATTGCCATTAACGGCGTGATCGGCTTCCTGATCCCCCAAATTGCCTGGCAAGCGCACCTCGGCGGGCTCGTGACCGGTGCGCTGTGTGCGGCGGTCCTGGCGTACACCCCCCGCGGACGCAGGCAAGGCCTGGTCCAGGCAGCAGGACTGGTTGCGGTCCTCGGCCTGCTGGTTGCCGCCAGCTGGCTACGGATCTCCCTGTAAGCCAGGGAACGCAGCCCGCTTTAACACCCCATAATGAATGGCCCCGACATCCGTCTGGATGTCGGGGCCATTTTCTTTTCCACAGCAGTTATCCACATTGTTGGTAACTTACATGCCTGTAGTTCTTCCCGGAAAACAGCGTTTCCGGCCAGCTGGCGCGAGTTCCACCTCATATCGCTGCGATGAATCCACAACTGTGGATAAGTCTTGGGGATAGCCCTGTGCTTAAGTGGACAAAGCAGCAAAAAAGCGGCCCTTTGTGGAAAACTCCTGGCATAGCGGCCGGAGGGAACGATGGAAGAGCAGTTGGCTAAGCGCTTTCAACAGGCTTTTGCACAGTGTTAATAACTGACAACCGTGTAGTTCCTTCGGGAAACTTGCCCGGACTCCGGTGCCTGCAAGCCGACCATGCCAGGATTTCCTCCACCATTTCCACAGCTGTGGATAACTTGTGGGTATCCCAATGTTGGTAAGTGGAAAAGATCAGCGGCACGGGTGTGCAAAGCTGGGGGCAGCGGCAGTCTCCGGCTCCACCTTGGGGGCGGTTCGCCCGCCAGTTCCTTCCTACATGTGTTCCATCAGGAGAATCCCTTGAGCGCCACCACACAGCACATCTACCTCGACAAGCAGCATCCCGCCCTGTGGAGGGCGCTCAACGGCCTCGGACTCAAAGTGCGGGAAGCTGCGGAGGCAGCCGGGCTGGACGAAAAGACGGTAGAACTCATCCGCGTACGCGTCTCGCAACTCAACGGATGTGCCTATTGCCTTGATCTGCACGTCAGGGAAGCCCTGGAGGCGGGCGAAACGGTGCAGCGGCTCGCCGTTCTCTCCGCCTGGCGTGAGACCGCGCTTTTTACGGAGCGGGAGCGGGCCGCCCTCGCATTAGCCGAGAGCATCACGGAACTGCCGGGCCACAGCGTTCAAGGGCACGAGGAGGCCTATGCCCGGGAGCATCTCTCCGAGGACGAGTTCTCGGCGGTGAGCTGGTTGGTCATTGCGATGAACGCATTCAACCGGGTATCCATCACCAGCCACCACCCGGTGAGCAAGGACAGGTAGGAAGCTTACTGCGCTTATCCGGCTGGTTATCCACAGGTCGTCCACACTGTTAATAACCGCCTCCGAGTCGCCGGATTAACCCCTTAGGGGCCGCAGGGCCTGCATCGCCAGTCACGCGGGCCGTCCGTGGAAGGTTATCCACACTGTGGATAACCTTCCCAACAGTTGGGGAAAACCGTAAAGCTACGTGGTGGAGGACGGCCAGATTCCCGAGGATCCGCGCCGGTGGCTGTCCAAAAGGTGGGTGTCCACCATTCCGATGGCTTCCATGAGCGCGAACATGGTGGTTGGCCCGACGAAGGAGAATCCCCTTTTCCGCAGCGCCTTGGACAGGGCTATCGATTCCGGAGACTGCGTGGGGATATCGGAGTGCAATGCCGGGCGGGGTGTTTCCACGGGCTTGAACTGCCAGACGAAGTCCACCAGGCCCCCGTCCTGCCGCAAAGCGAGGGTAGCCTGGGCGTTGGTGATGGCGGAGCGGATTTTGAGCCGGTTCCGTACGATGCCGGGGTCCTGCATCAGGCGGTCCACGTGGGCCTCGGTAAACAGCGCCACGGCATCGGGGTTGAAGTCGACGAACGCCGCCCGGAAAGCGGGACGCTTGCGGAGGATGGTTGCCCAGGAGAGCCCTGCCTGGAAGCCCTCGAGGCAGATGCGCTCATAGAGGCCCTGCTCGTCAGTGACCGGCAGGCCCCATTCAGTGTCGTAGTACTCGCGCAGGAGCGGATCAACGGATGCCCACAGTGGCCGGGCGAGTCCGTCCCCGCCCACCACCACGCCGGTATCAGGAGCCATGACCGCCAGGAACTATGAACGCCACCGGGTGGTCATCAGGAAACCAACGATGGCGATGCCGAAGCCGGCCACGATGTTCCATGATTCCCACGCCGCAACAGGCAGGCGGCCTTCGCTGATGTAGAAGGTAATGATCCAGAGGAGGCCGATGATCATCAGGCCGAACATCACCGGCTTAAACCAAACCGGGTTGGGCTTGTACGTCTGGGGTGAAGCCTGCCCTGCGGTGCTGGCAGTCTTCTTGCGGGGCTTTGACTCGGGCACTGGTTCTCCTTGGCGGACTGAGGCAAGCTCGGCGTTCCGGGCTTGATATCCTGCAAGAAGGAAGTTGCCAGCGGTCTGCGCGATCTTGGTCAAATCTGGATTCTTACTAGCAGCCAATTCTAGTCGTAGTTCATGGGGCACCAGTGCCCGCCGCAACCGCCCCGAGGAGAACGCGTGGTACTGCAGGAGAAGGCGAGGCCCGCCGCTGCGCCGCGTGCCGGCGTCGTATTTCTGCGCGGAACCATCCAGGTGCTGGGTGAGCTGCTCATCACCGCGGGCGTCATCCTGCTGCTCTTTGTCGCCTGGCAGCTGTGGTGGACAAACGTCGAATCGGACGCCAAGCAGAGCGAAGTGATCAAGGAGTTCGCCCACGATCTCGGCGCCGCGCCCGCCGCCACCGGCGCCCCCGCTCCGGCGGCTCCTGAAGATTTTGGCCCGCCGGTGGTTGGCGCCGCGCCCGGCCACGCAGGCACCATCGGCATCATGTACATTCCGCGGTTCGGTCCGAACTACACCCGACCCATCGTCCAGGGCACCAGCCAGGATGTGCTGGGCACGCTGGGCCTGGGACACTACAGCAACACGGCCATGCCCGGAGCGGTGGGGAACTTCGCTGTTGCCGGCCACCGCCAGACGCACGGTGCGGTCCTGGACAATATCCACACTCTGGTGCCTGGGGACAAGATCTACGTCCAGACCAAGGACGGCTTTTACGTCTATGTCTTCCGCAACAACCAGATCGTGATGCCGTCCCGCACCGACGTCCTGGAACCGGTGCCCACCCAACCGGGCGCCACCCCCACGGAAAGCTTCCTCACCATGACCAGCTGCAATCCCCGCTTCGGCGCCGAAGAACGCATCATCGCCTACGCCCTGCTGGACAGCTGGCGCCCCGCATCAGCCGGTCCGCCGGCCGACATTGCCGCGCAGGTGGCAGCCGCGACTGGAAAGGGCTGAGTATGTACGGCTGGATCTTCCGCCATCTGCCCGGGCCGCTCTGGCTGCGGATCGCCACCTCGCTGGTGCTGATCGCCGTCGCACTGGTATTGATGGTTCAGTTCCTTTTCCCGTGGATGTCCCAGTACACCCAATTCACCGACTCAACGATTGGTTCTGCAAGCCAGCCATGACCACAACCAAGATCCTCGTGGTGGATAACTACGACAGCTTCGTCTACACCCTGGTGGGCTACCTCCAGGAACTCGGTGCCGAAACCACCGTGGTCCGCAATGACGACGTCACCCTCGCCGAGGCCGTCGAACTCGCAGGCACACGCGACGGCGTCCTGATTTCACCGGGCCCCGGCAACCCGGCCGAGGCCGGCGTCTGCATCGAACTGATCAGGTGGTGCGGAGAGAACAGCGTGCCCATGTTCGGCGTGTGCCTGGGACACCAGGCGCTGGCGGAAGCGTTCGGCGGCAAGGTGACCCACGCCCCGGAACTGATGCACGGCAAAACGTCCCTGGTGGAACACATCGGGACGAGTGTCTTTTCCGGACTCCCCTCCCCCGTGACCGCCACCCGCTACCACTCCCTGGCCGCCGTCCGGGACACCCTCCCGGACGTCCTCGAAGTCACCGCGGAAACCGCCTCCGGAGTGGTGATGGGCCTCCAGCACCGCACAGCACCCTTGTGCGGAGTGCAGTTCCACCCTGAATCCGTGCTGACGGAGGGCGGCTACCAGATGCTGGGGAACTGGCTGGAGTCCCTGGGCATGAAGGGCGCGGCAGCCCGCGCCGCAAAGCTAAGCCCGCTCATCCAGCACTGACACCGGCACCGGCCGGCAGCTAGCCCTTCTTGGTGGACGTCGGCGACGGAGTGGGCGTAGGCGTTGGCGTGGGTGATGGCGGCGGAGGCGGTGCCTTGGCTACCACGATGGTGACGCTCTTGCCCTGCTCCACGACGGCGTTGACCGGCTCGCTCTGGTCGGTCACCCGGCCGGCTTCCACCTGGGCGTTCTCCGCCTCGATGACAACCGGTACCAGGCTCAGCTCCTTCAGCGCTGCCTCAGCTTCCTCCCGCGTGCGCGCCCGCAGCTCGGGAACCGTTACTTTGCCCGTGGACACCACAAGTTCCACCGTGCTGCCGACGCCCACCAGCTGCCCGGGGGCAGGACTGGTGGTGATCACAATGCCCGCCGGGACGCTCGCGCTGTTGGCCGTGGTGGTGGAGGGCGCCCCGACGAGTCCGCTTTGGCGCAGGATATCCCTGGCCGCGGCCTCGGTCTTGCCGGGCAGGCTGTCTGGAACCTTCACGGCGCTGGGGCCCTCGGAAATGTTCAGGATCACCTCGGACCCGGGATCCATGGAGGCGCCGGAAGCCGGGTCCGTTCCGATGGCCGTGCCTTTGGGCACGGTGTCGTTCTGCAGGCGCACGATCTTCGGCTTGAGGTCCGCTCCATAGAGCTCCTGCAGCGCCGTGGACTCGGTCATGGCAGCCACGGCCGGGATCTGTACTTTCGGCGGCGGCGGCGCCGGACGGTTGACCGTGTTGTACACCCACAGCCCGCCTCCGGCGAGCACCAGGAGGGTGAAGATCACCAAGGTGCTTATCCAGGCACGACGGCGGGACTTCTGCCGGGCACTCCGCTCACGTTCCGGAGGGAAGCCGAGGGGCAAGTCATCCCGCGCGGACGGTTCGTAAGCGGCGGAAGCAACGCGGCCGCCGTCGTCCGCCATGGCGCCCATGGCAGCCAGGCGGCCGGTGGGGGCATCGTCGAGGAAGCCTGCACCCGCAGCAGCGAAAGCTTCGGTGGCAGGCGCGGTTGAGGGCGTCGGGACGTGGTCATTGGGGTCCGTGGGCGCTTCAGAGGCCGGCATGGCGGCGACCGGAATGCCGGCCCTGGCAGCCCGCAGGGCACGCTGGAAGGCGGCGGCATCCTGGAACCTGTCGTTGCGGTTTTTCTGCAGTGCCTTCGCCAGGACGGTGTCCAGCGCAGGACTTATGTCCGGGTTCAGGCTGCTGGCAGGGGCCGGAATCTCGCGCACGTGCTGGTAGGCCACGGACACCGGGCTGTCACCGACGAACGGCGGACGCGATGTCAGCATTTCATAAAGGAGGCAGGCGGCGGAGTAGAGGTCGCTCCTGGCATCTACTGTTTCGCCGCGGGCCTGCTCGGGAGAGAGATACTGCGCGGTGCCCACCACTGCCTGCGTCTGGGTCATGGTGGCGGAGGAATCGGCGATGGCCCGGGCGATGCCGAAGTCCATCACCTTCACGGAGTCTGTTCCCTCGCAGTACATCACGTTGGCAGGCTTGATGTCCCGGTGAACAATTCCGGCTTTGTGGCTGTACTCCAAGGCGCCCAGGACACCGAGGCAGTAATCGATCGCCTGGCCGATGCTGACCTCGTTGGCCCTGATCAGGTCCCGGATGGTCTTGCCTTCGACGTATTCCATCACGATGTAGGGCACGCGGACGTTGTCGTCCGAGCCGTCATGGACGAGGTGCTCGCCCGTATCGTAGATCGCCACGATCGATGGATGGTTCAAGGCGGCCACGGCCTGCGCCTCGCGTTTGAAGCGCGCCTGGAACTGTGGATCGCGGGCCATATCCGGCCGCAGCAGCTTGATGGCAACGGTCCGGCCCAGCCGGGTATCCATGCCCCGGTAGACATCAGCCATTCCGCCGCGGCCGATGAGGCCGCCCACTTCGTAGCGTCCACTCAGGACACGCTGGTTATCCACCGGAAGGTTGTCCTCCCGGTGCAACGGTGTGCGCGCTGACTCGTTCACTGGCTGTCCTGGCGGCTACGGCTGGCAGGTGGGAGGAAGGTCGGGCAGTTGGTCATTGCCGCAAGCCGGGAGGGACGACAGGGCCGTGGGTCCTGCCGCGGACGGAGTGGAGGGGGCAGCAGTGGGAGTGGAAGAGGCCGTGGTGGGAGGCGCAGGCGGCGCCACCGCATACGTAATGGTGATGGGGGAACCCACTTCCACCCGCCCCGACCGCGACAGGGCGATGACCGTGTTCGGCGCCGAATTCGCATCCGTCTGCGGCTGGACGGTGACATCCAGGTTCAATGCCGAGAGCTGCGACTGGACCGTCCGGTAGTCCTTCCCAAGGTAGGCCTCCGGGATGACGTTCACGGTTTCCGGCGTAGGAGTGGGGGTGGGCGTGGCGCGCGTCTGCGTGGGTGTGGCCGACGCCGTGGTCCGGGTGGGGCTCGCCGAGGTGGCTGGAGCGCTGGAGACCGTGGCGCTGGAGGACGGATTGCCGGAGGGCGAGAAGAGCCCCAGCTGGCTGACGAGGAACCCCACCAGGGCAAACAGGAGCAGCAGGATCAGGGCGATCAGGGGCCAGGTCCAGGGACTGCGGCCCTTGCGCTGGGGCTCATCGGCGGGCTCGTCGTCGTACGTTGATTCGTCCGGAGTCCAATTGCGCTCCGCAGCCAGGGCGTTGGCGCGCGCAAGCGTTCCCTGCCGGTCTTCGTCCGCTGCAGAGGAGGCGGCTGCACCGGCAGCCATCCCTGCCGCGGCTCCGGCAGCGCCGGCACCCAGTACAGGCAACGCTGAAGTGGCAGCGGGGGATGAGTCCCGCTGGGCGCCAATCACGCCCGTGGGGGCGGTGGCGGTGTCCACAGGGGCGGTGATGGGACCGGTGTCCGCATCAAAAAGGAGCATGCCCGGGACGGCCGCCCGGGCGGCACTGATGTCCCCGTTGCGCAGGGCTTCCGCCGCCTCGGCAAGCTTGATGGCGTTGGCCGGGCGGTTCTTGGGGTCCTTCGCGAGCATGGACATCAGGAGGGCACGCACGGGTACGGGCAGCGTCTCGGGCAGCGGCGGCGGAGCGTCGTTAACCTGGGCCAGGGCGATGGCGATCTGGGACTCGCCGGAGAACGGCCGGTGCCCCGTGAGGCATTCGTAGCCGATGACGCCCAGCGAATAGATGTCTGAGGATCCGGTGGCCGTCTGCCCGGTGGCCTGCTCAGGTGCCAAGTACTGGGCCGTTCCCATTACCTGGCCGGTCTGGGTGAGCGGAACCTGGTCGGCAAGGCGGGCGATGCCGAAGTCGGTGACCTTCACACGACCGTCCGGGGTGATCAGGAGGTTGCCGGGTTTGATGTCGCGGTGCACCAGGCCCTGGGCGTGGGCAACGGAAAGCGCGCGGGCGGTCTGGGCGATGATGGACAGCGTGCGGTCCGGGGACAGCACCTGCTCGTGCTCGATGATGCTGCTCAGCGGCTGGCCGGGAACGAGTTCCATCACCAGGTAGGCGGAGCCCTCTTCCTCGCCGTAGTCAAAGACGTTGGCGATGCCCACGTGGTTGAGCAGGGCGGTGTGGCGGGCCTCTGCACGGAAGCGCTGGAGGAAGCCGGGGTCACCGGTGTATTCCTCCTTCAGTACCTTGATGGCGACGATGCGGCCCAGGACAAGGTCTTTGGCTTTCCAGACTTCACCCATGCCGCCGATCGCGATCCGCGTGGTCAGCTGGAATCTGCCGCCGAGGGTGATTCCGGTTGTAGGCCTCACTTATTCAACACCGCCTCAAAAATCTTCTTCGCGTTCGGACTGGTTAGCTGTGCGCCGGTGGTGATGTCCACGCCTTCCATGACGATCGTGACACCCACCTGCGGGTTGTTTGCGGGGGCGAATCCGGTGAACCAGGAGTTGTTGACGCCGTTGCCCAACTCGGCGGTTCCCGTCTTGCCGGCCACCTGGACTCCCGGGACTGCTGCCCTGTTGGCGATGCCCTGGCTGACTGCGCTGGTCATCCATTCGGTGATCTGGTTCGCGATCTCCGGAGTGGTGGAAGTGCGCAGCTGCTCCGGCTTCGGTTCCTCGATGACCCGCAGGTCCGGGGACCGCAGGGCCTTGACCAGGGTGGGCCGCATCTGCACCCCGTCATTGGCGATCGCCGCCGTCATCATGGCTATCTGCAGGGGAGTGGCGCGGACGTCCCGCTGCCCGATGGCGGACTGGGCCAGTCCCGGAGCGTCGAGGTCGTCGGGGAAGCCGTTGCCCCGGGCGTAGCCAAGCTTCAGCTGGTCGCCCATGTCCTCGCCGAAACCGAACTTCTTGGCCTGGGCCGCGATCGCGTCACGCCCCAGGTCCAGGGCGATGCTGGCGAACGGGGTGTTGCAGGACTGCTGGAGGGCGAAGGCGAAGTCCGCTGTGTTCCGTGTGTAGCAGTTGCCGCCGGCGTAGTTGGGAAGCTTGTACTGGATCCCGTCAAAGGGCATTTCCGCCGGGTTGGGGAGCTCGCTGTCCTTGTTGTACTTGCCGGAAGCAAGGGCCGCGGCAGTGTCCACCAGTTTGTAGACCGAACCCGGGGCGAGCAGTTCGCCGGTGGGTCCGCTGACGTTGGAGTTCAGGTTGATGCCGGGAACCTTGACGAGTTCGTTGATGTTGGCCGATTCCTGGTCTAGATCCTGCGTGGCCACCAGGTTCGGGTTGTAGGACGGCTTGGACACCATGGCCAGGATGGCCCCGGTCTTCGGATTGGTCACCACAATCGAGCCGCGCTGGCCGTCCGGGATCAGGTCGTAGGCGAGCTTCTGGATTTCGGGGTCGATAGTGAGCTCAACCGAGGCGCCCTTGGGCTGGTTGCCCAGGAACAGCTGGCCCACCCGGTCCAGGAACAACTGGTCCGAATTGCCTGCCAACTGCTGGCCCAAGGCCTGTTCCAGGCCGGTGGCGCCATAGTTCTGCGAGAAGTACCCGGTGATGCCCGCATAAAGTTCAGGTTGCGGGTACGTGCGCTGGAACTTGCACGTTTCCGAGCCGCTCACCACGGATTCCGCCACCGGGCTGCCGCCCACAATGATGGCGCCGCGGTCATTGCAGTAGTTCTGCAGGATGGCGCGCTGGTTCAGCGGGTTGGCTTTGAGATCGTCGGCACCAACCACCTGGACGAAGCTGATGGCTCCAAAGAGCAGCGCAAACATGGCAACTGCCGCTACCCATGAATGCCGTATTGCCTGGTTCACGGGTGCTTCACCGCTTCGGTAGGAGTATCAATGCCCAGGGAATCCGCTTCCTCTGCCGCCGGAAGCGGCCTGGTATCCACCGGTCCGCGGGCGGTATGGGAAATCATCAGGAGCAGGCCCACGATGATCCAGTTGGCCAGCAGCGATGATCCGCCGGCGGCCAGGAACGGGGTGGTGAGGCCGGTCAAAGGAATGAGCCGTGTGACGCCGCCGATCACCACGAAGCACTGCAGGGCGACGGCGAAGGACAGGCCGCACGCCAGCAGCTTTCCGAAGGCGTCCCGCGTGCCGAGGGCAGCCCGGAAGCCGCGGGTGAAAAGCAGTAGGTACATCAGGACGATCGCGAACAGTCCGATCACGCCCAGCTCCTCGCCGAGGGAGGCGATGATCATGTCGCTGTTGGCAAAGGGCACCAGATCAGGACGGCCTTGGCCCAGGCCTGTTCCCACGAGGCCGCCGTTGGCCATGCCGAACAGGCCCTGGATCACCTGCCGGCTGCCGTTTTCGTAAACCTCGGGAGAAAAGGCATTGAGCCATCCGTACACGCGCTGCTGGACGTGGGAGAACACCTGGGCCGCTACAAACCCGCCACCGAGGATGAGGGCCAGTCCGATCACAACCCAGCTGATGCGGCTGGTGGCCACATAAATCATCACGATGAAGAGGCCGAAGAACAGGACCGAGGAACCCAGGTCGCGCTGGAAGATGAGGACACCGATGCTGACCAGCCAGGCGGTGATCATGGGACCCATGTCCTTGAAGCGGGGGAACTGCAGGGGCCCGATCTTCCGGCCTGCAAGCAGGATCAGGTCCCGGTTGGACGATAGATACCCGGCGAAGAATATTGCGAGGGTAATTTTGGCGACTTCGCCGGGTTGGAAGGTCATGGGGCCGAGCCGGATCCACACGCGCGCGCCGAGAATCTCCCCGGCACTGATCCCCGGGATCAGCGGTAGCAACAGCAGTACGGCGCTGGCGGCAAGCGAGATGAACGTGAACCGGCGCAGGATGCGGTGGTCCTTGAGGAACCAGATCACGGCGATGGCCACAGCCATGGCGATCAGGGTCCACCGAAGCTGGTTGTTGCCGGTGTCGTCGCCGGGCGCGTCCAAGCGGTGGATCATGGCCAGGCCAAGTCCGTTCAAGGCCACTACCAGGGGAAGTATTACCGGATCCGCATATTTGGCGCGGAAGCGGAGTACGCCGTGGAACACCAAGGCGGCCACGGCCAGGAGGCTGGACTGGAACCAGAAATCCGAATCAAAAGCCTTCTCCTGGTCCACGCCAACCAGCATGTTGGCACCGATGCCCACCGCGAGGGCAAGCAGCAGCAAGGCCAGTTCCACATTCCGTCGTGGCTTGGGTGCGGTACTGAGCTGGCTCATTGGCCCACCTCGCAGCTGATCGTGGGACTCGGTGTGGGGGAGGGTGCTGGGGCCGACGGTGCCGCTCCGCTGGCTGACACAGCGGGAGTGGCAGACGGCTCCGGCGCAGACGACTCCGGGGCGGGCGCAGTGGTCGAGGGCGGAGCGCTGGCCGGGGGCGTGGAGGCGGCAGGGGATGCCGATGTGGTGGGGCACCCTTCTTCAGGCGACGTAGTGCCTGTGAGCTCCAGGTTCTTCACGATGCGCTGGGCGTCGTAGAGGTCCTGGGCAGGGACGGTTTGGCGGACCCGCTGCTGTGAGAACGGGGGAAGCGAGTCCATCCGGATTTCGGTGACCGCCTCAAGGGTGGAAAGCTGGATCGGCCCGAGCCGCTGGGAAACGCCGTTGTAGATGGCGACGCGGGAATCGTATTCGCCAACGTAGTAGCGGGTCTGGGTCCACGCATAGCCCAGCCAAAGGCCCGCCGTCAGCACCACCAGAACGGCTGCTGCGATGGACCAGGTCACCCAACGGCGTGGCTTCAGTGGAACCAGGGTGTCTTCTGCCTCGACGCCCTGCGGTTCAGCCTTGTGCGTGAGGAGGGTGGCAGCACGCCGTGCCACGGTGCGGCCGGCAATGGTGGGGATGGACCCGGTCTCCGCGGCTGAGGCGGCAGCTCCCACAAGTTCGTGCGGACGGGAGGCGAGTTCTTCCCTCAGCACTTCGGCGGTCAGGTGTTCGCCAAGGTGGGGGTCCGTCGAACCTGCATCAGTGGGTGGCTGCTCGGATGTCCCTGACTCAGGTGGACCTGGCTGAGGGGAATCTGCTTCAGGGCCGGCGGGCGGGCCGTTTTTGCCTGACGCCGGCGTGGCCGGGATGTTGCCGGCACCCGCATCTTTCGGTGAGGCGGCGGCAGGCGCTGCGGGTGGCGTTGCATCCGCGGTGGACTTGTTGGGGTCGGCCGGCTCAGGTGCCTTCGCTGCGACGGGACCTGCGCTGCCCGCTGCGGAAGGGGCTTTGGTGACCCCCGGAGCAGGGATGACGTCGACGGCGGCTGTGCTGACGTCGTCGGGCGTTTCCTCAACGATGTCCACCATCACCACGGTGACGTTGTCCGGGGAACCGGCATCAAGGGTGAGGTCCACCAGGATTTCCGCGCACTCGCGCAGATCCTTGGTCTCGCGCACAGTACGTTCAACGGCGTGGCCAGCCACGTAGTTGAGCCCGTCGGAGCAGAGCAGCCAGCGTTCGCCCGGCTTCACTTCCAGGGTGTCCAGGTCCAGTTCGGGGCTGGCGTCCACGTCACCCAGGACGCGCATCAGGACGTTCTTGTGCGGATGGGTTTCGGCCTCTTCCGGGCGCAGCCGTCCTTCGTCGATGAGCCGCTGCACAAACGTATGGTCAACGCTGACCTGTTCAAACTTGCCGTCCCGCAGCCGGTAGGCGCGCGAGTCGCCAATGTGGGCGAAGTGCAGCTTCCCTTCTGCGAGGAGGAGTGCGGTGACGGTGGTGCCCATTCCGGCGAGCTTGGGGTTGATATGCACCAGTTCGGACAGCAGGGAGTTCGCCGTCTGGATCTCGTCAGCCAGCGTGGTGCCGGCGTCGCCGTCGTAGTCACCGTGGTCCAGGTGGATCATGTCCAGCACGGTGGCCGCGGAAGCAACATCGCCGCCGGCGTGGCCGCCCATGCCATCCGCCACGACGGCCAGGTGCCGCCCTGCGTAGGCTGAGTCGTCGTTCTTGGAACGGATTTTGCCGACGTCGGAACGCGCGGCGAAGCGCATGATGAGCGGCCGCTCCACCGGCTTGGGGTCGGTTGCGGGGTTTTGCGGTTCGGCCACGCCTATGGCCTCAATTCGATGACCGTCTTGCCGATTCTCACGGGGACGCCAGGCTCAACGGGCAGGGCACGGGTCAGCTGCTGATCGCCCAGATAGGTGCCGTTGGTGGAGCCGAGGTCTTCAATGAACCAGCGGCTGCCCTGGGGAAAAAGCCTGGCGTGGCGGCCGGACGCGTAGTCGTCCTCCAGGACCAGGGTGGCCTCCTGGGCCCGGCCCAGGAGGATGGGGCTTGCGGCCAGCGGCAGGGTTGTTCCCTTGAGCGGGCCCTCAACCACCACCAGCTGCCGGGCTTGCTGCTTGACCGGCTGCGGCGGGGCGTCGGCCAGTTCAGGATTCCTGCGGACCTGGCGGGCGGTGGGGGCGCCGGCGGCTGCTTTGCGGCCCACCATGAGGTCGCGGCGCATGGCCGAGACGATGCTGAAGATGAGCACCCACAGCAGCAGCAGGAAGCCGAACCGCAGGGCGGTGATGGTCAGTTCGCTCATGCGGAGCCACCCGGGCTGGCGGGAAGCAGGCGGAAGATAATCTTTGTCCGTCCCATCGTGATGGTGGAGCCGTCGGTAAGTTCGGTGCTGCCGGTGACCTTGTGTCCGTTGACATAGCTGCCGTTGGTGGAGCCCATGTCCACAGCACTGGTGACGCCGTTACTGGTCCGGATTTCGAGGTGGCGGCGTGAGACCCCGGTGTCCTCGACGTGGATATCGGCATCGGAGGACCTGCCCAGCACGATCGACGGCGCGTTCAGTGAGTACCGCTGGCCGTCAATGTCCAGCACGGGCTGCAGCCGGACGGGTTGCCGGCTGGGCGCGGCGGGCACGTTGGGGCGGGCCGGGGGCGCAGCGCCGCCGCCCTGGGACTTCTCCGTAGTGGAAACGATCTCGAAGTCGCCGGGCTTGAGTTCGGTCTCGCGCCGGAAGGAAATGCGTACGGGCCCCTGCAGGATGTAGCCCTGGCTGCGGACGTGATTGATAACGACGTCGCAGAGTTCTTCGGCCAGGGCTGTGCCCCACTCCTGGGCGCGCCTGAAGTCATCATCGCTGAGCTGGACATCAAAAACGTTGGGTACCAATGTACGGCCGGCGGCAACGGTGAGGGACTTGTGGTCCACCTCGCGCCGGAGCCGGCTGGCGATCTCCACGGGTTCCACTTGGGCCCGCGAGCCGGTGGAGAAGACGCCCCGGACGGCCTTTTCGATGCCGCGCTCGACTTTGTCCAGCAGACCCATGGTGCTTCTCCTTTCCCCCCGGCTGCGGGGCAGTTGTTGTTCCGTCAGTTCACTTGCAGTGCTGTTCGCAGGCCTACGGTGCGCCTGCGTGCAGCAGCCACTCCTACATCCGATACTACTGGGCAGGCCTGTGAATGACCTTAATCCACAACGGCCGGGCGCCGCCAAAAGTTCAGTTCCTTGCCGTCTCCGCTAGTGGTGCCCGCTGTTCGGCGGCCCCCGTTTACTCCGTTCCTCCCTCCGCCAGGGAGTGGCTCCCGGGCCCAATTGGTGTTTTCCCGGCAATGTCCGTTATGCTTGATCTCGCTGCTTTTACAGGGTTGCGGATCGGGGAAACCGGCCGGGATTCAGTGGAGGAAGTTGCGCGCGAGTGGCGGAACGGCAGACGCGCTGGCTTCAGGTGCCAGTATCCGAAAGGGTGTGGGGGTTCAAATCCCCCCTCGCGCACGCAAATGAAGAGCCCCGGTCTTATGACCGGGGCTCTTCTGTTTAACCTCTGCAGGGGAAGGGCCGGGGCGTGCGGGGTTACGGGCGCGCGGAAGCCTTGAACCGTCGTCGTGAGTTGGCCAGGTGGCTGCGCATGGCGGCCGCTGCGGCAGCCTCGTCACCATCCGCGATGGCGTCCGAGATGGAGCGGTGCTCCTGCACCACCTGGTCGAAGTGGTCCCGGGCGTAATGCTCGACGCCGGTCATCAGCCGGGTGCGCGGCATCGCGATCATCGTTTGGCCGAGGGCAGCCAGGCAGTCTGAGTAGTAGGGGTTGCCGGAGGCGGCGGCCACGGCGCGGTGGAACTCGAAATCGGACTTCATGGCATGTGCCGGGTGGCCTGCGCTGGCTGTGAACTCCTCGAGTGCCGAAGTAACGGCGCGCAGCTGCCGCTCCGTATGGTTCCGGGCGGCCAGCGCAGCAGCCTCGGACTCCACGCCCATGCGGAACTCCAGCAGGTGGAGCCGGTCCTCCATGCTGGCCACGGGACGGGCCCCGGGTGCTGCCTGGGGCCCGTCCGACGGCGGGGTGAGGGCGAAGCTGCCGCGCCCCCGTTCGGTTTCGACGAGTCCCTCGGCCTGGAGGCGGGTCAGCGCTGCGCGGACCACTGTCCGGCTGACACCGAAATCGCTGATGAGGGTATTTTCGCTGGGGAGCTTCTCGCCTGGCTGGATGACGCCGTCCACGATGCGGGTGCGAAGGTCGGCGGCGAGGTCCGCGGTGAGGTTCCGGCTCATGGCCTTAAGGTTACGCGCCGAACTCCACGGACTCGGTGGTCCACGCACGGGCCTGGTCGCTGAGCGTAACGCCGAGGCCGGGGCGGTCCGGGACGATCATGCGGCCGTTTTTGGTTTCGAGCCGTTCATTGAACAGCGGGTCGAGCCAGTCGAAGTGCTCCACCCACGGCTCACGCGGGTAGGCGGCGGCCAGGTGGAGGTGGATTTCCATGGCGAAGTGCGGGGCCAGGCCGAGGCCGCGCTCGTCGGCGAGGGCGGCGAGGCGGAGGAACTGGGTGATGCCGCCCACGCGGGGTGCGTCGGGCTGGATGATGTCGCAGCCGTTGGCGTTGATGAGGCCCTTGTGTTCGGCCACGGAGGCGAGCATTTCACCCGTGGCGATGGGAGTGTCCAGGACGTTCGCCAGGTGCGCGTGGCCTTCGAAGTCGTAGGCGTCCAGTGGTTCTTCGATCCAGATGAGGTTGAATTCTTCGAGCTGGCGGCCCATCCGCAGGGCGGTGGCCCGGTCCCACTGCTGGTTGGCATCGACCATCAGCGGGACGTCCCAGCCGATGTGTTCACGGATACCGGCCACGCGGCGAAGGTCCTCTTTGCTGTCCGGGAGGCCCACCTTGATCTTGATGCCGCCGATGCCCTCTTCGATGGACTGGGTGGCGCGTGCCTTAACCTCCTCGAGACTGGCGTTGAGGAAGCCACCGGAGGTGTTGTAGGTCTGGACGGAGTCGCGGTAGGAGCCCAGGAATTTAGCCAGTGACAGGCCTGCCCGCTTGGCTTTGAGGTCGTACAGGGCAATGTCGATGGCGGCCAGCGCCTGGGTGGCGACACCGGACCGGCCCACCGAGGCCCCGGCCCAGAGCAGCTTGGTGTAGATCTTGGCGATGTCGTTGGGGTCTTCGCCGATGATGCCCTCGGCCACTTCCTTGGCGTGGGCGTACTGTGCTGGGCCCCCGGCGCGCTTGGAGTAGCTGAAGCCGACGCCGGTGTGCCCCAGTTCGGTGGTGATCTCGGCAAAGAGGAAGACCACCTCGGTCATGGGCTTCTGCCGGCCAGTGAAGACTTTGGCGTCGCTGATGGGGACGCTCAGGGGCAGGCGGGCGGTGGACAGTTTGACGTGCCGGATCAGATCGACGGTGCTCATTGGTTCTCCTTTGGGGCGGGCGCCGGGCTCCTTCGCCCGCCCCCATAGGATACAAGTCGCCTACTTGTATTACAAGTATGCGGCGCCACTTCTACAGGGTCGGATCGTGCTGTCTCCTTTACGTCAGTTGGTTGTGGGTTACTCCAGTGCCCTGGAAGCCGATCGTGGGCGTGGCCCTGAAGGCGTTAACAGTCCTGTCCGCAATCACCTGGGCGTCGCTTCCGGAATCAAGGATCGTGTTCCTGGCTGATTCAGAATCGACCCTAACGGCGGTAACGGCGAGCCCGTCCGAAGCTCCGGTAGCCAACAGGGCGTCCACCTGGGCGTCGAAGCAGGAGTCGCTTGACGTGGCTTGAACATCCATCGCCACCACGTGGTTGTTGGAGACGAAGTTGCCGGCCCCCTCCCTTAGCCGGATGATGACAGGCGTGGCGCCGGTCGGCCTGATGCTTTGTGCGTCGATGATCAGGGAGAAGTGGTTGCCGATGACAGAGTTGTTGCTGCCGTTGACACGGAGAAGCCCGTTCAGGTCGTCCAGTCCGTTGTCGACGCCCAGGAAAGGCGTCCAAGGCTCGTGGTCCCGCAGGAAGTGATTCGTGGCTACGAGGTTTTCCGAACTGTTCGCGGCAAGGATCAGCATCCCCGGGTAGAACGAATGCAAACGGTTGTTGGTAACACTTGAACGGGTCACGCCTTCGAGATGGACGCTGCTCGAACCACGGGGGAAGACGTTGTTTGCGGTGATCAGGAGTCCGCCATGGTTCTGGGCGTAGATCGAGTGGCCCTTAGGACCTGCTCCCACCAGGTTGTCGGTGATCTTTGATGCCTGGCCCCACCCGCGCAGCTCGATACAGCTTCCGCATTCAGCGATGAAGTTGTCGTGAACGGACAGCGCGTCCGCGTTATAGATAGTCAGGGCGTTCTCAAGGTAGACGAACCCCATGCCGGTGACGCGGAATGAGTCGTTGGCGTTCGCCACATAGATCCCGGTCTTGCCGTTGACGTACGTGTTCTCGGGATGCTGCCCCGAGCCATCCGGGGTGAAGTGCAGCCCGTCGATGCAAAAGTTGGAGAACTCGACCGAGCTGATCCGCGGGCTCCCGCTTCGCTCAATATAGAAAGCGGCTCCCTTGGATTCCTCCTCATCTGCATCAAGGGGAAGGTCGACGATGATGCGGCTGCCTCCGGGCCACAGCTCGTGCAGATCGGGCCATTCGTCTTCGGGAACATTGAACCGGATGCTCGAGGACGTAAAGCCGTGCCCTGAGCCCTGGATCCGAAGGAAGCTGACGTCGATCAGCACCTGCGTCCGAAGGTGGTAGTCCCCGGGCGGGATGTTGATCACCGCGCCCGGCTTTCCTCCGTTGTTCACATCGCTGGCCGTTTGCCGGTCCTTGATGTCAGCGATGATGCTGTTGATGACTTCGCCGACGTCCTTCGACGGATTGCCGACAGGCCACGTGGTCACGTCGTAGTAGTTGTTGCTTGACATGGGGGTTCTTCCCTTTGTGTTGTGCTTTCCCAGACTCCTGCGATCAATGTCGCGGCTGCGGTCAGGCAAGTGTTGAGGCCGCCAGCTTCAGTATTGTTGCTGAGCCTCCCTCAGCCCATAGCCAGTTCTCCCGGTTTTCTTTCTCCGGGAAGATGAGATCGGTCACGACCACCTTGCCGCCCTGGGCGAATACTTCCACCGAGCAATGGTCGACGACGATGAGCAGTTTGAGCAGACCGTCTTCAAGCTCAAGTGGTGCGGACTCGATCGAAGGAAATTTTGGATGGAAGCCGGTGTCTCCTGAATTTGTCCGGTCAAGGATGAGCTGGGCGCTGTCCGGGCTGTAGCTAAGGGTGGTGCCCTTGGTCCCGTCGCTGCTTCCGAACAGACGGAAAACCAACCGTTGTGCGCTTCCGGGAAGTACCTCTGCCTCGATGACGTGGGCGCTGCCGGGTACCGCATCCGGCAACCGGAGCGCTGAATTACGCAGCTCGCAGGCGTCTAAATGCATGAGGTCCTGGGCAGCATGGGGCTCTTCTCCTGCCCAGGAGTCGGCCAGGACCGGTTGCTGGATGAGGCGGGCCGAGCCGTTGACTGCCGTGAGTTTCACTTCGCGGGCGAGGGTCATTGAGGACCGCCAAGGGGAGGTGGGCAGCTCGTTGGCGTAGTCCCAGTTGTTCATCCAGCCGATGATGATGCGGCGGTTGCCCGGGAGGTTGCTGAAGGATACTGAGGCGTAGCAGTCGCGTCCCCAGTCCAGCCACAGGCATTGCTGCAGAGCTGCAGCAGCCATGTCCGGGTCAGTGAGGGAGGACAGTCCTGCCGGCGCGGCCAGTGAACCGGGGTCAGGCGTAAAGTGCGTGCCGTCGAAGTGCCCCACGAAGTATTGTCCGCCGGAACCTCCTGCCACGGCGCCGGGGTTGACGTTGACGATCAGTACCCATTTGACGTTGTCCGGGTCCCCGTCAACCGCCAGGGGAAACAGGTCCGGGCACTCCCATTCGCCGGCGTCCGCGTTGGCCGGGCCGAAGCCGCTCAGGAACTCCCACGACTTGAGATCGGCCGAGCGGTAGAAAACGACATTCTGATGCTGCGCTTCGACCGCGACCATGATCCAGCAGGCGCCTTCTTCACCCTCCCGGTAGCGGAAAACTTTGGGATCGCGGAAGTGCGCCGATCCCCTGGTGAGGACGGGGTTGGCGTCGTATTTCTGCCACGTCATTCCGCAATCGGTGCTGTACGCCAGGGATTGGGCCTGCGTGCCGTGGTGCTCGGATGCTGGCTTGTAGGCGCTGGTGTAAACAGCTACAAGGGCTGGTTCGTCGGCGCTTCCAAAGCCGGACGTATTCTCCTCATCAACCACGATGCTGCCGGAGAAAATGTCCTCTGTCCCGTCGCAGGCAATGGCCACAGGATGTTCTGTCCAGTGCAGCAAATCAGTGGAGGTGGCGTGTCCCCAGGACATGTTGCCCCAGACGTTGCCGAACGGGTTGTTCTGGAAGAACAGGTGGTACAGGCCGTTGTGGAAAACCAGGCCATTGGGATCGTTCAGCCACGTATCCCTTGCCGTGAAGTGGATGGCAGGCCGAAACCTGGAGGTTTCTGCCGGGGTTGTTTCCGGGCGTGCGGCATCAAGGCAGCTGGACATGTCTGTTGATCCTCTTGGGAAATGGAAGGGGTTGGCTGCCTATTGGCGGGGAGCCGTAATGGAATCACGGCGCACCAGGGGGCAGCCCAGAATGGTCGGGTGAAGTGCCATGAGGGAAAGGTCGGTCTTCCCCTTCACGGCGTCAATGAGATGCTCAGTGGCCCAAGCACCCATTTCGTAGTGGGGCAGGGCCACGGTGGTCAGGGCCGGGTGGAGGTTGGCGGCGATCAATTCCTGGTCATCGAAGCCGACGATTGAAAGGTCAGCGGGGATGGCCAGTCCCAACTCGGCCGCGGCGCGGTAGGCGCCCATCGCCATCCGGTCGTTGTAGCAGAACAATGCCGTCGGCATTTGGGAGCGGTCCCCGCGTGCGAGGATCCGCTTGGCCGCCTCGTACCCCCCGTGCACCTCGGATACCTCCGACTCGACAGGTGCCGCATCGCCGTCGAGCCCCGCCTCGTTCAACATGGCCCGGAAGGCCCTGAGCCGGTGGCGGGTAGCAGGGACGTCATCCGTGTTGTTGATGAAGCCAACCCGGGTATGGCCGGCTTCGAGGAGCGCTCCCACGGCGGCCCGTGCGCCGCCTTCCTCGTCCGGGATGACGGCGGTGATGTTGCCTCCGGTGGCCACCGAGTCCACCAGGACGGAGGGCACGGTGCCAAGGTTGGCCGGGAGCTCCACGTTGCGGTGATACATGGTGGCGTAGAGGATTCCGTCCACCCGGCGTTCCAGGAGGGCCTCGACGTCGGCCTGCCGGGACTCCAGGCTTGCCGAGCCGGAGGTGTTGATGATCATGAGGCTGTACCCCCGCGCCTTGGCAGCCTCGTCGGCACCCAGGATGATCCGGCCGGCGTGGGGTGTGGTGGCAATGTCCTCGCTGACCAGGCCCAGCATGCCGGTCCGCTGTGTCCGCAGGGCCACGGCCAGGCGGTTGGGGCCGTAACCGAGCAGCTCAGCCGCGGTCCTGACCTTGTCCCGGGTCTCGGGGCTGATCCGGGCGTAGGACACCTCATTGAGGACGTGGGAGACAGTTGTCACGGAGACGCCGGCGGCGACGGCCACGTCCTTGATGCCGATGTTCTTGTTGCTCATCTGTCTCCCACGTCCTTATGGTTTGTGATGCCCGTCGGGGTTACCAGTAGGCTACTCGTTGCCATGTCTAGCCCTTGACGGCCCCGAGCGTCATGCCTGCCACGATCTTGCGCTGCAAGAGGAGCGTGAGCAGGATGACGGGGATGGAGTAGACGGCGGCCAGCGCCGTCATGGATCCCCAGTCCAGGCCGAACTGGGTCTGGAAGTTCGCGATCACCACGGGTGTGGTCTGGGAGCGGATTGCCGTCATCAGGAGTGCGAAGAGGAATTCGTTCCACGAGGCGAGGAAGGCGAAGATCGCGGTGACGGCGATGCCGCCGGAGACTACCGGGATCACCACCCGCCACAGGGCTCCGAGCCTGCTGCAACCATCCACAGTGGCCGCTTCTTCCAGGTCTTTGGGCACCGCTTCGAAGAAGCTGGACATCAGCCAGATCGAGAGCGGCAGCGAGATGGTGGTATGCGCGATGGACAGTGCGATCGGTGTATCGGACAGGCCCATGGAGGCCATCATCGAGGCCAGCGGGATGCCGATGGCCACGGGCGGCACCATCCGCGTAACCAGTGCAGCCATGATGAAGATACGGCCGCTGAGGGTCTTGTACCTGGTGATGCCGTAGGCGGCCGGGACCGCCAGCACCAGAGACAGCACGGTGCTGATGACGGCCGTCTGGATGCTGTTGATGAAGGAGGCAAGGACTCCGCTGCGGCCCAGTGCGTTGGTGTAGTTCTCCAGCGTCCATTCCTTGGGGAGGATGGTGGGCGGCACGGCGATGGTATCGATGGGGGTCTTGAAGGACGTGAAGAGCAGGTACAGGAAGGGGAAGCTGTAGAGCACCATCGCTGCCGCGAGGAGGACCCAGAGGAGGGTCCTGGTGCTCCGCCTGCCGGCTTCCAGGCCTTCGCGGTTGACGCCGCGCCGCTTCCCGCTACGCGTGGCGGTATGCAGGGCAGGTGCCCCGGGCACTCCCGCCGGCGCCCCGGCGTCGTGCCTTGTTTTTTCAGCGACGCGCATCAGCTGTCCTTTCCTGGCCGCCAGATGGTGGATACCGCAACAAAAGCGACAGCCAGCATGGCCAGCAGGTAGAGGGTGCCCATGGCGCTGGCCAGCCCGGGATCGCCGAAGCGGATCATGGTCCGGTAGATGAGCAGGCTCATGGTTTCGGAGGCGGACTGGGGGCCGCCGTTGGTTTGGATGAGGATGGTGTCGAACGCCCTGGCTGCATCAATGCCGCGGACCACCAGTGCGACGGCGATGACCGGGCGAAGGAGGGGGAGGATGATGCGGAAAAGCATGGCCGGTGCGCGCGCGCCATCCAGGCGGGCGGCTTCGATCAGGTCCCCGGGGATGTTCTGCAGGCCGGCGAAAAGCACCAGGCACATAAACGACGTGGTCAGCCAGATGTCCGGAATGGCCACGGAATAGAGCACGATGCCCGGGTCCGAGAGCCAGCCGATCTGGTTGGGGTTGGACAGGATGCCGGCCTGGTGCAGGAGAGTTCCGATGAGGCCGAAGTTATCGACCATCAGGAACTTCCAGAGCAGGCCTGCCACGATCGGGGCGATCATCAGCGGGTACATAAAGACTGTCCGCCAGATTTGGGAACTGCGCCCGAGGGTGGTGAACAGCAGTGCCATTCCCAGGCCCAGGGCGAATTCGAGCGTGACCACCACCAGGGTGTAGGCCAGGGTGCGCCACCCGGCACCCACGAAGGCGTCTGAGGCGAAGGCCCGGAAGTAGTTATCCAGCCCTACAAAGTCGCGGGGGCCGCCTGCGATCGGCGAGATCTTGAAGAAGCTGTCCGCCACGAGGCGGAACAGTGGAAAGGCGACAAACACTGCCAGGAACAGGGCCGCTGGTGCCATGAGGAACATCGCGAAGCGGCGATCGGAGATACGCACGGTTTTCTCTTCCGCTGGTTGGGGGCCGCGGCCGGCACTGGACTTGCTGTGACTCTTCGGCAGGTGCCGGCCGCGGGGATCTTACTTGATGAGGTCCTCGATCTGCTTCTTGGCATCTGCGAGGAGGGTTGCGGAGTCACCGCCGGCCACAGCCTTTTGCAGCATGGGGACCAGTACCGTGTCCACAATCTGCTGCCACTTTTCGGTAGCGGGGCGGGTGGCGGTGGCTTTACCGTTAAGGGTTTCGATCAGGGGACCAAAGCTTTCGTAGCCTGCCTTGTCCTGGTACTTTTCGAAAGCCGAGATGCGCGACGCCAGGCCGAGGCTCGATTCAATGCCCATGCTGTTGTTGTCGTAGGCGCACTTGATGAACTTCTTGGCAGCGTCCGTGTTCTTCGTTGCCTTGGGGACGGTGAGGTACCACGGTCCCGGCACACCGCCAATGCCCGCGGATCCGGCGATCATGGGAGCTGTTCCCACCTTGCCGGCCACCGGTGAGTCCTTGGGGATCTGGCGGTAGGCGTGGGCCCAGAAGCGGGTCATCGCGGTCTTGCCCTGGTTGAACAGGTTCTGGGCGGCTGCCCAGTCCACCTGTGCGGCACCGGCCGGAGCTGACTTGGTGAGGCTGACGTAGAAGTCCAGGGCTTCCTTGTGTGCCTTGTTGTCGATGACCACCTTGTTGTTCTCATCCAGGATCATCGGAGAGCCGGCCTGCAAAACGTGCGCGAGCCATTCGGTCTCGACACCACCCTTGACGTCCGTGCCGTACATGCCGTCACGGGTGAAGAATTCGGCGATGTCCTGGTACTGCTTCCACGTGGTGGGCGCGGCGAGCTCGTAGCCGTACTTGGCCTGGAAGTCGGCCTTGTTTTTGGCGTCCTCGAAGAGGTCTTTGCGGTAGAGGATGATCTCGGCGTTGGTCCACGCCGGGAGGCCGATGAAGTGCCCGTCCACGTTCGCTTCCTTGACGAGGGCCGGGAAAATGTCCTTCTTCGCTTCGTCAGTGAAGATTTCGTCGATGGGCTGGACGGCGTCCTTGAAGCTGGGCAGCCAGACGGAGTCCAGGGCCGCGACGTCAAAGGAGACGTTGCCGGAGGAGAACTCGCTGGAGAGCCGGTTGAACATGCCGTCGTAGGGCAGTTCGACGAAGTTCACGTTGATCCCGGCGTCCTTCTTGCACTGTTCGGCGACGCCGGTCAGCTCGGCGTGGCCGCCGGCCTCGACCAGGACGTTGACGGTGCTGGTGCCGGCGCTACCCGTGGTGGTCGGGCCCCCTGCGCCGCACCCGGTCGCTGCCAGTGCGACGGCGGTGCAGATGCCGCCGATGGTGACGAACCTGTTGATGGTCTTTCGAGTGGACATCGCTGTCGACTCACTTTCTCTCGAACGGAAATAGCGAGACTGTAGTTGGGGTGAAAAATCGTTTTGCTAAAACGACTTGGCACCAACGATAAGACGCTCGTTGGAGGGGTGTCAAGGGTCACGGTCCGGAAAAATAGTTTGGCTGGCGACCAGCGTCAAGAGCGGTCCCGGGTCCGCGGGAAGCCGTTGAAGTATCGTTTTGGCACAGTGGGGGCTAGCGCAATGTTCACGGACTTCTCCACCACCCCGCCATGGCCAGCTGCGCCGGCTGCAGCCGGCCATGGCCGGCACCCCGGGTCAGGGGCGCAACTCGACGCCCCAGTCCGCAGATGAAACAAGCCTGTCTGTTGGAAGAACTCCCAGCGGTGGCCTACCAGGTCCTCCCCATGTATTGGCGCAGGCCTCAGGTTTTGTCTGACAGCGGCGAGGTAATTCTGGCCCCAAGGGACTGGGCTCGCTGGTAATGGTTGTCGACATCGTCCACCATCACGTGGACGGCCTGATGGTCCGGTTCCGCCCGGCGAGGATACCCGTCACGGCGAGGACTGCCATGCTTCCTGCGATGGCAAGGAGCGGGACCGTCCAGTCTCCGGTGAGGTCGCGGAGGCCGCCGAACAGAACCGGCCCTACCGCTGCCAGCCCGTAGCCCACCGATTGAGCCATTCCGGACAATGACGCCGCCTGCGGGTGGTTCACTGTCCTGAGGCTGAACAGCGACAGGGCGATGACAATAAGGCTTCCGCACCCAACTGCCCCGGTCAGGACCCACAGCAAAGTGAGGTCCGGCGCGAATGCCAGCCCGAGAAAAGTCATGAAGGTGAGCACACTGCTCGCGAAGGATGCGGGCCGCTGGTCGGCACCCAGGTGAAGGACTGCTCCAGTGGCAAGGCTGGCGAACACGCTGATGAGCAGGAAGACGGACAAATGGATACCGGCGGTTATGGCGGAGATCCCGCGGCTTTGTTCAATGGTTGGCAGCCATGCCATCAGGACGTAGAAGGCCACCGACTGCAGTCCCATGAAGATCGTCACCTGCCAGCCCAGGGCCGATCCCCAGGGTGAGCGGTAGGGGGCCGTGGGTGTGGGGGAGTGGACGGTGCCCAGTTGGTGCCGGCGGAGCCACGGCAGGAGCACGGCCATGGCAATGAGGGCCAGTCCGGCCCAGATCCCGAGCGCAATGCGCCATCCTGCCGGCGAGGATTCCGTAACGGGAACGACGACGGCGGCCCCGACCGCGGCGACGGCGGCCTGGGTGGCGGTGTAGCTTCCGGTGACCTGGCTGACCTTCAGCGGAAAGTCCCGCTTCACGAGGGAGGGCACGAGGACATTGAGAAATGCGATGGCCGCGCCGATCAGCGCGGTGCCAGCCCAGATGAAGTCCGGCAGGGGCAAAGAGCGGAGCACGATCCCGGTGGCAAGAATCAACAGGGACATCCACAGCGCCCGGTCGAGGCCCAGCCGGGATGCGAAACCAGGGGCCAGGGGTGAAAAGACCGCGAAGGCAATGAGCGGCAGACCTGTGAGGAATCCTGCAGCGGCACTGGAGAGCGCCAGGTCGCCGCTGATGTTCGCCAGTACCGGTCCCACGCTGACAAAGGACACCCGAAGGTTCACGGCAATGAGCAGAACGCCGATAAACGCAAAGCCGAACCTGGCAGTGCGGTCAGGTGCTGTCCGGGCAGTGCGGGTCATTCGTTCTTCCATCCTTCCGAAGACGTGCTCGCTTCATACACAGCCACCCTGTTCCATGGCAGCCCCAGGGTCACTGCCTTCGCAGCGCACCCAGCCCCGAGATCAGCGCCTCCAGTCCCAGCTCGAACGCCGCGTCCGCCGGCAGTCCGCCGGACGCACCGGAAGAAGGAGCGGCAGCGCTCCGCACGGCAGCGGTGAAATGAGGGGTGGACTCGGCCATGGACCCGGAGTCGAAGATGTCCTCGGGCGCGGTGACGTCGTACGCGGAGCCGAAAATGAAGGACTCGAACGCCACGATCGAGGAGACGATGCGCTCCTGCGGGAAGCCGGCGTCGAGGAAGCCCTTGCTCACGGTCTCGTACATCGCCAGGGTCTGCGGCGCGTCGGTCACCGGAAGGACGGCGATGACGGGAATCAGCGGCGTGTGCTCGGCGAAGACGTTCCGGTAGCTCCAGGCCCAGCTGCGCACCGCGTCTTCCCAGGGTGCTGAGCCGAAATCGGACACATCCACCAGGGACGTCAGGTGGTCCTCCACCAAAAGCAGAACGTCCCGTTTGGCGGCCACATGGTTGTACAGGGCCGACGGCGCAACGTCCAGTTCCTTGGCCAGGCCCGCCATGGTGAGCCCGTCGTAGCCCTTGCGCTTAATCAGTTCCAGCGCCGCCACGGTGATCCCCGCTTTGTCCAGCAGCGCAGCGGACGGCCGTCCGGCCCGCCTCCTGACCGTGCCCCCGTTACCGGTGGTAGCACCCGCCTCACGGGTGGTTCGTCCCTGTACGGCTGGTACTGCCGGCATCACTGGCCTTTCTTTGGTGGTCACCTGCATTATTCCATCCGGCACTTCCGGTCCCGGCGCCAAGCAGCTATAGTTCTAATAAATGAATGGCATTCATTTAGTGCTCCCCGTCACACGAGAGGGGACCCAAGAGAGGACATCATGCTGAACCTGAACCGCGACGTCGTTGTCGTCGGAGCCGGGCCCTCCGGACTTACCGCAGCCCGCGAGCTGAAAAAGGCCGGCCTTACCGTTGCCGTGCTTGAGGCGCGGGACCGCGTGGGCGGCCGCACCTGGACCGATACCGTGGACGGCGCCATGCTGGAAATCGGAGGCCAGTGGGTCTCCCCGGACCAGACCGTGCTCCTGGAACTGCTGGACGAACTCGGCCTGCAAACCTACCCCCGCTACCGCGAGGGCGAGTCGATGTACATCGGCAAGGACGGCATTCCGGTCCGCTACACGGGGGACACCTTCCCCGTGGATCCGGACACCAAAGCCGAGATGGACCGCCTGACCGAACTGCTGGACGGGCTGGCCGCAGAGATCGGCGCCACCGAGCCCTGGGCACACCCGAAGGCCCGGGAACTTGACACCATCTCCTTCCACCACTGGCTCCGGCAGCACTCTGCCAACGAGGAAGCCTGCAACAACATCGGCCTCTTCATCGCCGGGGGCATGCTCACCAAGCCTGCCCATGCGTTCTCCGCCCTGCAGGCAGTGCTGATGGCTGCCTCGGCCGGGTCCTTCACCCACCTCACGGATGAGGACTTCATCCTGGACCGGCGCGTAGTGGGCGGGATGCAGCAGGTCTCCCTGCTGCTCGCGCAGCAGCTGGGGGACGACGTCGTCCTTGACTCCCCGGTGCGCACCATCAACTGGGAACCGGACGCCGACGGCGGCAATCGCGTCACCGTCGAATCGGAGCGGGCCACCGTCAACGCCCGGTTCGTGATCATGGCCGTTCCCCCCAACCTCTACTCCCGGGTCTCGTTCAACCCGCCGCTTCCGCGCCGCCAGCACCAGATGCACCAGCACCAGTCCCTCGGCCTGGTCATCAAGGTCCACGCCGTCTACAGCCGCCCGTTCTGGCGGAATTCGGGCCTGTCCGGGACTGGCTTCGGTGCCGGATCCCTGGTCCAGGAGGTCTACGACAACACCAACTACGGCGACACCAGGGGTACGCTGGTGGGCTTCATCTCGGACGAGAAGGCTGACGCCGTGTTCGAACTGGGCGCCGACGAACGCAAGCGCGCCGTCCTGGAGTCCATCGCGGGCTTCCTGGGCGCTGAGGCACTTGAGCCCGAGGTCTACTACGAGTCCGACTGGGGCTCCGAGGAATGGACCCGCGGCGCCTACGCCTCCAGCTACGACCTGGGCGGCCTTCACCGCTACGGCAAGGACCAGCACGCCCCGGTGGGACCCATCTACTGGTCCTCCTCAGACCTGGCCGCCGAAGGCTACCAGCACGTGGACGGCGCCATCCGCATGGGCCGCCGCACCGCTGCCAGCATCACCGAGGCTGCACGGGTGGCCGTGCCTGCCTAAATTCAGGAGGGGAGGGCACTGGGTGGAATATAAGCATGCTTACCAATAGGCTGGGCGGTGGGGATCGTCCCCGCATGCAGACGAACGGGGTGAGACATGACTGACACCGAGAGCATCAGCAAGGTTACGGACATCATCAACCATTCCCACATCGGAATGTTGACCACCGTCAACGAAGAAGGCGCGCTCGTCAGCCGGCCGCTGGCCGTCCAGGAGGTTAAGGACGACGGCGACATCTGGTTCTTCACCGGGCTTGGCACCTCGCAGGTTGCGCACGTGCGGGCTGACCCGCGGGTGAATGTTTCCTTCGGCAAGAACACCGAGTGGGTTTCCGTGGCAGGCACCGCCGAGGTGGTGACGGACCGGACAAAGATCCGTGACATGTGGAACCAGGCCGTTGAAGCGTGGTTCCCGGACGGTCCGGACACCCCCGAGGTGTGCCTGCTCCGCGTGGACTCCGACTCCGCCGAGTACTGGACCAGCCCCGGCGGGACCGCCGCCACGGTGTTCCAATGGGTCAAGTCCAAGGTCACCAACAGCCGGATGAGCGTGGGCGAAAGCGGCACCGTAGAACTGTAAGAACCTAGGAACCGGCCAGGGCGTCGAGAACTGCGGGCAGGAGCACGTTGCTCCGACCCCAGGCCGGATCCAGGATTTCCACATACCAGGAATCAGCCAGCAGCAGGGCCAGGGTGTCGTTGGTTTCCCCGGCCCAGTCCTGGATCTGCTCCTCGGTCACCGGGTTCTCGCTGGATCCCAGGACCGTCACCACCTCGCCGTCGTCCAATGTCACCGGGATGGCGGCGTTGCTGGCTTCGCCGGGGGCGTGGGCCACGGTCACCAGCTCACTTCGGGTGGAGAGGGCCAGGAGCTGCGCAGCAGCGTCTGCACTGCAGAACCCCGTGACGTACTCGCGCTGCACCAGGCTGGCGGACCGCAGCCCCGGCTGCGACTCCTTGGTGAACAGCCCATTCCGGTTCAGGGCAGCAAGCCGTGCAGCGATAGGCGCCGTCTCGTCGTCGTACGTTGCCGTGAAGGTGCCCGGCTGGAACTCACTCCGGCCTTCGAGCCAGCGCGCTGTAAGTTCGCCGGCGGCCGCCAGCGTGGCGGCCTGGCGCCAGGCGCCCCGGTCCTCCATCCGCCTGCCGAACCGGTCGCGGTCTTGCGTTTCCAGTGACTCCATCCTCGGATGCTACGGCGCCCCGGCGCTGGACTCCAGCGACGGCGACACGGCAGTTAACGCACGGAGCAGCAGTTACTGCCCGACGGCAGGGATCCCTGCCGCCTGTTCGGCCGCAGCAAGGGCGCGGCCAAATCGCTCGACGGCGGGCGCGTACTCCTGGTGCCGCGCGGCCCCGAGCTGCTCGGCCTCCCGCATGGCCTTGATGACCGCGGCAGTATGCGGCAGCCGCACGTCGGTCATGGCGGGGAAATCAATGCAGTAGGCCGGATCGAGCTCGTAACGGCGCCAGCGCTCCAGCAGTGCGCTGTGCTCGGCCTGGGCGGCCGCATATACCGGCAGATATTCCCGGCGCTGCCGGCGGCCGGCAAGCCAGGCGGCCAGCCGCGGGCTGCCGCGGTAGGCGGCGATTCCGGCTGCCACAGCCGCTCCGGTAAGGAACACCCCGGCCCAGGCGGACGCGAGGGTGGGGATGAGCAGGGCGGGGAGGGCCACCGCCGAGCCCAGGAACAGGTCCCAGAACAGCTGGTCGGAGCGCTCCGGTTCCCCGCCTTCGCCAGTCAGCGCCCGCCGTCGGACCTGGAACACGGTGCCGGCAACGCTTACCACCAGCACTGATCCGCACAGCAGAAGAACCCACGCCCCCTGGAACAGGGATTCTGCGATGGCTGCCACCTTGCACCTCCACGTCCACAGGCCCGGGCGGAACACCGGGCTGGTCCTTCCATTGGAGCGCCTTCCCGGTCCGCGGTCAATGGCCCCGCCAGCGCCGAAGGCGGCAGGGCGGCCAGGCCACAAGGCCTTCCCCGACATTCGTTACGGCACGTACCGTGGGACCCATGAGACTGAAAATGTGCAGCATCCACGTCCAGGATCCAGCGGCCGCCCACACCTTCTATACGGAAACACTTGGCTTCGAGACGCTGATGGCCATGCCGGAGTACAACCTGTTCATCATCAAGGACCCCGGTGCGGACCAGGGCTCGGTGGGACTCCTGCTGGAACCCAGCGACAACCCCATCGCAGCGGACTACATGAACGCGCTGCACAAAGCGGGTCTGCCGGCCATCGTTTTCGGCGTTCCGGATGTGCAGGCTGAGTATGAGCGGCTGGTGAAGGAAGGGGTCACGTTCAAGAGTGGGCCGGCTGAGGATCCGTCCGGGATCAGCGCGGTGTTCGACGACGGCTGCGGCAACTTCATCCAGCTGCACCAGGACTGAACCAAGTTTTGTATGAGCATCACCGGAATCCGCTGGGCCGGTCCACGCGCCCTGCTGGTGGAACTGACGGATCTTGACTCCGTGCTTGCCTTCCACCAACGCGTCCAGGCCGCTCCTTTCCCGGGGCAGCTGGACGCCGTGGCCGCCGCCGCCACCGTCCTGGTGAAATTCGCCAGCCAGGTGGACGCACACCGGGCGCGCGCCGCCGTCGAACATCTTCCGCTCGATGCCGTCCGCCAGGCCGGGAGCCGCGAAATCACCATCGAGGTGGTGTACGACGGCGAAGACCTCGCCGAGGTGGGACGCCTCACGCGGCTGGGCGCAGACGGCGTTGTGGAGGCCCACACCGGCCAGCTCTGGACGGCCGCCTTTGGCGGGTTCGCGCCCGGATTCGCCTACCTTGTGGGGGAGAACAGTTCCCTGACCGTCCCCCGCAGGCCTTCCCCGCGCACAGCTGTTCCTGCCGGTGCTGTTGCCTTGGGCGGCGAGTTTTCTGCTGTTTATCCACGCCAGTCACCGGGCGGCTGGCAACTGATTGGCCGGACCGCGGCACGGATGTGGGACCTGGAGCGGGAGCAGCCTGCCCTGGTCCGGCCCGGCGACAAAGTCCGGTACGTGGCAGTTGATTCCGTGCCCCTGCAGGCTTCCGGGACGGCACACGCTCCTTCGGCCGCAATAGAAACGGGCGGCTCCGAAACCGTCCACTCCGGACTTGAGATCCTGCAGCCCGGCCTGCAATCCCTGCTGCAGGATCTGGGCCGGCCGGGACTCGGGGACCTCGGCGTTTCCGCTGCCGGCGCTGCCGACCAGCAGTCAGCCCGCCAGGCAAACAGGCTGGTGGGAAACCAGCCCGCTGCCGCGGTCGTCGAAAATCTCCTCGGCGGCCTCACCGTGAGGGCGGTGTTGGACCAGGTGGCCGCAGTCACCGGGGCGTCCGCTCCCCTGGAGATCCGCTCTCCCGAAGGGGAAGTGCTGCGCCGCCCCGACCCCTGCTCTCCCTTCGCGGTGCTCGACGGCGAAAGCCTCACCGTGGGTGCACCATCCCGCGGACTGCGCACCTACCTTGCTGCCCGCGGCGGATTCGATGTTCCGCCCGTCCTGGGAAGCCGGTCCACCGACACCATGTCCGGGCTTGGTCCTCCTCCGCTGGCTGCGGGCACCTGGCTGCCCGTGGCTGCCGTCGTCGAGCGGACAGCGGTAGGCCAACCCGAGCCGTTTACGCTGCGGGTCGGTGCTGAGGTGACCGAACTCAGGGTGACCCTTGGGCCCCGGGACGACTGGTTCACCAAGGAGGCGGTCCGGGACCTCACCGGCCAGCAATGGCGCGTCTCGGACCAGTCGAACAGGATCGGGGTCCGGCTCGTTCCGGAATCCGGCCGCGCCCTTGGACGCAGCCGTACAGGCGAGTTGTCCAGTGAAGGTGCAGTGGCCGGGGCCCTCCAGGTTCCGCCCAGCGGGCATCCCGTCATTTTCCTCGCCGACCACCCCGTCACGGGCGGGTACCCCGTGATAGCAGTGGTGATCCCCGAAGACCTTCCCACCGCGGCACAGATTCCGCCGGGCAGCGGCATCCAGTTCAGGGTGGTTGATCCCGAAACGCTGAAACCCCTTGCCCAACCCGCCAAAGACACCGTTCCCGAAGGAATCTCGTCATGAAAAAGGTCCTGATTGCCAATCGCGGCGAGATTGCCGTCAGGATCGTCCGTGCCTGTTGCGACTCCGGGCTGCAATCGGTGGCGGTGTACTCAGACCCCGATGCCGACTCCCTCCACGTGCGGATGGCAGATGAAGCTCATGCCCTGGGTGGCTCAACCGGTCCCGATACCTACCTGGACATGGCGAAAATCATTGCCGTGGCGCGCCGTTCAGGTGCTGACGCAGTGCACCCCGGGTACGGGTTCCTCTCGGAGAACGCCGATTTCGCCCAGGCGGTGCTGGATGCCGGCTTGACCTGGATCGGGCCCACCCCCGAATCCATCCGGGCGCTGGGCAACAAGGTGACCGCCCGCGACATCGCTGTCCGGGCGGGTGCTCCACTGGTGCCCGGAAGCGACGGGCCCGTGGCCAACGCGGGCGAAGTCCTGGCTTTCGCCCGGGAGTTCGGCCTGCCGGTGGCCATCAAAGCGGCCTTTGGCGGCGGCGGGCGGGGCCTCAAGGTTGCCCGGCGCCTCGAGGATGTCGAGGATGCCTTCGATTCGGCAGTCCGGGAATCCACGGCGGCCTTCGGCCGGGGAGAATGCTTCGTTGAACGCTTCCTTGACCAGCCGCGCCACGTTGAGGCCCAGGTCCTGGCGGACACCCACGGCAACATTGTGGTGCTGGGGACCCGCGACTGCTCCCTGCAGCGCAGGAACCAGAAGCTCGTCGAGGAGGCCCCCGCCCCCTTCCTGACGGCAGGCCAGCGCGCGCAGATCCACGCATCGGCGAAAGCCATCTGCCGCGAAGCGGACTATCACGGCGCCGGAACGGTGGAGTACCTGGTGGGCAAGGACGGCGTCATCTCCTTCCTCGAGGTCAACACCAGGCTGCAGGTGGAGCACCCCGTCACGGAGGAAACGTCCGGGGTGGACCTGGTCCGGGAGCAGTTCCGGATAGCTGCGGGCGGAACCCTTTCCCTCACTGAAGACCCTGAACCGCGCGGACACGCCATCGAGTTCCGGCTCAACGCCGAGGACCCCGCTCGCGGATTCCTGCCGGGACCCGGCGTGGTGGAGGCCTTCGAGCCCCCCACGGGCGCCGGTATCCGGGTGGACAGCGGCGTCCGGTCGGGGTCCGTGGTTTCCGGCCACTACGATTCGCTCCTGGCCAAGCTGATCGTGCACGGGGAAGACCGGAACCAGGCGCTGCGCCGGGCACGGGCCGCCCTGGACGAGATGCAGATCAAGGGCCTGCCCACGGTGCTTCCCTTCCACCGGGCAGTGGTGCGCCACCCGGACTTCACCGCCGAAGACCGGCTGGGTGTGCACACCACGTGGATTGAGAACGAGTTCGCCGAGCCCCTCACGGCCTCCCCGGAAATTGCCCGCACTGCCCCTGGCGCGGAACGGACCACCGTCACCGTGGAAGTGGATGGAAAAGCGGTCCAGTTGGGGCTGCCTTCCCGGATCTATGAAGCACTGGTCAGCGGCCGTGGTTCCCTTACTGCGGCAGCCCATTCGCACGCCGCTGCGACCGAAGGCCAGGACGCCGAGCTTTCCTCGCCCATGGCCGGCTCGCTGGTGAAATGGCTCGTGGACAGCGGTGACGAGGTGGCAGCCGGCCAACCCGTCGCCGTGCTGGAAGCCATGAAAATGGAAACCACTGTGGCAGCCCACCGGGCAGGAACCGTGGCAAGGGGAGGCCAAAAGCCGGGAACCGCCGTCGCCCGCGGAGAAGTCCTGGCAACCATCGGCTGATCCCGCCGCCGGTTGCTTCGCGCCTGGGTTGCGCGCGTGCTTCGCGCCCGGCTTTCACAGCCATTACGTGGAGCGCGAGCCGCGTTGGTGGCCCAGCTCCACTGCTCGTGGCGGAGCCGGGAGCCTGTGGCCTAGGCGCGCGCCCGCTTTGCTTCCTTCTTGGCAGCGTCTTCCTTAACGCGTTTGGCCTCGGCGCGGACGGCCGCGTGGGTGGCGCGCTCGGTGACCAGCCACGCCGGGGGAGCCTGCAGCAGTGCGGTGATTTCCGCCGTCGTCAGTGCGTCCTCAATACCGCCGCGGGCCAGGCCACTGATGGAGACGTTCAGCTTTTGGGCCACCACCGGGCGGGGGTGCGGACCGTTGCGGCGCAGTTCGGCAAGCCACTCCGGCGGATTGGCCTGGAGTTCGGCGAATTCGGCGCGCGTGATGGTTGATTCCTGGAACTCCTGCGGTGTTGCGGGCAGGTAGATGCCAAGTTTCTTGGCAACGGTGGCCGGCTTCATGGACTGGGAGTCTGCAGAGGTCATGCTTCAAGGGTATCCGGGCGGACGGTACTGTGAAGACGTGCCCACCGAGAATGCCTCCCAGCCAGACGCCGCCCCTTCAGGGCCTGCCGATCCTGCCGTTGCGGAGGCTCCCCGCGTCCTTCGCGTCGCCTACGTGGCAGGCGTCACGCCCGGGAAATGGATCCGCCGGTGGGAGGAGCGGGTGCAGCACGTCCCACTCGAGGCATTTATGGCTGACGACGGCGCACAGGTCCAGGTGCTGCGTGACGGTTCCGCGGACCTCAGCTTCGTCCGCCTTCCCGTGGACCGCGAGGGCCTCAGCGTGATCCCGCTTTATGAGGAGCAGCCCGTGGTGGTCGCCCCGAAGGGCCACGAAATTTCGGTGTTCGAGGAAGTGGCGCTCGCCGACCTCGAAGAGGAGTCGTTCCTGGACGCGGCCGCGCTGGGTGGTCCCGAGGCCGCCCTGCGGGTGGTGGCCAGCGGCGCCGGACTGGTGATACTGCCCATGTCCGTTGCCCGGCACTTCAACGTCAAGGACACAGTTGCCAGGCGGCTGTCCGGGGCACCCGCCACCGGGATTGCCGTCGCATGGCCCACGGACTCAACCGACGAGGTGATCGAGGAGTTTATCGGGATCGTGCGGGGGCGGACCGCCCAAAGCTCCCGCCAACCGTCCGCACAGCCCGTCAACGTCAAAAAGGATCCCAAGCCTGACCGGCGCGGCAGCGGAACCAAGAAGGCTCCGAAGGTTGCCCAGCGATACGCGCCCAACCCGGATAAGGGCCGGGGCAAGGGTTCACGGAAAAAAGGCAAACGCTAAGCAGCGCCCCTGCCCGGCGGGAGGCTCTGGGAACGCCGGAAGGCCGGCCCCTTGCGGAGCCGGCCTGCCTCAACCTGAACCGTCCCAGGTGCTGTGATGCTTAGGTGTTTTGGACGTGGTCTTTGGCGTCGGTGGCGCGGTCTTTGACGTCGGTGACGGCGCCTTGGCCTTCGGCTTTGACGTTCTGGACGCCGTCGGTGGCGGTGGCTTTGACGTTTTCCATGGCTTCCTGGGCCGGTTCCTTCAGGTCCTGGACCATGTCCTTGGCCGCGTCGGTGACCTGGGTGGCCAGGGGTTCGGCGGCGGTCTTAAGCTGCTGGGCCGCTTCGCGTTCCTTCTGGCTTGCCGGGATCAGGGACGAGACGAGCATCCCGGCGCCGAACGCGATCAGGCCCGCGGCCAGGGGGTTGCCCTGGGTCTTGGCCTTGACCTGGTCCGGTGCCTGGGAGATCGCGGTGCCGGCGTCGGAGAGTTTGGCGGCGGCCGTGTCCTTGGCCCCGTGCAGGGTGTCCCCGGTGGAATGCAGGGCCCCTGAGGTGTGCCCGGCGCCGGAGTGGACCTTGTCCTGGACCGAGGACGTTGCTGAGTCTGCTGCTCCCATGATGCGCTCCTTCACTCCGCTGACGGCGTCCTTCACTTTGTCCGTCTGGCGGTGGACGATGTTGGACGGGGTGACTTTGTCCGCCACCGCGTCCACGTTGGTGCCCAGGCGGGCCCGGGTTGCTTCTATGTCTGCACGGATTGCGTCCGGGTTTTCGCTCATCGGTTTACCTCACCTGGTTTTAGGGTTGGGGGAATTTCTGCGAGTGTTTCACTGGTCTGTGGGATGCCCTGGACCTGTTTGAGTTCCTTGCGGCCCATCGAGGCCAGGACCGCGGCGACGATGGCCCAGATCACGGCCACGATCACGGCGGCCCAGCCCAGCGGCATCAGGGCGCCCAGGGCGAACATCAACGCCAGGGACAGGAAGAGCAGGACGAAGTGCCCGGCCACGCCGGCGCCGGCGAGCATCCCGCCGCCTTTGCCGGCCTTGGTGGCGGACTGTTTGAGTTCGGCCTTGGCCAGCTCCACTTCCTGGCGCATCAGCGTGGACAGGTCCCGGGTCACATCACCCAGCAACTCACCCAGCGACGCGTTGTCCGCCTTCACATGCGCCGCACTCGGCGGCGTCTCCGGAATCTGGCTACTCACAGCTGGCGTCCTTCCGTGGACCGGTAGGTGCCGTCGGCAGCGTGGTAGCTGCCGTCCTCGTCACGGTACGGGTCATCTTCGAACCGAAGCGGGCTGTCCTCGGCGGTGCCGGAGGGCAGCGTGCTGGTGGATACCGGCGCTCCGGTGCCGACCACCGGCTCAGCAAACAGGTCGTCAGTTCCTGCGGCGTACACCGTCTCCTGGTGGAGCGGCGCTACCGGCGCGGACTGGACGGGCCGCTGGGCCGGGGTGGACTGGATGCCACCCTGGGAATCGGAGGCCCCTGCAGTGAGGCCGCGGGTGAGGCGGCCGGCGAGGACACCGGCGCCTGCTGCGAGCAGGAGGAAGGTGCCCGGCCGGTTCCGTGCAAACCGCTGGACTTCGCCGAGCAAGTCGCCCGGCTGCTTGTTCTCAAGCCAGGAAGCGACCGATTCGCTGCGCTGGGCAGCCTGCCGGATCAGGTCACTGGCCATGCCCTGCTGGTCCGGGGCGTCCGCCATGCTCTGCAGCTGGCTGGAAATCGTCCGGATGCCCTCGGCGGCCTTCTGCTGCTGGGTTCCGGCCTGGCTGGTCAATCCGGACTTCGCCTGGGACAGCAGATCCTGCGCGCTGTTCTTGGCCTCGGCGGCTACGTTCGCAGCTTCTTCCTTGGCAGTTTGGGCTACCCCCTGGGCTGCAGTGGCGGCCTGGCCGGCCACGTTCGAAGCCTCTTCCTTGGCCGCCTCTTTCTTGGAGGTGCCGGCGGTGCCGGTACCGGCCGAAGTGGCGTAGGTGTCTTCAACTCCTGCTTCGGAAGCGCCGTAAGGGTCCGAGATCGCGGGGTTGGGTGTCTGGGGCCATTGGTTCTCTGTCATCATGCTCTCTTTCACAAAGGGTCAGCTGGCGATCAAGAACCAGCAGTGCTGGCTGTAGTTAGTAAGCAGGGTTACTACTTAGATACTAAGCACACTTCCCATTTGGATTGCAAGGGGGCCCGTCAAGAGTCTTGGGTTTGAGGGGCAAGTGGCGGGGCGGATAGTAAGCGTACTTGCGAACAGGATGCTAAGCATGCTTATTGTAGGTAGGTAGCGACGCATAAAGGGGTAATGCCACCCGTACTTCGCCACCTATAGGAAAGGCCGCGGCCGATGACGAGCAACCTCGATCCGGATGCACGGAACAGCTACCGCCTTATTACGTTGGCGGCGCGATTGGTCCAACGGCGTCAGGATGATGCTCTGGCGCCCCTTGGCCTGACGCGGGCAGCTGTCATAGCCCTGGAGGGGCTGTCTGCAGGACCACTCAACCAGGAGCAGCTTGCCGAAGTTGTCCGGGTGCAGAGCCAGACCTTGGGCAGGGTACTCACCCGGCTTGAAGGCTCAGGACATCTCACCAGGACCCGCCAGTCCACTGACCGGAGGCAGTTTAAGGTGGAGCTCACCGATCTGGGCCGGGCGGCCCTTGAGGCAGCCCGGCAGGCCGAAAGAGATGCCTATCCGGACGATCCGGAGATCTCCTGGAAGGTTCTGCAGGACGAACTCACCAAGTTCATCCGGGCCGTGCCTCCCGGCCGGGACCCGGAGGTGGTTCCCTTTGTAGCCCCCGATCACCACCGCACCCCCCGCCGGTTGCCGGGAGCTCGTGGCCATGGCTTCCGGGGACTGGACCACCCCCACCCGTAACGGCAGCAGTGAAGGGCGGGGCAAGGACGCTGCCGTCAAAGGAGGCAGTTCCGGGGATCCTGGTCAGGCTGCGCAGGCATCCTTCAAAGCCTGGACGGAGTCGCTCGGCACCTGGTCTCCGGCCTCCGCAATCTGGCCCAGCGGCGTCGTAATTTCACTGGGTACACCGGCGGTTCGGGCAGCCGAGACAAGCCCGCCAAGGGCCCGTTTGTCCTCCACGCTGACCAGGCCGTCCTGGACCACGGCGCAGATCTGCCGGTTGACTTCGTCAGCAGCGGCCGTGGCCACCTTCGAGGCGGCGTCGCTGGCCGCATTCCCGGCAGCTTCCTCGACGGCGCCACAGCCGGCGAGCAGCAGCATCAGGGGCACGGCGGACAGGGCGGCAAGGCGGGGATTCATGGTTCCACCCTAGCAATGGCCGGTGTGGGCCTTGCCTGCCCGCGCGGTTACCGGCCGCTGGCTGCCGGCACGCCGAGGATGTGATCCAGGAGCCCGTTCCGGAACTTCCCGTCGGGATCGTGGGCCGAGGCCAGGGACCTGAACTCCGCGAACCGGGGATACAAAGACTCCCAGTCGTGCCCGGTTGGGGAGAACAGCTTGCCCCAGTGGGGCCGGGCGCCGAAGGGCCGCAGGGCCTCCTCAAGGTCCGGAAGGAGTGCTTCCACCTCGGGCTGCATCGGCCGCCAGGTGAAATGCAGGGCAACGCTTTGCTGCCGGTAGAACGGGCTCAGCCAGAATTCGTCCGCGGCGCCGGTGCGGATCTCGGAGACAAACAGCAGAGGCGCCAGCTTGTCCGCCAGGCCGCGTACTGCCCGGAGTGCCGCCGGCGCGTGTTCCAGCGGCAGGATGAACTCGCTCTGGAGCTCCTCGCCCTTGCTGGGAGTGAACTCGTGCCGGAAATGCGGCAGCCGGTCCAGCCACTGCCCCGGCTCATCCAGCTGGAGGGTGCAGTTCTCAGCGGACATGTCAGGCAGAGGATGGCGGGGCCGCGTGGCGGCCGTGGCATCAAACATCTCGGCCAGCGGGGGTTCCGAGGCCAGCGCCTTGAGCCACACCTGGCTGATGGTTTCGCCCGTGTAGTCGGTAAACATGCTCACGCTGTAGGCGCTGGACATGATGCGGGTAAAGTCGGTCAGCGCCCGTTCCCACGGCAGGTTCTCAAGAACGCGCTGGCGCATGGGAAAACTGGGCTGGACTGTCAGTTCCAGGCCGGTAACGATGCCCAGGGCGCCCAGGCCCACCACGCTGGCCAGGAACTCGTCGCCATCGGCCCGGGTCAACGTGACACTTTCACCCGAGGGCCGGACCAGGTCAATGGACTGCACTGCGCCGGCCAGCGAGGGATTGTTGACTCCGGAGCCGTGCGTTCCGGTCTGGACCGCGCCTGCCACCGAGATATGGGGAAGGGACGCCAGGTTGTGGATGGCCACTCCGGATTGCTCCAGTGTGCGGCACAACGCTCCATAGCTGACACCCCCGCTGACAAAAACAGTGCCGCGCTCAGGGTCCAGTTCGATCCTCTGCGGCAGGGCATCGAGCAGCACGTGCACACCGTCGGTGTCCCCCACCCGGTTAAAGGAGTGCCGGGATCCCAAGGCCTTGACGTGCCCTTCCCGCTCCACTATTCGGGCCAGCTCCGCAACGGATTCCGGACGCTCAATGTGCGCTGAGGAGTATTCGAGGTTTCCTGCCCAGTTCTTCAAAAGCCAGCTTTCCGGTGGGGGTTGTGGGTTTGCCTCCTCCACTGTCAGCGCTAACAACAATGAGTGTCAAGGTGCTTCCGCGCCCCACAGCTTCCCCTCCGGCAGCATTGCATGTCCACCCGTTCATCAGGGTACGGACATCCCGAACCGCCACTGATCCGAAATTCATACGCAGGCGCCGTCCGGCGCGTGCCTGAATCGTGGCAGAGTGGGATGCAGTCGAGTTGAGGGAGGAACTCAGTGTCTGATCTGGGAAAAGCAACCACCAGCGTCTCTGAGGGCGATGCAGTAGGACAGGCCGGGGAAACCGGCGATGAGGCTGGCGTGGGGGCTGCCGAGGTCACGGAATCCGCAGAGGCCGCGGGAGCCGCGGAATCAGCAGAAGCCGCGGAGGAAACAGGCCTGGAGGAGGCAGAGGCCCCGGAAGTTCCGGAAATCACCTTCGATGAAAAGTTCTACCCTGCCCGGCCCAAGGCATTGCGGCCCGTGGCCCGCCGTCGGCAGTACTTCGCCAATGCCCCGTCGCTGGAACTGGACGGACTGAACAAAACCTACGTGGAGTGGTTGCGGAACCAGGCGATGCTCGGCGACGCCAACGTCCTGGCCCGGCAACTTTCCGGTCAGGCGAGCATGTGGCAGCACTCGTTCGCGCACCCCAACCCGCGCGCCGCCGTCGAACGCGCCTCCGTGTGGTTTACCGCCTACCCGCTGTCCTTTATGACTACTCCGGGGCAGTCTTTCCTGGGGGCCCTCGGTGACCCGGAGTTGTGGAAGACGTTCCGGGAGATCGGGATCAGGGCCATCCACACCGGCCCCGTGAAGAAGGCCGGCGGGCTGGAGGGGTGGAGGGAAACGCCGAGCGTGGACGGCCACTTTGACCGCATCAGCATGGCGATCGATCCGCTGTTCGGCTCCGAGGACGAGTTCCGCCGCATGTGCGAGGTCGCCGGGGAGCACGACGGCACCATCATCGACGACATCGTGCCCGGGCACACTGGCAAGGGTGCGGACTTCCGCCTTGCCGAAATGAACTACCGCGATTACCCGGGCATTTACCACATGATCGACATCCCGGAATCGGACTGGCACCTGCTGCCGGACGTCCCCCCGGGCGAGGATTCAGTCAACATCAGCCCCGACGCCGAGCAGGCACTGCAGCAGGCGGGGTATATCATCGGCCGGCTGCAACGGGTCATCTTCTATGAACCGGGCGTGAAGGAAACGAACTGGAGCGCCACCCGGGCCATCGTGGACACCACCGGCCAGAAGCGCCGCTGGGTGTACCTGCACTATTTCAAGGCCGGGCAGCCTTCCATCAACTGGCTGGATCCCACCTTTTCCGGCATGCGCCTGGTGGTTGGCGATGCGCTGCACTCGCTGCTTGACCTGGGCACAGGTGCCCTGCGGCTGGATGCCAACGGCTTCCTGGGCGTGGAAAAGAGCGCGGCGGAGCAGCCCGGCTGGTCGGAAGGGCACCCGCTCTCGGAGGCAGCCAACCAGCTGATCGGCAGCATGGTGCGCAAGGTGGGTGGCTTCTCCTTCCAGGAACTGAACCTCACCATCGATGACATCAAGGCAACCTCGGAAACCGGGCCGGACCTGTCCTACGACTTCATCACCCGCCCCGGCTACCACTACGCCCTGGTCACCCAGGACACCGAGTTCCTGCGCCTCACCCTTCGCCTGGCGATGGAGATCGGCGTGGACCAGGCATCCCTGGTGCACGCGCTGCAGAACCACGATGAACTGACCTACGAACTGGTGCACTTCGCCACCCGGCACAAGGACGACGTCTTCGAACTCGCCGGCAACGAACTGACCGGCACTGAGCTGACCGAACATGTGCAGGAGACGCTGCGGAACGCGCTGACGGGGGAGAACGGGCCGTACAACGCCGTGTTCACCACCAACGGCATTGCCTGCACCACGGTCAGCGTGATTACCGCTGCGCTGGGGATCAAGGACCTGTCCTCCCTCACCTCCGAGCAGATTGACACGGTGCGGGAAGCCCACCTGCTGCTGGCGATGTACAACGCGCTGCAGCCCGGCGTCTTCGCGCTGTCCGGCTGGGACATGGTGGGCATGACAACGCTGGACAGGGCCCAGGTCCGCGAGCTCACGGCGCAAGGCGATACCCGGTGGATCAACAGGGGTGCCCACGACCTGATGGGCACCAACGCTGAAGCCACTGTTTCGGCTTCGGGCATGCCCCGGGCGCGCAGCCTCTATGGCCCGCTGCCCGAACAGCTCAAGGACGAACACTCCTTCGCGCGCCGGCTCCAGAAGGTCCTCAAGGTGCGTGAGGAATGGGGCATTGCCACCGGTGTGCTCCTGGATGTTCCGCAGGTTTCCCAGCGCGGGCTCCTGGTGATGGTCCACCGCCTGGCATCCGGACAGATCCAGGTGACGGTCCTGAACTTCTCGGGTGAAAGCATCATGGGCAGCGTCAACTCCAGCTACCTGGAGGCCGGGGCGGGGGTGAAGGACCTGTTCACCGAGGAGACTGTGGGCCAGGTGGACGACCTGCACAGCTTCTTCATCGAACTTGGCGCATACCAGGGAACGGCGCTGCTGATTGAGGAGCCGGTCCCCGCCGAGGAGGAGAACGCGGAAGCACTGTAGTTTCCTGCCCTGGTCAAAGCTGCCCGGATCAGGCAGCTTTGACCAGGGGGAGCTCATCCCAGTGCGTGGTGTACCGGGGGGAGCGCATTCCGCGTTTCATGGTCCAGTCCGGGCCGCCGCGGATTCCTGCATGGCCGAGTCCGATGGAGCCGCGGCCATAGCGGCGGGTGATGTCCTCCAGCAGCGGGCCGATGTGCCTCTCCTCGTGCGGGTTTTCGAAGGGTTCCAGCGGCTTCTGGTTGCCGCTGGGCCGCAGGTCCGTGACCATAATGCCGGCGCGGGCGTACTTGGTGCCTTCGATGATGGAGGGCAGCAGGGCGTGGGCGGCCCTGGTGAGGATGACGGGGTCCGCCGTCGGCATGGGCAGCGGGACGCAGACGGAGGGGAAGGACGTCTGCTGCGCGTTGAAGTGTGATGTTCCGGCGAACGCGGTGAGCAGTTTGGCCTGCAGGCTGTGCTTGGCCAGCCGCGCGCTGGCCATCTGGGCATAGACGCTGAGGACCTGCCGGACGTGGTGCGCCGTGGTGATGGGGGTGGAGAACGAGCGCGAGAAGATCAGTTGGTCCCGGCCGATCCGCGCTTCCTCCATGGGGATGCAGGGGGTGCCCTGCAGCTCGAGGACTGTCCGCATCATCACCACGGAGAAGCGCTCGCGGATCCTCACGGGGTCGGCGTGCTTGAGGTCCAGGATGGAGTGGATGCCCATCGCGTTCAGGCGTTTGGTGATCCGCGTTGCCACTCCCCAGACTTCAATTACGGAGAGCCTGGCCATCAGCGCCTCCCGGTGTTCCGGCGGAACAGAGTCCCACCGGCAGACGCCGCCGAACGCCGGGTTGTGCTTGGCCCATTTATTGGCCAGCTTGGCCAGGGTCTTGGTGCGGGCAATGCCGACGCAGACCGGCACGCCGACATTCCTGGCGGTGGCGGCCTTGATGGTCCGGCCGAGTTCCAGCAGGTGTTCCGGAGTGCCTTTGACCCCCAGGAACGCTTCGTCGATGCTGTACACCTCCAGCCAGGCGGAGTAGCGGCCCAGCAACTCCATCACCCTGGCGCTGATGTCCCCGTACAGCTCATAGTTGCTGGACTTGGCGATCAACCCCCATTCCTTGGCCCGGGGCGCGATCTTGAACCAGGGCTCGCCCACCCCAATTCCCAGCGCCTTCGCCTCGGGCGATCGGGTGACAGCGCAGCCGTCGTTGTTGGAGAGCACGATCAGCGGCTTGCCCTCCAATGACGGGTCGAAGACGCGCTCGGCGCTGGCATAGAAACAGTTGACGTCCACATGGGCGATCTCGGGCATCTGCCGCATCGTTGCCGGCTTGGTCATGGCCGCCCCTCACACATGGTGCAGGCACCGGGTGGCCACACCCCAGATGGTCAGCTCACTCAGTGCGGGCACCAGGATGTCCGGATATTTGGGGTTTTCAGCCTGCAGCACCACGCCCCGGGCGGTGATCCGCAGCCGCTTCACGGTCAGCTCCCCGTCCAGCACCGCCACCACCACCGACCCGTCCTTGGGTTCCAGGGCCCGGTTAACAATGAGCTCGTCGCCGTCACTGATGCCGGCCCGCTCCATGGAGTCGCCGGTCACCCGGACCACGAAGGTGCTGGTGATGTCCTTGATCAGGTGTGCATTCAGGTCTATCCGGCCATCGAAGTAGTCCTGGGCAGGTGAAGGATAACCGGCGGCCACAGGTATCGGGGACAACCACGCCAGCTGCAACGAGAGTCCCGCATCTATCACACGGGGACCGATTATGACGCCCACAACACACCCTTATTCGAATATATGTTCGACACCTTGAGTGTACAGCGGAGCGCGGACAATAACGACGGCGGCAGCTCACCCAGGTGAAGCGGATGCGCAAGGGGAGCGGTCAGGGCGTCCGCTCCACCGCAGCGAGGATGGCGCCTCCCAGGTCCGCCGGCCTCGTGAACTGGGGCCAGTGCCCGGTGGGCAGGTCCACGTATTCGACGTCCTTCATCCGCGCGAGCTCGGCGACAAAGGGATGGCCGGCGGCGATCCACTCCCTGAGCATGGCGGACGGGAACTCGCAGGCGATCACGGTGGCCGGAACGTCATACCGGCGCTCGTTACCCAGATGCTGCAGGTCATAGGCCACTCTCTTTGGCTGGGGAATGGCGCGTACACGGAAGGCTTCGCGCAGGCCTTGGTCGAGGTCGACCAGGTCCGCGTCCTCGAACTCCTCCCACGGCGGCAGCGGCACGTCGTCGCCGTCGGCCGTCAATTCATCGTTGATGACGCCCCCTTCGCCCAAGGGTCCGCTGTCCACGTAGATGGCCCGCGCCACCCGGTCCGGCCGGGCGTCCACCGCACCATGGATGATGGCCCCGCCACCGGAATGCCCCACGAGGACCACCTTGCCCTCCAGGGCATCGACGGCGGCGGCCACGGCGTTGATATGGTCCCGCAGTCCGATGCCTGAACGGTCGGCGCCAACGGACTCCAGTCCCGGCAGCGTGAGCGGATGTGTGCGGTGGCCGGCGGCGTCCAGCACGGGTGTCACCTCCGCCCAGGATGAGGCGTCCAACCAGAAACCGGGTACCAGGATGATGTCCATGACGGCACCCTACTACCCGGGCGGACGAACTGAACGCGTATTGGTCAGCGCCGCTTGCGGTCCTTCCCGCCCGGCCTTTCCTGCCGTTCCACCAGGCCGCGCTCGGCCCACCGCTGTGACTTTCCTGCTGATACCACCTTCTGGTGCCATTCCCGCTGGTAGGCCCGCTGGGCTGCAACGTCGCTGCGCCGGGCAAGGGCGGCCAGTTCCCGCTGCAGCTTCAGGTAGCTGTGCCAGCGGCGCTCGTCCAGCACGCCGTCGGTGATGGCCGCCTGGACTGCGCAGCCGGGCTCGCCGTGGTGGGCGCAGTCCGAGAACCGGCAGTGGGCGGCCAGTTCCTCCACATCGCCGAACATCTCACCCATGCCGTCCTCCGCGTCGAACAATCCGAAGCCCCGCACCCCGGGCGTATCCATCAGGACCGTCCCATTGGAGAGGGGCACCAACTCGCGCGACGTGGTGGTGTGCTTGCCCTTGAAATCGCCCGGGCGGACCTCCCCGGTGTGCTGGACCTCGTGCCCCACCAAGGCGTTGATGAGGGTGGACTTGCCCGCGCCGGAAGGACCCAGGAGCACGAGGGTGCCGCCAGAAGGGATTTGCTGCAGGAGTTCGTCGATCCCGTCGCCGCTTTCCGCCGAGGTGGTGACCACCTCCACGCCGGCGGCCTGCAGGACAACTTTCCCGACGACGTCGTCCGCCACTTCGGCGAGGTCCGCCTTGGTGATGATCACCAGGGGAGTGGCGCCGGAGTCCCACGCCGCCACGAGGGTCCGCTCCAGCCGGTTGTGGGTCAGTGGCCGGTCCACGGGCACTACAAGCCCCACCATGTCCATATTCGCGGCCAGGACCTGCGCCGCGGAGGAGTCCTCGAACGCGCGTTTGCGGCTGAGCTCCGACCGGCGCGGAAGGACGCCAAGGATCTGGCGCCCGCCGGCCCGGTTGGGCCCGATCCACACCCAGTCCCCGGTCACTGCCGTCTCTCCGGTCAGTGGGTAGGGCAGATGCAGGATGTCGGCTCCCACCGCGACGAGGAGCAGGGTGCGGTCCACGCGGACCACCCGGCCGCGTTCGGTGGCGTCCGGCAGGGGATGGTCCTCGAAGTGCTGGGCGACGGCGGGAGTGTAGCCGTAGCGGAGGGGACCTGTGTTTGTTGACGTGGGGTTACGTGCTGTGCTGGTTGAAGGGTTAGTCGAAGCCAGGACGTGGCCTGAAGGAATGCTCACTGTGATACCTCGGGGAAAACACCCCTGCACCGGCAGCTGGCAGCCTTGGTGCTTCGGCGCTCCGCAGTGAGGTCAGGCGGTGCAGGCGCGGCACAGGGGAAGGGTTTGGACGAAGGATGCGGAGCGCTCAGTGCGCACGGCTGTGAAAGTCATCAAAAACACCTCCCTCTCTACGCGGCAGGACCCGGAACCGGTCCCTGGAAAGTATCTGGAGCTCGCCGGCTTACACGTGGCGTGCATGTGGCGGGCACCAGTGAAGGTCCCGACCGGTCCCACCCTAGCCCCGGCCGCAAGCCTCCACCAGAGCAAAAGTGAAAGCGCCGCACAGCCGGAATGAGAAAGCCGATTCCTAGCGATGCAGTTCCAGCGCCCGCTTCTGCCGCGCGGAAATGCTCGAAACGTAGCCACAGTTGGTACACGTGATGCGATAGGACCGGGACGTGGTGAACACGGGGATAAAGAAGAGGGTGAACTTTGTGGCCCGCTCCTCAAGGCGGTGGTGCACAAAGGACCCGCAGTGAGGGCAGGTAGCCGGTTTGCCGGGCAGAGCGTTCAATACCGTCTTGAAACCGAAGAGAAGAAGCACCTTTTTGCCTTTCGGAGTGGTCCGGGGGACTATCAAACAACCTTAGGCCCCGCACAGGCTGAAGTGGTTGGCCTGACAGCCTCCGGGACCGGTGCAATACTTGGGGTTCAGCACGCTTTTGGCGCATTCGGGGGGACTTCGTTTAGATGCTTCTGGATACCGCAACCCTGAGAATCGCGTTTGGCCTGATGGCGCTGGTCCTGGTGTTCCTCTTCTACTTCTCCGCGTACCGGATCACGCGCTCGCCGTACAGCGGCTGGTGGTGCCTGGCGCTGGTGTTTTTTGTGTCCGGGTCCGTGTGCTTCCTGCTGGACGGCACGCCACACCAGGTCTGGGGCAATCCGCTGGGCAACGTCCTGCTGGTCCACGGTGGCGTGGCGGTCTGGGCAGGGGCACGTTCACTGCGGACAGTCCCGCCGCCCCGCTGGGCCTTTAGCGGCATTCCACTGATCACCCTGATCGCCTCAGTACTGGACAAGCCGGCCACCAACACCTGGTCCGGGGGGCCGGTCTTCCTGGCGGCTATGAGCCTTACCATCGGGCTCGCGTCCCATGAACTGTGGCGCCTGGAACCGGGGTATTCGCGCGTCCGGATCCCCATGGCCGCGGCGGCCGGCGGTCTCTCGGTCTTCTACTTCCTGCGCTGGCTGGCCTTCCTGGTGGAGGGGCAGGACGGCCCCACCTTCGTTACGGTGTTCGGTTCCGCCGTTACCACCCTGGTCACTATGGTGCTGCTGGTGGTGGTCTCGTTCAGCATGGCCGCCCTGAGCAGCGAACAGCAGACCAGGGCCCTGCGCGTCGTGGCCTCCCGTGACGACCTCACCGGTCTGCTCAACCGCAAGGCATTCCTGGACCTGGCAGCCGAGCAGCTGGCCGACCTCGCCACTACCCGCGGCTCCGGCACACTCATCCTGGCCGACCTCGACCATTTCAAAGCCGTCAACGACACCTATGGCCACGCCGCCGGCGACGTAGCGTTGCAGTCCTTCGGAAACGCCTGCAGCGCCACCGTCCGGTCCACCGACCTGGTGGGGCGGTACGGCGGCGAAGAGTTCGTCCTCCTCCTGCCCGGCACCAATGCCGAACGGGCAGAAAACATAGCCGAGGAGATCAGCCGGCGCCTGGCCGCGGCCCCGGCCGCGGACGGAATGGAGATGCCCACCGTCAGTTACGGGATCTCCGCCTACGACGCCGGCACTACAGACGTGGACCACCTCATCGCCGCCGCGGACGCCGCCTTGTACCGGGCCAAATCACTGGGCAGGAACCAGACGGCCCGCAGCGACAAGATGCGCTAGCGCCGTCACCGCAGGGGCTGTTCAGTTCCCGGCATTGAGCTTTCCGGCCAGCCGCTCGCGCATCTGGATGCTGGCGGAGTTCAGGCCAATCAATTCCACCTCGCGGCCGTGGCGGCGGTACTTTTCCGTCACGGCGTCCAGCACCGCGATGGTGGACGCGTCCCAGAGGTGCGAGGCGTGCAGGTCCACCACCACGCGGGTGATCTCCGGGTCGGCATCCAGGGCATATTCGAACTGGGTGTAGAGATCGTTGGACGAGGCGAAAAACAGCTCCCCGTCCACCGTGTACGTGGCAACTTTTGCACCGTTAACCTCGAGCACGGTCCGCTCAACGGTGACAAAGTGGGCCACCCGGCGGGCGAACATGGCCATGGCCGCGAGCACCCCTGCGCCGACACCGATGGCCAGGTTGTGCGTGGCCACTACCACCCCGACGGTGATCAGCATCACGGCGGTTTCGGATTTCGGCATGGTCCGCAGTGTCCGCGGCGCGATGGAGTGCCACTCGAAAGTGATGGCGGAAACAAAGATCATCACGGCCACCAGGGCTGCCATGGGGATCAGGCCCACAACGTCGCCCAGCACCACCACGAGGACCAGCAGGAAGACGCCGGCCAGGAAGGTGGAGACGCGGCTGCGTGCACCGGAGCCCTTGACGTTGATCATGGTCTGTCCGATCACCGCGCAGCCGCCCATGCCGCCGAGGAACCCGGTGACAATGTTGGCCACGCCCTGGCCCAACGATTCGCGGGTCTTGTTGGAGCGCGTGTCCGTGATGTCGTCCACGAGCTTGGCGGTCATCAGGGATTCGAGCAGGCCCACCAGCGCCATGGACAGCGAGAACGGTGCCAGGATCTGGAAGGTTTCCCAGGTAAGCGGCACGTTGGGGAGGAAGAAGGTGGGCAGGCTTTGGGGCAGTTCGCCCTTGTCGCTGACCGTGGGCACGTCCAGCCCCGCCAGTACGGCAACAACGGTGAGCACCACGATGGCCACCAAGGGTGATGGCACCGCCGTCGTAAGTTTCGGCAGCCCCACCACTATCAGCAGCCCGGCGGCCACGAGCGGGTAGACCAGCCACGGAACGCCGATCAATTCGGGCAACTGGGCCAGGAAGACCAGGATGGCCAGGGCGTTGACGAAGCCCACCATGACCGAACGGGGGATGAAGCGCATCAGACGGGTCACACCGGCCACGGCGAGGAGGATCTGGAAGACGCCGGCCAGGATCACCCCGGCAATCAGGTAGTCCAGCCCGTGGCTGCGCATCAGGGGCGCGATCACCAGTGCCACGGCACCGGTGGCTGCGGAGATCATGGCGGGCCGGCCGCCCACGAACGCGATGGTCACGGCCATGGTGAAGGAGGCGAACAGGCCGATCCGCGGGTCGACGCCGGCAATCACCGAGAAGGCGATGGCCTCGGGGATGAGGGCCAGCGCCACGACGAGGCCCGCCAGGGCTTCGGTTTTGAGCCTGCGCGGGGACCGAAGCGTGGCGTGCACGGACTGCAGTTGCTGGGGCAGGGGTGCCCTGTTGGCGGCAGTGGTAACAGCCATGGTCCGGCTCCAATCGGGGCATTGGAAGCGCGGCGGCCGTGGCCTGCGCGCGTTTGCGCCTCCAACTTTACGCGGACCCGCGACGGGCCCTGCACCTGGCCACGTTGTGTAAGTGTGGAACCCGGGGGACGTCATCCGGGAGCAGGCTGAATCACGGCTGATAAAATAGCCGGGTTGCAGGGCGGCCTTTTCGCTGGTGCAGCCAGCGCCGTAACGAAGTAGGGGACCAACACACATGACGGCAGGCGGTGCACACCTCGGGACGTCGGAAAGCCAGTCTGCCGTGACGTCCGCTGTGGCCGCCGAGCCTGCAAAACGCCGGGCCTTTGTGGCAACCATCGAAGGATTCCTTGGCGCCCTCATGATGTTCGTGGGTTCCATCGGCACCGGCTGGATCGCCAACGGCTCGCCCATGATCCGCCAGCCCATCGTCATCGCGCTGCGCACCGAAGGCTGGGGCGTGACAGTTTCCACCGTGCTGCTGACAGTGGGCGCCATGGTGCTGATGCGGTCCTGGCTGCGGCTGGGGCAGCGTCTTTCCGACTGGGGCGCCACGTCGCTGCGGTCCGTGGTCATCGCCATCTCCGCCTGGTCCCTGCCCCTGCTCTTTTGCGTGCCCGTCTTTTCGCGGGACGTCTACGCCTACACCGGCCAGGGCCGGCTGGTGATGGAAGGCCAAAACCCGTACCAGGTGGGCATCTCCACGCTCAACAACTGGTTCGCGCTCGGCGCGGACCCGGCCTGGGCTGAGAACAGGACCCCTTACGGCCCCTACTTCCTCTGGCTGGCGCGGGGCGTCGTCGGGCTGACCGGAGCCCAGCCGGATGCGTCCGTGCTGCTCTTCCGCCTCCTGGCCGGCGTGGGCGTGCTGCTCTGCGTGATCTACGTGCCCAAGCTCGCTGAGCTGCACGGCATTAACGGTGCGCGGGCGCTCTGGATTGCCGTGGCCAACCCGCTGTTCCTGATCAGCTTCATCGCCAGTGCGCATAACGATGCCCTTATGGTGGGACTCGCCGTCGCCGGGGTCTACTTCGCCGCAACCCGCCGGTACCTGGCGGGCATCCTCCTGGTCACGGCGTCCATAGGAATTAAGCCCATCACCGTGCTCCTGCTGCCGTTCATTGGCGTGATGTGGGCCGGGCCGTCCGCCTCCTGGCCGCGCAAGTTCCTGATCTGGGGGGCGACGGCGGGCATCAGCTTCGGTGTGCTGGCCCTCAGCGGGATCCCGTACAACCTGGGACTCGGCTGGACCTGGGCCATTATGGACGGCACCCCCGGCTACACGGGCTACTCGCCCTCCGGCTTCCTGGGCCAGCAGGTGGAGTTCCTGGCCAACGTGCTGGGACTGCCTGGCGGCACCTTCGCCACCCTGCTGCGGACCGGCATGAAATATGCCGCCATCGGGCTGGTGGTGCTGCTCATGTTCCGCGGTGACTACTCCCGCGCGGTGCGGCGGATGGCCTTGGCGTTCACCGCCGTCGTGATGCTCTCACCCATCATCCAGCCCTGGTACATCCTCTGGTTCGTGCCCTTCCTGGCTGTTACCGGCATCCGCGACGACTGGCAAATCCGGTCCTTCTACGTGGGCGTCACGTTCTTTGTGGTGTTCGGCGCGCAGGACCAGCTCTCCGTGTGGTCCTTTGTGGAACTGCCCATCGACGCGTCGTCCCTGGCGTTCATCACCGCCCTGGCATTTACGTTCTACCTTCTATTCCTCGATGTGCATACACGGAAGCTTCTCATCGAGGCGAAGCCCTGGGACCTGGCCAAGCGCGGCTGGAACTGGGTGCTGGAGCGGCGTGAAAAGTACCAGGCCACGCGGCCGCACTAGGCAACCAGGAGGCGCTGGCACTGCTTGCTGGCGCCCAGAACTAGGCGCCCGCGGGCACCGCGGCCGGGGACTTGCGGCCCAGTTCCGCCGTGCGCTTCACGGACCACCAGAGCAGCACCACCAGGAGCACGTTCCGTGTGGTGAGGATCGCGGCCATCACGGGGTGGGCGTGGATGAGCGGCGTGTAGAACAGCGGGTAGATCACGAAGGTGGTCACCGCGATGCCCATGAGCAGGGCCGCCGGTACCTTCCACCGCTCCCAGTCATGGGTGAGGCCGGCGATGATCACCGGTGCCAGCCAGATGATGAACTGCGGCGAACCCACCTTGTTGAACACGATGAACGCCGTGACCATCATGAGCGAACCTTCAAGGAACAGCTCCTCCCGCTCCGCGCCGCGTTTCAGCGCCCGGACCAGGAGGATGGCGGCCACGAGGGCGGCGAGGATCAGGAGCGGCTGCATCAGGAACGCTGCCGTGCCGGCGCCCGGGCCGTAGACCTCGGTGGAGTTGATGGCGGTGTTGTCCGCCATCCTGGACCCGGCGATATTGAGAACGCTCAGCCAGACCCACGGTGTGGAGAACGTTGCCTCCAGCTGCATGCCGCGCTCGCCCTGGTTCAGGAGGAAGTCCAGGATGTGGCGCAGCCCGCCGGACAGCCAGGTTCCCACTGCCACCACCGCTGTTACGGCGACGCCGGCGAGGACCACCTGGATCCGCTTCCGGCTGGCAATCACAATGGGCACCAGCACGGCTGCCGGCCACACCTTGATCCAGGTGGCAATGCTGAGCAGGACGCCCGCCACCACGGGCCGCTGCGCCGCATACAACAGGGCAACCAGCACGATGGGGGCGGTAATGCCTTCCACCCGGGCGAAGCTGAGGTAGCCCATAAAAACGGTGAAGAAGAGCAACCACCAGGCCGGGGCAATGCCGCTCACTTTGCGCGGGCCGCGCGTCAGGAAGGCGAGCCCGATCGCGTTAAGGGAGGTGATGATCAGGAACCAGACCAGCAGGTACAGGCTTGGCCCGCCGATGTTCGCCAGGAAGATGGGGAGCTGGGCCAGCACCGGATACACCCACGGGCTGATCTTTCCGTCCAGGTCCTGCGGGTTGTAGCCGTCCTGGGCCCATTGGCGGTACTGCTCGGTATCGCTGAACGTATCGCCGTTGAGGAAAAAGGACGCCATCCAGCCCAGGAAGTAGAGATGGACGACGGCGAAGCCCCACCACACGCTGGACGGGCGGGCGAACCAATCCACCACCTTGGCGGGAAGGATTTTGGTGCGGATGGTGACCAGGCGGTCAAAGAACGTCGCGGAAATCTTAGGACTCCTTGAGCGCAGGAGCGGGTGCGGGGGTCTTTTTGCCCAGCAGGTAGAGGCGCCGGACGCTCCAGAGGAACAGCACCACCAGCAGGACGTTGCGGATGGTCAGCACCAGGGCCATCCACGGGTTGTTGTGGCTGAGGGCGTCGTAAAACAGGGGGTAGATGAAGTATGTGGCCACGGCGATGACGATCAGCATGGCGGCCGGAACCCGCCACTCGCGCCAGCTGTGGGCCAACCCAACGGCAACCGCGGGCGCCAGCCACACCATGAACTGCGGGGAACCCACCTTGTTGAAGACCACGAACGCCGTGGCGAGAGTGAGGGCACCGGCCAGGAGCAGCTCCGTCCGGTCCACGCCGCCGCTGATCTTTCCGTTGTGCAGCGCCCAGAACGTCAGCCCGGTCACCAGCAGGGCCGCCAGGACCAGGAGCGGCTGCATCAGCACGGACATCAGCGCCGTGCCGGGGCCGTCAACCTGCATGGAGTTGATGGCCGTGTTCATGTACATCCGGGAGCCGCCCGCGTTCAGGACGGACAGCCAAAGCCAGGGCGTGGTGAAGGTGGCTTCGAGCTGCATGCCCCGGTCGCCCTGCTGGGTGAGGAAATTCAGGAGCTTCGGCAGGCTGCCCGCCGCAGCGGCAAGCGCAACCACCACCGCCGTCGTCGCTATTCCGGCGAGCACCACCAGGATCCGGTTCCGGACCACGGCGAACAGGGCCAGCATGATGGCCGCAGGCCAGACCTTCACCCAGGTGCCGATGGCCAGCAGGATGGAGGCGATGAAGGGCCGGCCCACGCCGTAGGCGAGGGCCACGAGGACCAGCGGTGCGGTAAGCCCGTCCACGCGGGCGAAGCCGAGCCACCCCATAAGGAAGGTGAACACGAGCCACCACCAGCCTGCGGGGATGGCCTGGCGCTCACGGCCGCGGTTGGTCAGCTTCAACAGTGCCCAGCCGTTGAGCAGGGTGGTCATCAGGACCCACAGGAAGAAGAACGGTCCGGGCCCGGCCATTCCCGCGATGGCCATGGGGATCAGCGCGAGGATGGGGTAGACCCAGGGGCTGGGACCGCCGGTGAGGTTGGCGTCGTTGAAGCCTGCCATGGCCCAGTCGCGGTAGATGAACGTATCGCTGAAGGCTTCACCGCGCAGCGACAGGGAAGCTGCGAAGACCAGGAAGACCAGGTGCACCACGATGAAGCCGCCCAACAGGCCGCGCCCGGTGCTCAGCCGGTTTCGGACAGGTGCGGGAAGGATGACGTTGCGGATCCGGGTGAGGTTGCCGAAGAAAGCGTCCGTGGAAATGGCGGGATCCTTGTCAGGTCGTGGCACACGTGTGGAATTGTGCTGGTGGCTTTGGGTTCTGCCGCATGGCTGGGGTTCAGGGGCATGGGAGCCGTCCGGAAACAGCGTCCACTCCTGTCCAACTCTAATTCACGGTGCTTTGGCGCCCGTAATTGCTTCAGGGTGCTCGCGCCGCCGGGCCTCTGACCTGCGCTGATCTTTTAGTTGATTTTTCAAGTTGCTGGCGCTGCGTTGCTGGGGCATCATGAACTGGGCATACCAATGCCCAACTTCCTCTGCAGCCCTGGGGAGCGCAGATGTTTGTACCGCCCCTGACCCCCAACCCACAAAGGCTAGACCCATGAACTTTCCACTGACCCTCACCGTCGCCGACCGCCAAAGCATGGACAGCGAGCTCGACGCCGCCGTCACGGCCGCCAAGGCCCACGCACTCGCCGGGAAGCGTTACGGCATCCTGGTCACCCGGCACGGGGTGGACAAGTTCACAGTGGCTCTCAGCGACGCCGTTCCCTTCGGCCTGACCCGCGAACACCAGGCCTGGTAGCCGAATAGCGCTCCACACCGCTTCGCGCCTCGGTTTAAGGAGGGGCGTCGCCGTTTGTGGGGGTGCCTAGTTCCCTCCGGCGTCCCCGGAGTCGCCTGACACTCTTCCGCTGCGCTGCTGCAGCCGGTCGATGTGCTTGGAGGCTTCCGCCTTGCTGAGATCAGCCGGCAGTTCTTCCCCAGCTTCGCGCGCCAGCGTATCGAGGTAGCTTCGCTGTGCCGCGGTCATGGGTTCGTCGCCAGTCACCCAGTCCTCAGGATCCCTGTTGAGTCCTGCTTCCGGTTCGGGAGTGGGGCTGCCAAGGGTTTCTTTGCCATCGTTATTCTCCATAGGGGAGATTCTAGGCTCCGGGACTGACAGCGCGCCTGCTTATGCGGGCCTGCCCGGGTGGAACGGCAGACGGAAGGGGAGGCTGATGCACTCCCTTCCATTTCCAATGTATCGCCCCGGGTGGGGCTTGCCGCAAGGCCCCGTGGGGGCCGGATAATCGCAGATGCCTCAACCGGGAGAACGGGAGCAGATGCGATGACTGGACACGCGGTAGTGATAGTAGGCGGAGGGCCCACGGGGCTGATGCTGGCAGGGGAGTTGGCGCTCGCAGGAGTTGAGGCCGCGATTGTAGAGCGGCGCCCCAGCCAGGAGCTGGCAGGTGCACGGGCGGGTGGGCTTCACGCCCGGACCATTGAAGTCCTGGACCAGCGCGGCATTGCAGGGCGGTTCATCGCCGAGGGGCAGGTGGCCCAAGTGGCGGGCTTCGCGGCCACGCGCTTTGATCTCAGCGGTTTTCCCACCCGCCACCCCTACGGCCTCGGGCTGTGGCAGAACCATATCGAACGGATCCTCGCGGGCTGGGTGGCTGAGCTGGCCGTGACGTTCTACCGCGGCGAAGAGGTGACGGGCCTCGCGCAGGACGATGCCGGCGTCGACCTCTTCCTCAAAGACGGCAGGAGGCTGCGGGGTGACTACGTGGTGGGGTGCGACGGCGGCCGGAGCCTGGTCCGGAAAGCGGCTGGAATCGATTTCCCTGGGTGGGATCCCACCACCAGCGCCCTGATTGCCGAGGTGGAGATGACCGGCCAGCCCGAGTTTGGCGTGCACCAGAATCCTTTTGGCATCCATTCCTTTGGCCGGCGGGAGTACGAAATCGTGGACGGCAAAGTAGTTTACGCGGAGAGCGGGCCGGTGGGAGTCATGGTGACGGAGGAGCATGTGGGGCCATCCACCGAGCCAACCTTGGCGGACCTGAAGGCGGCGCTGATTGCCGCCTGCGGCTCCGACTACGGCGCCCACAGCCCCACCTGGATCTCCCGGTTCACGGACATGACCCGGCAGGCAGCCACCTACCGTTCCGGACGGATCCTCCTGGCGGGGGATGCGGCGCACGTCCATGCCCCGGACGGCGGGCAGGGCCTGAACATCGGTGTGCAGGACGCGGTGAACCTGGGCTGGAAGCTGGGGCAGGTGGTGAACGGGACAGCGCCGGAAAGCCTTCTGGACGGCTACCATTCCGAGCGGCATCCTGTCGCTGCCTGGGTGCTGCGCAACACCATGGCACAGAGCGCACTCCGGCGCCCGGACCCCCGAATAAAAGCCACGGGCGAAGTTGTTGCCGAGCTCCTTGCCATGGAGGAGCCGCGAAAGCGGTTCGCCGCGATGCAGTCCGGCCTGGACGTCCGCTACGACCTTGGCCAGGGCCACCCGCTGCTCGGACGCCGGATGCCCGACGTCGACCTTTCCGTCGCGGACGGGACCCTGACGGCCTTTTCGCTGCTGCATGAGGCGCGGCCGGTGCTGCTGAATTTCGGCGCACCCGGAGCCTTCGACGGCGTGGGGCGGCCTGACGGGCTGAAGCTGGTGGACGCCCGCTACGGCGGACCCTGGGAACTGCCCGTGCTCGGGGAGGTTCCCGCTCCTGCCGCGGTCCTGGTCCGCCCCGACGGATATGTGGCGTGGGTGGGTGACGGAAGCGACGCAGGCCTGGCGGAGGCGCTGGCCACCTGGTTCGGGTGGCCCTAGGTTAGGAGCATGACCACCAAAACGGCACTTGTCACTGGCGCATCCTCCGGCATCGGGGAGGCCACCGCCCGGAGATTGCAAGCGCTCGGCTACACCGTGTACGGCGCGGCCCGGCGCATAGACCGGCTGCAGGAACTGGCGGCGGAGGGTGTTCGGCCGCTTGCGATGGACGTGACCGATGAAGCGTCCATGACTGCCGGCATTGAGCAGATCATCGCCGATACCGGCCGCATTGATGTCTTGGTGAACAACGCCGGCTACGGCTCCTACGGTGCGCTCGAGGATGTCGCCGTCGACGAGGGCCGCCGGCAGTTCGAGGTCAACGTCTTCGGCGCGATCCGGCTGGCGCAGGTGGTGCTGCCGCAGATGCGCGGGCAGCGTTCGGGCACCATCGTGAACATCACCTCGATGGGCGGGAGGATCTACACGCCGCTGGGCGGCTGGTACCACGGGACGAAGTTTGCGCTGGAGGCGCTCAGCGACTGCCTCCGGCTGGAGGTCAAGCCTTTCGGCATCGACGTTGTGGTCATTGAACCCGGCAGCATCGCTACCGAATGGGGCGGCATAGCAGCCGACAACCTTGAAGCCACCTCCGGGCACGGACCCTATGCAGCGCAGGCGAAAGCTGTGGCCGGGACACTGAGGCAGGCGGCGCACGGAAACCGGAGCTCACCGCCGTCGGTGGTGGCTGACGCGATCGGCAAGGCCGTGAGCGCCTCAACGCCCAAGACCCGCTACGCCATGGGCTTCGGCGCCAAAGCGCTGATCACCGCGCGCGGCCTGCTCGGCGACCGCCAGTTCGATGCTCTGATTACCCGCGCCATCGGACGGCCGCGCAGCTGACGGGCCCCAGCGGGCCTGCAGTTAGACGTGGGCGTCCCTGATTCCGGGTGGCGTGGCGCCCTGGAGAACCCACCGGTTGCCGTCCGGATCCGCGACATGTGCAAACAAGACGCCACCCATGTCCTGGACGTCGCTGATGTCCGCGCCGCGGCGCACCAGTTCCTCGCGGGTCGCAGCCATGTCCGGCACCACGAGCTGCAGCCCCTCCAGGCTGCCGGGCTGCATGCCTGTCATTCCTGTGCCAATCACGATCGATGTGGGCGAACCAGGCGGCGTCAGCTGAACCACCCTCATCCCGGGAATATGCTCCACATCGTGGTCGAGCATGAAGCCCAGCTTCTCCGTATAGAACGACTTTGCCCTGTCCACATCGGACACGGGGACCTGAACAACCTCAAGGCGCATCTCCATGCGCCCACAGTATCCTGAGCTGTCGCGAAAAAACCGTGAGCTCGCGTGGCGTCCCGCATGCAGCGGATCAGCCGAGGCGCTCCCCGGTGATGTTGGCAAGCCGGTCCAGGAGTTCATCCTGGAACCGCTCATCGCGGACCGCATGGTGCGGCTTCTCCCGGTGCTGGTGGAACCAGTAACCGCCACTGGTGAGGGCCTCCGGGTCATTGCTGGTGGCAAGCCATTCCTGGGTGAGGTGGCCGAGCCGCAGGTCGTCCGGGGCGCCGGCGCCGCCCATCCTGGTGGGCACCCAGCCCGGATCCACGGCGTTGCTGAGGACGTCGGGCCATAACCGGGCGACGGCGGCTGCGAGAGCTGTGAGGTAGAGCTTGCTGTCCGAGTAGGTCACCTTCGCCGTGCCCAGGTCCAGGCGCCGAAGGTCGGCGTGCCCGCCGCGGTGCATGCCGCTGCTGAGGTAGACCAGCCGGTGCGGGCGGTTGATCAGCGCAGTGAGGAGGTAGGGTGCCACAACATTCACCTGGAAGATGTCCCGGCTGTGCAGTACGCCGGCGTTGTGGATAACGGCGTCCACGGGACCACTACGGTTCACTTGGCTGGCCACGTCACGAGTCTGCTCAATATCGGACAGGTCACCCACTACTGCCGAGGCACCGCGGTCCACGAGGTCCTGCACCGCAGCAAGGCGTGCAGCGTTACGCACATGCACGATGACGGTGTGTCCATCGCCGGCCAGGGACTGGGCAGTAGCCAGGCCCAGTCCGTCAGCGGAACCGGTGATGAATATGCGCGCCATGACTTCTCCGATTGTTCCGGGCTGATCCTGTGATGGGTGCAGGCGCCTAGTAGACGGAACCCTCAAGGAGCTCCGAAAGCCTGCTTGCGGCGCGCCGCAGTTCCGGGACGCCCGCTTTGAGGGTCGCTTCGCTGGCTGCCTCCACCGGGCTGGTGAGGGAGATGGACTCGCTCGGGCGGCGCCCCGTCCTGTTCGGCACCGCAACGGCAACGGAGAGAACTCCCGTGGCACGCTCATCCGCGGAGTACGCATACTCTGCCTCGGGCGCGGGCAGCCTGGTCCGAAATTCTTCGGCCGTCAGGCCACTGTCCTGGCCCGCTGCGACCGCCGCCGCCACCACCTGCTGAAGTTCGTCGTCGGGCGCTGAAGCGAGCAGGATCTTGCCGGCCGCGCCCAGCGTGAGGGGCAGGCGCTTGCCCAACGGGAGGTCGTAACGCAGAGGGGCCTCGCCGTCCACGCGCGCCACGAGGATTCGCTCAAACCCCAGCCGCGTGTACAGCGACGCCGTTAGCCCGGTCTGTGAAGCCACCTGCTGGAGGATGGGCCGGGCCGCGACAACGAGCGGATCGTTCTCCAGAAAGCTCCGGGCTGCGGGGAGGACCGCAGGCCCGATCCGGTAGGACTTGTCCGTCTGGCTCACCATGCCAAAGTCCTGCAGCACCCGCAGGATCCTCAGGGTGGTGGGCAGGCTCATACCGCAGGTCCGGGCCAGGTCACTGAGCCTCTGCGGCCGTTCTGCACGCTGCAGTTCCGCGAAGACCTCCATGGCCCGCGAGAGCGAACGCATATTCGTGGCCTTGGGGCCCTCCTCTGCCGCTGTGTCCGGGGAGGTGGGTGTCGTCGTCGCCATCCTTTCATTCTATGTAAGTTCCTTGCGCTTGACAGCGCGTGTGTCTGGTGTCACTATTTCTCTGTACGCAATGTTATTTCATTCTATGAAATGCAACGACATGCAGTGAAAATGTGAGAAGGAAGCCATGACAACGGAGTCAATCACCACGAAAACCGAGAGCAGTGTCCGAGTGGCGCCCTCCGTGCTGGTGGGCATCGGTGCCTTCGCGGCTGTAGGTGCCTATGTCCTGCTCACCTCCATCGACCTCGGCCTGTGGACCTCCCTGGGCCCCGGCCCCGGCCTGTTCCCCTTCGTCATGGGCGCCGTTCTCGTGGCCATGGCCGTTGTGTGGCTGATCCAGGAACTCCGGCGGCCCAGCGACACGGCGGAAGGCATCGACCGGGGGCTGGTCATCGCCGTCGTCCTGAGCCTGGTGGTCCTTGCAGCGGTGATGGACCTGATCGGCTTCCAGCTGGGCATGTTCCTCTTCCTCATGTACCACCTGAAACTGCGCGGCCGCAGGAGCTGGCTCTCCTCACTGATTACGGCACTCGCCGGCAGCCTGGGCGCCTTCTACGCCTTCAACTACGGCCTTAACGTGTCGCTGCCCGTTTCGGCCTTCCCCCTGCTGAACACGATCGGACTCTAGACGTGGATATCTTCAACGAACTGATGGGTGGCTTCGCGGCCGCCATGACCTGGCAGAACCTGCTCTTTGCTTTCCTGGGCTGCCTCCTCGGAACGATCATCGGCGTCCTGCCCGGAATCGGCCCCGTGGCCGGCGTGGCGCTGCTCATCCCGCTCACCCTGAACCTCGACGCGACCGGCGCCATCATCATGCTGTGTGCCATCTTCTACGGCACGGCGTACGGGGGAACCATCACCAGCGTGCTGCTGAACACCCCCGGTGAGGCAGCTTCCGCCATCACCACCATCGACGGTTATGCCATGACCAAGATCGGCAAGGCAGGTGCAGCGCTGACGATCGCAGCCGTCGGATCCTTTGTGGGCGGAACCATCGCCACCCTGGGCCTGGTGGCAGCGGCGAAACCCCTCGGAGAGCTGGGCCTGCTGGTTGGACCACCGGAATTCTTTGCGCTGATGGTGGTGGGCATCTCCCTCCTCGTGGCCCTGGCCGGCAAATCAATGGTCAAGGCAGTGATCTCCGGCGCCCTGGGCCTGCTGATCGCCATGGTGGGCATCGACCCCGTCGCCGGCGCCCCGAGGTTCACCTTCGGCATGGACCGGCTCCTGGACGGCGTCAGCTTCGTGGCCGTCATCGTCGGCGTTTTCGGACTCTCGGAACTCCTCTCCTTCCGCAAAGGGGACCAGCCGGCCGCGGTGCACGCACCCAATTTCCGCTCGCTGCTCCCCACCGGCAGGGAATGGCGCCGCAGCGCACCGGCCATGGCCCGCGGCACCGGCATCGGCTTCGGCCTGGGCCTCATCCCCGGGATGACCGGTTCCGTCTCTTCCCTCCTGGCCTATGGCGCCGAAAAGAAGTTCTCCCGCAACCGGCACGAACTGGGCAAGGGTGCCATCGAAGGTGTTGCCGGCCCGGAAACAGCCAACAACGCCCACGCCAATGCCGCCCTCATCCCGCTGTTCACCCTCGGCATCCCGGCATCACCCACCATCGCCGTGCTCATGGGCGCGTTCCTCCAGCAGGGCCTCACCCCCGGCCCCACTCTCTTCACTGAACACTCCGAAATCGCCTGGGCCATCATCGCCAGCCTCTTCATCGGCAACCTGCTCCTGCTGCTGCTGAACGTTCCGCTGGTGGGGCTCTGGACCTCCATCCTCCGCGTCCCGTCGTCGATCCTGACCGCGCTGATCCTGCTCTTTATGGTCATCGGCGCCTACACCATCAACTTCAGCGTCTTCGATGTGTTCGTGATGATCGGGTTCGGTCTCCTGGGCCTGGCGCTGCGGCATCTGGACATCCCACTGGCTCCTATGGTGCTCACCCTGGTGCTCGGCCCGCTGATGGAACGCTCGCTGCGCGAATCCCTCGAAATTTCCCAAGGCGACTTCGGCATTTTCACCAGCCGCCCCGTCTCCGCGGTATTGATCGGCCTCGGCCTCCTGATTGTCTTCAGCCCGCTCCTGAAGCTGCGCAAGCCCAAGGCGCTGAACGAAGACCCCGAAACCTAAACCGCACACGCACCACCCCCACATACCCCTTCAAAGGAGAAGAACCATGAAAACCCGTTCACGCATCGCCGCAGCCTTCGCGGCAGCAACACTGATCGCCCTCACCGGTTGCGGCGCCAACAGCCCGGCCGGCAGCACCGCCGCCGCAGACGGCTTCCCCAAGAAGGGCAAGTCCATCGACCTCGTCGTCGCCTTCTCCTCCGGAGGAGCCGTGGACACTGCCGCCCGCCTCATCCAGCCCATCCTCGAAAAGGAACTCGGCACCAACGTGGAGGTCATCAACAAGCCCGGCGCCGGCGGCCAGATCGGCTACACCCAGCTGACCAGCGCCAAGCCCGACGGTTACACCATCGGCGCCACCGGCTCGCCGTCCGTCGTCGTCTCGCCCCTGGATCCGGCGCGCGGTGCCAATTACACCCGCGAGAGCTTCCAACCCCTGGGCCGCCAGGTCATCGATCCGGCTGTCATCGCCGTGCAGCCGGACAGCCCCTACCAGACGCTGAAGGACCTCCTGGAGGCTGCCAAGGCAAACCCGAAATCCATGACCGCCAGCACCACCGGCCTCCAGACCGGTGAACACTTCGCCCTGGCCCAGATCCAGGAAACCACCGGCGCCGAGTTCGCGCCCGTCCATTTCTCCGAAGGCGCATCCCAGGCCACCACGGCCTTCCTCGGCAAGCACGTGGACGTCCTGGTGGCCAACGTCAGCGACGTCACCGACCTGACCAAGCAGGGCAAGGCCCGGGTCCTCGGTGTCATGACCTCCGAACGCTCCCCGTCACTGCCGGACGTTCCCACGTTCAAGGAATCCGGCTACGAGGTTGAAGCCGGCACGGCCCGCGGCTACTCAGCGCCGGCCGGACTGCCCGAAGGCGTGGCCAAGAAGCTCGAAGCGGCCATCAAGGCCGCCATCGAAGACCCCACCGTCAAGGAAAAGATGAGCGCACTGGGCCTGCAGACCAGCTACCTCAGCGGCACTGACTACAAGCAGTTCTGGGCCGGACAGGAGGAGGACTTCAAGAAGGTCCTGCCGCTGGTCCAGAAAAAAGACTGACCCGCCCGCACCTACCGAGGGAAGAACCAATGACAACCGCAGCAACTGAGACCATCGACGCCGACTTCCCGCGCCCCGACCGGGATGTGGTGGAGCGCCTCGCCAAACTGCCCGCCGCAAACATCGGCGACGCCGTGGACCGCCTCGGCGTGGCGGACTCGGCCATCCAGGCAGTCTGGCCCGGGGCGCGGCTCGCCGGCCCTGCCTTCACCGTCTGGACCCGCCCCGGCGACAACCAGGGCATCCACAAGGCCCTGGAGCACGCCCGTCCCGGCGACGTCATTGTGGTTGCCGGCGGCGGCGACGAGTCGCGGGCCCTGCTCGGGGAGCTCATCGGTGAACGTGCCATCAACCTCGGCATTGCCGGCTTCGCACTGGACGGAGCAGCGCGCGACGCCGAAGCGCTGGGTGAGATCGGTATGCCCGTCTTCGCCCGGGCTACTTCCCCCGCGGGCCCTTACAAAAACGGCCCCTTCAGGCTGGGGACGCCGCTCGCCTTCGGCGGCGTCCCCGTCCTCCCCGGCGATGTGATCATCGGCGACTCGGACGGCGTTGTGGTCATTCCGCGCGAACACGCAGCGGCGGTGGCCGAAGCTGCGGAAGCAGTTTTTGCCGACGAAACCAACCGCCGTCAGGCCATCGTCGCCGCCCGCGGCTAACTCAGGAAAGACAGAGAGAACATGACAGCGGTAACCGTTATCGGCCTCGGCGAAGCCGGAGCCACCTACGCTGCGGCGCTCACCGCCGCCGGCCACCAGGTCACCGGGTTTGATCCCGTTGCCCCGTCCACTCCCGCCGGCGTCACCCGCGCCGCGACAGCTGCCGAGGCCTGCGCCGGGGCTGACATTGTCCTGGTGCTGACCGGTGCTGCGGCGGCCCGCGGCGTGGCACAGGAGTGCCTTCCGGTCCTTGAAGCGGGAAGCTGCTACGCGGACTTCACCTCCTCCTCGCCGGGGGTGATGAGTGAACTGGGGCAGCTGTCCGGCAAAGCCGATTTCGCCGACGTCGCCATTCTGGGACCCGTGTCCGCACTGGGGGAGAAGACCCCCCTCATGGTGAGCGGGCCCGGAGCCCAGGCAGTGGCCGGCCTGTTGGCGCCTCTCGGTGTGGACGTTGAGATCGCCGAGGGTGAGCCGGGCGCGGCAATGGCGCACAAGCTCCTGCGCAGCGTTCTCATGAAAGGCCTGGCCTCCGTGGTGGTGGAGGCCGTGACCGCCGGCCGGGCCGCCGGACTCGAGGAATGGATCCGGGACCAGATCGCCGGTCAGCTGGCCGGCGACGGACAGGCCGTCATCGACCGCTTCCTCACCGGCACCGTGAAGCACGCAGTCCGCCGCTCCAAGGAAATGCAGGATACGGCCAGCTACCTGGGCGACCTTGGCGTGCCGGCCGAAATGACCTCGGCATCGGCCGCCGCGCTGACCCGCATGGCCGGGGAAACCGCGCCGGCCTTGCGCTGACCGCAGAGTCCGGCAGAATCGAAATCGGGTATCACGTGACTCACCACATAACCGGCCACCCGCCAGCAGGAGCAGCAGCATGATGGGCATCTGGGCACTCGGCGCCTACCTTGCGGTCATCCTGCTGTGGACCACCCTCCTCAAGCGCAGCGTGGGGGAGGCCATGATCCTCGGCTTCCTGGCCGTGCTCCCGTTCACTGGGACGGCAGCGGCGCAGATCGGCTGGGATGCGCTGTACTCGGCCATCACGGACGAGATCGTTTATGCCACCATGGCCTTCGTTTTTATGGGCTATCTGCTGGACAGGACCGGGGTGCTGGACCGGCTGATCGACCTGCTGAACTCCCTGATCGGCGGGGTCAAGGGCGGACCGGCATGGGTGTCCACCGTGGCGTCCGCCGGCCTGGGCGGCGTGGTCCATAACCAGGCCGCGATTGCCGCGACCGTCGGCTCGGTGACGATTCCCTGGATGGAAAAATCCAGGCTGGACAAACCCTCTGCCGCAACCCTGGTGGCCGGCAACGCGGGGATGGGCATCACGTTTCCGTTCAGCGCCTCGATGTTCGTCCTGGTCGGTTCCGCCACCGTGGGTCCGCTGCTGGACATCAATGCGCTGGTCCTGCCGTTGTTGTTCGGTGGCCTGTGGTGCTTCCTGCACCGGCTGATCGTCACCTGGCTGCTGATCCGCAAGAGCGGCATGGCCCCGCTGGATGCGGCCCACCGGATCTCTGTCCGCTCTGCCTTTGGCCGTGGCTGGGCCACCCTGCTGCTGTTCATCGTGGTGGCCATCCCGCTGGTCGTTACCTCGGGCGCCATCGCCAAGGCACTCTCGGACTGGACCGGGGCAGACGTCACCAAGTCCGTCAGCGTCATCGCCTGGATCCCCGTGGTCCTGATCATCACGGGCCTGCTGCTGGGCCGGAAGAAGCTCCCCACCGACGGTCGGGCCTGGTGGGCGCTGCTGCAGGACTCCGCGCCGCGCTTCGGGATCGTGGGGGTAACCGTGGTGTTCGCCTTCGCCGGAGCCAATGCCCTGGCCGCCACCGGCCTGCCGAAGCAGATGACGGCACTGCTCAACGGGATGAACCTGCCGCTGTGGCTCCTGGCCATCCTGATCGGGCTGATCGTCATCGCCGTCGCCGCGCCCCTGTCGGCCACCGCCACGATGGCCGCCGTGGGAACAGTCGGCGTCGCTGCACTGGTGGCCGCCGGCGTCCCGGCAACCACCGCAGCCGTGGCCGTCCTGGTCTTCTCGTCCTGCGAGGCGGCAGTCCCACCCGGGGGTGCCCCGCTGTATGTGGCGTGCGGCATTGCGGACGTGGACCCGATCACAACTTTCCTCCGGCTGTTGACCCATTACGCCCTGCCGTTGCTCGGCATCGGCGTCCTGATCATCCTCGGCATCCTGCCCATCTAAAGGAATCCAAAAAATGCACACCATCCGTAGGGCCATCGAAGTCCTCTTCGTCGTGACGCTGGCAGCCCTCCTGGTTGGCGGTGTAGTTTTTGTGGCAGGGCAGGCCACCGCCCTGGTGGCGGGCCAGGGCGACTGGCTGAAACTGCTCAACGACACCATCAAGGCGCCCATGTGCATCGCGGCCTCCGTCTGCGCCGTGGCCGGGTTCCTGCTCAGCTACAAACGCCGCCAGAACCAGGACCAGCCGCAGGAAGCAGGGGCACGGTGAGCCCTGCGGCCGGGGACGGAAGCTATCCAACGTTCGCCGGCCTGCTGGCGCGGGAGGGTGCTTTGGCGGGGACCTCCTGGGGACTTTTTCCGGACCCAGCCCGGGGGACGCCGTCGTTCATTACTCCGCAGGCGGTACTGGACGCGCGGGACTGCATCCGCACGGGCGCGGCGTTCGGCCTGGACTATCCCGCCGATGCCTTCGACCCGGGAATGTCGCTCAAGCGCGGCGCGCCCCGGCATACCATTTACTCCTCCCATCCGGCCCATCGCGACGACTTCCTGGACGGCTACTACCTGCAGGGATCCAGCCAGATCGACGGCCTCCGGCACCGCCGCGCAGACGACGTGGGCTTCTACAACGGCACGCCGGATGACCGCATTACCGAGGGCACTCCGGACCTTGGCATCCAGGAATGGGCGGACAGTCCCATCGTGGGCAGGGGAGTGCTGCTGGACCTGGACGGGTTCCGTTCCGGGCAGGGTGCACCGATCGACCATGCCGCCGGTGAACCACTGGGCCTGGAACTGATTGAGGCGGTGATGGAAGCGCAGTCCGTGAGACTCCGGCCGGGCGACATCCTGATGCTCCACACCGGCTGGTGCGAGTGGTTCCTGGGCTTGGACCCGGGAGAAAAACAGCGGATGCGTGACAGCCGGCGGGCCACGGGCGTTTCCCAGTCGGAGGAATTCGTCGCCTGGGCCTGGGACCAGCGGCTTGCGCTGCTCGCGGCGGACAACTTCGCCGTTGAATGCCTCCCTGCACTGCCGTCCAGCCCCTACCGCGACTCTGCTCCGAACGATCACGGCATGATGCACCAGCAGCTTCTCGCCAAGCTGGGCGTGCCGCTCGGTGAACTGTGGCGGCTCGGCCCTCTTGCCCGCCATATGCGCAGTGCCGGGCCGTGGGACGCCTTCATCACCATCAAACCGCTGAACATCACGGGCGGGGCCGGCTCTCCTGCGAACGCTACCGCCCTGGTGTAACTCCCTGGACCAGCGCCGACCATACTTGTGTAGTTGTATACAAGTATGATGTGTGTCGGAGGTTGATGATGAATGACGTACCTGCCCGGAACACCGGGGCACATATGGTTTACGCGGAACTGAAGCGGCAGATCCTGAGCCTGGAACTGAAACCGGGCGCGCGCATCTACGAACCTGCGATGGCGTCCACGCTGCAGGTGAGCCGCACACCGTTGAGGGAAGCGATCAGGCGGCTGATATCCGAGAGCCTGCTGGAACAGCAACCAACCGGCGGCGTGCTGGTCCCGGGATTAGACGAGGCAGCCATCTCGGAACTCTACGAGGTGCGGGCGGCGATGGAATCCCTCATGGCACGGAACGCCTGCATCAAGGCGACGCCTTCTGACATCGAGGCGCTCCGGGGCGTCCTGGCAAGGAACGCGGCGCTGGTGGAGTTCGCAGATGACGCGATGCAGCAGGGCATGGCAATCCACGCGAAGATCGCGGAGATGGCCGGAAACTCGTGGGCCCGCCGCTTCCACGGCCAGGTCTCAAGCCACATGGAGAGGTACCGGCACTTCACCAACAGCACCCAGGAACGGCGCGACCAGGCGCTGGCCCAGCACCGGGCCCTGGTGGACGCCGTGGCCGGGGGCGATCCCGACCAGGCTGCGAAGATTGCTTTCGAGCACGTCATGGGCGCCGGGGATGCCGCAGTGCGTGCCATCTCGGGCAGTGGCCAGGGCGTCTCGTGATCGGCGAACTCGGACGCCGCACAACAAGTTCCCTCCTGCTCCATTCCACGCTGATCCAGGCCGTGACCTTCCTGGTCCGGCCTGCGGCCACCTACCGTGCGCTTGAACTGGACGTCCCGGGATTTGCCCTCGGCCTCCTGGCCGCCAGTTACGCTGTCTTCCCCCTGCTGCTCGCGGTTCCCACGGGCGGACTGGTGGACCGCCTGGGCGAGCGCCGGCTGATGGCTATCGGGTCCGCCGTCGTTCTTGCCTGTTCCGCTTTCCTGCTGCTGTGGGGCTCGTCGATCCTTGCCCTGGTCATCGGAACCGCGCTGCTGGGTGCCGGGCAACTGGCCTGTGTTGTGGGGCAGCAGGCCGTGGTGGCCAACAATGCTGCTGCAGCCCGCATGGACGCGGCCTTCGGTTACCTGACTTTCGCCGCATCCCTGGGCCAGGCCCTTGGGCCCTTGGCGATTTCCCTGGTGGGAGGCGCCTCCATCCGCCCCGATACCCAGGCGATCTTCTTCTTGTCGACGTGCATGAGCCTGGCACTTTTCGTCACCACTTTTGGTGTGGCAGCACATGTCAGCGGCGGGAAGAGGAAAGCAGTTGTGGGTGGCGGCAGCACCGGCAACGCGGTCTCGCTCCTGAAGACTCCGGGCGTCGCCCGGGCACTGGCCACCAGCGCCACTGTCCTTGCCGTGGTGGACCTGACCATGGTGTACCTGCCGGCACTGGGATCCGAACGCGGGCTCACTGCGGCAACGGTGGGCGCGATGCTCACCGTCAGGGCGGTGTTCTCCATGGTTTCCCGCCTCCTCCTGGGGCGGGTGTCCCGGAAGCTGGGCCGGATGCGGCTGCTGGTGTTGAGCCTGGCACTGTCCACCGTCGCTTTGGCTGTGGCGGCGATTCCCATGCCGGCCTGGCTGTTGTTTGTTGTTATGGCCTTCCTCGGGCTGGGGCTTGGCATCGGCCAGCCGCTGACCATGTCCTGGCTTTCGGCGCAGGCCCCCGAGGGGCAGCGCGGGCGGGCGCTTGCCCTTCGGCTCGCCGGCAACAGGGTGGGCCAGGTGGTCCTCCCGAGCGCTATCGGGGTGGTTGCGGCGGGGCTCGGCGCAGGGGGAGTTTTTCTTGCGTCAGCCGCAGTGGTGGGCGGGACGCTCCTGCTGCTCCGCGGCGTGCAGCTGGACTAGGGCGTGCAGTTGGACTAGCTAGGGCAACCGGCCGGGCCGCAGCAGCGAAGGCACCCGGCCTGTTGCGGATCCAGCGGAACAGGACTGACCAGAACCGCCAGTCCGCGGTGCAGCGTCCCGCTGGAAAGTGCCCGGCAGCGGATTCCGCCGCGACCGCGCATGGCGGCGTGGGCTCCCGGCGCGAGTACCTCGTTCATCCAGGCGCAGGGATGCGCGGGCCGGCCGCCGTGGAACTCCACCACGGAATCGCCGGATTCGAGCGCGAAGTCCTGGCCCAGGAGCGGAGCCAGGTGGGCACCCTTGAGGATCACGTTCCGCCGCGTGGCCAGCGGGTTGAATGGTCCGGCTTCGAGCTCGGCGGCCATGGTTTCCAGGGCCTCGACGGCGAACAGGGTCACCGCCGCGTCCATGTGCGCGGCCTTGCCGAAAAAGCGGTCGCCCACGATCCCCTTGCCCGCCACCACCTCGGCCGAATCGGCATCAAAGGTGGGAACATCGGCAGCGCCGTCCCGGGCCCGCCCAAAGTAGGCATGGCCGGGTGACACCAGCAGGTGCAGGACTTCGACGTCGTACCGGTAGTGTTCGGCCATACCGCCAGCGTAGTTTGAGGCGAGCCAGACATCGAACGGCAGAGCCGGTGTCAGTCTTTCTGCAGTTTCTCCGCCAGCATCACAAGGATTCCGCTGGGGCCGCGGAGGTACGTCAGTTTGTAGACGTCGCCATAGGTTGCCACGCCGCGCAGCGGGAGGCACCCGTGTTTGGCAGCTATCTCAAGGGCTTTGTCGATGTCATCCACCGAGAAGGCCACGCGGTGCATGCCGATGTCGTTGGGACGGGTGGGGTGCGACTCGATGGCTTCAGGATGGATGTATTCGAAGAGCTCCAGCTGGCCGTGACCGTCCGGAGTCTGGAGCACCGCAATCTTGGCGTGGTTGCCATCAAGCCCCACGGCAGTATCGGTCCATTCGCCGCTGACGGTGTCGCGGCCGATCACCGTAAGGCCGAGATCGGTGAAAAAGGCGATGGCTGCTTCGAGATCGCGAACGGCGATACCGACGTTTTCCAGTTTGATGGCCATACTCAGGCACTGACATATGCGGCAAGGTGCTTGCCGGTGAGCGTTGAGGCGTCAGCCACCAGCTCTGCCGGCGTGCCTTCGAAAACGATCCGCCCGCCGTCGTGCCCTGCTCCCGGACCCAGGTCGATGATCCAGTCAGCGTGCGCCATCACCGCCTGGTGGTGCTCGATGACGATCACGGATTTGCCGGAGTCAACCAGCCGGTCCAGCAGGCCCAGCAGGTTCTCCACATCGGCGAGGTGCAAACCCGTGGTGGGTTCGTCGAGGACGTAGACGTCACCCTTCTCGGCCATCTGCGTGGCGAGCTTGAGCCGCTGGCGCTCGCCGCCGGACAGCGTGGTGAGCGGCTGGCCGAGGCTGAGGTAGCCCAAGCCAACATCCTCGAGCCGGTCCAGGACGGTCCGGGCAGCCGGTGTTTTGGCTTCCCCTTCGGCGAAGAAGGCGGCGGCCTCGGTCACGGACATCGCCAGGACGTCGGCAATGTTCTTCCCGCCGAGTGTGTATTCCAGGACCGTGGCCTGGAAGCGGCGGCCCTCGCAGTCCTCGCACGGTGACTCCACCGTTGCCATCACGCCCAGTTCGGTGAAGATGACGCCCGCTCCGTTGCAGGTGGGGCAGGCACCCTCTGAGTTCGAGCTGAACAGAGCGGGCTTGACCCCGTTGGCCTTTGCGAACGCTTTGCGGATGGGCTCCAGCAGGCCGGTGTAGGTGGCGGGGTTGCTTCGCCGTGAGCCCTTGATGGCGCCCTGGTCGATCACCACCACGCCCTCGCGCTTGGCCACCGAACCGTGGATCAGGGAGCTCTTGCCTGAACCGGCCACACCCGTCACCACTGTCAACACGCCCAGGGGGATGTCGACGTCCACCGCCTGCAGGTTGTGCGTGGATGCGCCGCGCACCTCGAGCGCGCCGGTTGCCTTCCGTACGTCGTCCTTCAGGGACGCCCGGTCCCCGAGGTGGCGGCCGGTGATGGTGTCACTGGAGCGGAGGCCCTCCACCGTACCTTCGAAACAGACACTGCCGCCGGTGGTGCCTGCGCCCGGGCCCAGGTCAACGATGTGGTCTGCGATGGCGATGGTCTCGGGCTTGTGCTCCACCACCAGCACGGTGTTGCCCTTGTCCCGCAGCTGCAGCAGAAGCTGGTTCATGCGCTCGATGTCGTGCGGGTGCAGCCCGATGGTGGGCTCATCGAAAACGTACGTAACGTCGGTCAGCGATGACCCCAGGTGCCGGATCATCTTGGTGCGCTGGGCCTCGCCGCCGGACAGCGTGCCGGCCGGCCGGTCCAGGCTGAGGTAGCCCAGGCCGATGTCTGAGAACGAGTCGAGCAGGTGCTGCAGGCCCTTGAGCAGGGGAGCCACCGAGGGGTCCCTGAGGCCACGGATCCATTCGGCGAGGTCGCTGATCTGCATCTGGCACAGCTCGGCGATGTTCTTGCCGTTGATCTTCGAGGACAGCGCCTGCTGGGTCAGCCGGGTGCCGTTGCACTCCGGGCAGGTCTGGAACGTGACGGCCCGCTCCACGAACCGGCGCACGTGCGGCTGCATGGCCTCGGGGTCCTTGGACAGCATGGACTTCTGGATCTTGGGGATGATCCCCTCGAAGGTCAGGTTGACGCCCTCCACCTTGATCTTGGTGGGCTCGGCGTACAGCATGGTCTCCAGCTGCTTCTTCGTGAACTTCGAGATGGGCTTGTCCATCGGCAGGCCCATGCCCTCGAACAGCCGCCCGTACCAGCCGTCCATCGAGTAGCCCGGAACAAGCAGCGCGCCCTCGCTGAGGGACTTTTCGTCGTCGTACAGGGCCGTACGGTCGATGTCGCTGACCGCACCCATCCCCTCGCACCGCGGGCACATGCCGCCCAGGTAGACGGCCTGCTGGACCACTGCCTTTTCCACCCGGCCGCCGCTCTTCTCCGTGGACATCACGCCGCTGGCCTTCCGCGTGGGCACGTTGAAGGAAAAGGCCGTGGGTGGCCCAGCGTACGGCGAGCCGAGCCGGCTGAACAGGATGCGCAGCATCGCGTTGGCATCCGTGGCGGTGCCTACGGTGGAGCGCGGGTTGGCGCCCATCCGCTCCTGGTCCACGATGATGGCCGTGGTCAGACCCTCAAGGAAGTCCACCTCGGGCCGGGCGAGTGAGGGCATAAAGCCCTGGACGAACGCGCTGTAGGTCTCATTGATCATCCGCTGCGACTCTGCAGCGATGGTGGCGAACACCAGGGAGCTCTTGCCGGAGCCGGATACGCCGGTGAACACGGTCAGCCGGCGCTTGGGCAGCTCGACGCTGATGTCCTTGAGATTGTTTTCCCGTGCGCCCTGCACGCGGATGAGGTCGTGGGTGTCCGCGACGTGCAGTCCGTTGGTCCGCGGATCGGTGTTCATGGCGGTGCTGGTGTCCGTGCTCATCGGGTCTCCATCTGTTGGACTGCGATTGGTGTGCCGGGGGAGGTGGCGCACACAGCCTCCCCTGGCGCGGCTGGCTCAATCCTCGCAGCTCAGGGCTGCTGGTTGATCCGGACGGTGTTGCCTGCTGGGTCGCGGAAGGCGCAGTCGCGGATTCCGTAGGGCTGGTCGATGGGTTCCTGGACGACGTCGGCCCCGCTCGCCTCCACCTGGGCGAACGCTGCGTCCACGTCGGGGGAGGACAGGACGATGGTCGCATAGGTGCCTTTGGCCATCATCTCGGCGATGGTGCGGCGCTCGTCATCGGTGATGCCGGGGTCGACGGCCGGCGGGTGCAGGACGATGGAGACGTCCTTTTGGCCTGCAGGGCCCACGGTGATCCACCGCATGGTGCCGCGGCCAACATCGTTGCGGATTTCGAAGCCCAGGGCGTCGCGGTAGAAAGCCAGGGAGGCGTCGGGATCGGTAGCGGGAAGGAAGGTTGAGGAGATGGTGATGTTGTTCATGGCAGTCATGCTAGTTGCGGCTCCCGAGCGGGCGCTTCTCGATTCCTGACCGGTCTGGTGACCTGTTTCGCCACGCAGGCGGGGATGCCCGCCGTCGCGCTTTGTGCCTCCTGTTTGTAGGCGCTGGGCGGCATGCCCACCAGCTCGCTGAAGCGGGTGCTGAACGTTCCCAGCGAGGAACAGCCGACGGCGAAGCACACCTCCGTGACGGAGAGGTCACCACGGCGAAGCAGCGCCATGGCCCGCTCGATGCGGCGGGTCATGAGGTAGCTGTACGGCGATTCCTGGTAGGCAAGCTTGAAGCGGCGGCTTAGGTGCCCGGCGGACATGTGCACGCCGCGGGCCAGGGATTCGACGTCCAGCGGCTGCGCGTACTCCCTGTCGATCCGGTCCTTGACGCGCCGGAGATCCTTGAGTTCACGGAGGCGGGCCTCGGAGAGGGGGCTGGTGGTCACCTTTCAGATGGTGCTACGCCGCATGGAACTTGTCCAGAGCCGGGGGAACGCCCCGGCTGCGCGCGCAAAAGAGCGTTACCTGCCACCTTCGATCTTCCTGCTGCGCTGTTCCTGGGACGTAGGGCCATAGGGATACACCCCAACGCGGGGCTGGCTGGCCTGGGTCAGCCGGTCCGATTCTTCCGGCGTCAGTTCGAGGTCTGCCGCGGCAAGGTTATCTGCCAGTTGCCCGGTGGTGCGCGCGCCAAGGATCACGGATGTCACCGCGGGCCGGTCCGCCAACCATGCCAGAGCCACCTGCGAGGCGCTCACACCATGATCAGCGGCGATTTTTTCCACTGTTCCGATGACCTCCCAGGTGCGGGGGTCGTCGTTACGGGCCCGCCATGCCTCCATACCCCGTTCCGGGTTTTCACCGAGCCTGGTAGCACCGGTGGGAGGCTCGTCACGCTTGTACTTGCCGGAGAGCCAGCCGCCGCCCAGTGGTGACCACGGCAGCAGGCCGATTTTCGCATCCAGGGAGGCCGGGACGATCTCTGACTCGATTTCGCGGACCAGCAGGCTGTACTGCGGCTGGAGGGTTACGGGGGCGCTCCAACCGTGGGCCTTGGCCAGGTGGACCGCCTTGGTGAGCTGCCAGCCCAGGAAGTTGGAGAACCCGTAGTAGGCGATCTTGCCGTTGCTGACGGAGTCGTGCAGGAAACGGAGCGTCTCCTCAAGCGGTGTTATGGGGTCCCATGCGTGCATTTGGTAGAGGTCAATCTGCTCCACCCCCAGGCGGCGAAGGGAATCATCCAACGCCCGCGTCAGGTGGCGGCGGGACGTGCCAACATCGTTCGGGGTTTCACCCATAGGGAAGCGTCCCTTTGTGGCCAGTACTATGCGGTCCTTGGCCTCGGGCCGCCGCGTGAGCCAGCGTCCGATGATTTCCTCGGATACGCCACGGCTGTAAACATCAGCGGTATCAATGAAGTTGCCGCCGGCGGCAACATAGTTGTCCAGGATGGCGTGCGACGTTTCCTCCGTGGCTTCCGCCCCGAACGTCATGGTTCCCAGAGCGTAGTTTGCAACGACGGCGCCGCTGTTTCCCAATGTGCGGTATTGCATAATGCTCCTCAGTCCTCGGTTGGGGTGGTGTTGATATGCCTCGTTGTAACGGCGCCAAGCCTCTGCGACGATGCATCGCACGGGAACCGGTTTCCTGAGGATTTACTCTGTTGACGTTACGGCACCTCGTGCGGCAATGTCAGCAGGTTTTGCTGTCCCTGCTTTTCCTAGGACGCCCCGTCCTACCATCTCTCCAGCTGGGATATGCCACGAGCATCCTCACTGCCTGGGGCTGAACCCTGCGGCGGCGTAGATTCGGTCGATAACTTTCATGTTGTTCGGCAGCGGCAGTGGCCAGATAAGCGCCTATTACCCAGTAATGTGCAAAAGAGTCCCCTGATACCGCCCGCTCTCGTCCCACTTCAGGCTGCCCCGCTCGCTGTGGGACGGCACCTTTCCGGAAGGAACGCCATGCCACCCCTCGCAGGTCCCAACGGAGAACTGACCGTCCTTAAAACCGGAGACTACGAGGCAACTATCGCCAGCGTGGGGGCCGGACTCGTGAGCCTGACCTTCCGGGGCCGGGACATCGTCCTGCCTTTCCCAACGGAGGGCCTGCCCCCGGCCTATGCAGGAAAGGTCCTTATGCCGTGGCCCAATCGAGTGGCTGGCGGCACCTACAGCTTCGGCCGCCAGCGGTATGAACTGCCGGTGAACGAGGCGGCCACCGGCAGCGCGTTGCATGGGCTGGCACTGTGGAACGCTTGGCAGGCGGAGCGCCGCTCAGCGTCCGAGGTGCTGCTCACACACCTCCTGCACGGCGAACCTGGCTATCCGTTCCAGCTTGAGCTCACGGCCCGCTACACTCTGGACGCGGAGACCGGGCTGCATATCGAGCTTGGCGCCGCTAACCGCGGCCAGGCACCTGCGCCATACGGCTGCGGGTCCCACCCCTACCTCACCGCGGGCGGGGAGGACATCGCCATCTGTGAGTTGACGTTCCGGGCCGGCAAGGTGCTCCTGACAGACGAAAAGCTCCAGCCCACCGGGCTCCGGGACGTCCCAGGCACGGAATTCGACTTTTCCGCAGCCCGGATGGTGGCTTCGCAGTCGCTGGATCACGCCTTCACGGCCCTCCCGGAAGGGACCTGGGAGGTCAGTTTGCGCAACCCCGCCCTGAAACTTTCGGCGGTGGTGGAATCAACAGGTACGGAGGCACCCTGGATGCAGCTCTATTCAGGAGAACTGCGGGACCGAAAAGGACTGGCTGTTGAACCCATGACCTGTCCGCCCAACGCCTTCAATTCCGGCCAGGACCTGGTTGTCCTTGAGCCGGGCCAGTCACACTCACTGGCCTACCGGATCCACGCCGTGGAGGGCTGACGCGGGAGATCCGGGGGTTGGGATTAGCCGCTCCCGAAGTGGAGTACGATTGTCCCGCCGACCAACAAATGAGGTCCTCGCCCGTCCGGGCTCGAGTCAACGGTTTGTCCCGGCGAAGCCTGATCCTTCCAGCTCATCCAGCCTGGGGACCCGGCAACACCAAAACTTCCAAAATCTCGTGAACACCACTGCCTGCCCCTGGCCGGCAGGTGCCTGAAAGGACTCCATGGAACTGCTGTGGGAAATCGCCGGCTGGACCGGCGCGGCGGCGATCCTTAGTGCCTACCTCGCCGTTTCCATGGGCTGGCTGAAGGCCGGCAAGGGCTTCCAGACCGCGAACCTTTTTGGCGCCGTCGCCTTCATCATCAATGGCACAGTTCACGGGGCCTGGCCTTCGGTGGTGACCAACGTTGCCTGGTTCCTCATTTCCGCCATCGCGCTGGTCCGGATGCGATCCACCAGCGGGCAGCCGGTGGTGCCCGCGGAGGATCCGCAGGTTCAATTCCCTGGCGTTCCGGACACCACCGGCCAGCTCGCCGTGGTGGAGGTCCTCACCGGTTCCGTTCACGGTGAGGCGGACGCGCACCGCCGGCCCAATGAATGCACGACGACGGCCAGGCCGGCTGGGGTGCCCTGCTGACCCTGGGCGTTGGGCCCCTCCGTGTATGCCCGGTACAGGGGATTCCACCTCTGTACCAAGTGTTGGCGCCGTGGTAATTTGACCGTCTTACCTCGCTTTCAGCGAGCGATCCAGGAGGAGGGCCAGCTCATGAGTGATACCAATTCCGCCGGAACGAATGTGGACGTCGTGGACATCCTGACCAGTGATCACCAGGACATGGTTGCACTGATCGGGCAAATCAAAAGCACGCCGGACGAGGGTGAGCGCAGGGACCTGGCGGACACGTTGATTGCTGAGGTCATGCGCCATGCTGTTGCCGAGGAAATGTACGTGTACCCCGCCATGGAGGACCACGTGCCCAACGGCAAGGACGAGGTGGAGCATGACAAGAAGGAGCACGACGATATCGTCAAGCTGATGAAGCGGCTGGAGAAGGTGGAGCCTTCGGAACAGGCTTTTATGGAGCTGGTCGATGAGCTCGAGGCACAGCTGACGCATCACGCTAACGACGAGGAATCCGAGCAGTTTCCCAAACTCCGCCTGCACATCCCCCGCGAGAAACTCGTCGACATTGGTGAAAAGGTGGAGAAAGCGAAGAAGCTGGCACCCACCAGGCCGCATCCGAGCGCACCGCATTCGGAGTTGTTCCACAAAACCCTGGGGCCGGGGGTAGGTATGGTGGACCGGATCCTGGACAAGCTCACCGGAAGGCACACTGAATCGTAGGCCGGGCGGAGAGGCAGCCCTTTCGAGGACTCAGCTGCCGGCCGAGAGAAGCCGCTGGATCTGCTCCGCCGCGTCGCTGCCGGGCACGGGGGTGTAGACCACAAGATGCAGGTCGGGCCGGTCTGAGGGTGAGACTTGGTGGTGTTCCAGCCGGAGCACGCCTACCGACGGGTGGTGGAAGAGGCGTTCGCGGGATTCGAAGCCGAGGATGTCGTACCGGTCCCAGCCTTCCTTAAACTCTGGACTCGTTTCCTTGAGCCGCTCCACCTGGTAGGCCACGTCCGGATCGCCCAGACGCTGCCCGGCTTCGGCCCGGAACTCGGCCAGGAACCGCCTGCTGGTGACGTCCCAGTCGGGGAGCAGCTCCCGGACGTACGGATCGGTGAAGACCAGCCAGAGCAGGTTCCGTTCCGGGGCGGCAACGTTCGCGATGTTCGGATAGAGCGCGGCGTAGGCCCGGTTCCAGCCCGTGACGCTCCAGTCCGGTGCCAGCGCGAAGGCGGGGTTGGGGCCTAATGCGTCGAGGAGGCGTTGGATGTGGGCGGGAGCGTCGACGGCTTCCGGGCGCGCGGTTGCCGGCGCGGAATAGCCGGCCAGCGACAGGACATACGAACGCCCGGTTTCCGAGAGGTGCAGGGTCCGGGCCACGGCCTCCAGGACTTCCCGCGAAGGCCTGATGTCCCGGCCCTGTTCAAGCCAGGTGTACCAGGTGACGCTGACCCCCGAAAGAAAGGCGACTTCCTCCCGCCGCAACCCCCGCTCGCGCCGGCGGGCTACCGGCGGCAATCCGTACTCGGACCGAAGCGCCTGGTCCCGGCGTGCGCGCAGGAAAAGGCCCAGTTCCTTGCGTTTGTCCCCGGCCTCTTTCACGGCACCTAACACTAGTACCCTGTTACTCTCACTACTAGTATCAGCACTGTCTTCCGCCCGTGCGGCGGAGACGGCAGGATCGGTAGCATGCCTCCTCTTCGTTCCCGCACTGTCACCCATGGCCGCAACATGGCCGGCGCCCGCGCACTGCTGCGCGCTTCCGGCGTCGCCAACTCGGACATCGGCAAGCCGATCATCGCCGTCGCCAATTCCTTCACCGAGTTCGTCCCAGGCCACACCCATCTGGCTCCGGTGGGCCGGATCGTCTCGGACGCGATCCTCGCCGCCGGAGCGGTGCCGCGCGAGTTCAACACCATTGCCGTGGACGACGGCATCGCCATGGGCCACAGCGGCATGCTGTACTCGCTGCCTTCCCGCGACCTGATCGCCGACTCCGTGGAGTACATGGTCAACGCACACTGCGCCGATGCACTGGTCTGCATCTCGAACTGCGACAAGATCACCCCGGGCATGCTCATGGCGGCCCTGCGCCTGAACATCCCCGTTGTGTTCGTTTCCGGGGGTCCCATGGAGGCAGGCCGTGTGACCCTGACCGACGGGTCCGTGCGCTCCTTGGACCTGGTGAACGCAATTGCCGACGCAGTGGACGAGTCCATCTCCGATGCTGACATCAACCTCATCGAAGAGAATGCCTGCCCCACCTGCGGCTCCTGCTCGGGCATGTTCACGGCCAACTCCATGAACTGCCTCGCCGAGGCCATCGGCCTGGCCCTGCCCGGCAACGGCTCCGTGCTCGCGACCCACACCGCCCGCAAGGCGCTGTACGAGAAGGCGGGCGCCACCGTCGTCGAACTCGTAAAGCGCTATTACGACGGCGACGACGACTCCGTGCTGCCGCGCTCCATCGCTACCGCGAAGGCCTTCGACAACGCCATGGCCCTGGACATCTCCATGGGCGGCTCCACCAACACCATCCTGCACCTGCTGGCCGCGGCCCAGGAGGCGGGGGTGGACTACGGACTGGCCGAGATGGACGCCAAGTCGCGCCAGGTGCCCTGCCTGGCCAAGGTGGCCCCGAACGTTGCCAAGGACAAGACCTACTACATGGAGGACGTGCACCGCGCCGGCGGCATCCCCGCCCTGCTGGGCGAGCTGAACCGCGGCGGGCTCCTGCACAAGGATGTCCATTCCGTGCACTCCGCGGACCTGGACGGCTGGCTGGACGACTGGGACATCCGCGGCGGCAAAGCCACTGAAGAAGCGAAGGCGCTGTGGCACGCAGCTCCCGGCGGCGTCCGTTCGTCCACCGCGTTCTCCCAGTCGAACGAGTGGACCTCCCTGGACACCGACGCCGCGGAAGGCTGCATCCGCGCGGTGGAGCATGCCTACTCCAAGGACGGCGGACTGGCCGTGCTCCGCGGCAACGTGGCCATCGACGGCGCCGTGGTGAAGACTGCCGGCGTGGACGAGTCCATCTGGACCTTCGAGGGCCCGGCCGTTGTGTGCGAGTCCCAGGACGAAGCCGTGGAGAAGATCCTGAACAAGGGCGTCAAGGAAGGCGACGTGGTGGTAATCCGCTACGAAGGTCCGCGCGGTGGTCCGGGCATGCAGGAAATGCTGTACCCGACGTCGTTCCTCAAGGGCCGCGGCCTGGGCAAAAAGTGCGCCCTCATTACGGACGGCCGTTTCTCCGGCGGCACCTCGGGCCTGTCGATTGGGCACATCTCGCCGGAGGCTGCGTCCGGCGGCACGATCGCCCTGGTGGAGGACGGCGACATCATCAGCATCGACATCACACGGCGCTCCCTTCAGCTGCAGGTCTCCGACGAGGTCCTCGCGGAACGCCGCGAAAAACTCCTGGTCAACGGCGGGTTTAAGCCCAAGAACCGGGACCGCCTGGTTTCCCCGGCGCTGCGTGCCTACGCCGCCATGGCACTGTCTGCCGACAAGGGTGCGGTGCGGGACGTCTCGCTGGTGGAGAACCTCGTGTAGGCTGCGCTGGAACTTACAGGAGGATGCATGCCGTACACCGTAGATTTCAAGAACGTGTCCACCGTTGGCCTGGAATCATCGCCCGTTTCTGAGGCGCTGGCGGGACTGCGCGTCAACGAGGCGCGCTACTACAAGAACAAGTACGACCACGACTTCACGGTCACGTCCGCGGAGGAGGCTCCCGAGACGGTCGAGTATGTGCACCGGATCCTCTCCGCCGAGCGCAATCTGGTCATCGCGTCCCGACCGCTCGAAGTATCTTCCTTCGAGGTGGACGGGCTGCGGATGGCGTACGTGTTCTACGAGTCCGGCCTGGCCATCAACGTGATGTACGGCCTCGAGGAGGGGGCGAAGAGGGCAGTCGGCTTCAAGCTTTCCGACGGCATGGAGGTTCCGGAGGAACTGGCGTCCAGCTTCAAGTTCGCACGACAGAAATCGAAGCTCGCCGGCACCATCCGGGGCTCGTACTTTGTGATCAAGGGCGAGTACTGATCCACTCGCTTTGTGGGGAGCGGTCTCCGGTTTTCTCGTGGCATTCCTCTGTCAGGTTGAGGTCTTGACGGTTTGCTGCAGTCTGTAAGTAAACGCCTTTTCAGCCCTATTCTGACGCTCTTTTCCTGTGCTGCCTGACGTCAGGTTGGGGTGTAACTCTGACTGACTGACGGTCACTTCTATGGCGCGAAGTGGGCGACTTCGGATGGAGGAACATGCGGTCAATCTCTCTCCCAAGCGGAAGTGGGTCTGTCCCGAAGGATTTCGGCTCCAAACTCTCAGATTCCGTCGTCGCTGCAAGTGCGACCAGTCACCTTCCTGATGGTGTCTACCTGTGCATCAATTAGTTTTCGTTCGCCGAGCTCGGCATACATCCAGAACTTGATTTGCTCGGGCGCGACGATATCGACTGTTCCACGCCGCCGGTGACCGGTCCGGTGATCCTGCGCTTCGACGGGATCACCGGGGCTAAGCAACAGCAGAATCTCCAGTTCTTCCGGCCCCATCTCACAACGAGCTCGGTCTTAGCCGAACAGCACAGCGGCTTCGTCGTACCGCTTCTTCGGGACGGTTTTGAGCTGGCCGAGGGCTTCCTGGAAGCCGACGTGCTGGATCTCGGTGCCTTTGAGGGCGACCATGGTGCCCCAGTAGCCTTCCACCACGGAGTCGATGGCGGCCATGCCCAGCCGGGTGGCGAGGACGCGGTCGAAGGCGGACGGTACGCCGCCGCGCTGGATGTGGCCGAGGATGGTGGCGCGGGTTTCGATGCCGGTGCGGGCTTCGAGTTCCGGGGCGAGCTGGTCGGCGATGCCGCCCAGGCGGGGCCGGCCAAAGGGGTCCAGGCCTCGTTCGGAATGGGCCTCATTCAAATGTTCGGGAACGAAGCCCTCGGCGACAACGACCAGGGGTGCGCGGCCGCGGGCGTGGGCTTCCTTCACCCATTGGGTGATCTGGTCGATGCTGACCTTCTGCTCTGGGATGAGGATTGCGTGGGCGCCTGCGGCCATGCCGGCGTGCAACGCGATCCAGCCAACGTGCCGGCCCATGACTTCGGCGATCATGCAGCGGTGGTGTGATTCGCCGGTGGTGCGGAGCCGGTCAATGGCTTCCGTAGCGATCTGCACGGCGGTGTCGAAACCGAACGTATAGTCCGTGGCGTCGAGGTCGTTGTCCACTGTCTTGGGCACGCCCACGATCTTCAGCCCGGCGTCGGTCAGACGCTTGGCAGCAGCCAGGGTTCCCTCACCGCCGATGGCGATAATGGCATCAATGCCCAGGCGGTCCATGTGGGCTTTGATGACCTCGGGCCCGCCGCCGTTTTCAAAGGGGTTGGTGCGGGAGGTGCCAAGGATGGTGCCGCCCTGCTTGGCGATACCGCGGACCATGGTGCGGGGAATGTCGATGATGTCGCCCTCCACAACGCCGCGCCAGCCGTCAAGGAAACCCACGAACTCGTGGCCGTGAATGGCGAGGCCTTTCAGTACGGCGCCGCGGATGACCGCATTCAGTCCGGGGCAGTCGCCACCGCTGGTAAGGATTCCAATTCTCATAGTTCTTTGAGAGCCGTTCTTTTAACTGTGGTTGTTTCCGTTAATTGGCCTGGAGCTCGAGCGTGTTGTTTTGCCGTTGGCTCATGTGCAGTACTGTGCCTACGATGCCTGCTTCATTGCGGAAGACCGCGGGGACGATAGGGGTGCGGAGCTTTAGGCCTGGGAGATACTCGCTGGCGCGTACCGAAATCCCGCCGCCGACGATGAAGAGCTCTGGGGAGAACAGGAATTCCAGGTGAGAGAAGTAGCGCTGCAACTTGGCGCCGTACTCCGCCCAGGACAGGCCGTCCCGCTCACGAGCCACAGCAGAAGCTTTAGACTCCGCCTCGAATCCGTCGATTTCCAGGTGTCCAAGCTCGGCGTTCGGGATTAGTCTGCCGTCGAAGATGAAGGCTGAGCCTATCCCTGTGCCCAAGGTAATGATCAACACGGTGCCTGCTACGCCATGACCGGCGCCGTATTGTGCTTCAGCGAGGCCGGCAGCGTCGGCGTCGTTAATGACTTTTACAGGCCGCTTCAGCCGGGCTGTCAGCAGTGAGTCGATATCCGTGCCCAGCCAGGCGCTGTCCAGGTTGGCAGCGGAGTGCACTACACCGTGTTGGATGATGCCAGGAAATGTAACACCGAGCGGCGATGCGGGCTCCGGCGAGTTGGGGCATGCCGAAAGCTCTTTCACGACAAGTGCCACTGCCTCGGCGACGGCGTCCGGGCTGGCGGGGCGGGGAGTGGGTACGCAAATGGTTTCACAAAGAACCGCGCCGGTCCGTGGGTCAACGATGCTTCCCTTGATCCCCGTGCCACCAATGTCGATGCCGATTAGAGGAGCGTTGCCTTGGAGCGTTCTTCCCAATGTGGCTCCGCCGTTGCTTGGCAGGTGTGGCGGCACGCCGGTGGTTGCAGTCGAAGGTGGCGTCATCATGTTTCCTTTGCATGGGCATGGAGGTCATGTCGGGGATGCTCAGTTCCCGGCGGGATCGGGACGTCGAACTTTCAAACTCGACGACCAGCAAGCCGATGGGTTCAGGGACGGGCGCTCTGGGAAGTCCTGTGCCCCGCGGTGTCAGTGCTGATCACCTGGAGATGCCTCCCCGGCGCCCGTGCGCCGGGGAGGCATCCTTGTCTCGTCAAGCTAGTTTGGAGCCAAGCAGTGGCGGCTCCGAGCGGGGCACGGAATCTGCTTCGAGCAAGAGGGGCTGAGGCAGTCCGGGGTGTAACAACAGGCACTGTCAGTGGCTAGTACCGGACCGCCATATCAACCAACTTGGTCCTTGTGATTGCTGCATCACATGTGTTATAGATCAGCCATACGGTGGTGTTGGGAGGGAGCATCCCGGTTGTAATGGGTCCGCTGCTCAGAGCCACGGTCCCTTCGGGCAGCGGTACGGGATGCTCAGTGAAGTTTGTGATGGATTGCCAGCCTTCGTGACGGGCGAAGTGAAGCACGCCGTCAGGGCTACTGACCCAGTCCAAGTCTTCCTTTATTTGCAGTTGTTCGCGCAGGTCCAGCGCTTTGCGGTACAGGGCGAGGGTGGAGTTTTCTGCAGTGTCCTGGATTTGCACGCTGTAGTCCCGGAACCAGTCCGGCTGGGGGAGGTGGCTTGGACCGGGTCCGAAACCGAAGGAACGGCCGGCCGGTGTCCAGGGGATGGGTACGCGGCATCCGTCCCGGCCAACGTCGATGCCTGGCTTCCGGCGGAATACGGGGTCCTGGCGCGCTTCGTCGGGGATTTCCGCTACTTCGTGCAGGCCGAGTTCCTCGCCCTGGTACAGGTAGGCGGAACCGGGTAAGGCGAGCATGAGCAGGGTTGCTGCCTTGGCCCGCTGCAGGCCCAGGGCGCGGTTCAAGTCGTTTTCCGTCCCGCCGTTTACCAGCCAGTTCCGTCCGGCTTCGGTTGGGCTTTGAGTGCCCTTGGGGGTGATCCCGTAGCGTGTGGCGTGCCGGATGACGTCGTGGTTGGAGAGCACCCATGTGGATGAGGCTCCTGACTCCTGGGCCAGGCGAAGGTTTGCGGTGATGATGGTGCTGAACTGTTCGGCGCTCCATTCGGCTTCGAGCAGGTCGAAGTTGAAAGCTTGGCCCAGACCTTCGGGACTGGCGTATTTTGCGCGTTGGGTTGGGTGGACCATCGCCTCTGCGACGGCAGAGCGTGGTGGCTGGTACTCGTTGAAGAGTTTCCTCCACTGCGCGTAGATCTCGTGGACTTCTTCACGGTCCCAGAATGGGTGTTTGCCTTCGAGCAGGTCGCCCATCTGGCCAAGATCGGACCAGGGTGCGAGGGGGTATGTCATGTCTTTAGCGATTCCGTGGGCGACATCTATCCGGAATCCGTCGGCGCCGCGGTCAGCCCAGAAGCGCAGGGTTTTTAGGAAGTCCTCCCGGACTTCTTGGTTGTGCCAGTTAAGGTCGGGTTGTTCGGGTGCGAAGAGGTGGAGGTACCACTGACCGTCCGGGACGCGTTCCCATGCGCTGCCGCCGAACACCGATTCCCAGTCCGAGGGCGGTTCTGCACCATCGGGGCCGTTTCCGTCATGGAAGATGTAGCGGTCGCGGGCAGGGGAGCCTTTCGGTGCAGCCAGGGCTTCCTGGAACCATTCGTGCCGGTTGGAGCTGTGGTTGGGCACAATGTCGACGATCAGTTTGATCCCGGCGTCGTGGAGGGCGGCGCACATCTCATCAAAGTCTTCGAGCGTTCCCAACTTGGGATCGACGTTGCGGTAATCGTCAACGTCGTAGCCGCCGTCGGCCAGGGCTGACGGGTAGAAGGGGCTGAGCCAGACGGCGTCGATGCCGAGGGCTTTGAGGTATGGGACGCGGGAGGTGATGCCGGCGAGGTCACCGATGCCGTCTCCGTTGGAGTCGGCGAAACTGCGGGGGTAAATCTGGTAGACGGCTGCTTGTCGCCACCAGTTCGGGTCAGACATTTTGTCCCTTTGGGCCAGGTCTAGGAGGGAATTGGTGCGGTTCAAAGGACAACCTTTCGGATGAGCGGGTTCTCGGTGCGGGTGATGTCGGGAGTGCCTGGGGTAGTCAGGATGGCGTGAAGGTCCATCCCCTCAGATTTGGTCGGTGTTTGGATGCCGGGGAGCCGGAGCCATTGCACTGAAGGCCCGGAAGCCGTGAAGGTCAGGTCGCCGCCGCTACGGACGGTCTTTAGGGTGCCCCATGCCCAGCAGCTGGTGAGCGGTGTCGTTGCCCCCTCGGGGTGAAGGAGGGAGGCTTTGATCCGTACCTCGCTGAAAGCGGCCCGTGATGCAACTACCAGGACGCTAGCTTCGGTGTCCTCACGGATGAAGGCAAGAGCATCACGGTCCGCGTGGAGCCATCGCAGTGATCCGGTGCGTAGTGCGGTGTGCTTCTGACGCAGTTGTGCAAGACGGGTGATGTCTTCCCTGAGGTCGTGGGGAATTCGTTGGGGATCATCCCAGGGTATGGGCGTTCGGGCGTCTTCCCCGTTGATGCCGGCCAGTCCGAATTCATCGCCTGCGAAGAGGGTGGGGACACCGGGCAAGCTGAACATCAGACCGAGGCTGATGGTCTGCCCGCCGGGAATGAGAACGGTCGTGGCCCGTGCGGTGTCATGGGTGTTCGCGGCGTTCATGTTTTGAGTGCGGACCCGCCAGGGAAGGGGTGCGGTGAAGGTCCGGTATGTTTCTACGAATTCCTGAGCCGTCGCTGGGGGAGGCGAAGGCATGGGGGCGCCGAAGAAGTTTGTATTGGTTTCACCGTTGGTAAGCCATTGCCAGAGCGGGCGGGTGAAATTGGAGTACGTCATGGCCCCATGCCACGTGTCACCTTTGAAATCCAGGCCGGTGTCGTTGGTGCTTTCTGCCAGGAGGGCGGCATCGGGATTCACTTTACGCACCGTGTCCATTACGAGGCTGGCTATTTCATGGTTCATATCGTCCGCGCCGTGCCGGCCCGTCATGTTCCCGACGTCGATTCTCCAGCCGTCCAGGTTGAAGGGGGGTTTGAGCCAGTGTTGAAGGACGGAAGTTTCGCCGCTGATGAGGCGGCGCCTCAGTTCGGATGATTGCCAGTTGAATTTGGGCAGGCTGGGGACGCCAAGCCAGCAGGCATAGTTTGTGTGATCGGAGGAGAAGTAGTAGAAGCCAGCTTCCGGCGACAGTGGATCTTTTGCCGCTTGTTTGAACCATTGATGGCTGGAACCTGAGTGGTTCAGCGTTAGGTCTCCAATGACTTTCAGCCCTCGTGCGTGGGCGGCTTTTGTGAGCCGGATCAGCGCTTCGTCTCCGCCCAGGGCCGGGTCGACGCTGGTGAAGGTTGCCGCGTCGTACCTGTGATTCGACGTGGCGGGGAAGAAGGGTGTGAGGTACAGGACTGTCGCGCCAAGGCGCTGGATGTGGTCGAGTTTCCCGGTGATGCCGTCCAGGTCTCCACCAAAGAACTGGCGGGCGGTGGCGGGTCCGGTGGGTTCTACTGCCTGGTTCCACGCACAGGGCAGGGCCCAGGCAGGAACCGGACGCTCGTCTGCAGCTTTCGATCGGGCGTACCGGTCAGGGAAGATCTGGTAGATCACCGAGTGCGCCAGCCAGGCCGGCGCAGGAGCGTGGCACACAAGGCGGTAGTCGTGGTGGTCGGGGGTGTCCTGGTCGTGGAGGCCTTCGGCGTTTAGCCACTGCCACCGGGGCGTTGCTGTGCTGTGAGGTTGGATGAGAAAGCGGTATTTGAGTTCGGCGTTGGTTACTTCAAGGGTTGCCTCCCACCAGGTCCAGGTTTCTCCATATGGGTTATTCCCGTCTGTGCTGAGGGGGTTGCAGGGTGTGAACCGCGGCTCCCCGTCATGCATTGACCGAAGGAACACCTGCTGCGGTTCTCCGTAGCCTGCGGGGACCCGGAGCCTGATCTGCACGGTGCTGCCGATCGAGGGTGTGGGGTCGGAGATGTAGAGGGTCGACCCATCGTGGTGGGGGACTTCGTAGGTCATGGCTGCTGGATCTCTTTGTGGCTACTTGACGGACCCGGCGGACAGGCCGCTGACAATGTACTTCTGCAGGTACAGGAACAGGGCCATCACCGGGGTGGCGGCGATGACGGCTCCGGCGGCGAAAACACCCCAGTTCTCGGAACGCTGCTGGCTGACGAAGGAGTAGAGGCCGACCGCCAGGGTTTGGGAGTCTGGGTCGCTCAGCACGATGCTGGCGATCACGAATTCACTGCTGAGTCCTATGAATGCGAGCAGGCCCACCACTGCCAGGATTGGCGTGACCAGGGGAAGGATGATGGTGAAAAAGATCTGGACATGCGATGCCCCGTCGATGCGAGCGGCTTCGTCAAGGGAGACCGGGACGGTGTTAAAGAAGCCGTACATCAGGTAGGTGTTCACGCCGAGCGCGCCACCGAGGTAGACCATGATCAGGCCAAGCTGGCTCCCGAGCCCCAGCCACGGAACGATGTCCGTTATTGCGTTCAGAAGCAGGAAGATGGCTACTACCGCGAGGAGTTGGGGGAACATCTGCAGGATCAGGAGGCTGAGCAGGCTCAGCCGGCGGCCCTTAAAGCGCATCCGGCTGAATGCGTAAGCGGCAAGGGCTCCCAGGAAAACCGTCGCCGCTGACGTTACGACGCCGATGACCATCGTGTTGAGGAACCATTTCCCGAACGGCCGGTTTGGGTCGTTGAGCAGCTCTTCGAAGTTTCCCAAGTCCACCTTGCTGAAAAGCACATTTGATCCGGCCATGGTGCCCGTGGAGTTCAGGGCGGCAGAGAGTACGTACAGCAGTGGGAAGACGGCGAAAATCGTCGTGATAACTGCTACCGCATGGCGCCACCCTTTGTGGCGCAGCCACTGACCGAAGCTGTTGCGCCGTTTCTGCCCGGCCGGGCGGGGCTTTCGTGCTTGGCTGTGCCCAATGTTCTGGGACTGTTCGTGCTCTGTCGGGGTCAACATGGTCATTAGTGGATCTCTTCCAGTGTCTTGGTCTGCCGAAAGCTGATCGCGGAGATCACGGCTATGACGACGAAGATGATGATGGATAGGGCGCTTGCCAGTCCGTAGTCGCGTCCAACTCCAGTGCCGAACGCGACTTGGTACACCATGGTGATCAGGATGTCGGTGGCACCAATGTCCGCTGTGGTGCCCGGCAGTCGGGGACCACCGTCGGTGAGCATGTAGATGACGTTGAAGTTGTTGAAGTTGAAGGCAAAGCTGGAGATCAGCAGCGGCGCGACGGAGACCAGCAGCAGGGGCAGCTTGATCGCGGTGAAGAGGCGCCAGGGGGAGGCCCCGTCCATTCTGGCTGCTTCGTTGACTTCCTCGGGCAGGGACTGCAGCGCCCCGGTGCACACGAGGAACATGTAGGGGAACCCAAGCCATAGGTTGACGACAAGGACGCTGATTTTGGCCAGGACGGGGTCCGTCAGCCAGGGTATGTCGGCTCCGCCAAAGAAGGTGTTGTTGATGTAGCCGAATTCCGGGTTGAGCAGGCCTGACCAGACGAGCCCGGCAAGGAAGGCAGGGAACGCGTAGGGCAGGATCATCAGGACACGGTAAATGCGTTTTCCCTTGAGGTCAGCCAAATTGAAAGCGTTGGCGAGGAAGAGCCCCAGAACGAAGGTGGAAAGTACTGACAGGGCGGCGAAGGCAAACGTCCATGCGACGACGTGCAGGAGAGGCCCTCGGAGGTTTTCGTCGGAGGCTACCTTGGTGAAATTGGCGAATCCAACATCGATTTTCCAGCCGGTGCTCAGTTGTTCCCCTTCTGCCGAAATGAAGGCTCCTTTGCCCGTGTCTGTGTACACCGTTCCGGTTTCCAAATCGGTGAACGTGTCAGAATCCTCGTTGTAGGTCAACGTGGATTTGTACAGGTAGGCCGTTGAACCGTCGCTGGTCTTGAGTGTCCCGTCCTCCGGATCCTCTGACACCGGAATTGTCAGGTCCAGGACGTCGCTTTGCTGGGCAAGGATGTCCTGGAATGCAAGGGTGCGGTAACCCTCCAGCGCAGTAGCTTTGCCGGTCCCGTCCTTGCTTGCCGATACCTCGGAAAGTGGCTGATCCGGGCTGCCCAGTTCGGCTTCTCCATCCGGGCCTGTAGCGAGCATGTAAAGTTCGCTGTCCTTTTCAAGGATGGACACCCGGTAGGCCGGCGACTCCGGTATCCGCTTCTGGGCACCTAGCTGGATGGCCGTGATCGCATCTTCTTTGCTGCTGTTGTGTCCGTCGCCGTAGTTGGTGAACGCGATGTATCCGCTGTAGACCATGACGAAGACCTGGAAGATGAGCAGGAACACGACCCCGGGGGTCAGGTACTTTGCCGGGAGGGCACCCTTTCTGAGGTAGATCCAGTTGATGAGCAGGGTCACGGCCGTGGACAGGGCAAGAATTAGCCACTTTTCCTGCATGAACAGGACTATCAGGACGTAAACGGCGAAGGCATCGACCAGTCCAAGCAGGATGATCTTGGCCAGGACTCCACGAACGGAATCCGAAGATGGTGAGGTGAACATGCTTCGGCCCGGTGTGAAGGCGGTTCGGGGGCGTCTTGTCGTGCGCATGAGATGTGGCTTTCCTTTACGGCGGACAGGAACTGTGGAGAGGGGACCTGACCTGTAGGGGAGTGCTGCAGGCCGGCAGGGATGCCGCCGGCCTGCAGCACGGTGGTGCGTACTGCTTTTGCTTAGCTGCCGATCTTCTTCTGAATGTTGGCGACCATGGCCGGCCACGCAGTTCCGGGATCGGCCTCTCCCTTGATGAGAGCCAGCTCCGTGGCGCCCCAGTCTGCCCACACCGCCTGCATTTCCGGTACGGCCGGCATGGGTGCCCCGTTTGCCCCGATTGACCCGAATGCCTTCACGACCGGATCCGAAGCGGCTTTCTCAAAGGAGCTCTTCAGTGCCGGCGGGCGTCCGCCGACACTGAAGAGGGCATCCTGGGCTTTCTCGGAACTGAGGTAGTTGACGACGAATTCATTGGCTGCCAGGGCATTGGCGCTGCGCGCGGAAATGAAGAAGCCGTTGACAGTGATGAACGGCTGAGCAGCCTTGTCGCCCGTGGTTGGCAGTTTGTCCACGGCCAAGTCAATTCCGGCTGCTTTGATGTCCGGGACGTACCACGGGCCGGACAGGAAGTAGGGCGAGAGCCCTGCGCTGAACTTTTCCTTGGCAATGTCTCCGGTGATGTTCGAGTTCAAGACGCGTGAACCTTTGTCGCCCCACTGGCTCAGCTTCTTGGCGAACTCGACACCGTTGGGTTCGCCCAGAAGAAGCTTCGACGCATCGTAGCTTCCGTCTGCGTTTTGGGCGAAGACCGGCACCCCCATGGAGGTCTGGAGCGGGTACAGGTGGTAGGGGTCGCCCTGCTTGGGGTCCAGTCCGACCAGGAAGGAGTAATCGGCTTTTCCGGCATCAACCAGCGCCTGGCCATTTGCGATGACTTCCTCGAACGTCCCGGCTTCTTGGGGAACGAGGGCCTTGTTGCGCAGCAGCCCAATGTTCTCAATGGCGTACGGGAGGCCGTAAACATTGCCTGAGTAAGTCATTGCTTTGATGGCCGAATCCTGGAACTCACGTGCCTTGTCCCCGAGCTGAATTGGTGCAACTACACCGTTCTGGACCAGGGTTCCGATCCAGTCATGCGGGCCGACAATGAGATCGGGACCCTTCCCTGTGGGGACCTGAGTGATGAAGTCGTCACGGACGGCGGCGAATTCCTTCACTGCCAGTTTCACTTCGATACCTGTGTCTTTCTGGAAGGTCGCGACAATGTCCTTCAAAGCGGGGGCACGTTCAGCGTCAACCCACATGGTGAGCGTGGTTGCACCTGCCTTGGTCAGGTCAGAGGGAGCTGCGGACGTGTTCTCTCCGCTTGGAGCACCTGCCCCGCAGGCTGTAAGGGCGAGAATGCCGACCGAAAGCGCTGCTGTGCCCAGGAGCTGTCGTCGCGTCGGGGTGGTGCTGTTGATATTCACGGATTGCCTTTCTGAATTTACTGGCGGTTGGAGGGGCGGTGCCGAGCGGGAGGACCCGCACGGCACCACCTCCTGGCCGATGTTGTTACTTGGTTTCGAAGACCGCGACTGTCCGGGCCGGGACGGTGAACGTTCCGGTGGCTGCATCGTGGGAGGCCGTCTTTACCACGGCTTCGGCACCTGCAGCCTGGACCGGATGAAGCCCGTAGGAGGCTCCTGCGGTTCCCTGTACGGTCTGGGTGGCCGTTTCGTCGGAAGCGTTGAAGATGACCACGATTCCCTTGACGTTCTTGTCGACGTCGGGGCCGGTGGTGTCATCCAGCTGCATTACTACTACGCCGGGAGCCTGGTCAGGGCCGGCCGTGGGGAAGGACAGTTTCTGCTGGATGAGTTTGGCGTCGCCCAGGTGGAACAGGGGAGAGCTCTTGCGGATTTCCAGGAGTTCTTCTGCCTGTTCGCGGGCGGCCGCGATGTGTTCGGGTGTCGGCTTCAAGGTCGGATCTGCGAGCAGTGGCTTCATGTATGCATACTTGTCGCCGTTGTCTTGCTTCGGCGGCAGGCCGCGGGCAAACCCATTGGTGGTTCCCGTGTGATCCAGGATATTGAACCAGTCGCCGGAGTCATAGCTGTTGCGGTCAAGGGACTTGCTGCGCAGGTTCTCTGTACCTGCATGCCAGAACGACACGCCCTGCCCGAAGGCCGTAGTGCTCAGGGCAAGTGTGTTCATCCGGATGCGGTCCGCCATGGAGGTCCCCTGCGGCAGCTTGAGGGTCAGCGCGTCGAAGAGAGTTTCGTTATCGTGCGCGTCAACGTAAGTGATCGCTTCCGAAGGATCAGCCGTGTAGCCAACCGGATCGCCTTGGTACAGAACGTCCGATCCCTTCACCGTGGCGCCGCTCCGGTCAACAAAAGTGAAATCCTTCAGGTTGCCGGTAAGCCCGACCTTCAGCTGGTCCTGGGCGAGCAGGAGTGCAGCGCGCTGCTCTTCGGGGCTGCCGTTGGCCGGAGACGTGTTCGGGTCAGTGAAGAGCCCGGTGCCGAAACCCTGGATCCGTGGATCGTCATCGAAGGGGGTGCCGCCGCGGACTGCATCACGAAGGCGGTCATTGAAGGTACCAATGCCCGTGCCGGCCATGTTCTGCTGGCTGGCCTGTACGAAGCGGGCGTCGTTGGCGACTTCGCCAAACTCCCAACCCTCGCCGTACAGGTAAATGTTCTTCCCGTCGACGCCGTCTTTGTTCAGGGTCAGCTTGTCCAGAGCTGCCCGGACGTCCAGCATGTTCTGTTTGGTGTGGTGACCCATGAGGTCGAAGCGGAAGCCGTCCAGTTTGTATGTCTTTGCCAGGGTGACCAGCGAGTCAACCATAAGTTTGCCCATCATGGCGTTCTCGGTTGCAGTGTTGGCACAGCAGGTGGACGTTTCCACTGCCCCGGTGTCGGGGTTGAGCCGGTGGTAGTAGCCCGGAACGATCCGGTCCAGGTTGTGGGTGGAGTTCTGACCTGCACCGGAGGTGTGGTTGTAGACGACGTCCTGGATGACGCGTGCCCCGGCCTTGTTCAAGGCTGCGACCATCTCGCGGAATTCTGTGGTCCGGGTGGCGCCTTCGGGGTTGGTGGCGTATGAACCTTCGGGCGTGGTGTAGTGCAAGGGGTCATAGCCCCAGTTGTAGCCGTCCTTGGCCGCGGTAGCGCCGACACAGGCTTGCTGTTCTTCACTGTCCGGGGGAAGGGCTGGCAGGTCGCACCGGGGTTCCTGCTGCAGTTCCCGACGTTCCTCGATGGTGGCCATGTCGTTCACGGGAAGCAGATGGACGGCGTTTATCCCGGATTTTGTCATTTCCTGAAGGCGCCGCATACCGTTGCTGTCCTGATGCGTGAAGGCCTTGTACGTCCCACGGTGTTCCGCCGGGACGCTCTGGTCGCTGATGGAAAATTCCCGGAGGTGGAGTTCGTAGATTGACAGGTCCTCGGGTTTGGCCACGGCGGGTTTGGCCAGGTCCTTCCAACCGGCAGGAGCCAGTGCCTTGTCATCCGGGTCAAGGAAGAGGCTGCGTTCTGAATTCGTTGACAGACCCAAGCTGTAGGGATCGGTTACGGTGTTGTGCTCAACCTTGCCGGTTTCCGGGACGTAGACCTCTACCTCGTACAGGTAGTACAGGCCCTTCCAGTTCTTGTCTCCCTTGACCGTCCACACGCCGTCCGCATCGGGAGTAAGGGGTACAACCGCGGCGGGTTCACCGCCGGTTCCGTTGTTGTAGACCTTGACCTTAACGCTGCGTGCAGTTGGCGCCCACAGTGCGAGCTCCGGTTTCTGGCCCTGCCAGCGCAGTCCCAGCTCCCTGCCGAGTGCTTTGGCATACAGGCTGTCCAGCACACCGGGGGTCTGAAGGCCACTGGTGGCGATTACTTTGCCGTCGGCATCCAGCGCCGCAACGACGACCTGGCCCTTGAGCAGTTCTCCCGCCCGTGCTGCTTCGGCCGAAGGCAGGGTAAGCACCGGTGCGCCGGAGAGGTGGGGGAACTTTCCAGCCAGCTCCCCCGCAAGGCCACCGTCTGCCCGGGTAAGTTCGACCGGTTGCCCTCCGATGATCTGGCGGTCGGAGGCAGTGATGCCGCCCTCCGGTGCAGTGTAGAGCCGGTAGGTGACAGCGTTGGTCGGCAATGCCTTCCAAACGATTGTGCTCCCGGTCAGCCACTGTGCCCCGGCCACGCTTCCGGCCGGGTCGGGAAGGTCATCGCTGACAGTATGCGTGTTGTGGTCGTATACGAAGGTGACGGGCCCGCCTGGAGCATTCAGCGCGATGTTCGCCCCGCCCGCACCGCCCGCGCCATAATTTTCGTCCCACGAGTTGTTTAGGGCGATCTTGTACTCGTATGCCCCGGCAGGGACGTCGAATGTTCCCTGATAAAGCCCGGCTGACCCGGGTACGGGCTGCAAGGCGGTTGCAGGACATTCCGGCTGCCAGTCCCCGGGGCAGCCGAGCTCGGACTGCAGGGAACCCACCAGCGCCACGTTCACGGCGGGAGGGGTGTGATCGGCCAGCGCTGGGCCGGCGAGGCCACCAAGGACCAGGGGCACCATACCGGCGACCGCGATGGTTGACCGCTGTGTTTTTCGTGATATCCGCCGGGGGCGGGGTGAAGGGGTTATAGGAACCATGAGGGAACCTTCCATAAAAATGACCCAGATCGGCATCATTGGTGAGCTTTGGGTACCGTCAATGATAAGAATGTGAAACAGAACACGTCAAGATTTTCGTAGTTTTTACGTAGATTTTTCATCTTTTTACACGCCGGGCTTGCGTAGACTTGCTAGTAACAACCCTTTATGAACCAGGAGCACCATGAAAAACGCCGCAGTGAGGGGCGCCGGAGTCCAGGAGAGGCCCCGCCTCGAAGATCTGGCCAAGCATGTCGGCGTGAGCGTTGCCACGGTTTCCCGAGTCCTCAACGGCCGCAATGGCGTTTCCCGCCAGGTTCGTCAGTCCGTTCTCACGGCCATGGACGACCTCGGATACGAGCGGGCCGACCGGGCAGGGGGCACGGCCAGGGGACAGGTCGGGGTCATCGTGGCAGACCTGGTCAACCCGATATTTTCCGCACTGGCCCAAAGCGTGATCTCCCTGCTGTCCCAGGAGGACTTCATCCCCGTCGTGTGTGCCCTGCCTGGCGGAGGCAGGACTGAAGACGAATACATCGAGCTGTTGATTCAGCAGGGAGCGGCCGGAATGGTCTTTATCTGCGGAGCCCATGCGGATGGACAGGCAAGCATGGAGCGCTACCACCGGCTGCAAGGGCGCAACATCTCTTATGTGCTTGTCAACGGCAGCCGACCCGAGCTTGCCGCGACGTCGGTTTCCAACAACGATGCCAAAGCCATCTTCGATGCTGTCCAATACCTCGCAAGCCTCGGTCACGCTAAGATCGGGCTGTCAATTGGCCCCCACAGGTTCCTGCCCAGCCGGCACAAGATCGCGGGTTTCAGGTCTGCGATCGAAGAACTACTGGGAGAATCGGACGCTGAAGCGCATATCGCCACCAGTATGTTCACCATAGAAGGAGGCCAAAGCGCGGCCTCTGAATTGATCCGGACAGGACACACCGCCATAGTCTGCGCGTCAGACCTCATGGCGCTGGGAGCCATTCGGGCAGCCCGGTCTATGGGGCTTAGGGTCCCCGAGGACATTTCTGTCACCGGCTTCGACGACTCGCCCTTCATGGCGCTCACGGATCCGCCGCTGACCACCCTTCGCCAGAACGTGCCGGCTATAGCCCACGCCGCCGTACACGCGCTCATCGCCGACATCTCCAGGGAGCCTGGCGGGTCCTCCGAAGTACTGCTCGAAGCCGACCTCGTGGTCCGCGGCTCCGCCGGTCCCGCCCCGCGAAATGACGTTGTCTAGCCCCCAACCGCAAAGCCCCCTGCTTGCAACACGCGCGGAGCCTATGAAAACGAGACGTATTTATTGCGCAAGCTCTTGAATCCTTGCGTTGGAGGCTCTAGGCTGGTTGGCATGAAGGGACAGGCACAACTGCATCCGTTCAACAAAGGATCCCGGCACAAGGAAGTCCGGGCACCCTAGTCCACGCAACCGGGGGGAGTGGCCGCCACAAACCCGGCCACAGCCCACGCTGCTACCGGCATTCCTGCTACACGGGGCACGCAGCCCGCCGACAACACCTGCCGGCTCCTGAGTATTACAGCACATGCCCCCGACCTGTTGCACCTGCACAGGCCCGCTTGGGCATACGCCAAACATCTATTGCGCGCTTTACACCGCCCTTCTTGAATCGCACTCAACCCCGCGCGAACAGCTGACACGACCGCCGAAGCACCTGCAGTCGTCTGCAGCACGTTCCAGTGAGCGGTTCTTCACAGGCCCGCACGCCACAAAGGCCGTCCCCCGACACACCGCGAAGGAGATGCACATGCACCGAACCATCCACATATCTCCCACCACCTGCTCAGAACGAGACATCCGGCTCAACGAAGCTATCGACTCTGCCATGAGCCTCGCGGCGAGAGACCGCGCCGGCGGCATCCTGGTCACAAGACACGCGCCGACGCACTTCACCGTCACAATCACACCGGACATCCCTTACGGGCTGGTCAGGGAACACGACGAAATGGCCGCCATGGGATCGGCAGCCGGACACCGTAACTAGACACCACCAAGGAAGAAACAATGGAAAAAGAACTCAATGCAATCGACGAATCAAACTACTCGGATCCGGATGAGGCACGCTGGGAAAAACTCTGGGAACCAGCAGCGCGTCACTACCGGCCTATAGAAAACCCGACGACCGCTGCTGGCGGCAGCTGATCCAGCACGGATCAGGTGACACAAGGAGGGAACCGGAGCCTCTCCCCTGGCTCCCCCTCCTTTTGTCACCTACCCTCGTCGATTCTGCAAGCTATCGCCGGCAGCCCAAGAACCTTCCCCCTCTGCAGCAATCTGCCGGATGATCATGGACTTACCCCCAGATGACCCACCCGACCTTTGGGACCTGAATCTGGACCTGATCCTCTACGACATCACCCCTACTGAGCTTTGGCTTGCTTATGTGGGACTCGGCGGGAACGCGGGTAAGGATGAAGTCGACGACTACCTGAGCAGGTCCCGTAATCTCCCCGAGTTCGAGCGAAAACTTCTGCTATGCGCGCTGAACGAACTCAAGTCCGACCATGAACAACCGGATCACTAGCCCAAGAGCCCATAATGGATATTCTGTCAATCACTCGCGGAGGTATTGGCGCAGTCCGGGGATTGCGAAGTCGACTTTGCCGTAGCCGGCGGACTCGATCAGACCTGCGGCGATGAGCCTGTTCCGGTATTTGGAAATGACGTTGGGTTTGGCTTTGAGGATGGCGCCGATCTGGCCGGCGGCGGAGGGTCCGTCCTGGGCGGCCATTGCGTCCAGGAACTCGCGGTCTCTGTCCGAGATGTCTGACAGTGCTGACTCGACGACTACCAAGGTGTTCCGTCGTTGGGCGGCAGCGATTCCTCGCTGAACGCTGGTCACGTCGAGTTTCCATCCTGCTTTGTCGGCTTCGAGCCAGAGGTAGTAGCCCACCAATTGGATCAGGAAGGGGTACCCTTCCGTGGCTTCGGCTGCCGTGTTGATGAGGTCGGAGGAGATACTGATGCCTCCCTGGCTGAAGAGTTCCCTGTACGACGCGGTGACTTCAGCGATGGCTGCTTCGTGGAGATTGATCCTGTCGGCACGCCGCAGGAAGGTGGCTACGCCTTCATTGAGGAGGTCAGACACGGCTGACGGCAGGCCAGCGAAGATCAGGCCGATGGGCAGCCCGTCACGGATGAAGTGCTGGACGTCGGCCGCCAGTTGGGCGATCTCTGCCCTGTCCACGGCATGTATCTCGTCAATGGTGATAACGAGCCCTGTGCCCTTCGCGTCTAGCCGGCGCAGCAGTTCGTTCCCGGTCCGGCGCCAGTCCACAGCCCGTTCCGGAGGGAGTTGGGTTGTCAGCCCGAACCCTGCCGCGGAGAAAGCGGTGATCTTGCGGGATGGAGGCCCGTCCCCGAGTTCGTCGAGGAGGCGGAGCATGTCATCGCCGACACCTGCGAGGAAGCCGGGTGTGGCGGTACGGGAGATCACGGCCCACCCGTGATTCCGGGCGATACCTTCGGCTTCGCTCAACATCACAGTCTTGCCGATGCCTCTGGAGCCGGTGATGATGGTCAAGAGCCCGGGCGCTCCGGAACCTTGCTGCAGGCCGTATTCGAACTCGTCCAGCAGCCCGGCACGCCCTACAAGTTCGGGAGGCGTTGCCCCGGCCGTCGGCTTAAAGGGGTTCTGCACGGCACCCTCCTCGGGTGAAAGTGGGTGAAACTGGTGAAAGTGGTGAAACTCCTGACACGATAGGCCGATCCCTGGACCAGAAGCAAGACGCGTCCAGGGGAGGCGGTATCGGGACGACGATCGGGGAAGACAACTATAAGGGGCATTGGGTCCACAGCGGCGCGGTTTGGGCGGTCTAGGCCTGGAAGCCTCTGATGGAGCGTTCGGTAGCGTCTGCGCCGTCTTGTAGTGCTTGTGGCATGAGGTGCCCGTATATCTGATCAGTGGTGCGCACGGAAGCATGGCCCAGCCGGCGGGAGATTGCGAAGAGGGAGATTGCTCCGTCTTGGAGGAGCCAGGAGGCGTGTGTGTGCCGCAGGTCGTGGATTCGCGGAGTCTTGGTGAGGCCGCGGGCTTGAGCGGCATGGACTGCTGGTACCCAGTGATGTTGCCAGTACGCTTTGTGGGCGATTCGGCCGCCACTGGCCGTTGTGAATAGCAACTTGCTCCCCGGCTGGCTTGCTACTAAGGGGATGAGCAGGTCCACCAGGGCAGGGTTTAGCCCGATGGTTCGTTTTCCTGCCCTCGTCTTGGTCGGCCCGATGTAGTAGTCGGATTGCCCGCCCCGTTTCCACGCTTTGTTGATTCGCGCGGTCGGCTGTTTGAAGAGCAAATCGATGTCGGCGACCTTGAGTGCGGTTGCTTCACCAAATCTGGCTCCTGTCATGACCAGGAATTGCGCGAACGTCTTGTACTGTCCCTGCATGGCGTCAATGAGCAGGGCGAACTCGGTCTGGGTGAGGATCATGGTTTCGTCTTCAGCCCTCTCAATCGTGGGGAGGGGGACGCCGCGGCAGGGGTTGCGTGGGACGTACTGGAGCAACTCGGCGGTCTTCATCGCAGCCGACAGGAGTCCGTGCATGTTGTGGATACTCTTAGGCGCGACTCCCTCGGCGGTAAGGCCCTTGACCCAGTGCATGATTTCCCGATGACTGAACTCGTCAACCGGGATGTGCCCGATAGTCTTCCGCATGTGCAGGTCGAGAATCCGTTGGTAAGTGCGGATGGTTCCGGGGAGGGGCGGACCAGCAAGTCGATATGTTCCTGGACTACATCCGCGACGGTGGGAACGCCCGGCTTCGACAGTTGCATGGCCGACGGGGAGGGCTCCGGCATCTGGCGGTTGTCGTTGAGGTACCGCACGAGGCTGCCGGCTTCCTGCTCCGACCCAACGGTCATGTCATCTATCTGATTTGACCACAGCAGCAGATGGTAACCCCGTGCCCGCGCCTGTTCCGTCGCGGCGGATATGTACTCGAACTCGGTCGACGTGACACCTCGAGGACTGTACGGGTAGTGAAGAGCGACGATGCCGCCCCGCGCGCCGGCCAGCCCGCGGGCGAACGCGTTCGGTGTGTAGTTGAGCTCCATTATGGCCCGTTCAACACGTTGTTTCGTCGCCGCGGAGATGGTGCGCTGCCCGCTGATTACATATGAGACGGTGCTCGATGAAACACCCGCAAGCCGCGCGACGTCATCCCGTGTGGCCACCATGCACCTTCAATTCCTTACTTCGGGTTTTCAGTTTAGAGGTTAGAGATGCGAACGCATCGCCCGACATCTCCGTTGGTGAGACTGGCCCTGATGCTGATCGCAATGTCAAAGACCCCGTGACCCTAATTGGCTAGGCGGTTTCACTATTCGACTGGCGATCTTAGCTGAAGCGATGACAAGCTTACGGCGCGAGCCAGGACAAAGACAGCTCCAGCGTCATCGGCAAGGTCGGAATTGCCCCGCTTCCTTCCTTCGAGGGCAAATCCTGCGGTTGACTTAGTCCTTTTCGGGGTGGGCGAAGCGGCGGAAATCCCGGGAAAGATAGAGGGCCATCGCGGCGGCGTTAGCGCTGGCTACGGTCACAGCCAAGGTCCCATAGCCCGTATCGTGCAAGGCCTGCATGGCGTGGCTGAGAAGCTCTTCCGCGAGGCCCCGTCTGCGGTGATCGGGGTGGGTGACCAGTTCTGCGATAAAAGCGGTTCTTGGTCCGTCATTTCCGAGGGCCCGCTCTGTGGTGACGATGGCCGCCGTGATGCGGCCTTCTGCGTCAGCGGTCAGCAGGGAAGCTTGGGGGATGGGAGGTCCGTAGGCGCCTTCGAACACGGCGCTGATCCTGGTAGCGGCCTTTTCTGTGTCGGGTTGGAATGTTCCGTTGCCGTAGGCCAGCAGACAAAGATCTCCTAGTTCTGGCAGGTCCGTGGCTCTAATGCTCCGGGGAGAATTGACGGCATGTTTATGGTCCTGGGGTCCAATAAGCGCTGCCATTGAGATCAAACGGACCATACCCTGACCTGCCTTCCGCTGCTACAGCAGCACTCGCATCATTTGACTCACCCCGTGAGTAGGACGGTGAGTTGTGTCCCGACAGTGAACAGCTCACCCGGCAATTACCCTGATGTGCCGCTAAGGGACGCCAAGGTTTTGAGCCAGGACCCATTCAAACCTTGCCGTTTGCAGGACAAACCATGCCAAAACTCCATGGCGTCGCGAGGGATGCCATTGGTCATCGGGCTTGCATGAGAAAGCGCTGTTAGACCTGAAGTCATCAGACGGGTAATGTTTCCGGCCCGGCTGGAACCGGATTTGATGAGGAGCTGACCCTGATAACTTCCAATGCTTCCAGATTCACCAGTTTGCGTGCACCCGTCCGTGCGCAGACGATCCAAAAACATCCCCATGGATGGCACCGTCTGGCTCACCCTTCCTTTATGCAAAAGTCTGCCGTCGTGCCACGCCTCCATTTCGTCACCGCTCGCAAGTGCTTCACAACTCAGCATGGTTGTTTCATGGGCTGTAGCCACAGCTATCTCCTTCTCCGTTTGGGTGACCTTTGGATCAGCATGCGCTCCCGATGTTGCAGTTCCGTTTCTCGGACGTCATTTTTATGTAGAGAGCCGGTCCCTCTTCCATCCCTCCCAATCGGTTGACGGGTCCGCAGGGACACTGAGGCCCCCTGACATAGTTCTGCGAGTTGCGGGCGGCAAGGACCCCTGCAGGAGGCCCTGTCCATGAAGACCCGGTCCAGTATCTGACCTTCGAGCAGGTGCCTCTTGTTCTGGTTCAGCGTCCTTATACGCCCGTACCCGATCCGCTGTCCAGCCACCTACGCCAACAACCTGCATCCGCTCAGGTTGAGGTCTGGGCCCTCCTGGGAAAAAATTCAAGACACAGGGGCAGCGCTTGTCAGATTGTGGTGTACTCGACGTAACGAGTGAGGTGGAAGGAATCGCAGGGTTTGGGACGGGGGGATGTCATTTGCACGGACAGTTGCCCCTGCCGTGGCCGAGAGTGGCCGTGGAAAAACCGTCAGCTGTATAAGCGGATTTGTTAGGGCCAAAGGCCGTGGGCGTTGCCGAAGTATCTGGGCCAGTCCAGGGTCCCCACTTTATGGAGGGCATAGGGCTCAATCAGATAGGCGAAATGTTGGATTCGGGCCTACAGGACTGTTGGGTCCGTCATTAGCTGACATTCCCTGTCCGGTCGGCGCAGTACCACGTTGTCTTAGTTCTTCCATCCGATTACTCTGAAGCTTCCCCTCAGATGGCTAATAGCACCGGATTTCCGCAACGACGGCTCCGTTCTGGACAATGCTGCTTGTGGTTTCCTGTTGCGGGAGTCGGCAACTGTTCACGGCTGCATCCTGGTGGAACTCGACGTAGCGGCTGCATTCCATGGCAACACGGGTGGGGCGTTTTCCAACGATGAGCCGGTGGGATTCGAGGGCGGCTTCTGACAGGAGCAGTGCGGGAACATGGTCGATGGGGTGGTCGAAAAAGAATGGATCATCCCAATTTAGGCCCAAGATGGCCACCAGCCCGTCGTTTGTCCGGGTGAGATCCCTGAGAACCGTTTCGTCGCGCCGCCGGGTCTCCGGGGGCGGCGCTGTGGCGCCCGCGCGGATCCGCCGGTACACCGGCCGGGGGATCCCGGCGAGGTCGCCTGCCCCCGTGGCAACGAAGGAGCCGTTCCGGTAGATGCGGCAGTCCGCGCTGAGTCTGCTGTGCCCACCGTTGCGTTCGGTCACCGAGCTGACCCGCACATACGCCTCAGCGTTGAACGGCTCAAAGCCGCTGAAATCTGCCGCCGCCGGTTCGTTCCATGCAAACGAGATGCGGTGCAGCATAAACGACCAGTCCAAGGGAATCCCGTTGTGAAGGTGCCCGAGTGCGAATCCCATCTGCCTTACCGCCTCCAGCCCCAGGTTCAGCGGAACCCGGGAGGGGTCCTGCCGGGAGGACCAGTGCCCCCGAGGCATCTGCAGTCCGAACACCCAGGAGTCGGGGCCGGTCCTGGCCCCGTCACTGATGAGAAGGTCGGCCCGCGCCGGCCGGTGGATGATTGAGCAGTCGACGTCCGCTGATTCACCCGGCATGATCCGGCGCCGGACACCCGCCATTGCGGCGGTCATGGCACATGCACCGCATTGGCCCGGTACGGATTCCGGCCGGCTCCCATGAGTTCCTCGGATTTCCCCTGAGCAATCCGCAGCACCAGCGGCAGCGGCAGGAATTTCACCAATGCGGCGTTGATCCGATTGGTCGTCCTGCCTGGCGTCAGGACCTGTTTTCCTGCCTCCCACGCCCTGAGGATTTCCTCCGCAACGTCCAACGGATCATCCTTTTTGCCGTCCGGATACTGCGAACCGGCCTTGGCGAAAATCGGGGTGTTGGTGGGGCCCGGGTTCACCGTCAGGACCCGGACCCCTGTTCCGCGCACTTCATGACTGAGTGCTTTGCCGAACGAGGCAAGGAACGCCTTCGATGCGCCATAAATTGCAGCGCGAGGCATCGGCTGGTTCGCTGCCGTGGAGGCGATGTTGATGATCCCGCCGCCACCCCACTCAAGAAGGGCCGGGAGGGCCAGACGCGTCAGGATCAGCGGCACAGTCGCGTTCAGCGTCAGTTGCCTAATTTCCTCCGGGAGGCCATTCGTGGCGAAGTCACCCCCGACACTCACACCCGCATTGTTGATCAGTACGTCCACCCTGATGTTTTGCGAACGGAGCCGCTCCCACAGGTCCTGTGGCGCATCGGGGTGGGTCAGATCCGCTCTGATGAGCGTCGATCGGGTGCCGCCAGCTTTCGCTGCGAGCTCGGCAGTCTGTTGGAGGCCCTCCCCGTTCCGGGCCACGAGCACCAGGTTGGCGCCCCGGGCGGCGCACTGCCGGGCAAGGGCCGCCCCGATGCCCGAAGAGGCTCCCGTGATCAGGACCGTCCGGCCGTTCAGGGTAGGGGTCATGGCTGAGTCTCCTTTTCCGGTGTGGCTTTGAGAGCCTGCTCGCGGAGCCGACCGAGCCGCCATTCGGCCACGCTGACGAACGCGTTGTGCATAAGCATCAGCAGGAGCCCTGAATGCTCGAAGCTGTGGGTGACTTCAGTACCGCCTTCGGTGGGCCGGGAGATCCACCGGCCTCTTTCGGTTGATCCGAGCCCGCGAAGGGTGTATCTGACATCGCCGGACTCGAGTTCGTTGAAAGTGAGGGTGACGGGCGCGATCCCTCGGACGACGGCTCGGTACTCCTTGCCGGCTTCGGCGGCCCCGGAGGCGTCGATGCTGCTGAAGGCCGGGTTCCAGATAGCCAGGTGTCCAACGTCGGTCAATACGGCATGGACAGTTTCGGCGTCCCTGGGGACAAGGGCTGAGGCGCTATATCGCACGGCTGGCTCCTGCCCCGAGGGTGACTGGTTCCTTCGGCCCTGCAGCGATCACCCGGGCCAGGCGGCTAAGCCATCGGGCACTCCCCGGCCGGCGCGCGTCATCGGCGTTGCGTCCTTCGCGGCTGCTGAAGACGTAATCGGCCAGGGCACACATGTGCTCATCGGAAACGGTGGCGGGGATGGATCCGGGTGTGCGGGCGACGAAGCGTACGTCGCCGCCGGAGCTCTGGGGATCGCTCAGGATAAAAGGCGGCTGCAGCGCAGCAGGGAGGTCCGCCGTCTGCTCGCGGACTTGGTCCTGGAACAGTCGCGCCGTAAGGGCGTAACGGGCCGGCAGCCAATCCAGGAACGGGACGGTGACGTCGACGAGGAACTCCTCGGCCGTGGCGGCAGCGAACAGCAGCGGGTCGTCCAGTTCGTCACGGAATGCCGACAGGATTCCCGGTGCGGAATCCATGACGATGAGCAGTCCTGCGCCGTCCTGCAGATGCTGGTCGACGAGCGACCGCTCGTTCGCGTCGGGCCAGATGCCTGTGAGCTTCCAGGCCCCGTTGGCCCGGCGGGTCCACTGGGCGCGTGTGGCGCCTTCGGCCACCACCATGTTTCCGTTAGGCGTCATGATTCGGTTGCGCATTTCTTGCTACCCCCTGCTATCCAGCAACAACAGTTGTTTCTTGACTTTGTCCAGACGCGGGACGGCACGCACATGGTCCGCCGGGGTCTCTTTCAGGACCCGGCGGTACGCCTCGGCGGCGCCTTCCGGGTTCCCGGCCGCCTCCTCTGCTTCCGCGAGCCCTGCCAGGGCACGGGTGTCCCCGGGTGCCGAGCTCTTTGCTGAAGACTTGAAGTGCTCGACGGCGGCATCCGGGCTGCTGCCGAGGAATGTTGGCGCTGCGAGGTGCCACCGTCCCAGCAGGTAATGTGCGTCCTTGTGAGCGGGGTCCGCCGCGAGGACTTTGAGGGCACCGCTCCGCACCCTCAGTGCGTGGACCGCTTTCATGGGCAGCTTTGCGTCGAGGGCCAGCAGCCCGAGCAGCCGCACGGACTGTGCCTGCAGGTCCGGATTGTGGGGGGCGCTCCGGCGGAAGAGCCGTAGCAGGAAGTCCAGACGGCTGATCGCTCCCGCGGTCAGCCTGGAATCTTCATCGAAGCCCGCGGTGGTTAGGGCATCGACCAGGGCGGCGCCGCGTGAGCCGAGGGGGTCCCCGCGTTTGTGCGCCGCGTTTTCTTCGGCCTTCCGGATGAGTGCCTCGATGGCTTCGCGTGACTCCTCGGCCATGATTTCAGCCTGACGCTGCTTGGACTCCCCTTCCCGGGGCAGGATCGGCTGACCGATGGCGATGTGGACGCGGCCGCTGCGCAGCAGTTTTTGCCCGCGGGCCAATACCTTGTTGGCGCCGACCATTCCCATCGGGACCACCGGAACCCTGCCGGTCAGGGCGAAACGGAATGCACCGGCCTTGAATGGCAGGAGGGTGACGCCGTCGCCCCGGGTGCCCTCAGGGTAGACACACAAGGAGTGACCGTCGGCCAAGATGCGTTGGATGTGCCGCAGGGTGCCGGGGGTGGGCGTGTCCCGGTTCACGGGGATCCCGTACCAGGCCTCTGTCCAGACCCGGTGGAGTGGCTTCTCAAAACTCTCCTGCTTGGTGAGGAACCAGGTGGGTGTGCCACGCACCGCGTGCAGCAGGAATTCGACGACGAAGTGGTCGAAGTAGCTGGAATGGTTAGGGACAACCACAAACGGGCCTTCGGTGGGGATGTTCTCCAGCCCCTCGACGGTTCCGATGTGGTTCAGGAGCTGCTGCTGGCACCACGGAAAGGTCACTGCCCGGACGAGGTCCCGGGCATTCACGCAGCATCCCGGATGTGTTCCCGGAGCATTTCTATGGTGGTGATCAGGAGTCCGTGCCGGCGGGCAAACCGGATGAGTTCATCCATGCGCAGCATCTCGCCGTTCTCGCCAACAATCTCCACGATGACGCCGGCCGGGTAGCAACCGGCGGAGCGGGCAAGATCCACTGAGGCTTCGGTATGGCCGTTGCGTTCCAGGACCCCGCCGGGCCGGGCGATCAGTGGGAACATGTGGCCGGGACGGGCCAGGTCAGTTGCAGACCCCCGGACGGCGAGCTGGACAGTCTTGGCGCGCTCTGCCGCGGAAATGCCAGTGGTGATTCCGTGCTCAGGTGTCCCGTCGATGCTGACGGTGAAGGCAGTCTTCATGTGGTCTTCGTTTGTGGCCACCATCGGGGGCAGCGCCAGCTCCTGTGCACGTTCGGGCGTCATGCTCAGGCACACCAGGCCCCGCCCGTGGGTAATCATGAAGTTGATAACTGCCGGTGTCGCGTGCTCTGCGGCAACAACCAGGTCCCCTTCGTTTTCGCGGTCCTCGTCGTCAACAACAACAACAATTTCACCCCGCCCGATGGCGGCGATGGCTTCGGTGCTGGTAGCGAGCGATAACGCCCTTTGAACGGTTTCCCGTTGCGCTTCGATTGTCATTTTCGTCTCCCTTGTCTGCTCTGGTCTTGCTGATGAGGTGTCCGAGCGGCTGCGAACGGCGTTGGACGTGATGGAGCTGGAATATTTCCGTGACGGATCAATGATTGATCTAACACGGATAATGGATCATGCTTCTAGTGATTGTCAATCAATTGGAAGAAAGGTTTACCTGTGCGTAAAGAACCAGTCGGTGGCGGGTTGTTTGGTGACGACCGGGCAAGCGAAAAACTCCGGCTCGCGATCCTTGCCGTCCAGCACGAAGGAAGTCGCCGGGTTGCTGCGCTGATGCGCGACAACGCGTTGACCCGCACGCAGGCGGAGATCCTCGGCGTGGTGCAGGATTTCGGCCCCTTGAGCCTGAAGGAACTCGGCGAGCTCGTGGTCTGCGAGAGCGGCAGCCCCAGCCGATCAACCGACGACCTGGTGCGCCGCGGATACCTCACCAGAAATCGGAACGGGGCCGACCGCCGGATGCTGCACGTAACGATCACGGGCGCAGGCCAGGCACTGCTGATGACGGTGACGGGTGGATTGCGGACTGTTCACGAACGGGCGAGCGCCGCACTCCCCGAAACGCAAATGGAGTTCATCGCCTCGGCGCTGGCGCTGATCATCGAGGGCAGCGAGGAGCATGCCGCCCTGATGCGGCGCTTCCGCCGGCTCGACGCCCTTGCCAGACTCCATTGACAGAATAAAATGCGTGACACATCATGAATGACATGTCACGCATTTTCGCCGAGTGAAGGAACCCCCATGCTTCGAATAACCCGCGCCGCCCTGAAACATCCCAGGTCCGTCCTCGCCGGATGGTTACTCATCCTGGCTGTCTCCATTCCCTTCGCCCTGCAGCTGGACGGCGCACTGTCCGCGGGGGGGTTCACTAATCCGCGGGCGGAAGCCCTGGTCACCCAGAAAACCGTGGAAGAAGCCTTCGGGGACGAGCCGAACGAGCTGCTGATCGTTGTCGATGCCGATGCCCCTTTGGGCGACCCCAGCCTGCCGCAACTGGTGGACCACCTGAAGGAAGCTGGAGCCACCTCCATCCAGACCCCCGCGGACAACCGGGACCTGCTGTCATCGGACGGGCGCACCGCGCTCATCATGGCGGGCTTCCCGGGGGACAACACCTCAGTCCAAAACAAGGTCCCCGAGCTGCAGGAGGCAGTGGAGGGCAAGGTCTCCGGCGCGTCCGTCTACGTGACAGGCCAGCCGGCCCTGGATTACCAGCTCAACGTTCACTCGAAGGAGGATGCGACCAGGGCCGAAATGATCGTCTTTCCGATCCTGATCATCGTGCTCCTGCTGGTCTTCCGCTCCGTCGCCGCCACCCTCGTGCCCCTGCTGATGGCCGGCACCGCTTTGGCCGTGGCCAGCGGAATCGGTTACGCAGCCGCCCGCTTCACTGAAATTTCCATCCTGTACTCAAACATTGTGTCCATGATTGGCCTCGCCGTCGCCGTGGACTATTCGCTGTTCATCATCAAGCGGTACCGCGAGGAACTCGATGCCGGCAACGAGACCGGAGCGGCCCTGGCCGTCGCGTCAGCCACCGCCGGGCGCAGCGTCATCTTCAGCGGTGTTGCAGTAGCCGTAGCCTTGGTGGCGCTGTTCATCCCCAATGTCATGGCCTTCACCAGCATCGCCCTGGGAGGCGTGGTGGTCACCCTCATCGCCATCGCACTGAGCATCACCGTCCTGCCCGCCGCCCTGAGCCTTCTCGGGCGCCGGATCAACTGGGGCACGGTTCGCCTCCCGGCCTGGGGCCGCAAAGCACGCACTGCCGGGCCGGCCGGCGGCAGGCGGCCCGGCGTTCTGGCTGCGGCAGGCATCACAGTCATGCTGCTGGCGGCACTGCCGGTGCTGGGCATCTCACTCCAGTCACCTGTGGCCAGCGCTACCGTCCTGCCTGCCGCAGACCCAGCCCGCACCGGACTGGAAACGATCCAAGATCGCATCGGCCACGAGGGCCTGTTTCCGATACAGGTGGTCCTCAGCACAGCAGACTCCAGCCCGCTTCGCGATGTTGTGGCAACAGTGCAGCGGGTAAGTGAGTACGCCGGTTCGCAGCCCGGTGTCGCCGCGGTTACCTCGCTGGCGAGTGGCGGGGGCACGAGCGAACAGCTCGCCGCAGCCCTGGCCACCCCTGAAGGAGCTGCCTCCGCAACCGGGCTCTGGGCCCACGAGGACGGCCGCTACACCACCCGCATCCTGGTGGACCCATCCGAGGGCCCCGATTCTGTCCGCGCCCACGAGCTGGTCAGCGACCTGCGGAACCACGTGGGTGATGCTGCCGCCGGCTACACAGCAGGGGTCACCGGCGCCACCGCCCAGGGCGTGGACTTCGACAACACGCTCATTGACTCCATTCCGCTGATCGCCGCCCTGGTTTTCGTGCTGACCTTCGGCATGCTCGCATTCGCGTTCCGGTCAGTAATCCTCCCGGTCCTCGCGCTGTTCTTCAACACGTTGGTCGTCCTGGCAAGCCTGGGCCTGTTGACCGGACTGGTAAGCGTGGCCAACAACGCACCGTTGAATTCAGTGACTCCGGTCCTGCTGTTCGCCGTGATGTTCGGTCTGTCCATGGATTACATGGTGATCATCATTTCCCGCATCGTCGAAGCCTTCGGACACGGAAAGCCGTTCACGGAAGCTGTCACGGTTGGCGTGCGGGGAACACGGTCCATGATCAACAGCGCCGCCATCATCATGGTGGCCGTCTTCGCCTCCTTCTCTTCCGCGCAGATCAGCATTGTGCGCGAGATCGGCATCGGACTGGCGATCGCCGTTATCCTCGACGCGCTCGTGGTACGGATGTTCATCATGCCGGCCGTCCTGCGCGTCCTCGGGCCCCGTGTCCTCGGTCCCCGGAAGAGCCCGGAACCCGATCTTGATACGGCCGTCCCTGAAAAGGTCCCCGCTCCCGTGTAGCCTCAGCCGCATGCCCGAAAAAGATGACATGCTATCGTTTTTGGAAGCCTTCAGGCCTCCACGCCTCGCACCACCTTCAACCCCAGGATTTTTCGAATGACGAGCCCCGCAACCCTGCACAGCACTGAAAGCGACCGGAAGCTTGCTCCTTCAGAGCTCCGTTACCTCGTACTTGCTGCCCAGCGCGAAGGTAACCGCGCCCTGATGAGACTGCTCGCCCCGCTGGAGCTGACTCCGTCACAGGCCGAGATTCTCCTGGTGCTCGACTCCTTCGGACCCCTCAGCCTGAGAAACCTGGGCGAGATGATCGTCTGTGAAGCGGGCAGCCCCAGCCGGATAGTCGACATGCTCGTCACCCGCCAGCTGGTCCACCGCCGAACTTCGGCGGCGGACCGGCGGGCGGTTCAGCTTGAGCTGACCGAGGCCGGCGCCAGCCTGATCCCGAATCTGAAGGAGATCGAGGCAGGACTTGAGGCACACGCAGCGTCGACCCTCACTGACCAGGAACAGGCCCTCGTGGGCGCTGCCCTACGGAAATACCTCCACGGCACCGACAGCGAAAGCGTGTTCGAACGCCGATTCGGTGTGGTACGTCCCGCCTGAACCGAAGCGCCATGCGCGGTTATCACTGGCGGGTTCTAGCGCTCTTGAGAGGCGCGTCAAGACGTGAAAATCTTATGGCGTGCTTCCCGGACATAGCTATTTGAGAAGAGGCTCACCGGCTCGCAGGTCTTCGAGGAAAAGTACCAAAGTCGCAGCGCGCTGTGAGGTCTGTCAGGGTTGGGGTGTACCTAACTGGACGTGTGAACTCCGGAGCTTTGGGCGTTAGGGCTGGCCTTGCTGCGGTCAAAACCGGTCGTTTTTAGGTGGAGGCCCGGCAATCTCTACAGGCGGTCCATGCTGTGAACCACAACGGTGTCCCCGTCCCGGGCGAACCGCAACAGTTCCGTGAGCTCGGGCCTTGCAGTGTCCCGGCCGGAGGCCTTGTCCATGAAGACCCGATCAAGAACCTGGCCATCGAGCTGGCGTTTCTCGTTCTGATCAAGAGTGCTTACTCGGACGTACCGATTCGTTGTCCTGCCACCCCTGCGCCTCCAACCCTCACCTTGTCAGGTTGAGTTCTAGGCCCGTCCCAGAAAGAAGTCAAGAGCACATGCACAAGTTCATCAGGTTGGGGTGTACTTCAACCGATCGAACTTATAGCAGGAGGATGCCCAGGAGGCTTGTTTGTGGCGCTTTCGATACCGCGGCATCCAGCAGGTGTACGGAAGTCCAAAGCGGAGTAGGAAGGCCCGGCGGCCCTCATTGCCTTAGTTGAAGCCGTTCACAAATTCCGTCCAGGCATCTGCCAACGCAAGCCGACGCTCTTGAATCTGCCCGTACGGGACATCCTTGCTGAGAGCGACGGTGTAGTAGGTGTAGCTGTGTTGGGTGACTAGCACTCCGACACAAAGGAGTTGGAATTATCCGGTTGGACGAAGATTCTTGCCTGGCCGGGCGCCGGTTGGGGATTTAGGGTGCGGGCTTCCGGAGGAACAGGGCAACCAGTATTGCCGCTGCGAGGCAGAGCGCAGCATTGATGCCAATCGCCGGGAGCACCGCGCCCAGCACCTGGTCCGGGGCGGCGTTGCTGGTGCCGTGTTGGAGCAGGGACACGGCGATGATGGTGCTCATGACGGGGATGCCCATCGTTATGCCGATCTGCTGGCTCATGGTCGTCAGGCCGGTGGCAAGGCCCTGCTCAGTGTCGGGGAGCCCGGTGGTGGCGGTGACCATGAACCCGACGATCGCTGCGAGGTTCGCGACGCCGCCCACGAACGTGGCGATCAGCACGATGACCAGGGATGCCGGATCGGTGTTGATGAAGAGCAGGGAGCCGGTGGCAGCGGCCTGGACGGCCAGGCCGGTGATAATGGTGTTCTTGTTGCCGAGTTTGCCGATCAGTTTCGGGGCGATGATTCCACCGACGACGGTGCCGATGCCGAGGACCGCGAATGCCAGCCCCGCCCCTAGCGGGGTGTAGCCGAGGACCTGCTGAAGGTAGAGGGTCAGGACGAACACCAGAGACGTTTCAGTGGCGAACGCCAGGATCCCTGCGATGTTGCCCCAGGCGATGTTGTTCCTCCGCAGGATGGTCACGGGCACCAGCGCGTATGCTGTGTTCTTCTCGATGAAAAAGAACACGACGAACAGGAACACGCCCACTGCCAGCGGTCCCCAGGCCAGTCCGTCAGCCCAGCCCTTTTCGCCGGCCATGGTCAGGCCGAAGACGAGCAGCAACAGCGCAAGGGTCGCAGTGACCGCGCCGGGAACGTCGAGCTTCGTCTTGTTGCCGCGGGCCGATTCGGTGAGGAGCTTGGGTGCAAGCACCAGCACGAAGACGGCGATAGGGACGTTGATGAAGAACGCCCCCCGCCATGACAGCAGGTCAGTCAGGAGTCCGCCGAGGATCGCGCCGGCGGTGAACCCGGCAGCCATCAGCGACCCGTTCAGGCCCAGTGCTTTGTCCCGCAGCGGGCCTTCGGGGAAGGAGGTTGTGAGCAGCGACAGCGCGGCCGGGGTGACGGCGGCGGTGGACAGGCCCTGGGCGACGCGGGCGGCGAGGAGCAGGCCGGGGTCGGTGGCGAGCCCGCCAACCAGTGAGCCGATGCCAAGCAGCGCCATACCGGCGATGAAGAGCCGTTTACGGCCGAACAGGTCAGCGACCCGGCCGAAGAAAAGGGTGAACCCCGCCGCGCACAGAGCGAAGGACGTGGCGATCCATTGCAGGTGCTCCAGGGAGAACCCAACATCGGCCCCGATCCGTGGGAGCGCTACGTTCAGGATCGAGAAATCCACGGCTAGGGTGAAACTCGCGGTCAGCAGCAGGACCATGACCAGCCGCTGCCGCCCCGACATCCGGACAGGACTCTCTTGGCCAGGCGGTTCCGGTGGTGCGGTGAGTTGGGAGAGGGGTGTGGTGTCGTTCGCTGTCATCGCGGGAGTATCCAATCAGTGGGTGCGTGGGTGGATTTTCCTCTCCACCCTGCCGACGGCGGGCAGTAACAGCTACGCCGTGTTGTGGGTAGCACTGGCAGTGCTACCCAGGTTCCGGGTTGTTCGTGAATACTCGGGGATGTGAATGAATCAGGCATGGGCGACTTCTTGCGCAAACGACGGGCAGCGCTGACCCCGGCCGACGTTGGGCTGATGGACTACGGCGCCCGCCGGGTGCCGGGACTGCGCCGGGAAGAAGTGGCCATGCTGGCCGGCATGAGCGTGACGTACTACGCGCGGCTGGAACAGGGCCAGCACGTCAATGCCTCCGATGCCGTCATCGACTCGCTGGCCCGCGCCCTGGCTATGACCGAGGTCGAAAGAAAACACCTAGTGGACCTCTCCGGTGCCAGGCGCCGCGCAACCAGGACCATGCGGAGCAGACCGGATCAGGTACGGCCCGGAACTAAACGCCTGGTCGATGCCATGGGCAATGTCCCCACAGTGATGCTGGGTAAACGCACGGAAGTCCTGGCCTGGAACCAGACCGGGCACCGGCTCGTCGCTTGCCATCTGGACTTCGACGCCCCGGACACGCCGGCGGAGCGGCCGAACATGACCCGGATGCTCTTCCTGGATGAGGGCACGCGGGCCCTGTACCCGCAGTGGCGCACCGAAGCCGGCCGGGCAGTGGCGTCCCTGCGGCTGCTTTCCGGACGCTTCGCAGACGACACAGAGCTTGCAGGCCTCGTGGGGGAACTGACCCTCAAAAGCCCGGAATTCGCAAGCATGTGGGCCGAACACCCCGTCGAGAACTGCATGTCCGGGCACAAGACCCTGACCCACCCCCAGCTTGGTTCACTGGAGCTGGGGTTCGAGGTCCTGACCATGCCGGACGATTCCGGCCACCGCGTCCTGACCTACACCGCTGAGCCAGGAAGCGAAGTTGCCGCAGCCCTGACACGGCTGCAGCGGGCACCACTGACCATTGCACGGGAAGGGTCGAGCCTTGACCAAGCAATATGAAACAACCATCAGTCACCACTTCAGCGGCCAGCTTTATCAGTCCACTGCGCCCTTCTCGCACTTCGTGCAGCACGGAAACACCGGCTACACGGCGGGCATCATCGGCCAGGACCCTTCAAGCGGTGCCCTGGTGTCAGGGGACGCCACCGCGCAATGCGAAACAATGCTGACCAACTTGGAGACCCTGCTCAATGAACTGGGGCTGCGGATGAACCACATTATTCGCACCACGGTCTACCTGACTGACTACCAGGACTTCGACGCCATCAACACCGTCTATCCCCAGCGACTCACCCAGCCGTTTCCGGCAAGGACCACCGTCCAGGCAGCTGGGCTGCCTTTGAGCGCTAAGGTCCAGATCGAGGCAACGGTTCAGATTCCAGCATCACCGGATGCCTAGAGGGGCAGCACCATCAAAAATCGTCGGTTACCGACCGCTTCGACACCATCTACGTCATCGATGCAGACCCGCAGGCAGTACTGCCGACGGCCGACAGATCCCTCATCGGAAGGTAGGAAGACGGCCCCTTTATGTGGCCACTCCCCACTCATTTTGGACCGCCGATAACGGATATTCCGTCAACCTGCCGAGGCTCGGACAAGCTGCGCTGGAGGACTATCCGTCCACAGTGGGTCAATTTGGGTTATCCACGACTGGATATTGGGAGCCCCTGGATTAGCTCCCGGAGCAGTAGTAGCGGTGGATAAGCCATGAGAATTGTCCCTGGCAGCGGGCGGCGGGCCCAGCCTCTCAGTGGACTGGGATTGAAGTCCCTTATTTCTGGGGCCCGACAAGCCCCCTCTGTCAGGTTGGGGTGTGGCCTACTCAGACGAAACTTCGCCCTAAGCTCACCTCTTCGCAATCTCGACGCGCGCTCCCGTGAAGGGCCGTCGTTCGATGCGTGAGACATATCGTTTCCCAAGGGTTTCGAGACAAATTGCGTGTAGCGTTTAGCGCACCTTCACCGGGCAGTTTTGCGGGCAGGGTATACGGGACACCTCAAAACTCCACCTCTGCAAAACCGCAAGTCAGATCCAGGTTGTCGCGCTAAGGGACCCTCTATTGGGACCTCCATTGGGACGACCTGCGGGCTGCCGACTCTTCGGACGGTAGGCGCCACTGGGTTACTCGTCACCTAACCTGTCGCCGCTAGAAGCTGTCGAAGTTCCGGAACAGCCCTGTTATCTTTAGGCATGAATCGAGAAAAGATTCGGCGATCGTCAATTGCTCAACTGAGTTCCTTGAGATTGAGCCGCTTTCTCATTGGTACTAGCCTCGTTCTCGGCAGCGTCCTGCTCTTCGAGTGGAACACCTCGCTGAGCACATGGGTAGCTGTGGCAGCTTTTGCCTGTGCCCTCGTCTGCTTCTACCAAGCGACGCTTGCTTGGTTGGAACTGAAACGTCGTGAGCGAAGTGTTCCAACCCAACCCCACGGGGACACGCCGAGCATCACCTAGGACTCGATGGCGGCTTCCTGGAGCGGCCAGCACCCTCCGCTAATGGCACGGAGGCGACCGGCTTACGGGACGAGGTGCGGGCAGCTCTCCCGAACCGGCTACCCGGGAGCAGTGGTCCAAAGAATGGTTCCTCGTCTTACTGTCGGATGAACCCATTCCTTCGTCCGACCCTTGGATCGATGGTCCATACATCCCCCTTCGTCCAGACCTTACGGAATAGGGACTTCAGCGTATGGCCACGGTGGCCCGGGCTAGGATCTGTTCTCGCCCGCATCCTCGCACAACAACCGCAGGCTAACCGGGCCGCTCAACGGACGAAGAACGAGGCCTGGTAGTTGAGCGACCTCGGATGATTTTGAGGATCAGGAGAACGGTCACAATGGCGACGAAAACAATCCCCATGACCATGCGGGTCGTGGACAGCGGGGGCCAGAAGATTGTTCCGCAGATCAGATACAGCAACCCTAATTGCCACCACGACGGATCTTGATACCGCATCTCAACTCCTGAGGGGAAGAAAGTCATCCGAGTGTAAATCGCGAAACGCAAGATAGTGTCCTATTTTTGGGATTCCCACAGGGGGATCCCTCAGCGGACATGCTCTGCCACAGCCGATTCACCAGGTCCACTCGTCGACCCGAATTGCGTGAGGGCGCTTACGTTGCGAGGCATCTATGGAAGGCTGATCAAATGAAGCTTCAGCCGACCCCTGCCCAGGCTATGGCCCTGTTAGCCTCTGGCTTGTTAGCGGTTGGGGACTTCCCTGACATTGCTGCCCAGTGGCTGGCCGATGGCATGGATTCTGAGAACCTTCGCATGCTTGCAGGCGCCGACCAAGAGGACCCGGACGACATACGCGACTTATGGACGGCGACCCTAAAGGAACTAGACATCCAGGCCGTTCCACTCCAAAACCGATGGCCACTGATCTGGAAATACGAACTAGCCTCATGGAGGGCAGGCGAGCGAACTCGAGGGCAAGTCCTCCGAGACGCCGTTACGTACCTTCGAGAGGTCGAATATGCAGACCGAGACGCCGTTGAAGCATACGTCCTGTGGAACCTATGGGACGAGCTAACCAGCAACTACATTCCTCCAAGGACCGACGCTGAGATTTGGGCCGACGTGGATAGATACCTTCACGCCTTTGATTGACTCAACTCAACTAAGCCAGCTCGACCGAGAGCCAAGGCGCCCGATAACCGATCCTCCACCGGGCGCACGCCGAGCGGCCAACGGGACGATTCTGAGCTGGTGATGGTCCCGTCTGTTCGCGTTCTTCTGTGAACGCGTATGGCCCGAATCCTAATTCTGTTCTCTTTTTGCTAGTCCCCGCGGACTCACGGGCAGTCTCTGTGTGTCGTGGCCTGAGGTTCTGCGGCATACTCGGCTCATGGTTGCTCAACGGAAGTCCGCTCAGTCTGCTGCCAAGTGGCGCTCCGAGGACGACGTGTGGATCGACCATGCATCGCTCGACCTCTCCGATCTGGAGTGGCTATCAGGTGTCCGTCGCCTAACCCTCTGGGCGGTAAAGATGCCTTCGAACTTGTTGGCCTCACTGTCTCAGCTTGAGTGGTTAGACCTTGTCGGTGACGGTCGAAAAGTGAGCCATTGTGACGGTTGAAAACTGAGCCACCCGTTCCAAACGATTGGGTGGGTGATCACAGTGGAGGATTGGGCG
>NZ_JBNHGX010000006.1:0-312927 GCF_059091705.1 Arthrobacter sp. Ha26
GAAACGCCCGGTCCCATTCCGAACCCGGAAGCTAAGACCCACAGCGCCGATGGTACTGCACCCGGGAGGGTGTGGGAGAGTAGGTCACCGCCGGACACACATTAAAGCAGGGCCCTGACAAACGACGTCAGGGCCCTACTGCTTTAACCACAGCATCGCTTCGACCGCGTAACGGTCCCCGTGCGCACCTGACGCCCTATCAGTTACAGTCCCCAAAGCGGCCCCAATACAACTACAACTGACAGCGCAACCAGGCACGGGCAGCCACAAAGGGAGTGGCGGCCCAGGTAGAGTTGGGCACCATGAACAGCCTCTTCAGCCACGGTACCGAGCCAGTCGGAAATGGCGGACAGCCGGCGATCGAACCCCTTGAACCGGTGGTCAACACGGTCATTGTGCCAGGAAGTGTTGCCCACGCCTTCGCCGGATTTACGGACCATACGCATCTGTGGTGGCCGCTGGAATCACTCGGCGTCTACGGTGCCGGTTCCTATGTGGAGTTCGAGGAGAACCTCATCCTCGAAACGGCTGACGACGGCCGGACCAGCATCTGGGGAACCCTCGACGACTGGCAGCCGCCCTTGTCCTTCCACGCAACCTGGCACCCTGGCTCCACCGCGCTCTGGTCGACCGAACTTCTGGTGGCCTTCCGGGCGGCAGGAGGCGGCACCGAGGTGCGGGTGTTCCACGAGGGCTGGGAAGGGGCTGAGGACCCCGCTGCTGAGCGCGCACGGTATATGGAGGCCTGGCCGCACATCCTCGCCAGGTATGCCCGGTTTATGGGCGTCCCGGACCCCCGCGGGGATCAGGACAGCTGACGGCGCCCGTTCTCCGAGGGAACAGCCGTACTGGTCCGGATCACGAATTCGGTGGGGAACTCCTGGTCCGCTTCCGGCCGCACTGATCCGGGCTCGGAATCCTTGCCCGAAACCTCGAGCAACTGCAGGGCAGTGCTGGCCGCCAGAACGCCCTGGCCCCGGGGATCCTGGTCAACCGTCGTCAAGCCGAACGTCTCGCCGAGTTCGTGGCCGTCCATTCCAACCACCGAGAGGTCGTGCGGAACCTGCAGCCCGAAGTCGCGGGCCGCGAGGATGGTGCCCACTGCCATTTCGTCAGAGGCAGCGAAGACAGCCGTCGGCCGTTCCGCGGCGCTGCCCAGCAGGCGGCGTGCCGCCGCATACGCACCTTGGACAGTGAAATCCGCCATGATCTGCCACTCCGGCCTGACCTCCAGTCCAGCCGCAGCCATGGCCTGTTGGTAACCCCCCTGCCGGATGCCCGGCAACTTGAAGTCCTGGTTCAGTGTTGCGTCCCCGGTTACATGGCCTATCCGCGTGTGGCCGAGCCGGATCAGATGATTGGTGGCCATCCGGGCCAGCCGCTCGTCGTCGATCCTTATGGTGGAAGCTCCAGGCAAGGTGCCGCCGATACCCACGATGGGGCGATGAACGGCAAGCAACTGCTGGATTTCCTCATCGCTGAGTACCAGTGCGACGGCGATAACCGCGTCCAGGCGCTTCCGGAGCAGGAAATCCTTCAACACGCTCTGGCGGCGTTCGGGCTGATCGCCCACGTTGTAGAGCGTCAGGTCGTAGCCGGCGTCCAGCAAAGTCTCAGACGCCCCCTCCAGCACCGAGGAGAAGTACCAGCGGTGGATGGACGGTACTACCAGGCCGATGTTGTGGTTCCGCCCGGAAGCAAGGCTGGAGGCATGGTAGGACGGGACAAATCCCAGGTCTCCCGCCGCCTCCAGCGCCAGCTTCCGGCTCTTGGCCGAGACATTGGATTTTCCGCTCAACGCCCGCGAGACAGTGGCGATGGATAACCCCGCCCTGTCCGCGACGTCCTTGATGCCCGCCATGCTTACTCTGCGGAAGGGATACGGATCCAGGCCGTTTCGCCTGACGCCAGCAGGCCTTCCAGCTGTGAGGGTGTGCTGCGGACCAGGACCTGCCCGGCAGGCATCTCCAGGGGTTCGTGGTTGAGGTTCATAATGACCAGCGTAGTGCCGTTGACGTATGCCAGGGATGAACCGCTGCACCAATCCTCTGCCCACGCCAGGGATCCCCGCCCCAGGTCCAGTTCGCGGCGCACCGCCAGCATGGTCCGGTACAGGGCAAGGTGCGACGCCGGGGAACCGGCCTGCACGTCCCGCGCCAGTTCCCGGAACGAGCCAGGAAGGGGCAGCCAAGGGTCGCTGCCGTGGCCGAAACCAAAGTTGGGCTCGTCAGCGCGCCAGGGCAGCGGAACCCGGCACCCGTCCCTGCCCAGCCGTTCGCCGCCCGTGCGCGCGAATGTGGGGTCCTGGCGGAGGTGCTCCGGGATATCGACGCTGTCGGGCAGGCCAAGCTCCTCACCCTGGTAGAGATACGCGGCGCCGGGCAGCCCCAGCATAAACAGTGACGCGGCTGCGGCGCGCTGGCGTCCCAGGGCCGTGTCAGGCTGGGGGTCTGCGGGGCCGATGCCGTCGCCATCGCGGGGACCGTGCCCGTTGTAGCCAAAGCGGCTGGCATGCCGGACCACGTCGTGGTTGGACAGGACCCAGGTGCTGGGAGCTCCCACGCCATCCAGGACTGTCAGGGAGTCGGTGATCACCGAACGCAGCCGGTATACGTCCAGGCCCGCGTGCAGGTAAGGGAAGTTGAACGCCTGGTGCATTTCGTCGGGCCTGACCCAGTGCGCGAGGCGGTGCAGGTCAACGCTTGCTTCGGCACAAAGGATCCGGTCGGGGCCGTATTCGTCAAGAATCCTGCGCCAGTTGCGGTAGATGTCGTGGATGGCCGGCTGGCCGAACATCGGGGCCTCATGGCCGGGGAACCCGTCTGAACTTCCGCCGTCGGCCCGCCCGCCCCACGCGGGAAGTCCCGGTGCCTTGACCAGCGCGTGCGCCACATCCACGCGGAAGCCGGAAACCCCGCGGTCCAGCCAGAAGCGGAGGATCCGCTCGAACTCGGTGTGGACGGCAGGATTGTCCCAATTGAAGTCGGGCTGGGAGGAATCGAAGAGGTGCAGGTACCACTGGTCGGGCTGCCCGTCGGAGCCTGTCACACGTGTCCAGGCGGGGCCGCCGAAGTGGGACTGCCAGTTGTTGGGCGGCTCGTGGCCCTCGGGTCCGTTGCCGTCCCGGAAGATGAACATGTCCCGCTCGGGGCTCCCCGCGGGCGCGGCGAGAGCTGCCTGGAACAATGCGTGCTGGTCGGAGCAGTGGTTGGGAACGAGGTCGACGATAACGCGCAGGCCCAGCCGGTGGGATTCGGCCATCATCACGTCGAAGTCGCCGAGGGTGCCAAAGATGGGGTCCACGTCGCAGTAGTCGCTGACGTCATACCCCGCATCGCGCTGCGGAGACCGGTAGAAGGGGGACAGCCAGACGGCGTCCACGCCGAGGTCCGCGAGGTGGGGCAGTTCCTCGGTAATCCCGGCCAGGTCTCCCACGCCATCGCCGTTAAGGTCGCGGAACGAGCGGGGATACACCTGGTAGATCACGGCGGACCGCCACCAGCCCGGGAGGTGGTCGGCCGGGTGGATCAAGGTCAGCGGGCCAGTGGTGCGCGTCACAGTTTCGACAGACATGAGTGCAAGCCTAGACCGGATTGACCTCTTAATGGAAACGCTTCCATGATTGCTTCCCGCAGTATTCCCTTGGCAGGCGACGTTTCCGCTGGTCAGCACTGGAAGCGTTTGCACAATTGTTACGCAGGTCCGCCCATAGACTGGTGGGCAACGTACGACGGCGGACGGAGGCTTCGTGGGAAGCGTGGCAGTTGAGGAGCTGGAGAGTGTCCTGGCGGCCGGCCAGGTGGACCGGGATGAGATAACCCTCAGCCGCTATGCAGTGGACCAGGCGCCCATCGTCGATTACCAGCTGCCCCTGGCGGTGGTGTTTCCGGAGACGGTTGAAGACGTTCAGGCTGTGGTACGGGTCTGTGCTGCCGGCAAAGTGGCCATTGTGCCCCGCGGAGCTGGAACGGGAGTGTCCGGCGGCGCCCACGCCACACGCCACTGCATCATCCTGTCCCTTGAGCGCATGGACCGGATCCTGGCACTGAATGCGGATGATGAAACAGCCGTGGTGGAACCGGGTGTCATCAACGCCGTCCTCAATGAGACAGCAGCCGGCCATGGCCTGATGTACGCGCCGGACCCTGCCAGCTTCCGCAGCTCTACGATCGGCGGGAACGTCGCGACGAATGCCGGGGGGCTGCGGTGCGCCAAGTACGGCGTCACCCGGGACTCCGTCCTGGCGCTGGACGTCGTCCTGGCCGACGGTTCACTGCTGCACACAGGCCACCAGACCTTCAAGGGCGTAGCCGGGTACGATCTGACCGGGCTCTTCGTGGGGTCCGAGGGGACACTGGGCATCGTGGTGGGTGTAACGGTCCGGTTGAAGTACCTGCCCCGGGAAGTCCACACTATTGCCGCCTTTTACCGGGACTTCCGGCAGGCGGCAGCCGGGGTTTTGGCGGTAGGAAGGGCGCGGGTGCAACCGGCGATCATGGAGCTGCTCGACGGCGGTACGCTGGCCCAGCTCGACCACATCCACGGCTCGAACCTCACGGCCCGTGGCCGGTCACTGCTGCTGATCCAAACGGACGGGTTTGGCGCCGCTGCCGAAGCCCGGGTGGTCCGCGAAGTCCTGGCCGCCGGCGGTGCATCCGTCACCTCTGAAGTCAGCGCCGAGGCCGAACGGCTCGTGGAGCTGAGGCGGAACAGCCGGGGCGTGGAAGTGGATGACGAGTTCCGCGTGGGGGAAGACGTTGCCGTACCGCGCTCGCGCCTGGTGGACTACGTGGCAGCCCTGGAGGCGATGGCCGACAAGCATGCCGTGCACCTCAAAGTAGTGGCCCATGCCGGCGACGGGAACCTGCACCCCACCTTCTGGATTGACCGCAAGGACAAGGCGGTGGACGGCGAAGCGCTGGGGCGGCTGCAGCAGGCGCTTGACGAGTCCATCACGGCAGCCCTGGCCATGGGCGGCACCATTACCGGTGAACACGGCGTGGGGCAGTACAAACTGCGGTGGCTGGGCCAGGAACAGCCGGAGCCGCTCCGGGAACTCCAGCGCCGGATCAAGGACCTGTTCGATCCCGCCGGCATCCTGAACCCCGGAAAGGCGATTTAGCCGTCAGTCGTCCGAATCCGGGTATTCGTCGATGGTCTCATCGTCCCCATACCGTGACTCTTCAGTTTCCGCCTCGAGGATCTCCAGCAGTCCGGTGGGCGGGTTCAGCATAATCGCCGCCTCATCCCGGCGGTGCCGCAGGATGGAATCGATATAGGACTGGACGGCTTCCGCCAGCGGGATGTGGCGCTCCTGCTTTTCGGACATGTACCAGCGGTGCTCCAGGACCTCGTGCACCACTTCGGCGGGCTCCAGCTTGCCGGAGAGATCGCGGGGAATGGACCGGACAATGGGCTCGAAGACCTGGCTGACCCACAAGTGGGCGCTGTATTCCTCGTCCATGTCCGGGTTGTTGTCCGCGCGGAAGGAGTCCATGTCATTGAGCAGCCGGCGCGCCTGGTTCTCCTGGGCGTCCAGGCCGGTCAGCCGCAGCAGGCGCCGCATATGGTGCCCGGCGTCCACCACCTTGGGCTGCAGCTGGATGGTGGACCCGTTCTGGGTGGTCTTGATGGCGTATTCCTCGACGTCAAAGCCGAGTTCGTTGAGGCGCCGGATGCGCGCACCCACCCGCCAGCGTTCGCCGAGTTCAAACGACTCCTTTTCTGTCAGCTCCGCCCAGAGCCTGCGGTAGCTGTCCATGATCAGCTCACTCGTGGCGACGGGATCAACCTTTTCCTCGATCAGGCCGCCGTCCAGCAGATCCATCAGCTCACCGGCGATGTTCACGCGCGCAATTTCGAGGTCGTACTCGCGCTGGCCCGTGGACAGATCCGGATACAGCTCCCCGGTTTCGGCATCCACGAGGTAGGCCGCGAAGGCGCCGGCATCACGCCGGAACAGGGTGTTGGACAACGAAACGTCCCCCCAGTAGAAGCCAATCAGGTGAAGCCGCACCAGCAGCAGCGCCTGCGCATCGATAAGCCTGGTCAGGGTGTCCTTGCGCAGCATCTGGGAGAAGAGGGCACGGTACGGCATGGAGAATTTCAGGTGCCGGGTGACCAGCACGGGGTTCAGCGGCCTTCCATCCAACGTGGTGCGGCCGGTGATAACGGCAACCGGCTCCACGCACGGGACGTCCAGCCGGGCCAGCTTGCGGAGCATGTGGTACTCATGCCGGGCTACGTGCTCAGAGGTTTCCTTGATGGCGATCACCGAACCGCCGAGGTGCGCGAAGCGGACGATATGCCGGGAGATACCGCGGGGGAGCGCGGCGAGGTTCTCCGCCGGCCAGTCCTCCAGTGCAATGTGCCACGGCAGGTCCAGGAGTTCGGGGTCAGCCGCTGCCGCCGTGATGTTCAGCGAGCTGGAGACCGAAGCGATCTTGCCGTCGTCCGCACTTGCGGCGACAAACCGCGGCAGTTTGCCCACCTGCGCATAGTCGGTGGGTTCGTCGTGCCACTGGGCGCTGTATTCCTCGGTCATAGATCAATTCTTCCGTACATGGGCGCGGCCAGCTAATTCTTCTGCGTCCGCAGTTAAAGGCCGACGGCGGCCCTCCGGAAAGGAAGGCCGCCGTCGGTATGGCGGGTGGTTAGGTGCCGGTGGGGAGGACTAGTCGCCCAGGCGCAGGCCCGTCTTGGTGTCGAACAGGTGCACGTGGCCCGACTGCGGACGGACGTAGATGGATTCGCCCTTCATCGGGGGGCGGCGGCCGTCGACGCGTGCCACGATGTCGTGGTCCTTGCCGTCAAGCGTGGTGTGGCCGTACACGTAAGCGTCGGCACCCAGCTCTTCGACGACGTCGACCTCTACCTTCAGGCCTTCGCCGAGCGGAGCGGTCTCAAGGTCTTCGGGACGGCTTCCGAGGGTCACGGTGGAGCCGTGTGCCTCTTCGAGGACGTCACGCGGCACGGGGTAGACCGTTCCGCCGAACTGTACGCCGCCGTCGACCACTGGCAGTTCCAGCAGGTTCATGGCCGGGGAGCCGATAAAGCCGGCGACGAACACGTTCTTCGGCCGGTCGTAAAGGTTGCGCGGGGTGTCCACCTGCTGCAGGAGGCCGTCCTTCAGCACGGCGACGCGGTCGCCCATGGTCATGGCCTCGACCTGGTCGTGCGTCACGTAAACGGTGGTGACGCCCAGACGGCGGGTCAGGGATGCAATCTGGGTACGGGTCTGCACGCGGAGCTTGGCGTCCAGGTTGGACAGAGGCTCATCCATGAGGAAGACCTGCGGGTTACGCACAATGGCGCGGCCCATGGCAACACGCTGGCGCTGACCGCCGGAGAGTGCCTTCGGCTTGCGGTCAAGGTAAGGCTCAAGGTCAAGGAGCTTTGCGGCTTCCCGGACGCGCTCGGCGCGCTCTTCCTTGGAGACACCTGCGATCTTCAGGGCGAAGCCCATGTTGTCGGCCACAGTCATGTGCGGGTACAACGCGTAGTTCTGGAAAACCATGGCGATGTCGCGGTCCTTCGGCGGAACGTCGGTGACGTCGCGGTCGCCAATGAGGATACGGCCTGCGTTGACGTCCTCAAGGCCTGCGAGCATGCGCAGGGAGGTGGACTTACCGCAACCGGAGGGTCCAACGAGGACCAGGAATTCGCCATCGGCGATGTCGATGTTGAGCTTATCGACGGCGGGCTTTTCTGTGCCCGGGTACAGACGCGTAGCGTTATCAAAAGTAACTGTAGCCACAGTTATCAATCCCTTCACCGGCAGGTACGTGCCGGACGATCCGTTGTGAATGGTTCATGTTTGTTCAGTTTTGTTGTTGCAGATGCTTTGTGGCCGAGGCCAAAGAACATCGAGTGACGCCGCACGGTTCTTGTGCGCCACATCACAGAGAAGAGTATGTCAGATACTGTTTGAATTGGGGCAAATGTTACGGACGTCACACGTGAGGTTGATAACTGCTCACTCCGGCGGAGCTTCCTCCGCGACAACCAGGCCCCGCTCCTGGAGCAGCACCTCGAGCATCTCCGCCACGTGGACAGGAGCCTCAACCCGGTACTGGGCCTGAGTGAAATCAAGGCCCACCTTGACGCCCACGTCGCCAGGTTCCAGCCGCCCGAGTGCATCCTCGTCGGTGGTGTCGTCCCCGGCGAACAGGACGGCGCTGGCACCGCTGATCTGCCGCAGGAACGTCACGCCCTCGCCCTTGGACGCATTCACCACAGAGGTTTCAAGGACCCGTTTGCCGTCCTTGAGGAATACGCCTTTGCGCTCCTGCAGCAGCGAGCGTGCGGCGGCCACTGCGTCCTCGGCGACGTCGTCCGCTGCCTGGCGGGTGTGCAGCACCACCCCGGCGGGCTTGTTCTCAAGCATGGTGCCGGGGGCCTCGGCAACAATGTCCTCAAGGATGCCACGCACCTCGGCGAGGAGTGCCTTCTGCTCGTCGTCCAGTTCCAAGCCGGCAGACCCGGGGCCCAGCCAGGCTTCCGCCCCGTGGCTGCCGATCAGCAGGGTATCCACCGGCGGGGAGGCGACCTTGCGCAGGCTGTCGAGGGCGCGCCCGGAGATGAGCGCCGTCGTCGTGCGCGGCAGGACGGCGAGTCCGGCGAAAGCCGTGGCCGCGCGGGGCAGCGGCCGCGCGTCGTCGGCGTGCCCCACGATAGGGGCCATGGTTCCGTCGAAGTCCATGGCCACCAGCAGGTGGTCTGTCCTGGCGATGGTGCGGATGGCTTCGCGGAGTTCGGGTGCCAGTGCCAACTTGCCGTTGCCGGTCCGGCTCTCAGCTGTCATCGCGAACCACTTTTTCCTTCAACGCCTGCAGGAAGTCCGCGGACCAGTGGTCCACGTCGTGCTCAAGGATCTGCTTCCGCATGGCCCGCATCCGGCGCGAGGCGTCCCGGGGCGACATCTCGACGGCGCGCATGATTGCGTTCTTCAGGCCGTCGATATCGTGCGGGTTCATCAGCAGGGCCTGCTTGAGCTGGTCGGCTGCGCCGGCGAACTCGCTCAGGACCAGCGCACCGTCATTGTTGGTGCGTGCCGTGACGTACTCCTTGGCCACCAGGTTCATGCCGTCCCGCAGCGCCGTGACCAGCATGACGTCCGCGGCGAGGTACAGGGCCACCATCTCCTCCACCGGGTAGCTGTGGTGCAGGTAGCGGACCGCTGTGTTCTCGAGGGTGTCGTAGGTGCCGTTGATGTGGCCGACGGTACCCTCCACCTCTTCCCGCAGGAGCCGGTACTGCTCAACGCGTTCCCGGCTGGGGCTGGCCACCTGGATCAGGGTGGCGTCGCTGACCGACAGCTTGCCGTCCGCGAGGAGCTCTTCGAACGCCTTCAGCCGGTGCCGGATGCCCTTGGTGTAGTCCAAACGGTCCACACCCAGCAGGATGGTTTTCGGATTGCCGAGGTCCTGCCGGATCTGGCGTGCCCGCTCAATGATTTCCGGCTTCGCGGCCAGCTCGCTGATGTGCCGGACGTCGATGGAGATGGGGAACGCCTGGGCCCTGGCGATGTGGGTGATTTGCCCGTCCTGGCCCTTGACGTGCACTTGCTGCTGCTTGACGCTGGCGCCCAGGAAGCGGCGGGCCGAGCGCATGAAGTTGCCGGCGTCGCTGGGCCGCTGGAAGCCGACGAGGTCAGCGCCGAGGAGGCCGTCGATGATGGCCTGGCGCCACGGCAGCTGGGCAAAAATCTCCGGCGGGGGAAACGGGATGTGATTAAAGAACCCGATCTTGAGGTCCGGGCGGGCTTCCCGGAGCATCCGCGGTACCAGCTGCAGCTGGTAGTCCTGGATCCACACCGTTGCGCCGTCGTCGGCGTGGCGTACGACGGCGTCGGCGAACCTTTTGTTGACCAGGCGGTAGGCGTCCCACCAGGTGCGGTGGAATTCCGGCGGGGCGATCACGTCATGGTAGAGCGGCCACAGGGTGGCGTTGGAGAAGCCTTCGTAATAAAGCTCGACGTCGTCCGCGCTGAGCTGGACGGGTACCAGGTCCATGCCGCCGTGGCTGAACGGCTCCACCGTCTCGTCCGGGGCGCCGTGCCAGCCCACCCAGGCGCCGTCGGTCTTGGTCATCATCGGTGCCAGTGCCGTGACAAGGCCGCCGGGGGACCGCCGCCACCCGGACCCGTCGTCGCTGCCATCGTCTGGAGCGACCCGGTCCACAGGCAGCCTGTTCGAGACCACCATGAAGTCGTACTTTGTCTCTGCGCTGTCCCCAGCGCCGGCGGAGCCGGCTGCTGCTGTGGCAGGTTTTTCCTGGACGGGTGTTTGCATTGCGGCCCCCTGGGGTTGCTTGTGCCTCTTAGCCCACCCTAACGGGACGGAATCATCCGTGCTATTCGTCCGTTGGTCAACCGGGAAGAATACTTGAACCACCAAGCTGTCAGCTTTCTCCCCTAAAATGATGGGGTTGCCACGAACTGGTCCCCCTCGTCGATCGATCCAAGGAACACATGAGCCCCGCAAACGAAGTACGTAAGTCCAAGGCTGAGCGCACTACGGAGGCCCGCGAGAAAGCGCGGCTTATCCGTGAAGCGCAGCTGAAAAAGGACAAGCGCAACAAGCTGCTGATCGGGTGGGGGATTGTGGCCGCCGTTGTGGCCATCCTCGTGGTGGTGGCGCTCGTGGTGACGACGTCCATGAAGCAGAACGGCCCGGTAGCCGACCAGGGGCCGACGCCGGCCAACGGTAACGTGCACGGCGGCGTGACGCTGCTGGCCAACAGCGAGGTTGCCAAACTGGATCCCGCAACTGTTGACGCGGCCGCCGTCGGGGAGCCGCCGAAGGCTGCTCCGGCGGAAGTGGTGGCTCCCGGTGCCGAGGCCGAAGCGGGCAAACCGGTGAAGGTTGTCCTGTACATCGACTTCATCTGCCCGGTCTGCAAGAATTTTGAGGCCCAGTACAACGAGCAGCTCACATCCCTGCGCAACGAGGGCAAGATTACGGTCGAATACCGCGCGCTGGGGTTCCTGGACAGCCGCTCCACCACCAACTATTCGTCCCGGGCAGCCAACGCCGCGGCGTGTGTGGTGAACGAATCGCCGGAGAAGTACGCGGAGTTCGTGGATGCATTGTTCGCCAACCAGCCCGCCGAGGGCGGCGCGGGGCTCTCCGACGACAAGCTCAAGAGCATGGCCTCGGATATGGGCGTTGACATCAACAGCTGTGTGGACGACAAGACCTACAGGCCGTTCGTGAAGTTCACCACCAAGGAAGCCTCAGCCATCGGAGTCACCGGCACGCCCACCGTATTCGTGGACGGCAAGCAGTGGGGCAAGGGCGACAGCGCCCAGACCCCGTTCCCCGATTTCCTCCAGGCCGCGATCGACGCCAAAGCCTAAGCGTTTCTTGAAATCGCCCGCCCGCCGGATCAGTTCCGGCGGGCGGGCGCTTTTGCGTGGCGAACGCTTCGTCTTGCAGCGGGAAACCAGAGCGGGCGTTTTTACCACCGCCGGGACTTGGGCTAACCTTATCTAGCGCCGTTCAGGCGCCCGCCCGCAAGGGCACGCCTCCTTAGCTCAGTTGGCCAGAGCACCGCTCTTGTAAAGCGGGGGTCGTCGGTTCGAATCCGACAGGGGGCTCTATTTTTTTGCCAGAGTGCGGCCGGAACGGCCGGCTACCTGCCGGACGGCGCCACGTTGTGGTTCAGCCGCAGCAGGTTCTGCGGGTCGAAGCGGTCCTTGAGGGCAACGAGACGCTGATACTTCTCCTGTCCGTAAGCACTGCGCACCGCGTCCGGCTCGGGCACTCCCAGCTCCGCCCCGAGGAAGTTGACGTATTCACCCTGCTCCGCGAACGGCTGCATCACCGCGTAAGCCTTCCGGGCGAAGGCTGTCAGCCGTTCGTCCTCGGCAGCATCGCGCCAGAACCCGTAAACATTCAGCCAATACCGCGCCGAGCGGTTCGGGAAGGCGGTGGCATCCTCGGGGACCCGCCCGAACATGCCCTCCAGGTGATGGATATCGATGCCCGTTCCTTCCCATGCCAGTTCCGAGGCGAAGCCAACCACAACGTCCACCACCTCCTCGTCCAGGCGGGAGAACGAAACGTTCTTCCAGTAGCCGCGGGAGCCCTTGGGGAAGACTTCATCCATGGCACTCTGCCAGCCGGGCCAGGTGGTGGGTCCCACCTCCTCTGCGTCAGGCGGGGCAGCGGCACGGAGCTGGTCAACAAGCCTGAGGCCGGCCTGGTGGTCCTCGGCAACCCAGGCGAATCCGATCGCCATCCACGGCTCGTTGCCCATACCGAACTCGGGTGGGAGCACCAGGAATGAGGTGATCGGATTCATTTCGTCCGGCAGGTCCCTGGTCCAGGCAGCGAAGGCAAGAAGGGCGTTCCGCCAGTTCTCCCGCCGGTAGAAGAGGTTTCCGCCCAATGGTGCGGCGGGCAGCGGCAGCGCCCGGAAGGTAAAGGAGGATACGACGCCGAAATTCCCGCCACCGCCGCGCACTCCCCAGAACAAGTCCGGGTTTTCTTCCGCATCGGCGTGCACGTGTTCCCCTGCAGGTGTGACGAGGTCCACGGCGTCCAGGTTATCCAGGCTCAGTCCGCCCGTCCGGGTCAGCCAGCCCACGCCGCCGCCCAGGGTAAGTCCTGCCACTCCCGTTCCACTGATGACGCCCAAGGGTACAGCCAGGCCATGGGCGGCCGTAGCCAGGTCCACGTCCGCAAGCGTCGCTCCAGGCCCGACGACGACACGCCGGCTTTGAGCGTCCACCCGCACCTCCCGCAGGGCCCCCAGATCCAGGACCAAGCCGCCGTCGACAGTGCCGTGGCCCGCAATGTTGTGCCCTCCGCCGCGGACGGCCAGGGCAAGCCCGGTGTGCCGCGCACTGTCCAGGACGGCGTCGATGTCTGATATGGCCCCGGCCCTCGCAACGGCCCGCGGACGCAGATCGATCATTCCGTTCCACACCGTACGGGCTTCCTCGTACACGGGATCCTGCGGCTCGATCAGCGTTCCCTGGAGCCGCCCTCGCAACTCATGCAGGGCCAGCTGCAGCTCACTTTCCGGAAGGTGTCCGTGAACAGTGGTCATCGCTGATACTTCCAAATCAACGGGGGAATCAATGCACCGGGAATGCTGCTGCCGTGATTTTAGGATTTGCCCCCTGGCGGGTCAACAACTTCTTTTTTTGAAGCTCCCTCTCCCAAATTGGCGCGGCAGGATTAATGCTTAGGAGACGGGTATGAAACACAGCCAGAACAATGGCTGCGTAGCGTCCCACCCATGACGATGGAATTTCCCTCCCGTGTCCGGGCCTGGCTGGCGGATGCCTTCTACTTTGAGACGCCGGAACAGGCTTCGGATGCCATGGCAGATGCCACCCGGTGGGGGTGGCTGCCGGCCCTCAGCGGAGTGGCGGCCGGAGTGGAGCATGCCCATCGAATGCACGCGGAAATGCCCCCGCCGCCCCCTGATTTGTCTGCTTGAACACACTATTGCGCCGGTGAACGCATTATGACCTAAACTGCTTCACTGAGGTGCCTGAAATGGCGCTGTGCAGCAACGAAAGTGAACACGCTATGGCTACCGATTACGATGCTCCACGCAAGCAAGAGGAAGAGTCTCCCGCCGACTCCCTGGAGGCCCTCCAGGCCTCCCGCGGCGGCAATGCCCAGACCGCAGTCATCGACCTTGACGAAAACGACACCGCTGAGGGCATCGACCTGCCCGGCGCCGATCTTTCCAACGAGGAACTGACAGTCATCGTTGTCCCCGAGCAGTCAGACGAGTTCACCTGCTCATCGTGCTTCCTGGTCCGCCACCGGTCCCAGGTGGCCCTCGAAAAGAACGGCATGAAGTACTGCCGCGACTGCGAAGGCTAAAATCCGAACGGAAAAGAGCGCCGGCCGCCCCCTCGGGTGACCGGCGCTGTTTCGTCTCTCCTCCGGCCGTTATCCGGCATAACGGCCGGATCCAGAAACGGCACCGGAACGGTTAAGCAGGGCGGCAAAAAGCCCTTGGATTTACTGGCACGTGACCCGGGCCCGGCGTTCCTCACGGTTGCGCGCCGAAGCGGCCACAGCCCTCGTTTCGCCTGCCGGACGCTCCTAGGCTTGAGCTATCCAACCGCACCACTTCTGGGATGGCACCTCAATGAAAAAACTCCTCCTCTGGCTCACGGCGCTCCTCGCGGCCGTCGGGCTGGGAATCCTGGCACCGGGGCCCGCCTCGGCAGCCACCTCGTACTGCGGTCTCGCATGGGGGTCCCTGGCTAAAACCGGGGCAGAGATGAGCACCGCATCCGTCACCAACGTCCGGACCGGGCAGCACTACTGCTTTGACCGGATGGTGGTCGACCTCAACGGCCCCGTCAAGGGCTACACGGCCCGGTATGTCCCGGAGATTGTCCAGGACGGCTCCGGCTTCACCATTCCGGTGCAGGGCAATGCACGCCTGCAGGTCACCGTGAACGCACCCTCCTACGACAGCAACGGCAACGCCACCTACACTCCGGCGGCCAAGGCAGAACTGTCCAACGTGGCCGGTTACCAGACCTTCCGGCAGGTGGTTTATGCCGGAAGCTTCGAAGGTTACACCAGCATTGGCCTGGGCGTCCGTGCCCGGTTGCCCTTCCGGGTCTTCACCCTGGACGGACCCGGTTCGGGTTCCCGCCTGATTGTGGACGTGGCCCACTTCTGGTGATCGAACGCAAAAGGTGCCGCACCCCGCTGATCCGGGATGCGGCACCTTTTTTGCCTGCGCGGGCGGAACCCTACTCCGGGACGACCAGGGCAGGGGTGTCCTGCTTCAGGGTCTCGCCGCGGAAGAACCCGGGCCGAAGCCGGGCCATGACCAGCATGAACACCGCGCCCAGGGCCAGGATGCCCACTCCAAGGACGAACACCAGGCCAACCCCGAACACTTCCGAACCGCTGCCGAATTCGGGAGCCCAGCTGTCTGCGGCGGTCTGCAGGAACACCACGAACAGGCCCACGCCGCCCACCACGGGGCAGAGGAGCCGCAGCAGGAAGTTGCGGAGGCTGCTGAAGACGCTGTTGCGGAAGTACCAGGCGCAGGCGATGGCCGTCAGCCCGTAGTAGAAGCAGATCATCAGCCCCAGGGCCAGGATGGTGTCGTTCAGGACGTTTTCGCTGAGCACGTGCATCACTGCGTAGAACCCCGCGGACAGGACGCCGGCGGCGACAGTGGCGTAGCCCGGCGTCGCAAAGCGCTTGCTCACCCGGCTGAAGGGTTCCGGCAGCGCACCGTAGTGGGCCATGGCCAGCAGGCTGCGCGACGGGGACATAAACGTGGACTGCAGTGAGGCGGCGGAGCTGGACAGCACTGCCAGGGACATCAGGATGGCAAACGGGCCCATGATGGGGGAGGCCAGGGCGGTGAAGATGTTCTCGTGGATCTCCGTGTTGTTCAGGCCGTTGCCGGTGTCCCCTACGCCGGCGAACATCATGGTGGCGATGCTGACCAGCAGGTAGATGCCCAAAACGATCAGGGCAGTCAACGTACCGGCGAGGCCCGCCGTCTTTTTGCCGTTGGCGGTTTCCTCGTTCACGGTGAGGCAGACGTCCCAGCCCCAGTAGACAAAGATGGACAGCGAGATCCCGGCGGCCACCTGGCCGAACGTCTCAATCCTGGTGACGTCGAACCACTCCCAGCTGAACGGGATGGCCGTCTCGGACGTGGACCAGTTGGCGAACGCCATACCCACGAACAGGCCCAGTACCAGCAGCTGGAACCCCACCAGTCCGTACTGCACCAGTTTGGTGGTGTGCAGGCCGCGGTAGCTGACCCACACGGCCAGGGCCACGAACACAAAGCAGGTGAGTACGTTCAGCGGCTTGTTGGCCGCGAGGTCGGCCAGTTCGGGGGAACCGGTGAGCTGGGAGAGGAAGAGGTAGAAGAAGTCGACGGCCACCCCGGCCAGGTTGGACAGGACAATGATGTTGGCTGCCAGGAGCCCCCACCCGCCCATCCAACCCACCCACGGGCCGAATGCTTTGGTGACCCAGGTGAAGGTGGTGCCGCTGTCCGGGGAGTCGGCGTTGAGCTCCCGGTAGGCCAGGGACACCAGGATCATTGGGATGAACCCGATGAGGAAGATGACGGGCAGCTGCAGTCCGGCTTCGTTGACGGTGGGGCCCAGTGCGCTGGTGAGCGTGTAGGCCGGGGCGATGGTGGAGATACCCAGAACGACGACGGCGAGGAGCCCCAGCTGCCCGCCCTTCAGACCTTTGGGCGAGACGCCGGACCCGGCGGCGGGTTTTCCGGCGCCACGGGCGGAGGCACCGGTACGGATGGTTTCTGTCATGACACCACTTTCTGGGAGGCAGCAGGCTGCTGTTGGGTGATGCAGTGGATCCCCCCGCCGCGGGCAAAAAGCTCGCGTGCGTCGATGGCGACAATACGCCGTCCGGGGTAGGCCTCCGCCAGGATCTGCAGGGCCTTGTCGTCCTGGGGGTCGTTGAAGCTGCAGGCGATGACGCCGCCGTTGACCACCACGTGGTTGATGTAGCTGTAGTCCACAAAGCCTTCGTCGTCCCGCAGGGTGTCCGGGGCGGGGACTTCGATGATGTTCCATTGCCGGCCGGCCGCGTCGGTGGTGCCGCGCAGGAAGTCGATGATTTCCTTCGAGACAGCGAAGTCGGGGTGTTCCGGGTTTTCCTGCGAGTGGACCAGGAGCGTGCCGGGCGAGGGGATGGCGGCCACAATGTCCACGTGGCCGCGGGTGCCGAACCGCTCGGAGTCACGGGTCAGGCCGCGCGGCAGCCACACCACATGGGTGGCGCCGATGGTGCGGGCCAGTTCCTGCTCGACGTCGGCCCGGCTGAGGCCCGGATTGCGGCCCGGATCCAGCTGCACGGTTTCCGTCACCAGTACGGTTCCCTGGCCGTCCACCTGGATGCCGCCGCCCTCGTTCACCAGCGCTGACACGATGTGCCGGGCGCCTGACCGGCCGGCAACCTCGCCGGCGATCAAGGCATCCTTGTCCCACTGCGCCCAGTCCTGGCCGCCCCAGCCGTTGAACACCCAGTCCACGGCACCGAGCCGGCCGTCGCCGTCCAGGACGAACGTGGGCCCGATGTCGCGCATCCATGCATCATTGAGCGGGGCGGCAAGCACCTCGACATCAGGGTGCAGGTAGGCGGCGGCCGTGTCGACGTCGTCGGGATCCACCACCATGGTGACCGACTGGAACTCGACGGCGGCGTTGGCTACGGCTGCCCAGGTGGACCGGGCCACATGGGCGGCCTCAGCAGATTCGCCCAGGGTGTAGCCGCCGGCGGGGAAGGCCATCCAGAGCCGTTCCTGGCGGGCAGTTTCGGCAGGCATCCGCCACTGCCCGGTGCTGGCTGCGGCCTGCTGCGGGGCGGTCATGAGCAGGCCTCTGCGAAGCCGCGCTCGCCGCCCAGGAGTTCATTTGCGCGGACGGGTTCAGTCAGGCGGGAGTAGGTGTCCGGGCGGCGCGTGGCCAGGAAGGGGAACAGGGTCAGCCAGTCCTTCCGCTGGTCCAGGTCCAGGTCTGCCACCAGGACGGCGGACGCGTCGCGCGGCGCCTGGGCCAGGATGCGGCCGTAGGGATCGGAGATAAACGAGGAGCCGTAGAAGTTCAGGGTGCCTTCGCTGCCCCAGCGGTTCGGGGCGACCATGAACAGGCCGTTGGCGATGCCGTTGCCGACGATGACCTGCTGCCACAATGGCTGGGTGTCGAATTCCGGGTGGTCGGGTTCGGAGCCGATCGCCGTGGGGTACACCACGATTTCCGCCCCGCCCAGGGAATACAGCCGGGCAACTTCCGGGAACCATTCATCCCAGCAGGTGGGCATCCCCAGCCTGGCGCCGCCCAGTTCGGCCGGAGCGTGGACCTCGTAGGCGTCGGCCGCTGCCGGTCCTTGGCGGAAGAACTTGTCCTCGTAGTATCCGGCCGTGACGGGGATGTGGAGCTTGTGTGTCCGCGCCAGGAGCTCGCCCCCGGCGGAGACCAGGATGGCGGTGTTCAGCCCCAGGCCGTCGTCCGTTCCGTCCGGGTCCTCGGCACGCTGGTACAACGATGCATGCACGGACACCCCGTGGCGGCGTGCCGCTTCGGCGGCGAAGCGGAAGGTGGGGCCCGTGAGGAGGTCTTCGGCAATGTCCGAGGGCCGGCTGCGGGTGGGGCCCTCGGAAGGGTCGTTGTGCGGGCGGGTGTCTGCCGGGTAGCGCGAAAGCGTCAATTCGGGCAGGAAGACTACGGAAGCGCCCAGCCGGGCGGCCCGGCTGATCCCCTCGTCCAGTTCGGCCTCGACGGCGGTGCTGTCTGCGTGCCAGCGGTGCTGGACCACGCCGACGCGCAGGGCTGGCCGGCCGGACGGCGTTGTCCGGGCCAGGGAGGCGGGTGCGCCGAGGCAGGAAATTTCAATCATGTTTGCTACTCCAGTGAGACGACGGTCACTAAATGAATGACGTTCATTTAGTATGCGGCGTGAAGGGCCCGGATGCAAGGGAAAATATGAATCACGTTCGTTTATGTCTTCCGGGAGGAGTTAGTAAGCTCACTGAGAAATTGCTGCCAGCGCCTCGGCGGCGGGATAAGGGGCTGGTAGCGTCGGGATGACTGGACCAATCGAGGAGGATGCATGAAAGCTTCACCGACACTGACCAACAACCTGCAGGCTGTGCTCGCGGACCTGATCGAATTGCACATCCAGGGCAAGCAGGCCCACTGGAATATCGTAGGAACGAACTTCCGGGACCTCCACCTGCAGTTGGACGAGATCGTCGATGCCGCCCGCCAGTTCGCTGACGATGCGGCCGAGCGCATGAGGGCACTGCACGCCCTCCCGGATGGCCGCAGCTCCACCGTGGCTCAATCCACCAGCCTCGCTCCTTTTCCTGATGGCCTCATCAGCACCAAGGACGCGATCGAACGTATTGTTGCCGCCCTCGAAGCTGCCGTAGGCACCATGCGGAAGGTGCATGACGAGGTGGACGAGGAAGACCCCACGTCGGCGGACCTCCTGCACGAGTTCATCGCCAAGCTCGAGCAGTTCGCGTGGATGGTGAACGCCGAGACGATGAAGGCCACCGCCAGCGTCACGGCCCCGGACGCCACGTAACCCCGGGGCGCACGAAATTTCAGCGCCCGGCGCCGGACTTCCTGTCCAGCGCCGGGCGCTGCTTTGTGCCCGCGGCACGGCAGCGGCGTGCCGCTCATCCGGCCTTGGGCACTTTCCGGAGGACGACGGCGGCAAGCACTGCCGCCGTCGCCATCAGTACCAGCCCGATCGCCGCGGTGACATGCACCCCCGAATCAAAGGCGGCACCGGCGGCCTGCCGGACGGCGTCCGCCAGGGGAGCGGGCAATCCTGCCGCCAGTTCCATGGCTCCGGCAAGAGTCTGGCCGGCATGGGCGGTGCCCTGGCCGCCGGCAGCTTCGGCCACACCGGCCGGAAGCCGCAGGTTGTGCTGGTAGGAGGCCGTGAGGATCGAGCCCAGTACGGCAGTGCCGAGTAATGCGCCTATCTCGTACCCCGTCTCGGAGATAGCCGCTGCCGCTCCTGATTTTTCCGCCGGGGCGCTGCCCAGGATGAGGTCGTTGGAGATGGTCTCAGCGGTCCCTACGCCCAGCGCCAGAACCACCAATGCCGCGAGCAGCATCGCCGGCCCGTTGGCGTGGTTGCCGAACGTCACCAGGCTGTACCCCGCCGCGCTCATGGCGAGCCCGGCCGCCACCACAAAGCCGGGCCGGATTTTCCGGACCAGGGGCACCACGGCCAGGCCTGCCACCACGGTGGCCACCAGCGCCGGAATCATGGCCATACCTGCGGCGGAAGGGGCCATGCCTTCGAGGAGTTGCAGGTGCTGGGCCAGGAAGAGGATAAAGCCGTTGAAGGAGAACAGGGCCAGGATGTTCGCCGTGATGGCCATGCTGAACACCCGGTTGCGGAACAGGGACACGTCCAGCAAGGGGCTCTCCAGCTGCTGTTGCCGGCGGACAAAAAGGGCGCCCATGGCCAGTCCGGAGGCGACACTTCCCAGCGCCAGGAGGCCCGGTCCTTCGGTGGCGTACTCCTTGATCCCGTAAACCACCGGCACCATGGTCAGCAGCGAAAGCAGGATACTCGGCGCATCCACGCGTCCCGGCGCAGGGTCCCGGGACTCCGGAATGAAGGCGGGCCCGAAGGCCAGCAACGGCAGCATGATGGGTACCGCCACCAGCAGCACGGCGCCCCACCAGAATTGCTCCACGAGCCAGCCGCCGAAGATAGGACCCAGGGCGGCGCCGCCGGAAAACCCGGCCGCCCAAATGGCGATGGCGAGCCGGCGCCGGTTCGGGTCCGGGAAGATATTGCGGATCAGGGACAGCGTGGAGGGCATCAGCGTCGCGCCGAAGAAGCCCAGGGCGGCGCGGCCTGCGATGAGCCAGCCGGCACTGGGCGCGAACGCCGTTGCGGCTGAAACTGCCGCGAAGCCGATACTGCCGATGATCAGCAGCCGGCGGCGCCCGATCCGGTCGCCGAGGCTCCCCATGGCGACGAGCAGTCCCGCCAATACCAGCGGGTAGGCGTCCACGATCCACAGAAGTTCGACGCCGGAGGCATCCAGCGCCCGGGCTATTGCCGGCAGGGCAAAGGTCAGTGCGGTGTTGTCAACGGCGACGAGGAGGACCGGGAACATCAGTAACGCCAACGCGAGCCAGTCGCGCCACGTCCCCCGGGCCGTAGCCGGCCGGTGGGTGCTTGCCGGATTAAGGCGGGTGTGGTCCTGCTGGGTGGGTGGGAAAGCGGTCATCTCTTAACTATACCGTCCAGACGGTATAGTTAAGAAACTGGTTCAGGAGCCTGCATGATTGGAACCATGGCCAGAAAACCCGTCGCGCGAGATGCAGTCCTCGATGCCTTTGAAGAACTCCTGATCGACGTGGGGGAGCGGGCCGCCACGCTGGATGCGGTGGCAAAGCGGGCAGGAGTCTCCAAGGGCGGGCTGCTGTATCACTTCCCCAACAAGGAGGCGCTGATCGCGGCCACCCTTGAACGGCTGGACCACCTGGCAGGGGAGGACCTTGCTGCCATGGCGTCCGCACCCGAAGGGGCGGCCGCCTATTTCATCCGGTCGTCGCTCTGGTCCGATACCCCCATGGACCGTTCCTTCGTTGCGGCTACCCGCCTCGCTGAGGTTGCCCATGAAGAGGCCCGCCGCCGCTTCGCAGCCATCCAGCAGCAGTGGCTGGAGCTCATCGGCAAGGACGTGGGGGCGGCCATGGCAAAGGCTGTGCTGTACATGGGGGACGGTTTGTACTTCAACGCCATGTGGGAGAGCGGGCCGGCCGGAAAGGCCGGCAACCGGCAAGCGGAGGTGGATGGACTCCTGGCCGCCGTGGAGCGGCTCAGGGGCTAGCTGCCATTTGCCCCACAGCCTGCGCCATAGGAGAATTGGTCCATGTGTTGGCCGCCCCGGGCGTGCCAAGACAAATCCAAATGAATAGCCTTTGATCTGCGGCGGGAGAGTTCTGCCAGAAGGTACAAGCAGGCGCCGTAGGAGCAATACCTCCCCAGGAATCTCACAGGCCCATGTACCGCCGCGGCGAGGCACCTCTGGAAAGCAGCACGCTGTCCGCGTTGGGATCCTGTCCCGGTGACTTGGACTGCTGTGCTCACCGACGGTGCAAGCGGGGCCCGCGCCAGCAGGCAACGCGGAAACTCTCAGGTCCAGTTACAGAGCGGGGAGGACCCGAATCGATGTGGCGTACCCTGCGCCGCCTTAGTTATGGAGTTCCTCGTGACTGTATCTCCGGCCTCCGCCATTCCGGCCTCCGCCTCCCCGGACGCCACCGCTCCGGCTGCCACCTTCGTTGACCGGCACATCGGGGCCCGCCGCCAGGCCGACGTCGACACCATGCTCGAGGCTGTGGGCTACGACACCGTGGACGCGCTGGTTGACACCGCCGTGCCCAAGGACATCCGTCAGGACTCGGCCCTGGAATTGGGTGGCGCGCTGAGCGAGGTGGAGGCGCTCGCCGAACTGCGCCGGCTCGCGGCGAAGAACAAGACTGCGGTGCAGATGATTGGCCAGGGTTACTACGACACCGTGACCCCGCCGGTGATCCGCCGGAACATCCTTGAGGGCCCGGCCTGGTACACCGCGTACACGCCTTACCAGCCCGAAATTTCCCAGGGCCGGCTGGAGGCGCTGCTGAACTTCCAGACCATGGTCCAGGACCTGGTGGGCCTGCCCATCGCGAATGCGTCCCTGCTGGATGAAGCCACGGCTGTGGCCGAGGCCGTGCTGATGATGCGCCGCGCCAATAAAAATAAAGATGCGCGCGACGGCAAGACGGTGCTGGATGCCGACTGCCTGCCGCAGACCATCGCCATCGTCAAGGGCCGCTCTGAGGCCCTCGGCTTCGAGGTGGAAATCGCGGACCTGTCCAAGGGCCTGCCGGACGGTTCCATCAACGGCGTGGTGCTCCAGCAGCCCGGCGCCTCAGGCCGGATTTTTGACCACACCGCCGTGATCGCTGAGGCGAAGGGACGCGGTGCCCTGGTCACCGTCGCCGCCGACCTCCTGGCCCTCACCCTCATCACGCCTCCCGGTGAGCAGGGGGCGGACATCGCTGTCGGCTCGGCACAGCGCTTCGGCGTCCCGCTGTTCTATGGCGGCCCGCACGCCGCCTACATGGCGGTGCAGAAGGGCCTGGAGCGTTCCATGCCCGGCCGCCTGGTGGGCGTCTCCAAGGATTCCGCCGGAGTGCCTGCCTACCGCCTGGCACTGCAGACCCGCGAGCAGCACATCCGCCGCGAGAAGGCCACCTCCAACATCTGCACAGCCCAGGCGCTCTTGGCCATCGTTGCCTCAATGTATGCGGTCTACCACGGACCGGAGGGCCTGAAAGCGATTGCCCGGTCCGCGCACGCCCATGCCAAGACCCTCGCCGCCTCACTCGCCGCCGCCGGTTTGGACGTGCTGCACACGAGCTTCTTTGACACTGTGACCGTTTCCGTTCCGGGCAAAGCCGCGGGCATCATCGCTGCCGCTGAGGCCCAGGGCATCAACCTGCGCAGCATCGACGCGGACACCGTGGGCTTCTCCACGGATGAAACGACGACGACGGCAATCGTCGACGCCGTCCTCGAAGCTTTTGGAGTTGAAGCCTCTGGTGCCGGGCTGGGCAACGTGACAGAGGGTTTTGCCCTGCACGACGCCGTGGAACGTTCCTCCGACTTCCTGCAGCACCCGGTGTTCAACACCCACCGCTCAGAAACCCAGCTGCTGCGCTACATCCGGAAGCTCAGCGACCGGGACCTGGCGCTGGACCGCACCATGATCCCGCTGGGTTCCTGCACCATGAAGCTGAACGCCACGGCCGAGATGGAAGCCATCTCCTGGCCCGAGTTCGCCTCGATCCACCCGTTCGCCCCGGACTCCCAGACCGAAGGCTGCCGTGAACTGATCGGGGACCTGGAATCCCAGCTGACGGAGATCACCGGGTACGACCAAGTGTCCATCCAGCCCAACGCCGGTTCCCAAGGCGAGCTGGCCGGACTGCTCGCGATCCGCGGCTACCACCACTCCCGCGGGGAGGCGCAGCGCAACGTCTGCCTGATCCCGGCCTCGGCGCATGGTACCAACGCCGCCTCGGCTGTCCTTGCCGGGATGAAGGTTGTTGTGGTGGCCACTGCGCCGGACGGCACCATCGACCACGCCGACCTGTACGCCAAGATCGAGGCGCACAAGGACGCCCTGTCCTGCATCATGATCACCTACCCGTCCACGCACGGAGTGTACGACGGTGACGTCCGCGAAGTCTGCGACGCCATCCACGCGGCAGGGGGCCAGGTCTACATCGACGGCGCCAACCTCAACGCCCTGGTGGGGCTGGCGCAGCCGGGCAAGTTCGGTGGCGACGTCTCGCACCTGAACCTGCACAAGACGTTCTGCATCCCGCACGGCGGCGGCGGCCCCGGCGTCGGCCCGGTCGCTGCCAAAGCCCACCTGGCACCCTTTATGCCCGGCAACGCGGCCACCTGGACCGAAGGCAACGACGTCCCGATCTCTGCGTCAAAGTATGGATCCGCCGGCGTGCTGCCCATCTCCTGGGCCTATGTGAAGCTGATGGGCGGCCAGGGCCTCACCGAAGCCACCAAATCCGCGCTGCTCGCCGCGAACTACGTCGCGGCCCGGCTGAACGACTACTTCCCCGTCCTGTACACCGGTGAAGGGGGACTGGTAGCGCACGAGTGCATCCTGGACCTGCGCGACCTGACGGCGAAGACCGGCGTCACCGCGGAGGATGTGGCCAAGCGCCTCATCGACTACGGCTTCCACGCACCCACCCTGGCGTTCCCCGTTGCGGGCACCCTGATGGTGGAACCCACGGAGTCCGAGGACCTCGGGGAGATGGACCGGTTCATTGAGGCGATGATCTCCATCCGTGCTGAAATCGACCAGGTGGCGAACGGTGAGTTCTCCGTGACGGACAGCCCGCTGCGCAACGCCCCGCACACCGCTGCCGCGGCCATCAGCAGCGACTGGGACCGCGCCTACCCGCGGGAACAGGCCGTGTTCCCGGTGAAGTCGCTCCGGCAGGACAAATACTTCCCGCCCGTCGGCCGCATCGACGGCGCAGCAGGGGACCGCAACCTGATCTGCTCCTGCCCGCCGCTTTCCGAGTTCGAAAACTAGAGGATCACCCGATGACTGAGAAGTACACCGCCCTCTACGACGAGCACAAAAAACTGGGCGCCTCCTTTACCGACTTCGGCGGCTGGCAGATGCCATTGAAATACAGCTCCGAGCTCGCCGAGCACCACGCCGTTCGCAAGAGTGCCGGGCTGTTCGACCTTTCCCATATGGGCGAGGTCTGGGTGACCGGACCGGACGCCGCCGCGTTCCTTGACTACGCGCTGGTGGGCAAGATCTCCGCCATGGCAGTGGGCAAAGCCAAATACTCCCTGATCTGCAACGAGGATGGCGGCATCATCGACGACCTCATCACCTACCGCCGGCCAGCTGCCGGCGACGGCACCGACGTCTTCCTGGTGGTTCCCAATGCCGGCAACGCCGCAGTGGTGGCCGCTGCCCTGGCCCACCGCGCCGCAGCATTCGATGTCCAGGTCAATGACGCCTCCGTCGCGACGTCCCTGGTGGCGGTCCAGGGCCCCAGGGCGCAGGAGCTGTTGCTTCGCCTGGTCCCCGCAGCCCAGCACAGCCTCGTGACGGAACTGAAGTACTACGCCGCCGTGGAGGTTCCGTTCCTCGTGGGCGGGACCGGGCTGGACCTGCTGCTCGCCCGCACCGGCTACACCGGCGAGGACGGGTTTGAGATCTTTGTACCCAACGACGACGCCCCCGGCCTCTGGCAGGCCCTCGTGGCCATCGCCGACGACGGAGAGCTGCCCCCCGCAGGCCTCGCCTGCCGCGACTCCCTCCGCCTCGAAGCCGGGATGCCCCTGTACGGCAATGAGCTGTCCCTGCAGGGCGATCCCTTCGCAGCAGGCCTGGGACCCGTCGTCGCGCTCTCCAAGGAAGGCGACTTCGTGGGCAAAGCCGCACTGGCAGCCAAGAAGGAAGCCGGCGCCGGCACTACCACCGGGCGCAGGCTCGTGGGACTCAAGGGACTGGGTCGCCGCGCCGGCCGCGCCCACTACCCGGTCCTCAAGGACGGCAACGTGGTAGGCGAAGTCACCTCGGGCCAGCCGAGCCCCACCCTTGGCTACCCCGTGGCCATGGCCTACGTGGATGTCGAGTTCACCCAGCCCGGCACCGCTTTGGACATCGACCTGCGCGGCAAGGCAGAGCCTTTCGAAGTCGTCGACCTCCCGTTCTACAAGCGCATCAGGTAGTTTTCCGGTCCGTGCTTGAGTCCGGTCCCGGCAGACCGGACTTTTCACGCGTGCTGCTCCTTCGTCGCTTTGAGGCACGCTTTCGAAAAGCCCGGCTCCACCGAGCCCTAGTGGTCAGCCCACCAACTTGGGCGGTCAAATGCGTCGAGACTGAGGTCGCGTCGTCTGGTCGATAGTTGGGCGCTCGAGTCGACTACCCGCGGCACTTAGGTGACGAGGTTCTTTGCTTGGAACTGCAGGCCTCGAAAACGGGAGATGTGTATTCGCCGGTGACGGGTGAGGTGGTGGAGATCAATACTGGAGTTGTGGATGATCCCGCCCTGATCAACAACGATCCGTACGGAGCCGGCTGGCTCTTCAAGGTGGCTGCCGAGTCTGAAGGGCCCCTGCTGTCCGCACTGGAGTACGCGTCCAAAAACGGCGGGGACCTGTAATTGCCCCCAAGCAGCACCGAAACTCTATTAAGGAAATACGCACATGGCTGTTGGTGTCTTTGATCTCTTTTCCATTGGGATCGGGCCTTCGAGTTCGCACACGGTGGGGCCGATGCGGGCTGCCGCTGTCTTCGCCGAGGAGCTGAAGTCCACCGGCGCCCTGGACCGTGTGGCGTCATTGCGCGTGGACCTCTACGGATCGCTCGCGGCGACCGGCCACGGCCACGGCACCATGACCGCGATCCTGCTGGGGCTGGAGGGCTACCATCCGGAACTGATCCTTCCCGAGGAGGTGGAGCAACGGCTGGCGACGATTGCCGACACCGGGATCCTGCAGTTGGCCGGTGCCGTGCCGCTGCCTTACGGGGTGACGGACATGGTGTTGCGGCCGCTGACGGTCCTGCCGCGGCACACCAACGGCATGACCTTCACCATCTTCGATGCAGAGGACGAGATCCTGCATACGGCCACGTTCTTTTCGGTGGGTGGCGGCTTCATTGTCCGCGAGGGCGAGGAAGACGCAGCCCAGCAGCAGATGGAGGAGTCCAAGAAGGAACTGCCGCTGCCCTTCCGGACCGCGGCCGAACTCCTTGGCCGTTGCCAGTCCAAGGGGCTCTCCATCGCCGACATTATGCTGGTCAACGAGAAGGCCTCCCGCTCCGAAGAGGAGATCCGTGCAGGCCTGCTGCATATCTGGTCGGTCATGGAGGATTGCGTGGCCACCAGCCTGAAGCGCGAAGGTGTGCTGCCCGGGGGACTGAAGGTCCGCCGTCGTGCTCCGGACTGGTACGAGAGGCTGAAGAAGGAAAGCTCCCGGCCGGCCGCGGAGAGCCAGGATAGTGAAGGCCAGGACCGGGAGTTCCATGACCCGAAGTATTGGCAGGAGTGGGTTAACTTGATCGCCCTGGCGGTGAACGAGGAGAACGCCTCCGGCGGCCGGGTGGTCACTGCCCCCACGAACGGCGCGGCGGGGATTATCCCCGCGGTGCTGTATTACGCCCTGCATTTCGCGCCGGGGATGGAGAACGCCTCGCAGGAGGACCGCGACGACGTGGTGGTCAGGTTCCTGCTGGCCGCCGGTGCGGTCGGGGTGCTGTACAAGGAGCAGGCGTCCATTTCGGGGGCTGAGGTGGGCTGCCAGGGCGAGGTGGGCTCGGCGTCGTCCATGGCGGCGGCTGGCCTGGCCGAGGTGATGGGCGGAACTCCGGCGCAGGTGGAGAACGCGGCCGAGATCGCGATGGAACACAACCTGGGACTGACGTGTGATCCGATCGGCGGGCTGGTGCAGGTGCCGTGCATTGAACGGAACGCGATCGCCGCCGCCAAGGCCATCAACGCGGCGAAGATGGCGCTCTGGGGCGACGGCTCGCACCGCGTCTCGCTGGACGAGGTCATCGTGACCATGCGCGAGACCGGCAGGGACATGAGCTCCAAATACAAGGAAACGGCCATGGGCGGCCTCGCCGTCAACGTGTCTGTCTGCTAGCAGCGCCGCTGCAGGCCCTAACACTGGCAAGACCCGGCGCCGGGCCAAGGCAGCAGGTGCCGGCGCCGCCAGGCTTTAGACTTGAGGCTGCATGTCCGCACGCAGCCACGAGTACAGAACCGCGCACAACCCCGATTGGACACGGCCCCTTTGCGAGAATTCACCGCACGTTTTGCCACAGCCGAGGAAATTGAAAACTGGGACAAGCACGTCACGGCCAACCCGAATGGCGGCAACATGCTGCAGTCCGCCGCGTATGCGTCGGTAAAGAACGGCACTGGCTGGAAGGTCAGGTTCCTGGTGCTGGAAAGTACCGGGCCAGCCAGTTACAACCTGGTGCTGGAGAAGAAGTTCCCGGTCCTGGGCCGGCTCTGGTACCTCATCAAGGGCCCGGACCTCGCAGCTGCCAGGGACGTGAAGGCTGCACTTGAGGCCTGCGCAGCCTTCGTCCGGGACAGGAAACTGAACGTCTTCACCATCAAGATCGAACCGGACATCGTGGACTCCGCTGATGCCCAGGCCCATCTGGCCGCGGCCGGCCTGGTGAAGGCACCCAACATCCAGTCCAACGACTCCACCGCGCTGCTGGACATCTCCGGCCCTGAGGACGAAGTCTTCAAAGCAATCTCCTCCCGGGCCCGCAACGCCATCCGCCGCGCCGAGCGGGAAGGCTGCGAGGTGCTCCGGAAAGAAGCGGGCCCCGAAACCTACCGGGCGCTCTATGACCTCATGGCGGATACCGTCAACGCCAAGGGCTCGATGCCCCTGCGCAGCTACGAGTACTACGCCGCCTTCTGGGACGAGTTCTGCAGCCGCGGCCAGGGCAACTTCTTCTTCGTCTACGAGGACGGCAAACCCAGCGTGGGCGCCTTTGTCATCAACTACGGCGCCAAAGCGACGTACAAGGACGGCGGCTCAACCCAGAACCGCAAACAGTACGGCGATTCACACCTGGTCCAGTGGGCAGCCATTCGGCGGATGCAGGAACTGGGCTGCACCGAATACGACTTCTGCGGCACCCCGCCGGGCGCCCGGATCAAGGACAAGAGCCATAACCTGTATGGCATGGGGATGTTCAAGACCAGTTTCACCAAGACGGTCACAGATTTTGTGGGTTGCCACGACTACGTCCTTGCCCCGCTCCGCCACCGTCTCTGGGTGGGCGGCGCGGAAAAGGTCTTCCGCCGGGTAGAAACTGCGCGGACCGGCCAACAGTTTTATTGACCTCCGCCCTGGCGCAGGCTGCCCCGCACCAGGCTGGTCACCGCAGGGTGAGCCGCAGCCGCGCCGACCACCCGTCCATGATCCTGCGCCTGACCAGCAGGCCGCACACTCCTGAATGAGGAAATCCCTTGAATCCAGTCACCACCGGCACCGATCTCGAATTTGCCATCCTCAGCGACTCAGAGTTCGAGGCGTTTGCAGTCAAGCACCCGCAAAACAGCTTCCTCCAGTCCGTTGACTTCGCCCGCTTCCAGCGCGCCCGCGGGCAGCAGGTGGAACTCTTCGGCATCCGGCGCGGCGGGGAACTGGTTGCCGCCGGGAAACTGAACTACACCACCACCCGCCTGGGGTACACAGTGTGCGAGTGCGCCAAGGGACCGTTGATGGACTATACGGACCCGGACCAGGTGCGCGACGTCGTCGGGCTCCTCCGCCAACGGGCAGCAGAACGCAAGGCCGCGGAACTCCGGATCTCACCCAACCTTAAGTACATTGCCCGGGACGAGGACGGCGCCGAGCACCCGGAGATTGAGGACAACCGCCCGCTGGTGGCACGGCTGTCCCGGCTGGGGTTCCAGCACCAGGGACTGGACATGAACTTCGTCAACGTCAACTGGATGTTCATCAAGAGCCTGGAAGGCATCACGGACGCCGAAGAGCTCATCATGGGCACCAGTTACCGGACCCGCAAGGCCATCCGGAAAGCCGAGAAAAACGGTGTGTTCCTGGAACAGGCCACACTGGAAACCCTCGACGAGTTCTACGGTGCCCTGAGCAGGGCAGGAGACGAAAAGGGATTCGTCTACCGCGAACGCGAGTATTACGAGCACCTGCTCCGGACCACGTCGGCGGAGTTCACCAAGCTCATGATGGCCAAGATCGACATCCCGGCCTACCGGAAGTCCATCACGGAGCGGCTGGCAGCGGAGTCCGCCACGGCGGCGGACCTGCGCCGCGAGGTGGAAGAGACTGGCAGCAAGAAGAAAGCCAACCGGCTCAAGGTAGTCCAGGACCTCGTGGACAGCTACGAGCGGAGCCTGAAGGACATTGAACGGTTCCCGGATTCGGTGGGAACCGCCACCGTGGCAGCCATCCACTTTGTCTGCTATGGGGATGAGGTGGTGTGCGTCATCGGCGGCACCGTGCAGGACTACATCTACTTCAACGGCGCAACCTCCCTGTACTGGGGCATGATGCTGCACGCACTCGAGAAGGGGTACCCGCGGTACAACTTCTACGGCACGTTCGGCATCTCCGGGCAGGACGAGGAAGGCCACGGCGGCTACGAATTCAAGAAAGGCTTCGGCGGAGAAGTGGTCCAGTTGGTGGGCGACTTCGCCATGCCGGTCCGGCCCGCCGTCTACCACGCGAACCGCCTGGCCCGGGCAGCGGTGGCCGCGGCCCGTAGGGTGCTGGACAAACTGCCGCTGAGGCGTCCGGCCTGAAAGACTGTTCACTGAACCGCACTGGGAGGAGGCAACCATGACTGACCGGCCCGAACGCCCCGGCCGCAGGCCCCACACGGACGGACTGCCCAAGACCGAGCCACTGACCCCCTCCCAGGTGCGGCAGAACGCCGCCGCGAAAAGAATGCTGCGGCGCCTGGTCCAGGGCGAAAACCCGCCCACCGCCCCATTGAGCATCGTGGACCGCCTCACCGGCAGCCCGTACGCCAACCCCACGATCCAAGTGGGCGGCGTTGACACCTCTGCCCGCAAGACGCTCGACTTCGCCCTGCATCTGGCAGAAACCATGTTCCGTTACGGGGCCGGTGCGCTGGAGGTGGAAACCAGCATCATCGCCGTCACCGCTGCGCTGGGCCTGAAGAACATCGAGGTGGACATCACCAACCAGTCCGTGGGGATCAACTACGCTCCGAAGGACCAGACCCCCATCGCGCTGCTGCGCGTGGTGCGCTCCTGGACCAACAACTACGCCGGCCTGGCCAAAGTCCACCAACTGGTTACGGACATCGTGGCCGGCGGGGTTGGCCGTGACGAGGCCATCCGCCGGCTGGATGAGGCCATCACCAGTCCCAAACCCTTCCCGCGGTGGATGGTCACCGTGGCCTTCGGCACCTTCGCGGCGGTTTTCGTCGGTGTCCTGGGAGGCGGGCCGGTGTCCTCCGTTATCGCCTTCCTGGCCAACATCGGTATCAGCCTGCTGGCCCGGCAACTCGGCCGGTGGCGGGTGCCGGACTTCTTCATCACTGCCAGCTGCTCGTTCGTGGTGACGCAGCTGGCGCTGGTGCTGTGGCAGTTCGGGCTGACCACGTCGCCGGCCATCGTGGTGGTGGGCGGCATCCTCCTGCTCCTGCCCACCGGACGCCTCGTCTCCTCCGTGCAGGATGCGATCAACGGCTTCCCCGTAACGGCGGCCGGACGGTTCCTGTCAACACTGCTGACTTTCGGCGCCATCGTCGCGGGCATCGCCGTCGCCTTCGTGGTGGGGGAGCTGACAGGGATGCAGCGCATCGACGTCACCCAGACGTTCCCGCCCGCCTACGATCTCTGGGTGCTGGTGCTCTTCGTTGCGGTGGCCGTGATGGCCATCGGCGTCACCGAACAGACCAGCTGGAAGCTGTTGCTGCCCACAGCCGGTGTAGGCGTGGCCGGCTACTTTGTCCTGCTGGCTGCCGGCCAGCTGGGAGTCGGCGACCGGTTCTCACCCGCACTCGCCGCCGTGGTCATTGGCCTGCTTGCCCGGGTGGTCGCGCTGCGGATGGGGGCGCCGCAGCTCGTGGTGGCCGTGCCAGCAGCCTTGATCCTGCTGCCGGGCCTGACGATTTTCCGGTCGATGTACGTGCTCACCATCGAGGAAGCCGAGATCCTCCTCGGCGCCGGCGGGATGCTCAACGCCGGCGCCATCGTCCTGGGAACGGCGGGCGGCATTGTCCTGGGCGACACCCTGGCCCGGCCGTTGACCCGGAGCCTGGCGAGCAACGAGCGCCGCCGCGCCCGCCGGCGCTGACCACCGGGCGGCCTGAACGCTTCGGCTGGACCGCCGTCCGGCTGGACGAAGCTGCCTAAATCTGGCCGACCGGAAGCTTCTTCTCGGCCTGGAACACGTCCTCTACCCGGCCCTTGGCCCAGTAGCCCGAGAGCGAAACCTGTGAACGGTCCAGGCCGCGCTGCTTGAAGAAGACCTCACGCAGGGCCTTCATATAGCCGCGCTCGCCATGGGCAAAGACGTCCACGCGGCCCTCCGGCCATTCGGCGTCCGCCACCGCCTGGACCAGGAGGTTGCTGTCGCCGGCGGGGACGCCATTGCGGGTGAGCCAGTGGAGCTCCAGCCCCGGAGGGGCGGCGATCTCCTGGATGTCGGCGCGGGAATCCACCTCAATGAACGCCAGGCCGGCGGCTTCCCACGGCAATGCCTCCACGCATGCAGCTATAGCGGGAAGCGCGGCTTCATCGCCGGCGAAGAGGTACCAGTCCGCCTCCGGTGCAGGGTTGTAGGCGCCACCCGGGCCAGTGAACGTCAGGGTGTCGCCCGGCTGGGCCTTCGCGGCCCACGGGCCTGCCAGGCCCTCATCGCCGTGCACCACAAAGTCGATGGCCAGTTCGCGGGCACCCGCATCCACCCAGCGGACGGTGTAGGTGCGGGTGAAGGGCCATTGTTCGCGTGGCATGGTTTCACGGATGCTCCACAAATCCAGCGGGACAGGGTATTCGATGCCCGGTTGGGGAAACACAAGCTTGACGTACCGGTCCACGAAGCCGTTGTTGGTGAAGTCGGCAAAGCCCTCGCCGCCGGCGACAATCCGGACCATGTGCGGCGACAGTTCTTCCCGGCGGATCACGGTGAGGTTGACCTGCGGTCGGCTCTTTTTGCTGGCACTGGTGGCGGCGGGCATGGTGCTCATAAGGCAAGCCTAAGCTAGGGGACTGGCGGGAGCTCCCAGGTTACGTCCAGCGCACCCTGCCCGCGCAGGAGCTCGTTCACCCGGCTGAAGGGACGGGAGCCAAAAAACCCCCGGGACGCGGACAAGGGGCTGGGGTGCGCGCTCGCCACGGCGGGAGCCCCGTCCAGGAGCGGCCGGACGCTCTCGGCGTCCTTGCCCCACAGCACGGCCACCAGCGGGACCCGTGCCCCGTCCGGACGGCGACGCCGGGCCACGGCGGTGACAGCCGCCGTCGTGATCTTCTCCCAGCCTTTGCCGCGGTGGGAGCCTGCTGACCCTGCCCGCACCGTCATCACCCGGTTAAGGAGCAGCACGCCTTGGCCAGCCCAGGCGGAAAGGTCCCCATGAACGCGCGCAGGAACTCCGAGGTCCGATTCCAGCTCACGGTAGATGTTCGCCAGGCTCCGGGGTATGGGCCGTGTGCGCGGGTCAACAGAAAAGGAGAGGCCCACGGCGTGGCCGGGAGTGGGGTAGGGGTCCTGGCCCACAATCAGCACCTTGACATCCGCGAGCGGCTGGCGGAAGGCCCGCAGGACGTTCGACGGCGCCGGCAGGACCTGGTGCCCGGCTTCCACTTCGCCGGCCAGGAAAGTGAGCACGTGGCGAAGTTCGTTCTCCACCCCCGCCAGGGCTGCAGCCCAGTCCGGTGCCATAAGCTCTTCCAGGGGGAGCCGCGCCAATTCGGCGAAACCGGCAGCGTCCGCCGATTCCTGCGCCAGCTCGAACAAGGCATCTGATTCAAACACCGTCCCATTGTTGCAGGGGACCCCCGGGGCACGGGGCCTCCCGGGTCCTGCTTCCAAATGACATTGGTGTTATTCGCCCGTAGCATGGGGGTCAGACATTTTTCGTAACCGGCCAAAGGAGTGTGCAGTGGCGGAACCAGCTCGGGAGCACCTGCCGGAGCAGGAACCACGGCATTCGCCCCTGGCGGATTTCACGCTCCGTGAGTCGCCGCTGAGTGAGCGGGACCAGCAAATGCTTGCCTTGGAGCGGCAGTGGTGGAAGTATGCCGGGGCCAAGGAACAGGCCATCCGGGAGCTCTTCGACCTTTCTGCGACGCACTACTACCAGTTGCTCAATGCCCTCATCGATACCGAGGATGCCCTGGCCCACGATCCCATGCTGGTCAAGCGATTGCGTAGACTACGTACGTCGCGTCACCGTGCACGTACCGCACGGCGCCTGGGGTCCGACGCGTAAGACGCTCCCGCTGTTCCCTCAGCAGCAAACCCAACAAGGATGTCATCCACCATGACCAGATACGCCCGCGATGAATTCGACAAGGTCCCGCAGTCTGCTTCACGCCAAGGTGTCCACCGCACGGCTTCCGCCCCTGCCCGGATCCGGCTTTGGCCGATCCTGGTTGTAGGCGTGGCCGCCCTGGCCATCGGGCTGGTGTCCTTCCTGATCCTTCCCAAGCTCGGTCTCAACACCGCCGGCGACCAGGCTTCCCTCAGCCAGGAGGCAGGACCGCTGGCCGGCACCGGTTCCACGGCCTCGGCCAGTCCGGATGCCGCCCCCACCACCGAGGCCTCCACGGAGGCGCAGCCTTCGGCGTCGGCTGAACCCGAAGCAAGTGCCGAAACCGAAGCGGAACCGAGCGCGTCCCCCAAGGCCCCGGCGCTGATAGACAAGACCCAGGGTGTTGCCATTTACAACGCCGCCGGGACGGCAGGACTGGCCAGCCGGGTGGGCGGCACGGTCCAAGCCGACGGCTGGACGCTCGGGCAGGTGGGTAACTGGGCGGGCTCGCCACAGCAGACGTCCATCATCTTCTACTCGGGAGCCGGACAGCTCGCCAGCGCCGAGGCCCTGGCAAAGCTCCTCGGCATCCCCACCCTGGTGAACAGCAACGAATTCCAGCTGCCGCTGGTTGTGGTGCTCGGCCCCGGCTACCGCTAAACAGCGAGCATTGGACTTCGCGGCCTTCCATGCACCGGCGGCTGTTACGCCTGAATAACTATTGCTGGTCTGGCGGAGCCGTCCCGCCCCGGCGGCACGGAATTGGCTAGAGTGATTTTCAGGTTCGGTCCGGGCCAGCCGGAACTTAGCGGCGTGGGCGGCCGGACGCAACGGAAAGAGTGGTCGGACATGGCACTGGGAACCGTCAAATGGTTCAACGCTGAAAAGGGCTACGGCTTCATCACCGTCGACGCCACAGGGGATGACATCTTTGTCCACTGGTCCGCAATTCAGGGTGAAGGGTACCGGGCCCTCGACGAAGGCCAGCGCGTGGAACTCGAGGTGGGCGAAGGCGAGAAGGGCCCGCAGGCCGAAAGTGTCCGGCCGGCCGAGTGAACAACGCTTTCCTCCGTCCCGCGGCTTTCCGCCGGACCCTTCTGGCAGCTGCCGCCTGCTCAGCACTTGCCCTGACCGCCTGTTCCGGTGCCGCCGGCAATGCGCGGACGGAACCGGCAGAAGCGTCAGGGGACGGCACCCTGAAAGTGGGGCTGATCCTGGACAGCACGGGCGACAACGCCTTCCTGAACGCACCACAGTTGGCGGCTGCCACGCTCGCCGTGCAGGAGATCAACGCCGCCGGCGGCCATAAGGGCAAACCGGTGGAGCTCCTTCCCACCGACACCGGGCAGGATGCGGCCGGGCAGGCGCAGGCACTCGTTGCCGCCAAGGCTGACGTTGTTATCGGCCCCACCGACTCCAGCCATGCGCCCGCTGCCATCGACATCCTCTCGCGTGCCCGGACCCCGCTGATCTCGCCGGCCAACACCGCCGCCGGACTGAGCAGCGCCAACAGCGGCGGCTATTACTTCCGGACGGCAGCGGCCGACGTCGCCCAGGCGCCCGTCCTCGTGAAGCTCGCCAAGGACGCCGGCGCCAGGACTGTGGCGGTGATTCACCAGGACGGCTCTTACGGCACCGACGTGTCAGCCGCCGTCGCCACCGCCGCCGGACAGGCCGGAATGGAAGTAGCTGCCACTGCTGACTTTGAGCCGGGTGAGGCGGCCAGTGTGGCGGCCGCAGTGGACAAAGCCAACGCTGACGCCGTCATTGTCATCGCCCGGGACGGTGCCCAGGGCGCCTTGGCGGAGCTCGGCAACGCCGGTGTTGACGGAAAACGGATCATCCTCAGCGATGGCGCCTTCGCCCGCTACGCTTCGCGGCTGCCGGCCAAGTCCCTTGACGGCGCCCGGGCGGTGGTTGCGGGGCAGCTTCCCACGGCGGCCTTCCAGGCCAGGCTGCTCTCGGTGGATCAGGACCTGAAGGATGTCTCGTTCGCTGCCGAGACCTATGACGCCGTGACCGTTGCTGCCCTGGCCGCCGCCCGGGCGCAGGACGACGCGGGCCGTTCCATCGCGGCCAACCTGATCGCCGCGTCCGGGGGAGCGGTGGAGGGAAGCGCCGGGAAGCCGGCTGCCGAGGCGTGCCTCACCTACAAGGACTGCCGGGCAGGGCTGATGACAGGGCCGGATATCAACTACGACGGCGAGTCGGGTCCGGTTGCCTTCGACGCCAACGGCGACATCACCACTGCCACCTTCACCGTCTACACCTACGGGGCTGACAACAATCCGACGGCCAGCGGCCGGGAGACGGCGGGACGGGCGGCTGGCTAAGCTTCGCTGGGCGCCGCTTCGCCGTCGGCTAAACCGGGGACCTTACCGCTTCTTTCGCTTGCACTCTCACGTGGGGAGTGCTAATTATTGAGTTAGCACTCTGACGTACCGACTGCTAAAGCAAAGCTGGTTCCGGCCTGCGGCGCGCGGCACCGGTCGAGGAGCGAAGAAACACCTAACTGGAGTGAGATCCGCACCCGGAGGCATACAGAGGCCAACGGCGAAGGATCGTCCGTCGCGGGCACTGCAGCGAAGGTTCATTCTTAACGACTGTCCCGAAAGGACTACTGCCGTTATGGCCAAGATCATTGCATTTGATGAAGAGGCACGCCGCGGCCTTGAGCGGGGCCTGAACATCCTCGCCGACGCCGTTAAGGTCACCCTCGGCCCGCGTGGACGCAACGTCGTCCTCGAGAAGAAGTGGGGCGCTCCCACGATCACCAACGATGGTGTTTCCATCGCCAAGGAGATCGAGCTGGACGATCCTTACGAGAAGATCGGCGCCGAGCTGGTCAAGGAAGTTGCCAAGAAGACGGACGACGTCGCCGGCGACGGTACCACCACGGCAACCGTGCTGGCACAGGCACTGGTGAAGGAAGGCCTGCGCAACGTTGCTGCCGGCGCCGACCCGCTGTCCCTCAAGCGCGGCATCGAGAAGGCCGTTGAGGCCGTCACCGCCGAACTGCTGAACTCCGCCAAGGAAATCGAAACCAAGGAAGAGATCGCCGCCACGGCGTCCATCTCCGCCGGTGACGAGGAAATCGGTGCCCTCATCGCCGAAGCCCTGGACAAGGTGGGCAAGGAAGGCGTCATCACGGTCGAGGAGTCCAACACCTTCGGCCTGGAGCTTGAGCTCACCGAAGGCATGCGCTTCGACAAGGGCTACATCTCCGCTTACTTCGTCACCGACGCCGAGCGCCAGGAAACGGTCCTTGAGGATCCGTACATCCTGATCGTCAACTCCAAGATCTCCAACGTCAAGGAACTGGTTGCTGTCCTCGAAAAGGTCATGCAGTCCAACAAGCCGCTGCTGATCATTGCCGAGGACATCGAGGGCGAGGCCCTGGCCACCCTGATCGTCAACAAGATCCGCGGCACCTTCAAGTCCGTTGCCGTCAAGGCTCCGGGCTTCGGTGACCGCCGCAAGGCACAGCTCGCCGACATCGCCGTCCTCACCGGCGGCCAGGTCATCTCCGAAGAAGTTGGCCTCAAACTGGAGAACGCCGGCCTGGAACTCCTGGGCAAGGCACGCAAGGTTGTTGTCACCAAGGACGAGACCACCATCGTCGAAGGTGCCGGCGACGCCGACCAGATCGCCGGCCGCGTGGCCCAGATCCGCGCTGAGATCGAGAACTCCGATTCGGACTACGACCGCGAGAAGCTGCAGGAGCGCCTGGCCAAGCTGGCCGGCGGCGTTGCAGTCATCAAGGCCGGTGCCGCAACCGAGGTTGAGCTCAAGGAGCGCAAGCACCGCATCGAAGACGCAGTGCGCAACGCCAAGGCTGCTGTTGAAGAAGGCATCGTGGCCGGTGGCGGCGTGGCCCTCATCCAGGCCGGTGCCAAGGCATTCGCCAACCTGCAGCTGTCCGGTGACGAAGCAACCGGTGCGAACATCGTCCGCGTTGCCATCGATGCACCGCTGAAGCAGATCGCCTTCAACGCAGGCCTGGAGCCGGGCGTCGTGGTGGACAAGGTCCGCGGGCTGCCTGCCGGCCACGGCCTGAACGCGGCCACCGGCGAGTACGTCGACCTGCTGGCCGCCGGTGTGAACGACCCCGTCAAGGTGACCCGCTCTGCCCTGCAGAACGCGGCCTCCATTGCCGGTCTGTTCCTCACCACCGAGGCAGTTGTGGCCGACAAGCCCGAGAAGAACGCTGCCCCGGTTGGCGGCGGCGATGACATGGGCGGCATGGGCGGCTTCTAAGCCTTCCCTGCCGGGCCTGGTCCCGCCAAGTACGCACAATGCGGCCCCCTCTTCCGAGGGGGCCGCATTTGCGTTCGACGTTGTTTACTTCCTGGCGCTGGCCAGCATTCCTTCAACTTCCTTCTTGAAGGCGTCAGCAGCAGCCTGCGGTGTGAGCCTGTCGTACAGGACCTCGTCGGTGTACCGCTTGATCACGTTCTGCACACTGCCCGCGCCCACCGGCGGAACAGGCGGCGCGTCCTTGATGTCGGGCTCCAGGTCCTTCAGGAAAGCCACCACTGTGGTGTCTGCCGGCTTCAGGGCAGGCTTTATGCTCTCCACGATCTCGGTGTTGGTGGGCACGCCCCGGTCCGTCATGAGGATTGCGCCGGCCTCAGGGCTGTTGGCCAGGTAGTTGATGAACGTAGCGGCAGCCTCGGGGTGCTTTGACCGCGAGGACGCGGACCAGAACATGCTGGGCTTGTAGTACATGCCATTCGCAGCAGCGGAGCCTTTCGTGCTGGGCGCACGGAGCATCTTGATGCTGCTGCCCGTGGTGGACTCAAGCGATCCGAGCTGGTTGGTCCACCACCACGCCATGCCCACCCTGTTGGTGCCGAAGAGGCTTTCTTCCAGGCCCGCGCCGGCATCCTCGGTGGCCACGGTGGCCGGTGGACTTGCCTTGGAATCGCGCTGTTCCTTCAGCCGCTCCCAGAAAGAAGCTGCCGTGGCAGTGTCGAAATCCAGCTTGCCGTCCCCGGAGTAGAGGTTCTCGCCGTGCTGGCGCAGCCAGATGATGAGGTCGGCTTCGTTGGTGCCGTAGGCCGCGCCGTAGTTCTTGCCGTCTCCGGCGGCGCTGATCTTCGATGCCGTGTCCATGAAATCGTCCCAGGTCCACTTGGTGTCATCCGGGAGGGGAACATTGGCTGCTTCGAAGACCTTGGTATTGGCCATGATGACGTAGGCATTCTGCCCGGTGCTGATTCCGTACTGGGCCCCGTCGTACTGGCCTGAAGCCAGGCCTTCCTTGTCCAGCTTGGAAGTATCGATTCCGTCCTGCTTGGAAAGATCCAGGAGGGCACCGCGTCCGCCATATTCGGCGATGTACTTCTGGTCCATCTGGATGACGTCCGGTGCGTCGTTCGCTGCCGTCTTGGTGGCGAGCTTGTCCCAGTAGCTGGCCCATTCGCCGGGCTCGGATTCGATCTTGATCTTCGGGTGTTCGGCCTCAAAAGCGTCGATGACCTTTTCGGTCTGGGCGTTGAGGTACTCGTTGCCCCACCAGGCAAACCGCAGGGTCACTTCCTCGTTGTTGCTGGAACCGCCGGACGTGCCGCAGCCTGTTGCCAAGAGGGAAAGGGCGACGGCCACTGCACCGAGTTGGAACTTCCGCCGGCGACGGGTTGGAATCGTCATTGATATGCCTTCCTTGTTCTGGTGAACGCGGAATCTCTTCAGCGTGCACAGGCGTCTCAACCGTAGGCACGAGCGAGAGAAACCGTTTTCTCGTATGACATCCGATTGTGCCGTTCCGCTGACGGGCGCGTCAAGCATTTTCGGTAACCGCTTTCCGTCGCGTGTGTGCGTTTCTGAATGGGCGGGCCGGCTGCCGGCATACGGTGCCGGCGAGGAACCTGCTCAAAGGTGCCACCAGCGCTTTGTCAGTGTCTTCTGGCAGGATGGACCGGTGACGATTACTGCAGCGGCCGACGGTTCGGCTTTGGGAAATCCCGGCCCCGCGGGCTGGGCCTGGTATGTAAACGACGACTGCTGGCGGGCCGGTGGATGGCCGCACGGCACCAACAACCAGGGCGAGCTGATGGCTGTCCTCGATCTGCTGCGGGCCACTGCGCATCTTCCCCAGGAAGACCTGCACATTCTCTGTGACAGCCAGTACGTCATCAACTCCATCACCAAGTGGATGCCGGGTTGGAAGCGCAAAGGCTGGCGGAAGGCCGATGGCAAGCCCGTGCTGAACGTCGATCTGCTCAAGGAACTGGACCGGGAACTGGCGGGACGGAAGTACAGGTTCGAGTGGGTTAAAGGCCATGCAGGCCACGACCTGAACGAAGCCGCCGACGAGCGGGCCCGGGCAGCTGCCACGGCTTACCAGCAGGGTGTGGCAGCCCGCTCCGGGCCGGGCTTTCCCGGCGCGCACCAGCTGCCCGCCCCTGGTGCCCGCGTGCCCCGCACGGCTTCGGGTCCTGTCCAGGATGTGGCAGCAGCATCCCGTGAACCGGACCTTTTCAGCCAGCAGGACCCCAGCCTGCCGGAAACCAGCCTGAAGGACACCCGCGTGGGGGACGCGCCGCGGCAGGACTACGCCCAGTTGGACTTCGCGCAATTGGACGACGGGGCCTTCGACCTCGCCGGTGCAGCCGGGCAGGCAGCAACCGCTGAGCCCGAAGCGCTGGTGGAGGAACTGGAACGGGAGCTTCTGGGGCCTTTGGTCCGCGGGGACATTGGCAGGACTGCTGTCCTTTTGCACCCCGATTTTATGGAGATCGGCAGCTCCGGCCGGGTCTGGACCCGGGACGCCATGATGATGGCCCTGGAAGAGGACCCGGGCGAGCGGACCGACATCGAGGTCCTCGGAGCGGACCGCGTTGGCCCCAACACCGTCCTGTTGACCTACCGGAGCTTCGCGCGCTCAGGCATAACCCTCCGGAGCTCGCTGTGGGTGCTCGATGGCGATCGCTGGCGGCTGCGGTTCCACCAGGGCACCGCGGAAGCCTGACGCCGGCATAGCGGGATACCGCTTCGGCCCGCTCGGCTAAGCCGCTGGGTCAGCTAAACCGCTGGGTGTTTCCCTGCTCTGCCTGCGCGTACGTGGCAGCGGCCGAAGACAGGGCCATGTTGATGGATGCGAGTGAAGCTTCCACCCGGCCCTGCGTGATGGTCCATTCCGTGACGAGGGCCTGGAAGTTGGTCGCTGCGGAGCCGCGCCAGGACCCCTGGAGTTCGTCCAGCCCCCGTTTCATCGCCTGGACGTCAGCACTGATCCTGTCCACAGTGGCCTGGACGTTGGCCGATTTGAGCTGCAGGAGTTCGGTGTCAACGGAGATGATGCTCATGGCAGTGCCTTTCGCTGTTGCGGGCAGCGTTTGCTCCCCTGCCCGGCTGGTCCGGGCAACTGCAACGAGCCTATGGATGTGCCTCTTCCCGTGGCCATGGCCGAAGGCTATATGTGGATAACCTCGCCGTCACTGCCCCTGGCCTTGGCATGCATCGGCGCGTCATCCCGCGTGGGAAGGCTGACCACCAGCGTGGCCCCGCCGCCGTCTGTGTTCTGTACGCGGACAGATCCGCCGTGGGAGCCCACGATTGCGGCCACAATCGCCAGGCCCAGGCCGCTGCCACCCGTCTCCCGGGTGCGTGATGTGTCTGCCCGATAGAAACGTTCAAAGACCTTGGACGCGTCTTCCTCGGAGATGCCGGGCCCGTGGTCGCGGACTTCGATGATGGACCGCTGCTGCCCGTCCGCCGACGCGCGAACGCCAACAGCCAGCTCGATGGGAGTGTTTTCCGGGGTGTAACGCAGGGCGTTGCCCACCAGGTTGCCTACCACTTGGCGGAGCTTGGCCTCGTCGCCCAGCACGGGCGCGGGAGCTGCCGGGCCGCCGTCGAGCCCTACGAGTGAGATGACCCGGGAGCGGGCACTGGCCTGCGTATCCACCACAGAATCGTGGGCAATGAGCTGCAGGTCCACGGGTTTTTCCTGCAAAGGCCGTTGCTCATCGAGGCGGGCCAGGAGCAACAGGTCCTCCACCATGGATCCCATGCGTTTGGCTTCGCTTTCGATCCTGCCCATGGCCGTGGCAACGTCCTCGTCGGTGGCCAGGGCGCCGTGCCGGTACAGCTCGGAGAAGCCGCGGATTGTCACCAGCGGGGTCCGCAGTTCGTGGGAGGCATCGGCGGCGAACTGGCGCATCCTCGCCTCCGAAGCGGTGCGGGCGGCGAATGCCGACTCGATATGGGCGAGCATGGCATTCAGCGAACTGCTGAGCCTGCCGAGCTCTGTGCCCGGGTTCTCCACGTCCACACGGCGGGACAGGTCGCCGGCGGCAATGGCGGCCGCCGTCTTCTCCACCCTGGCAAGAGGCCGGAAGGACCGCGACACGGTCCAGCTGGCTATCAGCGACGCCAGCAGCAGGGTCAGCAGGCCAACCCCTGTCACCACCAGCGTGGCGTGCTTCAGCACGTCATCCACGCCCTGCAAGGACAGTCCGATGACCACGACGGCCGTGGTCTGGTTTGTCTGCACCGTGACCGCAACCACCCGCCAGTTCTCCCCGTCGGTGCCCCGGACCTGGTAGGGGACGCCGCCGCGCGCCTGGGCCTGGTCAACGGTGATGGAGCTGATGTCCGGATGCTTTTCGGCATCGCCGCCGAACGTATAGGGGTCCTGGCCGGGCGCGAAAAGTATCAGCGAATAATCGGTGGGCACTGACGGGTTCGGCGCCTGGAGCTGCGTGAAGGAACGCTGCTTCCCCGCCAGCTCAACCGCCGCGTACAGTTTGTCGTCCACCTGGGCCTGCAGGTAGCTGTGAAGCAGGGTCAGGGTGCCCGCCCCGGTCACGGTCAGGGCAACGATCAGGAGGGCCATAATCATGGCCACGAGTTGCGTCCTCAGTGAGGCCGACTTCCAACGCTGCAGCAAGGTCAGCGCTTTTCTGCCGTCCGAAGCACGTATCCGACCCCACGCTTGGTCTGGATCAGGGCCGGAGCTTCAGGGTCAATGTCCACTTTCCGGCGGAGGTAGGAGATGTACGACTCCACGATGGAGGCGTCACCGTTGAAGTTGTACTCCCATACGTGATCCAGGATCTGCGACTTGGACAGCACCCGGTTGGGGTTGAGCATGAGGTAGCGGAGCAACTTGAATTCGGTGGGGGAAAGTTCAATGACTGTGCCGCCACGGCGCACTTCATGGGCGTCATCGTCCAGCTCCAGGTCGTCCACGCGGATCACGGCGTCGTCGTCGAGCAGGGGCTGCGTCCGCCGCAGGACAGCGCGGATCCTGGCCACTACCTCATCCAGGCTGAACGGTTTAGTGACGTAGTCGTCGCCGCCGACGGTGAGGCCGGTGACTTTGTCCTCCGTGTCATCCTTGGCGGTCAGGAACAGGACCGGGAAGTGCTTCCCGGAAGCGCGCAGGCGGCGGGTGACGGTGAAGCCGTCCATGTCCGGGAGCATTACGTCCAGGACGGCGAGGTCCGGGGCGTGCAGGTCGGCAGCGGCAAGGGCGTCGCGGCCGTTCGCTGCGGAGACCACCTCGAATCCGGCGAACCGCAGGGAGGTGGAGAGCAGCTCTCGGATGTTGGGTTCGTCGTCCACGACGAGGAGCTTCGCTTCAGGGCCGTTCTTGTTCATGCTCCCATCATGCTCCCAGACTCTGGGAGTTGTCTGGATGAACCTTGGGGGTTCCATCCAAGGAGCAGCGCCGTGTGGGCCTGCTACTCAGCCGTCTCCACGTCCTTGGCGTCCATGATCCGGTAGGCGTAGCCCTGCTCGGCGAGGAACCGCTGGCGTTTGGCGGCGAAGTCCTGGTCAAGCGTGTCCCGGGCCACCAGGGAGTAGAACCGCGCGGCCCTGCCGTCCTTCTTGGGCCGCAACAGCCGGCCCAGGCGTTGTGCTTCCTCCTGCCGGGACCCGAAGGAGCCGGAGACCTGGATCGCCACCGACGCTTCCGGCAGGTCGATGGAAAAGTTGGCCACCTTGGACACCACCAGGGTCTGGAGATCCCCGGCGCGGAAGGCGTCGAAGAGTTTCTGGCGCACCTTGACCGAGGTGTCGCCCTTGATGACGTGAGCTTTGAGGCGCTCACCGAGGTCGTCAAGCTGGTCAATGTACTGGCCGATGACCAGCAGCTGCTCGCCGCTGTGCCGGGCCACAAGCTGCTCCACCACTTGCGTCTTGGATTCAGACGTGGCGCACAGCCGGTACTTGTCTGCGTCGTCAGCCATGGCGTACGCAACGCGCTCGTCCCGCGGCAGGTCTACGCGGACCTCCACGCAGTCTGCAGGCGCGATGTAGCCCTGGGATTCGATATCCTTCCACGGCGCGTCGTAGCGCTTGGGGCCGATCAGGCTGAAGACTTCGCCCTCCCGGCCGTCTTCCCGCACCAAAGTAGCCGTGAGCCCCAGCCGGCGCCGTGCCTGCAGGTCCGCGGTCATCCGGAAGATCGGTGCCGGCAGCAGGTGGACCTCGTCGTAGATGATCAGGCCCCAGTCATGCCCGTCCACCAGTTCGAGGTGCGGATACAGCCCGCCACGCTTGGTGGTGAGCACCTGGTAGGTGGCAATGGTCACCGGGCGGACCTCCTTCACCGCCCCCGAGTACTCACCGATCTCGTCCGCCGTGAGCGACGTGCGCTTAAGCAGCTCGTCCTTCCACTGCCGGGCGGCAACAGTGTTGGTCACCAGGATCAGGGTAGTGGTGGAGCCAGTGGCCATGGCCGCAGCACCTACCAGGGTTTTTCCCGCCCCGCAGGGAAGGACCACCACGCCGCTGCCGCCGGCCCAGAAATTGTCGCTGGCCATCTGCTGGTACGGCCGCAGTTTCCACCCGTCCTCGTTCAGGGCGATCAGGTGCGGGGTGCCGTCCACATAGCCGGCCAGATCCTCGGCCGGCCAGCCGATCTTGAGCAGGAGCTGCTTGAGCTGCCCGCGCTGGGAGGCTTGCACCACCACAGTTTCGCCGTCAATCCGCGGCCCCAGGAGGGGCTGGATCTTCTTGGACCGGATTACTTCCTCAAGCACCGGGTAGTCGTCCGTCCGCATGACCAGCCCGTGCTGCGGGTCCTTTTCCAGCCGCAGCCGGCCGTACCGCGACATCGTCTCCTCGACATCGATCAGCAGCGAATGCGGCACCGGGAAGCGCGAATACTTCAGCAGCGTATCCAGGACCCTCTCGGCGTCCAGTCCGGCAGCGCGGGCATTCCACAGGCCCAGCGGCGTCAGCCGGTAGCTGTGGACGTGCTCGGGCGCGCGTTCCAGTTCAGCAAACGGCGCAATGGCATGACGGGCCTCGGTGGCGAGCTCATGGTCCACCTCCAGGAGGATGGTCTTGTCGCTCTGGACAATCAGGGGTCCGTCGTTCACGCAGGGGTGTCCTTCACTGGCGCAGTTCTTCTGCAGCCTCAATATCGATGATGCGGTGGATGGACAGCACCCGTTCGGTGTCCTTCGCGGGATCGAAGACCCGGACGCGGCCGCCGCTCACCGAAAGGGGAACAACGATCTCCAGGTTGGCATTCCCCATGCCGTCCACCACGTTCATGCTGATCCGCTGCTTCAGCCGGATGGCGCGCTGCAGTGCCTCCAGGCCCAGTTGGGTGGCGGCCTCGGAGCCAACGTCCGCCTGCTCCGGATGGTGGCTTACGACGGCGGCCGGACGGTGGCGGAGCACGTCCAGCTGGGCTTGCACATCCTCGGGCTCCGGGGCCGTCCGCGGGGCGGTGTACACGGGCCGGGAAGGGGCGTGCGCGGCAGGCAGCCGCCGCAGCCGGAGCATTGGCTGCTCGGATTCCCCGAGCGACGGCGAGAGTCCCAGGCCGCGTAAGGCCTGGGCTGTCTCGCGTGGGGCCGCGGAAGAGATGAGGACAGTGGGAGCAATCCGGACCAGGCCGAGGTCAGCAGCCTTGGGCCCCTGCAGCAGGTCAAGCAGCGCCGCCTCATCCTCGCTGTGGATAAAGCTCGCTGCCGCACCCACCCGCAACCGGCCGTGGCGTGCGGCGGTATCCTCTACCAAGTACTGCAGTGGTTGCGGCACCGCCGTTGCGGAGTGTTCCCGCAGGAACTCCAGCAGGGCGGGAGCATCGTGCCCGGCGTCCAGGGCCCGGCGGATCGAATCGGGCGAGAACCGGTAAATTGTGGCTGGGCCCTGCCCTTCGGCGTCCGCCATCAGCAGGAGTTTTCCGGCCAGCTCAGGGGCAAGGTAGCCGGGGGCCACCGCAGTAAGGTCCGCCTGGAGCAGCACGTGGTTCAGCTCGGCGGGCAGGTGCTCCCCGAGGATGGCGAGCGCGGCGTCCGGATCGTCGCCCGCGATGGCGCTTCCGAGTTGGCTCAGCGCCCCGGAACCCAGCAACCCGAGGATTTCGGCTTCGGCCAGGACTCCCCGGATGAGGGAACTGAAGCGCCGGGCCATCCGGGGCTGGGCCCACTCCGCCCGCTGCAGGACGGCCGCAGCATCAAGCACCGGCGCGGTCCCGTCCGGCGCTGCCGCTTCCTGGGTGAGTTCGTGGAGGATTTCCAGGATCCGCTTGCGGACCACCGGTGCGTCCGGGCGCTGCGCCTCCGCTGACAACGCAATGATCGTGCTCCCCGATGCGGCGCGATGCCCTGCCGCTGCTCCGGGGGTCCCGCTGATCGCCTGCCCCACCATGGAGGGGACGCGCTCACTGGCCAGCCATGCGTTCACCAGCCAGAGCCATTGTTCCTGCCGGGGAAGGACGAGCCACTCCAACTCAGGCGGCTGCACCCAGGATGACGAGTCAACGTCCAGCCGGATCAGGCCGGCAAGGCCGCACAGCTCCAGCAGCAGCCCGATCCGCTGCTGGTCGATCCGGAGCGCGTCGGCGAGCCGCCTCATCTCCCGCACGCCCACGCCTCCGCTGCGCAGCGTGGCCAGCGGCTGTTCCTTGACGGCATGCAGCATTTCGCCCACCAGCCGAAGGGTTTCGGCGATGGCGCCCAGCGCTGCGTTCCGGCGCAGCGCGGCACTGGTGCGGCCCAGTTGGGGGATGGGCGGCGACAGGCTGAAATCGTTGATGATGGCGCCCCCGCGCAGTGACAAGCCAACGCTGTGCGGCAGTTCCACATGGGCCGCATCCAACGGCACCAGCAGGCCACGGGCCAGGAGCCAATCGACCGGCCCGACGTCGGCCGCCTCGCTGGTGATCGATGCCTTGCGTTGCGCCTGGGGGACGGCACCCATGGCCCAGTTCCTGAATTTGGCGAGCAGCGCCGTCGTCCGTTCCGGAGCGGTGGCCAGGATGTCCTGCAGAGCCTCCGGGGAGGACGTCCAGTGCTGCAGCGCCAGGGCTGCCTCCATGGGCGTAGTGGCGCCGTGGATGGCCACGCCGCTGCGGTGGAGTTCGGAAACCAGCTGCACGGCCCGCTGCGCGAACGCGGGCTGGAGGCGCACCAACTCCGTGTAGCTCCGCCCCAGCCCGGCGGGATAGATCCCCACCACATCTTTGAGGCTGCCCACGGGGAGGTAGTAACGCTGCTTGTTGGCCGGCGTTCCGTGCGGGGGGTCGGCGCGGTGCACGAGGGCGAGTTCCTGGAGCGAGGCCAGGATGCGTTCCACGGCAGCAAGGGTTGACCCTGAAATCAGGTTGCGGAGTCCTGCGGCTGATGCGCTGTGATGGGTGTCTGTGTTCGTGCACAGATGGAGGGTTTCCAGGACCTGCATCTGCGGCCGGTTGAGGCGCTCCAGGGCGCGCTGGACGCTGACCCTGCCGCTGGCCCTGGCGGCGAGGGCGGCGAAATCGGGAACGGCCGGGGAGATCAGGTCCGGCCGCGCGTCGAACAGCGACCGCAGCGAATCGTCGCTGCGGGCCTCAAGGTCCTTGCTGAGCGCGCGAATAAGGGACATCAGTTCAACGTTACCGCCCGTCCGGTCTTCCTGCCCGGCGGCGCCCTGCCACGCCGTCCAGGACAAGGAACAGCATCAGGAGGAACGCCAGCGGCAAGCCGTACAGCGCGGTATAGGTGACCCAGGCGGGAGCTGCCGAACCGGCGAAGGCAAACGCCATGACCGCCGCCACCGCGGCAAGCGAGAGCACGGCAATAACTGCCGCGAAGATCGTCAGGGGACGCCGGTACCGCGAAGGAGTCATGGACGTAACGCTAACAGTCCGCTCCGACAGCACGCGCATGGGTGCCCGGACGCCGTTACGGCGAGCGGTTGAAAGCAGGATTAGGGCAACGGGCAGGATAACCTTGAGGGATACAGACCAACACGGTCTCCTGCTGTCATACCCTGAACCCGCACAACAATGCGGATGCGGTGACGGCAGGCCGTGTCTCAAGACGTCAGAACGAAGAAGGTTGATTACGTGCCTACCGGCAAGGTCAAGTGGTATGACAAGGACAAAGGCTTCGGATTCCTCGCGGGCGAAGACGGCCAGGAAGTATTCCTGCCCAAATCCTCCCTGCCCGAGGGGGTAACAGAGCTGAAGGCCGGCACCCGCGTTGAATTTGGTGTGGCGGACGGCCGCAAGGGTGCCCAGGCACTGGGCCTGCGCGTCCTGGATAAGACTCCGTCCATCGCGAAGGCGAAACGGCCCAGCGCCCGGGATCTTGCCCCGCTGGTTCAGGACCTGGTGAGCGTGCTGGACAACCTGTCCGGGACTCTCTCCAAAGGCAAATACCCGGAAGGCAACAAGGGCAAGGCCATCGCCGCCGCCTTGCGTAAGGTTGCCGACGAGCTGGACGTTTAGGCCCTGATGAGTTCGGAAGCTGAGCAGCCGGAGCCGGCAGCGGAGTCGCAGGAGTTGGAGTCACGGGAGCCGGAATCCCGGAACCCTGAATCGCCGGAGCCCGGATCGCCCGCAGCGGTGCCTTCAATGACGCCTGCAGCAGTAAGGGCGAGGCCGCGTGCCGGGGTGCCCGTGTGGCGGACCGGCAAGCCGGATGCTTTCCTTGCAGCCGCCGTGGAGACGGCGCGCAGCGCCATCGAAGGCATCACCGCGCCGTCGGATATTGGGAGGCACCTGGCAGCCAAGAGCGAAGGCGACCGCCTGGTGACGCATCTTTTTGAGTCGCGGCTGCCCGGTTACGGTGGCTGGCAGTGGTTCGCAGTGCTGACCCGGAACTCACGCTCCAAGGTGGTGACAGTCAACGAGTTGGGGCTGTTGCCGTCCGAGGACTCCATCCTGGCCCCGGACTGGGTTCCGTGGGCGGAGCGGGTCCGGCCCGAAGATGAGCAGGAATCGGAGCGGGTACTGGAGCAGGCGCCGGACCGGGAACTGCTTGCGCCGGAACAGGACCAGGACCCCGGGCAGGATCCCGGACCTGGCGACGAAAAACCTGACGACGAAAAGCCTGACGACGACGTTGGGCAGCCTGATGAGGAAACCAGGACTTCCTGACCACACACGAACGGCGCCGCCCCGGATTACCGGGGCGGCGCCGTCGTACGTTAGGCGTGCTGCGTATTTGCGAAAGTCCTACTTGCGCAGTTCGCCCACCACGTAGTCGATGCTGGCCAGCAGGGCGGAAACATCGGCAGGCTCGATGGCTACAAAGGTCGCGATGCGCAGCTGGTTGCGGCCCAGCTTGCGGTACGGCTCAGTGTCTACGACACCGTTGGCGCGCAGGACCTTCGCAACCGCGGACGCGTCCACGGACTCATCGAAGTCGATGGTGGCGATGACGTTCGAGCGTTCCTCGGGGTTTGTGACGTAGGGCGCGGCGAACCCGGAGGCCTCGGCCCAGCTGTAGATGCGCCCGGCGGAGTCAGCCGTGCGGGCGGACGCGAAGTCCAGGCCGCCGTTGGCATTCAGCCACTGCACCTGCGCATCCAAAGTGACCAGGGTGGTCAACGACGGCGTGTTGTAGGTCTGGTTCAGCCGCGAGTTGTCGATGGCCGTCTGCAGGTCCAGGAAGTCGGGAATCCAGCGGTCGCTGGCCTTGATCCGGGCTGCGCGTTCCAGGGCTGCGGGGGAAAAGAGTCCCAGCCACAGCCCGCCGTCGGAAGCAAAGTTCTTCTGCGGAGCAAAGTAGTAAACGTCGCTCTGTGCCACATCCACATCGAGGCCGCCGGCGGCAGAGGTGGCGTCCACCAGGACCAGCGCGCCCTCGTCCGCGCCGGCAACGCGCTGCACCGGGGCTGAAACGCCGGTGCTGGTCTCGTTCTGCGGCCAGGCGTACACGTCCACGCCCGCTTCCGCCCGGGGCGAGGGCCGGGTGCCTGGGTCGGATTTGATGATGGAGGATGCGTCAAGGAAGGGTGCCTTGTTGGTGGCCGCGGCAAACTTGGAGCCGAATTCGCCAAATGAAAGGTGCTGGGCCTTCCTGTCCACCAGGCCAAAGCTGGCAATATCCCAGAAGGCAGTGGAGCCGCCGACGCCAAGCACCACTTCATATCCTTCGGGTGCCCGGAAGAACTGGCTCAGCCCTTCACGGACGGAACCCACCAGGTTCTTGACCGGGGCCTGCCGGTGGGAGGTCCCGAGGATGTTCTTTGACGCGGCTGACAGCGCATCGATCTGTTCCTGACGGACCTTGGAGGGCCCGGCGCCGAACCGTCCGTCCTTGGGCAGGAGGTCGGCGGGAATAGTGATGCTGGTTTCGCTCACAGGTGCTCCAATTTCGGCATGGACGTAACGTTGGTCCGGACGGGTGTTGGCGGCCGGCAATCGGCAGTGACTGCAACCAGGGCCTTCCCCATTCTGCCTGAAGCGCTGTTTCGCCGGGAACCTGGGACGTCATAGTCCAGCCAATGAGACGCTGCGTAGCATAGCCCTGAACTATTCGGACAAAGTCAAAATAGGCTAAGCTTTTCCACGGACTACGTCGCGGTGACGGCGATACTGTGGGACAACGCAAGGTACTGCGCTCGAGGAGCTGAGCTGGATGACGGATCTGATCGACACTACGGAGATGTACCTTCGGACCATTCTGGAGCTCGAAGAAGAGAACATCGTTGCCCTTCGTGCGCGCATTGCAGAGCGGCTCCGCCACTCCGGGCCTACCGTCTCGCAGACCATTGGCAGGATGGAGCGGGACGGCCTGGTGATTGTCTCCGGAGACCGGCACCTCGAACTCACCGAAACGGGCCGGAAGCGGGCCACGGAAGTGATGCGCAAGCACCGCCTTGCCGAGCGCCTGCTCGCGGATGTGATTGGACTGGACTGGGCCTACGTCCATGACGAAGCCTGCCGCTGGGAGCATGTGATGAGCGAGCGGGTGGAGCGGCGCATCTACGAGATGCTCAACCACCCCACGGAGTCTCCTTACGGCAATCCGATCCCCGGCCTGGCGGCCCTGGGCGGGGGCCCCTCCCTGGGCTTTGCCGACGGCGCCATCAGCCTGCTGGAAGCGATGAAATCGTATGGTCCGGCGTCGGAAGTGACAGTGAGCAGGCTTGCGGAGCCAATCCAGGTGGAGCCGGAGCTCCTGTCCCAGCTGGATGAGGGCGGTATCCGCCCGGGCGCCTCCGTATCCCTGGAGCGCGTGGGGGACTACATTTCGGTCCGGGTCCCAGGCATTGAGGGAGCCCTCGAACTGCCCCCGGAAGTGGCCGCGCACGTCTTTGTTGCCATCCGCCAGCCTGCCGCGTGACCCGCTCGGTTACCCCGCGGTCGGGTGTTTAGCCAAAGATAACGGAATTGTTACTTAGGGGCTTAAGCCCCTATAGTTGAACCAAGCGTTGATATTAGAGCGTTACCTGATCTGGAGCCGAGCTCTGCCAGCGGATCAGGAGCACGAGTCGCAACTGGCAGAGGCGGGGGAACCACAAGCGGCAGCGGGGGACTGCCTTGGGGTGAAGTCCGTCAGCAGCAAGCCTCTTCCAGTGAAGGATCCTTACCGGGGTATCTCTGTGCCGAAGCTTGCTTACGGCGGACCGGGTCTTTGAACTCTCTGACCCGAATCCGACAGCTAACTTCGCAGGCTTTCCAGAGAGGAACCCTTCTTGACCATGCAGAATTCCAGGGGACGCCGCCGCGCGGCGGGCCCTGCTTCGACGCCGCGCGTTGTCGAAGTCATCACCTCGGAGCGCCCCCGCGATCCGCACCGTGATGCGCGCCGCCGTCGGGGTCCCCTCAGCCAGATCACGGAGTTCGCAGCGGCGAGCGGCATCGGCCAAAAGGCCGGCATTGCCCTTGCTGCCACCGGCCTGGTCCTCACCGTGACAGTGCCCGCCACAAGTCCCGTGATGGCCACAGACGCCTCCGGTGCCATTCCGGTCGCCGCTTCGGCTGTGACGCCGCAGCCGCAGGTTTCAGCGGAAGCCGGAGCCCAGATCGACTTCAGCCGGTCCGCCGTGGTCACCCAGGCTGACCCGGACGGCAAGCTGAAACAGCTGCTCAGCGCCCAATCGGCAGGCGCAATCAGCCGGGCCGCCTCCACGGGAAGCCTGGGCGCCCCGCTGGCCGTCATGACCACCGCATCGCCCTTCGGTTACCGGGTCAGCCCCATCACCGGCGGCACCGGCGACTTCCACCGCGGACAGGACTACGTGGCGCAGTGCGGAACCTCCGTCATGGCCGCCGCTACCGGAACCGTAACTTTCGTGGGCTGGCACCAGTACGGCGGCGGCAACCGTGTTGTGATCGACCATGGCAACGGCCTGGAAACCACGTACAACCACCTGTCCTCCTTCAGCGTGAAGGAAGGCCAGACGGTGTCCCGCGGCGAAGTCATCGCGCTCAGCGGCACCACGGGGGCCTCCACGGGCTGCCACCTCCACTTCGAGGTCCAGGTCAACGGCGAAGTGGTTGATCCCACTGGCTGGCTGTAGTCAACTGGCTGTGGACTATCAGATGATTTTGACTTCCCGTGACCTGAATGTGACATTCAGTCAAAACTGCTGTACCGTCTAACTCGCGTCAACTTTTCCGAAGTTGACGCTCTTGTGCGGATTGCCTAGCTCTGCCACCGCTCAAGGTCCGTTCGCATGACATCGTCTGGCAGGGGCGGGGGAACCAATTTTGGCCTTTCCATTGGGAAGGCCTTGGGGTTAAGTCGCAAAGCTTCCTTGGAAGCAGCGCGGCCGGGTGACTCCCATCCGAATCCGACAGCTCACCTCGCAGGCATTGGGAGAGGCTACCTTCGTGTCTTCACGCCATAATTCTGCGCGCCACCGTGCGCAAACGGTTCGTACCAACCCCTTGGACTCCGTGTCCAAGGCTGTTAGTGCCAATGCCGGGACAGTTGGTCGCCAGGCTGCCGTTATCGCAGCTGCCTCCGGCCTGATCCTGAGCATGGGCCTGCCGGCCACCGCCGCGGACACCACCGCTGGTGTGTCCGCCTCCACCGAGTCCGGGTCGGCGCAGGGCGCCCTCGCCGTGACTGCGGCACCCACGGCCACTGTTTCCTTCGAGCGTCCGGTGGTCAAGACCACCGCAGCTCCCAAGGTGCAGACCGTTCGCGCACAGTCCACCGGCGCCGGCAACGGAAACGCTGCCACGGCAACTGCTGCCTCCGCCACGGAAAAGCTGGCCGAAACCGTCTCCTCCGCGTCCACCTCAGGCATTGCTGCCATCGCATACACCGGCATCGGCCACTCGTATGTGTGGGGCGGCACCAGCCCCGTCACCGGCTGGGACTGCTCGGGCTTCACCCAGTGGGTCTACGCGCAGGCCGGCATCAGCATCCCCCGCACCAACGCGTGGACCGCCATGAAGCCGACTTCCACGCCGCAGCCCGGTGACCTCGTTATGCAGAACGGCGGCGCGCACGTTGGCATCTACGTCGGCAACGGCATGATGATCAGCGCCCTCAACCCCTCCCAGGGAACACTGCTCCACGCGGTCGCCGCTACCGGCTCCTCCGCGTTCTTCACAATGAACTAGTTCTTCGACCTCCGGGTCCAAGGGCTTTTTCTTTGCCCAAAACACTTTTCGCTAAATCACCACATCCCCGTTCGGGACGTGCCGGCGTACCCCCAAGATGCCGGCACGTCCACAGCCCCCTGTCTGCCTACAAGGCGGCGGGGGAAAACGAAAGAGAGAACTGATGACTACTCGTGCAACCGCACGGCATCGCGCCGAGGCCCCCAAAACCAATTCGCTCGCCATCATTGCCAAGACTGTTGGCGAGAACGCAGGCGGCGTCGGACGCCAGGCAGCAGTAATTGCCGCCGCTTCCGGCCTGGTCCTGACCAGCGGCCTGGCAGCCAACGCCGCCGACGCCAACGTCCAGCGGGACTCCGCGCCCGCGTCCAACCTCGAAGTTGAATCAACGGTTGAGGCGCCGATTTCGGCTGAGTCCACCATTGCCATTTCCTTCGAGAAACCGGCCGTGACCACCACTCCGGCTCCCGTTGTGGAAGCCCCCGAGCCCGAGGTTGAGGTCCAGGAAGCCGCCGCTCCCGCGGCTCCCGCAGCCAGGCCCGTCCTTGCCGCCAAGGTGACGGCCTCAGCTCCTGCCGCCCCCGCCGCTGCTCCCTCCGCAAGCGGCAAGGGTGCAGCCATCCTGTCCGCAGCCTACGCACAGCTCGGCGTCATGCAGGACTGCACCATGCTGGTCACCAACTCCCTGGCCGCCGTGGGCATCAACTTCCACGACTGGCCCGCCGGCTACCTCTCCCTGGGCCGCACCGTGAGTGCAGCTGAAGCCCAGCCGGGCGACCTGATCTACTACGCCGACGGTGGCGCCGGCATGGCCCACATCGCCGTCTACGCCGGAAACGGCCAGGCTGTGCACGGGGGCTACAACGGCAACCAGACCGTTGTTTTCAGCGCCAACGTGGGCTCCGGCCCGGTCTTCATCCGCGTCAACTGACACCCCCGGCCCGTTGATTCGGGCTCACCGGGATTGAACAGGACCCCTGCCCCCGCGGCTGGGGTCCTGTTTGTTAAGCGGGCCCACAGCTGCAGTCAGCTCGTGGCGGCGGCGGGTCCCGGCGCCGGAATTAGCTGATAGTGCACTTCTTTGTTTACTCTTGTGGTGTCGATCCATAGCCCGGACATGCCGAGGGCAGCCGGCCCTCGTGCCCCTGACGGGTGCGGCCGTGAAGAGGTACGTGCATGCGCACTCTCGTTCTGAATGCTGGATATGAACCGCTGGCGGTTATTTCTTTCCGCCGGGCGCTGGTGCTTGTGCTGACGAACAAGGCGAGCGTCGTGGCTGAAGGGGACGATCCCGTGGTGGGGCCACAGGAGATTCTGGGCCGCCCGTCCGTGATTCTCCTGAACCGCTACATCCGCCCCAGATACAACCAGTCGACGGCCGTCAGTAGACGCGGCGTCCTCAGGCGCGACGGGCATAAGTGCGCGTACTGCGGAAAAGCTGCGCATACCATCGACCACGTGCAGCCCAAGTCCCGTGGCGGAGCGGATTCCTGGGAGAACCTGGTGGCGGCCTGCCTCCGGTGCAACAACGCCAAGGGGGATCACACGCCGTCGGAAATGGGCTGGAAGCTGCGCTTCGCGCCGGAGCCTCCGCGGGGAACCATCTGGCAGATCAAGGAACTCGAGAAGCCTACCCCTGCCTGGGATCCCTTCCTGCTGCCCGAACGCGCTGCCTGAAAAGCATTCGGCGGACACAGCCCTCGCCAGGCCGGATTAGGCTTGGAGGGTGGAGCGCAACAGGTTGGTATTCGACGCCCTGATCCTGGCAGGCGGCCGTTCGTCACGCCTGGGCGGGGTGCCGAAGCAAGGGCTGGTTTTTGAAGGCCAGACGTTGCTCCAACGTGCACTTGCGGCTTGCTCCGCCGCGTCCCGGACAGCAGTAGTGGGTCCGGACCCCGGGCCGTTGCCCCCGAACGTGACAGCCTGCCGCGAACAGCCGGAGTTTGCCGGACCCGCTGCTGCGGTCGCCGCCGGGCTGGAAGCGCTGGGGCGGTCAGGCGCCGGCTGTGACTACACACTGGTGCTGGCCTGCGACATGCCCCGGGCTGCGGGGGCCGTGGAGGCATTGGCGGAGTCCCTTGCCTCACGCGGCTACACGGGTGACGGCGTGATGGCCCGTTCCGTGGACGGCAGTGCCCAGATGCTGGCGGGTTTTTACTGCACAAGTGCGTTAAAACAATCCGTCCAGGAGCTGTCCTCGAGCGGCCGCTTAATCAACGGCTCCATGCGGTCCCTGCTTGCTAGTCTTGACGTGCAGCTTGTCACCGTCCCGGCAGGTACCACAGCCGATGTGGATACCTGGGATGATGCCGCCGCACTAGGAGTTGACGCCGCGGCCGGCCGTGGGCCAGGACCGGCGCGGCAGCAGTTGAAACGGGAGGCAAACAGTGAAAAGCCAGGATGAAACGCTGGAGGAATGGTGCAGGTCCCTCCTCCAGGCCTATGAGCTTGAGGACGTCCAGGTGGACGTCAATGCCATCCTTGCCCTCGCCGGGGTGGCTGCGCACTCCGTCGTGCGCCCGGCAGCGCCCCTGACCACCTTCATTGCAGGCTATGCTGCCGGCCTTGCTTCCGGCTCCCGGCAAAGCACCGAGGCTGCGACCATGGAAGAGGCATTGGCCGTGGCACGTTCCCTGGCCGCCGACTACGATGCTGAAGCCGCCGGGGCTCCCGGCGAATGACTGAAGAACCCGCGGAAGAACCAAGCCCAGCAGACCCGCCGGACGCGAAACGGCACCTCGCCCACACGTGGGAGGAAGCCCGGCAGGCTGCCTTCGACGCGGCAACGCCCATTCCTGCCGCTCCCGTTCCACTGCACCTTGCCCTCGGCCGTGTCCTGGACCAGGACGTCGTGGCGCTGCAGGACATGCCGCACTACGCGTCCTCGGCGATGGACGGTTGGGCGGTCAACGGGACGGGGCCGTGGATCCTCGTGGAACCGGGGACCCGGCTGGCACCCCACCAGGCAAGTCCCATTGTGACCGGCGGGCTCATCCCTCCCGGCGGAAAAGCCGTCCTTCGCAGCGAGAGTGCCCTGCTGGGCAAGGACGAGGACGGACTGCCGGTCCTCATGACCGGTGGCGGCGCCAAACCGGGGGAGCCGCGCACGGGACAACACATCCGGAAAGCCGGGGAGGAAGCGTTGGCGGGGGACATCCTGGTGAAGGCGGGAGTGCAGCTCAACCCCGCACATCTGGCCCTGGCTGCCCTTGCGGGTCACGACGAATTGCCTGTCCAGGGTAAACCCCTGGTCCGGCTGCTGCTGACCGGCTCCGAAGTAATCAGCGAGGGTATGCCGCTTCCCGGCCAGGTGCGGGACACCTTCGGTCCGCAGTTGCCGGCAGTGGTGAATATGCTGGGGGGAATAGCGGGCGAACAGCAGCGGATCGGCGACTCTTACGCCGAGTGGCTTGCCGCCCTTGAAGACGTAGTTCCGGAGGTGCCCGGCGCACCGGACCTGCCGGCCGACGTCGTCATCACCACTGGCGGGACGGGACGGTCCGGGACTGACCACCTGCGCCAGGCGGTAGCTGAGCTGGGCGGGCGGCTGGTGATCGACGGAATAGCCATGCGGCCGGGGCATCCGGCCGTCCTTGCGGAGCTCCCGGACGGACGGTTCGTTCTTGGACTGCCGGGGAATCCGCTCGCCGCGATGATGGCATTGTGCACGGTGGGGGCACCGCTTCTGGCCGCGCTGGGCCACGGCAAACTGCCTGGCATCCAGGAGGTGCCGTGCGGAAGCATCATCGAACCCGATCCGGGGCGTACCCGCTTGATGCCGTTCCGCCTCCTGTACGGGATGGCTTCGGCGGCCCAGCACACCGGTCCCGGCATGATGCGGGGGCTGGCGTCGGCCGACGGCGTGATGGTGGTGCCGCCGCATGGCGTCCAGCTCGGCGAACTGGTCCAGGCCTTCGCGCTGCCTTGGGGGCCACCCATTCCCGCGCCTGCGGGCCCAGGCTCAAAAGCCAAGCCCCGGAACCCGGCCCGGGCGGCCGCCAAGCCTGCGCCCAGCGGCCCCGTGGACTGGAGCGCCCTCCTTGGCTGACCATCCTGCGCCGGCGCGTCTTTCCGCTGGTATCCGGTTCCGGCAGTTGTCATGATGGATCTATGAACAGGCAGGGATGGCCATGGGCCGCGTGACCCAGCGCCGCAAGGTGCATAAGTATGTCCTCGATGGCTCTCCGAAGGCGCTCGAATTTCCGGTGCGGCACCGCGAGGATGTGCTGGCCGTGGAGGAGCCGTTGGAGATCCGGCTGGGCCAGCTGTCCTTTTCGGTAACCATGCGGACCCCGGGCGATGACTTTGACCTGGTGGCCGGGTTCCTGGTGTCGGAGGGCATCATCTGGAGCGCCGAGCAGCTCGTCTCGCTGCGTTTCTGCGCCGGCGAGGACGAGAACGGCGTGCAGACCTTCAATGTGGTGGAAGTACAACTGAGGCCGGACGTCACCATTCCCTCCATCGGGCGGCACATCTACACATCCAGCTCCTGCGGAATTTGCGGCACAGATTCGGTGGAGTCCGTCCGGAAGTCATCGCGCTACAGCCTGGACGAGGATCCGCTGAGCATCGACGCCGGACTCCTGGCCTCCTTGCCTGCACTGCTGCGGAAATCCCAGCGCGTTTTCGAGGATACCGGGGGAGTGCACGCGGCCGGACTGTTCAAGATAGGGGACGACGGCGGCACGGAACTTTTGTGCCTCCGCGAGGATGTGGGTCGCCACAATGCTGTGGACAAGGTGGTCGGCTGGGCCCTCCGCGAAGGGCTGCTCCCGCTGCGCGGGACCGTCCTGCAGGTGTCCGGCAGGGCTTCCTTCGAATTGGTGCAGAAGGCCGCCCTGGCAGGGATTCCTGTGCTGGCCGCCGTCAGCGCCCCATCCAGCCTTGCCGTTGAACTGGCTGAAGCTAGCGGCCTGACATTGGCTGGATTCAGCCGGGGAACCAGCCTCAACATCTACACCGGGGACCGGCGCATCATCAGGCCGGCCGCGCACGTTCCTGCCCAGGCGCTTCCCTGATCATCGGGCCTTGCGTGTCTGTCCATAAACCGCTCCCAGGGTTGTTCCCCGCTCAGTAGTTGGCTAGTAAGCTACCAGTGAGTAGTTTTATCCACCGAATGGACACTTTTGGTCCACGTTTCCCAGCGCTGAAGAGGGCCACCATTGCATGACGACCGCCGGATCACGGAAGTCCGCCTCGAAAGGTTCGTCCGCGAACGCATCGCCCCTGCTGTCTACAGCCGGAGCCTGCCCCTTGCCCTGAGCAGCTGGGATGTCCCTGACGAGCCTGTCCCGGCGCTTGAAGCCATGCGGCAGAAATTCCAGCCGCAGGAACAAGGCGCCCCGTGGGGAAAGCCGTGGGGCACCAAGTGGCTCCGGCTCCAGGGCGAGGTGCCCGAATTCTGGGGTGCCGGGCCGGACACCACGGTGGAAGTGGTGGTGGACTTGGGCTTCACCATAGAGGTTCCGGGTTTCCAGTGCGAAGGCATCGCCTGGCGCGCCGACGGCACCATCATCAAAGCCGTTTCGCCCCGTAACCAGTACATTCCGCTGAAGCTGCTCGGCGGAGGCATGGCTGTGGACTTCTATGTGGAGGCCGCCGCCAACCCTGATGTTGCCCAGGGCTGGACTTTTGCCGCCACGCCCTATGGCGATAAGTCGACGGCGGGAACAGCCCCGCAGTACCGGCTGGGAACCATTGCCATCGCCGAGCTGAACCAGACAGTGTGGGAACTTCAGCAGGACATCTGGACGCTGTCCGGGCTGATGGCTGAGCTGCCGTGGGAGCAGCCGCGGCGGCATGAGATCCTCCGTGCCCTGGAACGCATGATGGACATAATGGACCCCGACGACGTTGCCGGCACGGCGGCGGCCGGGCGCGACGCCCTGGCCGAGGTCCTGGCTAGGCCCGCCTATGCGTCGGCGCACCAGCTGGTGGCTACCGGCCATGCCCACATCGACTCCGCCTGGCTGTGGCCGGTCCGGGAGACCATCCGCAAATGCGCCAGGACCTTCTCCAACGTGGTGGCGCTGATGGATGAATACCCCCACTTCGTCTTCTCCTGTTCCTCTGCCCAGCAGCTGGCCTGGATCAAGGAGTTCTACCCCGAACTTTTCGGCCGGATCCGGGAGAAAGTGCGTGCCGGCCAGTTCGTTCCCGTGGGCGGCATGTGGGTGGAATCCGATACCAACATGCCGGGCGGGGAGGCCATGGCCCGGCAGTTTATTGAGGGGAAGAGCTTCTTCCTCAGCGAATTCGGCGTGGACTGCCAGGAGGCCTGGCTGCCGGACTCCTTTGGCTACTCCGCCGCGCTTCCGCAGATCGTTAAGTCCGCCGGCAGCAGGTGGTTCCTCACCCAAAAGATCTCCTGGAACCAGACCAACAGGATGCCGCACCACACCTTCAACTGGGAGGGTATTGACGGCACCCGGCTCTTCACGCACTTCCCGCCGGTGGACACCTATAATTCCCAGCTCAGCGGACGCGAACTCGCACATGCCGAGCGCAACTACCGCGACCACGGACGCGGCACAGTGTCGCTGGTACCGTTCGGCTACGGCGACGGCGGCGGCGGGCCCACCAGGGAAATGCTTGCCGCTGCTGCCAGGACCGCGGACCTTGAAGGCTCTCCGAAAGTGCGGATCGGATCAGCGGCGAGCTTCTTCCGCCAGGCCGAGGCGGACTACCCGGCCCTGCCCGTCTGGGTGGGCGAGATGTACCTCGAACTGCACCGCGGCACGTATACCAGCCAGGCCCGGACGAAGAAGGGCAACCGACGCAGCGAGCACCTTTTGCGCGAGGCAGAACTGTGGTGTGCCACCGCCGCTGTCCGCACAGACTCGTTTGTCTATCCTGCGGCCGAGCTCAAGCGGCTGTGGCGGCTGGTGCTGCTGCAGCAGTTCCACGACATCCTGCCGGGCAGCTCCATCGCTTGGGTGCACCAGGACGCCGAACGCAACTACCAGGCCATAAGCGTTGCCCTCGAAGCACTTATCGCCGAGGCAGCCGCGGCCGTCCTTGGCAGCGGGGAACGGACGTTCCTGCTCAATGCCGCACCCCATTCCCGGGCGGGAGTACCGGCGCTCGCGGCGGGGGAACCGGTCGAGCCCGCGCTGCCCGTCCAGGCCGCCGGGCAGGACGGAGGCTACGTCCTGGACAACGGCATCATTCGGGCGGTGGTGGATGCGGACGGACTGATCAGCTCCCTGAAGGACTACGCCAGCGGCCGTGAAGCGATCGCGCCCGGGGAGCGGGGCAATCTCCTGGAGCTGCACCGGGACACGCCCAACGAATGGGATGCCTGGGATATCGACGAGTTCTACCGGCGCAATGTCACACGGCTGACCAGTGCCCGGTGCGTGCGGTTGGCGGAGGAAGAGGGTGAGGCTGTTGTTGTGGTGGAACGGCTGGCAGGATCTTCTGCCATTACCCAACGCATCAGCCTTGCCGCAGGAAGCCCATCCCTGTCCATCACCACATCCGCTGACTGGCAGGAGCGGGAAAAGCTGTTGAAGCTCGGCTTCGCCCTGGATGTGCGCGCGGACCGGTCGGCCGCTGAGACGCAGTTCGGGCACGTCTTCCGCGCCACGCACACCAACACCTCGTGGGAAGCGGCCAAGTTCGAAATCTGCGCGCACCGCTGGATCCACGTGGCGGAGCCTGGCTATGGGGTTGCCGTGTCCAACGCGTCCACCTATGGGCATGACGTCACGAGGAACACCAGGGAGGCCGACGGCGGCACCACCACCACGGTGCGCTTGTCGCTGCTGCGTGCCCCGAAGTTTCCGGACCCGGACGCGGACCGCGGACACCACGAACTGACAGTCACCATCCGGCCCGGTGCTGACATCGCCGACGCTGTCCAGGAGGGATACCGGACCAACCTTGCACCGCGGCTGGTCCATGGCGGCTCACCTGTACAACCCTTGTTTTCCGTGTCCAGCCCCGCCATCGTTATCGAGGCTGTGAAGCTGGCGGAGGACGGCTCCGGAGACGTCATCGTCCGCGTGTACGAGTCATTGGGCCAGCGTTCGGCTGGAAGGATCAGTGCCAACTTCCCGCTCCGGCGCGTCGGTGCAGTGGACCTGCTGGAGCGGCGCGTGGAGGTTCCTGGGCTGGAGTACGGGCCTGACGGCGCCGAACTGCTCCTGCGTCCATTCCAGCTGGTGACGTTGCGGTTTGAACGTCCGGCAACGGAGGGCTAGGCGGGAGAAGGCCACACCGTGTGAAAGATGCAACAGAAGCCTGGGCCGAAAGGGGCTTAAATGGCTGAGTGGGGGCGGTCCCCAACGGCCGCCACCACTCATCCCCCCAAAGCATGCAAAGGCCACTGGGAGCTGCCACGTCTAAGAAATTTTCCCCGTTCGTAAACGCCCGGCAAACCCCCGCCTTCACACATCCATGATTGTTCCACATTCTAATGATTTTGTGAAAGGCCGTGAGGTTACTTTTCGGTAGATGTCCTTCTCGCCGCGGCACGTCGTTTGTTCCGCACGCTGGCGGCCCAGATGAGTGCGAGGCCAACCATGAAGCAGAGCACGGCCGTGTAGTTGACGATGAACTTGCCTGCCGACCATCCCGGCGGCACCACAGGGAACAGCAGGGTGAGGGCAATCGCCACCCCGCCTGCTGCCAGGAGCCCGGCGGCGAGCCGCACCAGGGCCGGCAGCCTGCTGCCCGCGGCGCGCACCATGGCGGGCACCAGGACCAGGGAGACATAGGAGGGATAGGCCCGGCCAGCCGCGCCGTAGTACTCGACCAGGACCCGGTGGCGCTGATCCTTTTGTGTCATACCCTCCATCCCTGCCGAGGATCCTGCTGTATCCATCGAAAAGAACAGCACTGTCATCACGAGGGAAATCACCAGCAGGACGGTCATCCCGGTTCTGCCCGTAATGAGGCGATAGGCGTTGTCAGCGCCGAAACCCCGTGTCACCCGGATCCCCACAAAGTAGATGGCTGCGAAGATGATGAAGCGCAGGAGCAGGTTGGCGAGATTGACGCCGCCCAATGCCGCATCAACCGCAACATACGGCTCCTCGATGCTCAGGAGGATGGCTGCAGTCATGAGGGCGAAGATATAAAAGAGGGTCCTGTTCTCGCCGCGGACCGCACTGGGCACGCGGGCCGCCGCGATGAGCCCGCAAATGGCGAGTGTTGACCACTGAAGTATGTCGATCATCCCAGGTTCTCCCAGATCTTTTCTGTTTGCGCCTGGTCCTGCTCCTGGCGCCGCAACACTTTCCCCAAGGCCTGCAGCCGGTCACCGGTGAGCACCGCAAGGTCGCCGTCGGACAAGCTGTCCAACGCCGCCCGCCTTGCCCCGGGAGGCCAGCCGGCTTCCTCTTCGGTCAGGAGCCCAGTGGCCACCAGGCCGTCGGCAAGGCCAACGCCCGCCGCGTCGGCCGTCGCAACGGCCAGCGCGGCCGTTAACCGGTTGGCTGTCAGCTGGGCCGAATAATTCTGTGGCGCGATCCCGGTGGCGGCAGAAACGCGGTGCCGCAGCTCGCCGTCGTCAACTGCATCAACCCAGTTCTTGACAGAGGTCGCGTGCGGCGCCGGTGAAAGGGCGGGCGGTTCAGACCAGGCTTTCCCTTCGGACTCCATTGCGGGGCGTGCCAGCATCGCGTGCAGGAGGTCTGCGGTGGAGATCTGGCTGACCAGTTCGCCCGGCGTGGGCGGCGGCTGGGGATCCGCCAACCGCTGGTAGGCGTCGAAACTTGCCAGCGCGGCCACGGGGTTGATGCCGTAGGCGCGGCTGATGCTGACCACCGTGGAGACTGACACTTTTCCACGGACCAGCTGCTGAGCCAGGGTGGTCCGCTTGATCCCGGAGATCCTGCAGACGTCCGACGTGCTGGCCTCGGGCGCAACGCCGTGCAGCCAGCGCTGGAACGCCTTGGCGGGGAGGGTCATAAAGGGCTCTCTGCAGAACGGATATTGTGTTGATTTTACCTGCCGGTAACCGACGGGTTTTGTCCATGCTCCGGTTTCGACTATGCTTGATGGTCGAGCCCGTTGGTCCGTACACCCCCCAAGTCCGGACCAGCGGGTTCTTTTATGTCTGCCGGTCCCGGCGCCCTCCCTCCCGCGAACCGGCACGGCAATTTTCGCGCCGCAATGGCGAAGACCGGCCGCGAATGCTCCGGTGAAAGGATGGATCAATGACTGCGACCCTTGTAGCCAAGGACGTTTCCGGCGGTCACGACCACCGGCAGCTTTTCTCCCGGCTTTCCCTGACTGTCGCGCCCGGTGACGTGGTGGGCGTAGTGGGTGCCAATGGTGCGGGCAAGTCCACCCTGCTGCGGCTTCTGGCCGGCGTGGACCAGCCCCAGGAGGGCACCGTCAGCCTTGCCCCGGCAGATGCGTTCGTAGGATGGCTTCCCCAGGAACATGAGCGGATTCCGGGTGAAACCGTGGCCGCATACATCGCCCGGCGGACCGGCTGCGCTGAGGCGACCGTTGACATGGAATCCACTGCCGAAGCGCTTGGCTCCGGCGCGCCCGGTGCCGATGATGCCTACGCCCGCGCCTTCGACCGTTGGATGGCCTCCGGCGCCGCCGACCTTGATGAGCGCATTCCTGCTGTCCTGGCCGACCTGGGCCTGGACACGGGTGCGGATGCCCAGATGGCCGGCCTCTCCGGCGGGCAGGCGGCGCGGGTGGCCTTGGCGGCCCTGCTGCTGAGCCGGTTCGACGTTGTGCTCCTCGACGAGCCCACGAACGATCTGGACCTCGCCGGCCTGGCCAAACTGGAGGATTTTGTCCGCGGCCTGCGCGGCGGCGTGGTTCTGGTCAGCCATGACCGGGAGTTCCTGGCCCGGTGTGTCACCACCGTGGTGGAGCTGGACCTGGCGCAGAATGCGGTAGCAGTCTACGACGGCGGCTACGACGCCTTCCTCGAAGAACGCGCCGTTGCACGGCGGCACGCGCGGGAAAAATACGAGCAGTTCGCTTCCACCAAGGCGGACCTGGTATCAAGGGCGCGGACCCAGCGCGAATGGAGTTCCCAGGGCGTCCGGAACGCCATGAAAAAGAGCCCGGACAATGACAAGATCCGCCGCGCCGCCAGCACCGAGTCCTCGGAGAAGCAGGCCCAGAAGGTGCGGCAGATGGAGTCCCGGATTGCCCGGCTGGACGTAGTGGAAGAGCCCCGCAAGGAATGGCAGCTGCAGTTCTCCATCGGACAGGCGCCCCGCTCCAGCTCCGTCGTGGCCACCCTCCGCGATGCCGTGGTGCGGCAGGGCACGTTCACCCTTGGCCCGGTCAGTCTCCAGCTCAATGCGGGGGACCGGATCGGCATCACGGGTCCCAACGGCGCGGGCAAGTCCACCCTGCTCCGCCTCTTGCTGGGCGGCATCGAGCCGGAGTCCGGCAGCGCTGCCATGGGTGCTTCGGTTGCAGTTGGAGAAATTGACCAGGCCCGCGGGCTGCTTGCCGGCCACCTTCCGCTGGCTGACGCCGTCGAGGCAGTCCTGGTGGACCTGGCTCCGGCCGAGGTCCGGACGCTGCTTGCCAAGTTCGGCCTCAAAGCGGACCACACGGCCAGGACCATCGATTCACTGTCCCCTGGTGAACGCACCAGGGCTGCCTTGGCCCTGCTGCAGGCCCGCGGCGTCAACCTCCTGGTCCTCGATGAGCCCACCAACCACCTCGACCTGCCGGCCATCGAACAGCTTGAGGAGGCGCTCGAAAGCTACGACGGCGCCCTGCTGCTGGTGACGCACGACCGCAGGCTGCTGGAGAACGTGCGGCTGGATGTACGTTGGAATGTGGTGGACGGCGTGGTCACTGAAGTGCTGGCTGCCGGCACCCCGAAAGGCACAACAACATGAGCATGGACAGGGTTGCCTGGAGCTCCCTCTACAACATCACCCGCGCTTCCAACGGCTCCAAGCCGTTCTCCAAGGAGCTCCTCAAACGGGTATTTGGTTTCGCGCGCCCGCACCGCAGCCGGCTGATCGCCTTCGTGCTGCTGTCAATCGTGATGGCAGTCCTGGCAGTGGCAACACCGGTACTCGCCGGCCAGGTGGTGGACGCGATCATCGCCAAGACGGATGCCGGCACAGTGATATGGCTGGCAGTACTGATCGCGATCGTGGCAGTGGCCGAAGCAGGGCTGGGACTGGTAACCCGCTGGCTGTCCTCTTCGATCGGCGAAGGCGTGATCCTGGACCTGCGCACCAAGGTGTTCGACCACGTTCAGAAGATGCCTATCGCCTTCTTCACAAGAACGCGCACCGGTGCACTGGTGAGCCGCCTCAACAACGATGTGATCGGCGCCCAGTCCGCCTTCGCCGGCACGCTCTCCGGCGTGGTCAGCAACGTGGTGGCGCTGGCACTCACCCTGGTGGTGATGCTGAACAAGTCCTGGCTGGTGACGGTGCTGGCCATGATCCTCCTGCCGATCTTCCTGATCCCGGCCCGCCGGATGGGTTCCAGGCTGGCCGAGCTGCGCCGCGAGGCCGCCGAGCACAACGCCACCATGGGTACGCAGATGACCGAGCGCTTCTCCGCCCCTGGCGCCACCCTGGTCAAGCTCTTCGGGCGCCCGGACGAGGAGTCCCGTGAGTTCGCCGTCCGGGCCGGGCGGGTGCGGGACATCGGTGTCCGGACGGCGATGCTCCAGTTCACCTTCGTCACAGCCTTGACCCTGGTTTCCGCCCTGGCCCTGGCCCTGGTGTACGGCCTCGGCGGCTGGTTGGCGCTGGGAGGGCAGCTGGCCGCGGGCGATGTGGTGGTGCTCGCGTTGCTGCTCACCCGGCTCTACGCCCCGCTCACCGCGCTCTCAAACGCCCGGGTGGAAATCATGAGCGCCCTGGTCAGCTTCGAGCGCGTCTTCGAAATTCTTGACCTCAAGCCGCTCATCCGCCAGAAGCCTGATGCCGTGGAATCGCCGCGGGGCCCGCTCTCAGTGGAGTTCGACAACGTCCGGTTCTCCTACCCCTCCGCGGACAAGGTGTCCCTGGCCTCCCTCGAAGACGTCTCCACCCTGGACACCCGCGGCGGCGAGGAAGTCCTGCACGGGGTCAGCTTCCGGGTTGAGCCTGGCCAGACGGTGGCGCTGGTGGGCTCTTCGGGCGCCGGCAAATCAACCATCGCGCAGCTGCTGGCCAGGCTTTACGACGTCGATTCCGGCGCCGTCCGCTTTGGTGGCGTGAGGCCCGGAACAGGGGTTGATGTCCGCGACCTGACCTTCGACTCGATGCGGGAAACGCTGGGCATGGTTACCCAGGACGGCCACCTGTTCCACGAGAGCATCGCCTCCAACCTGCGCCTGGCCCGGCCGGACGCAACCGAAGAGCAGATGTGGGAGGCCATCGGGCAGGCCCGGCTCGAGGCAATGATCCGGTCCCTCCCGGACGGGCTGGACACCGTGGTGGGGGAGCGCGGCTATCGGCTTTCCGGAGGCGAACGCCAGCGGCTCACCATCGCCCGGTTGCTGATTGCCCAGCCGCGCGTGGTGATCCTTGATGAGGCGACGGCCGCGCTGGACTCCACCAACGAGGCCGCGGTCCAGGCTGCCCTGGGCGCCGCACTCGAAGGGCGCACCGCCGTCGTGATTGCCCACCGCCTGTCCACCGTTCGCGCCGCGGACGCAATCCTGGTGGTGGAGGAGGGCCGGATTGTGGAACGCGGCACGCACACCGAGCTGCTGGCCGCAGAAGGCCGGTACGCCGAGCTGTACCGGACGCAATTCGCCGAAGCCACCGCAGTGGCCAGGGAAGCAGTGCCCGAGTTCTAGGCTTCCCGGCTCCAGCCTCTCAGCCCTCGCGGGCGAGTTCGGGCAGGATATGGTCCGTCAGCAGCGGGGCAAGGTCCCCGGGCGGCTCCGCGCCCCGGTCCAGGGCAGCGAGGTCCAGCCAGCGGATTTCCGCAATCTCGGCCGAAGGATGAGCCTCCCACGTGCCCGGAGCCATAAACACGGTTGCCTCAATGTCGGTGGCTGCTTCATTGGCGGCGTCGGCTATCCAGATGCCCATGAGCTGCAGTTCGCTCGGATCGAGGACGATGCCCACCTCCTCGGCAAGCTCCCGCGCAGCAGCCTGAACGGCGGTTTCCCCTGCCTCGGGCTTGCCGCCCGGATGCATAAACATCGCAGTGCCGCGCTTCCTGACGGTCAGGAGCCGGCCTGTGTTGTCGAAGACGCAGACGGCGGAAACGACGATACGGTTTCTCACGCTTTCCGCTCGTCCCGCCGCGCAAGCCGCGACGTCAGGAGGAGATCCTTCGTCGGCCCCTTGACGTCCCAGCTGTAGCTGAAGTTGTTCTCATCCTCATAGGTGTAGGCCACACGGTAAGTGTCGGGATCGCACCAGTGCTGGTCCACGTTGGCCTCCTGACTGAAGCTCATGGTGTGGAAGGGGCGGCCGTTAGGGAAATGGACGTCCAGGGCATCAGGGCTGGCGGCGTTTTTCAGCACGTATTCGCGGGTGGCGGGGCCGGTAAAAGCAGGCCAGCGCAGGGTGCCTTCCTCGCGGAGGGCCAGGCCGCCGTCGTCCGCTGGAACAAAACGTACGACGCCGGAGAAGGTTCCGCGGGTGCCGGCGGCGCGGTCCAGCAAGTCGCGCTGCACGGCCCAAAGCCCGGCCGTGGGTTCTTTGGCGGTGGCCGCAGCGGGGCCCAGCAGGTAGGCGCGGAGCTCGAACTCCGGGGGAGGACAGTTCAAGTGCCCTCGATTGGAATCGAACCAACGACACCGGCTTTAGGAGAGCCGTGCTCTATCCACTGAGCTACGAGGGCGGGCATCCGCTGGATCGGCAGGGCCGGCCCGGGCAGGACACGGATACAAGCATACAAGGTGCGAAGCCGTACTACGCTCAAGGCATGAGTTCAGCGCCGTCCACGTCCGCAGCAGCGGTTGTTATTCCGGACACCGCCTCCACGCGGCAGTACATCGGAGCCTGGTCGGTACTCAGCGTGCTCCAGTATTTCGCTGCGGAGGCAGCGGTGATCGGAGCCTGGGCCGGACCCAGGCCCTACGACCTGCGCACGGGCTACATCAGTGACCTCGGCGCCCTTCGCTGCGGCACCTTTGACGGCCGCCAGGTATGTTCTCCGCTGAATTGGCTGATGAACAGCTCCTTCGTGGTGCAGGGGCTTGGGATGCTTCTGGGTGCCCTGCTGCTGAGCTCGGGGCTGCTGTGCGTGGCTGCCCTGGCCGGGACCCGCATGCAGCGGAGCCGGCGGAAACCCTGGCTCGCTGCCGCCTGGGTACGGCTGCTGACCGGAGCGGCGGGGGCCGGGACGGTGATCGTTGGACTGGTCCCGGAGGACGCCGGCTCCGGCTGGCACTACACCGGCGCGGTGATGTACTTCATCTCCGGGGCGGGCGCCCTGCTGGTCCTGGGGTTCCTATGGCTCCACAAAACACCCATGGCCTGGTTCATCCTGGCCTGCGGTGCTGTTTCCCTGGCTGCCCTCATCACCGGCGGACTGACCCGGATGCAGGTCCCGGAACCCGGCACGCTGGAACGGCTGATGGGCTACCCGGTAACGGTGGGGATGGCCACCGCCGGACTGGTTATCGCCCAGCGGGTGCACCGGCACCGGAAACAGGTCCGTGCCGCAGCCTCGCTGCGCCGTGCCCTTTAAGCTTCCCGCGCTTTTGGCTTTCGCTTCCTAAGGAGCACTGCCGCGGCACCCGCCAGAAGGCTCAGGACCAGCAGGACCCACCCGGCCACGGTAAGGCCGGACGCGAGGGCCACCTGCGCGGGATCCGGCGTTTTGGACGCCAGCACGCCGTCGATGGCCACGTTGCCCCAGAGCCGGGCCACCACGAACAGCAGCGGAAGCGCCCACAGCGCCCAGCGCAATGTCTTCCTGGCAACGCTTGTCCCGATCAGCAGCAGCCAGGTGAAGCCGAAGATCAGCGGGAACAGGGTGCCGGCCGTTTTGTGGACATAGTTGAGCTGGCCGCGGGCGTCGTCGTTCATGACCGTCTGCAACCGGCTGATGTACGCCGGATCGAACCCGCCGATGAGCGAGTCCGGCATGGGCAGCTCCCCGGACAGCTGCCGGAGCTGGTCAAGCGTCAGCAGGTGCAGGTACCAGAACAGGAAGAGGCTGGCCACAACGCCCGCGATGAGGATCAGGGTGCCGTTGTTCTCGGCCTTCTGCGGGCTGCGGCTGGTGGTGGGATTCACCACGGGTGGAAGGTGGTGCTGCGGTACTGCCGCTTTGGAGCCGTGCTTCTTGATCCGCTGCGCAGGGGTTTTGGCCATGGCACCATTATCCCGCGCCATAAACTGAAGCCATGACCATTGGCCGGCACAGCGCTGTTGAACTTGACCCCTCTTTGGACGACTACGAGCTGGCAACGGCCCTGGTCCGCGAAGCCGGGCAGCTGGCGTTGCTGATGCGGATGGCCGGCCTGCAGTCTGAACAGAAGACCTCCGTTTCCGATGTGGTGACGGCTGCCGACCATGCCGCCGAGGCCTACGTGCTGGAGCAGCTGAGGCGTTGCCGGCCCGACGACGGCATCCTGGGGGAGGAGGGCGCCTCGGCCCAGGGGACCAGCGGCCGTACCTGGGTGATTGACCCGGTGGATGGCACCTACAACTTCCTGCATGGTTCCACCTATTGGTGCTCCGCGATCGCACTGAAGGATCCCTCCGACGTTGTGCTTGGAGCCATCTTCCAGCCGGAAGAGGACAAACTGTGGCTCGGCGGCAGGGCCCGTCCGGCCAGCCTGAACGGTGAGCCCCTCACGGTGTTCCGCGCGGACCGGGGAGCGCGCAACCGCACCGCAGTTGCCGAGCTTGGTGCCGCCACCTACATCCATCCCAGCTGGCTGATGGATCCCCTGTGCGCCATGCCGTGGCACGCCGCTGCCACGTCCGCTGCGGCGCTGCGCATGCTGGGTTCGGGTTCCTGCGACCTGGGCCGTGTGGCGGACGGGCAGCTGGGGTGCTGGTTCCAGCACAGCTGCCCGGAATGGGACTGGCTGCCCGGCAAAGCGATAGTCCGGGCCGCCGGGGGTGCCGTGGACACCGTCCGGGTGAACGGCCTGGAGTGGTTCATGGCAGGCGGAACGACGGCTGTACGCGAGTTGCGGACTGCCCTCGAGTCCGGTTCGGTGGCTTGAGTTCAGGGTCCGTATGTGGATAACCCCCTGGTCATCCACAGCCGGGAAGGGGGTGTCGGCCCCACCGCCTAGACTTGTAGGCACCATGGATATGTTGTTTGACCCGTACTCTGACGGACCGTTCAAAGCCGCTCCCGCCGCCGCCGCCCGCACCAAGTCGCCTTCCGAGGGCGCAGCTTCGGCTCCGGGGACGGGCGGCAGCGTCCGCGTGGAACGGTCGCCCGAAGGGCAGGCCCATCGAAGCCACCGGATGGATCCGGAAAAGCTGCTGGAGGGGCTCAACCCCCAGCAGGAAGAAGCCGTCAAGCACGCAGGTTCCGCCCTGCTCATTGTGGCCGGCGCCGGCTCGGGAAAGACCCGCGTGCTCAGCAACAGGATTGCCTACCTGATCGCCACAGGGCGGGCCCATCACGGCGAAATCCTGGCCATCACCTTCACGAACAAAGCCGCCGCGGAAATGCGGGAGCGCATTGAAAAGCTCGTGGGTGGACGGGCCAAGATCATGTGGATCTCCACCTTCCACTCATCCTGTGTCCGCATCCTGCGGCAGGAGGCGGCCCATGTGGGCCTGAAATCGAACTTCTCCATTTACGACTCCGCCGACTCCCTGCGGCTGGTCACCCAGGTCTCCAAAGCCCTGGACCTGGATCCCAAGAAGTTTGCGCCGAAGGCCATCCAGCACAAGATCTCGGCGTTGAAGAACGAACTCATCGATGCCGATTCGTACACCTCTGCCGCCAACTACAACGATCCCTTCGAGCAGGCTGTGGCTGATGTCTTCAAGGGCTACACCCAGCGGCTCCGGCAGGCGAACGCCATGGACTTTGACGACCTCATCGCGGAAACGGTCTACATGTTCCGCGCCTTCCCGGCGCTCGCGGAATCCTACCGCCGGCGGTTCCGGCACGTACTGGTGGACGAATACCAGGACACCAACCACGCCCAGTACGCCCTGGTCCGCGAGATCGTGGGGGAAGGCCCGGGAGCATCCGAGCTGACGGTAGTGGGCGACTCTGACCAGTCCATCTACGCCTTCCGCGGGGCTGACATCCGCAACATCGTGGAGTTCGAAAACGACTACCCCGAAGCCCATACCATCAAGCTGGAGCAGAACTACCGCTCCACGCAGAACATCCTCAGCGCCGCGAACTCGGTCATCTCGCGGAACCCCAACCGCCCGGATAAGCGGCTGTGGACCGCCGAGGGCGAAGGCCACAAGATCATCGGCTACGTGGGCGAGAACGAACACGACGAAGCCCAGTTCATCGCCAAGGAGATCGACCGGCTCCAGGACGAGGAGAACCTCCGCCCCGGGGACGTCGCCATCTTCTACCGGACCAACGCCCAGTCCCGTTCGATTGAAGACGTGCTGGTCCGGGTTGGTCTGCCCTACAAGGTGGTGGGCGGCACGCGCTTCTATGAGCGCAAGGAAATCAAGGACGCCCTCGCCTATCTTCGCGTCCTGGTCAATCCGGACGACGACGTCAACCTGCGCCGGGTGCTTAACGAACCAAAGCGTGGCATCGGTGACCGCGCTGAAGGCGCCGTGGCAGCCTTGGCCCAGCGCGAACGGACGTCGTTCATGGCGGCCGCACGCCGGGCTGAGCAGGCTCCAGGCATGGCAACCCGGTCCGTGAACGCGGTACTCGGGTTCGTGAAACTGCTGGACGACCTCGCGGAAGTAGCGGCCGGCTCGGGCGCAGCGGCAGCGCTTGAGGCCGTCCTGGAGCAGACCGGCTACCTCGCCGCGCTGCGCTCCAGTACGGATCCGCAGGACGAGTCGCGGGTGGAAAACCTGGCGGAACTCGTCGCCGTCGTCCGCGAGTACGAACAGGAGAACCCCGAAGGTTCACTGGAGGCCTTCCTGGAGCAGGTGTCCCTGGTGGCGGACGCTGACCAGATCCCCGATGCTCCAGGAGCGGACATCGATGCCGCCGTCGCCGAGGCAAAACGGCTCGGCGTGGTCACCCTCATGACCCTGCACACCGCCAAAGGACTCGAATTCCCGGTGGTGTTCCTGACCGGCATGGAACACGGTCTTTTCCCGCACCAGCGTTCAGCCACGGATCCGAAGGAACTGGCGGAAGAACGCCGTCTTGCCTATGTGGGGCTCACCCGTGCCCGGAAGCGGCTCTATGTCACCCGCTCAGAGGTGCGCAGCATGTGGGGGCAGAGCCAGTACAACCCCGCAAGCCAGTTCCTGGAGGAGATTCCTGCAGAGCTCCTGGAATGGAAACGTGAAGGAACCAGCAGGCAGTCAGGCTGGGGGAGCGGATCCATCAGTTCAGGCCGCTACAGCGGATCCTTCTGGGGCGCCGGGACCTCCCGCGGCGCTGCGGTCGACCCTTCAGCCGGGTTCAATGCCGACGTCCCGGCTGTCATCGCCCGGAACCGGGTGCAACCGCAAAAGGAGATCGTTGCGGTCAGCGTGGGTGACAAAGTCAACCACACCAGTTTCGGCAACGGAACGGTCCTGGCGCTGGAGGGCGCGGGGGACAAGACCGTGGCCAAGGTGAAGTTCGACGTCGGCGAAAAGCGGCTGCTGCTGCGGTACGCGCCGCTTACCAAGCTGGACGCGTAGGGCGGCGGAGCCGAAGAAACGGCCGGGCCCTTGTCCCGCCCCATCACTGGGCTTACAGTTCAGGAAAGTTTCCCCGGCAGCGGTGGACAACATGACGGAGCGGGCCGTGAACATTCTGTTCGCCAGCCAGGCAATCGATGGCCATTTCAACCCCATGACCGGGGTGGCAATGGAGCTCAAAGAACGCGGCCATGATGTCCGCTGGTACACGGGTCCGGTTCTGGCAGGCAAGCTCCAGGACCTGGGGATTCCGCTGTTTCCCTTCCAGCGCGCCATCGAGCACAGGGCCGACAACCTCTTCGAGCTTTATCCGGAACGCGCCCGGCTGAAGGGGCCCCGGGCCATTGGGTTTGACGGCGAAAAAATCTTCGCCAGCAACATCAGCAACTTCTTCGAGGACATGCGGGACCTGGACCGCGTCTTTTGCTTCGACGTCCTGGTAGCAGACGCCAGCATGTTCATTCACCGCCTCGTCTCCCACCTGATGGGAAAGCGGGTGGTGAACTTTGTGGCAATTCCCAACATGGAAAGTGACCCGTTGGTGCCGCCGCTGTTTTTCGGTTTCCGTCCTGCCCGCAATCCGGGAGAGAAGGCCTTGCAGAGCGCAGCCGGATTGCTCTCGGACAAAGTCATCCTTCGCCCCGCCGGCCAAAGCTATCGGCGGCAGCACAGAAACTACGGGCAGCAGGTGCCCAAAGGCGGCCGGCTCACCGACGAGCCCTACCGTTGCTCCGACGCGATCATCCAGACCGGCCCCAGGTCCTTGGATTTTCCGCGCCGGACGGACAACCCCAAAGTCCACTATGTGAGGGCACTGCTGCCCTATCGGCTTCCCGGCGCAGTGGCCCCGGAAACCGCGCCGCAACGCTTCGCCAGGACAGTGGTGGTCACGCAGGGCACGGTGGACAACATGGACCAGGACAAACTCATCATTCCAACCCTGGAAGCGATGAAAGGCACAGACAACCTGGTGATGGTGGCCACGGCAGGCCGTGGAACCGCGGAACTCCGGGCCCGCTATCCGCAGCCGAACATCCGGATCCACGATTACATCGATTTTGCGGCCGTCTTCGAATTCACGGACGTCTTCGTTACCAACGGCGGATTCGGCGGCGTGCAGCTGGCCCTCTCCAAGGGTGTGCCCCTGGTGGTGTCCGGCATCAACGAAGGCAAGAGCGACGTCAACGCCAGGGTGGAGTATGCGCGTGTGGGGATCAACCTGCGTAGGGATGCACCCACCGCGGAGAACATCAGGAAAGCCGTCAACAACATCCTGGGCGATCCCGCGTGGAAGTACCGGGCGGAGCAGATGCGCCAGGACTTCGGCTCCCACCGCCCGGCTCAGGCAGCAGCCAAGGTTATCGAAGACGTCCTCAGCAGCAGTTAACGCGCCGCCATGAAGCATAATGGGGCGCATGCGACGGACAGTTCCGGGGATCTTCGCCGCCCTGACCCTGATGGCGGCCACGGGGTGCACCGTCACCACCAAAGATCCCGGTTACGTCCCGCCGCCCCCGCTGCCCCCTTTGGAACAGCTGGAACAGTCCGCTTTGATGGACCCCGCAAACTTTGCCAACGGTGAAGGCGTGATCTCTTTCATCACCGAAGACCGGACCGTTGCCTGTTCCCTGACGGCGGCCAAAGGGGAGCACGTGAACCTGCCCTACGAGCAAAACAACTTCTCAGATCCGGCCAACAACAAGCTCCCTACAGTGCCCGTGGCGCACTGCGAACTGGCCAAGTACCCGCAGCCCAAAGAGGGGGACACGAAGGACGACTGCGCTGGAACCAACCTTGGCTATCTGGGCGGCGTTGTCCTGCTCACCCCGGACAGCGCACGCTACGGGGAATGCCGGTCCGGTGTCACACAAATGGAAGCAACCTACGGTCCCAAGGGAAGCAAGACCGGCCCCGTGGCCCAGCTTCCGGTGCTGGGCGAGGGGCAAAACCTCGAAGGGAACGGGCTGCGCTGTTCGGCCTATAACGGCGGGGTGGCATGCGGAAACGTCTCCGCCGGCGTCGGATTCTTTGTTTCGACAGAGCATTACGAGCTGATTTCCGGACCCGCGGATACCGCCTCCCCGGCCCCGCCAGAGGCCCCAAAAACCCCGTAATTCCGCGGTTTTTCTACGCTCCATAGAATAGTGTCCTTACTCACATAAGCGGTAGTCTGGGACGGCCCGGTCCTCTCGAAGGACTAGAGTTCCCAGTGGAGCATTACGCCGCGTGGCTCGTTTCCAACAGGCCGCCGGTGCGTGCAATTCCGCAGCCCGGTCATCGTCTTCGATGGTGTCCGACTGTACAGAAACTACTTCGACGTAGAAGGACACTAAACCGTGGACCTGTTTGAATACCAGGCGCGCGATATGTTCGAGGCGCACGGTGTACCCGTGCTTGCCGGCATCGTGGCGCACACCCCAGAAGAAGCAAAGGCAGCTGCCGAGAAGATCGGCGGCGTAACTGTCGTCAAAGCGCAGGTCAAGGTCGGCGGCCGCGGCAAGGCCGGCGGCGTTAAGGTCGCAAAGTCCGCAGACGAGGCACTTGAGCACGCCACCAACATCTTGGGCATGGACATCAAGGGCCACACCGTCAACAAGGTGATGATCGCCCAGGGTGCCGACATTGCCGAGGAGTACTACTTCTCCGTCCTGCTGGACCGGGCCAACCGCAACTACCTGGCCATGTGCTCGGTTGAGGGCGGCATGGAAATCGAACAGCTCGCCGTCGAACGCCCCGAGGCGCTGGCCAAGGTTGCCATCGACCCCGCAGTGGGAATCGACCAGGCCAAGGCCGACGAAATCGTCGCAACCGCAGGCTTCGCTGAGGAACTCCGCGGCAAGGTGGCCGACGTGATCCTCAAGCTCTGGGATGTCTTCAAGAAGGAAGACGCCACCCTCGTGGAGGTCAACCCGCTGGTCAAGACCGGCGCCGGCGAGATCGTTGCGCTGGACGGCAAGGTCAGCCTCGACGAGAACGCTGATTTCCGCCACGCCAAGCACGCCCTCCTTGAGGACAAGGACGCAGCTGACCCGCTTGAGGCCAAGGCAAAGGCGCAGGACCTCAACTACGTGAAGCTGGACGGCGAAGTGGGCATCATCGGCAACGGTGCAGGCCTGGTCATGTCCACCCTGGACGTGGTTGCCTACGCCGGCGAAAACCACGGCAACGTCAAGCCCGCCAACTTCCTGGACATCGGCGGCGGAGCCTCCGCAGAGGTCATGGCCGCAGGCCTGGACGTCATCCTCGGCGACGAACAGGTCAAGTCCGTGTTCGTCAACGTCTTCGGCGGCATCACCGCCTGTGACGCTGTTGCCAAGGGCATCGTGGGCGCACTGGCCGAACTCGGCCACACCGCGAACAAACCGCTGGTAGTCCGCCTCGACGGCAACAACGTCGAAGAAGGCCGCCGCATCCTGAACGAGGCCAACCACCCGCTGGTTACCCTGGCCGCCACCATGGACGAGGGCGCCGACAAGGCCGCCGAGCTCGCCAACGCAGCGAAGTAAAGGGACGCACCATGTCTATCTACCTCAATAAAGACTCCAAGGTCATCGTCCAGGGCATCACCGGCGGCGAAGGCACCAAGCACACCGCCCTGATGCTGAAGGCCGGCACCAACATTGTGGGTGGCGTTAATGCCCGCAAGGCCGGCACCACCGTCCTGCACGGCGACAGCGAAATCAACGTCTACGGCACCGTCAAGGAAGCCATGGCCGAAACCGGCGCTGACGTTTCCATCGTCTTCGTCCCGCCGGCATTCACCAAGAACGCTGTTGTTGAAGCAATCGAGGCCGGGATCGGCCTCGTCGTGGTCATCACCGAAGGCGTGCCGGTCCAGGACTCCGCCGAATTCTGGGCCCTGGCCCAGTCCAAGGTGGACGCGGACGGCAACCAGGTCACCCGCATCATCGGACCGAACTGCCCCGGCATCATCACCCCCGGCGAGGCGCTGGTAGGCATCACCCCGGCCAACATCACGGGCAAGGGCCCCATCGGACTGGTTTCCAAGTCCGGCACCCTGACCTACCAGATGATGTACGAACTGCGCGACCTGGGCTTCTCCACCGCCATCGGCATCGGCGGCGACCCCGTCATCGGCACCACCCACATCGACGCCCTGGCCGCGTTCGAGGCGGACCCCGAGACCAAGGCGATCGTGATGATCGGTGAAATCGGCGGCGACGCCGAAGAGCGCGCCGCGGACTTCATCAAGGCCAACGTCACCAAGCCGGTTGTCGGTTACGTGGCCGGCTTCACGGCACCCGAGGGCAAGACCATGGGCCACGCGGGCGCCATCGTCTCCGGCTCCGCCGGAACCGCCCAGGCCAAGAAGGAAGCCCTCGAGGCTGCCGGCGTGAAGGTCGGCAAGACGCCGTCCGAGACCGCCAAACTGCTGCGCGAAGTCTACGCAGCACTCTAAGCAGTAGTTCCATAACAACAACGCGGGGTCACCAGGCCCCGCGTTGTTGTTTAAATACGACGCCGGCAGGTCACCTTTCCGGGAAAGGTGACCTGCCGGCGTCGTACTTTTTGCGTCTAGACCTTGGCGCCGCTGAGCAGCTCGTCCAGCCGTTCGTAGCCTTCGCTCATGCCGCCCTCCATTCCGGACTGCGCCATCCCGTCCCGGGCCTCCTGGCTCGGATAGACGGAGTGGCCCCGCAGCCGCGTCCGCCCGTTGCCGAGGTCCTCGAACGTCATGAATTCCAGGCTCACCACATCCGGATACCCGCCGAACTCAAACGTCTGGATGGCGAACTCATTCTCGCGGACGGTATGGAAAATGCCCTTGAACTCGTAGGGCACTCCCTCGGGACCCGTGTGCAGGTAGCTGTAGCTGCCGCCCGTACGGAAATCGTAGTGGTCGATGTCCATCTTGTACCCCCGAGGTCCCAGCCACTGGACAATCAGGTCAGGTTCCTTGTGGGCGCGGAACACATCCGCGACAGGGAAATCAAACTCGCGCTCGTAATCGATGAAGGGGACGCCCTCAGGAACGCTGAGTTTCAGGGAATTGCTCATGATGACTCCTTGGAGGTTAGTTCGCCGCTGCCCGCAGCGTTTGATCTGAGTACGGCGTCGAGGCTGCGGAACTGCCCCTCGCGGACCAGCCTGTACTGGTCGATCCAGGCAGTGAGCGCCTCGAGCCGTGCCGGGTTCAGGTGCACGGGCCGGCGCTGCGCATCCCTGGTCCTGGTGACCAGTCCCGCCTGCTCGAGTACCTGGATGTGTTTCGAGACCGCCTGCTTGGAGATCTCAAACGGTTCTGCCAATTCGTTAACAGTGGCCGGACCCCGGCTGAGCCGGGCGATGATGCTCCGCCGCACGGGATCTGCCAGGGCCATAAAGGCCGAGTCCAGTGCCGCACTTTCGGAACTCATCGGGGCTTCCTTGTATTCAACCTATTTGTTTATCAACCTTGTGGTTGTTTAAAGGTACGACGTTCCTTGCCCTCATTCAAGCCCTTTTTTGCCTTGTTCTTTCCCGAGGTACTTTGTTAGTATGTCCGTACAAACTTTGAAGGAGAGAAACATGCCACTGGTACGCATCGATGTAAATGAAGGACGCAGCCACGAGGAGCTCCAGAAGCTCAGCAGGGGCATTCATGATGCCATCCTCGCCGAGTACGGCATCCCGGAGCGCGACTACTTCCACATTCTTACCGAGCACCCGCAAGGGCAGATTTTCGCCCAGGACGCCGGACTGGGCTTCGAGCGGAGCGGAGGAGTGGTGATGATCCAGATTTTCACCCAAGGCGGCCGCAGCCAGGACGCGAAGCAGCGCCTCTTCGCTGCTGTAGCAGAAAAGCTGGCTGGAGTGGGAGTTTCCGGCGAGGATGTGTTCATTGGATACGTCGAAAACACTGCAGGGGACTGGTCGTTCGGTTTTGGCCGGGCACAGTACGTTACGGGCGAACTGGCAGTACCGAAGAAGTAATTCTTTCGGCCCAAAGGGTGGGCTCGAAAGCCCTCGAAACCCTCGTTGTAAGTATGTCAGTACAAACCTTTGACAGGACATTCGATCTAAGGCAAAGTAGTTTCTGTGGCCCAGACCACGGCCTGCCAGTCCCGGAACTCCTGCCGCTCAAAGGACCCGAGTTCCACACCAGAAAGGTCCACGATCACCGTGACCCACGAGCTTCTTACGATCGGGCGCATCAGCGTTGATATCTACCCGAACGACGTCGGGGTAGGCCTGGAGGATGTTAATTCCTTCGGCAAATACCTCGGCGGTTCACCGTCGAACGTCGCCGTTGCCGCCGCCCGCCATGGCCGCCGGACTGCTGTCATTACCCGCACGGGCGATGACGCGTTTGGTACGTACCTGCACCGGGAACTGCACAAGTTCAACGTGGACGACACGTTCGTTACGCCGGTGAATGACTGGCCCACGGCGGTGACCTTCTGCGCCATCAAGCCGGCGACGGACGAGTTCCCGCTGTACTTCTACGGCCGTTTCCCCACCGCCCCGGACCTGCAGATTAAGGCTGAAGAGCTGGACCTGGGTGCCATCCGCGAGGCGGGGATCTTCTGGTCCACCGTGACCGGCCTGTGCCAGGAGCCCAGCCGCAGCGCCCACATCGCAGCCCACGAGGCCCGACCCCGCACCGGTCTCGCCCAGGGGCAGTTCACCATCCTGGACCTGGACTATCGGCCCATGTTCTGGGCTTCGGAAGAGGAAGCCCGCGCTGAGGTGGCCAAGATCCTGCCACACGTGACCGTAGCGATAGGCAATGACAAGGAATGCGCCGTGGCCGTCGGCGAAGGCACCCCTGATGAACAGGCAGACCGACTGCTGGCAGCCGGCGTGGAAATCGCCGTCGTCAAACTTGGCCCTGAAGGCGTGATGGCCAAGACCCGCACCGAGCGGGTCGTCTCCGCCCCGGTTCCGGTGGAGACCCTCAACGGGCTGGGCGCCGGGGATTCCTTCGGCGGCGCTTTCTGCCACGGGCTGCTGTCCGGCTGGCCGCTGGCCCAGGTTCTGGATTTCGCCAACGCCGCCGGAGCCATCGTCGCCTCCCGCCTCTCCTGTGCCGATGCGATGCCGACACCGGAAGAGGTTACCTCCCTCTTGGCCGAGCGCGGCCGCCTGGTCCCCGCCACCGCGTCCGGTTCCGTTGCGCGGCTCGCCACTGAAGGAGCAGCACTGTGACACTTACCCCCATCGCCTCCGACCAGGCGGTCAATGACGATCCGCGCCGCTATGAGCACCTCAGCACTATCCGGCTCGAAGACCCCGAGGCAGTAGCACGTGCGGCGAAGTCACGCCGGCGCCACCCGGGACTGAAGTACGGCAAGCAGAACTTCATCGTGGCAGCTGACCATCCCGCCCGCGGCGCCCTCGCCGTCGGAGCGGACCCGGTGGCCATGGCCGATCGCCGGCAGCTCCTGGACCGGCTGCAGATCGCCCTCGCCAACCCACAGGTGGACGGGGTGCTGGCATCCCCGGACATCATGGACGACCTGCTGTTGCTGGGGGCCCTGGAAGGCAAACTGGTATTCGGTTCCATGAACCGCGGCGGCCTGTCCGGGCTGGTCAACGAAATCGATGACCGCTTCACAGGCCACACAGCGGCAGCGCTGGAGGCATTGGGTGCCGACGGCGGCAAGATGCTGACCCGTATCTGCCTGGGCGACCCGGACACAGTGGCCACTCTTGAAGCCACCGCCAAAGCCATCGATTCCCTGGCCGAGCGCAAGCTGATCGCCATGGTGGAGCCCTTCCTCTCGGTCCGCGAAAACGGCAGGGTCCGCAATGACCTCTCCACCAATGCCGTTATCAAGTCCATAGCCATCGCCGAAGGATTGGGTTCCACCAGCGCCTACACCTGGATGAAGCTCCCGGTGGTGGCGGAGATGGAACGCGTGATGGCGGCCACCACCATGCCCACAGTGCTGCTGGGCGGGGACCCGGACGGTACGCAGGATGAAGTCTTCGCGAGCTGGCAGGCCGCGCTGGCCCTGCCCGGCGTCCAGGGCCTTACCGTGGGCCGGACGCTGTTGTACCCCGCTGACGGTGACGTTGCAGGCGCCGTCGCCACCGCCGCTTCCCTCCTCAACCACACCGCAGAAGTATCGGAGTAGCTCCCCATGGGAACAACATCAGGAACGCGCAGGATGACGGTGGCGCAGGCCGTCGTCGAATACCTTTCCCGGCAGTACACGGTCGATTCGGTGGGCGGAAGCGAGTACCGTGAGCGCCTGATTCCGGGCACCTTTGGCATCTTCGGGCACGGCAACGTGGCCGGTGTGGGCCAGGCGTTGAAGCAGTACCAGCAGCAGGACCCGGCCATCATGCCCTACTACCAGGGCCGCAACGAGCAGGCCCAGGTGCACCAGGCCGTCGGCTACGCCCGGCATACCCGCCGCCGCCAGACCTTCGCCATCAGCACCTCCATCGGCCCGGGTTCCTCGAACCTGCTGACCGGAGCCGCGTTGGCCACCACCAACCGGCTTCCGGTGCTCCTGCTGCCGTCCGACACCTTCGCTACCCGTGCCGCGGACCCGGTCCTGCAGCAGCTGGAGCAGCCCTACGCCTACGACATCACTGTCAACGACGCTTTCCGGCCGCTGTCGAAGTTCTTTGACCGGGTGAGCCGGCCGGAGCAGCTGTTCTCCGCGTTCCACCATGGCCTGCGCGTCCTGACGGACCCGGCCGAGACGGGAGCGGTCACCATTTCGCTGCCGCAGGACGTCCAGGCCGAGGCCTTCGATGTCCCCGCGGAATTCCTGGCCGAGCGGGAGTGGCGGATCCGCCGCCCCGACGCCGATGACGAGGACATCGCCCGGGCCGCCGAAGCCATCCGGGCCGCGAAGCGGCCGCTGATCATCGCCGGCGGCGGTGTCCTGTACGCCTACGCCAACGACGAACTCGCCAAGTTCGTGGAACTGACCGGGATCCCGGTGGGCAACACCCAGGCCGGGGTCGGAGTCCTGCGCTGGGACCACCAGCACTCCCTGGGCGCCATCGGCTCCACCGGCACGACGGCGGCGAACGCAATCGCCGCCGAAGCGGACCTCATCATCGGCATCGGCACCCGCTACGAGGACTTCACCACAGCGTCCCGGACTGCGTTCCAGAACCCGGACGTGAAGTTCGTGAACATCAACGTCGCCCCGATCGATGCGTACAAGCACGGCACCACGCTCCCGATCGTGGCTGACGCCCGCAAGGCACTGGTGAAGCTGAACCAGGCCCTGGGCGGCTACCGGGTGGGCGCCGACCTGGAGCAGAAGATCGCTTCCGAGAAGGAGCGCTGGGACGCCACCGTGGATGCCGCCTTCGATACCCGCTTCACGCCCCTGCCGGCGCAGAACGAGATCATCGGCGCCACCAACCGCGCCATGGACGCCCGCGACGTGGTCATCTGCGCGGCCGGGTCCCTGCCAGGTGACCTGCACAAGATGTGGCGGGTCCGGGACCCGTTCGGCTACCACGTCGAATATGCGTACTCCTGCATGGGCTACGAGATCCCCGGCGGGTTGGGCGTCAAGCGTGCCGCCCTCGCCGAGGCAGCGCGTACGACGGCGGACGGCGGCCCTGACGGGACTGGCAGCGCCGGAGTGCGGGACGTCGTGGTGATGGTGGGGGACGGCTCCTACCTGATGATGCACACCGAACTGGTCACCGCCGTCGCCGAACGCATCAAACTGATTGTGGTCCTGATCCAGAACCACGGCTACGCCTCCATCGGATCCCTCTCGGAGATGCTCGGATCCCAGCGGTTCGGCACCCAGTACCGGGCCCTAAACGAGGAACAGCACAGCTTCGACGAAGGCGAAACCCTGCCGGTGGACCTGGCCCTGAACGCCGAGTCGCTGGGCGTGAAGGTCATCCGGATCGAGCCCGGGGAGAAGGTCATCGCCGAACTCGAGCAGGCCATCCGCGACGCCAAAGCCGCGCCGGAGGGCACCGGGCCGATCCTGATCCACGTCGAGTCCGACCCGCTGCTGGACGCGCCCAGTTCCGAGTCATGGTGGGACGTCCCGGTCTCGCAGGTCTCCGAACTGGACTCCACCCAGCAGGCCTTCCAGACGTACACCGACTACAAGTCACGCCAGCGCAAACTGCTCGGCTGACACCCGCTACCGCCAAGACCCACCGCTCAAGGAAGAGTCCAATGACTGCCACCACCACTGAAACTGTCATCAACCATTTCATCAACGGCGCCGAGACTGCCGGCGAGGGCGACCGCACCACGCCGGTGTACAACCCTGCCACGGGCGCTGTGTCCGCCACGCTGCGGCTGGCCAACCGCGCCGACCTCGAGAGCACTGTCGCCGCCGCCCGCGAGGCCGCCGACACGTGGGGTGACATTTCCCTGGCGAAGCGCACCGCGGTGCTGTTCAAGTTCCGTGAACTCGTCGCCGCCCACGTGGACGACCTCGCGAAGCTGATCACCGCCGAGCACGGCAAGGTCATCTCCGACGCCAAAGGCGAGATCGGCCGCGGCCTGGAAGTCATCGAATACGCCTGCGGTATTCCCACCCTGCTCAAGGGCGACTACTCCGACCAGGTGTCCACCGGCATCGACGTGTTCAACTTCCGCGAACCCCTCGGCGTGGTGGCGGGCATCACCCCGTTCAACTTCCCGGTGATGGTGCCGCTGTGGATGGCCCCGATGGCGATCGCCACGGGTAACGCGTTCATCCTCAAGCCCTCCGAGCGGGACCCCTCCGCTTCGCTGCTGCTGGCCAAGTTGTGGAAGCAGGCCGGCCTGCCCGACGGCGTGTTCCAGGTCCTGCACGGTGACAAGGAAACGGTGGACGGGCTGCTGACCCACCCGGACGTGGACGGAATTTCCTTCGTCGGCTCCACCCCGATCGCCCAGTACGTCCACGAAACCGCCACCAAGCACGGCAAACGCGTCCAGGCCCTGGGTGGGGCGAAGAACCACGCCATCGTGATGCCCGACGCCGACCTGGACAACGCCGCCGACCACCTCGCCGCCGCCGCGTTCGGCTCCGCCGGGGAACGCTGCATGGCCATCTCCGTCGCCGTCGCCGTGGGGGACGCCGCGGACCTCATCGTGAAGAAGGTCGAAGAACGCGCCCTGGCTGTGAAGGTCAACAACGGCACCGCCCCCGACGCCGAAATGGGCCCCGTCATTACGCCGGCTTCCAAGGAACGTATTGTACGGATCGTCACCGAAGCCGAAGCTGCCGGGGCGGCGATGGTGGTGGATGGCCGCGACCTGGTGGTGCCCGGCCACGAAGACGGCTTCTGGGTGGGTCCCACCGTGATTGACCACGTGAAGACCGAAATGACCGCTTACACGGAAGAGATCTTCGGGCCGGTCCTCGTTGTTGTCCGCGTGGACACCCTTGAGGACGGCATCAAGCTGATCAACGCCAACCCCTACGGCAACGGCACTGCCATCTTTACCTCTTCCGGCGCCGCGGCCCGGAAGTTCCAGCGATCTGTGACCGTGGGCATGATCGGCATCAACGTTCCCTTGCCCGTCCCGGTGGCCTACCACTCCTTCGGCGGCTGGAAAGCCTCACTCTTCGGCGACAAGCACATCTACGGCCCCGAAGGCGTCTCCTTCTACACCCGCGGCAAGGTCATCACCTCCCGCTGGCCCGAAACCCACCACGCCTCCGGCGCCTCCTACAACTTCCCCTCCAACTAATCCCCACCGCCACCCTCGCCTCGCAAGCTCGGCCAGGGAACCCTGGCGGCGTGGCCCCTATCAAAGGAAAAGAGACAACGCTGTCATGACTGAGAACAAGCTGATCATCGGCACGGCACCGGACTCCTGGGGAGTCTGGTTCGCGGATGACCCCCAGCAGACCCCGTGGGAACGCTTCCTGGACGAAGTGGCCGAGTCCGGTTACAAGTGGATCGAACTGGGCCCGTACGGTTACCTCCCCACTGATCCCACACGCCTGGCTGCGGAGCTCAAGGCCCGGGACCTGCAGATCTCGGCCGGCACCGTGTTCACCGCCTTCCACCGCGGCCTGGACCAGTGGGAATCCGCGTGGGAACCGGCCAGGAAGGTGGCAGAGTTGACGGCCGCCATGGGCGGGGAACACATTGTGGTCATCCCGGCAATGTGGCGCGACGACGTCACCGGCGAAGCCGTGGAAAGCGGCACGCTGAGCGACAAGGCTTGGAGCGATCTGTTCGCCGGCCACAACCGCCTGGGCAAGACCCTGCTGGAGGACTTCGGCCTGAAGCAGCAGTTCCACTCCCATGCAGACTCCCATGTGGGTGCACAGGAGGATATTGAAACCCTGCTGGGCGCCACGGACAGCCAGTACCTGAACCTGTGCCTAGACACCGGCCACGCCGAATACTGCGGCGCCTCCAGCCTGGAACTGATCAAGAACTACCCGGACCGGATCGGCTACCTGCACCTCAAGCAGATCAACCCGGAGATCCTGAAGAAGGTCAACGAGGAAAACATGACCTGGGCAGCCGCGAACCTGGCCGGCGTTATGACCGAGCCGCCGAACGGCCTCCCGGACCTCCGCGCCGTCATCGAAGCCGTGGAAGGCCTCAACCGCCCTATCTTCGGCATCGTGGAGCAGGACATGTACCCCGTCGCGTTTGACGTGCCCATGCCCATCGCCAAGCGCACCCGCAACTACCTGCTGTCCTGCGGTTCCCGCACCGCTGTCAGCTAACCCCCGCCCCAGACACCAAAAGGACAGAACAATGACTGAAACCCTCCGCGTCGCCGTCATCGGCGCCGGACGCATGGGCGCCGACCACATCCAGCGCCTCCACAAGCGCATCCACGGAGCCGAAGTTGCCGCCGTCGTGGACGTTGACCTCGCCCGTGCCCAGGCCGCCGTCGAAGGCATTCCCGGTGCCGTGGCACTCGCCGATGCTGATGAAGCCCTCAACAACGGCGACGTCAACGCCGTACTGATCGCCACTCCCGGCTTCCTGCACCAGGACATCCTGCTCAAGGCGATCGCCAAGGACATCCCGATCCTCTGCGAAAAACCCCTCACCCCGGACGCCGAGTCCTCCTGGAAGATCGTCCAGGCGGAGGTTGAACTGGGCCGCAAGCGCATCCAGGTGGGCTTCATGCGCCGCTTCGACGCGGAGTACGCCTCGCTGGGCAAGATCATCCGTGATCACGAACTGGGCGAGCTGCTGATGCTGCACCACCAGCACCGCAACCCGAGTACCCCTGAGGGCTTCACGAATGAGATGCTCATCAATGACTCTGTGGTCCACGAGTTTGATGCGATTCGGTTCTTCACCGGCGAAGAAATCACGAGCATCCAGGTCCGCCTGGGCAAGGCCACGAAGAATGCTCCGAAAGGCCAGCACGACCCCCAGCACGTCCTGCTGGAGACCGAATCAGGCGTCCTGGCCGACGTCGAAATCTACGTCAACGCCAAATTCGGCTACGAGGTGGCCACGCAGGCGTCCTTCGAAGACGGAATCGTGAGCATCGGCGGCGACAAAGGCCCCTACACGCGCAGCGCCGGCCGCTGGGGCGGCAACGTCACGCCCGGCTTCGAGGAGCGCTTCGGTGCGGCCTACGACGTCGAAATCCAGTCATGGGTGGACGCAGCACTTCAAGGAGACATCGGGGGTCCCTCCGCCTGGGACGGATACGCCACAGCAGCCTGCTGCGAAGCCGGCGTCGAAGCCCAGAAGAACGGCGAAAAGGTTGCCGTGAAGCTGGCGGCCAAGCCGGACCTCTACAAGTAACCAGCCGCCCCTCCATCCTTACTGATCCACAATGGAGTGTTTTTCGTGAAAATCGCACTTGACCCCACGCCGTTCCACCACTCGCACAGCCTGCTCGAGTTTCCCAAGGTGGTTGCCGACCTCGGTTACAAGTACATGCAGATGACTCCGCACGCGGACCTCATCCCCTTCTATAACCACCCCAAGGCGGATGACGAGCTGGTGGGCCAGTTGAACAAGGCCTGCAAGGATGCCGGAATCGAAATCGCGTCCGTCCTGCCGGTGCTCCGCTGGTCGGGTCCGGATGAGGATGCCCGTGAGGCGGCTGTCCGCTACTGGAAGCGTGCCATCCAGATCACAGTGGACCTCGGGGTCAGCACCATGAACACTGAGTTCAGCGGCCGCCCCGAAAAGGCGGAAGAGTCAGAGCGGGCCTTCTACCGTTCCATGGAGGAACTGTTGCCCATCATCGAGCGTGAGGGCATCGACCTGCTGATTGACCCTCACCCGGACGACTTTGTGGAAGAAGGCCTTGCGGCCATCCGCGTCATCCGCGGCCTGAACTCGAAGAATGTTGGCATGGTCTACGTCGCCTCGCACAGCTTCCACATGAAGAACTCCCCGCTGGACATCATGCGCGCCGCCGGGGACAAGCTGCGGCTAGTCCACGTGGCGGACACCATGAACCACCACGCCTCCCACGGGCTGCGCTACATCACCAACCCGCCGGGCAACCCGGTGCGCGTCCACCAGCACTTGAAAATTGGCGACGGCGACGTCAACTGGGACGAGTTCTTCGGCGGCCTGAAGGAAATCGGATTCCTGGACCGGGACAACACCGTGATGGTCTCCAGCGTCTTCGCGGAGGACGAGAACGCCGAGGACGTTTCCCGGTTCCAGTTGGAGACGATGAACCAGTACATCCAAAAGGTCAGCCTATGAGTACCCCTGTCCCCGGCGAAACCGGGACCAAACCGGGCAATCACAAAAGGGCGCTGCGGACGGTCACCATCATCTCCACGTTCGGCGGGCTGCTCTTCGGCTACGACACCGGCGTGATCAACGGTGCCCTGCCCTACATGCAGGAGGACCTGGGCCTCACGCCGCTGACTGAGGGCCTGGTGACGTCGTCGCTCCTGTTCGGCGCGGCTTTCGGCGCGTTGTTCGGCGGCCGCCTGGCTGACCGCAATGGCCGGCGCAGGATGATCATGGTCCTTGCGGTCATCTTCCTGGTGGGCACCCTGGCCTGCACCTTGGCGCCGAACACCGAAGTGATGATCGCCGCCAGGTTCGTGCTGGGCCTCGCCGTCGGCGGCGCCTCCGTCACCGTGCCCGTGTACCTTGCGGAGGTCTCGCCCAGCGCCCGCCGTGGGCGGATTGTCACGCAGAACGAACTGATGATCGTCACCGGGCAGCTGCTGGCCTTCATCTTCAACGCCTACCTCGGCAACAACTTTGGCGAAGCCGGCGGCATCTGGCGCTGGATGCTCGTGATCGCAACGCTCCCTGCCATCGCCCTGTGGATCGGGATGAACTTCATGCCGGAAAGCCCGCGCTGGCTGGCCTCCATGGGAAGTTTCGGCGAAACCCTCAGCGTCCTGCAGCGGATCCGCTCCCAGGCTGACGCCCGCATCGAATTTGAAGAAGTCAAGGCCATGGCCGTTGAGGACTACAAGTCCAAGATGGGCTCGTGGAAGGACCTGGGAATCCCGTGGCTGCGCCGGATCTTCTTCGTGGGCCTGGGCCTGGCCGTGATCCAGCAGATCACCGGCGTGAACTCCATCATGTACTACGGAACACAGATCCTGGCCCAGTCCGGCTTTGGCCGGGAGGCGGCCCTGACCGCCAATATCGCTAACGGCGTCATCTCGGTCCTCGCCACGTTCGTGGGCATCTGGCTGCTGGGCAAGGTGGGGCGCCGCAGGATGTTGATCACGGGACAGGTTGGAACAACGACGGCGTTGCTGCTGATCGGGCTCTTCTCCCTGATTCTGCCGGAAGGCTCAGCCCGGGGATTCGTCATCCTGGCTCTGACGGTCACGTTCCTGGCGTTCCAGCAGGGTGCCATCTCACCGGTCACCTGGCTCATGCTCTCCGAGATCTTCCCCTTGAAGATCCGCGGCCTGGGTATGGGCGCCTCAGCCTTCCTGCTCTGGATCGTGAACTTCCTGATCGGCTTCGGCTTCCCGCAGCTCCTGGCGGCCATCGGCATCTCCAACACGTTCTTTGTGTTTGCGGTGCTCGGTCTTGGCGCCATCGCCTTTGCCGCCAAGTACGTGCCCGAAACCAAGGACAAGAGCCTCGAGGACCTGGAGCACTACTTCAAGAATGCGGCTGGCCAGCGGACTGAAACGGCCGCGACCCGGAGCGTTTAGCCGCTTCCGCCACCACTTCTGCCCCCGGAACGCCCCTTTGAGGAATGACTCAAGGGGGCGCTCCTGTTGCGCCTTAAGCCGGGGCGTGCAGCTTCGGCAGGGCGTCCACGAGCGGCGCCAGCTCGGGGACTGCCAGTGCCTCGCCCAAGGCGCGCTCCAAGGTGGCATCGTGGACCGGCCGCACTTGTTCCAGCAGGCTGCTGCCGCTGGGGGTGAGCTCGGTGTAGATGCCTCGGCGGTCGTCGGCGCAAAGGATACGGGTTAGCAGTCCCCGGTCCTCAAGCCGGTTCACCAGGCGGGTTGTGGCACTGGGGCTCAGGGCGGTGGCCCGGGCCAGCTGCTGCATCCGCATGTGCCAGCCGTCCTGCCGGCTCAAGGCATCCAAGACGGTGTACTCCACCACGGACAGCTTGGACCGGGCCTGCAGGGAGCGCTCCAGCTCATTCTCGATAAGGCCGTGGAGGGCGGCCAGTGTGCGCCAGCCCTGCGCCCGGACCTCGACGGCGTCGTCCTTGATGCCCACTGCATCTCCTTGAAGGGGCCGGCGAAAAAGCCTGCCCTGGATTGGTTTAAAAAGTAGTTGCTTGCGCGGGGTATTTGCTTGTGCAACAATAAATACCGCGCCTGCAACTATTCTAGGCGCCTTCCCGGACCAAGTACAGCTCAAGGAGCACCCCCATGCCTATTGGCCTTATAGCCCTCGCCCTTGGCGGGTTTGGAATCGGACTGACGGAGTTTGTCATCGCCGGACTCCTCCCCGACGTGGCGGCAGATTTCGGCGTCAGTGAGGCCTCGGCCGGCTGGTTCATCTCCGGCTATGCCTTGTCCGTTGTTGTCGGTGCATTGGGCCTGACGGCAGCGGTGACACGATTCGACCGCAAGCCGGTGCTGGCGGCGCTGCTGGTCCTGTTCATCGTGGGGAACCTGCTTTCCGCCACCTCGGCTGACTACTGGGCCATGATGCTCGGCCGGGTTGTCGCCGCCCTCGCCCACGGCGCCTTCTTCGGCATTGGCTCCGTAGTGGCTGCAGGCATGGTTCCGCCCAGCAAAAAGGCCGGCGCCATCGCCCTGATGTTCACCGGCCTTACGGCAGCCAACGTCCTGGGGGTTCCGTTCGGAACGCTCCTCGGCCAGGCAGCGGGCTGGCGTGCAACCTTCTGGGCCATCACGGTAATCGGCGTGGCCGCGCTCGCGGGTATCCTGGCGCTCGTCCCCAGGGCTGCCGGGGGCAAAGCGGAGGCTGGAGGACTGCGGCGTGAACTACGGGCCTTCCGCTCGGGGCAGGTATGGCTCTCGATCATTGTCACCGTCCTGGGATTCGGCGGCATGTTCGGCGCCTTCACCTACATCGCTTATACCCTCACCGAGGTGTCCGGCTTCGATGCCGGCACTGTGCCGTGGCTGCTGATCGTTTTTGGTGTGGGCCTCTTCGCGGGCAACACCCTCGGCGGGAAGGCTGCGGACCGCAATGTGGACCGCACCCTGCTGGTGGTGCTTGCCGTGCTGGCGGCCGTCCTGGTGGCCTTCGCACTCACCGCCACCAGTCAGGTGCTCACCGTCGCCTCCCTGGTGCTGATGGGCGGCTTCGGATTCGCCACCGTTCCCGGCCTGCAGATGCGGGTCATGACCTACGCGAGCACAGCCCCCACCCTGGCGTCCGGTGCCAATATCGGCGCCTTCAACGTGGGCAACGCCCTGGGTGCGTGGCTCGGCGGTGTCACTATTACGGCCGGTCTCGGCTACACCTCACCCATCTGGGCCGGCGCCGGCATCACGCTGCTTGGCCTGGCTGTTATGGCGTTCGCCGCCGCTGCTGCCAAGCGCAGCAACGTCCTGGGCGCCGGAGGAACGGCGGACCATCAGGGCGGGCTCGAGCTTGCGGGTCACGGCAGGTCCTGAGGTTCCGGACACCCGGTCCAGCATGGCCTGCGCGGCCAGCCTCCCCAGTTCCCCGGCGTGTTGGTCGATGGACGTCAGCCCGATCAGCGGGGACGCGGCCACCTCGATGTTGTCGCAGCCCACGATGGCCACATCGCCCGGGACCAGCAGGCCATGGGCGGCCAGGGCTTCCATGATGCCGATGGCCGTCAGATCGTTGTGGGCGAAAATGGCCGTCGGCAGGCTGGCGCCGGAGGCCAGGAAATTCTCCATGACCGCCCGCCCGCCGCGCTCGGTCATGTCGCTGTGCACCAGCTGCGGCTCCAAGCCGAACTGTTTCATCGCGGCAAGGTAGCCCTCACGGCGGGCGGTGTAGGGGAGCCAGTCCGAAATGTCCACGTGCGCGATCTGCCGGTGTCCCAGTCCGTGGAGGTGCTCCACGGCGAGCAGGCCAGAGCGGAAGTCGTCGGTCAGGACGGAATCCACGCCGTCCACCTGCAGCTCACGGGTGATCACAACGGCTGGTGTCCCGCGGAGTGCCGCCGCCAGGTCGGCGGATGAGCCGGTGTAACCGGCCAGGATCACGCCGTCCACGCGCAGGTCCACGAAGGACCGGACGGCCTCCAGCTCCGTCTGTGGATCAGCGGAGCCGACGGCGACCATGACCTGGTTGCCACTGCCCGCGATCCCTTCGCTGATGCCGTCATAGATGTCAGCGAAGACGGAGTTGTGCAAGTCCAGGAACAGTACACCGAGGGTGTTCGTGCGTCTGCTTGCCAGCCTGCTGGCCAGCCTGTTGGGGGAGTAGCCCAGGGCGGCCGCGCTTTCGAGGACGGCCGTCCGCTTGGCGGGTGAAACTTTGGGGGAGTCGCGCATGACCAGGGACACCAGCGCGCGGCTTACCCCGGCTTCACGCGCCACGTCCTCCATGGTGACGGACCTGGGGGCGGGCGAAGGCTGGTTCACAAGAAACCACTATGCCATTCGGGCCTGCCCGCGCTGCGCCTATGCGCCGAACGGCAGCCGGGGGTCGATGTCCTGGCCGTCCCAGCTCTGCCGCACCCAGCCGTGGTGTGGATCGTCGCTGATGAGCCATTCACGTACCGCCCCCGGTCCGGCCATCACGTTCAGGTAGTACAGGTCATAGCCCGGCGCGGCCATGGCGGGGCCGTGCCAGCCGTACGGGACCAGGACCACATCGCCCGTGCGCACTTCGGCGGACACGTCGATGGGGCGCTCGTCAGAGGCGTAGACACGCTGGTAGCCGATGGCATCGGCGTCGGCGGGCGCCGCGGAGCCCGCTGCAACCTGCGTCTCGAAGTAGTAGATCTCCTCGAGGCGCGTCTCGCCGTCCTTCTCCTCGTCATGCTTGTGCGGAGGATAGGAGGACCAGTTGCCGGCCGGGGTGAGGACCTCGCACACGATGAACCGGTCCGCTTCCAGTGCGGCCGGGGTGCCGAAGTTATGGACCTGCCGGGAGCAGTTACCCGCCCCCCTCAGCTCCACCGGTGTTTCCGCCGCGGTGACCAGCCTGGTGGGGTACGAAGCACTGGCCGGGGCAGTGGCGACGGCTACCCGGCCGCCGTCGGACGAGCTGATGGCCACCGCACGCCCGGTACCGGAGTACAGGACATCGGTGGGCCCGGAGAATACTGACGGGCGGCCGTTCAGCTGGTACTTGGTCCCGTCCACCATGGCGGTGAAGGATCCGCTGAGCGGCACCACAATCCGCTCCTCGTCCGCCGGAGGAAGGACGACGCCGGCCCCGGCGGTGAGGGTGGCCACCTTGAGTCCCGTGTGTGCCCACCCCGCAACGGCAAGGGTGGAATCTGATGTTCCAATCGAGACGTCCCACGTGCCGTCGGCGGCGGTGCCCAGGGGGTAGACCCAGTTGGTCATGGAGTTGGCTCCTTGAGTTAGCGCTGTACGAGTGTCATTTCAAAGCTGTAGGAATCAGCGCGATATACGTGGTGGCCTGTCTCCACCCGTCGCCCGGTATCGTCCACGGCGGTGCGTTCCATGGTGACCAGGGCAGATCCGGCGCCCGTTTCCAGCATGGAGGCCTGGTACTCGTTGGCGGTCATGGCCCCGATGCGCTGGGTGGCGAGCCGGAAATTGACCCCGCCCCTGCGCAGGATTGCGTACAGGCCTTCGGCTGACAACATGGCCTCGTCCATGGCGGCGATATCGTCACGCACCCAGTTCTCCATGAGGGCCAGCGGTTTGCCGCCGACTTTCCGGAGCCGGGTGAAGTGGTAGACCTTGGATCCGGCGGGAAGCTGAAGTGTGGCCAGGGTGGCGTCGTCCGCCTCCACGTGGGAGAAGCTCAGGACTTCGGTGGTGGGCTTCTTGCCGTTGTTGGTGAGGTCGTCGTAGAGGCTGGAGAGTTCCAGCGGGCGGCGGACCTGGCTGGACACCACCTGTGTTCCCACTCCACGCTTGCGGACCAGCAGGCCGGACCTGACCAGCTCGTCCATGGCCTTGCGCATGGTGGGCCGGGAGAGGTTCAGTTGCGCGGCAAGGTCGATCTCATTGTCCAGCCGGCTCCCGGGTTCCAGGACGCCGCTGTAGATGGCGGCCTCTATACCTTGGACAACCTGATGGTAGAGGGGGACGGGGGAGGAGCGGTCGATGCTGAGACCCAGGTTGTTCGCCACTTTTACGTTCCCGTTCCTTGAGGGCAGCTCTGGACCGGTCGGGCCTTAAAGCGCCGCTGCTTTACCGCTATATGTTCGCTTGATAGGACATAGTTCTTCAACGATCGTAGCAGGCTGGCCTGCCCGGTCAAGGGCTCTTCCTCGCAGCTTCAGCGCGCTGATGGGAAATTAAATGTTCTGACATTAGGACTTTCTATTGACGGCAAGGATTAGAGCGCTCTAACGTTAGTGCCACACATCACATTCGCGTCCGGGTTGTTCCGGTCCCCAAGAATCTGAGAGGCAACAATGCTGTTGCAAAAACCGTCCCACAACGTACCCTCCGGCAAGCACCGCGGCTACCTTGCCCGCCTTACCGTCATTTCCACCCTCGGTGGCCTGCTGTTCGGCTACGACACCGGCGTGATCTCCGGTGCCCTTCTGTACATGAACGATTCCCTGGACATGAACGCCGTGGAGGAAGCGACAGTGGTCAGCGCCCTTCTGTTTCCCGGCGCCGCCGTAGGCGCTCTTACAGGCGGGCGGATGGCGGACAAGCTCGGCCGCAGGGGCTCCCTGCTGGTCTGTGCCCTGCTGTTCCTGCTTGGCGCCATCGGCTGCGCCATCGCCCCCAACGTCTCCTTCATGATCACCGCCCGCATCCTGCTGGGCCTCGGCGTGGGAGCAGCCGCCGTTACGTGCCCCCTCTACCTGGCGGAGATGGCCCCGGCCCACCTTCGTGGCCGCATGGTGACCATCAACGAACTCATGATCGTCACGGGTCAGATGCTGGCATTCGCGATCAACGCGCTCCTCGATGCCCTGATCCACGACACCGAGGTCTGGCGGACCATGCTGGGAATTGCCTCGCTGCCCGCGCTGGCCCTGCTGGCGGGCATGCTGATGCTGCCCGAATCACCCCGCTGGTACGCCATCCGCGGCCGGCTCGAGGACAGCCGCCGCGTGCTGAACCTGAGCCGCGGGCCCGAAGAAGCAGCTGCCGAATATGAAGAAATTGCCCAGGCTGCGCGGACAGCGAAGGAGGAGCGCGGCCACGCCTGGCGGGACCTCCGCAATAACCCGTGGATGCGCCGGCTGTTGTGGATCGGCATAGGCCTCGCCACCGTCCAGCAGGCCACCGGCATCAATACTGTCAACTACTACGCCCCCACCATCCTGGAAAAAAGCGGCCTCGGCGTGAGCGCCTCCCTCGTGGCCACCATCGGCGTTGGCGTCACCTCGGTGCTGATGACCGTCCTGGGGATCTGGCTGCTGGGATTCATCGGCCGCCGGAAGATGCTGATCATCGGTTTCTCGGGCGTGGTCGCCTCGCAGGCCCTGCTGGCAGTGGTGTTCCTGCTGCCGCAGTCTGACCTGGCCAGCTACACCATCCTCGCCGCCATGATGTTATTCGTTGCCTTCGTCCAATGCTTCATCGGGACCTGCGTCTGGCTGCTCCTCTCGGAGATGTTCCCGCTGGCCATCCGCGGCTTCGCCATGGGAATCGCGGTCTTCGCGCTCTGGACCGTGAACGCCGCCATCTCATTCCTGTTCCCGATCGTGGTCGAAGCCTTGGGCTCCACCGGTACCTTCGGACTGTTTGTCCTGGTCAACGTCGCATCCCTGGCCTTTGTGGCCAAGTTCGTCCCGGAGACCAAGGGCCGTTCACTCGAACAGCTGGAGGCCCACTTCCGTGGCGACACCGCAGTTGCAAGGGTTCCCGCCTGACAAGGCACTTCCGTAAGCAATGCGGGGTCAGATTCCGCCCGATCCGGAGTTCCGGATGGGCAGGACCTGACCCCGCGTTGCTTAAACGGTGCAATACGCTGGGTGGATGAGCAGCATGACAACGGGGCGGCCATGAACCTCTCCGGAAAACTGGGTCCCAGCCCCCGCATCCTCGATGTTGAGGACCTGGCCAGCTTCGACCGGCTGGTTGGGGCCGGAGCCCAGGAGATGGATGGCTGGCATGCCCAGTCCCTGGACCTGCGGGGGCGGTCCGCCGCGCTGAACATGATCCGGGTTGAGGGCGCCATCTTCCTGGGCTGCACGTTCGACGAGGGGATGGAGGACGCACTCCGGCGCCGCGGCGCCCTGATCTTCCCGCGGCTGGACGGTGTGCCCTTCAACCCCTACCGGGCGGGGCTGTACTCGCCCCAGGAGCTGTACGCGGGCCTCGCGGATTCACCCTACGAGGAACTGCCGGACGCACGGATCTACCAGTGGAGCATCCAGCCGGGGCTGCGGCACAGGCTGGATGCCACCCTGGCTTCGGCACTCCACGACCACGCCATCGGCGACGCCCTTGATGAACTTCACCGGTCCGGCGCCTGGTCCGCCGGGAAAATGGTGGGTGTGATGGGCGGGCACGCGGCCCAGCGGGGCAGCGCCGACTACGCCCAGGCGGCACTGCTGGGCAGGCTGCTTGCCCGGAACGGGCACGTGGTCGCCACCGGCGGCGGGCCGGGTGCCATGGAGGCTGCCAACCTTGGCGCGTACCTGAGCCAGGCCGACGACGGCGCCCTGCAGGCAGCGCTGAAAACCCTCGCCTCTGTTCCGGGCTTCCGTCCCTCGGTGTCCGCGTGGGCCCGCGCGGCGGCCGCCGTCGTCGAACATTATCCCGGCGGTACCGCGTCGCTGGGGATCCCTACCTGGTTCTACGGCCATGAGCCGCCCAACTATTTCGCCACGCACATCGCCAAGTACTTTGCCAACGCCATCCGGGAAGCCATCCTGCTGGGGCTCTGCCACGGCGGGATTGTGTTCCTCCCGGGAGCCGCGGGAACAGTCCAGGAGATTTTCCAGGACGCGTGCGAGAACTACTATGCCGCGGCCGGGAAAGTCACCCCGATGGTGCTGGTGGGCAGGAATCACTGGGAGCACGAGTATCCGGCCTGGCCCATGCTGCGCAGCCTGGCCGCGGGCCGGGCCATGGAGGACTGGATTTTCCTGGTGGACTCGGTGGAGGAAGCCGCGGCCGTTCTCAGCGCCTGACCGGCTATCCGCGAACGGTTACAGGTCCTTCCGGCACTGCGCCTTGCTCAGCTCGTAGAGGCCGTTGAGGTCCCCGGCGGACAGCCCCTCGGGAGTACCGATCTCCGGATACATCAGCTGGCCGGGATCCTCCACGTGGTCCAGCCCCATAACGTGGCTGAGCTCGTGCAGGATCACGGCGGTGGCATAGAAGTGGCCGTCGGGGTTCACTAGTTCATCGGCTATCTGCGGCGCGTCCAGGTCCAGGCCGCCGGTGACGAAGGTCTTGGGGCCGTCACCGTAGCTGTAATGCGTGCTGCCGCCGGTCCCGATCACCTTGCCCTTGAGCTGGGGCGCAACCTCCGGCGTGGTCCAGGCGATCAGCAGCGGTGCCCAGCGCTCGCCGTAGGCATCGGGTTGGTACGGGGCACGCTGCGGCGACGGCTGTTCGCCGGTGGTGCCGTCGTAGACAAAGGTGATGCCCGTGGCGTTGGAGATGCTGGTAATCGCGTCCGCAAGGAGCTGCTGCGCGCCTGCGGGGGCCAGGACATCGTTGACCACGTAGTGCAGTGGCCGGCAGGGGGAGTAGCCCACGGGGCTGGCGTCACCGTTGACGGCCAGGAACTTGTAGGAGTTGCTCTGCACCGGTGGCCGCACGGGCTCAGCCAGGGGAGTGTCCGCTTCCTCGAATCCCGGCGGCGGGGCTTCGGTTCGGGCCTCAGCGGGCGGCTGCGCCCGCGCCTCACCCGGGCTCTGCGTTGGTGGGGTCCCCTGCTGGCCGCCCGGTCCCAGGCGGACATCAAGGAAGTCCTTGAACCGGGGGTTGTCCAACCCCAGCGCGGCGCCGAACAGTGCCGCGGAGAACACTGCTCCGGTCAGCACGAACAGGAGCGGCCCGCGGGTACTTCCGGTGCCTGCCCGCCTGCCGCTGTGGCGCCCAGGCTGGTCCTCCATTGCTGCCCCCAAACAAACGTGTCCCCGGCCCGCTGGTGCCAGCGGACCGTCCTGCACAGAGCCTGCTGCCGGAAACGCCTGCTGCCGGAGTGCCTGCTGCCAGTGCAGGCTACCGCCAAAACCCTTCGCTACCCAACAACAGTGCCGAAGACCAGCCCCAGAAGGTAGGTGACCGCAGCGGCGCCCAGGCCGATGGCGAGCTGGCGCAGGCCCCGGGTCAGGGGCGACGTGCCGGAGAGCAGACCAACGATGCCGCCGGTGACCAGCAGGGCAACGCCCACCAGCACGCCGGCAACCACCAGCGCGGCCACACCCGTCAGGCCGAACAGGAACGGAATGATCGGCACGACGGCGCCGGAGGCAAAGAAGCAGAAGCTGGACAGGGCGGCACCCCACGCCGTGCCCACGGCCTCGTGCTGGTCTTCGGCGTCGGGAACTTCGGGCTGCAGGGACAGGCTGGGGTCGCAGTCGCAGGTGAGGAGGCCCATCCGCTCGGCCACGCGGTGCTGTGCGGCTTCCTGGGACATTCCCCTTGCCAGGTAAACGAGCAGCAGTTCGTTGTGCTCAAGATCCAGTTTGGGGGCTGCTGCCAGCGTGATCTGGGTGGGGCGGGTGGCTGCGAGGAGTTCGCGCTGGGAGCGGACCGAGATGAATTCTCCGGCACCCATGGACATGGCGCCGGCAAGAAGCCCGGCGATGCCACTGAGCAGCACCACGCTGCTGGCCACGCCGGAGGCCGCCATGCCCATCACCAGGGACAGGTTGCTGACCAGGCCGTCATTCGCGCCGAACACGGCGGCCCGGAACGTGCCGGCCAGGCGGTTGCGCCCGCGGGTGGCAAGGCCGCGGACCACTTCCTCGTGGATCTGCTCGTCTGCGGCCATCGCATCGGTGGCGTTGGGGTCCTTGGCGTAGGGGGAGCGGCCTTCGGCGCGCTGGGCCAGGGCCAGGACGAAGACGGAGCCGAAGTGCCGGGCCAGGAAACCCAGGAGCTGGCTGCGCAAGGACGCCGGGCGGGGTTTGCCTGCATGTTCACCCAGAAGGCGGAGCCAGTGTTCCTCGTGCCGGCCCTCCGCTTCGGCAAGGGCAAGCAGGATGTCCCGCTCTTCGCCCTGCCGGTTCTGCGCCAGGTCCCTATAGACGGAGGCCTCAGCGCGTTCGTCAGCCAGGTACTGCCGCCAGCGGCGGATGTCCGACGCCGCGGGCCGGTGCCCTTCCTCGGCCGGGGTGTGCTGGTGGTTGGGCGCGTGCTGGTGGTGGGGATGGGCGTGCTGCGACACGAAAACTCCTGAGCTAAACGGGGCATGGTGTGGCCCCATTGCCCCGCCAGCTTACCGCGGAATTACGCGGTTTTTCGGCTGGTATCCCTCACTTGGCGGTTTCGGTGAGCCTTAAAAGTCGTGGACTTTCGAAGTTGTTGTGCGCCGTTCACGGACCCTTGACCGGGCCACGGGCCGGTGCTGTGATGAAAGTGTGGCGCCCGCCCACGCCGCACAAAAGAGCACGTCAGGTACGAACAAACGGAGGTTGCACAATGAACACCACCGGACAGCACCCGGACATGCCCCACCTGGATTCCGTAGAGGCCGATCCTGCCTTCGACTACGCCGAGGACGTGCCGGTCAGCGACGAAGACTGGGACACCGAGGATGAATTCCTGGACGAGGAAGAGCCCGTGGTCCAGGCCCCTCCTGTCGTCATAGATGCCGAGGACCGGGTGGTCCCGCTGGATGATGACGAGGTCCGCGAAACCGAATAGGCCGGCCCCGGATTAAACAGACGACGGCGGCACCTTCCTTCGCTGGAAAGCGAAAGGAGGTGCCGCCGTCGTGCGTGTCCTCGACGCTGCGCTGCTTACACAGGGGCTACGGGGCGGGAACTGTCGCCACGGAAGCCTCCCGTGGCTCCTGGCCGGAAACGCGCCGCTGCCAGTTCCGCATTACGTGGGGATCGGTGGGCTTCGTCAGCAGGGACACCGCGACGTAGACCACGGCGGAGGCGAGCAGGCCGTAGTAGATGGGTTCGTTGGCGTAGATGCCGTCCAGGGGTGCCTTGGCGTTGATTTCCAGGATGATCATGGTGCCCAGCGTCACCACGGAACCTACCGCCATCGAGGCCGCGGCCGCGGCGCCCGTGCCGCGCTTCCACACCAGGCCGCCGAGGATGGCCACGAGCAGGCCGCCCACCAGGATGTCGTAGGCGATGGTCAGGGCGGCCACCACGTCCTTGGTGATGATGGCGATGACGATGGCAATGATGCCCAGGACCAGGACCCAGATACGGTTCGCCTTGACGTCGTGCTCAGGGTTGTCCGTATCTTCGGTGTTGATCTGCTTGCCGAACCAGCTGGCCACGAACGGCAGGACGTCGGCGCGGGCCACCGTTGCGGCGGCGATCAGGGCGCCGGACGCCGTGGACATCATGGCGGCGACGGCGGCTGCCAGGACCAGCCCGCCGATGCCGACGGGCAGGAGGGTCTGGGCAACTTCGGCGTAGACATCGTCCTTGGCGGCAATCTTGATGTCGGACAGCGCAACGTTGGCGGCCATGCCGATCAGGGCGCCGGCAACGCCGTAGAGGATGCAGTAGATGCCCGCGGTGGCGCCGCCCCACCGGGCCACGGTGGGGGTCTTGGCGGTGAAGACCCGCTGCCAGATGTCCTGGCCGATGAGCAGGCCCAGGGTGTACACCACGAAGTAGGTGATGATGGTCTGCACGCCGATGCCGTCGATCTGGAAGAAGCTTTCATCCACCCGGCTGCGGATGCCGTCGAGGCCGCCGGCCGCGTTCATGGTGAAGGGGAGCATCAGGAAGAAGATGCCGACGGTTTTGATCACGAACTGCACCTGGTCCGCCAGGGTGATGGACCACATGCCACCGATGGTTGAGTAAACCAGCACGATCGCACCGCCCACTGCGATGGCGAGCGGCCGCTCCCAGTCGAACAGCACCACAAAGATGGTGGCGTAGGCACCGGTGGAGGTGGCGCACAGCATCAGGGTGTACGCCAGCATCACGATCCCCGAGGCCTCGGTGGCCCGGCTGCCGTACCGCAGGGTGAGCATCTGCGAGACGGTGTAGATCTTCAGCTTTTGGATGGTTCCGGCGAAGAGCAGGCTCAGCAGCAGCACGCCGGAGCCGATGGCCACTACCAGCCACATGCCGGAGATGCCGAACTTGTAGCCGAGGCCCACGCCGCCAACGGTGGAGGCTCCGCCGAGGACCACGGCGGCCATGGTGCCCGTGTAAAGGAAGGGGCCGAGGCGCCGGCCGGCCACCAGGAAGTCGCTGTTGTTCCTGGTGCGGGACTTGCCCCACCAGCCGAAGGCAAGCATTGCGAGAAGGTACACCACCACAATGGCGATGTTGATGACGTTTGCGTCCACGGTGGACTCCTTGGAGCTGGGCGGCAGCGTTGTGGTTTCCGAGGGGGGAATTACGGAACCGCTGCGCAGGGGTTGGGTGAGAGTGGATTCCCGATTATTGCCTTATAAGCAACAGATGTTTTCCAAAGAGTAGGCTGTGACTGTGGTAACAGTCAAGGGAAAACTGGCACGTGTACGCGCCCCCGCCATGGACGCGTCACAGAAGCGGTTGGCCATTAGTATTGCTCCAGAGTGGGGCCGGGGCTGCCGGCCATGAAAGGTACGCAGATGAAGGCACTGCCAGTAGAGCCCAGCAACGTGCCCGTTGCCATCGGTTCCAGGATCCGGGCCGCCCGGCAGTCCCAACGGCTCACCATCGAGCAGGTTGCCGACGCCACCGGGCTCACCAAGGGCTTCCTTAGCCGGGTGGAACGGGATCTCACGTCCCCGTCCGTAGCCTCGCTCGTGACGCTCTGCCAGGTCCTGTCGATTTCCATCGGAGACCTGTTCGCCGCGCCGGAGACCCACCTCACCAAGCGCAATGACGGCCCGCGGATCTCGCTGGGCGGCCATGGGATCGTGGAGCGCCTGCTCACGGCCCGTTCCGAGCGGCGGATCCAGATCATCCAGGCCTGCATCGAACCGCACGGCCGTGGCGAGTCCGAGCTTTACGCCGTGGACTGCGACGTTGACGTGCTCCATGTGATCAAGGGCAACATCCGCTTGATCCTCACCAATGAGCAGTACGACCTCAGTGCCGGGGATACGGTCACCTTCCCTGGCCGGGAGCCGCACACCTGGATCAATCCGACGGACAAGCCGGTCGAAGTTCTTTGGGTCCTGGTCCCAGCCGCGAGCCGGTAGCCTCCCCTTTACGGGTGTGCCGTCCTCGGCGGATCGGCTGCCGGCGGTCAGCCAAAACCGCCCTGATTTCTGCCGCCACCCGGTCAGGGTTGAACCAGATGTGTTCCGGCATGTAGCGCAGGACGGCAAAGCCCTTCACTCTTTGAGCCGCAGCAGGTCCCGGCGTGAAAATCCGGCATCCAGAAGTTGTGCTGAGCGGGCCACTCCTCCCGCCCGCTTCAGGTAGTCGAGAATCTCCATACCGCCATCTGATGCTCGCGGCTGCCGGAGGGGAACCGGTGGGCAGTCGTATGTGGGTAAATCCGGGGGGCGGTCCTGCCCGGTTGCTGAGCGGGCGTGCTGCTCGGAACGCGGCGAGACGGGGGAATTGCCAGATGATCCAACCACTCTTGCAGGAGTAATTGGGCGGGAAGGCACGCCGGGCCTCGAGGAGTAGGTAAACAAGTGATGCACATGCGAAAACAAGCTGTATGATGGCAGTCACATCAGTCCCTCAACTCCTCGAAGGAGAGGCCTCCATTGGAAGAGCTGCGCATCGAAGCCAACGGCAACCTTGGCCCCATCGACTCATCCCGTATTCCCCGCTACGCCGGGGCTGCCACCTATGCCCGCCTTCCGCGCCTTGACCAGGTGGAAAAAGCCGACGTGACCGTGGTGGGCGTTCCCTTCGACTCCGGTGTCTCGTACCGCCCGGGAGCCCGCTTCGGCGCCAACCACGTCCGCGAAGCAAGCCGGCTGCTGCGCCCCTACAACCCTGCGTGGGACGTCAGCCCGTTCGAAAACATCCAGGTGGCCGACGCCGGGGACATGGCAGTCAACCCGTTCAACATCAACCAAGCCATCGAAACCATCCAGCAGAACGCCCTTGACCTCACCGCAGCCGGCAGCAAACTGGTGACCCTTGGCGGGGACCACACCATCGCGCTGCCCCTGCTTCGGGCCGCCGCCGAACGCGCGGGTGGCCCCGTCGCCATGCTCCACTTCGACGCCCATTTGGATACCTGGGACACCTACTTCGGGGCCGAATACACCCACGGCACCCCGTTCCGCCGCGCCGTCGAGGAGGGCATCCTTGATACCGAAGCCATCAGCCACATCGGCACCCGTGGCCCCCTCTACGGCAAAAAGGATCTCGACGACGACCACCGCTTTGGTTTCGGCATCGTCACTTCCGCGGACGTCTACTACCAGGGCGTCCTGGAAACCGTGGCCAAGGTCCGGGACCGGATTGGCAACCGACCCCTCTACATCTCCGTGGACATCGACGTCCTGGACCCGGCCCACGCTCCCGGTACCGGCACCCCCGAGGCCGGCGGCATCACCAGCCGTGAACTGCTGGAAATCATCCGGGGCTTCCGCGGCATGAACTTGGTGGGCGCCGACATCGTGGAGGTGGCTCCCGCCTACGACCACGCAGAACTCACCGGCGTTGCTGCCAGCCACGTCGCCTACGAGCTGGTGACCCTGATGGCTGATAACGCTGTAGCCGGTGACCGTTTCGGGGCGGAGACGGGCTACGCGGCACAGGCCCTCGGCCAGGAAGCCCGCCGTCCGGCAGGCTTCGCTGCCGCCGGCAAGGAGTAGCACGCCATGATCGATTTCGATCCGGGGACAGCAGCCCCCACAAAAGGCACGGGTGCCCGCAACGGCGGGGACCTCGTCGTCGAAACCCTCGAAGCGCTGGGCGCCAAGACCGTCTTCGGCATCCCGGGCCAGCACGCACTGGGACTGTTCGACGCGATGGGCCGCGGAAACCTGCATTTTGTTTCCTCCCGGGTGGAGAACAACTCGGCCTTCGCGGCGGACGGCTACTCCCGTGCCACCGGCGAGGTGGGCGTCCTGTTCCTCTCCACCGGCCCCGGGGCCCTGACGTCCCTGGCCGGACTGCAGGAAGCCTACGCCACCGGCGTGCCGATGGTGGTCGTGGCCAGCCAGATCCCGCTGGAGGGGCTCGGAGCCCGGCGAAAAGGCATGCTGCACCAGCTCGATGACCAGAAGGCGTCGGCGGCAAACGTGACCAAGAGCCAGCGGCTGATCCAGCATGCGTCCGGCATCCCGTCCGCCATCCAGGACGCCTGGACCGAAGCGATCTCCTCACCCCAGGGGCCGGTGTGGATCGAAATCCCGCAAAACGTGCTGCTCGATCCCATCATGGTGCCGCCGGTGGAGGACGCGCTCGCGGAAGCGGCGGACAACCCGCCCCGCGTGGAACTGGTCCGCGAAGCAGTCAAGTGGCTGCAGGCGGCGGAACGTCCGGCCATCATCGCCGGAGGCGGAACGCGCAGGGGCAAGGCGGAGAAGTCGCTGCTGTCGATCGCGGAGAAGCTTCGTGCTCCGGTGATCTGCACGCCGGGCGGCAACGGCGCTTTCCCCTGGAACCACGAGTTGTCACTGCAGTCCTGGATCGAGGACCGCTACATGACCGACCTGCTCGAGGACGCCGACGTCCTGGTGGTGGTCGGTTCCTCCCTGGGCGAGGTCACCTCGAACTACTTCACGTTCGCGCCGCGCGGCCGGATCATCCAGATCGACGCCGAACCCCGGGTCCTTGAGTCCAATCGCCCCGGGCTCGGCATCCGCGCGGACGCCGGCCAGGCGCTTGCTGCCTTGGACGAGGCACTGCAGGTGGAGCCTGCCCACCCCAGGCCCAACTGGCACGGTATGTCCCCGGAGGACCTGGTGAAGGAATCGCTGGCCAAGGTCCGCGCACGCCTGGAATCCCAGGACCTGGCCAAGGAACTGAAGTTTATGGCCGACATCCGCGAAGCGGTACCGGCGGACATGCAGACCTTCTGGGACATGACGATCGCCGCGTATTGGGGTTGGAGTTGCTGGGACGCCCGGGAGGGCCAGTTCCACTCGGCCCAAGGAGCCGGCGGCCTGGGGTATGGCTTCCCGGCAGCGATCGGAGCAGCGACGGGCCTCGAAGCCCTGGGCAAGCCCGGCCGCGTGCTCGCGGTGTCCGGTGACGGTTCGTCCATGTATTCCATCTCGGAACTGGCCACGGCCAAGCAGCACAACGTGCCCGTCACTTGGCTGATTGTGGACGACGGCGGCTACGGCATCCTGCGCGAATACATGGTGGGGGCCTTCGGCAAGGCAACAGCCACAGAACTTGCCCGCCCGGACTTCGTTAAGCTCGCCGAAGCGTTCGGTGTGCCGGCCACAAAAGTGGCGCCCGAGGACGTGGGGGAGGCGCTGAAGGCGGGCTTCGCCGCGGACGGGCCCAACGTCGTCGTGGTGGAAACCCTCCTGAAAATGTTCGCGCCCACGCACCTGCCTGAATAGCCGTCCACCTTAACTCCACAGCGAAGGGTCCCGGTTCCGAAAGGAACCGGGACCCTTCGGCGTCTCGGCGAACCCTTTTAGTTTCCCAAAGCAACCAACTTGAGATATAGTTGCTTCAGGCAAACAAGTAAGGAGCCTGAAGCCATGGCAGTAGCACCAGACACGGCAGCGGATCTCGTCTACCAGATCTTCGATCTACAGCGCGCGGTGCGGTGCATCTCCACCGTCAACGTGCGCGGACAGGACACCGGAGTTGCCCTGCAAGGAGTACTGCGGTTCGTGGGGGAGGGAGAAACCCGCGCCACCCGGCTGGCTGAACGGCTGGGCGTCAGCGCGCCCGTCCTCAGCCGCCACATCGCGGACCTCGAGGACCATGGCCTGGTGGTCCGCAGGCAGGATCCCGACGACGGCCGGGCCCAGTTGGTTGCCCTCACTCCGCAGGGAGCCGAGAAACTCCGTCACATCGAGGAGCAGCGGACAGCGGTCCTGCAGGACTACCTGAGCGACTGGAGCGAGGAGGACGCCGGGGACACGGCGAAATCCCTCCGCAGGCTCACCGAATCACTCAAGAAATCAGCCCGGGCAATGGCGGCCGGCGCCACCAATGAACACAAAACCTTGGAGGAGTCCCTTAATGGCTAACGTCGCCGCCACCGTGCAGCACGAGCGCACTCGAACCGGAAAGCAGGAATCGCGGCAGTCCAAACGCCACGAACCCGGCGCCCCGATGAACCACCGCCAGATCATGGAGGCCCTGACCGGCCTCCTGGCGGCCTTCTTTACCGCGATCCTCAGCAGCACCATCGTGGCCAACGCCCTGCCCACCATCATGTCCGAGCTCAAGGGCACCCAGACCGACTTCGCCTGGGTGATCACCGCAGCCCTGTTGGCCAATGCGGCCACCACCCCCATCTGGGGCAAGCTCGCTGACCTCTTCGATAAAAAGCTCCTCGTCCAGCTCAGCATCGTGATCTTCGTGGCCGGATCGGTCATGGCCGGTTTCTCCGAGAACATCCCGTTCCTGCTCACTGCCCGCGTAATCCAGGGCGTGGCCATGGGCGGACTGACTGCCTTAGCCCAAGCGATCATCGGCTCCATCATCCCGCCCCGCGAACGCGGCAAGTACTCCGGCTACATGGGTGCTGTCATGGCGGTAGGCACCGCCGGGGGCCCGCTGCTGGGGGGCTTCATCGTGGACAGCCCCCTCGGCTGGCGCTGGACCTTCTTTGTCTGCGTCCCGCTCGCCGTCGTGGCCCTGATCCTGCTCCAGGTCACCCTGAAGGTTCCGCACATCAAGCGGCCGGCCAAGATCGACTGGTTCGGCGCCGTCCTGCTGACCAGCGGCGTGAGCCTGCTCCTGGTCTGGGTTTCCTTCGCCGGCAAGGCCGATTACTACGACTGGTGGTCCTGGCAGTCCGCGGTGATGGTGGGCGGCGGTGCCCTCCTGCTGGCGCTGCTGGTGCTGGTTGAATCCAAGGTCTCCCAGCCGATCATCCCGCTGAAGATCATCTCCGAACGCACCACGGCCCTGGCCATCGTCGCTTCGGTGGCCGTCGGCGTCGCGATGTTCGGTTCCTCCACCTTCCTGGGCCAGTACTACCAGGTGGCCCGCGGCGCCACACCCACCGAAGCAGGCCTGCTGACCCTTCCCATGATCGCCGGCAACCTGGTGGGCTCCGTGGCGTCCGGCCAGCTGATCAGCCGCTACGGCAAGTGGAAGCGCTTCCTGATCGGCGGCACCGTGCTGCTGATCGGCGGCCTCGCGCTCGCCGGGACCATGGACCACACCACCGAACTCTGGCTGACCGGCCTCTACACGGGCATTTTCGGCATCGGCCTGGGCATGCTCATGCAGAACCTGGTCCTCGCCGTGCAGAACACCGTCCGGGCCTCGGACATCGGTTCCGCCAGCGCCTCGGTTGCCTTCTTCCGCTCCGTCGGCGGCGCCATCGGCGTCTCGGTCCTCGGCGCCGTCATGGCCAACCACGTCAAGGACCTGGCCACGGACGGCCTCACGAAGCTCGGTATTCAGGCCTCCGGAAACAGCGGTGCCACGCTTGACCTGAAGGACCTGCCCGCTCCCGTCGCCGAAGTCATGCGCGCCGCCTACGGCGATGCCACCGCCGGGATCTTCATGATCTCCGCCGCCGTCAGCGTGGTTGCCCTGCTCGCCGTCCTGTTCATCAAGGAAAAGCCGCTGCGCAAGACTGTGGACATCACGCCGGAGGCCACGCTGCAGGCCAATGCGGCGGGTGAAGCAGGGATGACGGCCATGACCGGCCAGTTGCCCCTGGTATCGGCTGCCGTATCCGGCACGGGTGCAGGCCGGGTTGCCGGAAACGGTACAGACCATGCCGGCAGTGCCGGCAGCAAGGCGTACGACGCCGGGACCTCCTCGGTGCCGGCCACGCGGTCCGCCGTGGTCACCGCGGACGACCTCGAGGAAGCATTCGCCCTCAGTTTTGACGCTGATCCGGAGCGCCCCGCCGCCTCCGCCGCGGCAACAGTACAGAAGCTCCAGGACACCCAGCACCTGCTGGCCCGGCAGCAGATGGAGCTGGGAAAGCTGGTGCTGGACATCCAGGAACAGCTGCGGTCCCAGCGCGAAGTGGCGGCCCAGCAGGCCGCGACCGCGGCCGAACTCACCCGGCTGAAACGGAAGCTCCTCAAGGAACGGAAGTCCCAGGCCGCCGCTGCCCTGTATATCGCAAGCCATGGCAAGCACAGCGCCGCTGCGCCGCAGGATTGACTCTGCTGGGTAAGCCGGCACGGCTGCCATTGCAGGACTGCCACTGCAGGACCTTACGCGCACAACGCCGCCGCCGGACCCGGCCACCGGGCACCGGCGGCGGTCTTGCGCCCCCTCGTATATGAATTAATCCATTCCACAGGAAAATGTGCTCACCGCGGGGCGCGTTGTCAGTGGTCAACACTAGAGTTGGGTTCATGCTCCTCACCCTCATCCGGCGCTACTCCAAACCGTATGCGCCGTACATTCTGGCTGTCATCATCTTCCAGCTGGCCTCCACCATCGCCGCGCTCTACCTTCCCAGCCTGAATGCGCAGATCATCGATCAAGGAGTCTCCCGCGGGGATACCGACTTCATCTGGCGCACCGGTTCCGTGATGCTGCTGGTGGCGTTCGTCCAAGTGGGAACCGCGATCGCCGGCGTCTACTTTGGCTCCAAGGCGGCCATGGCGCTCGGCAGGGACCTGCGGCGGGCCGTGTTCCGCAAGGTCACCAGCTTCTCGGCCAAGGACGTCAACGCCTTCGGCGCACCCACCCTCATCACGCGCGGCACCAATGACGTGCAGCAGGTGCAGATGCTGATGCTGATGGGACTGAACTTCATGGTGGCCACCCCCATCATGTGCATCGGCGGCATCATCATGGCACTGCGCGAGGATATCAACCTGTCCTGGCTTGTCTGGGTCTCGGTGCCCCTGCTGACCGTTGTGGTGGGATACCTCGTGGTGCGTCTGATGCCGCTGTTCCGCTCCATGCAGAAAAAGATCGACCGCATCAACGCGGTGCTGCGCGAGCAGATCATCGGCATCCGGGTGGTGCGGGCCTTCGTCCGCGAACCCTTCGAAACTGAACGGTTCGGTGAGGCCAACAAGGAGCTGACCGACGTTTCACTGAAGATCGGGGCGCTGTTTGTCCTGATGTTCCCCGCCATCAGCATGATCCTGCACCTGTCCACCGCCGCGGTGCTGTGGTTCGGCGGGCAACGCGTGGACTCCGGCGACATGCAGGTAGGCGCACTGACCGCCTTCCTGCAGTACCTGCTCCAGATCCTGGTGGCGGTCATGATGGGCACCTTTATGGCCATGATGATTCCGCGCGCCTCCGTCTGCGCGGACCGCATCGGCGAGGTGCTCGACGTCGAACCCTCCATCCACGATCCCGAACGGCCCGAAGCGCCGGCATCCCTTACCGGCGTTGTTGAATACCGCAACGTCACCTTTGCATACCACGGCGCTGAAGCCCCGGTCCTGAGCAATGTCAGCTTCACCGCCCGTCCGGGGCAGACCATCGCCATCATCGGCTCCACAGGTGCGGGCAAGACCTCGCTGCTGTCACTCCTGCCCCGCCTGTACGACACCGTTGAAGGGGAGGTGCTGCTGGATGGCGTTCCCGTCAACAGGCTGGACCGCGCCGAGATCACCAAGCGTGTGGCCCTGGTGCCCCAGCGGCCGTACCTCTTCTCGGGGACCATCGAACACAACCTGCGCTTTGGCAAGACAGAGGCCACGGACCAGGAACTCTGGGATGCCCTGGAAGTGGCGCAGGGAGCCGACTTTGTCCGGGAGAAAAAGAACGCGCTCGATTCCCGCATCGCCCAGGGCGGAACCAACGTTTCCGGCGGCCAGCGGCAACGCCTCTGCATCGCCCGGGCCCTGGTGACCAAACCCCGGGTCTACCTCTTTGATGATTCATTCTCGGCCCTGGACGTCGCCACCGATGCCCGGCTCCGGGCGGCCCTTAAGCACACCACCGCCGACGCCACCGTCATCATTGTGGCCCAGCGGATTTCCACCATCACCGAAGCGGACCAGATCCTGGTACTGGATAACGGCCGGATCGTGGACCGCGGAACACACGAGGAACTCCTGGAAACCTCTCCCACGTACCAGGAAATCGTCGAATCCCAGCTGAGCGTGGAGGAAATGGCATGAGCGCCCGCAAGAAGGACTCCAGCAGCGTGAAAGAGACGGCGGCTGAGGAGCAGCTCAACTCCGGGCCGGCGGATGCTGCCGTCGGGGACGACGACTTCTTCGAGGAGGAGTACAAGCCCACGGAGGCGGACGGCGGCATGTTCGGCAGCATGCCAGCCAAGAAACCCGAACACTTCTGGCCTTCAGCCAAACGGTTGATCGGCCTGCTGAAACCAGAGTCGCTCGGAATCTACGTGGTGGTGGGCCTGGTGATCATCTCCGTGGTCCTGAACGTCATCGCCCCCAAGATCCTGGGCCAGGCCATGGACGTGATCTTCGCCGGCGTAGTTGGCAAGCAGCTTCCCGCCGGGGCCAGCAAGGAACAGTTCGTGGACGGCCTGCGCCAACAGGGCCAGGACAACTTCGCGGACGTGGTTTCCCGGATGGAACTGGTGCCCGGGACCGGCATCAATTTCGACAAACTCACCACGCTCATTGCCGTAGTGCTGCTGATGTACTTTGTGGCCAACATCTTCCTGTGGCTGCAGGGCTACGTGCTGAACCGGATCGTAATGAAGGTGATCCGCCGGCTCCGTGACGATACAGAGAAGAAGCTGAACCGGCTGCCGCTGAACTACTTCGATACCCGGCAGCGCGGCGACGTCCTGTCCCGGGTGACCAACGACGTCGACAACGTCCAGCAGGCACTGCAGCAGGCTTTCGCGCAGCTGATCAACTCACTGCTGACAGTCGTCGGCATCGTCATCATGATGTTCATCGTCTCGTGGCAGCTTGCCCTGATCGCGCTGATCGCCCTGCCGCTGTCCGGCGTGGCAGCCGGCATCATCGGAGCGCGTAGCCAGAAGCTTTTCGCTGCCCAGTGGAAGAACACCGGCTCCCTCAACGGGCAGATCGAGGAATCCTTCTCCGGGCACGACCTCGTGCGGGTCTTCGGCCGGGACGCAGACATGCTGGAACGGTTTGAGGAACGCAACGAGGCCCTGTACAACGCCAGCTTCGGTGCGCAGTTCGTCTCCGGCGTCATCTTCCCCGTGATGCAGTTCGTGTCCTACCTCAGCTATGTGGGCATCGCTGTGGTGGGCGGACTCCGGGTCGCTTCAGGCTCCATGTCCCTGGGTGATGCCACCGCGTTCATCCAGTACTCACGCGAATTCACCCAGCCGCTGGGCCAGATGGCGGGCATGGCGAACATGCTCCAGTCCGGCATTGCCTCCTCCGAGCGGGTGTTCGAGTTCCTTGACGCCGACGAGCAGGACGTCGAGACAGCCACCGCGCACCTTCCCGCCAAGACCGATGGGCACGTGGACTTCAAGGACGTCAGCTTCAGCTACACCGAGGACAAGAAGCTGATCGAAAACCTGTCCTTCACAGCCGAACCGGGAAATACGGTGGCCATCGTGGGGCCCACCGGTGCGGGCAAGACCACCCTGGTCAACCTGGTGATGCGTTTCTACGAGCTCAACTCCGGGTCCATCAGCCTGGACGGGGTGGACATCACGCACCTTAGCCGGTCCGAACTCCGCTCCAAGGTGGGCATGGTGCTGCAGGACGCCTGGCTGTTCGGCGGGTCGATCTACGACAACATCCGGTACGGCAACCTCGACGCCACCGAAGAACAGGTCATGGCCGCGGCCAAGGCTACGTTTGTGGACCGCTTCGTCCGTGCCCTGCCCGAGGGTTATGACACCGTGATCGACGAGGAAGGCAACAACGTCAGTGCCGGCGAAAAACAGCTCATCACCATCGCCCGCGCGTTTGTGGCCAACCCGTCGCTGCTGATCCTCGATGAGGCCACCAGCTCTGTTGACACCCGCACCGAGCTGCTGGTGCAGAAGGCCATGGCCGCGCTGCGTACTGACCGGACCAGCTTCGTGATCGCCCACCGGCTCTCCACCATCCGTGATGCCGACACCATCCTGGTGATGGAGAACGGCAGGATCGTGGAGCAGGGCAACCACAAGGTGCTCCTCGCTGCCGAAGGCGCCTACTACCGGCTGTACATGTCCCAGTTCGCGGGTGCGGACGCCGGGGAAGCGCCGGTGGATGACTCGACGGCGGTGCACAGCTGAACGCGCAGGAGGCCAGCCGGATCGAGGTGCTGGTCCCCATGCGCTGGGGTGACATGGACGCCTACGGGCACATCAACAACGTCCAGATCGTCCGCATGCTGGAGGAAGCCCGGATCGCGGCGTTCGGGCCGCCACGCGGAGCAGGATTGCCCGGCATCGAGCCGCACGTGTCCCTCTTCAACGACGTCCCCCAAGGCACCATGGCGCTGGTGGTGGACCACAAGATCCGCTACGTCAGGACGTTGGAATACCGGAACGTGCCAGCCGTGGTGCAGGTGTGGATCGGTGCCGTCAAAGGCGCCAGTTTCGACATCCACTACCTGGTCCAGGATCCGGTAACCCGGGAGGACTGCGTGAAAGCAAGCAGCCATCTGGCCTTCGTGGATGAAACCACGGGCCGGGTGCAGCGCCTTACCCCCGAGCAGAAGGAACGGATGGCCCCGTTCACGGAGTGACCTCAAACGGGTTGCATGGAATACCCCGGCATCGGAAACTGATATTCCCATCAAGGAGCAGAACATCATGGCCAAGAAAAAGACCTGGAAGGAAATGTCCCCGTCCGCGAAGGCCGGGATCATCCTGACGGGGATCGTCAACCTGTCCTTGCTCGTGGCAGCGCAGCGGGACATCTCAAAACGCCCGGCAGCGATGATCAACGGCCCCAAGGCTGCCTGGCGGGCGGCATCGTTCATCAACTTCATTGGGCCGGTGGGCTACTTCACCTTCGGCCGGAAGAGGCCCACAACGGGGGAGTAGCCTGCGGAAGCCGGGTAGGCGCCAGCCGCTCTGAGCGCCCGCCCAGCTTCACCCTGTAAATTTGAATCCATGACCCCAGCCTCCACTGCTGCCATGCCCCGTGCCCTCGGTGTCTCCCGGGAAATTGAGGAGGCCGCGTGGTTCGTGCTCGGCCCCGGGCTCCTGGGGAAGCCTTCCGCCTTGGACGGACGCACCATGACCTGGACGTCGGAGGCGGCGGCGGAGCTCCTTGCGAGGTTGGAACGGGGTACCCCGGATCCGAAGGCGCCCATGATGACCAACCTGCGGCAGAACCTCGAGGGCGCATCCAGGGAAGCCAAGCAGCTCGCCGTCGAACTGCTGTTCCTGCAGTCCCTGCCCCTCGCGCATGAGGTTAAGTCCCTGAAGGTCAAGCGCGCCCGCGTGGCCGAGGCTGCCTCCTGGCTGGAGCCGCCCCTGGAACTGCCGGAGGAGCTCTACCAAGGCCTGACGGACCACGGCGTGATCCGCGACCGGACGGCCGAATTCAACTGGACCATCTGGGACCACCTGAAGTGGTTGTGCCGTTTTGTGCAGCACGTGGACCAGCAGACCACCGCGGACATCGCCGCGGCGCTGGGGGACCCGCTGGCCTTCCACCGGCTCGCGGCCGCCACCCCCGGGGACCAGCCGGCCATCCGCCGCAGCATCGAATTCCTCACCTGGCCCAGCTACTTTGAACCCGTGGTGGCGGACGTGGAGCGCCAGGAGATCCGCGACGCCTTCGCCTCCCTGGTGGGCGGCGCCAAGGGCGACGCCGAGGAAGACATCACCGCAGATATCCACCGCATCCGCCTTCACCTGGATGAGCAGGCCGGACAACGCATCGACTGGTACGCCCGGCAGTTGGTCAGCCAGTGGCGAAAGGTGGGCGATCCCGGCCGGCGGGCCTGGCTGCTGCGCACGCACAGTGACAACACGGAGCTCCTCACCGCCTGGCAGGGCGAAGAGAAGGTGACGCTCGACGTCGAGCATCTCCGCCTGCTGGACCCCGGCGTCACCGCAGGGCTGGTCCAGCACGCCGTGGACGAGGACTACAAGCACCTGGGCTACGTGGAACGCGAGGACACCAAGACCGCCGTCTTTGCCTTCCTGACCGTGATGAAACCCGGGGACCTGGTGCTTTACCAGCACGCCGGAACGGTGCGGCTGGGCGGCGTGCTGGGCGAGCCCGAACACAACGAGGACAACCGCAGGCTGCGGCGCAAGGTCCGCTGGTTCGACGAAGGCCACACAACCGCCAGCCTTCCGCGCCACGTCCAGCGGCAGCTGGCCACCCCCGGCATCGTCGTGGACGTGACCCGGGTGGTCCAGGCACTGCAGGGCCTGCTGCCGGCCGAGGCGGAAACGGGGCCCGACGGCGAGGCTGAAGCGGCCGCCGTCGTCCCTCCCGTCCAGGAAGGCTTCCGCCCGCTGACCCGCGAGTTCGCCGACTCGCTGCACATGGAGCTGGAGCCCCTCCAGGAGATCGCCGAGCTGCTGGAGGAGAACCGGCAGCTGGTCCTGTACGGTCCGCCGGGCACCGGCAAGACGTATCTCGCGAAACACCTGGCCGCCGAGCTCGCGGATGACACCACCGACGAGCGGGTCAAACTGGTCCAGTTCCACCCGTCGTATGCCTACGAGGACTTCTTCGAGGGCTACCGGCCGGACAAGACGGACGAAGGCCAGGTGTCCTTCAAGCTCGTGGCCGGGCCCCTGCGCCGGCTGGCGGAGGAGGCGGCCAAGCCCGGCAACGAGAAAAAGCCATACTTCCTGATCATCGACGAGATGAACCGCGCTAACCTCGCCAAGGTGTTCGGTGAGCTGTATTTCCTGCTGGAGTACCGCGATGACCGGATCTACCTTCAGTACAGCCCCAACGAGCCGTTTACGCTGCCTGACAACCTGTACATCATCGGCACAATGAACACCGCGGACCGGTCCATTGCCATGATGGACGCAGCCATCCGCCGGCGTTTCGCCTTCATCGAGCTGCATCCGCAGACCGAACCAGTGAAGGGCTCCCTCCTTCGGTTCCTGGCGGCACGCCAGTTGGACACCACCCCCGCGCTGCTGCTGGATGCCTTGAACAGTGCCATCGATGAGTGGGACAGGGACCTCATGATCGGCCCCTCCTACTTCATGAAGCCAGCCGCGCAGACCCCGGCCGGGTTGCGCCGGATCTGGAAGTACGAGCTGATGCCCCTGCTCGAGGAGCACTACCACGGCCAGCTGACCCGGGCGCAGCTCGAGGAGCGCTTCGGGTTGGACCGGCTGCTGGAACGCCTTGCAGGCCGCTGACCCACGCTCTTCCGTCCGGCACCTGGTGCTGGATGAACTGTCCCGGGGCATCGTGGAACGGCTGGACCCGGCCAGTGCATCGTTCCTGAACTCCAGTGGCCTGGCGAAGGCGTCACCGATGGGTATGGGGCTGTACCGGATTGAGCCTGTGGGCAAGGTGGGCTCGGTGCGGACTCCCACACTGCAGCTGGACGTCCGGCCCAAGGACCGGCTGGGGCTCAGCCGGCTGCTGTTCCTGCTCAGCTACGCCGGTGAACAGGGTTTCCGCCCAGAAACCGTGGCAGCCACCGAGGACCGCGAGCTGTGGAGCGCCCTGGCTGAGTCCATGGCGCTGCTGGCCGAGCGGGCGCTGGGGCGCGGGGTCCTGCAGGGCTACCGCACCGTGGATGAGTCGCTCCGCACGGCCAAGGGCCGCATCCGGATTTCGGACCAGATCTCCCGACGGCCCGCCATGCTGGTGCCGCTGGAAGTGTCCTACGACGAGTTCAGCGAGGACATCGCCGAAAACCGGATCTTGCGGGCGGCGCTGGAGCGGATGGGTAAGGTGCCGCACGTCCGCCCGGAGGTGTTGAGCCGGCTGCGCCAGCTCGAGGGAAAGCTCGACGCCGTCACCCCCCTTCCCGCCGGCGCCCCGCTGCCGCCGTGGACGGCCACCCGGATGAATGTCCGCTACCACGCCGTCCTCCGCCTGGCGGAGCTCATCCTGCGGAACGCCTCCGCCGAAGCGGGCCAGGGCAAGCAGCAGACCGCGTCTTTTGTGGTGGACATGGGACACGTGTTTGAGGACTTCGTTGGCAAGGCGCTTCGCCATGCGATGGCGGCATACCCGGGGGAACTCCGGCTCCGGTACAACGCCCTCCTGAGCGAGGCCGTGCGGGACGCGGACCGGTTGTCCGTGCGGCCCGACGCTGTGCACCTGCTGGGCGGACGGCCGGTGGTGGTGTACAACACCAAGTACAAGGCCGCGTCGGACTTCGGCGCATCCCTCACAGCCGACCACTACCAGATGCTCGCCCACTGCACAGCGTTGGCCGTGCCCACCGCGTGGCTGGTCTATGCGGGTGCGGGAGAGGTCAAGCTGCGGCGCATCCTGAACACCGACATTGACATCGTGGAGTTCCCGCTGGACCTGTCCCGGCCGCCGTCGGAAATCCTTGCCGCCATCCAGGAACTGGCACGGCAGTCCTGGGGCGAGGTGATCCGGCAAGCCACCGCCGCGAGGTAAGGGTCTTAGGGTCGCTGGTGGGTGGGGATTAGACCGGCACCCGGAACGTGAACGTGGTTCCCTCGCCGATGGTGCTTTCCACGTCGATGGTGCCGCCGTGGGCTTCGACGATTGCCTTGCTGATGGGCAGGCCCAGGCCGACGCCGGGAATGGCAGTCCGGCGCACGTTGCTGGTGCGGAAGAACTTGGCGAAGACTTCTGATGCGTCCTCGGGTGTCATGCCCATGCCGGTATCGCTGACCCGGCAGGCTACGTGGCCGCCCTCCTGCGCCAGCGAAATCAGTACGTTGCCGCCGTCGGGGGAGTACTTGATGGCGTTGGACACCAGGTTGTCCAGGACCTGGGAGATGCGGGGCCCGTCCACGTGCGCTTCAAGCCGGTCCGGCGTCTTGGCTGACAGCAGCACACCGGACGCGGCCGCTTTGGGCATGGCGGAGGAAACACTGCTGCGGACCAGTTCGGCCACGTCCACGGCGTGGGGTGTGACGATCAACTGGCCGTTGCGGCTGGACAGCAGGTCTGAGACCAAGGTCAGCAGCCGCTCCGAGTTCCTGCGGATGATCTCCAGCATTTTAGCCTGCGACTCCTCGGGCTCGTCGCCCAGGAGGATCTCCACATAGCCAAGTATTGAGGTCAGTGGCGTGCGGAATTCGTGCGAGACGCTGGAGACGAAATCGTCCTTGGCAGTGAGTGCGTTGACGAGGTCTGTCACGTCGCTGAACGCGATCACGGAGCCGGCGAACTTCCCGTCGTTGTCCTTCATGGCCCGGGCGGTGGTGACGAAGGCACGCTGTTCCTTGCCGGAGCCCAACCAGACGAGGTAGTCGGTGAAGGTTTCCCCCAGTACGGCCCGGCGGACCGGGCGCTCCTGCACCGGCACCGGGGTCTTCCGGTCCGGGCCAAAGACCAGGAGTTGGGACTCGTTCGGATCGGCAATGTCCTTGGGCCGGGCCAGCTCGTGGTTGATCCGCTGCTTCCGGTTCATCAGGACGTCGTGCCCGCCGGCGTCCACGGCGAGGACGCCCAGGTGGACGGTGTCCAGGACGGTGTTGAGCAGCGATTCCTGCCGCTGGCTGATCCGCAGGTTGGCCTGCAGTTGGGCGTCCTTTTCTTCCAGCTCGCGCTGCTGCCGCATCATGCTGAGCGTCAGGACGCTCACGGAAACGCCGATGCCGAGCATCATCACCGGCAAAAGCAACGACCTCGCCAGGTCCTGCCCTGTGGGTGCGCCCTTGACCAGCAGGGGGACCCAGATGATCGCCAGCGGTCCAAGAAAGGACAGCCACAAGGAGGCCCGGGGGTAAAAGCCGGACGCGCACAACCAGATGACCGGGAAGACGGCAAGCAGGCTGATGCCCGTCAAGCTTTCCTGCCCGCCTTCCCGGCCCAATGAAATGGAGACGAAATCCAGCAGCGGAAGGATCAGGAAACTTGTGTACGGCAGCCGCTCCCAGGGAACCAGGTAGCACAGGGCCATGATGGCGATTTGTGACACCAGGAAGGCCACAAACAGCGGGTTGCCCATGGTGGCGGGAAAGAAGGCCCAGATGAGTAACGCCGTCAGCAAGGTGGTCACGAACAGCGGCATCTGGCTGAGGGCCACGCGCTCGGTCAGGCTGTACTCATGGAAGGGCCGCCGGAAAAACCTCAGTTTCCCTGTGGACCACGCGATGGGGTCAGTCATTGCGTGGAAACTTAGGGGGCAAGGTGCGCAGGGCCATAGCAGCAGGATATCGGCAGCCAGCTATACTTCTGACGTCGGCTGCTGAGGGGGCGCTATGAGTGATGCACGAGTGGGACTGGTCATCGAGGATGACCACGACATTCGGGAACTGGTCCGGACCGTGCTGACGCAGGCCGGCTTTGACGTGACTGTGGCCAGCAGCGGCGCCGAAGGCGTCCTGACTGCCAAGACCCTGAACCCTGATGTGATCACCCTTGACCTCGGCTTGCCGGACATCGACGGCTTTGAGGTGTCCCGGCAAATCCGCGAGTTCTCCGATGCCTACATCGTGATGCTCACGGCCCGCACCGAGGAACTGGACACGCTCATCGGACTCGAGTCCGGCGCAGATGATTACCTCACCAAGCCGTTCCGGCCCCGTGAGCTGCGTGCCCGCATCGCCGCCATGATGCGGCGCCCCCGTTCGGTTCCGGATCCGGCGGAAGCACAGGGCGTTGAGGCCTCAGCGGATGCTGCCGCGCATCCCGAGCGGGGAAACTACTCCCACAACGGACTGGACTTGAGCTATGCGTCCCGCACCGTGACCGTGGATGGCACAGAGATGAACCTGACCCGCACCGAGTTTGAACTCCTGCATGCCCTGCTCGAGGCTGGCCGGACAGTCCGGACCAAAGCGGACCTGGTGCGCCGGCTGCGGGACGAGGATTACGACGTCGGGGGCTACATCAGCGAGGCGGACGAACGGTCCGTGGAGGTCCACATGGGCAACCTGCGCAAGAAGCTCGGGGATTCACCGCAAAAGCCGCGATGGCTCCAGACAGTGCGTGGCGTGGGTTACAGGCTGGCGCCCGGCGAGCACTGAGCCTGCAGCCGGTGCATGGTTTGCCGGCTGCACTGGTTGATCGGCCACAGGAAGGACGCCGCGAGCCGGGGGAGTACGACGGCCACATCGGCGTCGTACGCTTGAGTGCGGATTACACCCTCCAGGGCCATTGCCAGGCCGGCCAGCCGTTCGGCCCCCACCATCTGGCTTGATGTCTTCAGGCTCAGGACCGCATCCACTGATCCATCCAGGTCCCCTGTGGTCAGGGCAAGCCGGAGTCGACCAATCCGGTGCGGGAGATACTCGATGAAGTTTCCCACGAAGACTTTGCAGTAGCCCTCGTTCTCGTCGAGTTCAGCACGCAGCCGGTCCAGGACTGACTGGTCCACGAGCGGCCTGCCGGCATCACCAGACGGCGTCATCACGGTCCTTTCGGCTGGAATTTTCCACCTTTGGGATGCGGCGGATATCACGGGAATTTGTTCTTCTTCAGATTAGGTGTGTTCCTTTTGCGCATAAGCGTTTCGCCGGAGAATTGTGGGTTTCTTGATGGGGACTGTGGACTTCTGCGGTTAATGCCCAAACCAGTGGATTCCGTCTAAAAGGCGCACGTCCGGGTGGAAAATGAAATGACCATTGCCGATAATCAAGGCAATTTATCCATTGTTCCGAAACTGCCTCAAGAATAGCCGCGACAAATCCTAAAGATTGCATCAAGAATTGCATCACGCCCGACTGGAATAGTGCCCCGGGCCGGGGGTTTCCAGGAATTGCACCAACTGGGTTTCGAGTGCTGAACCGTTCTTGAGACCGCACTCCCAGACGGTGAGCACCTCCCAGCCGGCCTCCTCCAACCGGCGGCGCTGGCTCGCGTCACGCTCGCGCGTGCGTTCCCGCTTCGCCGCCCAAAACTCGGCATTGGCTTTGGGCGCATGCTGGCCGACGCGGCAGTCATGGAAGTGCCAGAAGCAGCCGTTGACGAAGATCACCTTGCGGCGGCCCGCGAAAACCAGGTCGGGGTTTCCGGGAAGCCGGGTGCCGCCGGCCTGTCCGTGGAGGCGGTACCTATACCCCTTGGCGTGAAGGAGCCGACGCACCAGCAGCTCAGGCTTGGTGTGCTTGCCCCTGATCCGGGACATGTTCCAACTGCGTTGCTCCGGGGTGAGCTTATCCGCCATAGTTCCAGTCTAAAATCCCGGACTTAGCGCTCCGGCTGCTCCCCAAGCCGGAAATGGCGCCCGCTGATGGATGTGGGCTCGATCTCGACGTAGAAGTCCTTCAGCGTTGGTACCCACGATTTCAGCCCCAGCTCCTCCACCTCGGCCAGCTCCGCCGAAGTGTTGAGCACCCGCGCATTACCCCGAAGGACCACCGACCACGCCTCGTCCGAGAGGATGCCGTCAGCCTCGAAGAGCACGGCCGGGTTGATAGTCAGCTGGGCGAGTTTGTTGCCTGGCGCCGTCCTCAAATACAGCCTGCCATTGGCGCTGACGTAGTTGACCGGAAAGATGTCCGGCTCCCCGGCGACGGAGACCACCAGCCGTCCGTGCTGTGTGCTGTGGAGCAGGCGCCAGGATTGCTCGTCATCGAGTTCCAGGACCGGGTTTCTTTCTGCGTGTTCAAACATCATGGCGCCATTCTTCTACGTTATGTAGAAATGCGCTAGCCGTTTTCCGTCTTTTGGCTGCCGTCAGCTTCTTCCCTCTCCGTGTCGGGAACAGCTCGCCTTCCAGCCGAAGGGCGAAACCTGCACCTTGAGCCGCCGTCCGCACTCGGCGCAGTAGCGCGGTGGTTCCAGCTGGAGCCGAACCCCGCACCCTTGGTGAAGGTCCGACGGCGGCCCGCTTCCGCCGTCGGACGCTTCCGTTTCAAGAGGCACGCCGCAGAGGGCGCAAAAGCCGCCGGTCGTTGAGCTGGTCGACCTTGGGGCCGCGGCTGCCGGTTTGCGTCGCGGGGCATGCGGGGTGAGGGAGCCGGTGGGGATCATAGTGTCTTTTGCAGTTCCTTGATGGGCATGTTGAGGTCCACCAGCAGGTTGAGGTCTGCAGTTGCGGGGCGGCCAAGGGTGGTGAGGTAGTTGCCCACGATGACGGCGTTGATGCCGCCCAGCAGGCCGTCACGTGTGCCAAGGTCGCCGAGGGTGAGCTCGCGGCCGCCGGCGTAACGCAGGACCGTGCGGGGCATGGCCAGCCGGAAGGCCGCGATGGCTCGGAGGGCGTCCTTGCCGTCCATGATGCCCTGGTTTTCCAGCGGCGTCCCGGGCCGGGGATTGAGGAAATTCAGCGGGACTTCGTGGGGTTCCAGGGCGGCCAGTTGTGCGGCGAGTTCCGCGCGCTGCTCCAGCGTTTCGCCCATGCCGATCAGGGCTCCGCAACACAGCTCCATCCCGGCGTCCTTGACCATGGCGCACGTCTCCAGGCGTTCCTCGTAGGTGTGGGTGGTAACCACTTGCGGGAAGTAGCTGCGCGCAGTTTCGAGGTTGTGGTTGTAGCGGTGGACGCCCCAGTCCTTGAGCTGGTCCACCTGTCGCTGTGTGAGCATGCCCAGGGAGCAAGCAATGTTGATGTCCACTTCTTCGTTGATGCGGTCGATGGCGAACTTGATCTGGTTCATCAGCTTGATGTCCGGCCCGCGCACGGCAGCCACGATGCAGAACTCGGTAGCCCCGGTGGCGGCGGTTTCCTTGGCGGCCTTGACGAGTTCCGGGATGTCCAGCCAGACGCCGCGGACGGGGGAGTCGAAGAGCCCGGACTGGCTGCAGAAGTGGCAGTCTTCGGGACAGCCGCCGGTTTTGATGGAAATGATGCCTTCCACCTCCACGTCCTCGCCGCAGTGCCGGAGCCGGACCTGGTGCGCCAGGTCGAGGGCGGCGGGAAGGGCGTCGTCCGGGAGGCGGAGGATCTCCACCAGCTGCGCCTCGGTGAGCCCCACACCTTGCTCCAGCACTTGGATGCGTGCGGTCTCGAGGATGGGATGTGCCTGCGGTTCAGGTGTCATTGGCGTTCCTTAGGGTCTGGCGGCCTGTCTTTTGACCGTACTTCCGCGGCTGTTTGCTGTTTCTGTAGAGGGACAACAACTAGCGGCAGCCCTTTTTGTTGACAGAAAAAGTCAAGGATTAACGCCGAGGAAACAAGGCTGTGACCGGGCTGTCGCTGAGGCTGGATAGCGTCGCAGGCAGATCATTCCGGAAACGAAAGCGACGCAATCAATGAGCAATGACAAAGTAGCCACGCAATTGCTGGAGCCGACGGCGCAACCAAGCCCCGTCGTCGTCGGCAATCCAGAGGCGGGTGAAACGGCAGGCAACGCCGCGGCACTGAATGCCACCAGGGAAAGCCTGGAGGATTACACGCTCCGGTTCGCGCCGCGGTCATACCGGAAGTGGAGCGCGGCGGTGGTGGCGACCAGTGCGTTGGGCGGCATCGCATACCTGGCCGACTTCTCGATTGGCGCGAACATTGGCATTGCCTACGGAACCGTCAACGCCATCTTTGGCATCCTGGTGGCGGCCGTGATCATTTTCGCCACGGGATTCCCGCTGGCCTACTACGCCGCCCGGTACAACATCGACCTCGACCTGATCACACGCGGCTCCGGCTTCGGCTACTACGGGTCGGTGGTCACGAATGTCATTTTTGCCACCTTCACGTTTATCTTCTTCGCGCTGGAGGGCTCCATCATGGCGCAGGGGCTGGAGGTTGGGCTGGGCGTGCCGCAGTGGATCGGGTACGCAGCGTCCACCATCATCATCATTCCGCTGGTGATTTACGGAATGAACACGCTGGCCAAGCTGCAGGTGTGGACCACCCCGCTGTGGCTGCTCCTGATGGTGGTGCCGGTCGGGTACCTGCTGGTTTCGCATCCGGAGAGCATCAACAGCTTTTTTGCCTACACTGGCGCATCCGGCGCCGGCGGTCCGAACGTCGCGTCCGTCATGCTGGCCGCGGGTGTGTGTTTGTCCCTGATGGCGCAGATTGCCGAGCAGATCGATTACCTCCGGTTTATGCCGCCGCGTACCGCGGCTAACAAGGGTGCCTGGTGGCGCGCCGTGATCCTCGCGGGGCCGGGCTGGGTGATTTTTGGGGCGCTCAAGCAGATCGTGGGGCTGTTCATTGCCATCTACCTGATTGCCTCCCTGGATCCCGCCGCTTCCGCCACCGCAAACGAGCCGGTGCACCAGTTCCTGGGCGTCTACCGGGAGATGATGCCGGCCTGGCTAGCCATGACCCTCGCCGTGGTGTTGGTGGTCATTTCGCAAATCAAGATCAATGTCACCAACGCCTATTCCGGTTCTTTGGCCTGGACCAACTCGTTTACACGGATCACTAAGACCTACCCGGGCCGGATGGTTTTTGTGGTGGTGAACCTGGTCATTGCCCTCATTTTGATGGAAGCCAACATGTTCGACTTCCTCAACACCATCCTCGGCTTCTACGCCAACTGCGCCATGGCATGGGTTGTTACCGTCGCCTCGGACATCGCCATCAATAAGTACCTGCTGAAGATTTCACCCAAAGTGCCTGAGTTCCGGCGCGGAATGCTGTACGCAGTGAACCCGGTGGGATTTGTGTCCATGCTGGCCTCGGCCGGAATTTCGATTGCTGTGTTCTTTGGTGCTTTTGGGACAGCCATCCAGCCGTTCTCGCCGATCTTCGCGGTGGGCCTGGCGCTGGTCCTTCCGCCGCTGCTGGCTTTGGCCACCAAGGGCCGGTATTACCTGCGCCGCACTGACGACGGTATCGACCTGCCCATGTTCGACGCCGACGGGAACCCCAGCGATACCAAGCTGCTCTGCCACGTGACAGGGATCGAGTTTGAGCGGCCCGATATGGTCCGGTCCGCCCAGGATGCGCCCGACGGCGGCCCGCAGTACGTTTCGTCCCTCGCCCTTTCGACGGACAAGACGGGGGAGTTGGTCCTTCCCGCGCATCCCTAGCGCTACGAAGGTTCGTGGAGGCCGGCGCAGCAGGCGCGCCGGCCTCCTTTTTGACTTTCTGTTGGCCACCGCCAGTGGTAGAACCGGGGAGCGTGCCTGTGGATAACTCTTCTCGCTGAAATGTGACGTGGGCTACCCTTAAGTCACTGTCCGGAACATGCCGTCTTGAAACTACTGGGGGAATAGCGGCCCATGACATTGCACAACACTCGTACGTCCCGTGACTGGCGCCGCGGAGTCGCGGCCACCGCTCTCACGGCCTTCGTAGTTGCAGGCGCGCTCATGCTGGCCGCTTGTTCGGGCGGGGCGCCGGCTGATCCTGGCACTGCATCCCCCACAGCTGCGGAGTCCACTTCGTCCAGTGCCACGCCCACTCCCACCGCAACGCCCAGCGCCGTGTACAAACCGGCCGACGCGTCCGGCCCGGCGCAGAACGTCCCCGTTCCCGTGCTGCCAGAGGTGGCAAAGACGGAGACGAAGGAGGGGGCGGAAGCATTTGCGAAGTATTGGTTTAGCGTCCTCAGCTATTCCTACGAAACAGGTGACGCTGCGCTGTTTGAGAGCATAGCCCCAGTTCCATGCGAGTCGTGTCAAAAGGTAAGTAAGGTCATCAAGGACTGGCATTCCGAGGGCCGTTGGTTAGTTGGCGGTAGGTTATCAACCCCTGTGGCAGACACCACTTTTATCAAAGGTCAGGACGGCCACTATCAGGTGGCCGCTCAAGTTCACCAGGAGCCCTTGTCCTATTTGCGAGCTGATGGGACTGTAGCTCGTGTAGATCCGCAAGCGCCTGATCAAGGCAACCTGCTCATCCTTGCCTATGAAAACAACGGATGGTCAGTAGTTGAAGTCGGAAGCATTGTTGGTTAGCCGTGCTCGGCTCCAGACTGTTCAGCCTGCTCCTTGCAACGGTCATAGCTCTTGGTCTAAGTACTCTGTCTGCGGAAGGTGATGAGGGCGGGGACCCAGCATTTGGCGGTAAATGGGATCCTGGTCTCAGCATAGGTGGTCACGTCTGGGACAGTTCGAGCAACGCGTTTGTTCGAGCTGACCCTAATGCCCCGATCACCGACCCCAACGAGTACAAGTACGAGCTGCAGTGCCACCTCGGCGGGGGCGACTTCGATACCCCCTGCCTGGGCCGGCAGTTGGAGTGCAAAGACGGGCCGGATGGCGAAGACGGCATTCCTGTCATCTGGCACTCACGGCCGCGCGGCGTTCCGGGCGCCGTCTGGGCCATCCATTCCGGTCCAACCTGTCTCTACGACGCCAAGCCGGAGGACCTGCTGCCTCGAATCGCTGCCGACATCCAGCGCCAGTTCCAAAGCCTCCCCGTCAACGCCGGAGTGGTGGTGGCGCAGCCCAGCCCGCATACGCTGAGGGGTGCTGAGACCAACTTTTATGCCGAAGCCGCTGAGCAGCAGTTCGATGTCACCATGTTCGGGCAGCAGGTGCACATCGTCGCGACGCCCGTTCAATACACGTGGAACTACGGCGACGGTACTGTCTTTGGTCCCCAGCCCTCGATGGGAGGCCCCTTGCCGCAGGACCGATGGGGTGAAAAGACCAGGACAAGCCATGCCTATGGCGCCACCGGCGACTTCCAGGTTGTTTTGACCACATCCTTCCAAGGAACGTACTCGGTCAACGCTGGCCCTCCACTGCCCATCCCCGGTCAAGGACAGTTCAACGCGCCGCCGCAGACCATCAGCGTGTGGCGGTCCCTCACCCGCAACTACGCCGACGACTGCAACGCCAACCCGCAGGGCCAGGGCTGCCCGGGAGCCGGGGCGCGCTAAGAAGTTCAACCAACTCTCCGGGCGTGCCCTAAAGCAGCCGGCCCCGGGAAAAAGCACTGTGATCCGTGCCGCATCCGGAATAGTTGCATACGCCAGCCAGTTGGGCCTTACAGAACCGTTGAAACACCGAAAGGAACTGCGCATGCTGTTTTCCCCTCTGGCCCTTGGCGAACTTGAACTCCCGAACCGCCTTGTAATGGCACCCCTGACGCGGCTGCGTGCAGGCGAGGAAGGTATTCCCGGTCCTCTGCTCGCCGAGCATTACCGCCAGCGGGCCTCCCTCGGCTTGATCGTCAGCGAAGGAACCTACCCCAGCCCCGCGGGCCGTTCCTACCCGGGCCAGCCCGGCATCGTCACCCAAGAGCAGATTGCCGGCTGGAAGAGCGTCACGGATGCCGTCCATGCCGAAGGTGGGCGCATGTTCGCCCAGATCATGCACGGCGGCCGGGTTTCACATTCCGACATCACGGGCGGCCACGCCATCGTCGCCCCCAGCGCCGTTGCCATTGAGGGTGAGGTCCGCACTCCGCAAGGCAAGCAGCCGTACCCGGTGCCGCACGCGCTGACCACCGATGAACTGCCTTTGGTCAAGCAGGAAATCGTGGACGCCTCCCTGAACGCCATCGAGGCTGGCTTCGACGGCGTGGAGCTGCACTCAGCCAACGGCTACCTCCTGCACGAGTTCCTGGCGCCGAACTCGAACGTCCGCACTGACAGCTACGGCGGGTCGCCGGAAAACCGGGCACGGTTCGTCATCGAGACGGTCAACGCCGTGGTGGCAGCTATCGGGGCAAGCCGCGTTGGCATCCGCATCTCGCCCGAGCACAACGTCCAGGGCATTGCCGAGCTTGACGCCGCAGACGTCCGTGCCACCTACGAGGTGCTGGTGGACAGCATAGCCCCGCTCAACCTTGCCTACCTCAGCATTCTGCACGACGAGCCCGCTGGCGAGTTGGTACAGGATCTCCGTGCGCGCTTCGGCGGCACCTTCCTGGTCAACACCGGCTTCGGGGTTATTACCACCCGCGAGGAAGCCGTGGCCCTGGTGGCCGAGGGCCACGCGGATGCAGTGGTGGTGGGCCGTCCCGCGATCGCCAATCCTGACCTTGCCAGGCGCTGGAACGAGGGCCTGCCGGTGAACGAACCTAATCCGTCCACGTTCTACGCGGAAGGCGCCGAGGGCTACACGGACTATCCGGCATACGCAGGCTAGAAGCGCGGTCTCAAGCAACCGGCTGAGATGGACGACGGCGGCACCCGGCCTGGGTGCCGCCGTCGTTTGCTGCTCGGTGTGCTGTCCCGGCAGCGGGCGCCAAAGGACATCCGACGTTCTTTGGCTGGTGAAGTTGGCCCGCCGGGCTCCTCGGGGAAGCCGGCGGTGATCAGATGCTACTCCAGCAAATGGATTTTTGCCAGAGCCCGGGTTGGCCCCTCCGGAAAGGGCTACAGGACCGCCTCCCGGCCGGTTCCTTCCGTCAGAACAAGCTTCCCGTCCTGGATGTTAACGAGGACACTTTTGGGTTTTCCGCTGACCTTTGTGATGGCCTTCAGGCCCCGGTTGGTCACCTCAACACCAACATGGGCGCCCTTCGCAGGCAGCTCCACCGACACTTCGTTCGCGATGCCGAGGATCGGATTGGTGGAAACGTCCAGGTCCCGCCGGGCCTGCTTGCCGTTCACCGTCACGGTGATGTTTGCTTCCTCGAACCCCTCCTGAAACACAATAAGCAGTTCCCGCATCATGCCCTCTTCCTCGAGCGTTCGGTGCCTGTGACGGCATGTCAACTACAGCACTTTGCGGGCGGCAGCGGAATACCCTTGCTGGCAGCCGGGCAGTGGAGGCGCCCGTGCGCTTAGGGCAAGATGTTCTGGTGACCCCATTGCCGCAGCACCCTTCCCTTGTCCCGTCCACGCCCCGGAGGCGGGATGACGAGATCTACGCCCAGATCGCCGGCGAGCTGGGCGTCAAAGCCTGGCAGGTGAAGGCGGCAGTGGAAATGCTCGACGGCGGGTCCACCGTGCCCTTCATCGCCCGGTACCGCAAAGAGGCCACCGGAACGCTGGACGATACCCAGCTCCGTGAACTGGATGAGCGGCTGCGCTACCTCCGCGAACTGGAGGACCGGCGTCGTACCGTGCTGGAGGCTGTTGCTGCCCAAGCGCAGCTGACCGCGGAGCTGCAAAAAGCCATCCTTGCCGCCGACACCAAATCCCGGCTTGAGGACATCTACCTGCCGTTCAAGTCGAAGCGGCGCACCAAGGCGCAGATCGCCCGTGAAGCAGGCCTGGAACCTCTGGCAGACGCGCTGCTGAAACGGCCGGAGCTCAGCCCGGAGCGTGAGGCTGCCAAGTACCTCAACACTGAACACGCTGTTGGCGACCCCGCCACTGCACTTGCCGGTGCCCGGGCCATCCTGGTTGAACGCGCCGCGCAGGACCCTGACCTTGCCGCCACCCTGCGCGAACGGCTGTGGACGCAGGGCCGGATGGTATCGCGCGTCAAGAAGGGGAAGGAAACGGACGGGCAGAAGTTTGCCGACTATTTTGAGTTCGCGCAGGCCCCGGCTGGAATGCCCTCCCACCGTGTGCTCGCACTGCTGCGCGGGGAGAAGGACGGCGTCCTTGAGCTGGACCTCACCGAAGCAGATCCCGCCGACGACGCCGCCCTGGCCGCCGCACGCTCGCGGTACGAGTCAGCGGTGGCAAAGTGCCTCGGGGTGGCCGACCGTGGCCGCCCCGCCGACCCATGGCTGATGGAGACAGCCCAGGTGGCGTGGCGCTCACGGGTGCTGTCCCGGCTGACAGCGGACCTGCGCGCAAAGATGTTCGCCGCGGCCGAGGACGAGGCCGTGCGCGTCTTCGCCGGGAATCTTCGGGACGTGCTCCTCGCAGCGCCGGCCGGGAACGGGGCCACATTGGGGTTGGACCCGGGGCTTCGAACCGGCGTCAAAGTAGCGGTAGTGGACGGCACGGGCAAGGTGGTGGCCACCGATACCGTCTACCCCCACGCTCCCGCACGGAAGTGGGACGAAGCCTTGGCGACGCTGGAACGGCTGGCGCGGCAGCACGCCGTCGAACTCGTGGCCATTGGCAACGGAACGGCCTCACGGGAGACGGACAAGCTCGCCGCAGAGCTGATCAAGCGGCTGCCGGACGTGGACAGGAAACCGCAGAAATTGGTGGTTTCCGAGGCCGGGGCATCCGTGTACTCGGCCTCCGCACTTGCCGCGGCAGAGCTCCCGGGGATGGATGTGTCACTGCGGGGAGCTGTGTCCATTGCCCGCAGGCTGCAGGACCCGCTGGCCGAGTTGGTGAAAATCGATCCGAAGTCCATCGGCGTGGGCCAGTACCAGCACGACGTGACGGCGTCCAAGCTGGACCGCAGCCTCGACGCCGTTGTGGAAGACTGCGTCAACGCGGTAGGAGTCGACGTCAACACAGCGTCACCGGCGCTGCTGAGCCGGGTGGCCGGCGTCGGTCCTTTGCTCAGCGAAAACATCGTCTCCTACCGCAATGAACACGGCCCCTTCGCCAGGCGCACGGACCTGAAAAAAGTGCCGCGGCTCGGTGCCAAGGCATTCGAACAATGCGCCGGCTTTCTCCGGATTATCGGGGGACCGGAACCCCTGGACGCCTCGAGCGTGCACCCCGAGTCCTACCCAGTGGCGCGGAAGATCATGGTTGCTGCCGGCTCGGCGGCTGCCTCTGCCTCCTCCTTGGATCCTCGGGACTTTGCGGACGACACCTTCGGCCTGCCCACCGTCAAGGACATCCTTGCCGAGCTGGACAAGCCGGGCAGGGACCCGCGGCCCGCGTTTGCGGCCGCGGCCTTCTCTGAGGGGATCGAAAAGATCTCCGACCTCAAGCCCGGGATGATCCTGGAAGGGACCGTGACCAACGTAGCCGCTTTCGGCGCTTTTGTTGACGTGGGTGTCCACCAGGATGGGCTGGTGCACGTCTCTGCGCTCGCAAACCGCTTTGTATCCGACCCCCGCGAGGTAGTGAAATCCGGGCAGGTGGTGCGGGTGAAAGTCTTGGAGGCGGACCCCGAACGGAAGCGGATCTCCCTGACCCTGCGGCTCGACGACGAGCCTTCCACGGCTGCCGGACGCGGCCGTGCCCGCGGGCCTGAACGGCGCGGACGTCAGGAGCAGGGACGTCAAGACCAGGGGCGGGCGGGAAGCAAGCCGAACCGCAACGCGCCGTCCCCGGGGCGTACCCCGTCACCTACACAGCAGCCGGCGCCGGCCAATACTGCCATGGCGGAGGCATTGCGGAAGGCGGGACTCGGTAAGTAGGCGGTTGCTGGCTGCCGAGCGGCCTTGGCTGCGCATGGACGCCGAACCAACCAGCGCTTCGGGAAAGTTGGAGACGAAGATGGCCGCGAGAAGCGCGAGTCCGCCTGTCCCTTCGCCGAGTGAGATGCCAAGGGCGACGTTCTCCGGCACGCCGTCCAGGGTCACTGCAGCCAGCAGCGCCAGACCTGCGGCCCCACGGGTGGAGGCAGTGGTTGGGGCTTTTTCGGTTGCAGCTGCATTCGTATCGAGCTTGGCGCTTCCCTTGAACTCGTCGGCAGGTTTCGCTTGCTTTTGCTCGCCCGGCTGCGCCCACCGGTCAAGCAGTGCGCTGAGGACCGTGAACACCACAGCACCGGCGACCAGGCCGATGGCTGCACGGACAATGCCGCCGCGTTCGTAGGCGTCCTCAAACAGTTCGAACGCGAGGGCCGTGATCAGGGAGCCTGCGGCGAAGGCCAGCAGCATGGCCAGGAGCCGTTTGGGAAGTTCAAGACGGACTCCGATGACTGGTAAGCCTGCTTTTGATGATGCGATGTTTCTGCGAAGGTGGAATGATGACCTATTTCCTGGAGTACACCGTTCCCGCACCCGCAGACGACGCTGAGTTTGAGTTCCCCCACGATGAGATCAACACGGGCACTACCATCCCGTTGACCGAGACGGATGCCGAAGTGGTGCACACCCCGGAATTGCCCGCGCGCACGGGGATCATCGGAGCCACCGTCCCGGAAGCGAAACTGGAGGCCGAGCAATTGATTAACCACAGCCGCGCCACTGAGGCCTCGCTGTACTTCGACCCGTCCAACTCGCTCAACGCCGGAGTGGGAACGCTTGTGGCCACCTTTACCGCAGGCCGCGGCTGGCAGGACGTCCAGGGCAACCTGTAGGTCAAATGCCGCACCTGCAGGTAACCCCAAGGTACCTAACAGATTCATGCGGCATTACCCCTCCCCCCTCCAGCCCTGAGAGCACAAAATTCCCTACGTAGGAAGAGATCCAAAAGCGAGTACCCACTACTGATGCCTACCTAGATGGGCCTCTAATACGCTCAATCCACGAATTAGTCGCCCGGGCCGATATCGGTCACGGTTCTTCCAGGCCATGAAGTGGTGAGGCATTTGTCTATTTCAACCCAGCCCCCAAGTTCTTTCTCGAAACCGGCCATACCGCCGGTGAGGGCGTCCATAAGCGTCGTAATCCCAACACTAAACGAGGCGCAAAACATCCCTTGGGTCCTCCGTCGCATGCCGCTGTACGTGGACGAGGTGGTGATCGTAGATGGCCGCTCCACGGACAATACCGTTGGTGTGGCCAAGGCGGTCCGCAGCGACATCGTGGTGGTGAACGAGCTGCGCAAGGGCAAAGGCGTGGCGCTGCGCTCCGGATTTGCTGCAGCAACAGGCGACATCATCGTCATGCTGGACGCCGATGGAAGCATGGACCCGCAGGAAATCGGCTGGTTCGTTTCTCCACTCCAGCATGACTATGACTTCGTCAAAGGCTCGCGGTACGTCACAGGCGGGGGGTCCGAGGACCTGACACATCTGCGGCGTGCGGGAAACCGGGCGCTGACAGGGCTGGCCAACACTGTCCTGCACAGCAACTACTCAGACCTTTGCTACGGCTACATCGCCTTCCGGCGCGAGTGCCTGGAAGTCCTGCAGCTGGAATCCGACGGCTTTGAGATCGAGACGGAACTGATCGTCAGGGCCGCTAAGGCGGGACTTCGCATTGCCGAGGTCCCCAGCCTGGAACTCGACCGGATCTCCGGAGCTTCAAATCTCCAGACCTTCCGGGACGGCTGGCGGGTGCTGAAGACCATGGCCCACGAGTGTCTCCTCTGGGAGGCCCCCACTGCCGGCGCACGCCCCGAGGCCCTGCGCCGCGTGAAATACGCCTACGCCAACGTGAGCTTCCCCCGAACACCCACCGATCCTATGAGCGTTCTTCCCGCCATAAGCGTGGCATGAGATGACGTACCTTCCTTCCCCCACTGTCAGCGTGATCATCTGCGCCTACACCGCTGAGCGCTGGAGCTGGCTCCTGGACGTTATCGACTCCCTCCGCGTGCAAACCTTGGCACCCAAGGAAGTCCTGGTGGTCATCGACCACAACGAGGAACTCTACGAGCGGTTGACTGCGACCGTGGATGACGTCACCGTCGTGAGGAACACCGGCCCGCGTGGACTCTCCGGGGCGCGCAATACCGGCGTGGGCCTGGCGGACTCAGACGTTGTGGCCTTCCTCGATGATGACGCCGAAGCCGCCCCGGACTGGCTTGAACGCCTCATGGCGCTCTATGACGATCCTGAGGTGCTCGGGGTGGGCGGCCGGGTGGAACCTCTTTGGGAGGCCGGGCGCCCCGGATACTTCGGCGAAGAGCTCGACTGGATCGTTGGCTGCAGCCATAGGGGCCTGCCGCGGGTTGCCTCCGAAGTCAGAAATGTGATCGGCGCCAATATGTCGTTCCGGCTGGACGTCATACGGACGGTCGGCGGCTTCAACCACTCCTTGGGCCGCCAGGGCTCTACACCCTTGGGCTGTGAGGAAACCGAGATCTGCATCCGGTCGAAAATGGGCGCCCCCGGGTGCCGAATCGTCTACGAGCCCGCCGCGCTGGTGCGCCATCACGTGCCCGCAAGCAGGGGAACCGTCCGCTACATGCTTTCCAGGTCCTGGTCGGAAGGGATATCGAAAGCTCAAGTCAGCCACGTCGTAGGGCACAAACGGGCCCTCGGTCCGGAGCGCCGGTACGTCCGCAGCGTCCTGCCGCGGGCTGTCGTTACAAGCATCTACGACTGGACGCGCGGCGACCCGGCAGGCCTTGGCCGCGCGGCAGCCTTCGTGGCGGTGGTGGGCTTCACGGCGGCAGGCTACCTGCGGGGACGGCAGCTTGCCCATGTGCCTGGACGCCCTCTGAACCAGCCGGTTCTGGCCGGAGTCAGTCCATGGCGGGAAGTGAAGTGAACGGGGATCCCGTGCACGGCCGTGCCGCCACCGGTGCACCGCATCACCGTCACCGCGACGCCAGAACCGGCACGGCCGCCACAAGCGACGCCGGACACATTAGCCACACCATCCGACCGATATTCATCTAGACAGGGGACAACCATGCGCAACTCGCAATCCAAGGCACTGCAATTCGACATCCACGGCCGCGTCACTATCAGCGTGGACGCAAAGGCGCCGGCAGCCCATCAGCTCCGGACCATGCTGGCATGTTTCGCAACCGACGCAGAACGGCCGGCCGACATCGTCGTCGATGACCGGCCCGAGACGATGCCGGATGCGGGCCTGCTTGAGCACGAGCTTGCGTACACGGACACCAGCGTGCGTTTCAACGCCGATCGCGTCCAGGTGGTGAGGGATGCTGATCAATGGCGCGTTCACGGTGGGGGCGAACTGTTGACCTCCGTGGTCCCGGTTCTCGACGCCGCCATGATCGCTCGGGGAGCCGCCATGATCCATGCGGCAACGATGGCCTACCGCGGCCACGCGATCGCGCTTCCCGCGGCCGGAGGGACCGGCAAGACGAGCACCGCTGCCAAGCTCATGCGGCGCGACGGGTGGTCGTTCATGGGCGACGACTGGGCCTTCCTCGCCGAGGACGCCACACTCCTCGGTTACGCGAAGCCGATGTTCATCAAGCCGCACCACCGGAACATCTACCCCCACTTGTTCGAGGGTGTCCGGAAGCCCCTCGTGCCGCCACAGTTCTCACAGAGCGTTGGCCGGCTCACCACGCTGGTGCACCCGTACGTCATCCGCTATCCGCGCCTCGCCGACTTCTCCCGCCGGTGGTCGCCCGAGCACCGGATGGTTGATGCCGGGATGGCATTCCCCGGGCGTGAAGTGACCACTTCGGCTCCGCTTGCAGCCGCGATCTACATCGAACGCTTCGAGGGCACGCGGACCCGGATTGCCGAGAAGACCACCGATTGGATGGTGGACCGCATGATCGGCAACTTCCACATCGAGATGGCGGGCTTCTCACAGCGGGTCGTCACCGGCTTGGCAGCCACGTCCGTCGTCCCTTGGCGCGAGCACTTCGCGGCGAAAGGGCTCGTGCTGAACAAAGCGCTCGACGGACGTCCCTGCCACCTGCTGCAGGTGCCCGCCGCCTACTCGGCCGACGAGGCCTCGGACGACATCGTTCGGCACCTGGAGCAGCTGCTGCCGTCGGTCCTCGACGAGCAAGTCTGAGGGGGTGGACTCCGTGGGTCACAGCGTTGCCGAAGTTACCGCCGTCGTTCCGGCCCGCAATGCGGAGCACCTGCTCCCGCGCTGTCTGGAGGCCCTGCGCCAGTCCGGTGTCGCCGAGATCATCGTGGTGGACGGGCTGTCCACCGACCGCACTGTGGACATTGCACGGGACCACGGTGCCCGCGTCCTGAGCGATGAAGGGCGAGGCCTGCCCTGGGCTCGAACGCTCGGCGTGCGAAGCAGCAAAACCCGTTGGGTCCTGCTCGTCGACGCCGACGTAGTATTCGGGCCCTCAGGAGTCGCCGATCTGCTGAAGGAACTCCAGGAGAGCGGCTACGACGCCCTCCAGGCCGGCCTCGAGAGCGTGGCCGGACCAGGCTACTGGGGACAGGCGCTGGCACATCACCACCGCACGGGCCGCAGCCGCAATTGGTTCGGGCTCGTGGCGACCATCGTCAACAGGGACCTCATGCTGGGGCTCGGATTCGACGACTCGTTCAAGTCCGGGGAGGACATAGAGCTGCGTTGGCGGATGCGCCAGTCAGGACTGCGCACGGCGGTGTCACAGCGGGTCACCGTTGAACACCGCTTCGCCGCAGACGACTTCGACTTCGCGCTCGACCAGTTCCTCATGGACGGAACGGGACTGGGAAAGATGGTACGCAAGCACGGCTGGCGCGGCGCGAGGTTGGCGCTGCTTCCTGCCGCCGCGGCAGCACGGGGTAGCGCCCTAAGCCTTGCTTCAGGCCAGCCCCGGTGGCTCCGCTACTACGCCGCCTTCTGCTGGTACAACTACGCAGGTCTGGTGAGGGGTCTCTCGTCATGAGGCCCCTGCGAGGGACACCGGTCATGGAGTCCCCGCCGGTCCGACACTCTGCACTGCGCAGCTCCCTAGGCCTTATTGTGGCCAAAGGTGCCCAGACCGGCTCGGGTTTCGCCTTCTGGATCGTGGCCGCGCACGCGGCGTCCACCCGCGAGGTGGGGCTGACCACAGCCGCGGTGTCGGCGGTGTTGATCTGCGCGCAACTCGCCGTATTGGGCGCCGGATCGGCCGTCATCGTCTCCGTAGGGCGGGGGGAACCGCCGGCGCGCGTTCTTGACGCCGCGTTTGCCCTCGTGGGCGTATCCGGGACCGTGCTGGCCCTCGGCTACCTTATCCTGCAGTCGGTAGTGTCACCGGACACGGCCTCGCTTTCGGTCCTCTTCTGGCTCACGTTCATTGTGGCTGCCGTCACCGGGACAATGGGCACGGTACTGGACCAGGCGCTGGTGGCCCTGGGGCGCGGTTCCACTGCGACCCTGCGGTACACATTGGGCGGCGCGGTCTCACTGGGAGCCGCGGCGATCGCAGCCTGGCAGACGCAACGCGCCTCGGCGGACCTGCTGATGGCCTGCTGGACCCTCGGAACCGCCCTGACGTGCATCGTCGGTGCAATCCAGTTGCGAAGGCTTGTCGGCTATCGGCCTCGCCCGTCACTGCATCCGGCGCGCGGCCGGCCGCTCCTGGCAGTGGGCATCCCCAACCAGCTTCTCACCCTCAGCGAACGTGCCCCCGGGCTGTTACTGCCGCTGCTGCTGGCGCACATGGTATCGCCGGAGGCCGCTGCCTACTGGTATCCGGCATGGATGATGGCATGGGCCGCCTACACCGCTCCAATGCTGATCGGCATCGTCCAGTTCTCCGAGGGTGTCCGGGACCCCGGCCGCCTGGTGGCCACAACGTGGGCGAGCTTCCGTTGGTCCCTGGCGCTGGGAGGTATGGCTGCGATTGTCCTCGTCGTCTTCGCCCACCCGCTGCTTCATCTGCTGGGGGACCGGTACGCCAACTCCTCCACGGACGCCCTGCGGCTGTTGGCAGCCGGCGTAGTACCCTACGCGGTGCTTCAGGCCTACAACGCCGCGTGCCGGGCCCGCGGTCGTTACGTTGAAGCCATCGTGGTCGGCGTGGTGCTGGGGGTCGCACTCTGCGTCGCAGCGCTGACGGCGGCAGACAGGGGCGCCAGCGCCATGGCCCTGGCGTGGCTCGTGGTGCTCTCCATCGGGGCAGCGGCGGCCGGCGTTCGGCTCCTCGTTGTCCTTCGTCGAATCAGGCAGGAAACAAAATGACCGCCGTGCTTAAGGAACCAAGCCGCACCCGCGCAGGGTGGAAAGCCCGGGACATCTGGTGCGCTGTGGCAGGCGCCGTGTCGCTGGCGCTCGCCGCAGGGGCTGCTTCCACAGTCGCCGTGCCAGTGGACAGCGATCTGGGACTCGTCGCCGTCCTGCCCTACCCGTTCTGGATCGGGGTCCTGATTCTCAACGCCTCCTTCTTTGTAGCGTTGCGCGGGGACGCTGCGGGACCGGCACGCCGCCCCGTCATGATCTGGCTCGTCATGGTGCTCGTGCTCGTGCTTTTCGGGGCCGCAGCCTTCGCGCAGGACGTACCGCGGGGTGAGGTTGCCTTCCGGCATCTCGGCATCGCCGACGCCCTCACGGACATGAAGCGGATCGATCCGAACATCGACGCATACTTCAACTGGCCAGGCTTCTTCGCCCTCCTGGCCACGGTGCTCGGAGCTACCGGTCTCGACCCCGTGACCCTTGCCCTGTGGGCTCCGGTGCTCAACGTGGGGCTGTGGCTCACTGCCGTGGCTGTCCTCACCGGCTACCTCACGCGGGACCCGCGGCGGCGTTGGCTGGTACTCTGGCTCTTCTGCCTCGGCAACTGGCAGGACCAGGACTACCTGTCTCCCCAGGCCTTCGGCTTCTTCCTCTACCTCGTTGTGGTGGCGATGCTCGTCGGCCCGTTGGCGGCGCGGACCGTAAAAATGCACGGGTTCCGGCGCGCCGACCTGGCGGCATGGTGGCGGGAGCGGTCGCCGGCTGAGCCGCGGCCTGGGACACGGGTGGCTGCACTCGTCGTAACCCTTTTGCTGATCCCGGTTATTACCGCGAGTCATCAGCTGACGCCCTTCATCTTGCTCATGGTCGTTACCGTCCTTACCCTGAGCGGACGGGTATGGGCCAGCCGGCTGCCTTTGATTGTGGGCATAGTGCTGGTGCTCTGGCTCATTTATCCCGCCAGCACCTACTTGGCCGGACACCCACCCATGGAGGATGCCGGACTGCAGATCGCGGCCGAGGCGAACGTCGTCGAGCGCGTCAGCGGGAGCGCCGGGCATCTGCTCGTGGTGCAGCTTCGGGTGGCCCTCACTGTTGTGCTGTGGGCGCTCGCCGCTGTGGGCGCGTTCCGCGACTGGCGCAGGCGGCGCCTGGACATCCGGGTGGTCCTCCTGGCCGGCACGCCACTGCTGCTGTTCCCCGCACAGGCGTACGGCGGGGAAATGCTCATCCGCGTGTCGTTGTTCGCACTGCCCTTCATCGCCCTGCTCGCCTCCTCGGTCCTGCTTCCCGGGGACGGCAGCAAACACCCGTCCCCCCGCGCTGTGGGCGGCCTTGTGCTCACCTGTTTCCTGCTGGCCGTGCTGACAGTGACCGGCCGGTTCGGAAATGCGCAGTACGACATGTTCAGCGACAGCGAGATGGACGCCATCGCCGCCGTGGAGCGTATGGCGCCGCCCGGCTCGGCAATCCTCTCGGCCGCCCACCCGACACCGTGGCGCAGCGGGTCCTACCTCGAACACCGCTACCGGACCATGGACGACCTGTGCCGGGAGGACATGACGGCGTCCACCTGCGGCCCGATCGTCTACAACTACGCCCGGCACAACCAAGGTGGCGCCTTTATTCTCTTCATGCGCTCGACCGAGGCGAGTGTGGTGCTCCAGGGTGACAGCAGTGTGCAAGGTTTCGCGGAGTTTGAGGAGTGGCTTAGCATGCAGAACGGCGTGGAGCTTGTATTCAGCAACACCGACGCACGTGTATACGAGGTGACGCCATGATTCGCGTCAGCCGGTTCACCCTGACGCTTGGTCTGGCGGCCGTCGCGCTGTCACTCTTAACGCTCGTGGGGCTGCCGACACCCCTGCAGACAGTCGCCGCCGCAGCTATCCTCATCCTGCTCCCCGGGCAGGCGCTGGCCCGGCTCATGCCGGTTACGGACTTCGCGCTCGGCGTGCTGCTCGTCCTGGCCCTTGGCCTCGCCGCACTCACAGCCGTGTCCGCGGCGATGTTCTATCTCGCGGTGTGGTCCTGGCAGGCGTGCGTCGTCACGATGGGCGTCATCACCATCCTCGCGTGTCTCGCACGCGCACGGCAGGAGGCCGCGTCATGATAATGGATCTCGTGGGACTGTTCGCCGTTGCCGCGCTGCTGGTCACCCTCGTCGCACTCGAGGTCCGGCACGCTGGACCAGAGATGGGACAGTCCACCCGACCAGCGCTCCTGGGCCGCACGGTGAGCCGCAGAGTGAGCCGAACGGCTGTCGCCGTCCTGTGGCTGATCTGCCTGGTCCTCTTCCTTCCACGTCTGCTGGAACTGCTCACGTGAACCAGGCAGCGCGGTGGTGGCTCGTCAGCGACCTCCACCTCGGCGCGGCTGACGACGACGACCCCCGGCGCCCCGGCGAAGTGCTGTCCGATTTCCTGCGCAGCGAGGTGCTGGAAGCCCCCGGTGCACAGCAGCAGGTTGTCTTCGTGGGTGACACGTTCGAGTTGGCAGGGCTGACTGAGGATGAGAGCCTGGCCCGGCTGGAATCCATCATCTCCTGCCACCGCGATATGGTGCAGGCGCTTAAGGCGTCCGCGGCGCGCGGCGTGCAACTGCACTTCGTGTGCGGTAACCACGACGTGGAGCTGGCCAGGCCCTCCGTTTCCGCACGGCTGTCGGCGCTGCTGTCGCCCGACGAGCCCACGCGGGTCCGGGTGCACCCGTGGTTCCTGCACGTGCCCCACGTGCTGGTGGCCGAGCACGGGCACCAGCACCACGCGCTGCACCGGATTCCCGAGTTGCTCCGTACAGCGGTTAACGGCACCGATGAGCTGCACCTGCCACCGCTCGCGGCCTGGAACGCTGATCCGGCCGGCTCGCGGCTGACCCGTGCCGGGGCCGTTGCCCGGGCCTGCCTGGCATCTGAGCGGGCTGAGCGACGCGTCCGGGAGCCGGCGTACGACGAGCTGCTGCAGACTGAGTCGCTACGGCTCGCGCTCGATGGGGTAGCCGTTCGGGACCTGGCGCGCTTGTCCCGGTTCCGGACGGTGTCAGCGCTTCCGCGCACCGCCACGCGCATGGTGCTCGCGGCCGCCGGGCGCAGCATCGCCAGCGAGGAGGCTCCCGCGGCGGCGGGCCGGTTTGCCCGAACCCTCGAGGCGCACGGTTCCGGGGTGGCCTGGTACGTTTCGGCCCACACCCACAGGGCCCTTGAGTCCGTGCTTGAGGGCGGGTCCACCCGATACGTCAACACGGGCACATGGAGCTCAGACGTCCGCGGCCGGGGACCTGACCAGACGGACCGCCGGGCGTTCCCGTACGCCGTCGTCGACGTGGCCCACGACGGCACCACGAGCGGCGGGCTCCGGTACTGGCGCCCCGACGGTCACTAGCCTTGTGAACCCGGCCCGGCTAGCGCTTCTCCCAGATGGCCACCCAATCCACATATAAATGGCCGCTGGTTCCGGGCTCGGGGCACTCCGGTAAGCAGGATTCAGTCTGCAGCAGGTAGTGCATGGGTGTGTTCGGTGTGGCTGCTGTGCTGACGCCTATTGAACTGCCATCAAGAAAAAACTCAACCCGTCCCGGGGTCCACTCGGTGGTGGCGGTATGCCAGCTGGTGTAGGAAGACGTGGTGTGGAAAAGGTCTACCTGTCCGTCCGTTTTGCTGCCGATATGGTGTACGGCGGCAAAAAGCGATGCCGCGAGGTCCCCTTCGGGGAAGTCGATTTCGCCGTCCAGGGGCCACTGCTTGCTGTCGGGCCAAAGCAGCCAGGCAGTCTTAAAACCCGGCAGGGCATCGGATTTGAACCGCACAGAGTACCGCCCGGATAACTGGCTGTTGTAGGGGCGCTGGCTGGACTCACTGAGCTTAGGTGCCGGGGCCGCCCCCATCGACATCCCGTTTTCGGAGTGCAGATACATGTCCAGGACGCCGTCGTGGACGCTGAGGACCTTGGACGGAAAGTACCCGGACTTCGACTGGTACCACTGGGCAGCCGTATCCGGCGTGCCATCGGTGTAGTTTGCGCTCCACTTCGGCCCGTAGATTCCGCCCGGGAATCCGCCCACAGCCACGTTTCCGCTGACAAAGTCCTCGGTAAAGACCTGCTTCCAACCGGGCAGGTCGCCCACGGGCATGGCCTCCCCGCTGGGCGGGCTGGTATGTGGAGCACGTGAATCGGAAACGAAACTCAAGGAGCCATATGACAGAGCCGAGAAGAGGACTGCCAGGACCAGGAGGCGTACGCGCAGGTGGCGTCGGGGCTGCCCTGCGCCGCCACCCCGTGGCGGGGCCGCTTGGATGGTCCTGGATGCGTTCATGTCATTCAGATGCCCCTGAGGTGCGGACACCGGTCCGGGCCGTATGACCGGCATCAGAGCGATGAACCTGCGGAGAGATACACGCACTGTACCGCAGTCTGTACGGGCGGGGTACGGCCGTCCGCGGCGCCGACTGCCCGGGCGGCGGGGGCTCGCGTTCCCTAACCGGCAGGAGCCTCCGCGGGGACGCCGGACTCCCGGGACTCCTTCTGCCACGGCCAGCGGCCCGTAATTTCCAGCTCAAGGGAAAAACTGAGGAATGTCCGGATGAGCACGATGATGGCCAGGACTCCGACGGTCTCGAAGGTGGGGGTGACTGCCACCGTGCGGATGATGTCGGCGGCAACCAACAGCTCAAGCCCCAGCAAAATCGATCTGCCCAGGAGCTGGCGGTACAGGCGGTAAAAACTCAGTTTCCCCGTGCCGGCAGGAAGGTTCCGCGGCTGATGCCCGCGGAGCGCCAAGGGAACGGACACCAGGGCACCAATGACCATCACGGCTACTCCGGCGAAATCGACAACCTGCCCGCCAGTCTCAATAACTTCGCGAAAATCCACGTTTCCTGCCTTCCTCTGCCGAACGCCTGAACCGGGCCATTCAACCAGCCTACGGGTGGCGCACTCCCGTGCCGGCCAGGACGTCGCGGTAACCCTCGCGGAATGATGGAAACGTGAAGTCCAGTCCGGTGCTGCGGAGGAGCTTGTTGCTGCAGCGCTTGTTTCCGCCGCGTGCCGGACCGGCGTCACCCACCGCCGGCTCGGCCATGCCCAGCTCGGCGGCGAGGAACCGCAGCACGGTGCCAAGGTCTGCCGGGTCATTATCGACTCCCACATAGACGGGCGCCGGCGCAACAGGCATGGTGGCAAGGTGGACAATCGCAGCGGCAGCGTCGTCCCGATGGATGCGGTTGGTGTAGCGGGGGACATTCGGAACGATGGCGGAACCGCTGCGTACCTGGTTGACCAGCCGGGTCCGGCCCGGGCCGTAGATGCCGCCCAGCCTGAGCGCAACGGTCCCGGTCCCGGCAAACCGGGCACGCAGGAGCTCCTCGGCCTCCAGGAGGATCCGGCCGGAGAATCCGCCAGGAGCCGGCACCGTGCCCTCATCGACCCAGCCGCCACCCGCGTCGCCGTAAACGGCCGTGGAGGAGACAAAAAGCACACGGCCCGGCGTCACGCCGTCGCGCTCCAACGCATCAAGAACGTTGATGAGCCCGCGCACATACGCCGCGCGGTAGGCATCTTCCGTTGATGAATCGGCCGCTACGGCGATCACGACGGCGGTGGTGTCTGCGGGGACCGGCGGAAGGTTGGCTGCACTGAGGTCAGTCGCCACACCTTCGATGGCCGCCGGCAGTTTTCCGGGGGAGCGGCGCCATCCCACCACCCGGTGGCCCTGGGCAGCAAACCGTAGCCCTGCTTCGGTGCCGAGGTCACCGCAGCCTGCGAGGAGGACAGTCATGACCTACGGGGCCTCCACCGGGAAGAACACCCGCGGATCCTGCAGGAGGGCCGGATAGGTGAAAGCAGAGCGGTCAATGATCTCCGTGACTGTGAAGTTCCTGCCAAACCTGCCGTCCTCCAGCGTGATCGGCCGGCCCACTACCTGTCCCACGGCAAACTTGTGGCCGTGTTCGAACGGGACGGCGACGGGTGTTTTTCCGGGGAGAGTGGCGAAGGCTTCCTCCTGCGCCTGGCGTTTGCGGGTGGGCTTCTTCACCTGCGGCTTGGGCGGCGCCTTCCGCGGCTGCTTCGAGGGCCGGCGGGATCCGTCCTCGATGTAGACAGGGGAGTAGCCGTCATCCGGCTCGTCCTCAGCAGCAGGGGCGGCGGCAGCCGGAAAACCGTGCACCGGCGGCAGCGCCACCGTGTCCAGGGCCTGGGGGTCGACGTCCCGATGCGGCGAACGGAGGATCCAGAGGATATCGCCCTCGGGTTCCTGCGGCAGGAACTCGTGCTTCGGCTCCGGCCAGATGTAGTCCATGTCCGGTACCGCGTCCCCAAAGACCGACGTGTAGAACTTCGGTTCCTTGCGCACCAGTTTGGAGCGGTGGCTGAGGTGGAAATCCGGATCGCCCAGCCATGGCGGCATCGGAATCCTGGCGGCGTAGTCCGGGTGGGCTGCCTGCGGCGCGAACTCGGTGATGTTCTCGCGCGTCTTATCCGGGTGCCCGCGCGTGGTCCATTCATCCACCATCGCCAGCCCGTACATAGTGAGGGCGGGGACGTAACCCATCCACATCCGGATCGCAGGGTGGGTCTGCCAGCCGTATCCGGGAATCACCAGGGCGCGCAGTGTCTGCAGCGCTTCGACGCGCTGTTTGCCGAGCCGGGCAGTATCCAGGGCAGCGGCGCTCTGCCGGAAATCGGGGTACGGGAGGAAGGTTTGCATCCCTTCAGTCTGACGGCACCTCGCGGATGTGCCAATTGCAGTGCCGGCCGCCACACACGCGCGGCGGAAGTGTTCACATAGTGGACCTATGCATACATCGGCGAGCCGCAACCACTAAGATCACCGCAACAACCCACCGTTTCGGAAGCTCTCTCATGACATCAACGCCTGAAAAAACCGCCGGAATCTCCCGCTCCTTCGCGCCCCGCTACGGGCAGATGCTGAGTCCGGAAGCCAAGGGCATCCTGGTCCTTGACGAATTTACCATTGACCCCGAGGTTGCCCGGAAGGACCAGCACCGTTTCCGTGACGGTATCGCCGCCGTCGCCCGTACGGTGCGCCGGATCGCAGCACTCAGGGTGATCATCGCGATCGTGGCCATCGGCAACCTTCCGCTGTTCCTGCTCTCCAGCGGATGGTGGATTTACGGTGTGTCGCTCGCCCTCGTCCTCGCAGTGCACACCGCCGTCACACTGCTGAACCGGCACGAGCCCCGGCTCAAGCAGCAGTCGGAGCTGGAGCTGCACATGCACCGGGAGAAGAGCGCCAACTACCGCAAGGTCCGCGACGCCGTGAAGTACATGATCGACACCCCCAGCCGCATGAACGAGCACCTCTACCTGGAGCTCCTGGCAGTCAAGCGCGTCGCCCTCAACCTGGCCCACGGCACCGTTGCCCTCCTGGACACTAGCGACGAGTCGGCCTGGAAAGTGCGGATTGTGCGGGAGCTGCCCGCCAGCAGCTGAAGCCTCCGGCTCCTTCGGGAGCATTAAAAGTACGACGCCGGCGCGCCCCTTCTGGGGGCACGCCGGCGTCGTCTTTGGTCAACGGAATTTGTCTATCGCCGACCGGTTTGGGGAAGCCGTGCCGTGTTCTGGCACTGCAGTGCCGTCAATGGTTAGGCAGGCAGCTGGATGACCTGTCCCTCAAAAACGAGGTTCGGATCGGAGATGGTATCCAGGTTGGCGTCGGCGAGCTGCTGCCAGCCGCCGTTGATGCCCAGCTTGCCGGCCACGATGCTCAAGGTGTCGCCGGCCTGCAGTGTGTAGGTCTCGCCGCTCAGCGCCACCGCCCTGACGTGCTTGGCAACAGGAGCCGTGACGGGGGCAGCCTGGACTGGGGCGGCCTGAGCTGGCGCCGCCTGGACAGGAACAGACTGCACCGGGGCACTCTGCGGTGCTGTGCCGGTGGCGCCGCCGCTCAAGCCAAGCTGGGAGGAACAGGAGGGCCAGGCTCCCCATCCCTGGGCCGCCTGGACCTGCTCGGCTACAGCAATCTGCTGCTCACGGCTTGCGTCTGCAGCCGAACCAGTGCCGCCGTAGGCAGCCCAGGTGCTGGGGCTGAACTGCAGGCCGCCGCTGAAGCCATTGCCGGTGTTGGTGGCCCAGTTGCCGCCGCTCTCACACTGGGCCAGAGCGTCCCAGGTGGAAGTGCTCGTTGCGGCGTTGGCCGCGGTTGCCGACAGGGCGAGTCCTGCGGCGGAGATGGCGGCTACGGTGGCTCCGCGGCGCGCGGCAGTACGGAATCTGGTGTTTTTCATGATGGTTATGCTCCTGAAGGCCACCAGCGCTGGTTCCGTCCCCGGAGATCATCGCGCTACTGCCCACCCCTGACGAATTGAGGTCAATTTCGGTGGCTGCCTGCTGGGCAGTTCTGGTGGAGGCAGCACCTGGCATTCATGTTCGCCCGCTGGCCGGGCATGCATTTCACGCTAGGACATAGCACTGCCGTTATCAAATCGAGATTTTTTCTGGGCGTTGTCTGGCAGTTTCCTGACCGAGCGCAGCGGCCAAGTATGGGGCTGTACGGCTTTCAGGGGACTGGGCCACAACGGCCGGAGTCCCGGTTGCCATGATCCGCCCGCCTTTGTCCCCGCCGGACGGTCCGAGATCGATGACCCAATCAGCCCCGGCCACCACCGCCATCTCGTGTTCGACAACCACCACAGAGTTCCCGGCATCCACCAAACCGTGGAGCTGCGCCATCAACAATTCCACGTCCGCCGGGTGCAGCCCGGTGGTGGGTTCATCCAACAGGTACAGGGTGTGCCCCCGTTGCGCGCGCTGAAGTTCCGTGGCCAGCTTGATGCGTTGCGCTTCTCCGCCGGAGAGCTCCGTTGCCGGCTGCCCGAGGCGGAGATAGCCGAGCCCCACATCCTGAAGGCTTTTGAGGCTCCGTGCCGCGGCAGGGACCTGGGCCAAGAACTCCGCGGCAGCATCCACTGTCAGGTTCAGTACTTCGGCCACAGTCTTGCCCCGGTACTCCACCTCAAGCGTCTCGTGGTTGAAGCGAGACCCGGCGCATTCCGGGCACGGGCCGTAGCTGCCGGGCAGGAAAAGCAGTTCTACCGCCACAAAGCCTTCGCCTTGGCAGGTCTCGCAGCGGCCGCCGGCAACGTTGAAGGAGAACCTGCCGGCACCAAAACCCCGGTCCTTGGCTTGTCGGGTTGCGGCAAACTTCTTCCGGACCGCGTCAAAGAGTCCCGTGTAGGTGGCCAGGTTGGAGCGCGGCGTCCGTCCGATGGGCTTCTGGTCCACTGTCACCAGGCGGTCGATGCCGCCGCTCCCGGTAACGGTTCCCAAGGCCAACGGGTTGCCGGCTTCCCCTGCCTCATCGGGGGACTTGAGTCCTGAGGCCACCACCTCTCCCAGCACCCGGCTCACCAGGGTGGACTTCCCCGAGCCGGACACGCCGGTGACGGCAGTCAGGACGCTCAGGGGAAAGCACGCCTCCAGTCCACGCAGGTTGTGCCGGCGGACGTCCTTCAGCTCCAGCCATCCGGCGGGCTCCCGCGCCTGCCTTGCTTGGGCACCACCAGGGACCTGCGGCAAAGCGTCGCCGAACAGGAAGGGCCTGGTGACTGATGCTTCGATGTCAGCGAGCCCGGCAACGGGTCCGCTATAGAGCACCTCGCCGCCGCCCTGACCGGCACGGGGGCCCACGTCCACCAGCCAATCGGCCCGGCGCACCACATCCATGTTGTGCTCCACCACGAACACCGAGTTGCCTGAAGACTTCAGTTGCTCCAGCACCTCCAGGAGAGGCTCGGCGTCCGCCGGGTGGAGCCCCGCTGAAGGTTCGTCCAGCACGTAGATCACGCCGAAGAGGCCGGAACGCAGCTGCGTGGCGATCCGGAGCCGTTGCATCTCGCCCGGCGACAGCGTGGGAGTGGCCCGGCCGAGAGCCAGATAGCCGAGCCCGAGATCCAGCAGGACTGTAATGCGCTGGAGCAGGTCCCGCGTGATTGCCACCGCAACCTCGTTGGACTCACCGGCGAGCTGCCTGCGGGAGGCCGTACCGGGGTCGTGCAACTCCGAGGTGGGGCGGAGAATCTCCGCCAGGTCCGCCATGGGAAGGCGGTTGAGCTCCGCAATGGTCCTGCCCGCGAACGTGACGGCCAGGGCCTGCGGTGTCAGCCCGGTACCCGAACAGCGCGGGCATGGCCCCGACTCCATGTACGCAAGCACCCGTTCACGCATGGATGCACTCTGCGAATCTGCCAGTGTGTGGAGGACGTAGCTCCTGGCGCTCCAGAACCGCCCCTTGTAAGGTTTGGCAACCCGGTCGCGCTGCGGAGTTACCTCAACCACAGGCTGTTCCTCCGTGAAGAGGATCCACTCCCGGTGCTTCTTCGGCAGTGTGCGCCACGGGACGTCGACGTCGTACCCCAGGTGAGTGAGGATGTCCCGCAGGTTCTTTCCCTGCCACGCGCCGGGCCAGGCAGCGACGGCACCGTCGCGGATGCTCAAGGACGGGTCCGGGACGAGCGAGGATTCCGTGACAGTATGCGCGGTTCCCAGGCCGTGGCATTCGGGGCATGCCCCGGCGGCCGTGTTGGGGGAGAAAGCATCCGAGTCGAGTTGGATGCTGCCTGCCGGGTAGGTGCCCGCGCGGGAAAAGAGCATGCGCAGGGAATTGGAGAGCGTGGTGACGGTTCCCACCGTGGACCGGCTGCTGGGGGCGCCCCGGCGCTGTTGGAGCGCGACGGCGGGCGGCAGGCCGCTGATCAGCTCCACCTTGGGATTGTGCCCCTGTTGGATGAGGCGGCGTGCGTAAGGGGCAACCGATTCGAAGTAGCGCCGCTGGGCTTCGGCGTGAATCGTGCCGAACGCCAGGGATGACTTCCCGGAACCGGAAACTCCCGTGAATGCCACAATCGCGTCCCTCGGAACATCGACGTCCACGTTGCGGAGGTTGTTTTCGCGTGCTCCACGCACCCGGACAAAGCCGTCGGCTGCGTGGGCAGGAGCCGGATACTGCAGGTGGTCAGCGTGCTTGGCGTTCTGCATTGGTTTGACTCTAGTGGCGTTTCCGGGAGAGGGCATTATCCTGACCGGATGGATATCTTTGCCGACGGTACTGCCGCGCCTGAAACCGAGCCCGCTGGGGCCGAGCCGGACGTCCCTGCCAAGCCGCTCCCGGTGGCCGAACTGCACCTTCATATCGAAGGGACGCTGCAGCCTGAGCTGATCTTTGCGCTGGCTGAGCGCAACGGCATCACCCTGCCTTACACGGGGCTGGACGAGCTCCGGGAGAAGTATGAGTTCACGGACCTGCAGTCCTTCCTGGACCTGTACTACGCCAACATGGCGGTCCTGCAGACGGAACAGGACTTCGCGGACATGACCCGTGCATACCTGGAACGCGCCGCCGCTGCCGGGGTGCGGCATGCCGAGATCATGATGGATCCGCAGGCGCACACGTCCCGCGGCATTCCGTTGGAGACCTGCGTCAATGGCGTCGCCTCCGTCCTGGCCACTTCCCAGGAGGAGTTCGGGATCTCCACCCTGCTGATCGCAGCGTTCCTGCGCGACCTTTCAGAGGAATCTGCGCTGGAAGTCTTCGACGCGTTGCTGGCAATGAACGCACCCATCGGAGCCGTGGGGCTGGACTCCGCGGAGGTGGGCAATCCGCCGTCGAACTTCGAGCGGCTCTATGCCAAAGCCCGCGACGCCGGCCTGCGGCTCACCGCCCACGCGGGTGAGGAGGGACCGCCGTCGTACATCCTCGAAGCCCTGGACATCCTGGGCGTGGAGCGGATCGACCACGGCATCCGCTGCATGGAGGATCCCGACCTGGTGGAGCGGCTCGTCGACGCGCGGATCCCGCTGACCGTCTGCCCGTTGTCGAACGTCCGGCTCCGTGCGGTGGACACGCTGGCTGACCACCCGCTGCCCGCCATGCTCGCTGCGGGACTGAACGTCTCCGTCAACTCGGATGATCCCGCCTATTTCGGCGGCTACGTAGACGACAACTTCAGGCAGCTGGACGCTGTGTTTGAACTCTCCGATTTCGACAAAGCCCGCCTCGCTGCGAACTCCATCCATTCGTCATTCGCATCGGAGGAACGGAAGTCGGAGCTGCTGGCTGAACTGAACGGCCTTGACGTGGTGCGGTGACGCCACCTGTGTCTCAAACTACAACCGCGCCAACGAGCCGCTAAACTGGGTGCCGCAGGCGTGTCCGGAGGGGTGCAGGGCGGCATCTGTGAAGCACTCGAGGGTTGTGCAGCCAGCCCTACACCCGATACTCCAGACTCACTTGTCGATACTGTCCGCTTCATAGTCGGTCACGACACGCAGAGTTAACCAATTCAAGTCGCGCGATGTAACGGGCAGTTGGCAAGATGCCTAAGACCGATCGCTTTTTATAAAAGGGGAACCATGGCCAAGTCCACCGCAGAAAACACCTTCCTTCGACTCAAGACCGTGCTGGATGTCCTGACCGAAGGTGTGTGGTCCGGTGATGCACTGAACGCGGGGCAGGTCCTCGCGGAGGCTACGGCACGCGTGCCGTTCAACGAGCACGAGGCCGAACTGCTCAGCGGCGGGATTCCCCGCGGGCACAAGACGCTGACGTCCGCCACGGCAAAGCTGGTCAAGGCCGGCTGGCTGGTCAAGGGCCGCTCCGGCTGGACCATCACCGAGGACGGCATGCGCGCCACGGTGGCCTACCCGGACACGGTGTCCTTCGCCACCGCGCTCGACGCCGGCACACCCGTTCCTGCAAACACTCCGGTTCCAACCGCTCCCGAAGGGTTTGTCCGCAAGACCACCGCCGTTCCTGAAACTGCCGTTCCCGAAACTCAGGCGCCGGCAGCGGCCAAGGCTGAGGCCAAGAAGGCCACCCGGAAGACTCCTGCCAAGAAGGCCGCCGCGGCGGTGGGCAAGGCAGCCAAGGTGATCGAGGACGCCGTTGAGCCGGTGGTGAAGGCGGTGCGGGGCAAGGCTTCGGCCAAGGCGGATGAGACTGACGCAGCCGCTGAGCCGTTTGAGGGTCCGGACGTTGAGACGCACCCGCAGCCGGAGGCAGTGGCACTCGCCGGCGATTTCAACACCATCCTCGGTGCTCCCGAGAACTGGGCTCCGCAGTACGACGAGGCGCAGATGGAATTCGACTTCCTGGACCAGCTCTGGAAGAAGAGTGCGGAACTGCCGGCCGGTTTCTACACCTTCAAGATCGCCCTGAACCGGTCCTGGGACGAAAACTACGGCGCGTTCGGCACGTTCGATGGTCCCAACCACGAGCTGCACCACGACGGCGGCACGGTCACCATCCGCTACGACCACCGCACTCGCGACATCACCATCAACTAACCGCTCCGTCCTCCCAACCGGGTAGCGCCAAGTGTCGTTGTGGTGGGGACGCCCACAACGACTCTTGCTGCTACCTGGTTGGGCTTGGACCGCACCGACGGGGGCATGCACTTTATGGCCAGGCACGCAGGTTCATCACCGGAAGAGTCTGATCCGTCTGAGGCTGACGCCGGGGCGGTGCGGCTGACTGCCCGTGTTTTTGGTGTGGTGCAGGGAGTCGGCTTCCGCTTCTGGACCATGGGCAAGGCCGAAGAGCTGGGCCTGACCGGCGAAGTGAAGAATCTCGACGACGGTTCGGTCGCCTTGGTGGCCGAAGGGCCGCAGTGGAAGATCCACGAGCTCCGCGAATGGCTGAATTCTGACCGGACACCGGGGCGGGTGGAGCGGGTGGAGGACACCCTTTCCGAAGCTGAGGGTGCTTTCCGCGGCTTCAGCGCACGCTGACTACAGAACTTTTCTGGCCCGGTTTCACTCCCTGGGGCTCAGCCCGATGAAGGCGCCCAGTTCCTCCAGGGCTGCTGGCCGGTGCGGCATATAGCTGGTGAGCTCGGGCGAGCGGAGGATGACCGCCCGCCATTGGCCGCGGGAGACCGCCACATTGATGCGGTTCCTGTTCAAGAGGAACTCGGCGCCGCGGGGTGCCTCGCCGGCTGCAGAGCAGGCCATCGAGACGAGCACCACTGGCGCTTCCTGGCCCTGGAACTTGTCCACGGTGCCCACCCGAATTTCCGTCAGGCCGTCCTCCTCGAGGGCTTTGCGGATGAGGTGGACTTGGGCGTTGTATGCGGCCACTACCAGCAGGTCTTCCTGCCCTAGCGGACGTGATTCGGTGTCCGCATCCGGCCGCCACTTCAAGCCAAGGTGCCGCCGCGCCTGGCGAACCACCTCGGCGGCTTCCTCCTTGGACGCGGTGGCGTTGCCGCTATGGTTGACGAAGACGGTTTCCACGCCCGGAGGCAGCTGTTCCAGTCGGCGCAGCGAGGCGGCGGGTGCGGCGTGGAGTTTTCCTTCGTAGCTCAGCTGCGAGACGGCACGGCACAGTTCCGGATGCATCCGCCAGCTGTCCGCAAGGAAGTAGCCCAGGTTGGCTGGCAGGGTGGCATGCCCCGCTGCAAGCCAGCCCAGGGCTGATTCATCCACGGGCTCCGGGTGTGCGCCCTGCGTGACCTGTGGCAGTTGCTGCGGATCGCCGAGCAGGAGGAGCCGCTTGGCTGCGCGGGAAACAGCAAGCGTATTGGCCAGTGAGAACTGCCCCGCCTCGTCGATCACCAGCAGGTCCAGCGAGCCGGCCGGTACCTCCTTTCCTGTCATGACCCACGCCGTGCCCCCGATGAGGCAGCCGCCGGGGGAAGACAGGAGCCTGCCGACGTCGCCCTCAGCTCTTGCACTCCAGGGAACGTCGTGGGGGGTAACCAGCTTCTTCGCCACTACAGCCGGATTCACCCCGCCCGCAGCAATGGCGCAGCAGAGCAGGTTTTCCACCACATTGTGCGACTGGCCCACAACGCCGATCTTCCAGCCCTCCGCCACGAGCCGGCCGATGACGTGGGCGCCGACGTAAGTCTTTCCGGTGCCCGGGGGACCCTGGACGGCGAGGTACGAGTGCTCGAGATCGCGGACGGATTCGGTGATGGCGGTGGCGTAATCGGCGGAACCGTCAGGCCGGTGAGTGACATCGACTGGGCGCGGGAGGGCCCGGAAGCGCGGGGGACGTTTGCGCAGGATGTCCAGCCCGGGCTGGGCAGGCAGCGACGGAACAGACGCCCCCACGGCTGCCGCGATTTCAGTGATCGCCGCTTCAATGCTGTCCGTAGGGATGGGTTGGTCCTCAGTGAGCGCCACCGGCAGATGAGGGTAGGCGGTGACCTTGCCGGTTTCGCGCTCCGTGATGGTGATGATGGTGTGCTCCGGGTTGTCAGCAGCCGGTCCGACGTCGCTGATCCTGGTCCCGAAGGTGTACGCCCTTGCGCCGGGAGCTGTGCCGGGCGCGGCCATGCCCTCGGGTGGAGGAGCATCGTAGAGCCGGCACCACTTTGAGTCCGCTTTGAAGTCAGAGCCCTCGGACATGGTGCCACGAAGCCGCAGCACGCGGGTCCGCATCCGTTCGCGCGGCTTGGCCAGCGCCCAGTCCGAGGTGACTTCGGCCGAGGACACCACAAAAACGTTCCGCTGGTCCGACCAGTTCTCGACAGGTGCTTCCACCCGGTCGAAGTGTTGCCACCAGAACTGCTTGCGCTCCCGGCGGTGGTATCCGGTAGCTGCCGCGACCATGGCGATGGCCCGTTCGTCATGCGTCCAGGGGCGGTTGTCCGGCAGGCTGGCCAGGAATTCCCGTAGGCGGCGCTCCTCGGCAGTCTCGCCAGGTGCTGCCGGCCTGCCGCCTGTTTCAGCAACGGCGGGCGTACCGGCCGATGATTCTGAAGTAGCTGCCGAATCAATTCCGGTGGCGGACTGCCCGGCAATGTCCAGCAGCCAGTCGCGCAGCCGGAGGGTGGAGAGGCAGTCGTATTGGTTGTAGTCCGAGATGGACGCCAGGATTTCCGCCGCCTCCGCGGCGTTCCCTGCATCCCGGGCCGCACAGTAAGCGGCGTAGGCGACGACAGAAGCGCCGGCGTCCTTGACGTCGCCGGAGCGCAGGTTGTCTCCCATGTACAGCGGTTCCAGCTTCTTGATGGAGTACGACGCTTCGGAAATGCGCACTGATTGCCGGACAGTGGCATAAAGATCCACGAGCAGGCCGTCGCGGAGCCAGCCGTCCACGGTGTCCTCACCGGCCTGGTGCGCCAGGGAAAGGTTGCGCAGGGCGGTCTTTTCATAGGCGGCGTAGTGGTAGACGTGCATGTCCGGGTACAGGGCACGCCGTTTCTCGACGTAGTCCAGGAAGTCCAGGAAGGCCCGGCGTTCTTCGCTTCGGGAGTGCGCCCAGAACGGGCGGAAGACAGGATCGCCGGGATGGTCCGCAGCGGGTGCCTCGATCACACCGAAGAGGTACTCGATTCCCCAGGCTCCGGTAGCCGGGTCCTGCCAGAGCGGGTCACCCTCAAAATCGAAGAAGATGTCGCCCGGGCTGGGGGCGGGAAGTAAGGCGATGGTGTGCCCGGGCAGGACCGTGAATGAAACGGTGTGCGGTTGGCCGTCCTTGATGATGGTCCTGGATCCGGCTGCCGGGTCCAGGCCCAGCTGCATCCTTGCCTGGGCCCGGAGCCGGACCACCGAGTTCCGGGCATCCTCAGCAGGCATGGCTGCGAGCTGGTCGATGGTGGAAATGCCGGCAGCATGCAGCTTCCTGCGCTGCACCACGGACATCCCGGCCACCATCAGCAGGTCCCGATGCTCCTGTACCTGTCCGGCGCAGTAGTCGCACCGGCCGCAGTGGACGATCCCGGGTTGCTGCCAGACCACGGCGGTATCAGCTGCGCGGTGCTCCGCTGTCAGCTGGCGGAAGCGCCGGCGTCGTTCGCGGAACACAGGCAACAGGTCCGGAAGGGAGTGGCTGCTGCGGAGCCAGTCCTCACCAATGCGGGTTCCGAGCACCAGGGTCACCGTGGGGGAGGGTTCGAGGCCCATCCGGAGGAGTTGGTCCCCATAGGCTGCGAGTTGCAGCAGGGCTCCCACTTTGGCGTGCCGGGCCAGCTTGGTGTCCCAGACCTCGTACCGGCCCGAGCTGCCGGTGCCGGCGGCCTCATTGACCAGGAAGTCTGCGTAGCCGAGGAATTCGCCGTCAAAGAATGTGGCCTGGAAAACGACGTCTGCGCCGGAGCGCAAGGCGAGTTCGGTTTCGGCGTGCTTGGCCTGGAGCTCCCTGCGCAGGTTCTGCCCGCGCTCCAGCGAGTACACACCCGCGCCGCGGCTGGCATCCCACGCGCCGTATTTGGCGATCAGGCTGGCAAGGACGGTGTGCTCGTGCTTGTCACCCAGTTGGCCGGCGCGGACCTGCATGTCGTCCGCTGCAAATTCCGCCTTGGGGGAACGGCCCAGTTTTTCGTCCAGGATCCGGAGCGTGCGGTACTCACACTCACTGGCAGCCACCAGGTCGCTGGCGGAAAACACCAGGTCCGGCGGCGCACCGGCAGCCGCTGCTTCTAGCAAAAACACGGGGCCTCCCCATCGACAGCCGGGCCAAAAGTCGGTTCTCCCGGCCCTGGATCAAACCTAGCAAGAGGGACTGACAATGGGCGGTTCAAGCCAGGCGCGCGACGCTCCGCCTCGTGGGGCGCGCGGCGCCGTCCGAGAACAGCTCCGGCATGGATTCCTGGATCCGCTGGACGTCCTCAAAAACTGCGCGAAGGTGCAGGCGGAGGCTGCTGTCCGCATCGGCCAGGTTGTTGGCCTCCAGGGCGTCCACCACCGCTGTGTGCTGCTCAATCAGCGTGGAGACGGGCCGGGTTTCCAGCAGGCTCATGCGCCGTGCCCGGTCCAAATGGGCTTTGGCGGAGTTGACGGCCGTCCAAGCGGATTCATGTCCGGCCAGTCGCAGCAGCTCCCGGTGGAAGTCCTCGTCCAGCCGGAAGAATTCCTCCACATCGCCCTCGGCGTTCGCGTCAGTCTGGGCCTCCAGGATTTTCCGCAGGCCTGCAATTCCCGCAGTATCAACCGTCAGGTCCCGCAGGGACGCGCACTCAATGGCTTCCCGGACAAACTGGGCCTCTGAAACGCGGCCCAGATCCACCAAGGAAACGAAGGAGCCTATTTGGGGGAAGACCTGAACCAGCCCTTCCTCCCGAAGCAGAATAAGGCTCTCACGGACCGGGGTGCGGCTGACGCCCAGCTCCTGGGCTAGCTCGTTTTCTGACAACGGCTCGCCAGGGGGCAGCTGCAGCGAGATGATACGGCGGCGAAGGGACTCAAGGGTCTGGTCCCGCACCGAAAGTCTCGGGGCTGTGCTTCTTTTGTCCGTTGCCATGGCCCTAGTTTAGCCCCTTGACACACTAGAATGGTAGTGCTTGTATGGTAGTAGAAATTGACGTGCCGCCCATCACTGTTCCTTGATTCTTCCCAAGGAACCAAGGCAGGCGGCCACCAGCTTCACGCTGTTCATATCCCCTTCGAACGCTATCCATCCCCTTCGAATGCATCGCCTGCAAAGGAGCAACAGATGACCGAGAGCATTGCGCCGCCCACCAGCACGGCAGAGGCCCGGAACACCAAGGACCTCGCCAAGGTTGCCGTTTCCGGCTGGCTGGGCACGGCCATGGAATTCATGGACTTCCAGCTCTATTCCCTGGCCGCGGCCATCGTCTTTAACAAGATCTTCTTCCCGGACGTCAGCCCGGTGATCGGCCTGATCGCCGCCATGGCCACCTACGGCGTGGGCTACGTGGCGCGACTTTTCGGTGCGGTCTACTTTGGCCGGATGGGTGACCGGATCGGCCGCAAGAAGGTCCTCTACATCACCATCGCCCTGATGGGTGCTTCCACGACCCTGATTGGTGTTCTTCCCACATACGCCATGGTGGGCATCTGGGCGCCCATCCTGCTGGTGGCACTTCGGCTCATTCAGGGCTTCGGTGCCGGCGCGGAAATCGCGGGTGCCACGGTGATGCTGGCTGAGTTCGCCTCGGCCCGCCGCCGCGGCATCATCTCCTCACTGGTCTGCCTGGGCACCAACTCCGGCACGCTGGGCGCCTCGGCGTTGTGGGCCATCCTTGTGAGCTCGCTCTCCCAGGAGGACCTCCTGAGCTGGGGCTGGCGCATCCCGTTCCTGGCCAGCTTCGTCATCATGCTGTTCGCCGTCTGGATCCGCCGCTCCATCAAGGAAAGCCCCGTTTTCGAACAGCGCGCTGACGTTGTTGACGGCGTGGCCCTCCCCAAGGACAAGATCAAGAGCGCCGCGAAGGCCCCGGAACTCGCCGGCACCAGCACCATCGAAGCGGCCATGCATCAGAAGAAGGGCAAGTCTTTCCTGATCGCCCTGGGCCTGCGCTTCGGTCAGGCCGGCAACTCCGGACTCGTGCAGACCTTCCTGGTGGGCTACCTCGCCACGGTCCTGCTCACCGAGAAGAGCGTGGGCACTAACGCGATTATGTACGGCTCGCTCCTGGGCTTCATCACCATCCCGCTGGTTGGCCTCCTGGGGGACCGCTTCGGCCGGCGCCCGCTGTACCTCGCCCTCAGCACCCTGACCGCCGTCTACGCCATCCCCATGATGCTGATGATCACCAGCGGAAACACCACTCTCATTACCATCGCCATGGTCATCGGCCTGAACCTCGGCGTCCTGAGCCTGTTCGCCATGGAAAGTGTCACCATGGCCGAGTTCTTCGGGGCCCGCACCCGCTTCACCCAGCTGGCCCTGGCCAAGGAGATCGGCGGTATCCTGGCCACCGCCATCGGGCCGCTCCTGGCCGCCACCCTCACCGCAGTCACCGGACACTGGTGGCCCCTCGCCGCGATGCTCATCGGTTACTCCCTGATCACCCTGGTCTCCGCCGCCGTCGGCCCCGAGGTCCGCGGACGCGACATGGTCCGCCTGGAAGACGCAGTATGAAAGCCGTCGTAGTCCACGGCGCGAACGACCTCCGCATCGATGACCGGCCCGAGCCGGTGGCCGGGCCAGGGGAAGTAGTGCTCGACGTCGACTGGGGCGGCATCTGCGGATCTGACCTTTCGTACTGGCGCCACGGAGCTTCGGGAACGGCGGCGCTGAAGTCACCACTGGTCCTGGGCCATGAGGTGGCGGGCCGAATTGCACAACTGGGCGCCGGCGTCGAACACCTCGAGGTGGGACAGCCCGTAACCGTGCACCCCGCCGAGCTGGTGGGTGACGGCATCATGCCCGAACGCCTTACGGGCCGGACCAACCTGTACCCGCAGATCCGGTACTTCGGTTCGGCAGCCTTCGATCCGCACACCGACGGCGGCTTCAGCGAGCGCAAGGTGGCCAGGGCATCGCAGGTCCGCCCCCTGCCCGACGGCGTGGACACCCTCCGCGGTGCACTCGCGGAACCGCTCGCCGTCGCCATGCACGCAGTCAGCCGGGCGGGAAACCTGGCCGGACGGGACGTGCTGGTGAACGGAGCCGGGCCGATCGGATCCCTGGTGACAGCGGCCGCCAAGTTCGCCGGAGCAAGGACGGTCATCGCCACGGACATCAACGATGCCTCATTGCGGATCGCGCAGGCCATGGGCGCGGACGACGTGCTGAACGTGGGCGGCGGCGGCGCTCTTCCGCAGGATATGGAACTCGTGTTTGAAGCCACGGGCATCCCCGCCGTGCTCGGTGGAGTCCTGCGGGCCACCGCCCGTGGCGGAACCATCGTCCAGGTGGGCAACCTCCCGGGCGCTCCGTCCGCGGCAGCGCTGGGGGACCTCGTCACCAGGGAAATCACCTGGATCGGGTCCTACCGGTTCGTGGACGAGATCACAGACGCCCTGCAGGCGATGGCCGGCGGCCTGGACGTTTCCCCGATCATCACGCACAAGTTCGGCATTGAAGACGCGGAGGAAGCCATGCGGACCGCCGCGGATCCCGCCGCCGGCAGCAGCAAGGTCATGCTCCGCCTCTCCGCGGACTGACCACCCGACCACGCAGCAGTGAGTGTCGTTGTGAGCCCTCATAACGGCACTTACTGCGACCTACATCTGCACATCCACCATTTGAAGGACCCCCAGTGAAGATCACCGACGCACGGGTAGTGGTTTCGTCGCCCGGACGGAACTACGTCACGCTTGTTATTGAAACCGAGGACGGCATTACCGGCGTGGGCGACGCCACTCTGAACGGTCGCGAACTGGCTGTAGCCTCCTACCTGTCCGAACACCTGTGCCCGCTGCTGATCGGCCGCGACGCCCGGCGCATTGAGGACGCCTGGCAGTACTTCTATAAAGGCGCCTACTGGCGCCGTGGCCCGGTGACCATGACAGCCATCGCCGCGATCGACGTCGCGCTCTGGGACATCAAGGGCAAGGCCGCGGGCATGCCCGTCTACGAACTCCTGGGCGGGGCAGCCCGCGAAGGCGTGATGGTCTACGGCCACGCCAGCGGCACCACGCTGGAGGATCTCAGCGCAGATTTCCAACACCACCTGGACCTGGGTTACAAAGCCATCAGGGCGCAGGCGGCGGTGCCGGGCCTGGACAAGACCTACGGCATCGCGCCGGTGGACGGGAAGCTTTATGAGCCGGCCAGCAGCAATGTCCCGCAGGAAGACACGTGGGAAACCACCGCGTACCTGGACTTCGCCCCGAAGATGATGGCTCATGTCCGTGGGCAGTTCGGCTACGGCGTGCACGTCCTCCACGACGTCCACCACCGGCTCACCCCCATCGAGGCGGGCCGCCTGGGCGCGTCACTGGAAGAGTACCGCCCGTTCTGGATCGAGGATCCGACGCCGGCCGAGGACCAGTCCGCATTCCGGCTGATCCGCCAGCACACCACCACTCCCGTGGCCGTGGGGGAGGTGTTCAACTCCATCTGGGACTGCCAGCAGCTGATCACCGAACGCCTGATCGACTACATCCGCACCTCCGTCTCACACGCCGGCGGCATCACGCACCTGCGCCGGATCTTCTCACTGGCCGATCTCTACGGTGTCCGCTCCGGGTCGCACGGTGCCGGTGACCTGTCCCCGGTTTCCTTCGCCGCCGCCCTGCATGTGGACATGAGCATCCCTAACTTCGGCATCCAGGAATACATGGGCCACCGCGACCCGGCCAACGAAGTCTTCAAGACTTCCTATACCTTTACCGACGGCTACATGCACCCCGGTGAGGCTCCCGGGCTGGGCGTAGAGTTCAACGAGGAGGCGGCCGCCTCCTACCCCTTCGACCCCAAGTACCTGCCGGTCAACCGGCGCCTCGACGGATCGGTGCACGACTGGTGAACGCTACGGCCCAAGATACTTTTGATGTGGTGGTGATGGGGGAGATCCTCGTCGAAGTCGCCACCGACCTGCCCTTCCGCCACGGGGTCCCGGCGCAGCTGGGCATTTCCGGCGACGCCCTCAATGTGGCGGCGGCTGCCGCTGCGGCCGGGGCCGAGGTGGGGCTGCTGTCCGTCCTGACCGACGACGACCTCGGCCAAGCCATCGCGGCCCGCATTGCCGAACTGGGCATCTCCACCGATCTCCTGAAGTTCCGCCGCGGCCAGCAGGGCGTCTACCTGGTGCACAGCGACCCCGCCGGCGAGCGCGAGTTCTCCTACGCCCGCAGCGGCAGCGTCGGGTCCACCCTGGGACCGGACGACGTCGACCCGGACGTTTTCGAGGCCGCCGGCGCCGTGGTGGCGGGCGGCATCGCCTGCGCCATCTCTGCGACGTCACGCGCCGCCGTCATCAAAGCAGCCTCCTTGGCCCGGCGCTTTGTGTTCGACCCGAACTTCCGCCCGCGCCTCACCTCGGTGGAAGAGGCGACGGCGGTGCTCGCCGAGCTGGCGCCGCAGGCCTTCCTGGTCACACCCTCCTTCCCGGGCGAGACAAACGCGCTGCTGGGCGTGTCCTCCGCGGTGGACGCGGCGGCAAAACTCCGCTCCCTGGGCACCGACACCGTGGCCGTCACCTGCGGGGCCGAGGGAAGCCAGCTGGCCTGGGGCCCCGAAAACGACACGCAGCATGCATGGATTTCCGCCATTCCTGCCCCTGCCGTGGTGGACCAGACCGGCGCCGGGGATTCCTTCGTGGGGACGCTGACAGCCCGGCTGGTACTGGGCGACAGCTTCCCGGCGGCGGCCCGCCTCGCCGCGGCCGCGTCCTCACTGGTTGTGGGAGGCAAGGGCGGGACCGGCTTCATCCCCACCTTCGAGCAGACGCGCGCGCACGCCGCAGTTTCCGGCGGCAGCACACCGGCTAAGGACACAACCGCCGTCGGCGCCACGGCAGAGGGAGCACTCCCATCGCACGCCTGAACCGCTCCGAACTGGCGGCCGGCGGCCGTGAGCCGAAGCTCCAGCCGGATAAGCTCCAGCCCGGTATCGTCCACCTTGGCCTGGGGGCCTTCGCCCGGGCCCACACCGCCGTCTTCACCGAAGACGCCATGGCCGCCACCGGCGACTACGCGTGGGGAATCATCGGTGTTACCCAGCGTTCAGCTACCGTGGCCCGGCAGCTCGCCCCGCAGGATGGGCTGTTCACCGTGGCCGAGCGCGGCGAGGGGGCCGCACCTTTGCGGCTGGTCTCAAGCATCGTCGAGGCCATTTCGGGGCGGGAGAACCCGCAACTTGTTGTTGACCGGATCGCCGCGCCGCCCACAAAAGTGGTGACCCTCACCATCACGGAAAAGGGATACCGCTTCGATCCGCAAACGCGCACCCTGGACCTCACGGACGCAGAGGTGCAGGCGGACCTCACCGGCCGGGCCCCGCACACTGCGATCGGACAAATTACCCGAGGCCTCCAACAGCGCGCCCGTCTCGGCGCCGGACCGGTTTCCGTGGTCTCCTGCGACAACCTGCCGGGCAACGGTGAACTCACCGGCACACTGGTAGCGGACTTCGCCGCCGCATTGCCACCGGCTGAAAGCGGACCCCTGCTGGCCTGGCTGAAGGAGAACGTCACGTTCCCCAGCACCATGGTGGACCGCATGGTGCCGGCCACCACCGAAGCCGACCTGGCCGCCGTCGAGCAGGAGCTCGGACTCCGGGACGAAGCAGCCGTGGTGGCCGAGCCCTTCAAACAGTGGGTCCTCGAGGACCGCTTTGCCGCGGGACGCCCGCGCTGGGAGGATGCCGGTGCCCTCTTCAGCAACGACGTCGCCGCCTGGGAAGCTGCCAAGCTGCGGCTGCTCAACGCCAGCCACTCCATGCTCGCCTACCTGGGCCTCACCGCGGGCAGGGAAACCATCAGCGACGCCGTGAACGTGGACCCCTTCCGGGTAGCCTGCCGGCGGATGATGCTTGAGGAAGCCCTGCCCAGCATTACCCTGCCGGCCGGGCTGGATGGGGAACAGTATTGCGCGGAGGTCCTGCGCAGGTTCGCCAACCCCGCCTTGGGGCACACCACGGCGAAGGTGGGCAGCGACGGCTCGCAAAAAATCGGACTGCGGTTGCTCGCCACTATCCGGGGCACCTTCGACGCCGGCGGGGAACCGAAGTGGGCCGCGCTCGCCGTGGCCGCCTGGATGCACCACGTGGCCACCAGCGCCGAAGCTGACCTTAATGACCCGCTGGCGGCAGACCTGCAGGCGGCACTGCCTGCCGGCCGCACGGCGGACAGTGTGGTGCCTGCCCTGCTCGGGTTCCGCCCCGTTTTCGACCAGGACCTGGCGGAGCACGAGGGGTTCAGGAAACTGGTCCTGGACTGGTACCGCACCATCGAGACTCACGGGCCGGACGGCCTGGGAAAGAAGATCAACCATGGCTGACGCATCGAGCGTCCTTCGCATTTCGCCCGTTATCCCGGTGGTCACCATCGACGATCCCCAGGACGCCGTTCCCCTCGCCCGTGCCCTCGTGGACGGCGGCGTTGGCATCATCGAGCTCACGCTCCGCACCGACTCCGCGCTGACCTCCCTGAAACTGATTGCCGAGGAAGTGCCGGACATCCTGGTGGGCGCCGGCACCATCCTTGCTCCCGGCCAGGCAGACGCCGCAGTTTCGGCAGGGGCACGGTTCCTGGTCAGTCCCGGAGTTACCCCGGCCCTGCTGGCCCACATGCTTACGCTCGACGTCCCGGTGCTGCCTGGAGTGGCCACCGTGGGCGAGGTCATGGCAGTCCTGGAGAGCGGGTTGGACGCCATGAAATTCTTCCCGGCAGGACCTGCGGGTGGGCCGTCCTACCTTGCGGCCATCGGCGCGCCCGTACCGCACGTGCAGTTCTGCCCCACTGGCGGGATCAGCCTGGCCACCGCACCGGACTACCTGAAGCTTCCCAACGTGTCCTGCGTGGGCGGCAGCTGGCTGACGCCGGCGGACGCCGTTGCGGCCAAGGACTGGGCCCGCATTACAAGCCTTGCGGCCGGGGCGGCGGCGTTGGCCAGGTGATCAGCCCCCGTTCGTTGCGGCGCGCACTTGGGCTTTGTCGTGCTCGGCGTGCGCGCTGCGCAGCAGGGTCATGAACTCGGTCTCGTTGCGGATGAGCTTCTTGTACTTCTCGGGCAGCTTACGGATCTGGTCCTCCTCGCGGCACATGGCGGCGAAAATCTTGTCCCGTTCCGCCATGTCCGTCTCGTAGTTGAGGTCCAGATATTCGTTGGCGTGCCGCTTGGCGCCGGAGACGGCGTTCTTGGCCTTGCCCTTGGAGCTGAAGACGGAGGCCAGGATGGTCACCACCAGCACACCGAGGATCACGGCCAGGGAAACACCCGTGCTGACTTCCACCACATTCACGTGCTGGCCGTCGTTGATGAACGGCAGGGTGTTCTCGTGCAGGGCGTGCAGGATCAGCTTCACGCCGATAAAGCCCAGGATGACCGCCAGGCCGTACGAGAGGAAGATCAGCCGGTCCAGCAGACCGTCAATCAGGAAGAACAACTGGCGCAGGCCCATCAGCGAGAAAGCCGTGGCCGTGAAGACGATATACACGTTCTGGGTCAGGCCGAAGATGGCCGGGATGGAATCCAGCGCGAAAAGCAGATCCGTGCCGCCGAGGGCCACCATTACCAGGAGCATCGGGGTGAGAACGCGCTTGCCGTTTTCGATGGTGAAGAGCTTGTCTCCGTCGTAGTGTTGCGAGGCCGGCAGGAACTTCTTGGCGAGCCGCACCACCAGCCCGTCCGCGTCCTCGTCGTCATGGTTTTCGGGCCGCAGCAGGTTTCCGGCGGTGATCAGCAGGATGAGGCCGAAGAGATAGAACACCCAGGCGAACCTGTTGATCAACGTGGCGCCGACGAAAATAAAGGCCGTCCGGGCGATCAGCGAGAAGACGATGCCGAACAGGAGCACCTTCTGCTGGTGCGCCCGAGGCACCCTGAAACTGGCCATGATGATGAGGAACACAAAGAGGTTGTCGACGGAGAGCGCCTCTTCCGTAACGTAGCCGGCGAAGTACTCGGTGCCCATCGTTGGCCCGCCGAACACCAGCACACCCAGCCCGAAAACCAGCGCAATCCCCACATAAATCGCGGACCACGTGGCGGATTCCTTCAGCGAGGGCGTATGGGCCTTCCGCACATGGAAAAAGAAATCGAAAGCCAGGAGGCCAACAATCCCCACGATGGTCAGCGTCCAGACATAGGAGGGTACGTCCATGGTGCATGCCTTTCGTTGGAGTCTCCCCCCAGCCTACTCAGGCAGGCTTGAGGAGTTCATGCTCCACGACGGCGGTACGGGACAACGTCTTGTAGCCCTCCTGTTCGAACAGAACAGTAATAACGTCGTCCTCGTGCCGCATCACCAGGCCCGGTCCCCATTCCTTGTGGATCACGGAGGACTGCAGCGGGAACGGCTCGTCGGCAATTTCGGCGGCCTGCCCGCCGGGCCCCGGCCCGCCGTCATCGTTAGTGTCCTTTGGGGCGCCGTGCGACTCCGCCTGCTTGGCGGCTTCAGCGCACGCGTCGCAGTTGCCGCACGGCTCGGGCAGTTCCTCACCGAAGTAGCCCAGCAGGAACTGCCGCCGGCAGCTGTCTGTCTCCGCGTAGGCGCGCATCATGGTGAGCCGCGACTGGTCCACGCGTTGCCGGGCCTCAGCGAGTTCGACGGCGCGCTGGACCAGGGCGGACAGCTTGGCTTTGGACGTGAGGCGGATCCCTCGCTTGCCTGACGTGACCGCTCCGGCCTCCTCCAGCTGGTTCACCAGGCCGGTGACACGGCGCACCGGGAAGTCTGTCAGCTCAGCCACTGACGCTTTCGGAGCCGGCGCTCCCGCGGACTTCAGGACCTTCAGGACGGCCAGCAGCCGGTCCGGATCGGGGGAGTGGGTGCCAAAGAACTTCCGCAGGCCAAGGTCCTCGGCGCGGTAATGCAGCACGGCTTCGGCAGGCTCACCGTCGCGCCCCGCCCGGCCGATCTCCTGGTAATACGCGTCCAGCGCTTCAGGAATGTCCGCGTGCACCACGAAACGGACATTCGGCTTGTCGATGCCCATCCCAAAAGCCGTGGTGGCGACCACCACATCCAGCTGGTCGTCCAGGAACAGCTCGTGGATGCGCTCCCGGTCAACAGCCGACCGGCCGGCGTGATAGGCCTCCGCGCGGAGTCCTTCCTTGGCCAGTTTTGCCGCGTACTTCTCGGTGTCCTTCCGGGTGGCGGCGTACAGCAGGCCCTGGCCCCGTTCCCTGGCCAGGCCCGACACCTGTTCCAGCACGGCCTTCCGCTTGCCCTTGTCCTCCTGGTGGCGGACCACATCGAGGCTGATGTTGGGCCGGTCGAAACCGTGCACCAGGATCAGCGGATCCTCCATGCCCAGCCGCTCGGCGATCTCGTCCCGCACGGGCGGTGATGCGGTGGCGGTGAGCGCTGCCACCGGCGGGCTGCCCAAGTGCTTGCGGACATTGCCCAGGTTGAGGTAGTCGGGACGGAAATCGTGGCCCCAGGAGGAGACACAATGTGCCTCGTCCACCACAAAGATGGAGATATCCAGCTTCCTGATCCGGTCCACGGTTTCCTGTTTGGCGAGCTGTTCAGGGGCAAGGAAGAGGAAGGTGGCCTTGCCGGTCTCTGCCGCCTGCCACGCCGCTTCAAGCTCCGAGCCGGTGTGGGAGGAGTTGATGGCGACGGCGGCTTCGTCACCGAGGTCCCCGGACAGCCCGTCAAGCTGGTCCTCCTGCAGGGCGATGAGCGGTGACACCACGACGGCGGGGCGTCCGGTTTTGTCCTTAAGGTACTCGGCAGCCACCTGATAGATGGCGGATTTACCGTAGCCGGTGGGCATGACGGCCAGGACGTCGCGGCCGCTGGCCAGGGCAGCCATGCCCGCCAACTGGCCATGACGGAGGTGGGGGAGGGAAAAGGAAGACGCCGCCAGGGCGGCAAGGGCGTGATCGTCGGACATAAGAAGCGGCTCCCACAGTGAATCCTGCGGCCGCTTGCTTCAGCCGAGGTAACCAGCCTAGCGCGGCCGGGACGCGCCGTCGTCAATGTGCGTCACTATGTGGAAAGCCTCCGCTCTTGTAGTGCACATATCCGTCGCTGTCCTTGACTTCCCGGCCACCCTGAACAAGTGTGGGAGGAACCGGCCCCGCGGCGCACGCACTGCATTTTGGGGCCGGGATAAGCGAGGAGAGTGCAGCGTGACGCGCAAAAATCCGAAGGTCGAAGAAGCCGACGAGTCTGAGCTTGAAGTGACCGGACACCCCAAGACCTGGGCTGCGGGAGTCCCCGGCGTCTACCACTCGATGCAGCCCGCCATCAAGCACATGGGTGTGGAGCGGTCGCGGAAAACCCTGCTGGCACTGAACCAGAAGGATGGGTTCGACTGCATGAGCTGCGCGTGGCCGGACCCGGGCCACCGCAAAACGTTCGAATTCTGCGAAAACGGGGCGAAGGCCGTCACCTGGGAAGCCACACCTGTAGTGGTCTCCTCGGAATTCTGGGCCGAGCATCCGGTCAGCGAGCTCCGGGAGCGGTCAGAGTACTGGCTGGGGATGCAGGGCCGGCTTACCGAACCCGTATACAAGCCGGCGGGCGAGGACCATTACCGGCCCGTGGGCTGGGACGAGGCGTTCGGCATCATCGCGGACAAGCTGACGTCCCTGCCGAGCCCTGACCAGGCAGCCTTCTACACCAGCGGCCGCACCTCCAATGAGGCCGCATTCCTGTACCAGCTGTTCATCCGCGGGTACGGCACCAACAACCTGCCGGACTGCTCCAACATGTGCCACGAGTCCTCCGGTTGGGGCATGGGCCAGACCATCGGGGTGGGCAAGGCCACCGTCTCCTACAACGACTATGCCAAGGCCAGCCTGATCATCATTCTGGGACAGAACCCGGGCACCAACCATCCGCGGATGCTCACCGCCCTGGAGGAAGCCAAGGAGGCCGGCGCCCAGATCGTAGCGGTCAATCCGTTGCCCGAGGCGGGACTGATGCGCTACAAGAACCCGCAGCGGGTGAAGGGCATCATCGGGCATGGCACGGACCTGGCCGACCAATTCCTGCAGATCCGGCTCGGCGGCGACATGGCGCTCCTGCAGGCCGTGTCCAAGCGGGTTCTCGAGGCAGAAGCCGCAGCGCCGGGGACCGTCCTGGACCAGCAGTTCCTTGAGGAGCACTGCCAGGGGCTTGAGGAACTCAAGGCACACCTTGCCACGCTGGACGAAGCCACCGTCCTTGAAGCCACCGGGCTCCGCTCGGAAGAGATCGACGAACTGGCGGACCGCTACCTTCGGGCGGACAAGGTGATCATCACCTGGGCCATGGGCATCACCCAGCACAAAAAGGCCGTGGCAACCATCAAGGAGATCATCAACCTGCTGCTGCTCCGCGGCAACATCGGCAAACCCGGTGCCGGTGCCTCGCCTATCCGCGGACACAGCAATGTCCAGGGCGACCGGACCATGGGAATCTGGGAGCAGATGCCCCCGGCGTTCCTGGACGCCCTCGGCCGGGAGTTCAGCTTCGACCCGCCGCGGGAGCATGGCGCGGACGCAGTGGAAACCATTCGGCAAATGCGCGACGGGCGGATCAAGGTTTTTGTGGGCCTGGGCGGCAACTTTGTGGGCGCCATGTCAGACACCCGCGCCGCGGAGGCTGCGATGGAGAACACTGAGTTGTCCGTCCAGATCTCCACGAAGCTCAACCACTCCCACGGTGTGACAGGGGCCGAAGCCTTGATCCTGCCCACCCTGGGCCGCACGGAAATAGACCGGCAGGAAACCGGCCCGCAGTTCGTTTCCGTGGAGGACACTGTCTGCGCGGTTCACGCCTCCCACGGAACGGTAGAACCGGTGGCGCCCGGGCTGTTGTCCGAAGTGGCGATTGTCAGCCGTCTTGCCCGGCGTGTGCTGGGCGACCGGATCGCCGCCGACTGGGTCGGCTTCGAAAAGGACTACGACCTCATTCGGGAGCACATCTCCCACGTGGTGGTTGGCTGCGAGGACTACAACCGGAAGATCCGCCAGGAGGGCGGGTTCATCCTGCCCAACGGGCCCCGGGACTCCCGGACGTTCAACACCCCCACGGGCAAGGCCATTCTCACCGTAAACGAACTCGAAGCCGTGGAACGTCCAAAAGGCACCTTGATCCTGCAGAGCTTGCGCTCGCACGACCAGTTCAACACCACCATCTACGGCCACAATGACCGTTACCGGGGCATCAAGAAGGGCCGCGAGGTGGTGTTCGTGAGCCCGGCGGACCTCGCCGAACTGGGGCTTGAGGACGGGCAGCATGTGGACATCCGGGGCGTTTACCCGGACAACGCGGAGCGCGTCCTGCGGAACTACCGGGTGGTGTCCTACCCCACGGCCCGCGGCTGCGCCGCAGCCTATTACCCGGAAGCCAATGTCCTGGTGCCCCTGGAGAGTGTGGCCGAGGGCAGCCAGACCCCTGCGTCCAAGGCCGTGATTGTAAAGCTCGAGCCGGTTCCGGTACTCGAAGAGGAGCCGACCGCCGCGGGTTAGCCGGTGGTTCAGCCTGTCGGAACCGGTCCGGACTCCGGCGGGCTCCACCTCCTACTGCCGTGGTGTCCGCCTACTGCGCAGTGTCCGCCCAGCCCTGGCTGGCGGGACCGCCGTCGTGCCCGTCCTCGCACAGGCCGAAGGCAACGTCCGCTGCCCGCTGTACTGCCGCACTGGAGGCATCCCGTGACCCTGCGCTGCCGGTCCCGGCTTCCAAGCCTGCGGCATAGCCCACCAGGAACGTGGTGACAGGAGCGGCCGGGTGGATTATCGAATCGGCGGACCGCCTGGCCAGGTCAAGGAGCAGCTCGTTATCCACCTTGAGGTCCAGGATCTGCAGCGCCTGGGCAAGCCTGTTGCTCCACTGGTCCAGCACTTGCGCTTCCTCGTCACTGACTGCCATTGGTCCGCTCCTTCGTCAACATTGGCCTGCTCGCTCTTCCGGTGCCGACACTACAAGGCTTCGCCCCGGAAGTCATCGGGGCACCAAAACCCCTAATCACAAAGAGGGTAGAGCCACCTCCCTTCAGGCTCTGGCACAGCCGCATGCCCCTGCCTAGACTGGGCGGACCCCAGCGCAGAAGCCCCGGCAAGACCAGGCGGCACATCAACCGTTAAGGGATCAACCGGCACCGGGCCACGCCCGCCATGGAATCATCTCCGGCCGAAGCAGGGACCTGCAGGGGTACTTCACCTACCCAGGATCACGGCGGCCGCCCTACCGGGCAGGCCTGACGACAGGAGAAACAGATGACAGGGAACAAAGCCGTTGCCTACAAGGAGCCAGGCAAGGTTGAAGTAATCGACATTGACTACCCAAGTTTCGAACTCAAGGACGGGCCGGGCGTCAACCCCGCGAACGTGGGGCGTGCCGTCAACCACGGGGTGATCCTTAAGACCGTGGCCACCAATATCTGCGGCTCGGACCAGCACATGGTGCGCGGTCGGACCACGGCTCCGCCCAACCTGGTGCTGGGGCACGAGATCACCGGTGAGGTAGTGGAGGTAGGGCGCGACGTCGAGTTCATCAAGGTGGGCGACCTCTGCTCCGTGCCGTTCAACATCGCCTGTGGCCGGTGCCGGAACTGCAAGGAGCGTAAGACCGGCATTTGCCTGAACGTGAACCCGGACCGCCCCGGCAGCGCCTACGGGTACGTGGACATGGGCGGCTGGGTGGGTGGCCAGGCCAACTACGTGCTGGTGCCGTACGCGGACTGGAACCTGCTTAAGTTCCCGGACAAGGACCGGGCCATGGAAAAAATCCTCGACCTGGCCATGCTCTCGGATATTTTCCCCACCGGGTTCCACGGCGCGGTGACGGCGGGCGTGGGAGTCGGGTCCACCGTGTACATTGCCGGAGCTGGTCCCGTGGGCCTCGCAGCGGCCACCAGCGCACATTTGCTGGGCGCCGCCGTCGTGATTGTTGGGGACCTCAACGAGGAACGGCTGGCGAGGGCGCGCAGCTTTGGCTGTGAAACGGTGGACCTTACCAAGGGAGGCCCGGCGGAGCAGATCGAGCAGATCCTCGGCGTGCCGGAGGTGGACTGCGGTGTGGACGCGGTGGGCTTCGAGGCGCGGGGACAAGGGCATGGCAAGGACGCCGAAGAGGCACCCGCCACCGTGCTGAACTCACTGATGGACATCACAGCGGCAGGCGGCGCGCTCGGCATCCCCGGACTGTACGTGACGGGCGATCCGGGCGGCATCGACGAGGCTGCCAAGAAAGGCTCGCTGAGCCTGAGCCTGGGCACTGGCTGGGCCAAGTCGCTGAGCTTCACCACAGGCCAGTGCCCGGTAATGAAGTACAACCGGCAGCTGATGATGGCCATCCTCAATGACAAGGTCAACATCGCCAAGAATGTCAATGCCAAGGCGATTCCTCTGGAAGAAGCGCCGAAGGGCTATGCGGAGTTCGACGCCGGTGCAGCCACCAAGTACATCCTCAACCCGAACGGATACCTGAGCTGACCGAACCGGTCCATTTTAAAGGGGAGGCGCACGGCGGACGGTGGTCTGCAAGGGAAACATCGATGCGGAAATAAGGGCCGCCCGGGCCGGGTTAGGCTTTGCAAGGGCAGCAACGCAACCGCATCGAAGGAGTCCCCTTGAGTGAGATCACCGTCCGCCACAACACCGGCCGCCAGCGTTTCGAGATCCTGGACGCCGGCAATGTGATCGGCAAGGCAGCGTATAAGGACTACGACGGCGGCGCTTCACCCCAGCGGATTTTCTACCACACCGTGATCAACGAGGAATACGGAGGCCAGGGCTTGGCGGGAAAGCTCGCCACAGCGGCCCTGGACGAGACGGCGGGCGCAGGGATAGGCATCGTTCCGGTCTGCCCCTTCATCAAAAAGTTCCTTGCCAAGCACCCGGAATACGCCGGCAGCGCCGTGGGTGTTGCGCCGGCCCACCTCGAATTCCTGGATGCGGCACTGGCGGCCCGCACCCGCTAAGGCTCGCCGGAGAGGCTTACAGGCAGCTCCCAAACTTCGATGATCTAATCAACATCGCATCGCGTGCACTGGGGCCCGCAGGATGCGGATCAGATTGTTTAAGTGGGACAGGAGCCCCTATGTCGGTGGACCAAAGACTGCGTGCGGTGCGGCAGGATATCCCGCATCCGCGTGCCCGGAAAAGGCTGGCGCTGCTGTTCACGGCGGTGGCGCTAGTGATCGTGGCCACCATCGTTCTTGCCGTGGTGCGGTCGGGGCCGCCGAACGGCATCACCACCCCGGTTCCGGCAGCTGTTCCCCAATCTCCCGTGGCCGTGGCTCCGGATTCGCTCCAGGACAACATCCAGTCCGTCCTTGACGACAACCCCGATTACCGGATCGGACTGGCCATGGCCGACATCACCGGTGACGCGGCACGCACGTTCGGGGACCAGGAAACGTTCACCGCCGCCAGCACGGCGAAGATCATCACGGCCGCCGCGTACTACCACCTGGTGGAAACCGGGGAAGCGGGCCTGGACGACCCCCTGGGGGACTACGACGCCGCGTTCCAGCTCGAGGCCATGGTCAACGAGAGCAACAACGATTCCTGGCTGCTGTTGATGGATGCCGTGGGCTACCCGCGGCTAACGGAGTACGCGGCCTCCATCGGCGTGGCCTACGACCCGGAGGAGAACCAACTGACTCCTGCCGGAATGGCCCTGGTCCTGAAACAGCTGTACGCCGGAGAACTGCTGAACAAGGACAACACTGCGCAGCTGCTGAGCTACATGCAGGACACGAACAACGAGGAACTGATTCCCGCCGCCTCCCAGGCCGGGATCGAGGTGTTCCACAAATACGGTGAGATCGACGGCGAACTCCACGACGCGGCCGTCCTGGCCTACCGCGGTTCCAGCTTTGTGCTCGTGATCTATACCGAAAATGCCGACGGCGTCCAGGACGAGGGGCAGGCTGAGGTCATCAGGGAGCTCACCGGCGTCGTCGAAAAAGCCTTGTTCCCTCCTGTCCGGGCAGGGAACAACGCACCCTAGGAGCGACCAAAGTCGCTAACGAATGCACCGGTGGGTAAGACTGTTTCCGTGAGCAACAATCCCCGGACTGCCCTGGCCGTCGCCGGCCTCAGCCTGGGCACGGCACTGAACCCCCTCAACTCCTCCATGATCGCAGTGGCCCTGGTGGTTCTCCGCGCCGACTTCGGGCTCGACGTCGCCGCGGTTACCTGGGTGATCACCTCGTTCTACCTGGCATCGGCAGCAGGGCAGCCCGTGATGGGCCGGTTGGCGGACCGTTTCGGGCCCCGGCGGATGTTTATGCTCGGCATGGCTTTGGTCGCCGTCACCTGCGCCCTGGCGCCGCTCGCGCCGAGCTTCGCCCTGCTGTGTGTTGCCCGCGCCGTGATGGCGTTGGGCACGGCAACGGCCTATCCCAGCGCGGTGGTGATGGTGGGGGCGGTAGCGCACCGGGCCAAAGTGGACTCCGCCCGGCCGTTGGGCCAGCTGCAGATGGCAAACACCTCTGCCGCGGCAGTGGGGCCGGTCGTCGGCGGGCTGCTGGTGAGCCTGGTGGGCTGGGAAGCACTGTTCCTGATCAACGTGCCGCTGGCGCTGGCCGCGCTGTTCATCGTGCGGCATGCAGCCCCCAGAGACGAGGCCCGGGAGCGCGGCAGCGTCGCCGAGCTGGTCAGGGACTCGGACATCCCCGGGATCCTGGCTTTCGTCTCCGCCCTGCTGCTGGTGATGATGGCGGCCCTGAACGTGGCGCCCGGCTACCGCTGGTGGATGCTTGCCGGCGGCACCCTGATAGCGGCCGTGTTCGCCTGGCGTGAGCTGCGCTTCAACCGGCCGTTCCTGGACCTGCGGCTGCTGGGTCGCAACCGGCCGCTGATGCTGGTGTACCTGGGCTTCGCGGTGTTCAGCAGCGTCTACTACTTCGTCTTCTTCGGCCTGCCCCAGCTGCTGCAGGAGGCAGGCAATTACAATCCCGGCGTCGTCGGCCTGCTGATGCTGCCGCTCGCCGCCATGTCGGTGGTGGCAACCCCGTGGGCCGTCAAGGCCATGGGAAGGTTCGGTGTGCGCGGGGTGCTGCTTGCCGGCGTCGTCCTTCTGACAGTGGCGGCCGCGCTGATGTGGCTGCTCGCCGGCACCCTGCTGATCCCGCTGGTGGTGGTGCTGACAGCACTTATGGGTGTCCCGTACGGAACGGTGAGCATCGCCACCAACCAGGGCATGTTCCTCTCCACCCGGCCGCAGGAGCGGGGCGTGGCGGCGGGCATCTACCAGACCTGCCGGTATGCCGGCGCGATCACCGCCACCGTGATGATCGGTGTGTTCGCAGCGGACGGCGTGCACCAGGAGAACTGGGCCCGGATGGTCCTGGCCATGCTGGTCCTGTGCGTCGTGACGTTCGGCGTGTGCGTGCTGTGGAGGCAGCGGACGGACTAGGCGGTCCGCGTGGCGGGCCGGGTTTATCGTGGAGATATGGCTTCTCCAAAGGTGCAGTTGTACCTCGACGTCACCGCGAAAGGCTTGTGCGTCCTGGGCGCGGCGTTGATGATCTTCGGCCGGGGCGCATGGTTCTACGTAGGCGTGGCCACCGTTGTCCTGGGCGTGCTGTTCATCGGCGGCTCACTGATGGCCACAAGTTCGCTGCGCAGACGCAGGTGGGACGGCACCCGCCGGACCTGAGTGCTTCTTGCCCGGCAGCGTGCCGTCCCGGGCGTCAGGTGTACATCAGCGAGCCCGGCGTGGTGAGCTTCTCGCCGGTTTCCAGCCAGGTCTTGAGGCCGGAGAGGATCATGGGCCAGCCGCCGTAAAGCTGTTCGTTGGCACCCTCGCGCAGGTCGCTGTGGGTGACGGTCAGGCGGCAGGAATCGCCCACGGGTTCGATGTCCCAGGTGATCTTGGAGGTGCCTTCGGCCTTGACGTCCTCGCCCCAGAGCGCGCGCATGGTCTGGACGAGCCGGCGGGGCGGATCCACTTCCAGGTTCTCGCCTTCACCCAAGGGTGCGCCCGCTTTGACGTTGTTCATGGTGAAGCGCCCGCCCGGGCTCCAGTCCGATTCGATGGTGTTCCCGAACTGGTACTTGCTGCGGATGTCGCTGTCCGTGATGGCTTCCCAAAGCCGCTCCGGCGTGGTTTTGATGTAGATCTCGAAGATTTTTTCCATGGGACTTTCCAATCTGGATTTGAGGTCGCTGAGGCCAGCGGCCCATGGTTCTGCGTATTTGCTCACCCAGCGGTCGTGGACGAGCCGGATGGGTACCGGGTTCAGGTAGTGCAGCTTTTCACGCCCCCGACGGCGGGCCACCACCAGTCCGGCCTCCTCCAGGATCTTGAGGTGCTTGGCGATCCCGAACCGGGTCATGGTGAAATGGGCCTCGAGGGCACCCAGGGTCTGGCCGTCCTCACGGAAGAGCTCGTCCAGTAAGTCCCTCCGGGTTGCGTCCGCCAGCGCCTTGAACACCGCATCCATAGGACCAATAATAGGTGACCGTATGGTCACCTATCAAGGGTTTCAGTTCCTCGACGCCAGCGTCTGGTCCCGGTCCTGGAACACCTCTTCACCGGGCCCGGTGAAGGCGCGCGAACGCTGCACCGCTTCAATCGAGCCGGTGAAAAGCTGCGACTCGTGGGGGTCGGCCGGGCCACGGGAGCCGTCCCGGCCGGAGGTGCCCAGCCCCCGGAGGGGTTGCTGACGGCGGGAGGAGGCGCCGCCGTCGGCCGCTGCCTCGGTCCATCGCTGCTGTGGCAGTGCCTCCGGATGGCCGTGCTGCAGGAAGGTGACCATGGCTTCGCGGATGAGGCAGCGAAGGTCGAAAAGGGCGGCGCTGTCCGCGGCACTGACCAGGATGCGGACGCGGACGAATCCGCCGGTGGCGTCGGTAATCTGCAGGACGCCCACGCGCTCGTCCCAGAGGTCGGTGCCTGCCAGGACGCTGCGCAGTTCGGCGCGCATGTCCTCCACGGGGGCGCGCCAGTCGAGGTCGAACTCCACGGTGCCCATCACTTCGGACTGCCGGCGGGTCCAGTTCTCGAACGGCGTGGTGGTGAAGTAGGTGGAGGGCAGGATCAGGCGCCGGTCGTCCCAGATGTGGACCACCACGTAGGTGAGGGTGATTTCCTCGATCCGGCCCCACTCCTTTTGGACCACCACCACATCGTCCACCCGGATGGCGTCCGTGAAGGCAAGCTGCATGCCGGCGAACACGTTCACCAGGGAGGTCTGGGCGGCGAGGCCTGCCACGATGGAGATGACACCTGCGGACGCCAGCAGTCCGGCGCCGAGGGCCTGGATGGCCGGGAAAGTCAGCATCACCGAGCCGACGGCGAGCACCACCACCAATGCCACGCCGATCCGCCGGGCCAGGATCATCTGGGTGCGCAGCCGCCGGGCGCGACGATTGTCCGCCACGTCCACGCTGTACCGGCCCAGGACCACCGATTCAACGATCAGCAGCACCGCCACTCCCAGCCAGGCCAGCGAGCCGATGAGTGCTATCAGGAGCAAATGGTCGACGGCGGGCAGCCAGCTTCTGCTCTCCGCCGTCAGTCCCAGCGCACTGCGGACGCCGATGAGGCACAGTGCCAGCCGCAGCGGCTGGCGGGCCACACGGGACGTGGCCTGCAGCTCGGGGCGCTTGCGGTTGAGGCGCAGGACGAGCTTGCGCAGCAGCCAGGACAGGACCAGTCCTGCGGCCACGGCAAGCGTGACGGAAAGGAAGGGCATGGCGGGATTAAGTACGTCTTGCATCCCTTAACCTCTACCAAGTTCCGGCGAAGGGACTGAAATCGAGGGGTGTGTGCTCCTGCCCCGTTCGTCCCCTACGAGCGGGGGCTGGAGCAGCCGGACCCTCGGATTAGCCCGGGAGGTGGCCGATGTGGCCCCGCTGCCGGTGGGGCAACCGGGCGGGAACGTACGGCCTCTGCGCGGGGCTTGCCCAAACCCCTGGTTGCGGATTGGAAACGCTGGATGAGCAGGAGATTGATGCCGCGGCCGGACTGGAACGCCCGGCGCGTTCCACGCCCGAGCCCACGGGGCACTCCAACCCACAGCGGGCTCGCTAATACTGCGGATGTGGGATGCCAACTAAGATCGCGACTATGGAATCTTCGTTTCGACGCAAGGTGGCCGCATGACCGCGCCGTTGCGTGTGGCCCTGCCCGACCAGAAACTCCTCGACGCACTGGAGCCGATCGACGGGGTGGACTTTTTCCTGTGGGACCTGGCCGGGCCCGCCCCGAAGGGTCGGATCGACCTGCTGGTGCCGCCTTACATGGGCAAGCCGGCGGCGCTCGCCGCCTTGGACGGGGCGGACGTCGGGCTGGTCCAGAGCCAGTCAATCGGGTACGACGGCGTCTCGGACGTCCTGCCCGAGGGTTGCGTTTTCGCCAACGCGGCAGGCGTCCATGAGACTTCCACGGCGGAGCTCGCCCTGGGCATGATGATCGCCAGCCAGCGCGGCATGCCGGATTTTGCCCGGAACCAGGCCACTGGAACGTGGGACAACAGCCAGCGTCCCAGCCTGGCGGACCGGCGGGTGCTGCTGGTGGGATACGGGGGAGTGGGCAAGGCCATCGAGGCCAGGCTGCTGCCGTTCGAAACAGAAGTGACCCGGATGGCCAGCCGCGAGCGCGAGGAAGCGGGCGGGAAGGTCTTCGGGATCGACTCCCTGTATGAGCAGCTTCCGTTGCACGAAATCGTGGTGGTGAGCGTTCCACTCAGCGAGCAGACCCGGCAGCTGGTGGACGCCAAGTTCCTGGCGGCGATGCCGGACGGCGCGCTGCTGGTGAACGTGGCCCGCGGTCCGGTGGCGGACACCGATGCGCTCCTTGCGGAGACGTCCTCGGGGAGGCTCCGCGCCGCCCTGGATGTAACCGACCCCGAGCCGCTGCCCGCCGGCCACCCGCTGTGGACCGCGCCCGGCGTGCTGATCACTCCGCATGTGGGCGGGGCAAGCTCGGCGATGTTCCCGCGGATGGTGCGGCTGATCAAGCAGCAGATCGGGTTGCTCCTTGAGGGCAAGGAACCGGTGAACGTGGTGCTGGGCGGAGCGTCCACCTAGGTTCGCTATCCAGGACAAGCCGTTGCTCCCTATGCTTAGGCCATGTCCTCCTATGAAGTCCGCCGCAGCGCGGTCATTCCTGCCCCCGCCGAAGACGTCTTTCCGCTGGTCAACAGCTTCCATGAGTGGACCAAATGGTCGCCGTGGGAGACGGTGGATCCCGGCATGAGCCGGCGCTACTTCGGCAGCGAATCAGGCGTGGGAGCAGGCTACGAGTGGAGCGGCAACCGCAAAGCAGGCAGCGGAACCATGGAGATCGTTGAGTCCGTGCCAAACAGCGGGATCAAGGTCCGGCTCCAGTTCACCAAGCCGTTCAAGGCCCTGAACCCCACCACCTTTACGTTCACCCCCGCACCAGGCGGCACCGAAGTCACCTGGACCATGACAGGGGAAAACAAGGGCGCTGCCAAGCTGTTCGCGCTCTTTATGAACATGGACAAACTGGTGGGGTCTGACTTCGAACGTGGACTCAAGTCGCTGTCTGAGGCCGTGGCGGCCAAGAAGAGCTGACGCGGGACCGGCGGGCTACACGGCAGGCTCGCGCCGCCTGCGGAACACGGTCCTCAGGTTGTCGCGCAGGGTCAGCTGGCTCCGCCGGCTCACCACGACGACCGCGGACAGTGCCGTCACCAGGACCACGGCACCACCGGCCGCCACTGACCAGCGTGCCCCGAACTCCGAGCCGATCCACCCCATCAGCGGTGCGCCCACCGCAGTTCCGCCCTGGAGGATCGCCAGGTAAAGGGCGAGCACCCGTCCCCGGAACTGGGGCTCCACCGAGAGCTGGATGCTGGTGTTGCAGCTGTTCAGGAACGTGATGGACGCAAGACCGACAGGAATGAGGACGGCGGCATAGAGCCAGAACGACGGCGATACGCTGCCGAGCAGCGTGAAGGCACCAAGGCCCAACGCACCACCGAGGAGGTAGCGCAGCCGGGGACCTGCCCTGCGCGCCGCGAGCAGTGCTCCGGCCAAGGTGCCCACCGCCATGATGGAGCCGAGGAGCCCGAATTCGCCGGGTCCTACGCCGAACTCGGTGGTGGTCATCAGCGCATTGGTGATGGGGAAGTTCATCCCGAAGGCGCCCAGGATGCCCACCATAAAGAGGATCAGCACCAGATCCGGCCTTTGCCGCACATACCGCACGCCTTCCGCGACCTGATGTTTCCCGCGTGCTGCCTGCATTCGTGGGGCCAGCTCGGAGGTCCGGATCCGGAACAGCGAGATGATGACGGCAGCAAAGCTGGCCGCATTGAGCAGGAACACCGGTCCCGTTCCTACCCACGCGATGAGCACGCCCGCGATGGCCGGCCCGGTGAGCCTTGCGGTATTGAACGATGCGGAGTTCAGGGCGACGGCGTTGGAGATATTGTCCTGCCCCACGAGTTCGGAAACGAACGCCTGGCGCGACGGCGCGTCTATAGCCCCGGCAATTCCAAGGCCAAGAGCGGCCAGGTAGGCGTGCCAGAGCTGGGCCGTGCCTGTGACCACCAGGAGTCCAAGCACCAGGCCGGTCAGGCCCATGGCTACCTGGGTCCACAGCAGGATGACGCGCTTGCGGTAGCGGTCCGCCAGCACTCCGCCGTACGGGCCGAGCAGCAGCATGGGAAGAAACTGCAGTCCTGTGGTGATGCCCAGGGCCGCTCCGGAATGGTTGGTGAGCACTGTCAGCACAAGCCAGTCCTGTGCCACCCGCTGCATCCACGTCCCGATGTTGGACACTATGGCCCCGCCGGCCCAGATGCGGTAATTACGATTTTCCAAGGCCCGGAACATGGCGCTCATTTGCCGCTCATCTCCTGCATGATGTGGGCGGCGCGGCTTAGGGTGCGCCGGTCCTCTTCGCTGAGTCCGGCCACGCGCTGGGCGAGCCAGGCGGTGCGCTGGTTGCGGGCTTCGGCCAGGACGGCCCTGCCGGCGTCGGTGATGTCCACCCGGACCTGGCGGCCGTCGTCGGGGTTGGCGGCCCTGGACACAAACCCCTGGTCGGCCAGGGCGTTGACGATGCGGGTCATGGACGGGGCCTGGACGTGCTCCCGGTCGGCAAGTTCGCGCAGGGTGGCGGGGCCAGCGCCGTTGAGTTGGGCCAGGACGGTGTATTGGCCGGGCGTGATGACGTCGCCGGTAGCTTCGACGCGGAGCCTGCGGGATGTGCGCATAACGGCTGTGCGGAGTTCGATGGCGAGACCGTCGGGAGTGATCGACGGCCTGGTCTTGGTGTTCTCAGTGTTGGTTGTGGTCACTGTGGGTTTGCGCCTCCGATAATGCTTAGCAATGCTAATTAGTCCCGCTAATAAGTATGCTGCTGTAATCGGAGGAGGGCAAGTGGCCAGGAGGTTGATACGCGTCACCGGTTAGGCTGGGCATGGACTACGTTCTTCGACAGGCGACGCGCGGACGTGAGGGCGCACCGTTCTACCGGGGGCACGGCTTCCAGCCGGACGGCGAGCGCGGCCTGCTTCCGCCTGAGTGGGAGGGCTTGCCCGAAATGCGCATGGTCCGGGCCGGCCGGTAATCCGGCTGGCCGCGAAGCGCGGGCTCCTACTGTCCGGCCTTGATCTTCCGCCAGCCCCCGGCGCGATTCATGGCGATGATGGCCCGGAACATTTCGACGAGGGCTTCCTCGTTGATCGGCTCGTCCTCGTGGTAGGAAATCATTCGGCCGGTCTTGTTGCCGTGCCCGCCGGTGATGATGTTGTGCGGGTCCGGGGTGAGGCCGCCGTCATACAGGAACACGTTGACATGGTCCTTCGCAGCAAGCAGTGCGCAGACATTGCCCTGCAGGACGAAGTACGGCTGGACCGTGCGTTTGATGGTTTCCTGGACCTCGGGATCTGCGGAATGGACAAGGTCCCGCACCTGCAGGCAGATGGCCTTCTGCCATGCCGGGAGGGCGTCGATGTACTGATCCACGCGGGGATCCTTCTGGTAGCTCATCGGCGATGGTACCTCATTGAGCGGCTAGGCTAAGCGCATGGGTGCCGTTGACGATTCCCTCGCCGCCATGTCTGAATCCAACCGCAGCTGCCTGGAGCGCGTCATCGAGATCGCGAGGAGCCTCGCGCCGGACGCCGTCGAGGGAGTGAGTTATGGCATGCCCGCCCTGAGGCTGGACGGCAAGCCCCTCATCGGCGTGGTGGCAGCGGCCCAGCATCTGTCCATCTTCCCGTTCTCGCCAGCCGTGGTGGACGCTGTCACCAACCATCTGGACGGCTACTCGCTGTCCAAGGGGACTGTCCGGTTTACCCTGGACCATCCTGTTCCTGATGACGTGGTGGCTGAAATGGTCCGGCTGCGGATGGCGGAGATCCGAAAGTAGGCGTTGTTGAGGCTGCTCCAGGTCTCCTGCGGCACGCCCGGGCCAGCCCGGTCTGGAACCCGTTCACTCGCCTGTGAGACCATCCGGTATGGGTGAAAACAGCGAACCGGTTGAGGACGCCGCGCCTTCCACCGGCGTGAATGACCATGCTTGGGAACGGGAGCACCGTCATCCCACAGCTGAGCAGGCAAGATCCGTTGGCTACAGGCGGAGGGACGCCGAGGCCAAACTGGAGCAGCACCTGCGCGAGGCCCGCGATAAGTCTGAAGCGGAAAGCGACGAGCAGCAGGAGCAGGACTAGCGAAGAAGTAGCATTCCCTATTTCCGTAGCCGCGAATCGGTTCCATAATTGCCACATAAGCTTCGGGGATCCTCCCGCCGATGACGGCTGGCGTGGCGTTGAAGAGTCCCAGGTGGCCGCTCAGGGCAGGCGGAATTGACGGCCACGCGGCACGGACGCAGATGTTCCGGACCGCAACAGGGGGAGAGCATCGCCATTAATGCGAAACACTGCACTAAAGGAAATCATTATGCTCAAGAATTTAGCAGTTATGGCCGTCCTTCCTGCACAGGACATCACCAGGGCGAAGGAGTTCTACAGCGACAAACTCGGACTCGAACCGGCGGAGTCCATTGAGAATGACAGCCTGGTGTACCGCTGCGGCAACGGAACATCCTTCCTGCTGTATCAGACCGGCAACGCTGGAACCGCCAAGAATACCCAGATGGGCTGGGAGACGGACAACATCGAACGCGAGATGGAGGATCTGAAGGCCCGGGGCGTCAAGTTCGAAGAATACGATATGCCGGGCTTGAAGACTGAAAATGGAATTGCGTCTGATTCATGGGGAAAGGGCGCCTGGTTCCTGGACAGCGAGGGCAACATTCTGAACCTTTCGCAAAGGGCATAGCTGGTGCACAAGCCCGCGCGTGCATTGTGCACGTGCGGGCTTCCTCTTGCGCCGGGCGGCAACATCTTTGAGTGCCCAATCTGCCGATCATTGTTACGGGCATATTCTGCTGTGCTACTCCGGCAGCTTCACAATTTTTGACAATCTTCCCCCATGAAAAAGGCCCGGCAATGAGCCGGGCCTTTTGCCCGTGGCGCCAGCCGCTGCCTGCTACGGCAGCTGCGCGGATGCCAGAAACGCAGGTGCCGCCCCGAAGGTATCCGCGGCTTTTCTTAAAATCGACGGTTTCAACACTCCTCACTTCGCGCTCATTTCACCCATCAGCCCGAGCTGCGACAAGAACTCCACCTGGTCAAAGTAGAAGTGGTGGGACGTGATCTCGCCGTTCTCCACAGTGGCCACGTCGCAGCTATGGACCCTGAGCACCTTGCCTGTTGGCTGAAGCGTTTCACCGGTGGGCATGCGCAGCAGCCCGGTGTTGGTTCCGATGACGATGCCCTCATCGATCGCCACGTTCCCCGACTCATACCGCCCGGTCTGGTCATACCGGACGTCCGGCATTGCTTCCCAAAGGTCGAAGAGGTATCTGGTGATCGCGTCCCGCCCGCGGATTTCCCCCTGGTCAGGGGTGAACGCCACGGCGTCGGCGGCGTAGCTGCGTGCCAGTGTCTCTCTGTCCTTCGATTCCATGGCCTTGTTCAAACGATCCATGACTTCGCGTGCCTGTCCCATTGTGGACCTCCAATTTTTGGGCGGCCTCACGGAAGCGGGAGGCCGCTTCGAGGGTTTGGCTTCGGCTGCTTGCCCAGCCAATTTATATTCCACGCCCGCCCCGGATGGGTGTCAACGGGCCGGTTAACCCCTTAAAACGGCAGTGCGATCAACGCAATAAGCGCCGGCACTGTGGCGCCCAGGGTGCCCGGGATGCTGTCACCTTTCCTGGGGTAGTGGCCCTGCATGTCCGCCAGGAACATGGCAGGAGCGGTAAGCACCATGTTCAGGCAGCAGTAGACCACCAGGGTGTAGCCCACAACTACGGAGCCCAGATTCACGGCTACCACCCCGGCGAGGACTCCCAGGCCGATCACCAGGTTACGGAACCCGGTGGGAATGGCCCACATCATCACGGCCGGAACATTCTGCGGCGGTGTGCTGAGAAACTTCTGCGCCCCCGGCCGGTTCATCAGGAAGCTCTCCAGCGGGAACACCGCGATGTAGATGATGGCGGCAAGGACCGCGAAGATCTGGGATACGGCGTTCATGGAGGAAGAGTACGACGGCGGCGCGCGCCCTCCCCATCCCCCTCACAGGGGTTTGGGGGTGCCGAGGGAACCCCCTTTTTGGGGGATTGCGGAGCCGCCCGTCGGGCGGATACTGGAGCTATGTGGGAGGAGCGCGCTGAGCGTGCCCGGCGGGAGATCGCCGCGCTCGCCGTCAGCGGAATGAGCCCGGCTGACCTTCATGCGTCGGCGCTCGCCGTCGTGCAGCAGGCGGTGCCGTTCGAGCAAGGGTGCTGGGCCGCTGTGGACCCCGACTCGATGGTGATGACCTCCATTACGAACTGGAAGCCGTGGCCGGTGGCCGCGCGCGAGTACGAGGAATACTCAGCCCGTTTCGCCGAAACCGAGTACAGCGGCCAAGAACCGAATAACTTCGCCGAGCTGCTGCGACGTCCGCGTCCCATCGCCCGGATGTCCGACGCCCCGCACCGGGATGTGGTTCACAGCGTGCGGATCAATGACCTGTTGAAGCCCCAAGGCCTGGAGCACGAACTCCGGGCGGCCTTCCGCGTGGACGACGCATGCTGGGGAGTGGGAAGTATCTTCCGTGATGGTGGCCGGGACTTCAGCGACCGGGAAGTCGAATTCCTGAGTGCCGTAACGGCCACGCTGGCAGCAGCCACCAGGATCGCCGCCCGGGTCAGGCAGCAAACCCGGCCCGCCGCCGTCGGGCCCGTCATCGTGATCGCCGGCCGGCACGGTGAAATGCGGGCAGCAACCCCTGCCGCCGCGGCCTGGCTTGCCGAGGTGGAGGGCACCGCTCCCGGACGCTTCAGCATGGCGCTGTACTCCGTGGTGGCACAGGCTCACAGCGCTGCGTCCGGCGCCGCCAGGGCCAGGATGCGCGATGCCGGCAACAACTGGGTGGTTTTGCAGGCCAGCCGGCTCATCAGCGGCGATGATCCCGAACAGATGGTGGTCACGGTGGAACCGGCGACCACCCATGATCTCGCCACCCTCCTGATGGCTGCCTACGGCTTCAGTGCCCGCGAACGGGAAGTCTGCCGGGAGGTGCTGTCCGGGAATACAACGGCGGACATCGCCCGGCACCTGTTCATCTCCCCGCACACAGTCCACGACCACCTGAAGTCGCTGTTCGAGAAGGTTGGCGTGGGCAGCCGCGGGGAGCTGGTGGCGGCGCTTGTCGCCTGAGGCGAGGCGACGGGCTCAGGCGGTCTTGGGGGCGGTGGCTGGCATCCGCGGCCGGCTGATGGGCAGAGTCCTCCCGGGGCGGGCTCAGCCTTCCCCTGCCGGGCGCCCGACGGGAGTGACGCGGATCCGTGCGATGCGCAGCCGGTCCATGGCCGTCACCATGAGAACGTGGCCGTCCACCTCCACCTGGTCGCCTGTCTGCGGGAGCCGGCCCAGCCGGTCGATAACGTAGCCGGCGACTGTTTCGTAGTGTCCGTCGGGCAGTCTGATGCCGGACGCCGAAGCGAACTCCTGGAGGATCAGTCCGCCGTCGACGTCCACGGAACCGTTGGCTCTGGTGACGTGGTCCTCGGGGTCCGTGCCGGCGTCGTACTCGTCATAAATCTCACCGACGAGTTCCTCCACCAGGTCCTCCAGCGTGACGATGCCGTCAGTGCCGCCGTATTCGTCCACCACCAGCGCGATGTGCTGGCCCAGCCTGCGCATGCGGGACAGGGAAGGAAGCACTCTGTTGGTTCCCGGCAGCGGGAGGATTTCGCGGACGATGTCCCGCACTAGCCCCTCGTCGTAGTCCCCGTCCCGGGGCATGAGGTCACGGATGTGGATGAAGCCCAGGACGTCGTCGGGCGTCCTGTCCATCACCGGATAGCGCGAGAAGGGGCCGTCCCGGAGCAGGCTGCGGGCAGCGGAGACGGTGAGGTTTCCGCTGATAAAGGTGACGTCGGTGCGGGGCCGCATCACCTCCTGCAGCGAGCGGTCACCGGCGCCGAAAACGTCGGAGAGGATGCTGCGGCTGTGTTCCTCCAGCGCCTCGCTCTCGGCCACCATGTCCCACAGTTCCTCCGAGGTGACGCCTTCCTGCTTGGCGTTCGGGTTGCCGCCGAAAAGTCTGACCACGGCGTCCGTGGACACGGACAGCAGCCAGACGGCCGGGCGCATGATCTCGGACAGGACGTGCAGGGGAGGGCCCAGGATTTTGGTGAAGCCGACGGCGCTCTGCATGGCGAGCCTCTTGGGCACGAGTTCGCCCAGCACCAGGGAAAGGTAGGCCACCAGCAGGGTCATGCCGATGAAGGAGGCGGGCTCGGCTGCGGCGCCGAATCCGATGCCCCGCAGGAGGGGTTCGACGTCGGGCGCGATAGTGGAGGCGCCATAGGCCGCCGAGAAGAAACCGGACAGGGTCACGCCGATCTGGACCGTGGAGAGGAACCTGTTGGGGTTCCCGGCCAGGGCTGCAATCCGGGCGCCGCGCTTTCCAGCCTTCTCCATCCGGCGGACCTGGCTTTCGCGGAGGGACACCAGCGCCATTTCGGTGCCGGAGAAGACTCCGCCCAGCAGCACAAAGAAGAGGACCAACAGAAAATTGACCAGGGTGTCGGCGTCCATGATCAGACACTACCGAATGGCTGCCGTTCTTTTGTCCCGCGCCTCCTGCCAAGCCGTAGTCCTCACCCATACGCCGCCGTCGCCGCTCCGAAGACCCTGTGAACGAGGCGCAGGCCGTGGGAGGACCTAACCGAATGAACCAGAAAAGCCGGAAGGCACTCATCAGCATCCCCATCGCCGTGGTGGCGGGCGTGCTCATTGCTCTTGCCGGCAGCCAAGCCGGCGCCACCGTTGGCGGTTTACCGGTGTTCGCGCTGGGCGTGGCTGCCGCGTTTGTGATCCAGTGGCTGATGTTCATCCCGTCGTACAGGGCGCAGACGGAAAAGTCTTACGACCTCACCGGCGCCCTGACGTTCATCACCATCACGGTATTCCTGGTGCTGGCGAGCCCGGGCGTGGATGCGCGCGGCTTGCTGCTGGCGGCCATGGTGGTGCTGTGGGCCGTCCGGCTGGGCGGTTTCCTGTTCCAGCGGGTGATGAAACACGGCAAGGACGACCGCTTCGATGAGCTCAAGCCGGATTTCACCCGCTTCCTGAACACGTGGACCCTCCAAGGTCTGTGGGTGGTTCTCACGGCGGCGCTGGCCTGGGTGGCCATCACCTCTGATCAAAAGGTGGGCCTGGACGCGTTCTTCTGGGCGGGCCTGCTGGTGTGGGCGGCGGGCATCACGGTGGAGACCGTGGCGGACCTCCAGAAGACCCGCTTCAAGGCCGACCCCGCCAACAAGGGCCGCTTCATCAATACCGGCCTGTGGTCCAAGTCCCGGCACCCGAACTACTTCGGCGAGATCACGCTCTGGGTGGGCGTCGCCGTCATCGCCCTGCCCGTGCTGCAGGGCTGGCAGTGGGCCGCCCTGGTTTCGCCGGTCTTCGTTGCCATGCTGCTGATCAAGGGCAGCGGTGTCCCGCCGCTGGAGGCGAAGGCGGACAGGAAGTGGGGCGGCCAGCCCGACTACGAGGCCTACAAAAAGGACACCCCGGTCCTGGTTCCCAAGCTGACGTAGCGGGCCGGGTAGCAGGGCGTACGACGGCGGCACCCGGGTTGGGTGCCGCCGCTGCGGTTTGGTGGGTACCGTGTCCTCATGCAGAAGATATCGATTGATGCCCTGGCCCGCCAGCAGCTCGAGGCGGCCGTTTCCGGATCCAGCGGACGTGCTTCGGACACGGTGTTCGGCGGCCACGAAAAGAAGCTGCGGCAGACGGTGATGGCCTTCCGCGCCGGCACCCAGCTCAGCGAACACCTGAACCCCGGCGAGGCCACGGTATTCGTCATCAGGGGGTCGGTGTGGCTGAAGTCCGGCGGTGAGTCGTGGCAGGGAAAGGCCGGGGACCTCCTGATCGTCCCGGACGGGATGCACAGCCTGGAGGCGGAGGAGGACTAGGCGGTGCTGTTCACCGCGGTGAAACTGGACCGCTAGAAAGGGAGAGCGCTCCGATTGGGGCAAGGGGACCACGCCGTAGTGCCCCCACCGTTCGGTAGGGGCACTACTGATGCGTGCTGACTTTCGCCGTCTCCGTCCCTAGCCGATCAGGGTGGTGATGAGCCGGATGGAGGAGGCCACGATGGCGATGAGTCCGATGGCGCCGAAGAGGTTGTGCCACCACTTGTTGCGGAGGTCGCCCATAACAGAGGACCTGTTGGCCATGATGACAATCAGGACGCCCAGCAACGGCGCGATGAGGACTGTCAGGGACTGCGCGATGACGATTAGGCCCACAGGCGAGGCCTGGAAGGAGAGAGTGATGATCAGGCCGAAGGCCAGGATGATGCCGGTGAATATGCGGGCCGTGGGGGATCCTGCCTTCGCTCCGCGGCCGAGGGCATCGGAAAGCATGGTGCCGCCTGCGGTCGCGTTGGCGATCATTGAGGAGAATGCCGCGCCTGAGAGGCCCAGGGCGAACACCATCGCGCCGATGGGGCCTGCCAGGGGTGTGAAGACGGAGGCCAGGGCGTTGATGGTGCCTGCCTCGGCGCCGGTTTTGCCGAGTACGGCGGCGGCCACCATGATGACCAGGGCGGTCATGATGCCGGGGGCCACAATGCCCGGGATGGTGTCCACGAGCGTGATGTCCCGGTAGTCATCGCGGGTACGGCGGTGTTCCTTCACGCCATAGGAGGTGTAGAAGGCAGCGTTGATGGAGAAGTTGGTGCCCACCAAGGCAACGATGAGGATTTCACTTCCCGGCGGCAGGCTGGGGACGACGCCGGCCAGGGACCGGTACCAGTCAGGCTGGGCTACCACCGTGCTGGCGATGAAAGCCAGGCCCATGAGGACGACGATCACCAGGAGGGCTTTTTCGACAATTCCGTAGACGTTACGGAACGCCAGGACAAAGCCGACGGCGATCGTGCAAACAACCGTCCAGAGGACGGGCGATCCACCGAAAATCAGGGAGAGCCCCAAGCCGGATCCCACGGCGTTGCCCACGGAGAACATCAGCGTGATGCCGAAAACGCCGAAGCCTGCCAGTACGCCGACCCATTTGCCGAGGTGGTCCTTGATCGAGGTGATCAGCGAGGTGGGGGTGGCAATGCCGAGGCGGACGCTCATGTCGGTGAAGAAGATCATGAGGACGGTTGATACCGCGATGACCCAGACCAGGCTGTAGTCGAAGCGGCTGCCCGCCTGCACGGCGGTTGTGAGGTTTCCGGGGCCGAACTGCCAGGCTCCCACCACGAAGGCAGGGCCCATGAGGGCCAGGTATCCCAGGAAAGTGCGGTGTTTCCTGGTGGTGCCGTGGGCCTGGTTTCCTTGCTGGGTTGCCATCTGTTCTTCCCTGGTTACGGGGTGGGTGATGGTCTTATTGTGCTCGCGCATCGGCGAGTCCTCCTTATGCAGCGACATTGCTGGGGGTCGTCCTTGACCGGGGTGGAGAGTCAGTGCTTGGAACGGGTGGCGGGCGGGGCCCGCCACCCGGAAGGATCCGTGGGAGCGGGGATCAGACAGTTGCGGTGACGTTGCCCAGGTTGGCCGACTTCAGGGCCAGGGCGATTTCCTGGTCGGCTCCTTCTGCCAAGGGCAGCAGCGGCGGGCGGACGGTGGCGTGCTCCAGGATGCCGCGCGCCACGAGGCCTTCCTTGAGGGCAACGGTGCCTTCCATGTGGGAACCGCGGTGGTACACGTTCTTGGTAACGGGCAAGAGCCGGTCGTGGATGGCCCGGGCCGCGGAGTAGTCCTTGGCTTTGCCGGCTGCGATCAGTTCCACCAGCGGTTCGGGGGCGAGTCCGCCGTAGCCCACCAGGGCACCGTCGACATCGAACATCGTGTGCAGCAGGTACTCGTCGTGGCAGGTGAGGATCTGCAGGTCCGGATAGGTGGCTCGGAGCACGGGGATCTCCGTGTCCCAGCGCTTCATGTTGCGGACGCCGTTCTTGGTGGCAAACACGCCTTCCATCCCGGCGATTTCCAGCTGGGTTTCGAGATCGTACGTTGCCTTGGTGGCATCGGGGTACTGGAACAGGATCAGCGGCAGGCCGGACGTTTCGTAGATTTCCTTGTAGCGCGTCTGGGGTGCGCCCTTCTGGTAGCCGAAGCGCAGCCAGCCGTGGGAGGGGTAGACCAGGCCGGCGGATGCGCCGGCTTCGACGGCCCGCTTGGCCTCAAGGGCTGCGACGGTGTTTCCTTCAGCGGTGATGCCGGCGATGATCGGGATTTCACCGTTGACGGCGTTCTTGAATTCGCGGATCACCAGGGCCTGTTCGTCCTGGGTCAGGAAGGTGCCTTCGCCTGCGTGGCCGAGGACGACGAGTCCCTTGACGCCTTCGACGCTGGCGAGCCAGCCGCCCAGCCGGTGGATGGCGTCGACGTCTACGCTGCCGTCGCGGTTGAACGGGGTGACGGGGGCGGGGACCAGCCCGCGGAGATCGATGGTCATTGCAGCTACCTCTTGTCTTCTTTGATGGTCGGCAGTCCCGGCGCGGTATCCTCGGTGTGAGAACGTTTGCGGGAACGTTTTCAGTATGGAACGTGTCCCACCTCACTGTCAAGGGAACGTTTGCAAGAAGGAGGAATAGAGTGTCTCTTACGCCCCTGCTGAAGAGGAGAACCGCCATGGACCCGGCCGCCCCCGTCACGATCGTCACGCTCAAGGACGTTGCCGCGGCCAGTGGCGTGAGCATCTCCACCGCGAGCCGGGCACTGGATGAGCGCACCACCTCCCGCTCCGCCGCAGCCGCCCATGTCCGGAAAGTAGCCGAGGACCTCGGCTACCGCCGCAATTCCTTCGCCTCAAGCCTCCGCCGCGGCGAAACACGCACCCTGGGCGTACTTGTTCCGCGGCTCAGCGACACCGTGATGGCGCTGATGTTTGAAGAACTCGAACGCGCCGCCTCGTCCCGGGGCTATTTCGCCATGGTGGCCACCAGCGGTGACGATCCCGACGACGAGAAGCGGGCGGCCGAAACCCTGCTGGACCGCAACGTGGACGGGCTGATCCTGGCAACCGCGCGCCTGGACGACGAACTTCCCCGCCTCCTGCGCCAGCGCAATGTGGCACACGCACTGGTGCTCCGCACCGACGGCGTCAGCCCCTCCGCCCTCGGCGACGACGAAGTGGGCGGCTACCTCGCCGTCCGGCACCTCATCGACCTGGGCCACCGCGAGATCGCCGTGGTTACCGGGCCGTCCTTCACCTCCACTGGCATCGCCCGCCTCGCCGGCGCCCGCAAGGCCTTGGACGAAGCAGGCATTGCCCCGCGTGAGCAGTGGCTGGTGGCGGCAGGCTACGGTATCGAAAATGGGTTCACTGCGGGCGAGGCACTGCTGGCTGATGACGAAAACCGGCCGACAGCAATTTTCGCAGCCAATGACAACATCGCCATGGGAATCATGGCGGCAGCACACCGGCAGAGCCTGAAAATCGGCTCCGACCTGGCACTCGTGGGCTACAACGACACGCCCCTGTCCTCCAGGCTTCCCACACCCTTGACCTCCGTCCACGTCCATTTGGACCAAATCGCCAGGACAGCCATCGACCTCATCATGGAGCCCGGCAAGGAACCCCGGGTCCGGAAGTCCATCCCCACCCTCATCCCGCGTGAATCGAGCGGGCCGCCGCGGCAAAACCGCTGAACTGAAGACAGGGCCCCGGGCTAGCATGGGTCCACACCGCACAGGAAGGGCACCTGATGAAATCGAATGAAGTCCTGCTGGACACGTTTGGCCGGATCCGGGAGACCGTGGAAGCTGTCCTGGATGGGGTGGATGACGAAACACTGGTCCGCCGCCCGGCCGGCACCGGGAATTCAATCGCTTGGCTGATCTGGCACCTCGGCCGGGTGGAGGACGCGCAGGTGGCCTCCGCCGCCGGCTTGGAACAGGTGTGGATTGACCAGGATTTTGTGGGGCGCTTCGGCCTGCACCTGTCCAAGCGCGACACCGGCTACGGCCACTCCAGCCAGCAGGTGGACGAGGTGAGGGCGAGCCCCGGCCTGTTGCTCGAGTACTACGACGCCGTCCACCGGCAGACTGTCGGGGTGCTGGAGACGCTCAGCGAAGGGGATCTGGACCGGGTGGTGGACACGGGCTGGGACCCGCCGGTGACGTTCGGTGTGCGGCTCGTCAGCACGGTGGCCGACTGCCTGCAGCACGTGGGTCAGGCGGCGTACGCCAAGGGCCTCAGGTCCTGACCCTGCCTCAGGCCGTCGTCCTGGGAACGCAGGAAAGAAGAAGTGCTGCCCGGGTCAGTGCGTGCTCTCGCGCTCGCCGAGGGGCCGCGGCCGCTTCCAGATGGACTCCCGGGGGCCCGGCGGGTACGCGGTTGTCTTTCCGGCGTACGCGATGACCAGTGCGGCGATGACCGGGAGCGCTGCGGCGGCCGGCACCAGCAGGGGACCCGCGAGCACCAGCGCGGCGGAGCCGTAGAGGGCGCCGATGGTGATGCCCAGCTGGATGGTGAGGACAGTGAGCCCGTTCGCCGCGTCCTTGTTCTCGCGGCCCGCCCGGAGGATGGCGGACTGGTTGTAGATGCCGATCGCCCCCAGTCCCGCACCCCACACCGTCATCAGGGCCAGCGCGGCGAAGAGGCTGCCACCCACAAAAGGCAACGCCAGCATCGACACCGCAATTGCCGCCGTCGTGATCAACAGCGAACGGCGCGGGTGGGAATCAACGGTGAGGCCGGCGATCCAGATGCCCACCAGGCCGGAGACGCCCAGGACGGTGAGGGAGAGGCTGATGGCGTAGTCGGGCAGGCCGGCTTCGCGGATGTACGGAGCGATGTAGGTGAAGAGCGCGAAGTGGGCCAAGACCAGCAGTGGCCAGGCGATGGCTACGGACTTCACGCCGGGCTGGGCGATGGCTGCGCGCATGGACGGGCGGACCTCGCCGGCTCCGCGCCGTGCGGACGGCAGGAAAAAGAAGGCAAGGCCGGCCAGGAGCACGCCGAATGCTGCCAAGGCGAGGAAACCGGCACGCCAGCCCAGGACCGTCCCCAGCGCGGTGCCCGCCGGTGCGCCGATGGCCAGGCCCAGGCTGTTGCCGCTGAAAACGATCGCGAGGGCCTTGCCCACTTTGTCGGCCGGAACCACGCGGGCCACGTACGGAGCCATGGTGGTCCAGAGCAGCCCGTGCGCCAGGCCGCCCACCAGCCGGGCTCCCATGGCGAACGTGAAGTTCGGGGACATGCCCACCAGGGCGTTGCTGAGCGCGAAGGTCAGGACCAGCGCCACCAGCAAAGGCCGCTTCGGGATGTTGGCCAGCAGCCGCGCGGCCGGCACCACCGTCACCACTATGACGGCGGCATACGCGGCGGCGAGGTAGCCGGCCACCGGTTCGGAGACGTCCAGGCCGGTGCTGATCTGGGGGAGAAGGCCGGACGGGAGCAGTTCAGTGGTAATGGCGGTGAAGGCGATGGTGGCCAGGACCATCATGGCGGCAAGCGGGAAACGCTTGGGCGCCGGCGCGGAAATCGCGGAGGACATGGGAAAGGGTTCCATTCAAGGGGGAGGGGCTGGAACCGGGCGCTGCTCGCCTAACAATTCCTCCAACAAGTTTACCCTGTGAACTAACAGCGTCCCACCAACGGGAACGGCGCTGCTGGGGCCGAAAAGGCCCGCTTCCGGTACCGGAGGCGGGTACCCCCAATGCTTCGATTGTCCTGCCGCGGCCGGCCCCGCCTCCACCGCGCTGGCAGGCATCGCCGGGATCACCCCGGGAGCCGGCAGTACGCCGTCCTTCCGCTCCTCACGTCCCCGGGCGGTGATGTGGATCGGCAAGACACCGCGGATCCTGCCACCGAATCAGCGGGTGTTGATGACGCAGGCGCCATCTGGTGCACCCGCAGCGCAATGTGCGTCAGACTGGAATCCGGCCCACAACGAAAGCAGACCCCCGTGATTACTCTCCAGCAGGACGCAGAAGGCTTCATCCGGATGGACCGGCACTACCCGGCCAGCGTCCGGATCAGGATCAACTTCGCTGACGGCAGCACCGGCGAGTTCTCCGGCCTGGCCCTCAATAAGGCCTACGACGCAGCGCTCGCTGAATTCCGGGCCAAAAACGGCCTCGATGCGCGGGGTTTTTCCAGGACGCCCGCGGGCCGCGCGAACTCCGGCAACAAGATCGACTTTGTCCCCGTGCACCCCGGCATGGGGGAGTAGCCGACGCCCGCGCCTCAACGGATTACGTCTTCAGCTCGGCCGCGGCGAAGGACACAGCGAACCGGGCGCACCAGATGCTGACCGAGCTGTAGTCTCCCAGCGCCGTGCCGGCCGGGATTTCATAGTTTTGATCGCCCTTGTTGGCTTTGAGCGTGCCCAGGTCGAGGTAGGCGCCGTCGTCGAAGACGTACCAGCCTGCTGTTCCCTCGACTACCGGCGCGTCAGTAAGCCATACATGGAGGTCGGGGCCGTCGGAGGTATCGAGGCCCTCAAGCCGGAGTATCCGGCTGCCGTTGGGGAGTTCGAGAATCTTCACTGTTCCCGAGCTGGCGTGCTCGTGGCTGATGAACTGACCTGTTGCCAGTTCACGCGGAACGGCGACGGCGGAGGGCACCACCGAAGGCCCCTGCGACTGTGAGGCAGGGGCGGGAGCGGCCGGGAGGTCCTCGATCACCGTGGAGCTCGTGAAGATCCGCCAGGGCTGGAAAAGGTACAGTCCCACAGCCACTGCGATGGCGGCCACGAGCAGCACAGCCGGGATAACAGCGCGCTTTCTCATTTCACCCCAACGTCCGGATAGAGGGCGACATCCCCACTTGCTCACCATTCTGGCACTGCCGCGGATGGGAGGCCACAGACTCCGACGCATGTCAGCTCGTGGGGGAATGCCGGCTCGGCTCGGGGGATCCCTGTTCACTGCGGCCATTCTGGTGATTGCCGAGGACTTCGCAGAGTGGTCAGCGCAGCAGCTCCAGCCTCCGGGCGAGCTCCACGAGTTCGCGTTCGGGCTGGACCTGGTGCTTGATGCACTGGAGCGGGCCAGGGATTCAGAGGCAGACGGGGCGGCCTAAGCGGGCTGTTGCTCGCGAGAATATGCAGGGGATGTGTATCGGGTATCCGAGGCGTATTGACTGCCCGTACCCAGAGGAATAGTTTCTGCGGTGACGGGGTCTGCCACTCCGTTTCCACGCAATGAGGCGCCGGCTCTGGACCACTTCTGCATATCGCCGGGCACTGATGATGGCATTCGTTGCCCTCGGGTCATAACCGCCTCGTCGAATGAAGTTGCAGGGAAGGAACGACGATGACGAAGTATCTGTTTGAAGGAACGTACGTTGGCCAGGGCATCAAGGGGCTCATGCAGGAAGGCGGCACCAAACGGCGGGATGCCCTGGCGGAGGCCCTGAAATCTGTAGGCGGATCGCTGGAAAGCTTCTATTACGCTTTTGGCTACTACGACGTCCTGGGCGTTTTTGAGGCGCCGGACGATGCAAGTGCGGCGGCACTGTCCCTGCTGATCAATTCCACGGGGAACGTCAACGTACGGCTGAAGCCGCTCCTCACGGTGGAGGACCTCGACGAAGCCGTCAAGAAGACGCCGTCCTACCGGGCGCCGGGGCAATAGCGGAGGAGGCTGAGGCGGCGGCGAACGGGCCAAGACGGTGAGCGGGCCAGGACGGTGAGCGGGCCATGACAGAGCACAACCGGCAGCAGCGGCGGCTGCGGGTCACGGACGTCAACGTGGTCAACCACCGCACGCTGCGGAAGGCACTGGGCGGGACCATAGTGGGCAACACGATGGAGTGGTACGACGTCGGTGTGTTCGGCTACCTCATCACCACCATGGGCCCGGTGTTCCTGCCCGAAGCGGACAGGGCCGTACAGAACCTGTTCCTGCTGGGAACGTTCGCCGCCACGTTCATCGCCCGGCCCCTGGGCGGTATCTTCTTTGGCTGGCTGGGGGACAAGATCGGCCGCCAGAAAGTCCTGGCCATGACGCTGATGCTCATGGCCGCCGCCACGTTCGCCGTCGGCCTGCTTCCCGGGTACGCGGTGCTGGGCCTCTGGGCCGCGGTGCTGCTGGTGGCCACCAAACTGGTGCAGGGCTTTTCCACCGGCGGCGAGTACTCGGGCGCCACCACATTTGTATGCGAGCACGCACCGGACCGGCGCCGGGGCTTCTACGTCAGCTTCCTGGACATGGGCAGCTACCTGGGTTTTGCGGCGGGCGGGCTGGTGGTTTCGGTCCTTCAGCTGACCCTGGGCCAGGAGCAGATGGAGGCGTGGGGCTGGCGCATACCGTTCCTGGTGGCCGGCCCGCTGGGGATCGTGGCTGTCTACTTCCGCATGAAGATCGAGGAGTCGTCCGCCTTCAAAGCCACGCAGGAAGCCGAAGCTGTGGCGGCGAAGCATCCGGCAACCGGTGAGGAGCTACGCCCAGTGGGCCCAGTGGGCATTGTGCAGGCGCACTGGCAGCCGCTCGTGCTGGCCATGGTCCTGGCGGCGGCTGCCAACACGGTGGCCTACGCCCTCACCTCCTACATGCCCACGTACCTGACCACCAACAAGGGGTACGACGAAGTCCAAGGCACATTGCTGACCCTCCCGGTCCTGGTGGCCATGGCGTTGTGCATCCCCTTCACCGGGCTGCTCTCGGACCGGATCGGCCGCCGTCGCGTGCTGTGGATTGGGGCCTTTAGCACCGTGGTCTTCGCGGTACCCGCGTTCCTGGCGATAGCGGTGGGAACCGTCCCGGCGACGCTCCTGGGACTCGCCCTTGTGGCCTTCCCGGTGGCGTTTTCGGTACCGAATCTCGCCTCGGCGCTGCCGGCACTGTTTCCCACGGAGCACCGCTATTCGGCCATGGGCATTGCCTACAACCTGGCGGTGGCCATCTTCGGCGGGACTGCTCCGTTCATCATTGCGGCCCTCATCGGGGTGACCGGGAACGACATGATGCCGGCGTTCTACCTCATGGCTGTGGCGCTGGTGGCCGCCGTGGCCATTTACTTCCTGCCGGAATCAGTGGGCCGCCACCTGCCCGGGTCGATGCCAAGCGTGGACTCGGAGGAAGCCGCCCGGAAACTGGTGGAGACGCAGGACCACAACCCGCTGCTGGACCTGGAATCGCTGCCGTTCGAGAACAGCTTCGAGATTGCCCGTTCGTCGCATAAGGGGCGGCCGGGGAAGCCGACGGTGATGTAGTCAGGGACGTACGACGGCGGCACTTGAGTGAGTGCCGCAGCCGGGTCAGGTCACATCTGTGGCCTCCTCGCCAACATACCTCCGCACGCTGCACAGGTATTCCCCGGCCAAAGCCGCCGTCAGTGCAGGAAGTTCAGCTACCGGGAGGTCAGCAGTGAGAGTCCGAGGCGGGGTGCGTCAATCGGGATCAGGTGCTTGTTGTCTGGGATGGTGCGCAGTCTCTCGCCGACCAGGTGGGCTCCGGAGTTGCCTACCACGACGCTTCGGTTCTCGTTGAGGAGGGCCGCATCTCCCGGAATGGCGCGGAGTGCAGGCATGAAGATTTCTTCAAGTTTGCGGATTTGTATGTCGTAGCCGGCTACGCCTATGAAGTTCCCGTCGAGCTGTATGGGTGCCGTGTGGGTGAGGATGTATTCGTCCAAGCCCAGGTAGTCCAGATAGGGGCCCCAGATGGATTGCTCTCCACTGTTCTTGGCTGAGGCGAAGAACGGCATGCTTTGGTAGTCATAGAACCGTTCCCCGCCAGGGGTGAGGTCGAATTCCAGTTTCTCAATGCCTTGTGCACGGGTAGTCCACCACTCAAGGATGCCGGCCCGGTTCTCGATAGCATCTACGGAGAAGATGACACCGGCACCGACGGCCATGGTGTGTTTTCCGAGGAATTCTGTGGACAGGCTTTCCAGCTCCGCAATGTCCTGCGGGGCAACTTTTAGGGGGCTGCTGCGGTTTGACCACAGCTCCGCGACGCTGGCCGCGAAGTGGTAAACGTCTTGGCTCACGCCATTCATCCATGCGGCGATCTCTGTAGCGGCCTTGGCGGCAGGGGTGAAGGTCATGAGCGCTCCTGCTGATACATCGGGTATCCGAGGGACAATTTTGCGTCCACGAGATGATGGACGTCGTGCCGGATGTGCTCCAGCACTAGCTGTTGAGCGTGCTCGGGCGCGTCGTTGGCAATAGCGCGAGCCAAAGCCAGGTGCTCAGCAGCAACCTGCTCCGGATCGCGGGTCAGGGACACGGTTGACCACAACGCCTGAACTATCTCAGCCTGCATTCTTATCTCTGCGTTTGTAAGCCTGGGGGACTGGGCGAGGACCGCCAGTTCGATGTGGAATCTGCTGTCGGCGCGTGCCCGCAGTTCCGGCTTGTCGGTCATGGCAACGCCTCTGGCGAGGTCCATGAGCCTGACAAACTCGTGAGGTTCCGCCCGTTCGCATGCAAGCCGAACAGTGGCCGCGGCGATGGCAGCATGCTCGTCACCGACATCCCGGATCTCGGCAATGGACCTCTCTTGGAACCAGGTTCTGATGACGTCATCAGAGGTGCATGGCTGCTTGACAATGAACGTTCCGCCGCTGCGGCCCCTCCGCGTTGCCACAATCCCTTGATCCCTGAGGTCGGACAGCGCCTCCCTCAACGTTGACGGGGCAACACCAAACATTTCCGACAGAACTGTTTCGCGGGGGAGTCGTTCGCCGACCTTCAAGAGGCCGAGGGAGATCGATTTTGAGATGCGATTGACGATGGCTTCAGAGCGCTCCGTCTCCGGCAGCGACTGGTAGACCTGGGCTTGGAAGGTGGTGTTAGACGTCAAGGACCACTCCACAGCGTGTGACCAGCAGCAACGCCGGCCCAGGCAGGGCGCTGACCCTGCCGGGCCGCACCAGCACTGTGCTGCCCATTCCACTACCCATCGCGTCCCCCTGCCACTGCCAGCTTCTTCTGACCTCGCTTTAGTGTACTTCAGGTCTGATTAAAAAGTCCCACATCGTATCTTTTGATCACAAATAGCAGCTTCTGGCCTAACTACCACCCTTATTACGACCGGTTTAGAACAGGTTCTTGCGCAATCAAAGATATGAAACTATGGTTTTTATTCACGTGGTCCCGCTCACAGCAGGCGATGTGACCTATTAGGAGGATCCCATGCGTGTAGAAGCACCTAAACCGGTGGCGGAGGTTGACGTCGACGACGACGCTCAGCACCTTGCCAGCCTCGGTTACTCGTACAACACCGAATTCAAGCGGGAAATGACATTCTGGGGGAACGTCTCGCTGGGGTTCACCTACCTGTCGCCGGTAGTAGCCGTCTATTCCTTGTTCGCCGCATCCCTTGGCGTTGCCGGGCCACCGATGTTCTGGTCCCTGGTCATCGTTGGGGTCGGGCAACTGCTCGTCGCGACCGTTTTCGGCGAGGTCGTAGCGGCCTATCCCGTAGCAGGCGGTGTCTATCCTTGGTCACGCAGGCTTTGGGGCCGCAAGTGGGGCTGGATGAACGGCTGGGTTTACCTCGTCGCTCTCCTGACCACCATCGCCAGCGTCGCGTATGGCGCGGGCCCGTTCCTGAGCACCCTCGCCGGCATGGAAAGCAGCGTTGACTCGACCATCCTGGCCGGCCTTGCGGTCATAGCACTGGCCACGGTCCTCAACCTCTGCGGAACCAAGGTGCTGAACGCCGTCGCCATGATCGGCCTTCTGGCGGAACTCGGAGGCGCGCTGGCAGTCGGTACCTGGCTGCTCCTGACCTCCCGCCACCACGACCTGAGCGTCCTGTTCCAGTCTTTTGGTGCAGGCGAAGGCAGCAACTACTTCGTGGCGTTTGCGGCTGCCGGCTTGATCGGTATCTTCCAGTACTACGGCTTCGAAGCCTGCGGTGACGTCGCCGAGGAGGTTCCCAGCCCTGGCCGGACCATCCCCAAGGCCATGAGGATGACCATTTACATCGGCGGCTTTGCGGCGATGTTCGTATGCCTCTCCCTCATCCTCGCCGTTCCCGACTTCGCTGCCGTGATCTCGGGCGCCGACACCGACCCTGTAGGCAACATCCTGGTCTCCGGCTTTGGCCCCATCGGCTTCAAGGTGGTCCTCGCCGTCGTCATGATCTCCTTCATTTCGTGCGTGTTGAGCCTGCAGGCGGCCACCTCCCGCCTTGCCTACTCCATGGCCCGCGACGGGATCCTTCCGGGCAGCAAGCTCCTGAGTAAGTTCAGCGAAACCCGCCACGTTCCCCCCTACGCACTGCTGATGGCAGGGCTGGTGCCGGCCCTCATCGTCATCGCATCGAAAGTCTCCAGCGATGCCCTGACAGTGATCATTTCGTTCGCCGCCATGGGCATGTACATGGGCTTCCAGATGGTGGTCCTCGCTTCGCTTCGTGCCCGGCTTCTGGGCTGGAAGCCCAACGGAGCCTTCCAGCTGGGTAAGTGGGGTGTTCCGGTGAACATCGCAGCACTGGTCTGGGGCGTGCTCGGCATGTTGAACATGGCCTGGCCGCGGACACCGGAAGACGGCTGGTTCGCGAACTATGTTGTCCTGATCTCTGCCGTGACCGTCGTCGCGGTCGGCGCCCTGTACATGGTGTGGAAGAAGCCGCACCTCAAGGGCGATGCTCCCGCAGCCGATGCCGTGCCGGCCCTTGCAACCCGTCGACCGCTCTGACCGGCGAAAGGTAACAAAATCCCATGTTGATCACCGGCATTAAGAGCCGCCCTGTCTACGACGAGCTGACTCCCATGGCGAGCGGCCTGAACCACCTCGCAGCCGCCCAAGGCAGCGGCGGGAAACCGCTGGTACGCCTGCTTCAGGCAATGACCCCTGACCAGCTCGCAGCAACCGACGTCCTGTACTCAACGGAGTCGTTCACCGGCCAGAACTACCTTGCTGAACTTCAGCAATTCGCGGTCCGCGGCCTGGCCGTGTTCACCACCAACGCCGACTCCGTCCGCGGACTCGACGCGTCCCTTGCCACAGCCAAGATGGGCACCCGGCTGTACCTGTCCGGATCCGAAGGCTTCATCGGCACCTCGATGCAGGTAGCCACCTCCTACGGCATGAACCGGGACGAGGTGCTGCGCGAGCACGCAGGCTCCCTGGTCAGGCGGGTGTGGTGCGCCCACTGCGGCCACTACTCCGAAAACGTCACCCACCGAGTCTTCACGTGCCCAGGCTGTGAACTCAACCTGATCGTCCGCGATCACTACTCCGGAAGGCTAGCCGCCTTCCAGGGAGTCAAAGCAGACAGCGAAGTCCCCGGCGAAATGCCGGACAACGAGGAGTTGGACACATGAGTGAATCCCAGCATGGAGCCCTGAAGCTCCGGGTGGAACGCATCGAAGCGGTCACGCCGGAAATCAGCCGGTACACGTTCGTGCCCGCAGACGAATCCTGGCTCCCCCCGTTTTCCGGCGGCAGCCACTTGACGGTCCTGATTCCTTCCGAAGGGGGCACCAAACGCAACGCCTACTCACTGATGAGTTCGCCCTACGACACCAGCAAGTACCAGATAGCTGTCCGCAGGGTCGAGGACGGCAAGGGCGGATCCCTGGCCATGCACAGCAACGTCCGGGAGGGCGATGTTCTCCTCGCCGGCATCCCAGCCAATCTCTTCCCGGTCTCCAAGCATGCACGCCACCACCTCTTCATCGCAGGCGGCGTGGGCATCACCCCGGTCTTTGCCCAGGTCGAAGAACTGAGCCTGAAGGGAAGCTCGTTCGAACTGCACCTGGCAGTCCGCGGACCCGAGCATGCCGCCCTGGGCTACGAACTGAAAGAGCGCTTCGGCGAGCGGGTTACCCTGTACGGCCACGACGGCCAGTCCCGGATGAACACGATGGACATCCTGGCGGAACGGCCGCTTGGTACCCACGCTTACGTCTGCGGACCCACCCGCATGATCGACGACGTGGTCCAATCCGCCCACACCCTGGGCTGGTCCGACTCGAACATCCACTTCGAACGGTTCGAGGACCTGGGATCCACCGGCGATCCCTTCACTGTGACGCTGGCACGATCCGGGGCAGTCATCAATGTATCTCCAGAGCAGTCGCTGCTAGAAGCAGTCGAAGAAGCAGGCCACAAGCTGCCCTACCTTTGCCGGGGAGGGGCCTGCGGGGAATGCGAGACGGAAGTCCTGGAACTCGACGGAACCATCGACCACCGCGACGATTGGCTGTCCGAATCGGACCGCGAAACCTGCAAGCTCATCATGCCCTGTGTCTCGCGGGCCACCTGCACCAAGCTCGTCATCAACGCCTAAGGAAACCTCCCGTGACAACCACATCTGAAACCACCGCATTCAAGGCCAACGAAACCTACACCCCTGAGGGTGATTACCGGTTCCGCAACTCTCCCGAGGGCGTCCGGCGGCTGCCCTTCCCGTTCCCGGATGACGACTACATGTACTCGATGAACCTGGAACCGCACGTTCCCGCCGGCAACGGTGCCCTCAGGGCAGCGTTCGACATCGATGAACACTACGTGTCCGAGTGTGCCCACCGCGACCAGATGCTGCGGGACATGCCGGATACCCACTACCTGGCCCTGCCGCACATGATGGAAGCGCAGTGGGATCTGCTGGAACTCATCTTCGAGTCCTATGCCCGGGACTTCCCGGAACACTTCACGCTCACCAAAAACGGCAATGAGTGGCGCTGGCAGAACCGGCTCCTTGGCATTGACGATTCGTTCACCTTCGGTGATCCCACCACCCTGCCGATGGACCCGATGGAGTACGCCACCCGCCAGGCGCAGGGCGAGTTCGTGGTCCTCGAGGAGAAGGACAACACGCTGGTCATCGGTGCCGGGATGACCACCCAGCGGGCCGACTACTCCCTGAAATTCAACCTCGGCATGAGCTTCTTCGAATTCCACGGCCCGGTCCCGAAGCTGCATGACATGGGCATCCTGGACAGGGCGCTCAAGTTCCTGCTCCGCATGAAGCCAGGCCACCCGGTCCGGCGCGTCAACTGGTCCCTGACGGTCAACCCGCGGCTTGAGACCTCTGTGGAGACGCTTCCGGAGTGGGCTCCGGACCGGGCAACCGTGGACAGCGAAAACGCCGGAGAAAAAGTGTACCTGCGCATCGAACTGCAGCCACTGCACCGCCTGCCCCGCTCCAACGCCATAGTCTTCCCCGTCCGTACCTACCTCGTCAGCCTCGCTGAACTGGTGGAGTACGCCCCCGACTGGGCCAAGCGCATCCACCGCGCACTGGCTTCCCTGGACCACGAGCTGGTCGATTACAAGGGTTTCCACCGCTACCACGCCGCAGCAGTCGAGTGGCTTTCCAAGTACGACGACGGCGCGCCGCTGGCCACCGGCTACCCCTGGGCCCCGGACGGGATCCAGCCCAACGGCCAGTAAATGAACCTCGAGCCCACCACGCGCGCTGACTGGGCCCGCGTGGAACTTGGCACGCAGGTCTTACTTTCCAGGGACGGCCGGCTGCTGCATCACGGGACGGTGGTGGCCAAGACCACGAGCGGTTCCGCGCTGTGGATCGTCGCCCCCGACCGGGAGCGCCGGATGTACCGCAACAGCAGCGGCCACCACCTGACGGTGGACAAAGCACCAGGCCCGGGCACCCGCCTGCCGCGATAGGACAACAAGGAGCAACATGTCACGCTACCGAACCCAAAACCCGGCCACCGGCGAAGTCACCAGGACCTTCGAGGCGGCCACCGAGGAACACATCCAGCAGGCTATAGCCACTGCTGACACCACCTACCGTCAATGGTCCGAACGCAGCATCCAGGACCGCGCAGCCATTGTCCGCCGGGTTGCTGAGCTGTTCAGGGAGCGCAAGGACGAGCTGGCCCGGATCATTGCCGAGGAGATGGGCAAGCCCTTGTCCGAGGGCATCGAGGAGGTCGAGTTCGCCGCGTCCATCATCGACTACTACGGCGTTCACGGCCCCAGCCTCGTCGTTGACCAGGAAATCCCCAGCACGATTCCGGGGAAGGCGATCATCGAGAACCGCCCGGTAGGGGTCCTGCTCGGGGTTATGCCGTGGAACTTCCCCTACTACCAGGTGGCCCGGTTCGCCGCCCCCAACCTGGTCCTGGGCAACACGATCCTGCTCAAGCACGCGGACATCTGCGCCGCTTCGGCCCTGGCCATCGAGCAGATAATGCTCGACGCCGGCGTTCCGGCCGGTGGCTACACCAACGTCTTTGCCTCACATGACCAGGTCGCCGCGATGATCGCAGATCCCCGCGTTCAGGGTGTCTCGGTCACCGGCTCTGAATACGCCGGCTCGGTCATCGGTGAGCAGGCGGGCCGGCACCTCAAGAAGGCCGTGCTCGAACTCGGCGGAACCGACCCGATGATCGTCCTGGACTCCGACAACCTGGCCGCCGTTGCCGCCGACGCCTGGAACTTCCGCGTCTACAACGCTGGCCAGGCCTGCAACGCCAACAAGCGGATGATCGTCATGGAGGACATCTACGATGAGTTCGTTGCACAGCTGAAAAAGCACGCGGACGGCCTCGTACCGGGTGATCCGCTGAACATGCCCGAGAACGGCTATGGCCCGCTCTCAAGCCGTGCCGCTGCCGAGCAGGTCAACGGGCAGGTACAAAAGGCGGTCACCGAAGGCGCCACCCTGGAAGTTGGCGGGGTGCTGTCGCAGGGAGAGGGAGCCTACTTCTCGCCTGCCGTCCTCACGGGCATCAGCCGGGAGTCGGCCTCGTTCAACGAAGAGATTTTTGGCCCCGTTGCCATCGTGTACAAGGTCTCCAGCGACGAAGAGGCCCTTGAACTAGCGAACGCCTCCAGCTTCGGACTCGGCGGCTCGGTCTTCTCGACCGATACGGCACGGGCCGCAAAAATCGCATCCCGCCTGGACGTTGGCATGGCCCACGTCAACATCATCGCCGCGGAGTCGGCAGAGTTGCCCTTTGGCGGCGTAAAACGCTCAGGTTTCGGCCGTGAAATGGGTCCCTTGGGCATGGGCGAATTTGTCAATAAGCGGCTGTACTTCGTCGCAGCGTAAGCGGGCTTAGGAATCACCATGTCCGTCACCACTGCTGTTGAATCAACGGTTGCCTCAACTCCTGCCGTTCCCCAATGGTCCACCCGCGCCCCAACCCGGCCATCAGCACCGAAACTCCTGATGATCAGCCTTGCCAGTATCATCGCCCTTGGCAGTCTCGCACTCCTCGGCGAGGTGTCGGGCCACCTCCTCCTGATTCCACCGATGGCTGCCTCAATGGCACTTGTGGCCTCGGCGCCCCAGTCTCCGCTGTCCCAACCCAGAAGCGTCATCGGAGGCCACTCGGTTGCGGCTGTCGTTGGCGTCTGCGCAGGGCTCGTCAGCCATTCGGTCTGGGCCGCGGCCATCGCCGGTGGCCTCACAATCGGAATCACGCTCTGGATGAGGATGCCGCATTCACCGGCTGCTGCCACGGCAGTCATCGGCACCCTGGCCACAACGGGACAGGTTTTCTTCGTCGCCTGCTCAATAACCGCTGCCTGTGTGCTGGTGGCCTTTGAAATCCTCAGAAGCAAACTCAGCAGAGGCATCTACCCGGCCTACTGGTTTTGAACCGGAAACTCTACTGACCCACAAGATCTATGTGGGCGTGCCAGTACCGCTCGTTGTCTCTCGCGGACGCCAATACCACCAGGCCGGTCTGGCCGTTGACGTTTTGTTTGGTTGATGTCGGGTCGTTGATGTCCGTGTCGGTGCTGCTGCTGATGATGGGTGTGCCGGCGCCGGGGGCGAAGGAAACCTTGTCAATCGGTGACTTCTTGTAGTAGATGGTGCCGCCTTCCTCAGGCGCGACCGCGAACATCCACACGTGGCCGTGCTGCTCATCGATCATGACCATGGGCCGCGTATGGAGGTCCTGCACCTCACCGAACTCTGCGCTCCAGTCGCCCTTACCGTCGCGCACAAGGAGCGCCACCAGCGTCTGGCCGACGTTTCGGTTGGCCGTCTTGATCGCTGCGTAGAGGCGGCCGCTGCCGTCGCTTGTCAGTTGCCTGAGGTTGAGATGGTCGTTCGCGCATCCGCCGGTGCAGTTCTTGCCGCCGCCGTAGGCCACCTCTGTCTGCCACGATTTGTCAGGGTCGCCGTCCTGATGGATGGCAAAATAGAACTTTCTTCTGGCCCGGCTTTTGGTTGCTCCACATGATGCCGATCTTGTCGCCCTGGAACGACGTGACCGCTGAGATGTCGTCGTAGTGCACCTGGGCGTTGGTGGTCGGCAGGACGAAAGGCGTGCCCCACTGCGTGTCGCTGGTGGTCGAGTGGTTGACGTAGACACGGTTGCTCTTGTCGGACGAGATGGTGGTATAGGTGACCCACAGCTTGCCGAGGGAGTCCTTGGCCACCGTGATCGATTCCGTGCTCCCACGGTGAAGGAGGACGGGGAAAGCGGCATCTTCGGAGTAGGTCTTCGTCGAGGCGTTATAGCTGAAGCGGTGAAGCGCTGCTGAGCCAGAGGTCACCGCATCCTCGGCTGGTGGCGAGTTCCACTCCGACCGGACGGTGGTACCGGACACGACGTAGAGCTTGCCGTCCGTTGCATCCCAGAGCGCGTCGCCGCGTGCATTCGGCCGCGGATCAACAACCGTTCCGGTCTCCTGCCACGCCTGCGTTGCGGCGTCGAGCCGGTGGATCGTGGTGGCATGTGCGGACGTGCTCCACAACAGCCCCCACCAGCTCCCATCCTGGAACCAGAGCTTGCTCTGGGCCTTGTCCGCAGTCGGGGTTTTAACACCGTCGCCTGCATAGGATGGCCCGGGAACTCCGACGTCGGCCGCCTGGGCCGAGACGGGGAGCGCGGCAGTGCCGGCCGCCGCGAGTAAAAGAGCGATGAAAAGGCGCAGCGGACGCATAACGGTCCCCTCAGAGTTATGTCGGTGGACGGGAGGCCGTTTCATCACTTCCCGGCGGGATCACCATACGCCCGCACCCTGCACCGTGAGCCCCAGCCGTGCCAAGTAGGGGAGCCGAAAGGGGAGGCATTAGGTAGACCCGCTTGCGAACATCCCAGAATGCAGCCCACCGGCCTCCTTTTCGTGTCCGCCCTGGCCGCCGGGTCAGGAATCCTGATCCACGGCAACCACGATCTTGCCGCGGGTATGGCCCTCCATGTTGGACCGGAAGGCATCAGCGGCTTTTTCCAGCGGGAAGACCTCGGCAACTTCCACGCGCATTTTTCGGCTGTCCACCAGATAGGCGAGTTCCTGCAGGTCGGACCCCACCGGATTGACCCACATCCACTCGCCGCCGTGCTCTTCCACTTCACTGTCGGCGATCGAGGCGTGCCGGCCTCCTTCGGCCAGTACGGCCAGTGTTGCCTTGAGGTTTCCGCCCACGAAGTCGGCAACGACGTCCACACCGTCAGGACGCAGCGAACGAACGCGCTCCGCGAGCCCGTCCCCGTAAGCAACCGGCTCGGCTCCCAGGGAGCGGAGGAACCCGTGATTCTTTTCCGAGGCAGTGGCAATGACCCTGGCGCCCAGGGCCACAGCAATCTGGATGCCGAGGGAGCCCACTCCGCCGGAACCACCGTGGATCAGGACACTTTCGCCGGCCTTCAGATCCAGCCGGTTGAGAACCTGGTAAGCGGTCAGGCCCGCCAGCGGCAGCCCCGCCGATTCGTTCCAGCCAAGCGAGGCAGGCTTCCGGGCCAGGACCCGCTCCGGCAGCGCGATGTACTCCGCAAAGCTGCCGCCGTGGACGTAGTCCTTGCGCCCATAGGCGATGACCTCGTCGCCGGGCTGGAACTGCCGGGCATCGATCCCTACCGACTCCACAACCCCTGCTACATCCCAGCCGGGGATCGCAGGAAACTCCAGGTCCATGACCGCGTCCAGGTACCCCGCCATGATCTTCCAGTCCACCGGATTCACGGCCGCCGCCTTGACCTTGACCAAGACCATCCCGGGCCCGACCTTTGGCATGGGCTGATCGCCGAATTTGAGGACGTCCGGGTTTCCGTATGTGCTGTAAGTGATTGCCTTCATGCCTTCCACAACGGCATGCCCGGGCGGCGCTATTCCGACTCCCCGCGCAAAGTGGCGAACCGCACGGGCAGGCGCATCGGATATCGAAGCCGTTCAGGCTTATGGCTCGCTAGAAGCCTCAGCGTTGCTGTTGGACTAGCCGGATTTGGGTGCGAGGAGGATCTGAACCGCCTCGATCCGTTTGCCCAAACCCGACGTGCCTGCCGTACCGCCGTCGGCAACCCATGGCTGCCAGCCCACATCTTGGACGTGGGCACGATAGTAGATCCTGTAATGGCTCGCCATCTCACCGGTCAGCCTGATTTCGAACGCTTCCAAACGCAGCCCTTGCCCGGTGGTGCCGATGGTATTGGCTGAAGTTGTCCACGGCTGCCAGCCAATGTTTTGCACGTGCCCGCGCCACTCGATGTCCCCGCCATAGGCTGTGCTGGACACTTTGAGGCGCAACGCCTCGATCCGAAGGGCCAGTCCCGTGGTTCCCGCGACGGTCCCATCCGAAACGTTGGCCATCCAGCCGAGGTTCTGGACGTGGGCGGCATACACGGCAGTGAACGCCGGTGCGACCTTCGGAACCAACTCGATTGCAACTGCCTCTATCCGCAGGCCTTGCCCAACCGTGCCGGCAGTGGCTCCGTCCATGCCGTACGGCTGCCACCCGACGTTCTGCACGTGGGCGCGGTACCTGATGCTGTACCGCGAGGCCAGATCCCCCGTCAACCGAAGCTCGAAAGCCTCCAGGCGCAGACCGAGCCCGGTCGTCCCAATCGGGGACGCCGACGTCGTCCATGGCTGCCAGCCGATGTTCTGCACATGCCCTCGCCAAAGAATGTCGCCCGACAAGCGGTCTCCTGCCACTGACAGGCGCAAAGCCTCCATCGGCAGTGACCGGCCGGTCGTTCCCGCGGTGCCGCCGTCCGAGACGCTCGGCTGCCAGCCGATCGTGGCGACATGGGCTTGGTAGACCCCGATGCACGTCATGTCGTAGTCGTAGGTGCCGTCGGTCCATTGTGCGATGTGGACGGTGCCACTGGAGAAGCTGGGATTCACGCAAAGGTCGGATGCTTCACTGGCGAAGTCCAGACGCCCCGCCGGAGACCAGACGGGCACGTCGGGGAGCTGCCACGATCCGGTGATGGCCTCCCAAGCGCTTGCATAGGAGTAAAAGCCGTGCGGGAACCCGGCGTCCGCCAGTGCAGCCAGGAGCCCGGAGATGACGTACCGGTTCTCCTGCCGCTCGGCTGCTGTGGAGCTGGGCCACGGCTGTTGCGGGCGTGGCTCGACGTCGACCCAGATTCTTTCCGGTCGCCATCCCACCCTATTGAGAGACGCGAGAGCCGCGCGGCCCTCAGCGTACCCGACGTTGCGCAGCCGGTCAGGCCTGGTGCTTGCCGGGAACGGGCCGTCGTCGCCGTAGGTGTCGTATTGCGCGGCGGTGGGGAACGTAGCCATGGTGTAGGCCTGAGCCCGGACGCCGCGGTCGAGCACCCACTGGTACTGCTGCGCCAGGCAGGGGTTGTCCGTGAAGGCCAGTCCGTGCGTCAGCCCCACCACCAGAAACTCCGTGTTCTCCGGCGGCATCGGCAGGCCGCCGGGACACTGTGGCCACGATACGTCGTGTCCATAGTCGACTGCCCGGGCGGGTGAAGCAAACAGCACGCCGAGCGCGAGCACCAGCAAAACCGCCAGGAGCCGGGGCGCGGATGCCCGGGAGCGGCGGCCAAGTCGAAGAGCACCAAGGCCGGCCATGATGGCCCCCCTTTTCAAAGGATGACCCAATTATCCCACTCGGCCTTTACCGCTGCCAGCGCAGCTGGGGGAGCAGCGGGGCTCTTTCGATGTGGACATTCATCGGAAGTCTTGAAGCCGTGTTTAGAGGTCGTGGGGACAAATTTCGGTGCCCGCCAGCCCGGGCGTTCCCTGGGCGCGGAGTGCCCTTTCAACGTCCTTCATGAAGGACACCCCGCGCCGTCCGGCTACTGCTGGTTCAGCCATTCTTCGAAGCGGGTGTTGTAAATGGTCGCTTCGCTTCCCGGGAGCAGTTCGCCATCCTGGAGCATGGCGTTGAAGTAGCGCGCGGAAGGGTCAGTGACAACCTCGCGGGGGTCGTCTCGGAAGCTGAGGCCTTTGCGGATGAGCTCATCCAGGCCGAACTGTTCGGGACCGGCCACCTCAACGGTGGCGTTTTGTGGACTTCCGACGGCGGTGCGCGCAACAGCGGTTGCCACGTCCTCAGCGGCCATGGGCTGGATCAGGGCGGGGGACAGCCGAACAGTGTTTCCCTCGGTCGCGGCCTGGGCGATGCTCTTGACGAACTCGAAAAACTGCGTTGCATGAACGATCGAATACGGGACTCCCGATTCCTTGATGAGCTTCTCCTGGGCAATTTTCGCCCGGAAGTAGCCACTCTCGGCCAGGCGCTCGGTCCCCACGACCGACAGGGCGACGTGGTGCCCGACACCGGCCTCCTTCTCCGCGGCGAGCTGGTTGCGCGTGGAGGTGGTAAAGAAGTCCAGCACCGCCGCATCTTCGAACGAGGGCGAGTTGGACACATCGACTACAGTGTCGGCTCCCTGCAGCACTTCCGCGAGGCCCTCGCCGGTGAGCGTGTTCACCCCCGAGTCTGGGGAAGCGGCCACTGCCTGGTGTCCGTGTTCGCCGAGCTTGCTGACCAGTTTCGAGCCGATCAGGCCAGTACCGCCGATAACTACGATCTTCATGATCTTCCTTTCAATAACTTCTTGTAACGGGCTAGAGGCCGGGCTGGGAGGTCGAATTCAGCCACTCCTTGAGGGTGATGTCGCCGATGCGGGATTCACCCACGGGAACGATGCTGGTCTCTTCGATCGGTATGCCGAAGTAGCCGGCTTGGGGATCAGTGACCACTGGGCGGGAATCGTTGCGGGCAGCGAGAACACGACTCACGAATTCATTAAGTCCTGCGCGCTCAGGGCCCGCCATTTCAAGGACGCCGTCAATCGCCGGCGAGAGGGCCGTCTCCGCCACAATGCGGGCAACATCGGCAGCAGCCATCGGCTGCATCAGGTGACTTGTCACATAAACCGACCCGTCCCGTGTTCCGGCATCGGCGATCATCGGGAGGAACTCGAAGAATTGAGTAGCCCGCAGAATGGTGTACGGGACTCCGCCTTCCCTGACTGCCTTCTCCTGGGCAGTTTTTCCGGCAAAGTAGCCGACGCCGATGCGGTCGGTTCCAACGACCGACAGGGCCACGTGATGCCGTACGCCCGCCCTTTTCCCGGCAGCGAGAAGGTTGCGTGATGACGTGGAGAAGAAGGGAACCACTACCTCCTCATCGAAATCGGCGGTGTTCGTTAAGTCGACAACGACGTCCGCCCCCACCATCGCCTCATCCAGTCCCTGGCCCGTCACGGAATTGACCCCGGTGGAAGGAGACGCCGCTTTCGCTTCATGGCCCTGACTGCTGAGGATCTCCACAACCTGCTTGCCGATCAGCCCAGTGCCGCCGATTACAACGATCTTCATGATGATCTTCCCTCCGATAAAGGCTTAGCGGGATGCAGTGGCATTCCGTCCACAAGCTATGACCGGAGATCACACCAATCTGTGACAGGCTTTGGAATATTGCGTCAGCCGCCTACCCTCGTGACGCCGGAGAGTTTGTCGGGGTTCATCGTCCACAACAGCCGATCGATACCTTCGGCAGACGCAGTGAGAGTCACCACCGCAAACACAACCCCGTCCTGGGCCAGCAGTGCGGCAGGCCGGCCGTTGGCCATGAACGGCTGGGTGTCCACGCCCAGCCAGAAACGCGACGCGAACGCCTGGTAGTACTTCGCCACCCGTTCCCGCCCGACAACAGGGAACTTGGAAGCCCGGACCTTGCCGCCGCCGTCGGAGTAACTGACGACGTCGGCGGCGAACAGTGCCTCCAGCGCGGCCAGGTTCCCGGTCCGGGCCGCAGCAAGGAATGCCTCCAGCAGTTGCCGCTGTTCGCTCACGCTCACCTCGGCGCGTTTCTCCTCGGCAAGGCGCTTGCGCGCCCGGCTGACCAGCTGGCGGGCATTCCCTTCTGTCTGTTGGATGATTTCAGCGATCTGCTCATACGGATAGTCGAACGCTTGCCGCAGCACGTACGCCGCCCGTTCGGTCGGCGACAGCTTTTCCAGTATCAGCAACACCGCAACCTCGAGCGCTTCACCGTGCAAGGCGCCCAGTTCGGGGTCGGCGCTTGTGTCCACAGGCTCGGGCAGCCAAGGACCCACATACGTCTCACGACGGACACGTGCCGACTGCCCGAGATTGATGGCAAGACGGGTGGCAGCGGTCGCCAGGAACGCCGGCGCATTCCGGACCTGGCTGCGATCGCAGGTCTGCCAGCGGACCCACGTCTCTTGGACGATGTCCTCCGCTTCGCTGACACTGCCGAGCATGCGGTAGGCGATCCCGAACAAGCGAGGACGTAATTCAGCGAATATTGCCGATGCCGTTTCCAATTCGGCCGGTGACCCGGTGTGGGCATCCATGCGGCCAATGTTACTGCTCCGAGCGTTGGACGACGCAGCCGGTTCTACCCCGTCACCGCCGCGTTCGCTGCCTGCGACGCCTCCATCCATTCGCTCAGCCACGGCGCCCGGACGCTGGACGTGATCCGGCAGTCCGCCACGAAGGTCCCCTTGGCACCGGCGTCGATCCAGTCCGTCAGCGCGGCAAGGTCCGACAGAGAGCGGATGACCGCCGACTCAGCTCCCAAAGCCCGCGCAATTCCACTGAAGTCCACCTCAGGAATCAGCATCGGCTTCTCGGTCAGGCCCCGGGAACCGTACTGATGGATCTCGGCTCCGTAGGCGGCGTCGTTGTAGATCACCACAATCGCGCTGCTCGCCGCACCGATGAGCGATTCGAGGTCGGACAGGCCCATTAGGAAGCCGCCGTCGCCGGAGGCCAGCACCAGGGTGCGGCCGTCCTCCACTGCACGGGCAGCCCCGACGGCGCTCGCAAGGCCCAGCCCTATCGACTGGAAAGCCGTCCCCACCATCACCAGGTCCTGCGGCCGCGGAATGTTCCAGTACATGGGCGCCCACCCGATGAAGTGGCCGCCGTCCTGGACCACCGTGCGGCGCTCTGGCAGCACGGCATCCAGCGCGGTGGCCAGGGAGCGCGGGTCCAGCCGGCCGTCCGGCGTCTCAGAGGATCCTGCATCGTGCCCCGGTCCTTCGGCCAAGCGCTTGCGGGCTTCCGCTCGCCAAGCTGCTGAAGAAGTTTCGGAATCGAGCAACGACAGGAGGCGTCCCGCAGCAGCCTTCGCGTCCGCGCTGACGAACACGTCTACTCGGGGGTGCGTCGGCTGCAGGGCGGTGTCGATCTGGATGACCGTGCTGTCCGGGCCGAGCAGGTGCCCGAACCGCATGGTGAACGGGCTCAGGCTCGCCCCGGCCACCAGGACCACGTCGGCCTCACCCATAAGGCCCGCCGCGGTGTCGGTGCCGAAACCGCCTGCCACGCCCAGGTACCCCTCGCCATTGAGGAGGTTGAGCGCCAGGGCGGTTCCGGCGGTCAGTGCGCCGAGCCGCTCGGCGAGTTCGCGCAGCTCCGGCCCGGCTCCGGCGAGGTGCGCACCCCGGCCGGCCAGGATCAGCGGCCGCTTGGCCCCTGCGAGAAGGCGGGCAACCTGCCCAAGGCCGCCGTCGACGTCGTCCGTCACCTTTGGTGCCGTCGGCTCGGGAAGCTCCTCGTCCGCAGCCTCGAGGGAGGCGAGGTCGTAGGGAATCGCAAGCACGACGGCGGTGCGCCGGGTGAGTGCGTACTCCACCGCCTGCTGCGTGATGGCGCCGGCGGCGTCGCGGCTAACGGTGAAGGTGGCCGCGCCGAGGCCGGCGGCGATGGCGGCCTGGTCCACGTCCTGCGGCCGGGCGCCGCTGGTGGGTGCGTCCCCGGTAACGAGCACCACGGGGATCTGTGCCTGGACCGCCTCGGCGAGGGCGGTAAGTGCGTTGGTGTAGCCGGGGCCGTAAGTGGTGGTGCCAGCGGCGAGGCGCCCCGAGGCCCGGTAATAGGCGTCGGCGGCGGCGATGGCGGCACCTTCATGGCGGACGGGGGAGAAGCGGAGGCCCTGCTTCTCGGCGGCGTCCAGGAAGTAGACGTTCCCGTTGCCCATGACGCCGAAAACATCGCTGACATAGCTGCTGAGGACCTGCGCCACGCGGCCGGAGACGGTAAGTGAAGTCATGCAGGAAGCATGTGACCTGCGTCTGAGATGAGCAAGAGAGTTGAGTTTATTTGGGAGAATTGGCAGTGGCGATGGAGCAGGAATGAAAATATGCCCACTAGTGGCGTGCGTCACTCGCCTTAGTCGACGAGGGCGGATTCCTGCTTCGACAACCGGTTCAGGAGGCCGTCGTAGCGGGGCGGCATGAGTTCGAGCACGGAGATTGCGGTGCTGGTCCGCTGGATCCCGTCGATTTCCAGGATCTGGTTGGTGATGCGGTAGAGGTCGGCCGTGCCGCGTGCCACCACTTTGGCCATGAGGTCGGCGTCGCCGGTGGTGGCGTGCACCTCGATGACCTCCGGGATCGCCTCGAGTCCGTCTTCCACCGCGCCGGTCCTGGTCTGGCTGATCGAGAGCGAGAGGAAGGCCATGAGGCCGTATCCGAGTGCGGCGGGGTCTAGCCTTCGGCTGAAGGAGCGGAGTGCTCCGCTGCGCTCGAGCCGCGACAGCCGGGCGTGGACGGTGTTCCGCGCGACGCCGAGCGTCCGCGAGAGTGCCAGGGCGCTGGCTTCCGGGTCCTTGTCCAGGGCAAGGATGATCCGGCCGTCGAGGGAATCGAGGGCGCGGGAGTTGGGGATGGTCATATTTTCACCACAGACAGTAGATGTTGAGCAGAAGTCCCAATGCCACAAGCGTATATTGCAATGTGGGCCGCGTCACTTCCATGATCAAGTCCTATGACCAGTGATCAACTCCTGACTGCAGCGGTAACCTCGCTGCCTACCCTTCGCGGCGCGGTGGCCGGACTTCCGCCTTACGTCCCCGGCCGGCGCAGCGCCGCCCTGGACATCGCAGCCCTCGCCAGCAACGAAAGCCACTACGAGCCGCTGCCCGCCGCCACGGCTGCGGTGACCGCAGCGGCCGACACCATGAACCGCTACCCGGACAGCGCCGCCGTCGAACTCCGCGAATGCCTTGCCCGGCACCTTGGCGTCACGGCTGCGGAGGTGGCCGTGGGACCCGGCAGCGTGGGCGTCCTCCAGCAGATCATCACCGGACTGTGCGACGCCGGGGATGAAGTGGTCTTCGCGTGGCGTTCCTTCGAGGCGTATCCCATCCTGGTGGAGCTGGCAGGTGCCCGGCCGGTCCGGATCCCGCTGGACCACCTTGAGGGCCACGACCTCGATGCCATGGCTGCGGCCGTCACCGAGCGCACCAAGGTGATCCTGCTGTGCACCCCCAACAATCCCACCGGCGTCCCGATCAGCCACGAGCGCATCGAGGCCTTCCTGCAGTCCGTCCGCTCCGACATCTTGGTGGTGATCGACGAGGCCTACGTGGAATACGCCGAAGCCGGCAGCGGCTCCGATTCCTTGGCGCTTTACCGCGAGTACCCGAACGTCTGCATCCTGCGCACCTTCTCCAAGGCCTACGGGCTCGCCGGGCTGCGCGTGGGATACGCCGTTGCGGCGCCGGCCATCGCTGAGGGACTGCGCCGCACCGCCCTGCCGTTCGCCGTGAGCGCGCTGGCCCAGAAGGCCGCCATCGCGTCCCTGGACGCGGGGGCGGACATGGAAGCCCGGGTTTCTTCTGTAAAGCAGGAGCGTTCGCGGATGGCCGTCCAGCTGGAAGCCCAAGGCTGGAAACTGCAGCCGAGCCAGGGCAACTTCCTGTGGATCCGCGCCGATGCCCAGCTCCTGGCGACGCTGGTGGACGCCTTCGATGCCGCGGGCATCATGGTGCGCGCGTACCCGGGCGACGGCGTGCGGATCACCGTTGCCGACCCCGACTCCAACAACCGCGTGCTCCGGCTCCTCGCAGCCCACGCGGCCTGACAACTCTCTGACCTTCCCCAATCCGTTCCACCTACAACCAGAGGAATCCCCATGGAACAACAGACAACGACGTCTGCGCGCCCCCTCGGCGCAGCCCTCCAACCGCGCCAGCTCACCATGATGGGCCTGGGAAGCGCCATCGGCGCGGGGCTGTTCATCGGCTCCGGCGCCGGCATCCAGGCCGCCGGCCCGGCCGTGCTGATCTCCTACCTCGTGGCCGGCACCCTCATCATCCTGGTGATGTGGGCGCTCGGCGAGATGGCCGCCGCCAACCCAGACAGCGGCGCCTTCTCCGTCTACACTGCCAAGGCCTACGGGCCCGTGGCCGGTGCCACGGTGGGCTGGCTCTGGTGGCTGCAGCTCGTGGTGGTGATCGCGGCTGAAGCGCTCGGGGCGGCGGGACTGCTCGCCACCATCTTCCCCGCGCTGCCGGTGTGGCTGATGGCCTTTGTGTTCATCGTGGTGCTCACCGCCGTGAACCTGACCAGCGTGAAGAACTTCGGCGAGTTCGAGTTCTGGTTCGCCCTGCTGAAGGTGGCGGCCATCGTCGGGTTCCTGCTGGTGGGCGCTGCGCTGCTCTTCGGCTGGCTGCCGGGCGTGCAGTCGCCGGGCCTGAGCAACTTCACGGGGGCAGGCTTCGCGCCCAGCGGGTTTGCCGGCATTGCCACGGCGCTCTTTGTAGTGGCGTTCGCGTTCGGCGGCACGGAGATCGTGTCCGTGGCCGCAGCCGAGACGGCGGAACCGGCGCGCAGCGTGAAGAAGGCAGTTAGGACTGTGCTGTGGCGGATCCTGGTGTTTTACATCGGTGCCATCTTCGTGATCGCCGCGGTGGTTCCCGTGGGTTCGGCGGGGCTGAAGAGCCCGTTCGCCGCAGTGTTGGACGCCGCCGGCATGCCCGGCGCAGCCACCGCCATCACGCTCGTGGCCGTTGCAGCACTGCTCTCGGCCCTCAACGCCAACCTCTACGGTGCCTCCCGGATGGCGTTCTCCCTCGCTGAGCGGGGCGAAGCGCCGCGTTGGCTCGCTTCCGTCTCCAAGGCGCGGGTTCCGGTGGTTGCGGTGCTGGCCAGCGTCACCTTTGGCGTTGTCACGGTTGTGCTGGAATTGGTTTTCCCCGAGATGGTCCTGCCCATCCTGCTCAACATCGTGGGCTCGACGTGCCTGCTGGTGTGGACGTCCGCGCTCCTGGCCCAGCTCGCGCTGCGCCTCCGCGCCGACCGCGAGGGAACGGAGCTGCCTCTGCGGATGCCCGGCTTCCCGTGGCTCACTTCCCTTGGCCTGCTCATCCTGGCAGCGATCTTCACGGTGGGCTTCATCGGCGAGGATTCGCGCCCACAGCTCCTGAGCACTTTCGGACTCGTGGCCCTGCTGGCGGTGGCAAACTGGCTAAATCACCGGCGCGGGAAGGGTCAGTCCGGTGTTAGCTCCTCAGAGCAGGCCAAGGCGTCGGTGCTCGTCGACTGAATGAGGCGCTGCGAATCCAGTTCGCGTTCCTTGCACAAAAGGCGCGTCCGGTTTGGCCGGGCGCGCCTTTCGGGGTTCATTCCTGCTGCCCCAGACGACTCGCTTTCTGGGGCAGCAGGCTTTCGAGTGATTGACGGCGCGCTTTCGGGATTTATAACTCCCGCTTCAAGGCGCGATGCGACGGGAGCCGCCGTTGTACCCCTACAGCATCGAGCGGATGAGTGAGGCCAGAGCGGGGACCTGGACGGTATGCGGAGCATCGCCCTGGACCATGAAGGCACGGACCTCGTTGACGAGTTCCAGTGGAGTGACCAGCCTGACGGGGGCCCTGCCGGGAAGCGGAAACATGCCAGCACGCTCTATTGATGGCATCGTGAGGCTCCCCGATGGCGAATGCAGCACGACCCAGCCGTCAACGACGAATCCGGGATAGGCTGCACGAATTGCCTCAACACCTGCTCCCAACCCGAAGGCTTTAAGCTCGCGGCCGTTGCGGAAGAGCTGCTTGTTGTCCCACCAGTAGGTGCCGTCCGCCCACATTTTCGAGTCGATCAGGGCGATCCTGTTTCCCGCAATGACGGCATGATCGAGGTCGGCGTGTTCCGACCCGGGCCAGCGGAGGCCGTTGATCAGCCGTGCGGACGGTATTCCAGGAAGGACGGAATCAGTAATGAGTCGCGCGGTGCGACGTTCGCCTTCTGCGCCGATTTCTGCTTTATCGCCGAACCGCCCTACGGAAAGACCGCGACCTGGAATGCCATGAACGGGGCGGCTGATGATTTCCTGAACCAAATAAGCACTGGCAAGGACGGTGGGCGGTGCAGGGCGTTTCCTGGTTGTCCACCACTTTGGGAGCCTGGCGATTGCGAACCAGAATCCGGCAGTTAGGACGGTGATAAGAAGACAGGTCAGCCCCATGACCAACCAGTTGGGGTTCGACTGAGTAGTGCTGAAGTACCAGATGGTACTGAACAAGGGCGGGACGGTGCAGACGCTGCCAAGGACGAAGAAGGCGGTACGCCAAGTGCGTGTCCAGGCAGGTGCGGGTCGTCGGATCTTCTGCGGTTCACCAGACGGACGGACAAGCGGTGGTCGGTACTCCACGGCCGGTCCAGTCCACGGCGGCGGGGCGGGTGGTTGCGCCATATCAGCGAAGGCCGGTTTCGGCTTCTGCTTAGAGGAATCCGGTTGGGGCTCGGACCGTTCCTGTTGCGGCCGCTGGCCCGTGGCACCTGCGGTGTTCCCAGAACTCTTGTTCCTTGGAGAGCGGTCGTAGGCGGCCCTGCGGTCCGGGTCCGAGAGGACCTCGTAGGCTTCCTGCACGAGTCGGAACAACCCCGTGCTTCCGCCCGTGTCCGGGTGTGAAGTCCTGAGCCTACGCTGGTATGCCTTTTTGATCTCGGCGATGCCTGCCGTCGTTGGTACTCCAAGCACCTCATAATGTGTGACGGTTGCTTGTGTCATCCGGATTGTTCCTCTCGATTCCCCCTCAGGCAGCCTACTTCGTTACGTGAACGACCACTGCTTTGTCGACGGATTGTTCGGCTCCAGCATTGTCGATTCCAGTAACTGTCCAGTTGCTGAGCAGGAGCACGGTCTTGCCAGTGTCAGAGTTGTAAACGATCTTTTTGAAACCCAACGCCGAGAGGTCATCGTCTAGTGCCTCCGCATTCATGCCCGCCACGTTCGCTGGGACTACGGCAGTGGCAGCTGGAGCAGCAGGTGCCGGCACTGGCGCCGCAACTGCGGCAGGAGCAACGGGTTCGGCAGTGACTGTGGCAGTAGCCGTCACGGTCACTGTTGCGGTCGCCGTCTCGGTCACGGTGTGCGTGACCGTGGGTACGGCTTGCGGCGACCCCGCACAGCTCGAAAGGGCCAAGCATAGGATCGCGCCGGTGGCCAAATGAGTGATGAGTTTCAAACGATTCCCCTTGGATGTATTGGCAAGAATGGTGTCATGTTGTGGCGCCCTTCCAGTTGGGGCGCCCTGGGAGCCTCGGTGATCCGCCGCGATAGGAGGGGCTGTCGCCGAGATAGAAACTACTGGTCCAATTGCGGTCCTCCTGGACAACGGCCAAGCGGACCGCAGGCTCAGATGTCAGAGGATGTTTGGTTGCCCAAGACCTCCAAGGGCGCCAGTTGCATTGGCTGCTCTGAGCTTTGGAACCGGTCCTGACTGCTAAAGACCGGTGGTGCTCACTCCGTACTCGGCCTGCTCAGGGGTAAAACCCTCATAAAGCAGTTGCTCGACCAGGCCGCTGCGCGAGAAGGAAGTGTACTCGAGGTAGTCCTTGGCCTTCTTGGCTGCCTGCTCGTTCCAGTTAACCGTTACCCGGTCCACTGCCCACGTAGAATCCTCGGCCGAGTACTTTTCGTATTCCAGTTGCTCAATCAGGCCGGTCCGCGAAAAAGCGGTGTAGTCGAGATAGTCAGCGGCTTTCCGCAGAGCATTTTGCTGGCTGAGCGTGCCCCTCTTGGCGGCGGCTTCGGCCTCGGCCTGAGCCTTTGCGGCCGCGTCTGCTTCTGCTTTTGCTTTCGCCGCGGCGTCGGCTTCAGCCTTAGCGGCCGCGTCAGCTTCTGCTTTTGCCTTAGCCGCAGCGTCTTTATCAGCTTTCGCCTTTGCGGAGGCTTCCGCTTCTGCAGCAGCGACCGCCGGGTCCTTGGTGGGCGTTGGGGTGGCAGACGCGGTCTTAGCTGCAGTAGCGACCTTGGGAGTGGAAGCAGCAGGCGCTGACGAAGACGTAGAGCCAGCTCGGGCCGAGTTGACGACGATGCTCAGGAGAATAACGACGCCGGTGATAATCAGGGCGATCTTCCGGTGCCGGTCGTAGCCATCCAGCGGCAGGCCCTGCTTGTCCCGCATCTTGTTTGTGAGAATCAGAATCAGGTCAATCAGTGCCCAGATACCGAAGCCGCCGAGCGTGATCAACTTCAGGATTCCAGTTCCCACCTTGCCAAGGTAGAAGCGGTCAACACCTAAAACGCCAAGCAGAAGCGAGAGCAGCCACGTGGCCAGGAACGACTTGTTGCTTACCGCCGGTTGACCATAGCCGTAGTTCGGGGGAAAGGGGGCAGTGTAGGGTTGCTGGCTCATGAGAGTCCTTCCATAGGACACCTGACCGACGTGCGATTGCGAAGCGTGCGGGGTGGGTGCAGTGATGGACGCACATAGAGGAAATCCAGGGTGGAACAGGCCGCAGAACGGTACACCAATCCAGCCGACAGACACAGCATCTTCGCTTCCCCCAATAGCGTCAAAGTCATTCCATTACATCCGAGAAAACATCGTCATTCTGGTTACTGGGAGAAAACTGCGCGAATCCTGATTAGCAATCGCTAATCTTGATTCTTTGTTGATGCTTTCTGCGCTCAATCGAGCTTTTGCTGAAATTCGAGTTGCGTATTTTGCCGAAAGGTGGTGGTAGCGAGAGCACTGTCAGTCCGGCATGGCGGCTGAGGGTGCGCCCTGCGCCAGCCCCATGAACATCGTCCGGTGAAGGATGTCCACGTGCTTCCGGGCCACCTCCACGGCTTCCTCAACACTTCCGGCCCGGAGGGCTGCCACGAGCGCGATGTGGTCGTGGTTGGACTTGTGCAGCTTCTCGATGGGGTAGGGGATGAAGTAGTCGTAGAGCTCGGTGAGTGTCTCGTGATAAACGTCGACGGCGGTGCCCATCCCTGACGCCGTCCCCACCAGTTGATGGAACCGTTCGTCGGCCTGATGGTAGACGGACCAGTCCGTGGCCTCGGCCATGTCCCGGGTTAGCCGCTCCAGCTCATCCAGCTGCGAAGCAGTGGCGTTGACCGCTGCGTAATGCGTCACCGCGCACTCAAACAGCAGCCTCCGGTCCACCAGCCGGTTCACGGCCTGGGACTCCGCAGGGGACGCCGAAAGTGACGCCAAAACATCAGTAGGCGGCGAATCCGCCACAAACGTTCCTCCAGCTCTGCCGCGCCGGCGCACCACCACGCCCTGCTCCGCCAGGCTCGCCAGCGCACGCCGGGCCGTGATCGGGCTGACCGAAAGACCCAGCGCAACGTCCTCCTGGTCCGGGAGCCGCTCGCCAGGCTTCAGCAGCCCCAGCGAAATCGCCATCCCGATCCGCATCCGCACCGCGTCCATCGCGCTGCGCCGTTCCATCCCGGACATCCTGCCGGCGCCAAGGCGCGGGGGCTCGATGGTGTCCTCCAGCTGATGGGTCATATCCGCTACTTTACGGCTCACGCCGACCCCCTTCCCTTTATTGGATCATTCTGATCTAATATAACCCGGATCACACCCCCACAGCGGAGAAAAACCCATGCAACGCAGCCTTCCCCTCGTCGCGGCCCAGGCAAGGCCCAGGCTCATCGGCGAACCCGTCTCGGCCTTCGCGGACGAGGTCAAAGAAGCCCTCGAAGCCCAGCCAGACACCAAGCTGGTCGTCTTCCCCGAGCTGCATCTCTTCGGCGACGAAAACCCGGACCTCCAAAGAACCGAAATGCTCCAGGCCAGCGCCGAACCCCTGGACGGGCCACGGGTCAATGAGCTCAAACAGCTCGCCAAGGACCTCAACATCTGGCTGGTTCCCGGCAGCGTCTGCGAACGCGGCCCGGAAGGCCAGCTTTTCAACACCCAGCTGGTCTTGTCCCCGGAAGGGGAACTCGCAGGCTACTACCGGAAAATCTTCCCCTGGCGCCCGTTCGAGCCCTACGATCCCGGAGACCGGTTCACCACCGTGGACCTGCCCGGCATCGGCAGGGTGGGCCTGAACATCTGCTACGACGCCTGGTACCCGGAGGTGTCCCGCCAGCTCGCCTGGATGGGCGCCGAGGTCATCCTCAACGTCGTCAAAACCACCACCCCGGACCGCAAACAGGAACTGATCCTCGCCAAGGCCAACGCCATCGTGAACCAGGTCTTTATGGTCAGCGTCAACTGCGCCGGCCCCACCGGGCAGGGCAAGAGCATCATCGTGGACCCGGAGGGCAACACCCTCGCAGAAGCAACAGACGAGAAACCGCAGCTGCTCACCGCGGAACTGGACCTGGCCGCCGTCGACCGCGTCCGCACGCACGGCACGGAGAACCTCAACCGCCCCTGGTCGCAGTTCCGCGAGGGGGAGCCCGCCGTCGAACTTTCCGTCTACCAAGGCCGCATCAATCCGGCCACCTGGACACCGCCGTCCTACAAGCCCTAAGGAAATACCGTGACAACAACCCTCACCCGCACGCTGAAACTGCCCTCGCTGGTCCTGTTTGGGCTGGCGTACCTGACCCCGATCATCGTCCTGGGGATCTTCGGCATCATCGCGGAAACCACCGGCGGCGCCGCGCCCGCCGCGTACCTGGTGGCGCTCGTGGCCATGCTGTTCACCGCGCACAGCTACGGCCGGATGGCCGTCGCCCACCCCGTGGCCGGCTCCGCCTACACCTACGTCCGCCGCTCCATTGACCCCCGCGTCGGGTTCCTGGTGGGCTGGGCCGTGCTGCTCGACTACCTCTTCCTGCCCATGGTCATCTGGCTCATCGGCGGCTCCTACCTGACCGCCCAGTTCCCGGGCATCCCCATAGGCGTCTGGGTGGTGGGCTTCATCGTGATCACCACGCTGCTGAACATCCTGGGCATCAAGGTGGCGGACAAAGCCAACTACGTGCTGATGGCATTCCAGCTGCTGGTCCTCGTGTTCTTCGTGGCGCTGGCCATCGGCAACGTGGTGTCCGCCAACGGCGCCGGGGGACTGGCCAGCGGGCAGCCGTTCTTCAACGACACCGCCAGCTTCACCACCATCTCCGCCGGCGCCGCCGTCGCCGCGTACTCGTTCCTGGGGTTCGACGCCGTCACCACCCTCACCGAGGAAACCATCAACCCGCGCCGCACAGTGCCGCGCGCCATCATGCTCGTGGCCCTGATCGGCGGCGGCATCTTCGTGGCGGTGTCCTACGTGACCCAGCTGGTCCACCCCGGCGGCGTGTTCGAGGACTCGGCCTCCGCGGCCAGCTCCATCGCCCTGCAGATCGGCGGGCAGCTGTTCGGCGCCGTGTTCCTGGCCGGCCTGGTGATGGCGCAGTTCGCCTCCGGCCTCGCCGCGCAGGCCAGCGCCTCCCGGCTGCTGTACGCGATGGGCCGCGACTCCGTGCTGCCCAAGGCGGTCTTCGGCCGGCTCAGCGAGAAGTTCCACACCCCGGTGGCGAACCTGGTGATCACCGGCATCGTGGGCCTGATCGCGATCTTCCTGGACGTGGCCACGTCCACGTCGTTCATCAACTTCGGTGCCTTCACCGCCTTCACGCTGGTGAACGCCTCGGTGGTGTTCCACTATGTGCGCCAGCGCCGGGCCGGGCAGCAGCTGAACCCGGTGTCCTACGTGGTGGTCCCGGTGATCGGCGCGTTCATCTGCGCCTACCTGCTCTCCCAGCTGGACAGCAACGCCATTACGCTGGGACTGTCCTGGCTGGTGCTGGGCGTGGTCGTGCTGGCCCTGATTACCCGCGGCTTCAAGGCCGCGCCGCCGGAGATGGCGGCGACGGAGAAGGCGACGGTCGAGGCGACCGCCTGAGTCTGACAGTTTGTGGTGTGGCCGGCGGGCCAAGGGAAGGAGCAGCCGTGAGGCTAGCGCTGGGGCAGCTGGAGTCGGGCGCCGATATCCCGGCCAACCTCGTAGTGATCGACCGGTTCGCCGCCGAGGCAGCGCGCGACGGCGCCGAGCTGGTCGCCTTCCCGGAGTACGCCACCTACGAGAAGAAGAAGGTGGACGTAACGTTCCTCGAGGTGGCCGAGCCACTGGACGGCCCCGTCTGCCGGGAGCTCGCCGGCATTGCCCGCCGCCACCGCATCGCGCTGGTGGCGGGCGTGGTGGAAACCTCGGAGGAGCCGGGCAGGGCGTACAACACGCTGGTGGCTCTCGGGCCCGACGGCGGCCGGCTGGCTTCCTACCGAAAGATCCACCTTTTCGACGCGCAGGGCTTCGGGGAGTCCGAGTTCGTCAAGCCCGGCCCGTCCACGGATCCGGTGGTGTTCGAGCACGGGGGAGTGCGGTTCGGGCTGATGACCTGCTACGACCTGCGGTTCCCGGAGCTGGCGAGGTCACTGGCCGACGCTGGCGCGCAGGTCCTGCTCGTTTGCTCGTCCTGGGTGCCGGGCGAGCACAAGACGGAGCAGTGGCTGGCGCTGAACGCCGCCCGTGCTATCGAGAACAGCGTGTACGTGGCCGGTGTGTGCCAGGCACCGCCCGTCTCGGTGGGGCGGAGCGTGCTGGTGGACCCGATGGGGGTCGTGGAGGCCGACCTCGGTCTTGCCGCTGGTGTCCGGGCGGTGGAGGTGTCGCTGGAGACGGTAAAGCGAGTGCGGGAGTCGTTCCCGATGTTCAGGCAACGGCGGCTATAAGCGGGGTAGCCGACCAATCGCGGTTCCTCACGTCTTGCTCTACTCGAGGTTAGTAGTCCTGTCGTAGGGGAGGGCGTTGGCTCAGCCGAAGTTGAGGCTAGTCCGGAGCCGTGTGTCCGAATTCCTTCCGGGCTTCACCTGCCAGCCAATCAAAGTCATCCCAGTATCTCCGGGCAAGGGCGTCAGGCATATTAGCGCGGAAGCCTTCAATCATGGGAGTGCAGATGTCGTGACAACGGATAATACTCGGCCCGTAGTTCTGGATTATTGGGTCCTTATCTACAACGCCGCTTCTAAGAAGGGTGCCGACAAGGTCGTACGAGGCTGATGCATTGGAAGCAGTTGCGCGCTGCGTTTCCGTCCACGAGGACGCGGGAAGGGAGTTCAACACCGTTAGAACCTCCCGCCTCGAATCGCGTATGTCCGACCTCTGGAGGTAGTCCAAGACAGCTAGGAGAGATTGAGCACGCGAGGCTGAATGAGCAACACGCACCTGCTGTCGCGCGTAGAGGGCGCTCATAGCGGCGGCCAGAAAAGCAGAAATTGAAACCACTAGTGCTGCGACGTCCATGACGTTAGATTAGTGGCTGGTCGTCTGCCGACAGCTGTATCTCCGTTGCGTGGTTCCTGAGTCTCTCGTGACGGACTTCCATGTGCAATTAATTCCGGCCGTGTTCGCACCTGTGAGATCCGACTTCGGAATGAACTTCAACCCCACCATGGATGCCGCGGTGATTCCTCCTTTTGTGGCTTAAGCGCCAGTTCGTCATATCTGTTCTGTGGGCAGGTTGGTGAATATATGGTTTTTGGAAGGCGCACTGGGTGAGTGGCTTCTCGGATATGGGGCTTCCGGCGTTGGTACCCCGTATTTGTCGCCTAGGACTAGGAGGTGCTAGGCCTGTAGGCCCGCCCTGGCCTGGAGCCACTGTGCGGTGGCAGCCTTGGAAACGCGTCTACGCCCATAGCGTTGCCTTGCGAATAGTGGCAGGGGAGCGGCCCGCATAGGCTTCTCATATGCAAAACAGACAACAAGAGCAGCACATCGCAGTGTTTGGTGAGAGCGGCAGTGGCAAGACCGTAATGGTCTCCTCGTTTTACGGAGCCACGCAGGAGCAGCAGTATCTGCAAAAGAGCCTGTTTGACGTCGTGGCAGATAGCGCTGACCAACACCGTCAGCTGCATCAAACCTACCTCGGCATGAAAAATTCCGCGCAAGTACCTGATGCCACTCGTTTCTCCTCTAAGTCATATTCTTTCTCGGTCAAGCTAAAGGAAAAGGCCGATTCCAAGGCGAGGAAGGCTAAGCCATTCGACGCCCTGCGCCTCGTGTGGCACGACTACCCGGGGGAGTGGTTCGAACAGGACGTACCGGGGGCAACGGAATCCCAGGACAGAATCAACACATTCAAGAATTTGCTTGGTTCTGATGTGGCTCTTTTGTTGGTGGACGGTCAACGTTTGTTGGAGCACTCTGGTGAGGAAGGGAAATACCTTAAGTCTTTGCTAACCAGTTTCCGCCGGGGACTGCTGTCACTAGAGGGGGAGCTGCTGGAAAATGGTAATCCACTTCGTAAATTTCCACGAATCTGGATAATAGCCCTCTCCAAGTCTGATCTGCTGCCACACATGAACGTGTTCGGTTTTAGGGACCTACTCATCGAGAAAGCCCGCGATGAGCTTGACCAACTCCATAGGGTCTTAGCTGGGTTCATTGAAGCAAGCGAGGCGCTGTCGTTTGGTGAGGACTTTGTGCTCCTTTCGTCAGCCAAGTTCGACGCAGACAAAATTGAGGTAACCGAGCGGATCGGTTTGGAGTTGATTCTGCCTCTGGCTGCCATTCTCCCTCTCCAGCGCCACGCACGGTGGGCTCAGCTGAAGCTAATCCCCGGGAAGGTGGGTGAACAGCTGCTGGCGAGGGCCAAAGCTCTAGCCATGGCAGCCGCGTTGTTGAGTGACAAGGGTAAGCTCCCGGGCCGAATAGGCAGATGGATGAGCCGCCTTGATCCCGATCTTGTGGACCACGTGGCCAAGCTTGCCGGAGACAAACTCAGGGAGGTCAATTCCGAGGCGGTTGCCAGGCGAGACTATTTGGCTGCCACAATGACCGGTTTCCAGATGGATTTGGAAGAGGGCGAAGAGAAGCAGATCCTTTTCAGGAGCCGTCGATGACGCTCGTCTGGGCTACTCGTGGGCGGACTTGGGGTTTCCGCTTCCTACGAAATGGTGGTTTCGCCGATCCGCTTCCGACTTACGAGGATGTGTTCTCGGGCATTGAGGGTGGGCCGGAAATCTACCGCCGAGTCGGCGAGAGGCTGGCGCTGCGTTTCCCAGATCCTTCGGGCCGGAAGGACAGATCTGGGAGAGTCATTCCACACGACTTTGTCGTTTTCGCGCCTTTGGCCGATCGCATTGCGTCGGTGGAAGAGGGTCGCCAACTAGTCTGGCCCTTGGTGGAAGATGAATTCGCTCGGGTCTGGCAGCTGCCCAAACCGCCCTCGCATAACTAGGCCAAAAGCACTTCCGACCGCTTTCCCGGTACTTATAAAACCCCGCAATCGCGAAAGCGCCGGCTCGCGGTTTGGTGCGCACCGCCCCCAAGGTCAGTTCATTTGCGCTAAGCGGCACAGCCGGCTGGAAGGGCAGAGTTCCAACAACGACCTGCTCGACGAGCCGATCGGTGACAAGCCTATCCAGTTGCCGTTACCGTTCATCTTCGCCAGATCCGGCCGGAGAATTCCGCCGCGCCTCCCGAGTCTGGGAGCTAGCCAGCCACCGCCGCCTTCGCCGCCCGGGACGCGTTCATCCATTCGGTCAACCAGGGCGCGCGGACGGAGGACGTGATCCGGCAGTCGGCTACGAAAGTCCCACGAGCTCCTGCATGGATCCACTTCCGCAGCGCGGACAGGTCAGACAGGGAACGGATAACAGCCGACTCCGCCCCCAAAGCTCTGGCGACGCCGCTGAAGTCCACCTCGGGAATCAGCATCGGCTTCTCGGTCAGGCCCTGCGAGCCGTACTGGTGGATCTCGGCACCGTAGGCGGCATCGTTGTAGATCACGACGATTGCGCTGCTCGCGGCGTTGATGAGCGATTCGAGGTCGGACAGGCCCATCAGGAAGCCGCCGTCGCCGGAGGCCAGCACCAGGGTGCGGCCGTCCTCCACCGCACGGGCGGCCCCGACGGCGCTGGCAAGGCCCAGCCCGATGGACTGGAAGGCGGTCCCCACCATCACCAGATCCTGCGGCCGCGGGATGTTCCAGTACATGGGTGCCCACCCGATGAAGTGCCCGCCGTCCTGGATCACGGTGCGGCGCTCCGGCAGTATCGCATCCAAAGCGGTTGCCAGGGCGCGCGGATCCAGCCGTGAACTGCATCACCCGCTTTTGGTTCTATTCTCAACATTCCTGATCGTCACCGGGCCAGTGGCATCCGTGCCCGATCTCCGACCGTTACTGTTCTCTTCCTGCCTGCGCTGGCCAGCCGGTGCTGAGGGACTCTCGTGCATCCAGATTGCTCGATCCAAGTCTCTCGGTTCTACGGCAAGGTCTTCGGCGGCGAGCCGGAGGAGCTGCCGCGTCCGTGCTGGTGTTAGATTCTGGTCTTCGCCGAGAGCCCTCGCGAGATAGCGCTGGACCATAACGTCCGGCTTGGTTTCGGTGCCGACGCCAGCGTTCATGAGCAGGTACGACCAAGAGAGTGGGCCGAGGCCAATGACAGAGCACCACGCTTTCTCTGCAGATGTGTTGCCCTTCGCCGCGGCGGCCCGAAGGTCTTGTGCAGTTGTCACCGTGCCTTCCAATGCCGCCAGCCTGGTCAGGCCCTCATAAATGCCCTCAGTACGCAAGCGCATGGTGCCCGGGAGTTTGCTGTCGTTGCAAAGGATTTCGCGAGCGAAATTAGCAGGACCGCCCACATCGTCCATGGCATGGAGCAGATCGGGCCCGCTATCGGAATCTGCGGCTGGACGCACCGCCCGGTATCGGGCGAGGACGTTTTTGGCAGAAGCAGAGGTTGCGCGCAGAGAGTAGGCCGAGTTCAGGGCGCAAAGCGCAAGAGAGTCGGGGAATTCGACGGGAGCACTCCAGGTGGCTGGGTCTCCCAAATCCTGGGCGATGGCTGTTAGGAGTAGTTGAAGGTCAGTCATGTTCGGATGATATCTGCGCGGGGCGAGTGGCGGCCGGAAACCCACTTCGTGTCCTCGGTGAGAGGTCCGGGTAAGGCAGGTGAAAGCCGTGGACATTGGTTCGCGGAGTTGGCCCGGACCAAAAAGCCCCAGGAGCTGCAATTATTGCCCTATGGGAGACCGCGCTGAATCCGACGAATATTACGTGCTTGATCTCTGCGACGAGGTCGTTGGGGTAAGCGGCCATCGCCAGATGACGTTCGACTGGCTCCGCGGAGACCCGTCCCCGTCGCGGCCACTGGGAACGACGCTTCCTGTCGACAGCTTCTGGCCCTCCTTCAATCTCGTCGTCGAATTTCAGGAAGAGCAGCATACGAAACCATCTCCGTTCTTCGACAGGCGTCAGACCGTATCCGGCGTCAATCGCGGCGAGCAGCGTCGTCGCTATGACGAACGCAAGCGTCTGCTCATCCGCGAGCAGGGGTTGCGTCTTGTGGTGATCGAGAAGTCCGCGTTCGTCGTGAAATCGAAGCGGATAGTTCGCGATTCCGTTGCCGACCTTTCCGTCGTCCGCCAGTTCCTTGGCGGTAACAAAAACGGATCCCGAATTTAGTACACGTCAGTTTGCCAACCCCTCGTTATCCGGTCACCGCGTTACTCGGAAGGGCGGGACTCCTCCTCCGACAGTCGGCTGATGAGCCCGTCGTACCGGGGCGGCATGAGTTCCAGGATGGAGATGGCCGTGCTGGTCCGCTCGATGCCCTCGATCTCGAGGATCTGGTTGGTGATGCGGTAGAGGTCGGTGGTGCCGCGGTCCACCATCTTGGCCATGAGGTCCGCGTCGCCGGTGGTGGCGTGCACCTCGATGACCTCCGGGATCGCGGCGAGCCCGTTCTCCACCAATCCGGTTCGCGACTGGCTGATGGACAGCGAGAGGAAGGCCATATCCCGCTGGACGACGCCGAGGGCCACGACCTGGACGCAATGGCCGCGGCCGTCACCGGCCGCACCAAGGTCATCCTGCTGTGCACCCCCAACGACCCCACCGGCGTGCCGATCAGCCACGACCACCTCGAGGCCTTCCTGCAGTCCGTCCGCTCCGACGTCCTGGTGGTGATCGACGAGGCCTACGTGGAATACGCCGAAGCCGGCAGCGGCTCCGACTCCCTGGCGCTCTACCGCCGGTACGCGAACGTCTGCATCTTGCGCACCTTCTCCAAGGCCTACGGGCTCGCCGGCCTGCGCGTCGGGTACGCAATTACGACGGCGGCAATCGCCGAAGGTTTGCGCCGCACCGCCCTGCCGTTCGCCGTGAGCGCGCTGGCGCAGAAGGCTGCCATCGCGTCGCTGGACGCGGGGGAGGAGATGGCAGCGCGGGTCTCCGCCGTGAAGAAGGAGCGCGCCCGGATGGCCGCGGAGCTGGAAGCCCAGGGCTGGACGCTGCAGCCGAGCCACGGCAACTTCCTGTGGATCCGTGCCGATGACCAGCTCCTGGCGACGCTGGTGGACGCGTTCGACGCCGCCGGCATCCTGGTCCGCGCGTACCCGGGTGACGGCGTGCGCATCACCGTGGCGGACCCCGACTCCAACAACGCGTGCTCCGCCTCCTGGCAGCCCACGCGGCCTGACAGCTCCCTGACTTCCTACCAAACCGTTCCACCTATAACCGAAGGACTCCCCATGGAACACGAGACAACGACGTCTGACCGCGCCCTCGGCGCGGCCCTCAGACCCCGGCAGCTGACGATGATGGGGCTGGGCAGCGCCATCGGTGCCGGCCTGTTTATCGGCTCCGGCGCTTGTATCCAGGCTGCCGGCCCGGCCGTGCTGATCTCCTACCTCGTGGCCGGCACCCTCATCATCCTGGTGATGTGGGCACTCGGCGAGATGGCCGCCGCCAAACCGGACAGCGGCGCCTTTTCCGTCTACACCGCCAAGGCCTACGGTCCGGTGGCCGGCGCCACGGTGGGCTGGCTCTGGTGGATCCAGCTTGTGGTGGTCATAGCGGCCGAAGCGCTCGGTGCGGCAGGACTGCTGGCTACCATCTTCCCGGCCCTGCCGGTGTGGCTGATGGCCTTGGTGTTCATCGTGGTGCTCACCGCCGTGAACCTCACCAGCGTGAAGAACTTCGGCGAGTTCGAGTTCTGGTTCGCCCTTCTCAAGGTGGCGGCGATCGTCGGGTTCCTCCTGGTGGGCTTCGCGCTGCTCTTCGGTTTGGTACCGGGTGTGCAGTCGCCGGGCCTGGCGAACTTCCTGGGGGAGGGCTTTGCGCCGAGCGGGTTCGGCGGGATCGCCACGGCGCTGTTCGTGGTGGCGTTCGCGTTCGGCGGCACCGAGATTGTATCCGTGGCGGCAGCCGAGACTGCGGAGCCGGCGCGCAGCGTGAAGAAGGCCGTCCGGACGGTGCTGTGGCGGGTCCTCATTTTCTACATCGGTGCCATTTTCGTGATCGCTGCCGTGGTTCCCGTGGGTTCGGAGGGGCTGAAGAGCCCGTTCGCTGCGGTGCTGGAGGCCGCCGGTATGCCCGGTGCGGCCACCGCCATCACCCTGGTCGCCGTTGCGGCACTGCTCTCTGCGCTGAACGCCAACCTCTATGGCGCTTCACGAATGGCGTTCTCCCTGGCGGAGCGTGGTGAAGCGCCGCGGCTGTTGGTTGCCGTGTCCAGGGCGCGTGTGCCGGTTGTTGCGGTCCTGGCCAGCGTTGCGTTTGGTGTTGTCACGGTGGTGCTGGAACTGGCATTCCCTGAGATGGTCCTGGGCGTCCTGCTCAACATCGTGGGCTCAACGTGCCTGCTGGTGTGGACGTCCGCCCTCCTGGCCCAGCTCGCGCTCCGCCTCCGCGCCAATCGCGAGGGTACGGACCTGCCCCTGCGGATGCCCGGGTTCCCGTGGCTGACTTCCCTTGGCTTGCTGATCCTGGCGGCGATCTTCACGGTCGGCCTCATCGGCGAGGATTCGCGTCCTCAACTCCTGAGCACTTTTGGGCTGGTGGCAGTTCTGGCGGTGGCGAACTGGGTGAACCACCGTAACCGCCCAGTTCCGGCAGTTGGCGAATCTCCGAAACATGCACAGGAGCCCTCCCTTATTGACTGAGGAGGCACCTGGATTAGAGGATGCGTGGCGAAGGGCTCGTCCGGCTAGTCGGACGAGCCCTTCGCCATTGAGGAGCAGCGAAGCCACCCTTCGCGGGACATGTCGCAGGAGAATCCATGACCCAGTTACAAGAGCGACGGGATCCCCTAGTCTTTGCGAAGGATTCCGGTTAGCCCTGCTAATAAAAGTGCTGCTAAAAGCCACGACAGGGATTTGATGCCTGCGAATGCCGTAGGAAGCAGCGCGCTGCTGGCAATTTGCCAATTCTTAGCTTGCGCTGTATCGACGGCAGGCAACGCCGTATCGAGCGCGTAAAGTATCGGATTGAAGGCGGGGTAGTTCGGAGGCTGTGTGCTGGTTGCACCTGTAACCAGCGCTGACTGTCCCTCGCTGTCGACTACTACGAACTTGGCCGCTTCGCGATTTGTCGGAGTGAATTCACCAGCGTGACCAAAGGCCAGTGTGAAGGCGAGTGCCACTGCGCCGGTAATCCAAAAAAATGTTCGAAGTGGAAAGTACCCATATCCGACTGTCCAGCGGTACAGCCAGTGAAGAGGTTTGGACCACCATCTTGAAATTCGAGTAACGCGTTTAGCGGCCTCGTAGCGCAACCAGCGAGCTTCTCGTGCCTGACCCATGCGATCAAAAACGGCAGCCGCTTCCTTCCACGGCTGCGGGACGAATTCGTTTTTGCTTCTGGGTACCGTATCCAGCCACCGACCAAGGGCGCGCCTGTCGTGTTTTAGAAACCCATGAATGGCGTTCAGCTTCCACTCCTGCGCGGAAGATAGATCAGGTAGCCCCAAGCCTTCAGCTGGTTTCTCCTTGGCGGTTACTAGCGTTTGAACCTCAGCATATGCGAGGTTGATTTGTCCGCTGACCTTCGCAGGGGCCAAGTGAAGAGATTGGAGTTTTGCGCTCGATAGCCTCAGAGCAACTTCGCCAGGATTACTAAACTTTCCCTCCCTGAGGTTCATTTGTCCTCCAACGCGGCAGCTATGAGCGCGGACTTCACCTTCCACATCGATGCCATCGTTAAGGAAGACGCTGCCTGCTACTTCTGCATAGTCGAGCTTAATCGCGACGCTGCCCGCGGACCTTATTGACGCCTTTTGCATGTTTAGTTGACCGCCGAAAACTGCGCCATGTGCCCGCACTTCACCTTCTACCTGCATGCCGTTAAGGAATGCGCTTCCGATGATTCTTGCGTAGGTAAGATTCAAAGGCACCCCAGACGGATTGAGTAGCTTCGCGTTCTCTAGATTGAGTTGACCTCCAAATCGCGCTGCATGCGCGCGGACTTCGCCTTCCGCTATCGCGCCTCCATCCATGAAGAAGTCCCCTTCAATAATGGAACCTTCAAGGCTAAGTGCTGCATGACCAGGATTGAGTAGTTGCGTGCTTCGAAGATGGAGCTGACCACCTATTCGGGAAGCGGCAGCGCGTACTTCTCCTTGAGCTTCTATATCATCTGCAAAAACGTCCCCGGCGATTATTGCTGCGTCGAGGTTGAGCGCCACTCCATCTCTGTGGTGCAGGGTCGCGCCAGTGAGACGTAGTTGGCCTCCAAACTCGGTCCCGTGCGCGCATACCTCCCCCTCGGCGGTTAGGCCTCCATCGAGAAAGACATCGCCACGTATATTAGCTGCGTTTAAATTGAGGGCGGTGTCTCCGCGATGCTGCTGCAAAGAAGCGCCTGAAAGGATCAGGCGCCCAGTGACCTGGATAGCCTCCGCACGCACTTCGCCTCGCGATTTCAGCTTGTCGAGCAGAACGTCGCCCTGAATTCTAGCGGCATCAAGGTTTAGGGCGGTGTGTTGCGCTCCAAATTCCGCCCTCGCCATGTTGAGGCGTCCGCCGATCTCGGCGTTGCTTAGTCTTACTTCCCGAGAAGATGAAGCTTCAAAGAAACTGACACTTCCGGACGCTCTGGCAAAGTTCAGCCGCGTGCCCGGCATCACGCTTCCGGATAGGTCTAGGACGGACATCGTGGAGTGTTGAAAGCTTGGTGGTTCGAGGAAGACGCTCGAGATGATGGATATCCGAGGTTTTATTATCGTGTAATCCAGATCGAGGACTCCAGAGATGAGGGCGCCGCGAATTCTTAGGCCGCGCGGATCGTATGCCAGGCGTGGATCTAGAAGGACCTTTCTCAGAGCCGCAGCAGGGATTTCTGTGCCAGGCGCTCGCGCCAGCAGCCAGTGTCGATCGATAAGCGCGTCGGGAACCCCCGGCGAGAGATCTATCAAGGTGCCGGTTTTTATAGCGGCTCGAAGTCTGTTGATCCATATTCCGATTCCAGACTGGGGGCTATTGGTTACAGTCGTCATTCCGCTACCATCTATCACTTTGAGTAATAAACCAACTCGCGGAGATAACGGTGGCCCGGTATTCGCAGGATAGTTCCAGATGCCGTTTCATTTGACACCACATAGGTTCGTCCTGTGAGCATGCAACCCCATAGTCTAGGCCTGGCACATATAACCTATGGGGAGCTGTGGTGAAACCTTTATCGGAAGGCTTATATGAACTTTTGAGCACAGAAGCGATGATCGACGGTCTGAGTGCACAGCAAGAAGTTCAGCCAATTTTCGCAGACATCGATGACGAGGACTCCCCGGGTATCCTAGCGCAGCACGTCGCCGCGGCTGTCCGGCAGGCCCTCGAAGCAGCCAGTCCAGTGGACCGAGTAGCCCTGGCGAACCGGCTTCTTCATGAAATGAATAGCATAGATCGAATCGCAGCCGGGCCAACGCAGCTGCGATCCCTTCACCGCCCGGGCCTGCACAAGAGACGACAACTCCGCCGGCCCATCACTAAACTCAGTGATTCTGCGCTTCTCACCAACAGCAAGGACGACCCCAACCTGGCTGCCGAGCTTCGGGCCGAGATGGAGTCAGCCGACACCGTTGACCTTCTCTGCGCCTTCGTTCGGTGGACTGGCCTGAGGCTCCTAGAGCCAGCCCTTGAGCAGCTCAATGAGCGCGGCGCCAAGCTCCGGGTCATTACCACCACCTATATGGGTGCAACTGAGCGCCGGGCCATCGACGAGCTCGTCACCCGGTACGGGGCCGAGGTCAAGATCAGCTACGAAACGCAGGCAACCCGGTTGCACGCCAAGGCCTGGCTGTTCCGCCGTAACACCGGATTCGACACCGCTTACGTAGGCAGCTCCAACCTGAGTCAGGCTGCCCTCCTTGACGGGCTTGAATGGAACGTCCGCCTCAGTTCCGTCGCAACACCCGCCCTCCTGCAGAAGTTCGAGGTCACCTTCGACAGCTACTGGGAGCAGCGGGCTTTCCAGAGCTATGACCCGGAGCGCGACGGCGACAAGCTGGACGCTGCGTTGGAACGGAACGGCGGACGTCGCACAGCGGCGCCGGATGCACCTACCGGTCTTGAAGTTCAGCCGTTCCTTCACCAGGAGGAGATGCTGGAGGACCTGGAAGCGGAGCGGCTCAAGGGTTTCAACCACAACCTCCTGGTCGCGGCCACCGGGACCGGCAAGACTGTCATCGCCGCCCTGGACTACAAACGGCTAAGCGAAGCTGCCCGCACAAACCTAAAACTGCTCTTCGTCGCCCACCGGCAGGAGATCCTGAAACAGGCGATGCGCAGCTACCGCGACGTCATGCAGGACGGAACCTTCGGTGAACTCTACGTGGGGGAGCACAAGCCGCAAGGGTGGAAGCACATTTTCGCCTCGGTCCAGTCGCTCTCCTCCCTGGGTATCGAGCAGCTGGAACCGGACTTCTTCGACGTGGTCGTAATCGATGAGTTCCACCACGCAATGGCGCCCACCTACCGCCGCCTGCTCGACCACCTCAAACCGCAGCAACTCCTCGGGCTCACAGCTACACCGGAGCGCGGGGACGGCGTCGACGTTGCCAAGCAATTCTTCGATGGGCGCACCGCCAGCCAACTGCGCCTTTGGGACGCCCTGGACGCCGACTTGCTGGTGCCGTTCCACTACTTTGGCGTCTCCGACGACGTCGACCTGAGCCAGTTGGAATGGAAACGCGGCAACTACGACACCTCACAGTTGAGCGCCCTCTACACCGGCAATGATGCCCGCGCCGCCAAGGTGATCCGCGAACTCAGGGACAAGGTGACCAGCACCGACCAGATGCGTGCCATCGGCTTCTGCGTCTCGGTACAGCATGCCCACTACATGGCTGAGGTGTTCAACCGGGCCGGCATTGCCTCCGTTGCCGTCGACGGCACCACCGCCAATGCCGACCGCGAGGAAGCCCTGCGGCGCCTGGGGCAGCGGGAGATCAACTGTATCTTCGCCGTCGACCTTTTCAACGAAGGCCTGGATCTGCCGCAGGTGGACACCATCCTGCTGCTCCGGCCCACACAGAGTGCCACGGTCTTCCTCCAGCAGCTGGGACGCGGGTTGCGCCGTGCGGAGGGCAAAGCGGTGCTCACGGTCCTGGACTTCATCGGCCAGCAGCGCCGTGAGTTCCGCTTTGACCTGCGCTACCGGGCGCTGACCGGCTACGGGCGCAAAGAGCTGGAGAAGGCTGTCGAGGACGAGTTCCCGTATTTGCCGTCCGGCTCGCAGATCGTACTCGACCGGGTGGCGCAGAAGGTGGTGCTGGACAACATCAAGGCACAGCTCCGGTTCAACCGGGCGCAGCTGGTCCGGGACATTGCCTCGTATGCCGAGAACGAGCTGGAGGCCTATCTCGAGCGGTCGGGAAACGACGTGAAGACGATCTACCGTTCCACCAGGGACTCGTGGACCGGTTACCTCCGGGAGGCAGGGCTGATCCAAGGGTTCTCGCCTCTGGAGACCGTGCTCCGTGGGAAAATAGAGGAGCTGTCTGACGCGGGGGAAAAAAAGCTCCTCGGTCGCATGGCCGCGCTGATACACGTCGACGATCCGGAACGTGCCGCAGCCTATTCCATGCTGGTTGCTCCCGACGCGCCCCGCTACGCGGAGCTCGGTATGCGCGAGCAAGCTTTTGCACGCATGCTTTTTTACACGCTGTGGGATGACGGAGGCGGATTCAGGACGTACGACGACGGACTCGACCGTCTGCGCAGCTACCAGTTTGTGTGCCGCGAGATCCGCCAGATCGTGAAGCTGGGAGTGGCTGCATCGAAACATTCAGCCCAGAGCCTCGGCTCTGGGCTTCAGCACATCCCGCTGCTCTCGCACGCTACCTACCGGCGCGAGGAGGTGCTGGCGGCGCTACAGTACGGTTCCCTTGAGCAGGGCAAGAACGTCCAGCACCGTGAAGGCGTTGCATGGTGTCCGGCCACGTCCACCGATGCTTTCTTTGTCACCCTGAACAAGGACGACAAGAAGCACTCGGCGACCACGATGTACAAGGACTACGCCATCAGCCCGGAGCTTTTCCACTGGGAGTCGCAGAACGCGACCTCACACAGCAGTCCCACAGGACGCCGCTATCTTGACCGGACTTCGCACGGTTCGAAGGTTCTGATCTTCACGAGGGACACGGCGGACGACGAGACCGGGCTGACAGTTCCATACACGTGCCTAGGGCAGGTGGACTACGTCCAGCACTCTGGTGAGAAGCCCATCGCGATCACCTGGAAGCTACATCGGCCAATGCCTGCTGACGTGTATGCGACCGCCGCGGCGGTCGCGCAGTGAGGTTATGCAGGAACAGAGCTATTCGTGTCATGCAAAGCAGAGGAAAGGAACCGTTGACTGGCGCACTTTCTACAAGTGTTAGTCAGATCTTTACTAAACAGGCCCATTCTTCCGATGTTCTTGGGTGTGGCAAAGTTGATGTCGTTCATCAACTTTGGTGCCTTCACGGCCTTCACGCGGGTGAACGCCTCGGTGGTGTTCCCACTATGTGCGCCGGCGCCGGCGCCGGGCCGGGCAGCAGCTGAACCCGGTGTCCTACGTGGTGGTCCCGGTGATAGGCGCCTACCTGCTCTCCCAGCTGGACAGCAACGCCATTGCGCTGGGGGTGTCCTGGCTGGTGCTGAGCGTGCTGGTCCTGGCCCTGATCACCTGCGGCTTCAAGGCCTCGCCGCCGGAGATAACGGCCACTGAGAAGGCGACGGCCGAGGCAGCGCCTGAACCTTTTGTCAGTCGGCTGTTGGCCCGCAGGGCGAAGGGAAGGAACGCCGTGAGGATAACCCTGGGGCAACGGGGTCGCCTTCCCAGCGTAAGCCACCTTCGAGAAGAAAGGGGAGTACGGTCCGGGTTGATGACCTGTCATGGCCTCCGGCTCCCGGAGTTGGTGCGGTCACTGGCCGTCGCCGGCGCGCAGCTCCTTTTGGTGTGCTGGGTGCTGGGCGAGCACACCAGAAGGACCAGCGGCCGGTGCTGAACGCCGCCCGGCGAGCGAGATCAGCATGTACGCGGCGGGAGTGTTCTGGCGGATACGATGGGGGTTGTTGAGGCGGACCTTGGGATCGAGCCCGGTGTGCGGGCGGTCGTGGTGTCGCTGGAGACGGTGGGGCGAGTGCCAGGGTCGGTCCCCATGTACCGGCAGCGGCGGCTGGAAGGGCGTCGAACTACACTCCTTTCGTTTTCTATCCGGCCGAATCCGTTCGGAAGAGCCAACCGGCTGCACACGTATTCACACCGCGGCCGAGGCCAGCGAAAGTTGCTAATCTACTCATCTTCGTTGTACGCGGATTTCGCCTCGTTGCTCACATAAGGCAGCTGCACAGGCGCGGGAAAGAGTGGACTTTCAACCAGCCAGCTGTCCGGCAACATAAGATGTCCTTATGGAATCGGATCTAAGTCAAATCCTTGAAGAGGACTTCCAAGGCGAACCGACCGGAGTTGAGGCTGAGCGCGAAAGCGATGATGAGCCTGAGGTACGTCCTTGGGACCCGGAAAAAATCCGAGTCTCGACGAAAAATTTCTCGCTCCGAAATATATTAGATATGATCGATTCCCAGGATCTAGATCTTGCGCCTGACTTCCAAAGAAACCAAGTGTGGAAGCTTCGGCAGAAATCAAGACTGATCGAAAGTCTTTTGCTGCAGATTCCGTTGCCTGCGTTCTATTTTGCAGAGGATGGGGACGGTGTCTTGCGAGTTGTAGACGGGTTGCAGCGGCTCTCCACGATTCATTCTTATGCCCGCGCGCTTTCCTTTCCGCTACGCGATTTAGAGTACTTGGAGAGTGAAGAGGAAAAGCGGTATAACGAATTATCGTTGCCACTGCAAAGGCGCCTTCTAAATGCACAGATCGTAGTTCATGTGATCGATCCAAAAACACCGGATGAAGTGAAGTACGATATCTTCAAAAGGATCAATACCGGTGGCGAACCGCTCAATGCGATGGAGATTCGCCATTGTATGAGCAAGGCTCGAAGTAGAGCTTTCTTAAAGCGTTGCACGCAAAGTGCCCAGTTCAAACGTGCCACCGGCGGTGCTTTAGATAAGCATGTTCGGATGCAGGACCGGGAAGCCGTTCTCAGATTTTGTGCCTTCAGCATGTTAGAAGATGGCCATAGCTACGATGAGTTTGGGTCCTTAGAGAGACTCTTGACTTGGGCGAATACGCGCCTGGACAGCCACTCAGTAATTTCCGACGTTGACCTTGATGATCTCTTCCTCCGCTTTGAAAATGCAATGCGAAACGCATATTTAGTTTTTGGAATTCATGCCTTCCGAAAATGGCCTTTTGGCGCGGATCGTCTGCTGCCGATAAACCGCGCGCTTTTTGAGACGTGGTCTGTCGTGCTCTCTCGTTACGATGAGTCAGTTCTGTCGCCGGTTGCAGAAGCCGTCCGCAAGGAAGCTCGATCATCGATGACACGAGAGTCGGAATATCTAGCAAGTATTAGTGCCGCAACATCGGATCCAAAACGGGTCCGTATCCGCTTTGCCGAACCTGAACGCATCCTGCGGAAGTTCTTATCGTGATCACCCAGTTGTCTTTACAATCATTCAAATGCTTTCGACATCTCGAACTCTCCTTCTCGATGCTGAACGTCCTTACAGGCCTAAATGGCAGCGGTAAGAGCAGCGTGGTGCAGGCCTTATTGCTTGCCTTCCAGGCAGGCAGAACTGAAGGGAAGTTTGTACCCCTCGAAGGAGTGTTCGGTCTCAATCTGGGTCAGGCATCGGACATTTTGAATCTGGAGGCTCAGACTAGCGACATTTCGATTCAAATAGATAGTGCCGACCATCGCTGGGTGTTCGATGGGGGTTCAGCAGCTGGCAATGCCTACACGCCTTATCTGACGCTCGTTGGAGAACCCGAACATGAATATTTTCCGGCTGGGGACGTGGGGGGTAGTTTCACCTACCTGGCGGCCGAACGGGTGGGGCCCCGTATTAGTCACCCAGCGGCTCCGGCACATCCTGCCGAATTTCGTATTGGACATGACGGGCGCTACGTAGCGCACGCCCTTGCATCGAATGGTTCTCGAGAAGTCGACGTCTTGCGCCGCCATCCCCGAGCCGGAACGATCAAAACTCTCAGGGCCCAAGTTGAAGCATGGCTAAGCGAACTGGTGGGGCCGACTGAGATTGAGGCGGCATTCGTGCCGGACACAAACTTAGCCACTCTGCGTCTTCGCAAACCGGGGGCCCTGAGCGAGTGGATGCTTCCCACGAACACAGGATTCGGCGTCAGCTACTGCCTCCCCATAATCACTGCGGGACTCCTTGCTTCAAAGGGGGGCATTTTGATTGTAGACAGTCCTGAGGCGCATCTTCATCCAGCTGGTCAATCTGCCATTGGACAGTTTTTGGCGAAAGTCGCGGGGGCAGGGGTCCAAGTGATCATCGAAACACACAGCGATCATGTGATCAACGGAATTCGGAGGGCTGTTGGCGTCAATCAGGTGCTTCCTTTCGACGATGTCAGGATCAATTATTTTAGGGATGGCGTCTCTGAAGAAATAAGGCTGAACAAGCACGGAAAGCTGAGTACCTGGCCAGAAGGATTTTTTGATCAGAGCGATATCGATATGTATGCCCTGACACAGTATCGTTACGTCGCTAATGATTAAGACTGCCTTCTACATTGACGAACAAGGATTTGCCTTTGTAGATGAGGACATTGATGCGGTCGAGCACGCTTTATCGGTTTTTGCTGCAACAGTTGACGATATTGGAGTAGATGTAGGAAGTCTCTCCTGCTGGAGCCAGATTTGGGGTGTCCAGTCCCAGAGTGGTCGATCATTATCCGAGATCTTGTGGACTAAGTCCAAAATTGATCCGTCTCTCCGACGCCGTGTAGGCAATATTTTGGATAGAGCCAGCAATTGGGACAGTCGGGAAGAAGCATCCGGCGTACCCTTGGAAGTGGAAGTCAACGGGTCAATTTTAGGACTGGCGCCAAGTATCGCCTTTGGGCTTCTCCAGCGGCTTATCGGTGAGCGTATTGCCCTCATCACGACCGTGCAAGCATCGCGCCAGGGGCTGACTGGTGTCCGCCTCTTAGCTGAAGCTGATGAGGTCAGCCTGCACTTTCTCGTTGATGTTGTCGATGTTATCGAGTATTGGCGAAACGATGTAGAGATTTCGGATTACAGCGTGAGCGAGTTGAAAGATTTGTGCCCGGTTATATTCAGATCACTTCGATTTACTGACACTGTGTGGAGTCAGTTCAGCCGTTTTTCCGGGGATGAGCGTACGGTTCGGCGTCAACTGATGAGGGACTTGACCGGGTTGAACGATCACCTTTTGAAGATTAGGCGCGAATATACCGACCCACACCGGATCGCTGCTGAGCTACGTTCAGCTGCTGGCGTCGACTGCTCTCCTGAAAGTCCGTTGACTCGAGCCAACCGATCCGCAATGAATGCACGAGAGGTTGTGTTTGAAGGGCAAACAGTCCGGTGTGAATGGCACAGCAAACTAGAACCCCACAGGAATCGAGTGCACTTCGCAGTGTTCAACGACTTCGTGTTGATTGGCATATTCGCGGAGCATTTGCCTACTTGATCAAAGATGTTCTTGCCTGCAGTGTTCCCGTTCCGCTTGGAGGTGGCATAGCCCGTGTTCAACCTGGCCGCGCATGTCAACCGCCGCCCCGAGCCCCACGGGCCGAGAAGATGGCGGTCACTGGAAAGGTGATAGCAGGGGCTTGTTTGAGCTGAGCAGCGGGCTCTACCCACATCCACGAGTGGGGCTTTTGAGGTGTACCGTGGGGTCAGTTCGACCGAGTTAGGAGCTCCATCCCCTCTGGTGGTTCGACTGCCATCTACTTTGAATAGAAACGTTGCAGGTCCTCACATGAGGGCGCATGTCCCTGCATTGGCTCGAGTCACGATAGACTCGTTTTCTCTGAAGTAGGAAGCCGGGCCCCGGAGGCTGCGGTGCAGGACCTGAGTATTTCCCTCCAAGCGAAAGACTTTTAGCGGTGACAGACAGTCAGAAATCCGACGAAACAGCAACAGACCTGACCGGGACGGCGGCTTCCGCCCCCGAGGAAGTTTCAGTTGCAGCCAGCACCCCGGCAGCGGAGGCTCCCGTGGAAGTGGCCCCCGAAAGCACCGCCACCGGGAGCGTTGCCGAGGAGGGCACTGCCTCGGACGCGAATGCGCCCGCAGACCCTTCGCCGGCCGGCACAGCCCCGGAAGCAAGCGCCCCGGCACCGGCTCCCCGTCCGGCTCCCTCTCCGGCCGCCTTCGCTTCCCGCCCCAAGCCTGCCGCCGCGCCTGCCGCAGCTCCGGCACCCGCAGTGCCGGCAACATCGCTGGCAGAAGCGTCAAAGTGGGGCCGCGTTGAAGGGGACGGACACGTCTTTTTGAACATCGACGGCGCGGAGCACCCCGTGGGCCAGTACCCGGGTGTCAGTGACGACGAGGCGCTGGCCTACTTCGCGCGGAAGTACGACGACGTGGTGGCCCAGATTGTGCTGCTTGAACAGCGCGTCAGCTCCAAGGCTCCCAGCACTGACATGCAGAAGACCGTCAACCACCTGCGCGAGCAGCTCGCCGAGCGCAACATGGTGGGCGACCTCCGGTCTGCAGAGGCCCGCCTCGATGCGTTGTCAACGCAGATCGCTGAACTCGAAAAGGCGGAGAAGGCGGAGCACGATGCCGTCCGTGCCTCCGAGCTCGCTGCCCGCGAGGCGATTGTGGCTGAAGCCGAGGAAATCTCCGGCCAGGATCCTGCCCAGACGCAGTGGAAGACTTCCAGCGCCCGGATGAACGAACTGTTCGAGAGCTGGAAGACAGCCCAGAAGAGCGGCGTCCGCCTGGGCCGGAGCAACGAGGACGCCCTGTGGAAGCGGTTCCGTGCCGCCCGTACCGTTTTCGACCGTCACCGCCGCGCTTACTTCTCGCAGCTGGACAGCAACAACTCCGCTGCCAAGTCCGCCAAAGAGAAGCTGATCACCGAGGCCGAAGCGCTGTCCACCTCCACCGATTGGGGCTTCGCCGCGGGCGAGTACCGCCGTCTGATGGACCAGTGGAAGGCCTCCCCGCGGGCCAGCCGCAAGGACGATGACGCCCTCTGGGCACGGTTCCGCGCCGCCCAGGATGCCTTCTTTACAGCGCGCCAGGCAGCCAATGACGAGATCGACCAGGAATACTCCGCGAACCTTACGGTCAAGGAAGCCCTTCTGACCGAAGCCAACGCCATTCTCCCGGTGAAGGACCTGGCAGCGGCCAAGAAGGCGCTGCAGTCAGTCCGGGACCGCTGGGAAGAGGCCGGCAAGGTTCCGCGCGCCGACATGGGCCGCGTCGAAGCCGCGCTCCGGAAAGTGGAGGACGCAGTCCGCCACGCCGAGGAAGAGCAGTGGCAGCGCTCCAACCCTGAGCGGAAGGCACGCACCAACAGCGCCCTGTCCCAGCTGGAATCCGCTATTGCCGGGCTCCAGGAAGATCTTGCCAAGGCCGAGAAGACCGGCGACCAGCGCAGGATCAAGGCCGCCCAGGAAGCCCTTGAAGCGCGGCAGGCCTGGCTGGACCAGATCCAGCGCTCGGCCAGCGAACTCTCCTAGTCCCCTAAACCCAGGCTGTTTCACTTCAGGCCCGGTTCCGGTTATCCACATAACCGGAACCGGGCCTGTGCCAGTTAACGAAGGCGACTCTCCACAAACATCCGTAAACCCGGAATTGAGGAACTGAAGTACTGGCAGTGGAACCACAAAGCACAGCAACCGCCAACGCAGCACCGAGGCCGGAGGCAATCGCGAAAGGCTGAAACCGGTTGGCGACAACGTCGTCCGCCTCATCGACTACTAACCCGCTGCAGCCAGCGCCGGCCATTCAATAGAGGGCGTTCTATGTCATCAGTAACGGAGAAGGTTGGGCCGTAGCCGGCCAGGCAGATACCGCGAGGGCATCTTCCAAGGTCGCTACGGCCTGTTTTTCAAGGAAGTAAGCCTTGCTTCTTCGCGTGTTGGCGTCCAAGACCTTTCGGGCAATGGAAACATGCGTAGCCGTGTCCACTAGGGGTACAGGCACCTGCACAAGGTGGTGGTCTTCAATGTGCTGGACAACAGCGCCATAAGCGTGCTTTCTTACGAGCAATTGCCCTTGAGGGGTAGAAAGCCAAGCGAAGAGGTACGCGGCTTGTTCAGCGTTGGTCGCATTGATTCTGATTATGTCGTGCGTCATTGCCCAACCATCCCAATGCTTCGGTACGAGGGCGGTATCTCCAATGCTTCCGCTACATGTTACAAGCACCATGTTTTCGCATATTGTTAAATCATCGCGAATACGATCCGAATGTTGAGATAAAGCGAGGTGCTTCTTTTCGTAGGGGTCCAATTCGGCGATATCCTTTCCGCTAAAGAACGGAATTCCGTGCTGCGCCTCGACATAAGTGCGCTTGAATTGGCCGGGAAGACGAACACTAGAGGTGAACAAGCGATCACCAAGGGGCCGCCAGGAAACTCCTGCCCTATCAAGAGCGCCGAGTATTAACTCTTGAGAAGTATCGTGGTATGAAGCATCGAAACGGAGATTTAGCTGGTCAGAACGCACACTGTAGGATGAAATCGCATCATCAGTTGTTGAACGAGGAGAATTTTCCAGGTCAGTCAATCCTGCCGCCTGGATAAGCTCGCTTTTAGCCTCCCTTATGAGTGAATTGGCTTCGTCCAGGAGTCGAACAGACTCTAAAATATCCTTGTTCAGGGCACTGGTGATGTCTTCCGGTGGCATCGGCACCGTTATACGCGACAAAAAGTCTGGTTCGATGTGCTGAATAACGGCACCGTAGTTCGCCGACTTCATCAACGTTTGCCCAGCAATCGATTTCATGAATGTATAAACCAGCCCCAACATTCCTTCCGCAGGGTCAATGCGAATGAGATCGTGGCTGAAAACGCTTCCATCCAGCGTGTTGCCCACTACGGCCAGTTTACCTACAGTGCCCGAGCAAGTTAGTAGAATCTGGCCTTTCCGTACCCGAAGTGGGTCCAGAGAATCCGCCGATGATTCAGCTAAGAACCTTGCCGGTCGGGGATCTAAATCAGCTATCTGAGCGGGTTGGAAAAATGGAACTCCTGGCTTTGAGACGTAAGGCCTTTTGAAGCGAGGCCGGTGATAGGCAACAGAAAGACCGGATTTACCAGCTAGCTGCCTCTTTTCGCCCGGAATAAGTTCTACTTGCTCTCTTATCGACGCTATTTCCGTCGTGAAGACAGCCGCTTCTAGCCGTAGCGAATTGGAGAGGACGCTTTCTAGTGAAACGGATGCAAACTTAAGGTTGGTTACCACGCCAGACCCTCTTGTTCTTTCCATTTGGCAAAGGCCGATGCGACTAGGACGGTCTGATCATCGATGACCTTCTCGTGGCGTGTCTGCTCAATAAGCTCACCAGATTCGCTGGGATAGGAGGTTGTTACCTCTTTGAGCACCTCGTTACCCATGTCATCACGACGGTACAAGGTGTTGCCGCGTTTATCGTGGCCAACTCTATCAACAACTGCCATGAAGATGTTGTACGGTGAGAGCCCATTTTTTACGTCAGCGGCTTTTTCGGCGTCCGTCTTCTTCTGGAGGATGAGAATCGAGGTTTGAACGCCAGTGTGAGGCTGAAAGGTGTCCTGATGCATGTCGATGCTGGCCACAATTCGGGTCTCGCGTAAGAGCCACTGACGAATGTAGCCGAGACCTGGAGAGCCAAGAATACTGTCCGGCAGAACTATAGCCAGGCGGCCTCCCGGCTTCAAGAATTGTATGCATCGTTCAACAAACAATTGCTCCGGCGGTACGCCTCCCTGAAGTCGTTCAGTTTTAACCCATTCTCGGCTATCTCCCTTAGGCTTCTCCCATATGTGCCCTAAGGAAAATTGACTCAAAATTTCAGAGTCACGAATCACGATCTTGCTGCCGAAGGGCGGGTTGGTGACAATAACGTCGAAGCGAGCTAGATGATTGCTGTGAGTTAGGGAGTCAGAGTCAATGTGTCTTTCAACGTCTTCCTCACCCGCGTTCAAAGCACTAGACAATGCGCGCCTGAAATCATCCGACCATCGAAAAGGAGGCAGTAAGGTGTCCGCTTGCAGCATGTTCCCGCTGCCGTCATTGTTCATGACCATGTTCATTTTTGATGCCTTCACCAATTCTGGGGAGATATCAAATCCAAAATAGTTTACGCGAATGGCCTCTGCCATGCGTTCATCAAACTGCTTTCTAACTTCCGTGTCCCACTTGTTGATGTCTGGTGTACCAATGCTCGATGCGTATTGTTCCATCAAGCCGCGCATGCTGTTTAGCATTGCTGTTACGAGGAAGCCACCGGTTCCGCATGTAGGGTCGAGAACGCGGTCGTTAGGGGTTGGATTAACCATGTCAACCGCCATCTGCATGACATTACGTGGCGTAAAAAACTGACCTCGATCTCCTTTCAGGTTTGACCCAACAACTTCTTCGTAAGCTTTGCCCTTTAGATCGATATCGGTTGAGAGAAGGCTGAAGTTTTGGAGTTCCGCAACTATTCGAACGAGGCTACGTGGATTAAGTTCAATTTCTTCTCCTCGACCGAAAATCTGAGGGTATTTAGCCTTCACGCGATCAAAAATGGCTACCAGGCGGTTCTTGCATGCCAGCTGCCCATCCGAGTCATTGAGCTCGCCCGGTCGAACAAAGAATTGAAGCGGTGCCGGAAAGTTTTTTTCGTCCTGAATTTTGCAAAAGATGATCTTGAGAAGTTCAAAGAAAGCTTTTTCTTTTTGGAACCCATCAACTGAGTGAATGTAATTATGGCTACTCTTGAAAGCAAACAGCAAGACGTCGCCGGTCCCCTTTTGGAGGTCCCTATGTGCGCGTCCAGCTGGGAGCGCGCCATCCGCTGAGGGAATATCGAGATCTTCAACAAATCCTGGTTTACCATCCTCTTTAACGACCTTGCGCCAAACCTCGCGGTGCCGTCCGTTGGTCCAAAGACCCCATTCGGCATTTAGGCAAGCAGCCATGTAGCTCTTCATCTGCTCAACACCGTTATCTTTATCGGTGGGAGCGACTTTCTCAGCCTTGCATTCTATAATTATCTCAATGTCTTCTTGCAGTGTCCGGGAGCTGTCCGGGTAAATTGCGATGTCAACAGCTTTCCGAGCAGAGCCGACTTTAATGGATTTTTCGATTGCTAGCCTCCCCGGCGGGAACCTAAGGGTGTTGACCAGGCGCCTCTCCAAACTTTGCCTAACGCGCTCTTCCGGTGTGTCCCTGCGGAGCTTGCCGTCAACAAAGTCAACGATTTTTCCGTCCGGGATTACTAAGGAGAATGCAGTCGTCTGGTCCAATTTTGTGACTCTTTTCGCGATAATCGAGCATAGCGATGCTCTTCAACCTTGAGCATAACTGTGTTTCTTAACCGTAGTACGTGGGAGGCGGGCTAGTGGCTCGACACACTCGGGAGCTCCTGCAAACCATGACTTGTTTGGCTCTTGTGACCCTTTTGGGCGTCTTTGCGGCTGTCGACCAGAGCACGCCAGATCCCCGAGCGGTCGTGAACTTTATCCCGCTAACAGCCGCAGCCTTAGCGGGATCGTTCCAAGTGTGCTGATGTATCAGACCGGGACCCGGTCTCGTGGTGTCGCAGTATGACATGTCTCACGACGTTGTCCGTCCCGTGCTCCTACCCCTATCCGGATGCCACTGGCCGTGACTCTGCCTGTATCAAGGTAGTAACGTCGGAGACCATGTTATGGGCAAGGGCCACATCACAACAAGCCGATGAGTGATTGACAGTAGTCGCCGTGCGCTATCAATCGGCCTTGTGACAGCCTCTCGCCTCGAGTGGCGCCCGCTAACCCCTCGCGATGCCGAATGATTGTTAACGGAATCATACGTTCGGACTTGTCCTACAGCGTGATAGGCGTCGTCGTTTAGTACAAGGCTTCGTGCAGGGGCCATTGGTCTCGATTGATTTATCTAGTGGATGACCTGTCAAAGTGTTCATGGCGTTTTTATTGTTAGCTCACAATATTCTTCGGATTCAAGATTCAGCGGGAGCGCGGTCGACTGATCCACTCGGTCGTCACCTGATGCAATTCTTAAAGCCGTGGCTTCGTAAGCCGAAGCAATATAGTCCTCTAAGTCAGTAAGGGACACACGCCAGAGGCCTCGGTTATCTTGCCCCAATTACCGCTGTAGGGATTGTTTGTTTGAGCACCGTGCCCTTCGTTACTCACTCTTTTCAGGGTCGTTGTAAGTATGCCGTCACCTCGCCCGCGGCTGGCCGCCTCCTCCACGATCGACAGGGTGGCGTCTGGCCGATTCAATCGATCGGAGTCAGCTTCCTCTCAGTGATCACCAGTGACAGTTTCGTCGAGCCCGACTTGGGGAGGGGAGTCTTCATTAGTGGGCCAATCCATGACGGCGTGTTCGGTTAGGTGTTGCCCGGTAGCTAGCCTGATCGCCCTCCCGTAGCCTAGGCGCAACGACTATTTGGGGGTAGTAATGACTTTGAGTCCAGCTTTCGGCATTCTCGGTGCCCTGTATGCACTCTTCACGATCGTGCTGGCCGTGATGGCGGTTTACGCCCTGGTGCTGGCCATCATTTTCCTGCGGCTGCGGATCGCCGAACTGAAGCGGGCAGCGCGTACCGGGGACAGCACCTGAACTGATGGCGACAGACAAGGTGGATGTGGGCAGGCCGGGAAAACTCACGTTTGGCGAACTGCGCCGCGAAGCCAGCGGTGAAATCACAGGCGTGACCGTGACGGTGGACGTGGAGAACCTGCGCGCACGTCGTGAGGTCTACCTATATGGATTCTGGGATCTAACGGACTTCTTTGCCGGTCTTGCCGAAGACTGGCGCGGCTGGAGCGGCACCCGCAACTATGAGTCAATTGAACACGACCTTCTGCTGGAAGCGACCCATACGGGAAGCCACGTCGAGCTGCACTTCACCCTCCAGGATCCGTCGTTCCACGACGAATGGTGTGTGCGGGGCAAGCTGACGCTCGATGCCGGCGAAGAACTCAAGCGCGCAAGCGAAGACATCAAGGACCTGTTTAGCCCGCCGCAGGCGCAAGACCCGTGACCCAGATCAAGCGGCCGGCCCCGAATCCCGAGTGGGTGTTGATGTACCGAAAGGGCATTCCGGCGCCGAAGATTGCTACTGGCGCCAGCGTTGCCGCATCCGTCGTCCGCTACCACCTGGCCATCGCCGCCAAGCAGGACGCAGGTCTGCGCCAGGAGCATGCGGCGGCCCTGCCAGCCACCCCGCCCCGGGTGACCGATGCGGGCCGGCGGAACCTGGCCGACATCCTGGCGTTCTACGAGGCCAAGGGCCGACTGCCGGTCAATGGCCGGTCACCCCAGGAATCAGCGTTGGCCGGGTGGCTAGCCCGTCGACGCAAGCAGGCTGCCGAGGGTGGCCTCACCCTCGCCTACGCCCAGGCCCTGGACGCAATTCCCGGCTGGCGGGACTACCCCACGAAGCGGGACGTCGACGCGGCCCGTTGGAAGCAGCGCCTGGCCGAGGTCGCCGCCTACCTGGCCGCCGGACATGACTGGCCCCGGCACAACAAAACCGACGACCAGGAGGAACGGCTTCTGGGCGTGTGGCTGCACACCCAGCGCATTGATTACCGAGCCGGGAAGCTGACCGCAGCCAAGGCAAGGCAGCTCAATGACATCATCCCCGGCTGGCGGCATGGCCGATCAGGGCGTGGCGTGAACAAGGCCATCGAACGTCGGTCTCATCACCATATGCACGTCAAGAGGAACTGACGGCGAGTTCGTTCATCTCCTCACCGTCACCAGCCCTGACCCAGGAGAACCTCAGCTCGTCACCTTGGTCATCCGGCCTCGTTATGTGCCGGACTAGTTACTCCTGACCCTCGCTCTCGGCCCCGTCATCCTGAAGCTCGCCGGCGGCAATGCGCGCAGCAGTGCGCTGGTACGCCTGATTGATGTAGTCCTCAACGTCCTGGCGGCCAATGCGCCACAGGCCCCGGCCCCCAACCTGGAAACCGCGCAGCTCCCCTGTCCTGATCAAGCCCTGCACGAGGCTTTGCTTCACGTTCAGCTCGTCGGCGACCTGGGCCAAGGTCAGGAAACGGGGCTGGTTCGGTTCGTCAGTCACCGGGCCATCCTACGTGAGGGGCGATCCCGGGAGCCGTCATAGGCTCGGCGGCATAAGGGGTTGGGAATCCTTAGCATTGCGTTGTCGATCGTCATCCCGCTGGCCTAAGTTGTCTTCGGCGTCCTCCGCTAGGCGACCGAGTACACCAGCATTTAACACCCACAAGACATCCGGCCGGTGAGGCCACACATCTGAAGCCAGCGATCCTTACAAACCTCGCGTAATACCCTGCACTTCTCAGGATGTTCCTCGCCCCGAATCTCAGGAAACAATCTTCATCAACGGAAGAGACAGGCAAGATAACCCCGGCTACCGAGCTGAAGGCCGCGTAGCTCGCAGGTTTTCAGCAACGTTCGCACCGTTGGCAAACCAACATTGAGCTCCTCGGCAACCTGCTCGGCTGTTAGGAAACGGCGCCTGGGTTCTAGAAGATCATTCGCCCCAGTATCCTAGCCAGGGTGATCGAGCATAAATGTCAGCAGTCGCGTGTTCCTGCTCGATTGCCTCGGCAATGCGTCGCCATGAACGAGTAGCGCTGTCGCCGGAACGACCGATTCTGCACGCAGCTATAGGACGGAGATTGGTCTCGCCAGCCCGATGAGGAGATGTTCGTCAGCCTGGCCCGCGGGCGCAGGGGGAGCGACGAAGGTTTTCTGAAGGGTTTGGTCAAGATCATTGCCAGGTCTTGCGGGAGCGGTTTAGCGTCGTGGATATCATTCGTGGGCGTGTGCTGGTAGTTGGGGCTCGTCCTCTTTGTAGCGTCTTAAGCATCAAGCTAGTCGCGTTTTTCAGGAGTACGCTTCCGGGGCCACACACGCGGCACGGCGCCTTGCCAAGGCACCATATATGAGGCCCTGTGCTTCCGCATGCCGTGAGGCAGGAGCGGGAGAACGGTCAACAGAAACCGGGGCGGCATGTGCGAATAACAGGGAGCCTCTTGAGTTCAGAAGAGGCATTGAGCAACAGCTGGGACCAAGCCGCCTGTGCTTGTTTGGCCAGAAGGAGAACCGTCTTGGGGCGTGATTCCAGCAAGTCCATCATTTCCGCCAGCAAGGGAGCCGCACGGCGCGCTTCGGCCGCCAGAGACCGTGATGCAAAGTCGGGATTTGCGAACCACCAGGGCACGACATTCCAGTGCAGGGACCTGGCATAGGAGAGGCCCGCGGCTTCGGCAGCCAGCGTGGTGGTGTGGGCCGTTTGATCATTGTTGTCCCGGCTGATGGATCCTGAACCAACTTGTGCCTCTCCGGACGGGTTCTGGAGCAGAACCAACACATCGGCGCCCTCCGTAGCCGCCCGTGGGTCGAGGTGGGGAACGCTTTCTTTTATCGAACCCCGGACCTCATCAACCCACTTGCGCAGGGGGCCAACAACACCTTCGTACCTGATTTCCTGCCGGTGCCGCAGGACGTGGGGGAGGTAATGCCGGCTAAGCAAGGTTCCTGCGTTGTTCGCGTGCTTGTTCCATCTTTGGGGATCTGTCTTTCAGCTTGCCCGCCTTTCCCTATCTGCTGCCTCCCGTCCGGCCGCGCGGTAGTGCTACGCACCGTTCAATGAATCTTTTCATCATCGCCGTGCCCTCATCTTCAGGCGTACGCCCCTTGGCCATGCCCTCGTAAATGCCGTCCGAGTAATGCCTGGAGTCGGGGCTGACGTTTGCTTTCGCCCGGAGTTGGCGCCAAAGGCACTCGTATGGAGGGTGCGGCTCTCTGCCGCACCAGTCACAAAAGGCGACCTCGGCTGGTTGCGGCTTTGTAGAGGTGATGGTGCTGATGATCAGCGTTGCGTGGACATGATGCGTGCCTTCCAGACCGACAGCCCGGAGCTGTGGGCGGAGGACATCGCCGAGTAGCCCGGCCCTGCTTGCGGTGACCGAAGAGGAGCTGCAGCCGGACACGTCAGGTGCTCACGAGAGGAGCCGTGGCCTCCGCGAGGTGGAGCGTGAACACCCACAGCAGCACGTCCTCGCCCGGCACATACCAGTCCCGCTCCGGCGCGCGGCGGAAACCCAGCGACTCATACAGACCGTGGGCGCGTTCCATGAACGTGGCGCTGGTGATGCTGATTGCCCCAATGCCCGGCAGTTGCTTGGCGTGTTCAATAATGTCGCGCACCACGGCCCGGCCCGCGCCGCAGCCCTGGTGGGCCGGGTCGACCGCGAGCATCCGGAACTCCAGCTCGCCGTCCTGCGCGATCTCGCTGTAGGGCTGGCCGGCGAACGTTAGTGTCACCGCCGCCACCACCTTCCCCGCAGCCTCCGCCACCCACACCTGCGCATGCTCGGCGCGGTGCTCCACGTCCTCCAGCACGCTCATGTACGGATGGTCGGCGGCGAAGTGTCCTGCCCGGAGGTAAGCGTCGCGGGTGATCCGGCGGACCTCCGGAAAGTCCGCCGCCACTGCCCGTCGGAAGGTGACAGTCAACGGCATAGTGACAGTCACGAGGAAGCGCCCGAGGTAGCGGCGGTCCGCTCCACGTAGTGGCCCAGCTGTGCCAAATCCGGCTGCGAGGACGGATCGCCCACGGCGTCGCCACCTACAGCATTCGCCACGGCCAAAGCCCGCGTGTAGTCCAGTCCGCTCCGGAGCCCCAGGACCAGGGCGGCGCAGAACGCGTCGCCCGCGCCGACGGTGTTCGCCACCGTCACCGCAGCGGACGGCGCCTTGGCCACCTTCCGGCCATGCTCGAACATCGCCGAGCCGTCCCCGCCGTACGTCACCGCCACCAGCTTCGCCTCCGCGAGGGCGGGGATCAGGGCGTACTCGCTCTCGTTGACGATCACCAGGTCGCATCGCTCCAGCAGCTCCGCCGGCAGGTCCATGGCCGGCGCGGCGTTCAGCACAAAAAAACCAGCCGTTTTCCGCGCCGCCTCCAGCACCACGTCCAGGCCCACTTCCAGCTGGCACAGCACCGTCTCGTCTGGGCCGAACTCCACCCCGTCCAGGTGCAGGTGCGAGTTGGCCCCCGGGCACACCACAATCTGGTTCTCGCCGTCGCCGTCCACCACAATCAGCGCCGTCCCGGTCGGCTCGGGCAGGACGGCAACGTCGGCCGTATCAACGCCGGCAGCAGCCAAGGCATCCAGCACCCGCTGCCCGGACGCGTCCTTGCCGACGGCCCCGACCATCCGGGCACTGCCGCCCAGCCGTGCGGCGGCCGCGGCCTGGTTGGCGCCCTTGCCGCCGGGCTGCTCGGACAGGACGGCGCCGCCGATGGTTTCGCCCGCCGTCGGAAGCCGCTCGGCGGTGGCGATCAGGTCCAGGTTGATGCTGCCGACCACGGTGACGGCAGGACGTGTTGCGTTCATGGGAAAACTCCTGAAGGGGAGGGCCGGAAGCGGCCGGGTTTCGAAAAAGTGTAGCGCATGGTTGTACTTGTGAGTCATACATGGTTGTATAACAACTGGAATCACGTAAAGACGATTCCTTCTGCTCGAACAAAGGAGTTTGATGTGAACACCCCAACCCCCGCCGCAGCCGCGCCGCCCGCCCCAGGAGGCGCCGCCGTCGTCGTCCCCGCCGACGCAACCAAGCTCTCCGGCCGCCGGGCCGGCCTGCTGATCTCCACCCTGCTGCTGGGCGTGCTGTCCTTCCAGCTGAACGCCAGCATGGTCACCCCCGCGCTGCCGCAGATCGCCGCCAGCTTCGGCCAAAGCCCGGACAGCGCCGCCCCCGTCCAGTCCATGTTCTTCCTGGCCGGCGCCATCGCCGGGCCCGTAATCGGCCGGTGGAGCGACTTCATCGGCCGCCGCGCCGCGCTCCTGCTGGTCCTGGGCATCATGGGCGCCGGCACCATCCTCTGCATCGCCGCGCCCACCCTGCCGCTGCTGGTCACCGGCCGGTTCCTGCAGGGCGTCTCCAGCGCCGTCTTCGCGCTCGCCTACATCGTGCTCAGCGAGAACCTGCAGGCCAGGGTCTTCGGCACCTCGGTGGGCATCATCGCCGCCATCAACGGGGGAGTGGGCGGCGTGGACGGTTACGTGGGCGGGCTCATGGCCGAGACCCTCGGCTTCCGGTCCATCTTCGTCGTCGTCCTAGTCCTCACCGCTATCGCCGCCCTGTGCATCCTCCGCATGGTCCCCGCCGGACGGCCTTCCGGCGTCCGCGGCGCCATGGACTGGTGGGGCGCCGGCTCCCTCTCGCTGTTCCTGGTGTTCACCACCTACTTCGTCTCCGGCGGATCGGCCGCGGGCTGGACCGCGCCGTCCACCCTGGCCCTGCTGGCCGGCACCATTGCGTCCTTCGCCGCGTTCTGGATGATCGAGAAGCGCCGCAGCCACCCGCTCATCGCCGTGCACCACCTGCGCTCAAGCCAGGTGTGGCCCGTCATCGCCACGACCGTCCTCACCCTCGCCGGCATCTTCGCCGTCATCAACTTCACCGTGGTGCTGCTGAGCCAGGATCACGACGGCGGCTTCGGGCTTTCCGCCTCCGTCTCGGCGTTGCTGTTCCTCACCCCCGCCGCTTTGATTGGCGTGTTCGCCGCACCTTTGGCCGGGTGGCTGGCGGATAGGCGCGGGTGGATCCGGGTCCTTCGGTTCGGGACCGGGCTGAGCCTGGTGTGTGCTGTGGTTGCGGCTGCTTTTTCCACTAGCTCTGTTGCGGTGCTGGTTGCCGTTGCCTTCTTGGGAATCTTCTACAACGGGCTGTTCCTCACCGCCATCAACGGGCTCTCGGTGCTGCTTTCGCCCAAGGAGGCCCCGGCTGCGCTGCCCGGCATCAACGGTGCGTCGTTCGGGATCGGGGCGAGCCTCGGCGTCGTGCTGGTGGCGCCGTTCGCCGCGCAGGCCACGGCCGCCGGGTACGCCACCGCCCTCTGGATCTCGGTGGGCATCACCGCCGCCGCGTTCATCGTCAGCCTCTTCGTCGCCGCCCCCAAGGGCGAGACCGTCTAACCCCTCCATCCCGTTCGAAGGAATCTATTGTGACTGCCCCCGTTTACCTGGACTGCGACACAGGCATCGACGACGCCCTCGCCCTGGCCTACCTGCTCGCCTCTCCTCTGGCTTCTGTTGTGGGCATTGGGACCGTCAGCGGGAACGTCAGTGCCGCCGTCGGTGCCCGCAATACCCTGGACCTGCTGGCTTTGGCTGGGTCTTCTTCTGTGCCGGTGGCTTTGGGGGCGCACGATCCTTTGGTTGGCTCGTTTCATGGCGGGGCGCCATGGGTGCACGGGGAGAACGGGATCGGGGAGGTTGTGTTGGCGCCTTCTGCCGCTTCGCTTGTTGGTGAGTCCGCGGCGGAGATGCTGGTACGGCTGGCGCGCACTTATCCCGGTACGCTGCGGGTGCTGGCGATCGGGCCGCTGACCAACATCGCCGAGGCTTTGCGGCTGGATCCTGCGCTGCCGTCTCTTGTGGAGTCGGTGACGGTGATGGGCGGGGCCGCGCTGGCGCCGGGGAACATCACGCCCGTGGCCGAGGCGAACATCTGGCACGACCCCGAGGCCGCCGCCCTGGTGCTGGCCGCCGACTGGGACGTCACCCTGGTGCCGCTGGACGTGACCATGGCTTCGGTGCTGGAGGAGTCGCACCGGCAGGTGCTGCTGGCTTCTGCCGCGCCGGTGCCGAGGGCGCTGGGGGAGATGCTGGGCTACTACTTCCGGTTTTACGAGGGCATCTACGGCCGGCCCTGCTCCGCCATGCACGATCCGCTGGCGGCGGCGCTCGCTGTTGGCGGTGTCAGGCCTGCTTTGGCACCCGTGGTGCGCGCCGCCGTCGACACCTCCGACGGGCCCGGCCGCGGGCAGACCGTGTGCGACATGCGCGGCTTGTACGCGGGGTACCCTCCGGTGTCAGGAGCGCGGTGCCGCGTGGTGCTCTCGCTCGAGGAGGACTTCGCCCCGCACCTGGTGGGGACGCTGCTGCACTCTGGGGGAAGTACGACGGCAGTTCCTGCCCTCACGGGAGCGGTTCCGTGCCAGGCTTGAGTTTCCTCGCTTAGGACTGCAGGTACTGCATCACCGAAAGGTGGCCGCCCCGCAGCCCAGCTGGTCGTTGAGCGTGGCAAGCAAAGTAGTGCCGCCGTCGTCCGCCAACTCCTCCTGGTGCACGTTTAGCTTCCCTCGTTGCTTGGCTTCTCCGGGGATTCCAGCCTGGAACACGTTGCACCTCTTTGTTGGACAAGCGGCGGCCGCCATGGCGTCCTAGCAGAGACCCTCCTTCACCTGGCGCGTCTCGCCCTTGGCGGCAACGTACAGGGAGCTGACGCGGCACGTCTCACCGCTGTCGGTAATGGTGTTCTGGCTGCCCAGTACCGTCACGTTTTCGAGCTCGATGTAGTGCTGCTTCCAGTCGTAGGACGACTGGACTTCGCCGTCATCGTAGCTCCACTGATCCCTGGCGTTGGTGGTGTTGTAGTAGTCGTCGTCATGGTGCTTCACCACCTGCCGGTACTCATATGTCGAATCGGTGAATACCAGCTCGCGGTGTTCCACGTGGGCGCCGTTGCTGCCGTCGCCATGGTCTGCCATGGCAGGCGAAGCGGTGAGGGTCATAGCCAGACCGGCGGCGGACGCTACAAGTAAACGCGTCGAGCGGTTCATCATGGGGTCCTTTCAACTCATTGTCGGGCTCCCCAGCGCGCAGTAATTGAATGCTAAAAACCGCTCATGGCCTGGTCAACGAATTAACCGGCAACTCTGGTACTGGGAGGGCGGAGTTTAGGGGACTTAGGGGCGGACGTGGCCATGATCGGTGCAATCCTGACGACTTCGGGTGCTCCTAGCCGCCCCCGGCGTGCCGCCGTCGTCCTTCCCCTTCCCAGTGGCACACCGTTGTAGGGTCAGCGCGTGATCGTGCCCAATATCTCCCAGGACGCCGTGGCGGTGGCGGACCACTACGACGAGCTCGATCCCATCTACCGCCAGGTCTGGGGAGACCATGTCCATCACGGACTGTGGGTGACGGGCCGCGAGACACCCACCGAGGCGGTCGAGGCGCTGGTCGACGCCGTCGGGGACCGGCTGCGCCTCCAGCCGGGCCAGGAAGGCGTGGACATCGGCTGCGGCTACGGCTCTACGGCGCGGCGGCTCGCGGTGACACGCAAGGTCCGCGTCACCGGCTTCACGCTTTCACCTGAGCAGGCCCGGTACGCCGCCGCGCATCCCGTGCCCGGCGTAGACATCCACACCGGTGACTGGTTTAGTAACGGCCTGCCCGATGCCTCGGTGAATGCGGCCTGGGCGATTGAATCAAGCGAGCACATGGTCGATAAGCAGGCGTTCTTTGCCGAGGCGCACCGTGTGCTCTCGCCCGGCGGCCGGCTGGTCGTCTGCGCCTGGCTCGCCGGGACCGATGCCAACGGCTGGAAGGTCAGGCACCTGCTTGAGCCGATCTGCCGCGAAGGGCGCCTGCCCTCGATGGGCTCGCGCGAGGAGTATGAGGCGATGGCACTGACGGCAGGCTTTGCGGTCACCGGCTATGAGGATGTCAGCCGGCACGTCGCCCGCACGTGGCTGATCTGCGCCGGCCGGTTCATGAAAGCCCTGCTCGTCGATCCCGGGACCCGCCGCCTGGTCCTCAGGGCACGCAATCGTGACTCATTTCGAAGCATTCCCCGCATGATCCTGGCCTACCGCACCGGTGCGATGCGCTACGGGATATTCACGCTGTCGAAGGCTGAGTAGTAGGGGCGCCGTGGGACCCGGCAAATCAATTCAGGAGAAGCCGGCCTTAGGGAAGTGGCTGGCGTTCGCCACATTGAAGGAGGACGACGGCGGCAGGTACTCCCGCCGTCGTCGTTCCATCCGGCGCTGCTGGCCAGGAGACGGGATCCTGGCACGCTTTGCGCGGTTGCACCCGGCGCACGCCGCAACAAAGTTCTGAAGGCGGGTGGAGCCGCCCTTCGACCCGGGCTTCTGCCCCGACTTTAAGCTGTTGGACTTAGGGGTGAACGGGAGTAGCCGCTTCGTTCCCGAGCACCGTGGTCCAGGGGCTGGCGGCCCACGACGTCACGACGCCGTTGGTGACGTAGGGATCGGCCGCCGCAAAAGCCTTGGCGGCTTCGAGTGCGTTCCCGCCGGTGAAGATCAGCAGCCCTTTGAAGGGGCCGTCACCAACGGCGCCGCCGAGCAGAAGTTCGCCGCGTTCGACGGCTTCCCACCCCAGCCGGAGGTGGTCTCCGCGGTACTTTTCGCGGGTCTCAAGGTAGTTGTCCTGGTACGTGTACTCGAGCACGGCGTGCATGGGTGTCCGTCCTTTTCCTTGCCGGGTTTCTTTCGTTGTAGAAGTAGCCTACCCAGCGGGGCTCAGCCAGAAACGCAGGCAGTCTCGACCTGTGGAATGCCCGGCCCGTCCGTTAACGACGGGCCGGGCAACGGCATTAGCTAAACGCGGTCCTGCGCCGGACGGGTGGCGGCAATGGCGTGCGGGACCGTCACCAGGGCCAGCACCGCGAGGGCGCCAGCCGCTGCGAACACATAGAAACCCCAGGGGTACGCGATGCCTGCAGCCACCAGGCCGCCCGTCACTGCGGGCCCGGCAATGGCGCCCACGCGGCCCACGCCGGCAGCGAACCCGAGGGCGGTGGCGCGCAGGCGGGCGGGGAACAGCTGGCTCACCCAGGCGTAAACGAGCACCTGGGAACTGAAGACGAACACGCCGGTGACGAAGACCAGGGCGTTGAGCAGGATCGCGTTGTCCACCTTGATGCTCAGGAGGGCCAGGCATACCGCGGAGAGGCCGAACCAGAGCAGCACGATGCGTTTGGTGCCGTGCCTGTCGGCCAGGATGCCGGCAATGACGAGGCCTGCGACGGCACCGAGGTTCAACACCAGGAGCAGAGAAAGGCCCGCACTGACCGGATAACCAGCGGACGCCATGAGCTGGGGGAGCCAGGTGTTCAGGCCGTACACCAGCAACAGCCCCATGAAGGAGGCGGCGGCGATCGCCACCGCTACAAGCGGGTAGGGCTTCTTCGCCAGGTCCCGGAATCCGGTCTGCTCCGCTTTCTTCGCTGTCCCCGCGGCCGGCAGGGTCTCCGGCAGTTTGAACCACAGGAACGGTACGAGGGCCAGACCTGCGAGGCCGCCGACGACGAACATGGTGCGCCAGTCGGGAATGACCATCAAAGCCAGGAAGGCCGTTGCTACGGCACCCACGTGGTACCCGGTCATGGTGCGGGTGGTGGACTTGCCTGCGGAACCCGCCGGCGCGTAGTCGTTCATGTAGGCGAGCGCGACCGGAAGGCAGGCGCCAAGTCCCACCCCGGCCAGGAGGCGGAAAGCGCCGAACACGGCCACGCTGGGCGCCCACGCCACCGCGAGGGTGAAAATCGAGAACCAGAGCACACAGGCAACCATCAGTTTTCGGCGCCCAAAGCGGTCTGACAGTGGGGCGATGAACAACGCTCCCAGGCCGACGCCGACGAGGGAAATGGTTGCCACCAAGGTTGCGCCGACGGCGTCAAAGCCAAGGTCGCTGGTCTTGATGAGTGTGGGAATGACGGTGCCGAGCACCACCAGATCAAAGCCGTCCAGGACCATCGCCAGCCAGCAGAGCCAGACAGGCCACCTGGACGTGCGGATGGAGGGTGAAGTTGTCATGTAATCCTCATTGATTAGGGAAAGGCAGGATGTTGGGGCTGAGAGCTACACCACGAGAGGGAGTGATGCACAACATTCTTTATGGAGATGAGGATACCCGCGGCGTTCACTTAACGCACATCCGTTCGACATCCGAACGCGAACCCTAATGTCCCGTATTCCAGGCACTGAATTTGACCCCTATCCAATCGGTGGAGGCTGGCGCAATATAAACGCTATGAAAAAGCTCCTTATCGCCGGTTTCACCGCAGCAGTCATGGGTTTTGGCGCCCTGACCTTCGCAGCCCCGGTTAGCGCAGAGCCGGTCAGCCCAGCGCCCGGATCGTCCTATGTTGAGGGGCAAATACTGGTGAAATTCCGTGACAGCAGGGCGGCGGCCGCGGTACTGGCCTCGCACGGCCTCAGTGACGGGCCGGACATCGGAAGTACAGGGGCACACTTGATCAAGGTGCCGGCTGGTAAGGAACTTCAACTCACTGAGGCACTCAGCCGAAACCCCGCCGTTGAGTACGCCGAGCCGGACAAAGTGGTCACTCCCACCACCACTGACACTTTCTTTGACCGGCAGTACGCGCTGCAGAACAACGGTCAATCATTCCCCAACACCGCGGGTGACATCACCGTCGCGAAGGGCACAGCCGACGCTGATGTGGACGCGGTGGAAGCGTGGAACGTGACCACCGGCACCAGCATTGCAGTAGCTGTTCTGGATTCCGGCGTCGCGACCGATAACCCCGACATCAGTCCGAAAGTTACTGCGCGCGCGAAGTTCACCACTGCGAGGACCAACGAAGATAACTATGGCCACGGCACGCACGTGGCCGGCATCATCGCAGCCACAAAAGACAACGGAATCGGTGTGGCCGGCGTCTGTCCCGGCTGCACCATCCTGGCTGGCAAAGTCCTCACGGACACCGGGATGGGATCCAGCTCAGGGCTCGCAAACGGTATCAACTGGGCGGCTGCCAACGGTGCGAAGGTGATCAACATGAGCCTGGCCGTAGGGGCGTCAACCACCCTCGAAACCGCCGTCAACAACGCCTGGAATAAGGGTGTGGTGCTGGTTGCGTCCGCAGGCAACGGTGGAAACACCACCATGATGTATCCCGGCGCATACCAGAACGTCATCGCGGTTGGCGCCACGGACAACAACGACGTGAAAGCATCATGGTCCACCTACGGTGGCTGGGTGGACGTAGCAGCACCCGGAGTCGCCGTCTACTCGACATTCCCGAACCACCGCTTCACTCTGGCCAGGGAGTACAACCGCTCCCAGGGATACGACATCGGCAGCGGCACCTCGATGGCTTCACCGATCGTCGCGGCAGTTGCCGCCTTGGCCTGGAGCACGCCTGCCGGCACTTCGAACGCCGCTGTGCGCACCAAAGTGGAGTCCACTGCGGATCCTGTTGGCGCTGTCTCTGACTGGGCGCACGGCCGCGTGAACGCCTACAACGCAGTGAAGCCAACGCTGTGAAGTAATGCCGCGGCCACGTTTAGGACTGGAACTGCTGCATCACCGAGAGGTGGCCTGCGCGGGCTGAGACCAGGCACTTTGCCAGATAGAAGGGCCGGTTGCCCTGCCGGACGTACTGGGTGAGGACCAGCACCGGATCCGACGGGCGCAAGTCCAGCAGCTTGGCCCGGCTGGGGCCCACCTGGCTCAGGCTGACCTGGCACTCACCCGGACCGGCCAACCTGCCCAGTTGCTTGTTGAGCGTGGCAAGCAAGGTGGTGCCGCCGTCGTCCTCCAGCTCAAGGGGCGCGGCTGGGCCCTTGTCGAAGCTGACGGGCTGGGCGGTGACGTTTTCCTGCAGGTGGGCGATGGACTCGCCGTCGCGGATCAGGACCGATTCCCAAAGCCAGCAGTCGGTGCCGGGCTCGACGCCGATGCCGGGGGCGACGAATTCGGACGCGGCCTGCCGGACCACCTGGGTGCGTTTGACTTCCAGCGTCTGCCCGGCGCTGCCGAGGACTTCCTCAAAGGGGCGGATGCGTTCGATGCCGATCCGGGGGAGCGTGTCCGCGACGAAGCGTCCGACGCCGCGCCTCGCCCTGATGAGTCCGTCCTCCTCGAGCAGCATGAGGGCTTCGCGGACCACGGTGCGGCTGACTTTCATGTCGGCACCGAGTTCGGTTTCGGTGGGGATCATGGAGCCGGGGGTGAGGAGGCCGTTGCGGATGGCTTCGGCGACCCGGGAGTACACCGCGACGCGCAGGGGTGCGCCGGGCTGGGCGGCCACCGGCTGGGACAGGAACCGGGCGGCATCCTGGTGCACGTTGTTGCCTCGCTTTTGTGGGGTGTTTACGGGTTTCCAGCCTAGCAAGTTGCACGTGTTTGTTGGACAAGCGTCATCCATGGCCCGCCGCTTCTGGGCCAACTTTTTTCAACTGGGAAACCGGGACCCATCCATTGTCGTCGCGGCTACGAATCCGGAGTGGATCTACCGCTCCAGGCTCTAGGCAGGGGGCGGAGACTTCGCTGCTGGAGCAAACCGGCAGCACCTAAACGCCAGCTGAAACGAGCCGATGATGGCAGAAGCACAGTTTGACCAGTTCCTGCGGGAAGCTACCACCTTCGACCCCGAGTCCGACCGGACCCTGGAAGGGGATCTCTTGTTCGGCCTATACACGAGCTGGTGCCAAATCAGCCGGACCGCGCCAACCACAGAGACTTCGTTCTGGTCCGCAATGAACAACCGGCTCCAGCCAGGATGCAACGGCCTCCACATGAAAGGGCCGGCAGCTGCGGACTACATCCTTAACAGCTACCCCGGGCTGGTCTAAAGGGTCCGGGCCTCGGAAGAGGCGTGCTGCCCTTCCGGATGTCCTTCCGCAGCCGCCCAGTGCCGGCGGAGCGCCTCAGCCAGCCGTTCCGGTTCAATCCGGTGCGGCGGGTCGAAGTGGTGGCGCCTGGGGAAGACCTCCAAATGGAAGTCGGGAAAGAAGACCCGGGCCAACCTGGTGGCAATCTCGCCATAGTCATCCGGATGGCTGAGGCCGCCGAGGGCGAAGAACACCGGCTTGTTGAAGGCTGCCAGCCGTGACCGGTCCAGGTCGTAGTCCTTGAAGGTGCGCAGGAACGCCCGGATTCCCGCGGGCCGCTTCGCCATCCACGGCGGCGGGGGAGCCGCCGCCTCCTGCGGCGGAAGGACGACGTCGGGCCTCACCCCCAGCCTCATGAAGGCGGGCATGAATTCCTCAGCTGGGAGGGCCTCCAGCTGCCCGTACTTTTTCCAGTGTTCCGTGTAGGCAGGACTCCAGTCCCAGCTTCCGGCCCAGGCCGGCTCCAGCAGGGCCAGGCTCTGCAGCCTTTCGGGGTGCTTGGCAGCGAACGCCAGCGCGGCGGCGCCGCCGCCTGAATAGCCCACGAGGTGGAAGGTCTGCCAGCCCCGGGCGTCGGCTTCCCACAGCACGCCGTCCGCCTCGGTATCCAAGGTCCAGTCCGCCGACGGTTCGCTCTCCTTGTACAGCTCCAGGTCTTTGGCAACGGCCTGCACGTCCGGCCCCAGGGCTTTGAGCAGGGGCCCGTAAGCCAGGTCTGCCGGGAGCACTGAACCGGGAAGAAGGATGACCCGAATCGGTTCCATGCAGAAACCATACGCCCGCACGGGAGGTACGCAATGGGCGGAGATTCGCTGTTTCTCGTGGTGGTTCGCGTGCCGGGACGGCTGGCGCTCGCCGAGGTATCCTAAGTCCAGTGTTAATTCATTGTTCTCTGTGACCCAGAGCCCTTGCAGCGATTCCAGTTCGCTCCTTCGAGGAGTGGTGATTCTGTGTGCCCGCGTGGGGAACTCCAGCTGGAGTTCCCCGAGCCGCCGGCCCATCACCGAACCCGTCACTGGAAGATCCCATGGAAACGACACCAACCACACCCTTTGCACCCCCTTCACCTGCCCTCGAGCGGCAGTCCCTGCGCCCTGACTGCGGCAACTGCTTTGCCCTCTGCTGTACAGCCTTCGGGTTCTCCCGATCGGCAGACTTCGCTCTCGACAAACCGGCTGGCTCGCCCTGCCAGAACCTGGCCGCGGACTTCTCCTGCACCATCCACGACAGCCTGCGCCCCAGGGGTTTTCGTGGCTGCACCGTCTTTGATTGCTTCGGGGCCGGACAGAGCGTTTCGCAGCAGTTGTTTGCCGGGAAGAGCTGGCTCGACCACCCGGAAACCAAGGACCTGATGTTCTCCGCGTTCAAAACCGCCCGGCAGTTGCATGAGATGCTCTGGTACCTTGCCGAGGCCCAGGAGCGGACGTTCGATCCAGACGCCTCGCGGTCTGCGCTGGAACTGCGGAAAGCGATCGGGCAGGCGGTCAGCGGTGGTCTGCCGGAGCTGCTTTTCGTGGATGTTCAGGAGCTTCACTCCCAGGTGAGGTCCATTCTGATGGATGTCAGCGAAGAAGTGCGGGCGGGCTATTTTGCTTCCGGTGCCGATCATCTGGATTCAGCGCTGAAGCCCGGGGCGGACTTGATGGGCTGGAACCTCAGGTCCCGCCGGTTGTGCGGCGCGGACCTCAGAGGGGCCTACCTCATTGCCGCGGACCTGAGGGGCTGCGACTTATCGGGGGTGGACTTGCTCGGCGCGGACCTCAGGGACGCACGGCTGGACGGCGCGGATCTGTCGAAGGCCCTGTACCTGACGCAGCCGCAGGTCAACGCTGCTTTGGGCAGCAGCACCACCGTTTTGCCGTCGGACCTGGCAATGCCGTCGCACTGGTGAATCGTCACCCTTGACACTCATCCGACCCTTTAGGAGTATCAAGGTGCCGGTGGGTTGGCTTCTCCTTGGAGAAGCCGACCTCCGGTTCGGCTTCTCTAAGGGGTTATTGGATGCAGTCAGCACTCCCTCGTCGCAGAGCCTCCCGGGGTGTGGCCGCCATCGCCGCAGTTCTTCTGGCGGTCTCTGCCGCGGGTTGCACCGGTGAGCCGAAACCGCCCGAGTCCCCGTCCCCTTTGCCTGATGTCCGGATCGCAGCTGTGGGCGACATGAACGACGCGGAGAACCTTGACCCGGATAGCCCGTCCGGCCGGAACGGTGCGGCGATTAGCAAGCTCGTGGAGAATAACGAGATTGACGCCTTTTTGGGGCTCGGGGACTTTCAGTACAGCACGGCGAAGTGCGAGGACTACGTGAACTACTGGAGGCCGCTGTGGGGTGGCACGATGCCCAAGTTGTACTGGGTGTCCGCGCCCAACCATGACTGGGAGCCCGGACGCAACGAAGACCTGGACAACTTCATGAACGGCCAATGCCCTGGGGCTCCGGAGAAGTCTGCGATCAACGAGGAGCGCGGGTTCATCTCCAATGGGGAACCATATTCGAAGGACTTCGGAAACTGGCACTTCGCTTTCCTGTCCTCCGCCCTGTGGCGCTACAACCAAGCGCAGGCTTCAGCTGCAACGACGTGGCTGGACAAGGACCTCAGTGCTGCCAAGGCCGCAGGCAAGCACCTGGCAGTGGTGTACCACGAACCCTATTTCACATCGAACACGGAATCACACGAGCGGGCAGCCGACCAGAAGCCGTGGATCGACGTGATGTGGAAGCACCGCGTCCGGCTGACCCTGTCCGGGTCACAGCACAACTACGAACGGTCCTGCCCGGTGAACAATGCGGATAAGTGCGTCGCTGACGGGATGACAGCATTCCAGGTTTCAACAGGGGGTACCGAACTGCGCCCCTTCACCAGCAAGCCGCGGTATATACAAAAAAGGTTCAGCAACACCCACGGGTTCCTCCGACTGACATTGCATGGCGACGGGTCTTTCGACTGGAACTTCGTTCCGACCACAGGGAAGAGCAAGGACTCGGGTAAGCGCTCCGCGCCCCAGTAGAAGCGATCCCGCAAAAGACCGCTGCAGACTCAACCGGCTGCCGGCGCCACCTCCACCGCAACCCCCGCATCCTTGAACTTCCGCACCTGCTCGGGGTCGGCGCCGTCGTCCGTTACGAGGGTCCAGGGCAAAGCCAAACGCGCCCAGGCGTGAAACGGCCGGAGGCCGAGCTTTGACGAGTCGGCCAGGACGTAGACGTCCCGGCCGCGGCGGGCCATGAGCTCCTTGAGCCGGGTCTGGGCGTGGTCCGCCTCGCAGATTCCGTCCTCGGCGGTGACAGCATCGGCGCCCAGGAACACCCGGTCAAAGCTCATCCGCTCGAGCGCGGCCTCGGCCAAGGGACCGACGAAGCTCTGCGAAACAGCGCGCAGCCGGCCGCCCAGGCAGTCCACCACGATGCCTTCGGATTCGGCGAGTTCCTGCATGGTGTTGATGCCTGGGGTGGTGACGGACAGCTTGTCGAAGCTGCGCAGTTCGTGAGCCAAGGCACCCACGGTGGAGCCGGCGTCGAGCAGGATGTTCTCGCCGGGGCGTATCACGGATGCCGCCCAGCGGGCGATCGCATGCTTCTGCTCGAATGCCTCGCCGGTGCGCTGCCGCAGCGACGCCTCCGGGTGAGCGCCCAGCGCCATGGCGCCGCCGTAGGTGCGGGCCAGCCGGCCCTGGCTGTTCAGCAGCGCCAGGTCCCGGCGGATGGTGGATGCCGTGACCTCGAACCGGGCAGACAGTTCCTCCACGGATGCGAGGCCAGTGGTCACGGCGAGGTGGTAGATCTCCTCGCGCCGCGCGTTTGCGCTGAGCATTCCCGGTCTCCTTCCCGTGGCAGTGGTAACCATGCTAGTTCCGGTTCCGGGCTTCCGCGGGCACAACCACCGGGAGGACGGGCTCAACCATAGGGATCCAGCAGGGACGGCAACGGCCGGTCAGCAATTCTACGCTGACCGGCCGTTTGTCCTGCGGATGCTTATAGGGCCTCTTCGCGCGCCGGCGCCAGGTCCACTGCCTGCCGCAGTGCCTCAAGAAGTGACTCGTGGTCCGCCACGTTCTTGCCTGCGATGTCGAAGGCCGTCCCGTGGTCAACAGACGTGCGCACCACGGGCAGGCCCACGGTGATGTTGACGCCGTTTTCCAGGCCGAGGACCTTGACCGGGCCGTGGCCTTGGTCGTGGTACTGGGCCACCACCAGGTCGAAGTCACCGCGGCCGGCCAGGAAGAACAGGGTGTCGGCCGGCAGCGGGCCGAAGGCGTCGATCCCGTCCGCCTGGGCCTTTTCGATGCCGGGTTGGATCTTCTCTGCCTCTTCGCCGTAGCCGAACAGTCCGTTCTCGCCAGCGTGCGGGTTGATGGCGCAGACGGCGATCCGGGGGTTTTCGATCCCTGAGGCGCGCAGCAGTTCGTAGCCGCGCTTGATGGTCCGGTAGACCAGGTCGCCGTTGATCTTGGCGATCGCATCGATTAGCCCGATGTGCGTAGTGACGTGGATGACGCGCATCTTCGGGGCGGTCAGCATCATGGACACTTCCTCGGTGCCGGTCAGTTCGGCGAGGAGTTCGGTATGGCCGGGGTATTTGTGGCCGGCGGCGTGCAGGGCTGCCTTGTTCAGCGGTCCCGTGCAGATCGCGTCCACCTTGCGGTCCATGGCCAGCTGAACGGCCTTCTCGATGAACAGGAATGAACCGTGCCCGGCGGCGGCGGACAGCTCACCCCAGGCCAGGTCCTCCGGGATGCAGTCGATGTCCAGCACGTCAATGGTGCCTTCTTCGAACAGCGCCTCTGACGGTTCCGAAACCCTGCGCAGGGTCAGCGGGCTGGAGACGATGTCCGCGGCAAGCTGCAACCTGCGAAGATCACCGATCACGAGCATGCGTGCCTTCGACCGGAGTTCGTTGTCGGCCAGGGCCTTGACGATGATTTCCGGGCCAATGCCGGCTGCATCACCCATGGTGATGGCAACAATCGGGCGTCCCATTATTTGATACTCATTTCAGTCGTTGTGCCAGTGAGAAACTGTGTGGTCCGGGCGAGCGTACCGGCGTCCCCGAAGGCGCCGGCCTTGGTGACCAGCAGGGGGAGGGGTTCAGGCAGCAGGCTCATCACGACGCCGGGTTCAATCTCCCCGAGAACGGTGAAGCTGCCGGCGCCAAGGGCTTTCAGGACAGCGGTGGCCGTTTCCCCGCCCGTGAGGACGAGGGCGTCGCAGTGCCCGATGCCCGCAGCGGTGGCGCGCGCCAAAGCCTCGGCCACCACAAGTGCCTGCGACTTTTCGACCGTGCCCATCGGATCGGGCGTCAGCACCACGTCCGTCCGGGCCATGGCCTCCGCAACGTTACGCGCAACCGCTGGATCCTCCAACGCTGCGTGGTCCAGCGTGATGTGTTCCGCGCCGGCCGCAATGAGTGCCTCGGTTTGCTGCCGCGCGAGGCCGGAGTAGCTGCCGATCACCGTCAGGGTCCGTCTGACATGCCGTGCCTCTGCGTTCCGGGCCTGCCTTCCTTCCCGCCCGGAGGCGATGTGCCCGGCCAGCCCACCGGAACCCACCAGGAGTGCGGGAAAGTCCAGCAGGTCCGCCGCGGCCGCAATGACCGCGAGGTCGTCGTCGGAGTAGGCATCCAGTACGACGGCGTCAGTACTGCTTTCCTGCGCGTTCTGCAGGTGCCGGGCCAGTTCCTCGTGGGTGCGTCCGGTTTCCCTGCCCGCCACTTCGACCATAAGGCCGCCGGCGGCGAGTGCTGCGGAGACATCGCCCCCGAAGCTTCCCTTCGTGTTCGGGACGCCGTCGACGTGGACCACGCCGCCCTGCGTGGTTCTTCCGGTGGCGGGAAAGGCCGGAGCCACAATGGCCAGGCCCCTGCCGCCGTCCTGCGCGATCCGCGCAAGTGTTGCCGCGACTTCCACGCCCACATTGCCCCGAAGCAACGAATCAATCTTCTTGAAAACCCGCCGGTCCTGCCCAAGAGCCCGCCCGGCCGCCGTCGTGACGGCCACCCCGGCTTCCCCCTGTGCCAGATAGCGGCTCTCTGTATTGATCGAAAGGATCTCGGCCTCGGGCCAGGCACTATCGACGTCGAGGATCACGCAACTGCTGTGCGTGGGGCCGTAGGCGGCGGCCGCATCGGCCGCCCCCGTCAGGTCGTCCGCGATGATTGCCCACCGCGTGGTTGCGTTGGTGTTCATACTGCTGGGGACACCTCGGGAGTTGCCGCCGCGGTTTCCTTCGCCTTAAGGCGTTTGGCGTACCAGGCAACCACGAGGGGGCAGCCGATGGCGGTGACCACTACGGATGCCGCGACCAGCACGGTGGCAGGCCCGGCGGCGGGAGCGTAGGCGGGGTTGGCTGCCGCCACCAGCATGGGAACGGTGGCCGCGTTGCCCGCGGTGGTGGCTGCCGCCAGGCCGGCAATGCCGGAGCCTCCGGTCAGTTTGTCTGCGAAGAAGAGCACAGCTCCGCCGGCGATCAGCACGAACAGGCCAAGCGCGACTCCCAGCAGGCCTGCATTAACTACCTGTCCCAGGTTCAGCCCGAAGCCAAGGGCGAGGGCGAAGAACGGAATGAGGACCGGGGCTGCGGAGGAGAGGAACTTGCGCATGGCCGGGTCAAGGGCGCCCAGGATGGCTCCGAGGAGCAGGGGGATGATGGCGCCCACAAGGGCCTGCCACGGGAAGGCCGACAGGCCGGCGACTCCAAGGGTAACCATGGTCAGGAAGGGGCCCGATTCAAGCGTCATGACCGAGTAGGCCGCAACGTCCTTGGGCTTGCCGTACTGGCCCATGAGGGCCATATACATGCCACCGTTGGTGTCGTTCAGGGCAGCCAGGATGGCCAGGACCGACAAACCTGTCAGCAGGCCGCCGTTGATGGGAAGTTCACCCATGAACCGGCCTGCGATGACGCCGATGATGACCGCGAAGAGGACCTTGCTGCCGAAAAGGACGCCGCCCTTTTTCAGGATGTAGGGGGTGGCCTTGATATCGATGCTGGCACCCATGCATACATAAAACACGGCAAGGATGGTGGTGCCGCCAGTGAAGAGTGCACCAGTGAATGAGCCGAAGAATTTGGCGGAGTCTGGGGCGAAGGTGCCGAGCAGGGCACCGATGAGCAGGGGGATCAACATCATGCCGCCAGGAACTTTTTCCATGGTGGCCTTGATTGGGACAGACATGAAGCAACCTCATTGTTGTTGGGGGGAGAGGGGATCGAGCCGCCCGGCTCCGATCATGATTAAAATCATAAGGACACTGCGCGTTCAGCGCAACCCCCAATGCGCGAAACGCGCAAATATTCGTTCCTGCAGGCTTTCCCCCGAGCGCTGCATCACCTTCTGCAGGTTTTCCTGCGACGCCTCGCCACGTCCTGCCGAGGGCCTCAAGCGCCCGGCGGTTTCCCGTGCTGCACGTTCGTGCAAGCATGGGTGACCGGGTCTCTCAGACCTCCGACACCTGGCATCTAGCTACTCATCAGTAACAACGCCGAGGATGGGCAACGCGCCCGATGGCGAGGGCCCGCCGGCAGAAGCGCTTTCTCCACGCACGTTTGTGCAGAGCCCATCGGCTGCAGCGGATGGGCTGCCAGCATGGAAAACCCGGCCGCAACCTGAAAGTCGCCATCGTCCATCAGTACCGGCCGCCCCGTTGACAGCTAAACAAAGAGGTTTTCATGTCACTGCTTGCCCGCGCCCTGTCCGTCGCCGCTGCCGCCGTCCTTGCCAGCTCCGTGGTTGCCGCTCCTGCCCAAGCCGTTGAGATATCCCCACCCAGAGCCAACGACTGGTCCTGCAAACCGACGGCACAGCATCCGTATCCGGTCATCCTTGTCCCTGGAACGTTCGAGAGCATGGAAAAGAACTGGTCCACCCTGTCCCCGTACCTCAAGGGCGAGGGGTACTGCGTCTTCGCCCTCAACTACGGCGAAACAAACGGCGTGTATGCCACCGCCCCCGTGGCCGAATCCGCCAAGGAACTGGCCCCGTTTGTCGATGCGGTCCGTTCCGCCACCGGCGCGAAGAAGGTCAACCTGGTGGGCCACAGCCAGGGCGGCATGATGCCCCGGTATTACATGGGCTTCCTGGGCGGCGCGAAGTACGTCCACCAGCTCATCGGCATCGCACCGTCCAACCATGGAACTCAAGGCCTGATCGTCCCGCCGCCGGGTTTTGTTCCGGATCCGGACTACACGGGGCTTGGGTGTGCTGCCTGCGCCGACCAGCAGGCAGGCTCGGCCTTTATGCAGAAACTCAACGCAGTCGGCGACACAGTCGCGGGGCCGTCCTACACAGTGCTCTCCACGATCCATGACGAAGTGGTCATTCCCTACAACAGCCAGTTCCTGGCGGGCCCGGCCCGGCAGGTCACCAACATCACCATCCAGGACAAGTGCCCGGCCGATGCCTTCGAGCACGACCAGACGCCGAACGATCCCGTGGTGCACCGGCTCGTGGCCCATGCGCTAAGCAAGGCTTCGGGCCCGGCCGATCCTGCCTACCAGCCCGCCTGCATCTATTAGCACTAGAGCGTCTCGGGAATCGGGCGTCCCGGGAAGAGCGTGGCGTACTGTTTCCGGTACATCCTGCGCCCAAAGAGCCGGTAGGCGAGGCGCACGGGCGGCGGGATCTCCTTGAACAATTCCTTCCGGTCCGCCGGAGGATTCGTGGCCAGCACCATGCCGAGGTAGCCCACCAGGAACTTGTTGCTGACCTGGCTGCTCCCGTGCTGCGCCGCCGTCTTCATTTCCTTCTCAGTCATCACCCTGTCCACGGCGGGCATCACCTCGGTGACCTCCCGGCGAAGGTGGACGTTGAGGACCGCCGACAGGTCCTCGTAGAGGGCGGCGAGTTCCGCCCCGGTCTCCTCGTCGGCCGTCTGCATCCAGCGCAGGCGGACCGGCCCGATGTGCTCCAGCCGTTGGGTGACCTGCCTGTGCTGATCGAGCATTTGCCCGATGTGCAGGGCGCAGGCCGGTGCCCGGTCCTGCAGCTGCGGGTACATGAGCTGGTCTTCGCTCTCGTGGTGGAGGTGGAGCAGCTTGTCGAAGTTCCCCAGCACCTCGCCCACGTATGCGGCGCGGGCAGTGTCTCCGGCGGCGGCGGAACGCACCAGGCCGGGCGCCTCGTTGTACGCCCAAAGGAAGACGCGGTGGATGCGGCGCATGCCAGCCGTCCCGCTGCACAACACCGGCCCCGGCGGCACGGGAGCGGCAGTCTCGCCGGGCTTCATGGTGAAGAAGTCACTCATCGGATGGTCCCTAACGCTCGTCGCACGAGACCAGGACGCGCCTCTCCCCGGCAGCATCGTATCCTTCGCCCTTTTGCCACACAATGGCAACGGAACGGGGATGGCCCCGGCAGCAGCAGCTGCGGCCGGGGCCATCCAGGTGAATCGTCGAGGCGGGATACCGCCGGGGGAGTGCGTTAGGCGCGGGCCTTCGTGTGGCCCTTGGTGAGGATCACGGCCAGGGCAATCATTCCGACGCCGAGCAGCAGGTGCAGGACATTGTCGAAGCCGTTGAGGGGCACGAAGTTGCCGGCGGAATCCTGGGGGACCACCAGGCCGTAGATGAAGAGGACCAAGTAGATGACTCCGCCGTAAAGGAGGAATGAGCGGGCGCCGGTGGCGGACTTTGCCAGGGCCAGGCCGGCTGCGCCGAAGAGCAGGTGGACGATGTTGTGCAGCGCCGAGACCTGGAACAGGCCCAGCAGCATGGCCTCGGAATGGTGGCCGGCGAAAGCCAGCTGTTCGTAATTGCCCGTGATGCCCGGAACGAAGCCCAGGATGCCGACCAGCAGGAATACTGCTCCAACAGCCATTGATGCCTTCTGGACGTTGGTGCGGGCCGCCATACCGGTGCTGGTGTGTGTTGCCATGGTGTTCTCCTGATTGCGATATGTGTTTATGGATCGGAGGGTTCTTGACCTGCCCATCCAAGGGGTTATGCCGGTTATTCGCGGGCCGCCGCATTGCGGATGGGTGGAATTCCACAAAAACCGGCAAATTCCCGCGCACTTTGATCCCGCCATGCCCAGCGGCTGCCGAAGTGCTATACCTATGCTCAAGGCAACTAAATTTCCCGTTTGCTAAAGGGGCGTTGGGACCACCCGGACCGCATCCGGAGTCTGGAGGCGCATAGTGCTGAGCGGACCAGCCACTGCACCCCGGCCTCCGGCACGTCGCCTCCACGTACTGGCCGCCTGCGTCACAGCGCTCGCGGTCCTCACCGGCTGCAGCGGGACCAGCAGCACCATTTCCACTGCTGTTGAGGACAGTTCATCCGCCGTCGCCACGGCCAGGCTTGCCCTCAAGCTCGACTCCGACGGCAAGCTCACTAAAGCTGCCACCGCCACGTCCCTCGACGATGCCCTGAAGGAACTGCAGGCCAGCCGGAATTCCGTGCTGAAACTTTCGCCCGGCGCAGCCGAGGACCGGGCCATGGTGCAGGAGACACTCACCGTCCTTAACGACTGCACCGCCGGCCTCACCACCGCCCGGGACGCCGTAGCCTCCGACGACGGCCATCCCTCCCTTCCCGACGGCGACAGGCAGCTGGCCGCGGCGGCTGACCGGCTGTCCGGACTGCTGGCAAAGGACGGCGGAAAGTGAAGCGGCTCCTCGGCGTCGCACTCGGCGTCCTGACGGCGATCGGCGGGTTCGTGGACATCGGCGACCTGGTGACCAACGCCGTCGTCGGCTCCCGCTTCGGCCTGTCCCTGGTGTGGGTGGTGGGCGTGGGCGTCGTGGGCATCTGCCTGTTCGCCAACATGTCCGGGAGGGTGGCCGCGGCGTCCGGCAGGGCAACCTTCGAGGTCATCCGGGAGCGGCTCGGGCCCCGCGCCGGGCTGGCAAACCTCTCAGCGTCCTTCCTCATCAACCTGATGACCGTCACGGCGGAGATCGGCGGCGTGGCCCTGGCGCTCCAGCTGGCCAGCAGCGTCCACTACCTGCTCTGGATCCCGGTGGCGGCGCTCGCCGTCTGGCTGGTGGTGTGGCGGGTCAAGTTCTCCATCATGGAAAACGTCACCGGCCTTCTGGGGCTGACCCTGATCGTGTTTGCCGTGGCCCTGTTCCTGCTCAGGCCCGACTGGAACAACCTGGCTGGCCAGGCCCTGAGTCCAGCGGTCCCGGCGGAGGAAACCATGTCCTCCTACTGGTACTACGCCATCGCCCTGTTTGGCGCCGCCATGACACCGTACGAGGTGTTCTTCTTTTCCTCCGGCGCTGTGGAGGAAGGCTGGTCCATCAAAGACCTGGTCCAGTCCCGGATCAACGTCCTCGTGGGCTTCCCGCTGGGCGGCCTACTGTCCGTGGCCATCGCAGGCTGCGCCGCCGTGGTGCTCCTGCCCGCCGGGATCGCAGTAACCTCCCTGTCGCAGGTGGTCCTTCCAGTAGCAGAGGGGGCAGGAAAGGTGGGCCTGGCGGTGGTGCTGGTGGGCGTGGTGGCCGCGACTTTCGGCGCAGCACTGGAAACCACCCTCTCCAGCGGCTACACGCTGGCCCAGTTCTTCGGCTGGTCCTGGGGCAAGTTCCGCCGCCCCGGGCAGGCCGCCCGCTTCCACCTGGCCATGATCATCTGCCTGTTCGTCGGACTGGCGGTCCTCGCCACCGGTGTGGACCCCGTGCTGGTGACCGAATATTCCGTCGTCTTCTCCGCGATCGCCCTGCCCCTGACGTACCTGCCCATCCTGATCGTGGCCAACGATCCGCAATACATGGGCCGGCACGTCAACGGCCGGCCGGTCAATGTGCTGGCCATGGTCTACCTGGTGATCATCCTGGCGGCCTCGCTCGCGGCGATACCCCTGATGATCGTGACGGGAGCCGGATCATGAAGCCGCACCCACCGCTGGCTGCGCCGCCCCCAGTGGCAGGACGCATCCTTGACGCCCAACTGCACCTGCTGGACCGGCAGGTTCTGGATAACGACGGCGTTCCGGTCACCACGGTGGATGACCTCGAGTTGAGCGGGCCTGCTTTGGACGTGGACCTGGAGCCTGGCACTCCCGCACCCGTATTGACGGCTCTGCTGACCGGACCGGTGCTGGGAACGCGGATCTTCGGCGGCAGGCCGCCGTCGTCCCGCCTTATCCGCATTCCGTGGGAGGACGTGGCCAGCGTTGCCGTGGTGCTGAAGCTCGGCATCGGCGGCGAAAACCTCGATGCCGGCTGGGTGGAACGCTGGATCCGGGACAAGATCATCAACCGTATTCCGGGAGGCCGCCATGATCCTCGGTGACCTGCTGGGAGTGGATGTTTTTGACGACGGCGGCACGCGCCTTGGCAGAGTGGCCGACGCGCGGTTCGCCGTGGACGGCACCCCGCGGCAGCTTCTGGCCGAGGCGCGGCTGCTGGGGCTGGTGGTGAGCCCTCACAGCGCGTCCTCGTTCCTGGGCTACGAGCGGACCGAACTCAGCCAGCCGTGGCCGCTGCCCGAGCTGTTGCGGTGGCGGCACCGGGGGTCGTTCCTGGTGCTGTGGGAGGACATCGCCATGATCGGGGCACAAGGCGTCCGGCTGCGCAGGGGCTTCACCGCCTACAGTCCCGAGCTGCAGCATACCGGGGAGGAGTGACGGGGCGGCAGGTTCGCGATTCTGCGTCTGACGCCATGTCCTATCCCGGGGGCCTGGCGGGCGAGAGTACCCTCAGCCCAGCCTCAACAGCTGCTGTCAAAAGCTCGGCGTCATAAGCGATGAGGAGATCGGCTTGCAGCCGGATGGCCGTAGCCAGATGGATGGCGTCTGCACTGCGCAATCGGCCGGGCATTGCCGCCGCATAGAGAAGGTCAGGCCTCGCAATGTCAACGAGGTTGATGCCGGCCAACACGGCATTTACCAGTTCGGCAGGGAGCGCGCGGCGGCTCCCGGCGCAGTGGAGTTCGGTGTAGAGGAGCATGGATGCCACCAGCTTGTCTCCCCTGGAGGTGGATGCTGACAAGTATTCGGCTAGCTCGTCCGATTCCCGTTCTGTCACCACCAGCTTTAGAACGGCCGAGGTGCCCACATAAACGATCAACGGCCTCCTCGCAGGTCGTGCAAAATTTCTGCCGTGCTTGTTGCGGAGGCGACCCGCGGGAGGGCACGGAAATCGACGGGACCTGCGAGGGCCGGCCGTACCTGGCCGGCCAGCAGGAGACGCTCAAACGGTGAAACCGACGGCGGGATCAACGTCGCAGCGATTTCGCCGTTGTTGGTGACATCTATCGTTTCGCCGTTTTTGACGCGGTCGAGGATCTTGCTGCTCTGGTTGCGCAGCTCGCGATGGGGAATAGTTGTCATGGCTGCCTCCTGTAGCAATTGTAGCAAGCCTGGGCCGTTCATCGGGGCGGGAAGTGCTGTTAGAGGTAGTCTCCGGCCCGTTCGCGGGCGACTTCCAGCAGGGTGGAGTGGAATGCCACCTCGGCCGGCGCGTACACCTTGTCCTGGCGCTGGGCCAGCAGGATCCGCCGCAACGGGGCGGTAGGACCGAGGCTGAGCACCCGCACGTCGGGATGCTGCAGTGACACGGCGGTTTTGGGAACCATCGCCACACCCATTCCAACACTCACCATGGCCTGGGCTTCCTGGTAATCATTGGCGAGGAATCCGATGGTCGGTTCGAACCCGGCGTCGTGCGCCGAACGCTGCAGCACCTCCACCACGGGGTGCGCCTCCGCCCGCACGATCCAGGACTCGTTCCGCAGGTCCTCCATGCTGACCTCGTCCCGCCCTGCCAGTTTGTGGCCACGCGCCACCAGGATCACGGTGCTTTCCTGGAAGACTTCGGTAATCCGGATGGACTCGTCCTCGAAGCGGTTCCAGGGGTAGTCCCAGAGCAGGCACAGCCCGGTGGCACCGGACTCGAGGTCAGCTACGAGTTCGTCGAAGCGGGCGCTGCGCAGTGAAAGGCCGATGGCGGGGTACCGCTTCTTGAACGTCCGGATGACTATCGGCAGGAATGATCCGGCCAACGTAGGGAAGGTGCCCACGGTCAGCGAACCTCGCTTCAACCCGGCAATCTGGCCCAGGTCCGATTGTGCTGCCTTCATCTGCCGGACGATCTTGCGGGCGTGGCCGGCAAGAATCTGCCCGGCCTCGGTGGGCACCACGCCGCGGGACCGGCGGTTGAGCAAGGGCTGCCCCACCTCCTGTTCGAGCTTGCGCAGCTGCTGGGAGACGGCCGACGGCGTATACATCATCAGTTCCGCTGCAGCGGTGATCGATCCTTGTTCCACCACCTCTAAAAGCAGGGCCAGGCGCCGGACATCGAACAGGGGCTGATCCTCTTCGTTAAGCATCCGTTTGCCTCTCTCTACTTGTCGTTCATCCACTGCATGCACGCGGCGGTCCGCAGCTGAAACGGCCATTCCAGCAACGTCCGGGCTGCAGAAAGCCGGCTGGAAGCCCGTCACTGTCAATGATTGAAGCAACTCTACATCCCCGTCAAATAATCCGACATTGTCCTTCATTGTGATCTGGCTCAACCTTTTCTCAGGACCTCAACAAACTGTGAGGCAAAGGAGAGGTGCAAGCAATGAAGATCGAAGCGGAGTGGATGCGCGGAGGCACCAGCAAATGCTGGGTGTTCGAGGCGGAGCACCTTCAGGAGGGAGGAATCAGCCTTGATGTTCTGCTGCCGCGTCTGTTCGGCAGCCCCGACCCGCGCCAGATTGACGGAGTCGGCGGGGCGACCTCCACCACCAGCAAGGCCATCATCCTGCACCGGCCCACCGCCGGGGATATCGACGTCGAGTACACCTTCGCCCAGGTAGGCATCGAAGAAGCCGGGGTGGACTGGGGCAGCAATTGCGGAAACGGCTCCGCAGTTGTGGGCCTCTACGCCATCGAGAAGGGCTGGGTGGTTCCCACGGGAGACATCACCCGGATCGTCACCCGCAACACCAACACCAACCAGGTCATCGTCCAGCGCGTACCCACCCCGGCAGGGGCCCTGCCCATCATTCCCGAAGGACAGATGCCCGGCGTGCCGTTCGCCGGCTATCCGGTGGGGCTCGGCTTCCAGGATCCCGCGGGCAAAACCACCGGCGCCCTGCTTCCCACCGGCGCGGTTACGGACAGCATCACCGCCGGCGGAACCCGCTGGACCGTATCGATGGTCGACGCCGGAGCGCCGGTGGTGATGGTCCGCGCGGAGGAGCTGGGCCTGGACCCGGCCCGTTACCAGGGCTGGCGAGCAGGCGTGGAGCTGCAGCTGGAAACCCTGGAGCAAATCCGGCGGCAGGCAGCGGTACGGATGGGACTGGCTCCCACCAGCGCCGAAGCGGCCCGGGCCATCCCCAAGCTGGCCATCGTGGCTGCCCCCGCCGAAGGCGAAGCCGGCACCGACGTCAACGTCATGATGCTCTCCATGGGCAAGCCCCACCCGGCCCTGGCAATTACCGGCAGCATCGCCCTGACCCTCGCCGCACGCACCCCGGGAACCGTACTGCATGCCATTACGGGGGACGCGCCGGCAAGCACCCTCAGGCTGCGGACCCCTGCCGGGGTGATTGAAACCTGGAGCGAGGAGCACCAGGGAAGCCTGCTCGTCGGCGTCGACCGCACTGCCCGCACCATTGCCACCACCATCATCCACCTCCCCGAGGTTTCCGGCTGCGCCCCAGCTGCCGCCCTCGCGGGAGCCACTCAATGAGGAGTTAGCACCATGACCAGTACTGCCAACCGCACCGCCGCGCCCGAGGCCCTTCAGGACAAGGGTCCTAAGCGTCCGAACCGCCGCCGCCGTATCCTACTGATGGCCGTGGCCGCTCTAATCCTGGGCCTGGCTGCCCTCGTGCTGGGGAGTGGCATCCTCAACCCGGCGGCCATCACGGACCCGGAGCACAGCATGACAGCCGTACAGATCATCCCGCTGGTTATCCTGGTGGTGATGTTCGTCGTCGCCACAAAATGGCCGCTGAACATCGGCGTGATGGGGCTGGTGGCCTCCTTCTGCGTCGGCTATTTCATGCTCGGCATGACCGATAAGCAGATCCTGGAGGAGTTCCCGGCCAGCATCGTGCTGACCATCATCGGCGTCACCTACTTCTTCAGCATGGCCCAGCGGAACGGCACCATCAACATCATCGTCCAGACCTGCGTCCGGCTTGTTCGTGGCAAGACCATGCTGCTGCCCTGGGTCTTCTTCCTGATCGCTGCCGCGCTGACCTCGCTGGGCACCTTCTCGCCGGCCGCCGTCGCGCTTCTCGCCCCGGCAGCCCTCGGCTTCGCCTATGAATCCCGCATCCACCCCGTGGTGATGGGAGCGTTCATCATCAACGGTGCCCACGCCGGCGGCTTTTCCCCGCTGTCCGTGGCCGGTGTGCTGGTGCACAACATCGCCGTTGAGAACGGCTTCCCCATTTCCCAGGGCTCGCTGTTCATTGCCAGTTTCGCCCTGAACCTCATCCTCTCGGTCCTGACCATTGTGCTCTTCAGCCTCTTTGGCAAGCTGCGCGACGGCCAGGGCGGCCTCCATGCCGACGTCGACACCACCAGCACCGGCCGCCCGCACGGCCAGCAGATCCTCACCCTGGTCCTGATCGCCGTGATGCTCGTGTGCACCCTGGGCTTCCACATGCCCATCGGTTTCGTGGCCCTCTCCGCCGGGCTCCTGCTCGCCTTCGTGAACATCAAGGAGCACCAGACCTTCATCGGCGGTGTCTCCTGGTCCACCGTGCTGCTGGTTGCCGGCATGATCACCTACGTCTCACTCCTGCAGCACGTAGGCGTCATCGACACCCTGGCCGAGCAGGCCCTGGCGCTGGGTGCGCCCCTGCTCGTGGCACTGGTCCTGTGCTACGTGATCGGCGTCGGCTCGGCCTTCGCCTCCTCCACGGCCCTGCTGACCGCGTTCATCCCGCTCGCCGGTCCGCTGCTGGCCACCAGCACCCTGAGCGCCTCGGGAACCGTGGCGGCACTGGCGATTGCCGCCACGGTGGTGGATGTCTCGCCCTTCTCCACTGACGGTGCGCTGGTGGTTGCCAACGCCCGCGACGACGACCGGCAGCGCGTCTACAAGCAGCTGATGATGTACGCCGGCGGCGTGGTGCTGGTTGCCCCGGCGCTGGCCTGGGCGCTGCTGGTGCCCACGGGCATCATGTAGGCGGGAAATTGGGCGGTGCCGCGGCGGTGGTAATCCACGTCGCAAAACTCCTGTAGGGTTGATCCTGTTGTTGTGTTTATGCAGTTGGTAGTTCAGGCAGTACGCGCGGTCGAAAGTCCGCGTTCTTCTGAAGTAGCGGTTTGAACATCTCACGCCGGAGGACCCGAAAGTCGGGACTTTTCCTCCACCTTCACGAAGGACAAAAATAATGGCTACTGGCACCGTCAAATGGTTTAACGCTGAAAAGGGCTTCGGCTTCATTTCCCCCGATGACTCCTCACAGGACGTTTTCGCACACTACTCTGCGATCAACTCCAACGGCTTCCGCTCCCTCGAAGAGAACCAGAAGGTTTCCTTCGAAACCGAGCAGGGCCCCAAGGGTCCCCAGGCCACCAACATCCAGGCTCTCTAATTTCTTAGGGAAACTGGGGCCTCAGGGTTTCAATTTTTGAGCAGGGCCGGTCACTGACCGGCCCTGCTTTTGCTTAACCCGGGTGTGTTACCAAGTTCCGTGCTGGGTCCCGGCCGTCCATGCCGGGACCGCTGCCTTAGTGCAGCCCCATGGCGTTGCGGACCTCATCGAGGATGTGGTGCATGGCCGATTCCGCCACCGCCGTATCGCCGCCGGCCACGGCTGCAGCCACATCCTCGTGCGCCCGCAGCGCTTCCTCCCGCGGCTTGAACGGCATCAGCCCCTGCTGGGTGCGGCTGGTCAGCACCTCAGCCACCATGCCTTCAAGGGCCTGGAACATCTCGTTGCCGCAGCTTCGCAGCAACAGCTGGTGGAATTCGATATCCGCGGCCAGGAAGCCCTGGAGATCACCGGCCTCACCGAGCCGCCGCAGGTCGGCGGCAAGAGACGTCAGTTTGGCCCGCTCGGCCGCGCTTGCCCTCCGCGCGGCGCCGGCAGCAGCAATGGGTTCGACGGCGATGCGCAGCTCGGTGAGGCTGCTGTACTGGATCTCGCGCCCGTCTGAAGCAAGCCGCCAGCGCACCAGCTTGGGGTCGAACACATTCCAAAACCGGCGCTCCTGCACCACGATGCCCACGCGCCGCCGCGAGTACACCAGGTTCATCGATTCCAGGACCTTCATGGTGTCCCGGGCCACGGTGCGCGAAATTCCATACTCCTGCTGAAGGCCCTCCAGGGTGAGCCGGCTGCCCGGTGGCAGGTCGCCGGAAGCCACGGCTACGCCCACCGCCTGCAAAACGCGTTCATGCATGGCAGGGGAGGCCCCGCCGTCGTTCGCGTTGTCCGCGTCCTGTGGTGTCGCCGTCGACATCTTTCCTGCCTTCCTCTGCGCCTGCGCGCGGTACCAGCCTACCTAAGAAAAAACAAAGGTATGACTTGTGACACGGAAAGATAGTATTTATTGAGGAGAAAGGTGCTACCTTATTTCGAGCGCAGTCCTTCAAGGATGCGCAGAAGCTTTCTTCACTAAGCCAACGGCGTCTTCTTCGGAGGTAAACATGCAGTACCCCGCCACGCACCTGGTGGTGATGGGCGTTGCCGGTTCCGGTAAGTCCACCATCGCGGCCGCTCTGTCCCAGCAGCTGGGCTGGGCCTGCGCCGAAGCGGACGAGTTCCACCCGGCGTCCAACATCCAGAAGATGAGCCAGGGCATCCCCCTGCAGGACGAGGACCGCTGGCCCTGGCTGGAGGAAATCCAGTCCTGGATGACTGACAAGGCCCGCAGCGGCGAGAGCACCGTGCTCACCTGCTCCGCCCTCAAGCAGAGCTACCGCCAATTGCTGGCCCAGGCGGAGGGCCGGGTCCTGTTCCTGCACCTCCACGGCGAAGCGGACCTGATCGGCCAGCGCATGCAGGGCCGTGAAGGCCACTTCATGCCGCCCACGCTCCTGCCCAGCCAGCTGGCAACCCTTGAGCCGCTGAGTGATGAGGAACTCGCCGCCGGAAGCCTCCGTCTGGACATCTCCCAGTCTCCGGAAGACCTGGTCAAGACCATCATCGCCGCGCTGCACCTCCCCGCAGCCAACGCATCCTAAGCATTCCCCAATCCCCAACAAGTAGTTCTGTTTCAAAGGAGAACCATGACCATCGAAGGATGGACCCAGACGCTGGGAGCAGGCCCCCTTCTGCTCATAGCCGCAGCCGCGATCCTCGGCCTGCTGTTCCTGATCATCAAGCTGCGCGTGCACGCCCTGATCGCCCTGATCCTGATCAGCCTCGCCACGGCCTTCGCCACCGGCATCCCCGCCAACCAGGTGGTGCCCGTCCTGATCAACGGATTCGGCACAACGCTGGGAACTGTCGCGCTCCTGGTCGGCCTGGGCGCGATGCTGGGCCGGATCGTGGAAACCAGCGGCGGCGCGAAAGTGCTGGCCGATTACCTCATCTGCGTCTTCGGCGAAAAGCGCGCACCGTTCGCGCTGGGCCTGGCGTCGTTGATCTTCGGCTTCCCGATCTTCTTCGACGCCGGCCTGGTGGTCATGCTGCCGGTCGTCTTCGCCGTCGCCCACCGCCTGGGCGGAGGAGTGCTCCGTTACGGACTGCCCGCCGCCGGCGCATTTTCCGTGATGCACATCTTCCTGCCCCCGCACCCGGGACCGGTCTCCGCCGCCACCTTCTTTGACGCCAACATCGGCCTGGTCCTGATCGCGGGCCTCATTGTCGCCATCCCCACCTGGTACGTCACCGCCTATCTCTACGGCCTCTACACCGGCAAGAAGCTGGTCCTGCCCGTGCCGGAACTTCTCGGCCACGCCACCGCCGAAGCCGAATCGCACCCGCCCCGCTTCCGCACCATCGTTGGGCTGCTGCTCCTCCCGCTGGTCCTGATCTTCATCAACACCGGCCTGAACACCCTGGCCTCCTCCGGTGTGCTGCCTGCGGGCGTCAAGAACGAGCAGTGGTTCCAGGTCCTGCGGACCATCGGTGAAACTCCTGTGGCGCTGCTGATCGCCGTCCTCGTGGCCATGTTCGTCCTGGGTGCCAAGCGCGGCAAGGACGCCGGTGCGCTGGAGAAGCTGCTCGAGTCCTCGCTTGGCCCGGTCTGCTCGGTCATCCTGATTACCGGCGCCGGCGGCATGTTCGGCGGCGTCCTGCGCACCTCCGGCATCGGCAAGGCCCTGGCCGACGTCCTGGGCGGCGTGGGCATCCCGCTGATCCTCGCCGGCTTCCTGATCTCCGCCATCCTCCGCATCGCCCAAGGCTCCGCCACCGTGGCGTTGACCACCACCGCAGGCCTGATCGCCCCGGCTGTGGCTTCTGCCGGACTGAACGGCATGCAGGTCGCAGCCATGGTCATCGCCGTCGCTGCCGGTTCCGTGGTAGTCTCCCACGTCAACGACTCCGGCTTCTGGCTGGTGGGCCGCTTCTTCGGCATGGACGTCAAGACCACCCTGAAGACCTGGACGGTGATGGAAACGCTGATCGGCGTGATGGGCTTCGCCATCGCCGCAGTCATCTTCCTGGTGGCCGGCCTGGCGGGTTAGCCCCCCAACTGGGTAGCGCCAGGTGTCGTTTTGAACCCTCAAAACGACACCTGGCGCTACTTACTTTTAAGGGTGCTGACGAAAGTGGGGGTGATTATTTGCCTGCTGACCGGGCTTTGGTGGCTTTCGGCTCTTTCGGCGGGAGCGTGGAGATGTATTCGAAGGCTTTGTGGATCCAGGCTTTCGCCCGGGCGTCGTCGCCGTCGCCTTCCTCGTTCCACATCTCCGGCAGCCCCGTATAGCCGCCCATCGGCCGTTCCGCGGGGCCGAAGGGGACAGTGCGTTCCGAGCCTTCGAGTTCATCCCGGTCTTCGGGGGATAGCTTGATCCCAATGGTGGGCCCGAACAGCCCGGCGAACATGTTGCCGTTCACGAAGGCCCCCAGGTTGCCGAACATGGGCTTGACCACCACATCAGGGTGGTCCGGGACCAGGGACCGGAACCGTTCCTTGTCCTCGTCTGACGCTTTGGGCATCTCCATGATGTTTCCCTCCCCGGGGCTCGGCTGTGTGTGCAGGATATGCCCTGCCGGGGGCGCCGGGGAACACCCGGCCGCCCGCCGTCGTTATGCCAAAGGCACCGCGCTCCCATCGGACGCCTGAACCTTCTTTCGACCAAAGGACACCCCTTGACTCCTCGCACCATCGTGATCACCGGCGCCAGCGACGGCATTGGGGCAGCAGCCGCCCGCACCCTGGCGAAGGCAGGGGAGCAGGTGGTCGTCGTCGGACGTTCGGAAGAGAAGACCCGCGCCATTGCCAAGGAATTGAACGCCGACTACTTCGTCAGCGATTTTGCCGACCTGGCGCAGGTGCGCACCCTCGCCGCGCAGCTGAAGTCCGACTACCCGCGCATCGATGTCCTGGCCAACAACGCCGGCGGCATCATGGGCAAGCGCACCCTCACTGTGGACGGCAACGAGTCCACCTTCCAGATCAACCACCTGGCGCCGTTCCTGCTCACCACCTTGCTGATGGAAACGCTGACGGCGAGTAACGCCAAGGTGATCAACACGGCCAGCGCCGCCAACGGCTTCGGCAGGCTCGACCTGTCCGACCTCACCGCCGAGCGCAGCTACTCCACCAACCGCGCCTACGGCACCGGCAAGCTTGCGAACATCCTGTTCACCTCCGAGCTGGACCGCAGCTATGCCGGCCAGGGCATTACGACGGCGGCATTCCACCCGGGCGTGGTCCGCACCAACTTCGCGGCGGCGTCCACCAGCCCGTTCCGGCATGCTTACACCACGCTGCTGAACCGCTTTATGCTGACCCCGGACCAAGGCGCCGACACCTTGCTGTGGCTCATCAACGGCACGGCCGGCAAGGACTGGATCTCCGGCGCCTACTACGCCAAACGCGCCCTGGCCAAGGCCAACCCCCAGGCCTACGATGCCGAACTGGCCCGGGGGTTGTGGGAGAAGAGCGAAGAGCTGGTTCGGCTCGCTTCCTAGCCCCTTCCCGAACTTACTCAGCCGTTCCTGGCGAGGGCCTCACCGATGATGCGCGCCCCCTCGGGATAGGCGCCCGGGTTCGGGCCTGAGTAGTTGAGCCGCACGTACGGGGCGGCGGGCTCGGCGGGGAACCACTCCGTGCCGGCAGCAATCATCACCCCGGCATCCTCGCAATCCCGCGCAAGGCGCGGCAGGTTGGTTCCCTCCGGCATGCGCAGCCAGAGGTTCAGGCCGCCTTTGGGCAGCAGGTCGATGTGGGCTTGCGGGACGTGCTCCCGGACGCTGGTGACCAGCAAGTCCCGCCGCGACTGCAACTGCTGGCGGAGGTTCCGCAGGTGCGTCTGCCACCCCGGCTGGGTCACCACATCCAGGGCCGCCGCCTGCAGCAGTCCGCTCACGTACATGGACTCCGCTGCACGCTGGGCGAGGATCCGTTCGCGGGCCGGGCCCCTGGCAATGACCGCGGCAATGCGGACGGCGGTGGAAACACTCTTGGTCAGGGACCGGATGTAGATAACGTGGCCGGAGTCGTCCCGCGTGGCAAGCGGAAGCGGGTCCGAGGTGATGCCGAAGTCGTGCGCCCAGTCGTCCTCGACAACGAACGCGCCGTGCCGGCGGACCACGTCCAGGACTTCATCGCCCCGCCCCGGCGCCCATTGCCCTCCGGTCGGGTTGGCGTAGTTGGGCTGAGCATAGAAAGCCCTCGCTCCGGTCTCTGCAAAGGCGCGGTCCAGTTCCACCGGGTCCGGGCCGTCCGGGCCGGTGGGCACCGGAACCACCCGTACACCCGTCTGCGCCGCCGCAAGGATGGCGCCCCAGTAGGTTGGGGACTCCATCAGCAGCGGCTGGCCGCTGCCCACCAGCGCACGGAAAATGGAACTGAGGCCGCTTTGGCTTCCGGGCAGCACGATCACGTTGCCCGCCGTCGGGGGAGAGATTCCGGCGGGCGTGGCCGAACCCAACTCCTGCGCGAACCACTGCTGCAGTTCCGGCATGCCGGCTGCCGGCGGACGGGACAGGGCGGCATCACCGCGCGCGGCGCGGGCCAGGGCCGCACGGACCAGCCGCTCCGGCAGCAGCTCCCGGTCCGGGTAGCCGGAGTGGAACTGAATGACGCTGTTGGGGACGTCCCGCATGGTCCCGGAAGCAGAGGGAAGGGCCGACGGCGGTGCCCCCAGGGCTGCCGTCTGCCAGCCGTAGTCGGCGGGCCGTGCAGTCCGGACGGCCCGCACGAACGTCCCGACGCCGGGCCTGCTTTCAACCAGCCCCTGGGCGGTCAGGACCTGCAGCGCCTTCTGCACCGTCACCGGGCTTGCCTGGTATTCAGCCACGAGGGAACGGGTGGAAGGGAGCCGGGCGCCGGGGGCAGCAGCTGCTATCCACTGCTTCAAAGCCAAAACGATGCGCGAACTGCTATCGTTGTTCATGAAAGACAATAGTAGCGCTACTGTGCTGAAACGCCCGCCGATATCCGCCCGCCGCTTGGCGGGAGTCTGGTGGGGACTCCTGGGAGTGGCGGCGTTCTCCTTCACTGTTCCATTCACCCGGGTTGCCGTCGCCGGCCTCTCACCGCTGTTTATTGGCTCTGGCCGCGCAGTGATCGCCGGCGTCCTCGCTGCCGCAGCCCTCCTGCTCACCCGGCAGCGGCTCCCCTCCGCCCGGGCCTGGGCACGGCTGTCACTTGTGGCCGGAGGCGTCGTCGTCGGCTTTCCGCTACTCACGTCCTTTGCCCTCACCGCCGTTCCAGCAGGGCATGGTGTCGTGGTCATCGCGCTCCTGCCGGCCGCCACAGCCTCGGCCGCCGTACTGCGCACCCGGGAACGTCCGCCGGCCGTCTTCTGGGTGGTCATGGTGCTCGGCTCCCTGGCGGCCATCACCTTTGCCGTCCTGCAGTCCGGCGGATTCGGCCACCTCCACTGGGCGGACCTCCTGCTGCTGGGCGCTGTGGCCTGTGCCGCGGTGGGGTACGCGGAGGGCGGGCTGCTGGCGCGGGAACTGGGACCGTGGCAGACCATCGCCTGGGCGCTCGTCCTCGCATTGCCGCTGATGCTGGCTCTCGCCGTTCTCTCCATCGCGGTCCAGCCGCCGTCCGCCACGCCGGTGCAGTGGGCTGCCTTCGCCTACCTCGCCGTAGTCAGCATGTTCCTGGGATTTTTCGCATGGTACCGGGGGCTTGCCATCGGTCCCATCGCACAGGTCAGCCAGATCCAGCTGGTCCAGCCTGTCCTCAGCATCTGCTGGGCTGCGCTCCTGCTCGGTGAGGAGCTGACCTGGACCACCATCGTCGGCGGCTTGGCGGTCATTGCCTGCGCGGGCGCCGCTGTCCGGGTGCGGCTCCGCACTCCCGCCCCAACCTCCTGACCCTCCCGAAAGGACCTGCCATGTACATCCCCGCCCACTTTGCCGCCGATCCCGACGCCGTCCACCGCCTCCTTGCCCGGCCTGCCGCAGCCAACCTGGTCACCATGACGGAGCAAGGCCTGCTCGCTACACTGCTGCCGTTCGTCTTCGACCCGTCCGTGGGGGAGCGCGGCGCACTGTACGCCCACGCCGCACGCAACAACCCGCAGTTCTCTGCCGCCACAACCGGTGAGGCGCTCGCCATTATCCAGGGCCCGGACGCCTACATCTCGCCCTCCTGGTACCCCTCCAAAGCCGAGCACGGCCGGGTGGTGCCTACCTGGAACTACTCCACCGCCCACGTGTACGGCCGGCTTGTGGTCCATGACGACGCCGACTGGCTGGCCCGGCACGTCCGCCAGTTGACGGACGTCCACGAGGCAGCGCGGGAACATCCGTGGTCCGTGGACGACGCACCTCCGAAGTTCATTGCCGGCCAGCTGCGCGCCATCGTGGGCGTTGAGCTGGTCATCAGCCGCATCGAAGCCAAGGAGAAGCTCAGCCAGAACCGGTCCGCCGCGGACGCCGAAGGTGTGGCCAGGGGGCTAAGGTACAGCGGCAATGAGACCGGCGCCGCAGCAGTCGAACGGGCGCGCAACTAGCCAGCCACAGTAGGGCGGACCACGGGCGGACGCCCGCCTTCCTTCGAGGCGGAAGCACCGCCGTCGTAACTTCTCGCGGGCGTCACTGAAAGTAATAAGAGTGCAACATAAGCATCACATTATGTTTTTGATGACCGAAAATTCGGGGCGCATGCTACTTTCAGCACTGTCGACGTGCAATTCTTCGTTTCCGTGACCGGGTCAGGGGGACTGCGCGCCCCATCTCATCGACCGACCCATTGGAGACGCCCGTGGAACCCTCAACCCCGCTCACGCTGGACAGCCAGCCAGCAACGCCGCTGCTGCCGGAATCCGGACTCCGCCGGTCCATGTGCCCGCGGCACCTGGTGATGATCGCGATGGGCGGCGTCATCGGCTCGGGCCTGTTCCTCAGCTCGGGCTACACCATCTCCCAGGCCGGCCCGCTCGGGGCGGTGATCGCGTACCTGGTGGGCGCCTTCGTGGTGTACCTGGTAATGGCCTGCCTGGGCGAGTTGGCCATCGCGTACCCGGTATCGGGGGCATTCCACATCTATGCTGCGCGCTCCATCGGGCCCGCCACAGGCTTCGCCACCGCCTGGTTGTACTGGCTGTGCTGGGCTGTGGCTATCGGCTCGGAGTTCACCGCCTCCGGCCTGCTGATGCAGCGGTGGTTCCCGGAGGTGGAGGTCTGGGTCTGGTGCCTGGTCTTCGCCGCGGTGCTCTTTGGCTTCAACGCCGTCTCAGCCAGGTTTTTCGGCGAGACTGAGTTCTGGTTCGCGATTGTGAAGGTGGCCGCGATCATCGGCCTGATTGTCCTGGGCGGCGCTGCCCTGCTCGGTTTCCACCCGCTGAGCAGCGGTGGCAGCCACCCCTTCATGTTCGAGAATTTCGCCACCGAAGCAGGCCTGTTCCCCAACGGCTTCACCGGCGTGCTGGTTACCGTACTTGCCGTCTTCTATGCCTTCTCCGGCTCGGAGCTCATCGGAGTCGCGGCCGGCGAAACCAGGGACCCCGCCACCAGCATCCCCAGGGCCATGCGCACCACCGTGGTCCGCCTGCTCATTTTCTTCGTCGGGGCCATCGCAGTCATCGCGGCCACCATCCCCTACACCGAAGTGGGCCTGGACGAGAGCCCGTTCGTGACGGTCTTCTCCGCCATCGGCCTCCCCTTCGCCGCAGACATCATGAACTTCGTGATCATCACGGCACTCCTTTCTGCGGGCAACAGTGGCCTGTTCTCCTGCGCCCGCATGCTTTACTCCCTGGCCGACGAGGGCCATGCGCCGCAGGCCCTGAAAAAGCTGACGCGGCGCGGCATCCCCCTGACCGCGCTCTCGGTGAGCATGGTGGGCGGGCTTGCATCACTGATCAGCAGCGTGGTGGCCCCGGAAACGGTGTACCTGGTCCTGGTCTCGGTGGCGGGCTTCGCGGTGGTGGGCGTGTGGATGTCCATCACCGCCTCGCACTTTTTCCACCGCCGCGCCTTCGTGCGCAACGGCGGCGACGTGACAGCCCTCGCGTACAGGGCACCCCTGTTCCCGCTGGTGCCCATCCTGGCGTTTTCGCTGTGCGTCATTTCCCTGATCGGCATTGCGCTCGACCCCGCCCAGGCCGCCGCGCTGTACTTCGGCATCCCGTTTGTGGCCGGCTGCTACCTCTGGTTCCATTTCCGGCACGGACGCAAGGCCCTGCCCGCACACTAAGCGGGGACGGACGACGGCGGCTGTCGGCAAGGTTCGCAGGGCACCTCCCGGGACGGTCGCCGTCGTTCTTTCCACCGATGGCTCCTGCCCCACTTAGGGAGGGGGCAGGCCGTGGAAGAATAGGGCGAGGTTTCCGGCGGGGAGGGGCAAAGAAGCGTGGATTCGTCCGCTGAGGCGTCGTCGATGGCGCAGGGGCTCCGCATTGTGCGGCTGGTGGCCGACCGGGAGAAGCGGGGCCGCCAACTGCTGGGCGTGTCGCAGCTTGCCGCCGAGCTGGGCATGGAACAAAGCCGCGTTTCCCGTCTCGCGCAGGAACTGTGCGACCTCGGGCTGCTGGAGCGCCTGGATCGCGGGCCCTTCCGGACCGGGCAGCGGTTCTTCAGCCTCGCCGCCTCGCTGAACACCGGCTGGGTGCGGGACGCGAAGGCCGAGTTGGAGTCGCTGGTGGCATCGCTCGGGCTTCGGGCGCGGCTTTCCGTGCGGGACGGCTACCGCGTGATCCTGGTCCGGACGTCGAGCAACGACGCGCTTCCCGGCAGTTTCGTCAAGCCGGGGATGGTGACCCCGGTCTGGTGCACCGGCGCCGGCCGGGCGCTGCTGTGGGATCACGACCGGCAAGCCGTGGACGCCCTGCTCGCGGACGTGAACTACATCGGCATTGGCGGTCCAGGTGCTGCCCACTCCACGGGCGAAGTGTGGGACCTCATGGTGCGGGACCGCGCTGCCGGCTACATCGCCGCTGCTGAGGAATTCGAGCACGATGTGGTGGAACTGGCGGTGCCGGTCAGGGACGTCAGCGGTGCCATCCTTGCTTCGCTCAGCGTGCTGGGAAGCCGCGCCGGGATCCGGTCGGGCTCCGATGCTGCCGCGGCCGCTCTACTCCGCGCGGCGGAACGGCTCGGGTCCGTCCGGGCGGGCTAGTACAGCTAGTCCTGCGGCCGGTAGCCCAGCTTCGACTCAAGCCACCTGCCCTGTTCCACCAGCGCAGCAGCACAGGCTTCCCGCCGCGGCTCCATCCGCGCCTTGATACCCACAATCTGCAATGCCGCCACTACGTCACCCTTGAAGTCCCGTACCGGGACGGCCAGGGAGTAGAGCCCGGGTTCGGCCTCTTCATCCACAATGGAGTAGCCCCGCGCCCGGGCCGCATCGCGCCGGGCGAGGAAGTCGTTCACGCCGGCGGGCGTGTTGGGGCCGTGGCGGACAAAGGGGACGTCCGCGAAGACTGTCCGCACTTCTGCTTCGGAGGCCTCCCACAGGACCGCCTGCCCGGCGTCACTGCAGTAGGCGGGGTAGGGCCGGCCCAGCCAGGAGCCGACGAGGTTGCTGCTGGCAGGCACGCTTTCGCCGATGGTCACCGTGCTGTCACCCTGGAGGACGCCGAGGAAGCAGGCTTCGTCGGTTTCCTGCGCCAGCGTGTCCAGGGCAGTGGCGCCGTCACCCTGGAGCCGGCGTTCCGTCAGCAGTTGGGCGTCCGTCAGGAGGCGCCAGTCCAAGCTGTAGGTGCGTTGGCCGGTGCGGGTGAGGAAGCCTTCCTGCTCCGCGCCGCGCAGGTTGCGGGACACCTGGCTGCGGTCCTTGCCCAGGTCCGAGGCGATGGCCGCGACTGTTCCGCCGGGATGTCCCTCTGCGTGCCTGGAGCCCACTGCAAACACGGCCATGATTCCGCGGCCCATGCTGGAGGTTTTTGACATGGAGTTGAGTCTAGTGGAGCGTCCTTCCCCGCGGCTTCGGGGCCGCAGTGGGGTTCAGCAGATGGCAAACACCCGTGCTGGGAAGCCGCTTCCGCCCAAGGGTTTGGGCCAGCTTGCCACGACGGCGGCCCCCGCTTCCGGCAGTCCGTCCAGGTTGGCCAGCAGTTCGATCTGCCAGCGGTCCTGCTCGAGGATGTAGGTTTCCAGGCTGAAGTCCTGCCGGGATGTGGCCAGGCCAGGGTCTGTGTCCGTCTGCTCGTGGCCGATTGCCGCGATCCGCCGCTCGTTGACAAGGAAGGCCAGCACGTTGAGGGACCAGCCCGGGGTGTGGCTGACCCCGTCACAGTCCCGGTTGGCCATGGCCGCGGCATCCGGCCAGCGGTTGCTCCAGCCGGTGCGCAGGGCAACGAAGGCGCCCGCGGGAATGGCGCCGTTCCGGCTTTCCCAGTCCTGCACGTCCTGCAGTGTTGGGGTGGCGTCCGGGTTTGCCGCTACCCGGGAGGTGATATCCAGGACCACCAGGGGAAGGACCATCTCCGACACCGGAAGCTGGTCCAGCGTCCTGCCGCCGCGAATGAAGTGGGAGGGCGGGTCCACGTGGGTTCCCCATTGGCCCACGATGGTGTACCGGTGCGCGGTGAACCCGTCACCCTTGTCCAGGTCGAAGAGTGCTGCCCGCTCCTCGTCGGGGAAGGCGGCAAAGTGTGGCTGGCCCGGGTGGAAGGCGTGCGTCAGGTCGACGAACTGCCGGCCGGCGAGCACTGACTGCAGGCCTTCCCACACGGAAGTGGCAGTATCCGTCATGATGCGGCTGCTCCTTCGGTTGCCGGTGCCAGCGCGCTGCTGGAGACGCTGATGGGTCCGGTCAGTTCGATAACCGGCACCTCCCACGGATGGATGTCCACGATCAGGCGCAGGAAGCGCTCCACGGCGGCATCCCCCAGCGAGGCATCAAAGTAGGTGGTGAAAACGAAAGTGGGGGACAGGGTCTGCTCGCCCACCCGGCCCAGCGTGGGATGGGCCCCCTCGGCCGTGGTGAACCCTTCAAAGCCAAGCCCTGACTCGAACACGTGCTTGTAGTTGCCGAAGTCGCCCAGTTCACGGAACTGCGCCAGCGCCTGCAGGAGTGCTGCGATGCCCGGATCGTCCCGGAAAGCCGCCGCTTCACCCTTGGCGAGTTGCCCGAAAGTGGTGCCGCTGATGGGCCAGTGCACGCGCAGCTTGCGTACCGGGTGCAGTTGAACGTCCAATAACCTGTCCTCTTTCCTCCCGCCGGGCTGACGGTTGCCTGCCATCGTGACAGAAAGAAATAATCATTACAAGCATAAGTAAATGCGTATTATGACTACTATGTCTTCGAAAGTGTCCCTGTCCTCAGTACTGGAATCCGGGGAAGACCTCGCCGCCGACGGCGCCCTGGCCACCGAACTTGAGGCTCGTGGCTGCGATCTCGCAGACCCCCTGTGGTCGGCCAAAGTTCTGCTTGAACAGCCCCGGCTGATCAAGGACGTCCACCAGGACTACTTTTCCGCCGGTGCCAGGATTGCCACCACAGCCAGCTACCAGGCCACGCCGCAGGGCTTTGCCCGCCGGGGGATCGGCGAACGGGAGGCACTGGAGCTGGTGGCGTTGTCTGTCCAGCTCGCAGCTGAGGCCCGCCGCGAGCATCTGGGCAGTGTTCCCGGCGACGGACCCCTGTTGATCGCTGGATCGGTGGGCCCTTACGGCGCGTATCTGGCGGATGGCTCGGAGTACCGCGGGGACTACGTCCTGACCGCCAGGGAATTCCGGGACTTCCACCGGCCCCGCATGGCAGCGCTCGTGGAGGCGGGCGTCGATTTCCTTGCCTGTGAGACCCTCCCGTCCTTTGCCGAGGCCGAGGCGCTGCTGGCACTCACGCAGGAATACGACGTCGAATCCTGGTTCTCCTTCAGCCTCCGGGATGGTGCGCACATCAGTGATGGCACCCCGCTGACGGCCGTCGCGAAGCTTTTTGCCGCGCAGCCGCGGGTGGCTGCGATCGGTGTGAACTGTGTCCCGCTGCCGCTGGTGACCCCCGCCCTCACTGAGCTGCGCCAAGCCACCGACAAACCGCTGGTCGCGTATCCGAACTCCGGGGAAACCTACGATCCGGTGACCAAAACTTGGGGCCCCGCCACACCGGACGGAAGCGCTGGCCACCCTGCGCAGTTCGGCAATCCCGGCCAGCCCCGCAGCCTGGCCGAAGGAACCGGATCCTGGCGGGACCTCGGCGCCAGGATTATCGGCGGCTGCTGCCGGACGACACCCGGCGACATTGCCGCCGTCGCACGGGCTACCCGCCCAGGCGCCCGTAAACGCTGACCACGTTGCCCTTGCTGGTCCGGTACTGGTCCTGGAGGGCGAGCCTGGTGGTGGGATCTCCGTCCTCAAACAGGCGGCGGCCTGTGCCGGCGATGACCGGGTGGGTCATCAGCGTCAGCGAATCCAGCAGCCCGGCGAACAGCAGCTGCCGGGTCACCGAGATGCTGCCGCACACTGCGATCTCGCCGCCGTCGCGCTCCCGCAGCTTGCCCACGAACTCTTCCAGCGGGGCGTCCATAATGCGCGAGTTCTGCCATTCCAGCGGTTCCGTCAGGGACCGGGAAGCCACATACTTTTCCACGGGATTGATGAAGGCGGCGAAGTCCTGGTCCGCTGAGGCGTTGGGCCAATATTCGGCCCATTCCTGGTAGCTGACCCGGCCCAGCACCACGGTGTCCACCGTGTCCATCATTTTGGTCAGGCCCACACCGAGTTCGTCATCGAAGCTGTCGAACTGGAACTTGAAGGGCTCGGACACCACGCCGTCAACGGAGTGGAACAGGCCGGCAGTGACTTTTCGCATGTAAAGACCTCCAGGGTGGCGCCAGTGTTTCGGGCTAAGCCGGCAGCTGTGCCGGTCATGACCACCGTATTAGCTGGCACCCGCAGCAGGGAAGAGGCGGACAACCGGCCAACCCGGGTCCCGACGGGCGTTAGCTTCATCACCACCGCCTGCGTGTTGCCGGGATTCGCGCTGCGGCAGCCCCATACTGGTTTTGAGCGGCTGTTGCCGTGCCCCGGCCAGGCAGGAGGAAGTGCATGGAAAACCTGAAAAAAATCGTGTCCAACCAGTATTTCCCGGCCGCCACGGTGCTCACCGCAGTGGTCCTCTTTTGGGTCACCGGTCTTTTGGGCGGCCTGTCCCTGCTGAACAACAACCAGCCTCCGCTGACCACCCTGACCTGGATGCTCTTCGTCTACCTGGCGGCCGTACTCACCCCGCTGGCCGGCATCGTGGCCGCCGTGGACCTGATCCGCCGCTGGAAGCGCAACCGCGCTGCGGAAGCGGCAGACACTTTTGCGGCAGCCGCTGTGGCGGAAGCGTCTGAGGTCGAGCCGGCCGCTACCTCCGGAGCAATGGCAGACCGACCCGCCGAACCTGCCCGCTCCAAAAATCTCCAGCCGCAGAAGGACCCGAAACAGACGGGACGCGACAAGGCCGCGTAGGGCATTTCCCTTTACCGCCCCTTGAGCGCGCTGAGCGCTTCTTCCGCATGATGCAGGGCGTACTCGAGCCGCTCGCCCGGTTCGGGCAACGAGAACAGATACCCCTGCAACGAGTCGCAGTCCAAGGCCGTGAGGTAGTCCGCCTGGGCCACTGTCTCCACGCCCTCCGCCGTAACCGTCAAGCCGAGGCTGTGGGCCATATTGATCATTGAACTGAGGATGGGCAGGCGCTCGGCGCCGGTGCGCACCATGGACACAAACGTTTTGTCGATCTTGACAGTGTCTACCGGCAGGTCCTGCAGCCGGCCCAGGGATGAATAGCCGGTGCCAAAATCGTCCAAAGCAACCCGGGCACCGGCGTCCCGCAAGATGCTGAGCTGTTTGATCAGGCTGCAATCGGCGTCGAAAAATACTGACTCCGTCACTTCCAGCATCAGCTGGTAGGGAGCCACGCCGCTGGCCTCAGCCAGGCGCAGGACTTCGTCCGCGAAATCCCTGTCCTGCAGCTGCGCGCCGGAGACGTTCAGCGCGAGTGACCGGGACGGGTCCTCGCTGAGCCAAGAGGCCAGCTGCAGCATCCCGAGGGCCATCACTTCGGCGCCGATTTCGTTGATCAGTCCCGTCCGTTCAGCCAGCGGGATAAAGACCGACGGCGGCACGCGCTCGCCGTCCCTGTCCCACCGTGCCAGAGCCTCGAACTTCACCACCTGGCCCATCCGGTGCGACACGATGGGCTGGAAGTCCACCGAGATCTGGCCCCGGGACACGGCCAGCTGCAGCCCGCTCTCCATGTCTGTACGCCGCACCAGGGCTGCCATCATGTCGTGGTGGAACCGGAGGAAGCGGTTCTTTCCTGCCGCCTTGGCCGCATACATGGCGATATCCGCCTGCCGCAGCAGCTCAGAGGGGCCAACGTTGTCCTGTCCCAGGGACGCAAGCCCCAGGCTGAGGCTGGGCCGCAGCACCGTTCCGCTGATGGTGACGGGAACGTGCAGGCAGCGGACAATGCAGGCGGCAATGGCATCGGCATCCGGGCAGGCGGTCAGCAGCACCACGAATTCGTCCCCGCCCAGCCTGGCCACCACGTCAGCGGTGGGGACACAGCCACGGAGCCTGCGCGCCACCTCAATCAGCATGTCGTCGCCGGCCTGGTGCCCCAATATGTCGTTGACTTCCTTGAAATCATCCAGGTCCAGCAGGAGGACATCCACTGCCTTCAGCCGCGGCTCTTTCAGGGCGTCCGCCAGTCCATCGTTGAAGACCGCCCTGTTGGCAAGCCCCGTCAGCGGATCCTGGAAAGCCATCGCGCGCAGCTTCTCTGTTTGCGCCGCCAGATCAAGCATCGCCTGCTGGGCCTGTTCCTGCGCCTTGCGCCGCGGGGTGACATCCCGGAAGCTCCACACCCTGCCCACAATCCGGTCGCCCACCCGCTGGGGCCGGGAATAGCGCTCGAATGTGCGGCCGTCCTTGAAATCCAGGACGTCGTGGCTCTCCGCTGCGGGGTTGTCCTCCAGTTCGTTGATTCGGCCCATAAATGCCACGGGGTCGGCCACTTGGGAAACGACGAGCCGCATGATCGGTTCTTCGCCATTGCCCTTGAGGAGCTCTGCGGGGATGCGCCACATGGCCAGGAACTGTTCATTGAACCCAGCAACGTGGCCCTGGTTGCTCATCACCAGGATGCCGTCCGCCGTGGATTCCAGGGTGGCCGTCACCAGGGACATTGCCTCGCGCAGGTCCTCCTCCGCGGCGGCCCGGTGCGACGTACCCCGCACCGAGAGCAACAGCCGGGGCGCTCCACCGTGTGTCCGCTGGCCGTCCGGGTCCTCGCCGGGGAGCAGTGCCGCTGCCACCTCCGCCGAAAACACCGTCCCGCTGCTGTTCACGCAGGATACCGCCCGCGGCGGCAGCTGTTTCTCCGGGTCGGCGAGCAGTTGCTGGAAAATCCGGTCCACTTCGCCCTGGAAGCCCTCAGCAAACAGCGAATGGTGGTTCCGCCCGGCCAACTCACTCCGGCTGAAGCCGAAAAGCCGCTGCGCAGCGGCGTTGGCCACGGTGATGCTGCCGTCGGGGACCACGGCGAGGAGGGCATCGGGACTGGCGTCCAGGACCGCACCGAGCGCAGGCTCTGCCAAACCCTTGCTGTGGCCTTGAGAATCGGCCATTGCACCACCCCCTCGCACATCATAAAGTCCCCGCTCCGAAAATACAGGGGCCGGGGGAGCCTTTTTTCCAAACGCCTCACAAATCCTGCCGAATGTGGTCAGCGGCTTTTGGGTGGTCCCATCAGTGCATAAAAAAGCGCCGCCCTCCTTGTGGGGAGAACGGCGCTTGGCGTTTACGAAATGCGGCTATACGCGGCGGCCGCTCCGGTTGGTAACTGCGCCGTAAATCAGCAGTACAATAATCGATCCGAGAATGGCAAGCAGCCAAGTGCGAATATCGAAGAATTCAGCCAGTCCGCCGCCGAATATCAGCGAGCCGATCCAGCCGCCCAGGATAGCGCCGACGACGCCGAGGACCATGGTGATTACCCAGCCCCCGCCCTGACGTCCCGGCAGGATGGCCTTGGCAATAGCACCAGCGATCAGGCCCAAAATGAGAAATCCGAGAATACCCATGTTGTCACTCCTTAATCAGTAAGTTGTGCCGTGCCCCCATGTCCGGTTCCCTAATTCAATCAGTGTGCTTACTGTACTTCAAGACCTTGAATATCACGGGATGACTGTCAGTTTGGCCGGCCGGAACCACGGGCTGCACGCAGTTGCGGGCGCGGGCGCCATAAGCAGCATTTTTCGGGCCCGGGAAAAGTCGCTTCGCATAGAGTTGATTGTCCCGGCCAACAACCAAGGAGCTCCGGCATGTCCAGCCAGCACACCATCCGGCCACGTGCCATCTTCCTCGACATCGACGGCACCTACGCGGACCACGGAGTAGTACCGGACGCCCACGTGGAAGCCGTGCGGACAGCCCGGCGGCTTGGCCACCTCGTCTTCGTGTGCACCGGCCGCCCGCTGTCCATGGTGCCGGAACACATCCTCGATGCAGGTTTCGACGGCATCATCACGGGCGCCGGAGCCCGCGTGGAGCTTAACGGCGAAGTCCTCAAAGACAGCCGTTTTGAACCGGACCTTGCGGCCCTCATCGTGGAGACTCTTGACGCGAACAGCGCCGCCTACATCCTGGAAGCACCAGGCGCACTGTACGGCCGGACCGGTGTGGACCAGCGCCTGAGGCAGGTACTCGGTCCCATTTTCGAGGGCCGTCCCGGACATGACGGGGTGTTGAGCACCGACGTGGATCCCCTTGAGGACATCCTGGGTCCGATGCAGTACGGCGATGACCTCCGCCATGTCTCCTTCGCCAAGATTTCCTGCTTTGATTCCCCTGTGCCGCTGACTGAACTCATGACCGGCTTCGGCCCGGAGGTGGGGCTTATCCCCAGTTCGCTGTCAGCGTTGGGTGACCGCGCCGGGGAGATCTACATGGCAGGGACCCACAAGGCGGTGGGCATCCAGGTGCTGGAGGAGCGCCTGGGCCTGAACCGGGAGGACATCATTGCCATCGGCGACAGCGCAAACGACATCGAAATGCTGGAGTACGCCGCGGTCGGCATCGGTGTGGAGGGCGGCCATCCGGCGGTGCTGGCTGTCGCTGACCGCCTCACAGCTGGACCCGCCGGAAACGGAGTGGCGCTGGCATTTGCCGAGCTGGGCCTGTTGAACTGACTCCTTCGGCAGATGGCCGCCGGCCATTGACTCCGTCTACGTCAACTCCAGTTATGCCAGCTGACCGGCTACCGCAGGCACCGGTCCGGCTGAGGTCCCGAGGCCGCGTACCACCCAGCCTTCGGCTTGCCAGGCCGTGGCATCCAGCGCGTTGCGCGCGTCAAGCAGCACCCGGCGTCGTACCAGCGCACCTGCAACGGCAGGCGAAAGCCGGCGGTACTCCTCCCATTCGGTGAGGAGCAGGACCACCTCCGCGCCCTCGAGCGCCCGCAGGGTGGTGGGCTCGAACCGGAGCCTGGAGTAGCGCCGCCAGGCATGGTTCACGGCTTTGGGGTCGGTCACCGTCACGTGGGCCCCGGCAGCAGCGAGGCGGTCCGCAACGTCCAGGGCAGGGGAGTCCCGGATGTCATCCGTGTCCGGCTTGAAGGATGCGCCAAGCACCGTGATGGAGCGCCCGGCCAGGCTGCCGCCGCAGAGTTCCGCGGCCAGGGTGACCGTCCGGGCGCGCTGGCCAAGGTTGACGTCATCCACCAGCTGCATCCATTCCTCCACAGCAGTAACCCTGAGGCCGGCCGCCTGGGCCCGGAAGCTGCGGATGTCCTTGGGCAGGCAGCCGCCGCCGAAACCCAGCCCGGGGTGCAGGTATCGCGCGCCGATCCGCGGATCCATTCCCATCGCCTCAGCCAGTTCTGCCACGTCCGCGCCGGCGGCGTCGCAGAGCTCGGACATGGCATTGATGAAACTCACCTTGGTGGCGAGGTAGGCGTTCGCCGCCGACTTGATCAGTTCGGCGGTGGCGAAATTGCACACGAAGCGGGGAATGCGCGCTGCCAGCAGCGGCTCATAGACGGCGTCCAAGGCGGCGGTCACACCAGTTGGCGCGCCAGTCAGCACATTGAACGCTGCTGCCCGGCCGCCGTCCACTCCGTAAACCAGCCGGTCCGGCACCAGTGAGTCCTTCACCGCTGTGCCTTGCCGGAGGAATTCGGGGTTCCAGCCCAGCAGGACATCCGGGCGTGTCCGCAACACCCCACGGAGCATGTCCACCGTCCCCACGGGTACGGTCGATTTCCCGACGACGACGGCGCCCGCGGCAAGGTTCGGCAGCAGCGCCTCCGCTGCGGCGGTCAGAAAGGTGAGGTCAGCGGCGTCGGACGTCTTGTGCTGGGGCGTTCCCACGCACAGGAAGTGCACCTGTGCGCCCATGGCATGGGCCGCCTCCGTTGAGAAAGTCAACCGTCCCGTGGCCAGGCCGTCCTGCAGGAGTTCGTCCAGGCCGGGCTCGTGGAAGGGGGCATGGCCGCGGGAAAGCTGGTCCACTTTGGCGGGGTCGACGTCGATTCCCACCACTGTGTGCCCCATAGACGCCAACGTCGCGGCGTGTACTGCGCCGAGATAGCCGCAGCCAATGACGGAGATCTTCACTGTGTTGCTCCTTCGGTGTTGATTGACCCCGTGCCTGCATTGAGGGGAACCGGCGTGCCGGCAACGACCTCTTCGTAATGCCGGACCAGCTGTTGGCAGAGGGCGGGCCAGGTCCTGTCCTGCACGGATGCGTGTGCTGCTGCAGCGAAGGCGCGGCGCTTGGCGTCGTCGCCCATCAGGTCCAGTACCCGGGTGCGCATCCCGGACAGGTCTCCGGGTTCGTAGAGCCAGCCGGTCCGGGAGTTCTCCACCAGGTCCAGGGGGCCTCCGCGGCCCGTGGCCACCACCGGCACACCCGATGCCATGGCCTCCTGGATGGTCTGGCAGAAGGTTTCGAACTCGCCCGGATGGACAAAAAGATCAAAGGAGGCCATCGCACCGGCCAAGGCCTCGCCGCCCAGGAACCCCGTGAAGGCCGCCCCCGGCAAGGCCTCCTCCAAGGCAGCCCGCTGCGGTCCGTCGCCCACGACCACCAGCTTGGTGCCGGGCAGCCCGGCCAGGGCGGCCAAGTCCTCCACCTGCTTCTCCACGGCTAGCCGGCCCACGTAGCCAATGATTCTCTCACCGTGGCGGGCCACCGTGGCCCGCCACCCGTCGTCGCGCTTTTCCGGCGAAAAGCGTGCCGTGTCCACACCCCTGCGCCACATCCGGACCCGGGGAATGCCGCGGCCGCGCAACTGGTTCAGCGCGAACGTGGACGGCACCAGGGTGCGGGTGGCGAGGAGGTGGATGTTTTCCACCCGGCTCCAGGCCCAGTTCTCCAGGAACGGGACGCCGTACCGGGCCGCGTAGCTGGGAACTTCGGTCTGGTAAATCGCCACTGTGGGGATGCCCAGCTGCCGGGCAGCCTGGACAGCGCGCCAGCCGAGGACGAACGGCGAGGCCAGATGGACCACATCCGGTGCATACTCGGCAAGGATTCGCTTGACCCGGTACACACCGCCCATCGCCACCCTGACGTTCGTGTAACCGGCCATCGGCACAGCCGGCAGTCGGTGGATCCCGGCACCCTTCACGCAGTCCGGGGCGTCCGTATCCTGCGTGGAGGGGGCGATCACCAGGACGTCGTCGCCCCGCTCCTGCAAGTGGTCCAGCACCCGCAGGATGGAGTGCGTAACACCGTTCATCAGGGGCAGGAACGATTCAGCAATAATTGCGATCCTCACCCCTCCACCGTGGGCGGGCGGCGTTGCCGGGCGGGGGACCGGACGTGACGCCGCGGGAAAGGTTAGGGAAACTTCAGGGCGTCGCCGGCGCAGCTGGAACGGGGGGCTCCGGTCCGTCGGGACCGCGAGGTAGGCTTGAACTTTTTTCAGGGCAAAGCTGCCTGTCAGACCGGGGTCAAGGCATTCGGCACGAAGAAAATTAGTAAGTAGACTTCCCTTTTGATGCTAAGCCTGCTTACTGTATACGGGCAGCTAGCGCGAAGCCTTCAGCAGAGGGGGCGGAGGCCGCACTCCGGGGGACCCTCCGGTACCGGGATATCCAAAGCTAGCTAGACCCAGCGCAACGACACATCCAAGGAGACGTCATGCTCAACAGGGAAAACCTTGAAAGCCTGCTCAACAAGGGCGGGAACGTCCTCGGTTCCGACGGCGAGAAGATCGGTTCGATGGGACAGCTCTACGCGGACGACGATACCGGGGAGCCCACCTGGGTTACGGTCAAGACCGGCCTCTTCGGCACCTCCCAGTCTTTCGTTCCGGTAGAAGGGGCACACACGCAGGGAGACGACTTGGTGGTTCCCTTTACCAAGGACCACGTCAAGGATGCCCCCCGCGTAGATGTGGACGGACACCTCACCCCTGAGGAAGAAGACCAGCTGTACACCTACTACGAGCGCGGCGCCCGGACCTACTCCGACACCCGCAACGACGTGGACTTCCAAGGCGATGCCGACCTAAACGCCGGCACGCCGAACGCGGGCACAGACGGCTACGCAGCCGGCACGGCAGGCGGCACCTCGGACCGCGGCGCCGTTGGCCACGACACCTCCGGCCCCACCACGGACGACGCCATGACCCGCTCGGAGGAGCGGCTTCACGTCGGCACCGAGCGCGAGGCCGCCGGCCGGGCCAGGCTCCGGAAGTACGTCACCACGGAAAACGTCACCAAGACCGTTCCGGTGCAGCGCGAAGAGGTCCGCCTCGAGCGCGAGCCCATCACTGATGCCAACCGCGGTGCTGCCCTTGACGGCCCGGACATCAGCGAGGAAGAGCATGAGGTGATCCTGCACGAGGAACGCCCGGTGATTGAGAAGGAAACCGTTCCGGTGGAGCGTGTCCGCCTGGACAAGGAAGTAGTCCAGGACGACGTCACGGTTAACGAGGAAGTCCGCAAGGAGCACATTGACGCCGACGGTGACGGCGTTGACGGCAATTCCCGCCGCTGATCCTTACCCCTGAGGTACTGCTGACGCGCCGCTGAACGGACCGGCGCGAAGGCAACACACAGCGAACGACGCCGGGAGTCCATTTGGGGGCTCCCGGCGTCGTTGTGCATGCGGAACTTTCTCTTGCCGCGACTGTACGCTTTTGCGGCGGTATAGCCGCGGAGTGCTGGTGCAGCCACGCCGGAAGCGGCAACTGCACCAGCCAGTAGGACGAATATCTTCAGAACTTAGTGTTCTTCTTTCATTCGCGGCTCCTGTTTTCCCGGGTTACGGATACCGGGCTATGTCCTGTCGGCCGCCACGTTCCTGGAGAACAGCCAGCCGGCAACAATCATGACGACACCCAGCGCCAGGTGGGTCCAGTTATCAGCCATGTTCAGCGACAGGAAATTCGCCGCCGAACCAACGCCGACAATGAGCCCGAAGATGGCCAGGACGACGTACAGCGCACCTGCTCCGAGAAGGAAATTACGGGCGCCGTGCTCGGTGCGGGACATTGCCAGGGCGGTTGCACCGATAGCCAGCTGCACCAGATTCAGCAGCATGGATACCTGGAACAAACCAAGGAACATGGCATGTGAAGCCGGTCCGAGGAACATCAGTTCGCTGTATTGGGTGGTGACGCCCGGGATAAAGCCCAGGACACCCACCAGCATCAAAACAATTCCCACTCCCATGCCCACGTTTTGGACGTCTGCCCGGCCAAAGTGAACGCCGTGTGCATGCGGGGATGCGGTAGTCATTTCCAACCTCCTGCCACTACTGTGGACAGTTAAATTTTACGGCTGGGCCTTGCGAAAAGCGCCGGTTCAACGGGGCATTGAGTCGGTGCTCACACGGGTTGTGCCTGTCGGTCACGGACCGGACGGGGCGGCCGTGACACCATGGAAAACGATGAAACTGCGCGCTGATCAGACCGGAGACCGTGGCCTTCCCATGCCCTTGTGGCTGCAGGGCGCCCTCGAGACGGCGCAGGCAGCCATCATCTCGGCACTGGTGGTGATCGCTCCGGTCCTGGCGGTTTGGGCCACTGCGGGTTTCCATGACAGCGCGGTCGACTTCCTGGCCCGCCTGGCCGGCCAATCCTGGCTGCTGGTCCATGGTGTGCCGCTGGAGCTCCATGCCGCGGGCTCCACTGCTGCAGCCAACTCCGGGTCCGGGCTGCTGACACTTATTCCGCTTGGCCTCACCCTGATCCCTTTCCTGCTGGCCTGGCGGGCCGGCCGGCGGCTGGCCCGGGCCTCATACACGGACCAACTGTGGCAGGCACTCCTCGGTTCCTGGCTGGTCTACGCGGCCTTCGGTGCGGCAACGGGCTTCATCTGCCGCACGCCCGACGTCGGCATCAACCCTTGGCATGCCATGTTCATCCCCCTCATTCCGTACGCACTGGGCATGGTGATCGGCGCACGCCGTGAGGCAGGCTCCTGGAGCCGGCTCATCGGCGTCGACGCCGTGGACTGGATTTCCCGCACCAGCCAGCATTCGCGCTGGGCCGGGTCCTACCTCGGCTCCGCCGCGAAAGCCGGTTTTGTGGCGGTGGTGTCAGCCCTGGCGCTGGCCGCGCTGCTGCTGGCCGTTGACCTGTTCATTCACTGGAACCTGGTAGTTGCCGTCTATGAAGCGCTCGACGCCGGCGCGGTAGGGGGCGTGGCCCTCACCATTGCCCAGCTGGGTTTCCTGCCCAATCTCGTGGTGTTTGCCCTGGCGTGGGCGTCCGGTTCCGGTTTTGCGATGGGCCTGGGGTCCCAGGTGGGTCCCCTGGGCACCGCCGTGGGTCCTCTTCCCTCCATCCCGGTGCTGGCGGCCATCCCGGCGGGCCCCCTGGATTACGCCTTCGTCGCCTTGATCGTCCCGGTCCTCGCGGGGGTCCTGGCGGGCTGGTGGTTCCTGCGCGAAGGTGAGAACCACTTCGACGAGTGGCTCTCCATCAAAATCCGCGCCCGCTGGTTCACCGCCACGGTTTCCACCCTGGTGCTTGGGCTGCTGTGCGGGCTGGCCGCCGGGCTGATGACGGCCGGGTTGGCGTGGCTTGCCCGCGGTTCGGCTGGAATCGGACGCCTCACCGCGATTGGCCCCGACCCGTTCTGGACGGGGGTCTGGGTGGCTGCTGAAGTTGCTGCCGGCGTCGTGGTGGGTTACGCGGCCGGGCCTTGGCTGGAACGTGAGCAGGCAGCCAAGGAAGAGGACGCGGAGCTGGTCCGGTAAGACCGGGCGTTCGCTTGGGGGTGTCTAGGGGAGCTGGGTGGGCAGCGAGCCCTGCAGCTGAACCCTGCAGGCCGACTGAGCCTGGTCGGTCAGAGCGCGGCCGACGCACTCCTGGTACTCACGCACCTCACTGAAGAACAGAGCCGTGACCAGGACCAGCAGCACCATGATCGCGGACACTACCAGGCCGGAAATGGTGCCGATGAGTACCAGCCGGGACTCCTTCAACCTAGCGGCCCGGACCAGCAGCACCACGCCGAGGGCCAGGCTGGCGGCCGTCAGGAGGGCCGATAGCCAGAGGTAGTTGATGTCAAGCTGGTACACGATGAACGCGCCGAGCACAGAAACCACAAAGATCCGAAACAGGGTATGGGTCTTGGCGAGCGAGGCCTTTGCTGCCTCGCTGAGCGGCGGTTTTGTGCGCTGCTGCCCAGCCGGTTGCGGTGTGGTGTTCATGTTTTCCAGCCTACGCGAGCCTGCCCATAAGCTAGAGCCATGCGCATCGTAGTCCTCGTTTCCGGAACCGGGTCCAACCTCCAGGCGGTCATTGACGCGGTTAAGGCAGGGGAACTCGACGTCGACATCGCCGCGGTAGGGGCAGACCGGCCGGGCACGTATGGGGTGGAGCGGTCCGCCGCTGCCGGCATCCCCACGTTTGTGGTGGACTTCAAGGCCTATGCTGACCGGGCACAGTGGAACGCCGCCCTCACGGAGGCCGTGGCGGCCTTCGAACCGGACGTGGTGGTTTCCTCAGGATTCATGCGGATCGTGAGCCCGGAGTTCATCGATGCTTTCAACGGCAAATACCTCAACACGCACCCCGCCCTGCTCCCGGCCTTCCCGGGCGCCCACGGGGTCCGGGATGCCATGGCATACGGCGTGAAGGTCACCGGCTGCACTGTTCACTGGGCGGACGCCGGCGTGGACACCGGGCCCATCATCGCCCAGGAAGCGGTGGTCATTGAGGAGTCCGACACAGAGGAAACCCTGCACGAGCGCATCAAGGTGGTGGAGCGCCGCCTCCTGGTGTCCACGCTGGCAGGCCTGGCCGCCGCCCAGCGGCGCGCGGCCGAGACGGTTTGAGCCTGCTACATCGGCCAGTGTGTCCTCACTTTTCGTAGTGGGCTGATCTTGGCCCCCTACCACAGCGTCATTGACGGGCACGTTCCTGTTCGAGGCGCAAACTCCCTGTCGCACCGGAAATGTGGTCTGCGCCAATGAATGTCCGCGTCGAATTTGAAGGAGCGTGTCGCTGGTCTCCTAGTCGAGGCGGCGCTGCTTGGTCTCAGGGGAGAAGAACGCCATCCACAGCACTGCGAGGAGCACCAGTCCGCCGGCCAGGGCAAAGGACGTGGCCAGGCCCAGCTCCGGCCAGAAGTAGTTCGCGAAGATGAGCGGGCCGAAGCCGGCGCCCAGCCGCGAAAACGTGGATGCCCAGCCGAAACCGGTGCCGCGCAGCTCGGTGGGGTAGAGCTCGGAAACGTAGGCGTACAGGACCGGGATGGCAACCTGCACCACGAATCCGAACACCAGAAGCCAGAACACGGCGGCCGTGGGGATGTCCACCACGATGGCCACGATGACCAAGGTCAGGGCGGACAGTGGACCGGTGATGGCCAGGATCCATTTGCGGCCCACCCGTTCCACGAGCAGGGCCGCCACGACAACGCCCAAAAGCCCGACGGCGGCCATGGACGCGGTGGTGACAAACGCCTTGTACTCGGCAAAACCGGCACCGATCAGGATCCGCGGCATCCACGTCAGTGACAGGTAGTAGACCAGCAGGATGGTGAAGAACAGGGACCAGGCCGCAGCCGTGATTTTCCAGTTGTACTGCCACACCAGGCGCAGCTGGTGCCAGGCGCTGCCGGCCGAGAGCCGGGGCACTTCCTTGGCATCGGGCAGGCTGTAGACCCGCGTCTCCGCGCCGGTGGCGGCCACCAGCCCGTCAATGACTTTCGCTGCTTCCTCCCGCCGGCCCTTCCGGATCAGGAACAGCGGGGACTCCGGCACGCTCCGGCGGACCCAGAACACCAGCAGTGCAGGCAGCACCATCACCAGCATGGTCAGCCGCCAGTCGCCGTAGAGGGCCACCAGCCCGGCGGAGACAAACCCGGCCAGGGCGGCGCCCACCGGCCACCAGCCATCCATCGCCGTAAGGACCTTGCCGCGCTGCTTCCGGGGCGTGAACTCGCCCACCAGGGCGTAGTCCACAGGGATGCAGCCGCCCAGGCCGAAGCCGGCCATAAAACGGAACACGCAGAACAGCATGAAGTCGGGGGAGAAGGCGCCCAGCACGGTGAACAGGGAGAAGATCAGCAGGGTGGCCGTGAAGGCCTTTTTACGTCCGATGGTGTCTGCAATGGTTCCCCATACAAAAGCACCCAGGGCCATGCCGATCAGGTTGGACGTTCCCACCCAGGCCACCTCGCCCGGGGTAAGCGCCCAGTGCACGGAAAGCAGCGGAATGAGGATGCCGTTCAGCGTCACGTCCCAGGCGTCGAACATGAAGCCGAGGCCACCGATCACGAAAATCCTGCCCTGGACTTTCCATCGCCATGGCAGTTCCTGGACCACCTGTTCGCCGCTCGGCACAGTGGTGTAAGTATTCATCGCAGCCTCCTGGGAAAACTCTAGCCGGGCCCACCGGTGTTCACACTCCAGCAGACACGCGGGGCAACCTGCGCTTCGCGATAAACTGGCCGTATCCCCACCAACCGCGGCACTGGTCCGCGATATAAGACGGAGACATTTGTGAGCTTCACGCAGCATGAGCGCGTATCCATTGACCGTGTTCCCATCCGCCGGGCCCTGATCTCGGTTTACGACAAGACCGGTCTGGAGGAGCTCGCCCAGGGCCTGCATGCAGCGGGCGTGAAGCTGGTATCCACCGGGTCCACGGCGAAGAAGATCGCGGCCGCGGGCATCCCGGTCCAGGAGGTCGAGGAAGTCACGGGGTCACCCGAAATGCTGGACGGCCGCGTGAAGACCCTGCACCCGCGCGTGCACGGGGGCATCCTCGCTGACCGCCGCGTGGCGGCGCACATGGACACGCTCACCAGCATGCAGATCGAGCCTTTCGACCTGGTGGTGGTGAACCTCTACCCGTTCGTGGAGACCGTGAAGTCCGGCGCTGCCCAGGATGACGTGGTGGAGCAGATCGACATCGGAGGGCCCGCCATGGTGCGCTCCGCAGCGAAGAACCACGCCGCCGTCGCCATCGTGGTGGACCCCTCCTTCTACGGCGAGGTAGTCACCGCTGCCGCCGAGGGCGGGTTCGACCTGAAGACCCGGCGCCGGCTGGCCGCCAAGGCGTTCGCCCACACGGCGTCCTATGACAACGCCGTGGCCACCTGGACGGCGAGCCAGTTCCTGGACGAAGACGGCGACGGCGTCATCGACTGGCCGGCCTACGCCGGCCTTTCCCTCGAACGTTCCGAAGTGCTGCGCTACGGCGAGAACCCGCACCAGCAGGCAGCCCTCTATGTTGACAAGGCTGCACCCGCGGGCATCGCGCAGGCAGACCAGCTGCACGGCAAGGCCATGAGCTACAACAACTTCGTCGACGCCGATGCAGCCCTCCGCGCTGCGTACGACTTCAGCGAGCCCGCTGTGGCCATCATCAAGCACGCCAATCCCTGCGGCGTCGCCGTGGGTGCCGCGGATGCCCCCGACCCCATTGCTGACGCCCACGCCAAGGCGCACGCCTGCGACCCCGTCTCCGCCTTTGGTGGCGTTATTGCCGCGAACCGCACCGTGACTGCGGGCATGGCCAACACCGTGAAGGACATTTTCACGGAGGTTGTTATTGCCCCGGGCTTCGAACCGGAAGCGGTGGAAATCCTCTCCAAGAAGAAGAACATCCGCCTGCTCGCCCTGCCGGATGGCTACGGCCGCTACCCCACGGAGATCCGCCAGGTTTCCGGTGGTGTCCTGGTCCAGGTCAGCGACAAGGTTGATGCCGACGGCGACAGCCCCGCCAACTGGACCCTTGCCGCCGGCGAAGCCGCCGACGACAAGACCCTTGCGGACCTGGCATTTGCCTGGACCGCCTGCCGCGCCGCCAAGTCCAACGCCATCCTCCTTGCCCAGGACGGCGCCGCCGTCGGCATCGGCATGGGCCAGGTCAACCGCCTGGATTCCTGCCGGCTGGCTGTGGAGCGGGCCAACACCCTCGGCGTGAATGTTGAGTCCGACGTCGAAGGCGCCGGCGGCGCCACCAACGTCGGAACGACAGGTACAGGTGCCAGCGCCGCACCCCAGCGTGCCCGCGGCGCAGTAGCAGCTTCCGACGCGTTCTTCCCGTTCGCGGACGGCCTGCAGATCCTGATCGACGCCGGCGTCCGCGCAGTGGTGCAGCCCGGCGGCTCGGTGCGGGATGAGGAAGTCATCGCGGCAGCCAACGCGGCCGGAATCACCATGTACTTCACGGGTGCCCGCCACTTCTTCCACTAGAAGTAGAACGAACGACGGCGCCTGTTCCCTCAAGGGGTACAGGCGCCGTCGTTGTTTGCTGGGTTAGTCCTGGCTGGCTGGACGCGGGCCGGGTTCCGGAAGCCGGAGCTCCCGGGGCTTGGCTTCCGCCATCCGCTCCGCTGTCCAGTACTCGAGGATCTCCTCGCGCGTCTGGTTCAGGTCGCTGTGGCTTACGCCGTCCTCACCGGAAGGCGGGTCCTTAGGATGTTGCTGCACTGTTGTATGCCTGCTGGATCACGGAACCCCAGTAAGGGCCGTACATTACGGCTGAACGGTCGTAGCCGTAGCTGTTGATGGAGTTCTGGACACCGGTGGAGCTGGTGCCGATGAACCACGGGCCGCCGGAGGAACCGCCAGTCATGTCGCAGGGAATGCCCTGGGTGTTGAACTGCGGATTGTAGGGGTCCTTCGACGTGGTACCGGTGCAGCTCTTGAGGGTTTGGCCGTCGAAGGGCGAAGCTGCCGGGTATCCGAAGGACTTGTAGGTCAGTCCGCGAGCCTGGTTGAACGCTACGCCCGAGGCGCCGACGACGTCAGCCAGGTTCTGCCCGCTGCTGTTCTTGCCAACAACTGCGAATCCGGTGTCGTAAGCCATATCCCCGCCGCTGCTCCACTGGGTGGGTGCATGCAGTGAGGTAGCGGTCCACTTGCCGTAGGGGGCGGCGCCGTTCTCGTACGCGGGAATGAAAACGAAGTTCGTGGCGAAAGCGCCCGGTCCCTCGTTGACGCAGTGCCCCGCCGTTGACACGGTGCTCTTGTTCTTGGCGGACACAGAGTTGCCCGAGCAGACGTAGTTGGTGCCGCCGAGCGTGAAGAAGACCTTGCCGATGTGCTTCACGGGAGCTTCGCTTTGCGCGAGGGTCTGGGTCTGCTTTCTGCGGGTGGCCTTGACCTCTGTGCTCTTGCCCTTTTCCACGAGCAGGGGGCTGGACCGGTTACCCCGTTCCAGGGCCTTGCCGGCCAGGACGTCCCCGGGAATGGCGGTCAGCATCCGGTCCACTGTCCAATAGTCAGCTGCGCCCGTATTTGCAACGGCCGCACTGGTAACGGAAGGGTTCTTCTCGTCCCCGGAAGCGGCTGGGGCAGCGGCGGCTCCGCCTGCCGCGGTGAGGGCCAGAACGGCGGCCGCCGAGAGGCTCAGAAGGCCGGAGGCCAGGGACCTGGTGCGTGTCATTGTTGTCCTGTCTGAAACGGAGATCGGCCGGAAGGCACGTCCTGAATTTATCGAGATATGACAGATTTGTAAATAGGAGTGACGTATCATGTAGCGCCTGCGGGGGCTCCTGGCGCCCTCCGCCGCGGAAAACGCGAGGGCCGGATGGGGCACCTGGGCGGGTGCCGCCGTCGTCCGTTCTCCATCGCAGTAATCCTCCTCGCCGGCGGGGTAACCGAGGGGTCCCGGTAGGGTTCAAAGCCCCGTACTCGGGTAAGTTGTAGATGATAACCAAGCCGACCCACAGGGAGACGCCCGCGCATGTCCAAGATTATCTACACCCACACCGACGAAGCGCCGATGCTGGCTACCTATTCGTTCCTGCCCATCATCGAGGCGTTCGCCTCAACAGCAGGTGTGGAGGTGGAGACCCGCGACATTTCGCTCGCCGGCCGCATCATCGCCGTCTTCGGTGACTACCTGACCCCCGGGCAGCAGATCGGTGACGCCCTTGCTGAACTGGGTGAACTGGCGAAGACGCCCGAAGCAAACATCATCAAGCTGCCCAACATCAGCGCCTCCATCCCGCAGCTGAAGGCAGCCATCGCGGAGCTGCAGGGCCAGGGCTACGCCCTCCCTGACTACCCGGACAACCCCTCCTCGGATGAGGAGACAGCCGTCCGCTCCCGCTACGACAAGATCAAGGGCTCCGCCGTGAACCCCGTGCTGCGCGAAGGCAACTCGGACCGCCGGGCACCCCTGTCCGTGAAGAACTACGCGCGCCAGAACCCGCACTCCATGGGCGCCTGGACCCCGGAGTCCAAGACCAACGTGGCCACCATGGGCCAGGACGATTTCCGCTCCAACGAGAAGTCAGTGGTGATCGAGTCCGAGGGCACCATCGCCATCCAGCTGGTCCGCGAAGACGGCTCTGTGAAAGTCCTGAAGAAGGCGTTCCCCGTCCTGGCCGGCGAGGTCATCGACGGCACAGTGATGCGCGCCGCGGCGTTGGATGAATTCCTGAAGGCCCAGGTTGCCCGCGCCAAGGAAGAGGGCGTGCTGTTCTCCGCCCACCTCAAGGCCACCATGATGAAGGTCTCGGACCCCATCATCTTCGGCCACGTGGTGAAGGCCTACTTCTCCGAACTGTTCGAGACCTACGGCAAGCAGCTTGCAGCCGCCGGCATCAGCCCCAACAACGGCCTGGCCGCCATCCTGAGCAGCCTTGAGGACCTGCCGGAGGACGTCCGCGAAGGCGTCCAGTCCCTGATCAAGAAGGGCCTCGACGACGGCCCGGCCCTGGCCATGGTGGACTCGGACAAGGGCATCACCACCCTGAACGTCCCCAGCGACGTCATTGTGGACGCGTCCATGCCGGCCATGATCCGCAGCTCCGGCCACATGTGGGGCCCGGACGGCAAGGAAGCCGACACCCTGGCCGTGCTGCCGGACAGCTCCTACGCCGGTATCTACCAGGTGGTCATCGATGACTGCCGCGCCAACGGCGCCTACGACCCCACCACCATGGGAACAGTGCCGAACGTGGGCCTCATGGCCCAGGCGGCAGAGGAATACGGCAGCCACGACAAGACCTTCGAAATCCAGGAAGCAGGAACGGTCCAGATCGTGGACGGCTCCGGCAACGTCCTGATCGAACACCAGGTCTCCGTAGGCGACATCTGGCGCGCCTGCCAGACCAAGGACCTGCCCATCCGGGACTGGGTCAAGCTGGCCGTGACCCGTGCCCGCGCCTCGCAGACCCCGGCAGTGTTCTGGCTGGACGAGGAACGCGCCCACGACGCCAACCTCATCAACAAGGTCAACGGGTACCTCAAGGACCACGACACCGAGGGCCTGGACATCCGCATCATGTCCCCGGTCAAGGCCATCGCGTTCACGCTGGAGCGCATCCGCAAGGGCGAGGACACCATCTCGGTATCCGGCAACGTCCTGCGCGACTACCTCACGGACCTGTTCCCCATCCTGGAACTGGGCACCAGCGCCAAGATGCTCTCCGTGGTTCCGCTGATGAACGGCGGCGGGCTCTTCGAAACCGGCGCCGGCGGATCCGCTCCGAAGCACGTCCAGCAGCTGCTCAAGGAAAACCACCTGCGCTGGGACAGCCTGGGCGAGTTCCTGGCCCTGGCCGTCAGCTTCGAGCACCTGGCCACCACCACCGGCAACGCCCGCGCCCAGGTCCTGGCCGATACCCTGGACCGCGCCACCGGCACCTTCCTGCTGGAAAACAAGTCCCCGAGCCGCCGTGCAGGCGAACTGGACAACCGCGGCAGCCACTACTACCTGGCCCGCTACTGGGCGGAGGAACTGGCCAAGCAGACGGACGACGCCGACCTGGCCGCCGCCTTCAGCTCCATCGCCGGTGAGCTGTCCTCCAAGGAGGAGACGATCGTTGGCGAGCTGGCTGAGGTCCAGGGCTCGCCCGTCGACATCGGCGGCTACTACCGCCCGGACGATGCCAAGGCCGCCGCCGTGATGCGCCCGTCCGCCACGCTGAACAAGGTGCTTGCCACCCTGAGCTAGGGATCGAGCGTCAGCTAATAAGCAACGCCAAGAGGCGGCGTCCCGGTTTTCCCGGGGCGCCGCCTCTTTCGTTGGTGGCTGGGGGCCAGCTTGCCGCCCTGCCGGCAGACCGCCGTCGTGCGCCTGCTCCTAGTCCTTGCCTTTGCCCTTGTCCTCGTTGCCCTTCTTGTTATCAGCGTTGCCGTTGCCTGCGTCAGGCGCGGGGGCCTGCGTTTGGGCGGCCTCCTGGGAGGCCTGCTCCGAGGGCTGTTCCGACGCCTGTTCCGCAACCTGGGTATCAGCCGACTCCTCAGCGGCCGGAGCTTCTTGTGTGGGCTTCGCCGCCGCGGCGATCGCCTCATCAAGGTCGGCGCGTACGGCCGCAACGATGGTAGTGATGGTCTGGCGGCGTTCCTCGGAAACCTGGCCTTTGCTCTGCGCGGCCGCCAGTTCCCCCTCAAGGTTTTCCAGGGCTTTCAGTGCGGCGGCCGGATCGTTCCGCGAAGAAGCCTCGCTCACCTCCAGGACCCGTGCCTGGAGCTGCCGGGCAGCGCCGGGCTGCAGGTCGGCATCATTGGGGCCGCAGCCCGTTAACAATCCGGCTGCCAGCACCGCAGCAGTCAAAACCATGCCCCTTGACCGGCGGTGGCCGCGGGTGTTGCTGCCCATCATGGCTCCACGCTCTTCTGGAGCTCCTCCAGGTGATCGCCCAGGACACCGGTCACCGTAGGGTAAGGCACGACGTCGGGCGTGGACTGGGCGGACAGGCTCATCAGCACTGCAGCCACAACGGCCGCCGCCACCACGGCTCCAAGAAGCACCAACAGCCACATCCGCCGCCGCCCTGACCTGGCGGAGCGCTCCTTCGGGGAACCCTTGCCCCTCTTGCGGACTCCCGCAACAAGGGGGGAGGTCTTGTCGACCGGCCCTGCGGCTTCACGGATTTCTTCCACCGATTCCTCGGCGGTGATGGAAGGCGGGTGGAACGGCATGGCCGGCAGCACCCGCGTGGTTTCCGGAACGAGTTCGCCGGGCGTGGACGCGGGCGATACCAGTGCCTGCCTCAGCGCAGTCTCGATGTCCGCCGCTGCGGGGCGTTCCAGCGGCTCGATTGCCGTCATGGATCGGATGAGATCGGCCCATTCCTTGGGCAAGTCCTCGGGGATCTCAGGTGCGCGGTGCAGCCGGGCAACGGCCGACTCCACGGCGCCACCCGGGTACTCCACAGTGCCCTTGATGCATTCAAGCAGCACGAGTCCCAGGGAATAGATGTCCGAGGCGGGGGAGAGGGGCTGGCCCAGGGCCTGCTCCGGGCTGAGGTAGGCGGCTGTGCCCACCATGGTTCCGGTGGCGGTGAGGCGGGTTGCGTCCGCGATCCTGGCGATGCCAAAATCTGTGAGCTTAGGGCGCAGCGGCTCGCCGGGGCGGATTTGCACCAGCAGGATGTTGGCGGGCTTGATGTCGCGGTGGATGATCCCCAGGCCGTGTACGTACGCCAGGGCATCGGCGATGCCGGCCCCAATCACCGAGAGTTCCTCCAGGGGGACCTGGCTGTGCCGGATCCGGGTCCTCAGGTCCTGGCCGTCCACCAGTTCCATGGTGAGGAAAGGCCTGGGCTCATCGGGAATCCGGGTGTCGATGCCGGCGTCGAAAAGTGTCACCAAACCTGGGTGATTAAGGGTAGCCAAGAGCTGGATTTCCGCTTCCTGGCGCTTCAGCTCATCGGCGTCGGGTGCCTGCGGGGCGAAGAGCTTAAGGGCAACGTCCCGGCCCAGTTTCTCATCCCGGGCGCAGTAGACCGATGACATCCCGCCGCGGCCAATGACCTCACCCAACCGATAACGTCCGCCGACCACTTCATTCTTGATGGAGCTAGGCGATTCCGCCACCATACCGTTCCTCCCGGTGCGCCGCGGCACTGTCGTACCTCAAATTATACGGGCGGTGGAGTAAACGGACGATCGGCCCTGGCGTATCTGTTCGGCGACACGCCGACGGCCCGGCGGCGAACCTCTAGCTTTCGCCGCCGGACCACCGGCCACAAGGACATGTGTGCTGATGACATGTTTGCGTGAATGTGAGTATGTGAGTTTGTGTGTTTTGCGGGGTCCTCCCTTCCCTCAGCCTGCTGGCTGCTGCCGCTTCAGGCGCATGGTGCAGGCACGGTCACTAGGCCTCTGGTGCTTAGGACACCCTGCGCTTGCGGAGGAGGACCAGGAGTCCAGCTACCAGAAGCAGCACGGCGAGCGGGACGAGCGAAGCGTCCATGCCCGTGTTGGCCAGAACAGTGCTGCCTTTGGCAGTCCCGCCCTGGGCTGCGGTGTTGCGTGCGCTGGTGTCGACGCTGATGGCGCCGCTCACTGCGGTGGAACCTGCCGGTGCTGCCGAGAAGCCGCCGGTACCGGCCGTGCCGGCGTCAGTACCGTTGGTATCGCCGGTGGTGCCGTCAGTGGTGCCGCCGGTGCCGGGGGTACCTGTTCCTGGAGCGTTCGTGCCAGGGTCAACCGTTCCCGTGCCTCCGGTGTTGCCGTCGATCGGATCAGTTCCCGGGTTGTCAGTGCCAGGGTTCTCCGTTCCCGGCGTACCGGTTCCCGGGTTCTCTGTGCCGTTGCCCGTGTCGCCCAGACCGAGGCCGAGGTCGATGCCCAGATCAATTCCCGCGCCGACTCCATCATTACCGCCTGATGTGCCCGTGCCGAGATCGATGACTGCGTCAACCACGGTGCCGAGGTTGCCCGTGCTGCCGCCGGTGGTGCCGTTGCCGAGGTCGAGACCAACGACTGCGTCAACGACGGCGTCCAGTCCGCCGGAGGTGAGTCCGCCGGTGGTGCCGTTGCCGAGGTCGAGACCAACGACTGCGTCAACGGCGGCGTCCAGTCCGCCGGTGGTGAGTCCGCCGGTGGTGCCGTTGCCGAGGTCGAGACCAACGACTGCGTCAACGGCGGCGTCCAGTCCGCCGGTGGTGAGTCCGCCGGTGGTGAGTCCGCCGGTGGTGCCGTTGCCGAGGTCGAGACCAACGACTGCGTCTGCGGCGGCGTCCAGTCCGCCGGTGGTGCCGTTGCCGAGGCCCACTGCTACGTCTGCTGCGACGGCGAGGTCGGCGGCTGTGGTGTCGGTTCCGTTGGCGATGGTGTTGCCGAGGCCGAGGCCCACAGCGGCTGCTGCAGCGAGGTCGGGGCTGGTGGTTTCGCCGGTCCCTGTTGTGGTGCCGAGGTCCACTGCTACGTCTGCTGCGGCGGCGAGGTCGGCGG
>NZ_JBNHGX010000007.1:0-245601 GCF_059091705.1 Arthrobacter sp. Ha26
CAACTCCACTGTGCAACCGGAGGTCCTCACCTTTGGCTCAACGACTCCAGCGAGTCATCACATTCGCCGAACCAACGTCCCTGGGCAGTACACCTAGGCCGGGGCAAGTGCCTTGTTAAGCATGGCGCGGATCCGCTTTTCGGACACTGAATAGGCGGTACCGAGCTCGACGGCGAAGAGGCTCACCCGGAGTTCTTCGATCATCCACCGGACCTGGGCGAGTTCGCCGCTGGCCCGCCGGCCTGGAAGCAGGGCGGACACGGCGTGGTCATAGTCATCCTCCAGCCGCTGCACCGCCGCCATGTTCAAGGCGTCGCGCTGGACGTTGCCCGGTAGGCGCTCCAGCCGCTTTTCGATGGCGGCGAGGTACCTTGGGAGCTGGCTGAGCTGGGCGTAGCCCGTACGGGCCACAAAGCCGGGGTACACCAGGTGCTCCAACTGGCTCCTGATGTCATTGAGCGCGCTGATCAGTGCCAGGCTGGTGGTGCCCTTGAGCTGCTTTTCGATCCGCCGGGTGCTGGCGAGGATACGCTCCACCACGGCGGTCACACTGAACACGGTATCTATCAGCTCTGCCCGGACCACCTCGTAGAGGGAATCGAAGGACGCCCGGTCCCAAGGGAGTCCGGCCGGAGTGAGCTTGTCGATCGCTGCGAGCGCACAGTCGGCGATCAGCGCTGATACCGAGCCATGCGGGTTCTGGCTGAACGTCAGCTTCTCCGTGTTGCTCAGGTGCTCCAGGACGTAGCGGTCAGGAGCGGGAACCCGCAACGCCAGCAGCCGGATCACGCCGCCGCGCATGGCGTTCTGCTGCTCCTCCGCAGTCTGGAAGACACGGAGTGCCACGGACTGGCCTTCGTCCACCAATGCGGGATACCCAGTGACGGTGTGGCCTTTGACGATATTGCTGACCTGACGCTGGATGGTCCCGAACGACCACTCGGTCAGGCCTTCCTGCTCACGGAATCCGGCAGGGGCGGAGCCGGCCGGCACCTGGGCCGAAGCCTGCCGCGCAGCTGGCCCGCCGTCGTCGGCCCCGCCCGCGGCGCGCGCGGCCTTGCTGCCGCTTGCCCGCTGGCCCGGGGCAGTAGAGGCAGGCGTGGCACCCAGTGATTCTGCAATGGCCCGGCGGGTGGCAGGCGCGAGCTCCTCTTGGAGCGCGGCGAGATTCTTGCCTTCGCCCAGGACCCTTCCCTTGCTGTCCACCACCTTGAAGGACACCCGCAGGTGCGGCGGCACAGCATCCCAGTTCCACGAACCGGGAGGGACGATGTGCCCGCGGATCCGGCGGAGCGCCAGTTCGAGGGACGGTTCAAGATCGTCGGAGGCCGGGTCAAAATCGGACTCCAGCACGGCCACTGCCTGCCGCGCCACGTCCGGGGCCGGTACGAAATTCTTCCGGACCTGCTTGGGGAGGGACTTGATCAGGGCCGTCACGAGTTCCACGCGCTGGCCGGGGATCAGCCAGCGGAAGGCTTTGTCATCCAGTTGGTTCAGGAACAGGACCGGCACTTCAGCCGTGACGCCGTCGTTCGGGCTGGGCGGTGACCCGGGCGCTACTGGACGGAACTCGTAGGTCAGCGGGAGCTCAAAGCCCTTGTGCAGCCACGTTTTCGGGTACGCGGAGACGTCCAGGTTGTCTGCGTCATCGCTGAGGAGGAGCGACTTGTCGTAATCCAGGAGGTCAGGGTTCTCCTGGCGCGCTTCCTTCCACCACTTGTCAAAGTGCCGCTCGGACACCACATCGGGGCCGATCCGTGCGTCGTAGAACTCGAAGAGCGTCTCGTCGTCCACCAGCAGGTCGCGGCGGCGCATCCGGGCTTCCAGTTCCTCAACTTCCTGCAGGAGGGCGCGGTTGCGGTGGAAGAACTTGTGGTGGGTTTTCCAGTCCCCCTCCACAAGTGCATGCCGGATGAAGAGCTCCCGGGCGACGACGGGATCAACCCTGCCGTAGTTGATCCTGCGCTGGGCAATGATGGGCACACCGTAGAGGGTGACCTTCTCGTAGGCCATGACTGCGCCCTGCCGGGTGGACCAGTGCGGTTCACTGTAGGTGCGCTTCACCAGGTCCGGAGCCACCTGCTCAGCCCAGACCGGATCGAATTTTGCCGCCACCCTGGCCCACAGCCTGCTGGTTTCCACCAGCTCGGCCGCCATCACGAACGTGGGTGATTTCTTGAACAGCGCCGACCCCGGGAAGATGGCGAAACGGGTGCCGCGGGCGCCGGCATACTCGCGCTTGCGCTCGTCCAGGATGCCGATGTGGCTCAGCAGCCCGGACAGAAGGCTGATGTGAACGCCGTCGTGGTTGCCTACCGGATCGGCAAGGCGTTTGTTGTCCAGGCTGATGCCCAGCGGCCGGGCCAGCTGGCGCAGCTGGGCAAACAGGTCCTGCCATTCGCGCACCCGCAGGTAGTTGATGAATTCCGCCCGGCACAGGCGGCGGAACGCGGACGAGGACAACTCCTGCTGCTTTTCCTGGAGGTAGTTCCAGAGGTTCAGGAAACCGGTGAAATCCGAATTCTCGTCCTTGAACCGGTTGTGCTTTTCCGCCGCGAGCTGCTGCTTATCCGTTGGGCGCTCGCGGGGATCCTGGATGGTAAGGGCCGCCGCCAGGATCATGACCTCGCGGACGCAGCCGCGTTTGCCTGCCTCCACGATCATCCGTCCCAGCCGGGGATCCACGGGGAGCTGGGCGAGCTTCTGGCCGACGGCGGTGAGGCCGCCGCCGCTGTTTGGTCCGCCTTTTCCGTTCTGCGGCTTGGCCGGTGCCAGGGCGCCGAGCTCGCGGAGCAGTGTCACGCCGTCGTTGATGGCCCTTGTTTCCGGCGGCTCGACGAAGGGAAAGTCCTCCACGTCCTTCGGTCCGCGCGCCACCCCCATGGCGGTCATCTGCAGGATGACCGCGGCGAGGTTGGTGCGCAGGATTTCCGGATCCGTGAAGAGGGGCCGTGATTCGAAGTCTTCTTCGGAGTACAGCCGGATGGCGATGCCGTCCGACACACGCCCGCAGCGCCCCGACCGCTGGCTCGCTGACGCCTGGGAGACGCGCTCGATGGGCAGGCGCTGGACCTTGGTGCGGTGCGAGTACCGGGAAATGCGGGCCGTGCCCGTATCGATCACGTACTTGATGCCGGGCACGGTCAACGACGTCTCGGCCACATTGGTGGCGAGCACGATCCGGCGTTTGTTGCCGGGATGGAACACCTTGTGCTGTTCCTGCAGGCTCAGGCGCGCGAACAGGGGGAGGACTTCGGTCCCGGCGAGCCTTCGGTTGGACTGGATGCGGGCCTGCAGGGCGTCGGCGGCGTCACGGATTTCGCGCTCGCCGGAAAAGAACACCAGGATGTCGCCGGGTGCTTCCAGGGCGAGTTCGTCGACGGCGTCACAGACGGCGTCGAGCGGGTCGCGGTCTTCCTCGAGTTCGTCGTCCGAGGCGTCCTCGTCGTCGGCTCCGGAGGGCGGCTGCGACAACGGGCGGTACCGGAGTTCCACCGGGTATGTCCGCCCGGAGACCTCGATGATGGGTGCGGGCTTATCGGGTGTGCCGAAGTGGTTGGCGAACCGCTCGGGATCAATGGTGGCCGAGGTGATGATCACCTTCAGGTCCGGCCGCTGGGGCAGGATGCGCTTGAGGTACCCGAGGATGAAGTCGATGTTGAGGCTGCGCTCGTGGGCTTCGTCGATGATGATGGCGTTGTACTTGCGCAGCATCTTGTCCCGCTGGATTTCAGCCAGCAGGATGCCATCGGTCATGAGCTTGACCTTGGTGGCGCGGCTGACCTCGCCCGTGAACCGGACCTTGAAACCGACCTCCTGGCCGATCTCCACGCCCAACTCCTCGGCAATACGTTCGGCAACCGTGCGTGCTGCCAGCCGGCGCGGCTGGGTGTGGCCGATCAACCCGTTCTCGCCCAGGCCGAGTTCGAGGCACATCTTGGGGATCTGGGTGGTCTTACCGGAGCCGGTCTCGCCGGCGATGATGGTGACCTGGTTCGCTGCGATGGCTGCCATCAGGTCTTCGCGGCGCTCGGAGACGGGCAGCTCGGCAGGATAGGAGATGTGAAGTGTCATGGCTGCTGCCAGTCTACTGCGGGAGCCCGGGCTTCCCGTTTCGACCACGTGCAGCGGGTCTGCCCGCTATGGGCTGGCTGGGTGGCTCAAGAGGCAGTGCTGGATCGCGGCTAGAAGAGCCGGAGGGTGTAGTTGGTGCTGGGAGGGTCCAGGGCGGACCAGGCCTCGTGGGATTCCAGGGGCCGCGTACGACCCCGGCCGTCGCGCAGGAGGGATGAAAGGGCGGCTGCGAGGATAACGGGAACCAGGACGATGAGGATGGTGATGAGGATTTCCATGCCTCCATGCTGCTCCTCGCACTGGACCAGAAAAAGTGGCAGAAATGCCCAATAAACTCAAATTCCTGCCACAATGGATGCATGCTGAAATCAGTCGCGGTCATCGTGGTTCCCAACTTCTCGATGTTCGAATTCGGGACTGCCTGCGAGGTGTTCGGGATCGACAGGTCCGGCCGGGGGAGCGGTGTACCCGCCTTTGACTTCCGGGTGTGTACGCCCACTCCCGGAAACGTTCCGCTCAAGTCCGGACTCTCGATGCACGTTGAGCTGGGCCTGGAAGCCACCGCCGATGCCGACCTGGTGATCATGGCCCCGTACGGGAGGGACGACGAGCTGCCCGGGCCGGTCCTTGAGGCGCTGCGGGCAGCGGATGCCAGGGGAGCCTGGGTGATGTCCATCTGCTCCGGAGCATTCGCCCTTGCCCGGGCCGGCCTCCTGGACGGCCGCCGCTGCACCACCCACTGGCACTATGCGGGCCAGCTGGCTGCTGAGTTTCCGGATGTGCAGGTGGACGAAAATGTCCTCTATGTCCAGGACGGCAACATCATTTCTTCTGCCGGTACGGCCGCCGGGATTGACGCCTGCCTGCACCTGGTGCGGGTGGAACTGGGTGCCCGGGTGGCCGCAGCCATTGCCCGCGACATGGTGGTCCCGCCACACCGTGACGGCGGCCAGGCGCAGTTTATCGACCGGCCCATGCCAACGTGCGGCTCAGCCCCGATGGAGGAGCTGCTCCGTTGGATGGTGGAACACCTGGACCGTGAACACACCGTCGGCGAGCTGGCCGCGCGTGTGCACATGTCTGCCCGGACTTTTGCCCGGAAGTTCCGGTCCGAAACCGGTGCCACCCCGGCGGCCTGGCTCAACTCCCAACGGGTCCTCCGGGCGCAGGAGTTGCTCGAATCCAGCGACCTGAATATCGAGGAGATCGCGCGGGAGTCCGGCTTCGGCCATCCGGTGCTGCTGCGGCACCATTTCGCGAAGGTCCTGGACACCAGCCCGCAGTCCTACCGCCGGGCCTTCCGCGGGCAGCTCGCGGAAGTGGTTTAACCCGGCGCTGTGCCTTCATCCCGGCGTTGTGCCCGCGATTCCTCGGCGGCCGCCCGGGTGCTGTCCACCAGTACGCGCCAAGGTCCAATGACCGCCTGCTCGGGAAGGGCGGCGCGGTGCTGCCCGGCGCGGATGGAGTAGATGAACCGGTCCGGCTGCGCCCCTGCAAATTCGGCTGCGGCAGCCCTAGGCGTCCGGGGGACGGCATCCCAAGGGCAGGCTTCCACGATGGGTTGCCACCTGTTCCGCGCTGTCTCCGACTCGGCGTTCACAGTCCACACCCGGGTCATCGCTGCAATACCGCCGCTGCGCTCCACACTGATCTTCATGGCCTGGTTCCTGGGGCGTACTTCGAGCCTGGCGGCCCGAACTACGCCGGCCAGGCATCCCGTTAAAGCTTGACCTTCACAGTTTCCCACGCGTTCCGCACGGCGTCATGCTCTTTTGATCCGGAACCGAACAGCTCGGCGGCAGATGCGGCCGTTGCACGGGCGAAGACCCTGAAGGTGGCGCCGGTGGGCAACGAACCGCCGGTGAGCGTCTCGTACCAGATCCGCCCGGGGGAGTCCCAGGCATTTCCGCCCAGCTGCTCCGCCAGCAGGTAGAACGCCCTGTTGGGGATGCCGGAATTGATGTGGACGCCGCCGTTGTCCGCGCTGGTCCTCACGTACGAGTCCATGGAGTCCGGTTGCGGATCCTTGCCCAGCACGTCGTCGTCGTATGCGGTTCCCGGGGCTTTCATGGAACGCAGCGCGCGGCCCTCCACCTGTGACGTGAAAAGGCCTTCGCCGATCAGCCAGCTGGCCTCGGCGCTGGACTGGTTTCTGACATACTGCTCCACGAGGGCGCCAAACACGTCCGACATCGACTCGTTGAGGGCCCCCGCCTGGTTCCGGTACACCAGCCCGGCGGAATACTGGGTGACCCCATGGGCGAGTTCATGGCCAATGACGCTGAGGGAGGCCGTGAAGCGCTCAAAGACCTCGCCGTCGCCGTCGCCGAAGACCATCTGCGTACCGTCCCAAAAGGCGTTGTCGTACAGCTTGCCGAAGTGCACGCTGGCGTTCAACGGCAACCCCCGGCCGTCAATGGAGTTCCTTCCAAAGACGTCCGCGTAGAGCCGGTGCGTGTGGCCGAGCCCGTCATAGGCCTCATCAGCTGCAGGATCTCCGGTGGCCGGCTCGCCCTCCTTGCGGACAAGTTTTCCCGGCAGGACTTCTGAACAACTGGTGTCGAAGATGCTGCGGTTTGACGGTCCGGGCTTTACCTGCCGCACTCCTGCCGGGGCTCCGGGAGCAGCCTGCGTGCGCGCCGCCTGGACAGACCGGACGTGCCCCAGCGCCTCCCTGGCGGCTCTGGCTGCCGAGGAAAACTCCGGCGCGTCCTGCCGTGCCAGGCGCCGCAACAGGTAGGGCGGAATGATGGAGCAGTACATGTGGAACCCCTTTGCTTCTGCTGGTGTGAACAGCCTACGAGGGGGCACCGACAAAGCGCGGGAGCCCGCAGGGCCACGCCGTAAATGTAATTGCACACTGCGTCGGAGTCTGCTGCGCTCAGGCGCCGGGGCGATTTGCCGCGCGCTGCTCATTCGTCGCTCTTACGCAAGCTACACAAATGACCCCCGCCCCTTCGCCGGTTTCCGAGCAGGGGAAGTCGGAAGATGTGCATCGGTGCCGGGCGTCTCCAAAGCCAGGAAGGAGCAGGTGCCAGCAACTGTTTGCTGGCCGGTTTCATCGCGCGCACAGAGGCGCCCGGTTTTGTCATACCCCTTCAGGATGATGGAGGTATGGAAACGGATTTGGCGGTGGTGCAGGCGGAGGGGGCGGTTGATGCGTCGGTCGCGGCTTTTATGGCTGCGCTGAGAGATACTGCCGAGTCCGATAATGCAGAGTCCGGCCCGGACGCTTCCGGGGGCGCTGCCCCTGGCGCTCCCAATGATGATCCGTTGCAGCGGTTGGCTGATGCGGCGGTGGATGTTCTTGCGGCGGTGGGGCGGTCGGAGGCGAAGATCGCGGCGGTGAAGGCGTTGGCGGTGGCGGTGCTGGCCGGGGCCACGAGAGCATTGAACGGCCCGGCCTCGTCTCCGCAGGAGGCCACCGCGCAGGACCGGAGCCTCGTGGCCGAGGTCGGGTGCGCGCTGACGATCGGTGACCTGGCCGCGGGGGCCCTGCTGGCTGAATGCCATGCGTTGACCACGTCGTTGCCCAGGGCGTTGGCGGCATTGCAGGCCGGGACGATGTCCTGGGCCCATGCCCGGACCATGGTCGAGCAGACCTCCTGCCTCGACCCTGCCGCTGCGGCGGCGTTGGAGGCCCACTTCCTGGACCCGGACGCCCCGGGCGAGGCCCGCAGGTGCCCGATCGGGGAGATGCCCGCGTACCGGTTCAAGGCCAAGGCCCGGGCCTGGCGGGAACGCCACCACCCCGAAAGCCTGGAAAAACGCCACGCCAAATCCGTGGCGGACCGGCGGGTGGAGTACTGGCCCGGCAACGACGGGATGGCCTGGGTCGCCGCGCTCCTGCCCGCCGACCACGCCTCGGCAATCTGGAACCGGCTCACCGCCATCGCCCGCGGCAAGCAAGGCCCGAACGAAACCCGCAGCCTGCCCCAGCTCAAAGCCGACACCTTCACCGAAGGCCTCCTCACCACCGGCACCACCGCGAGCAACAATGGCGGTGGCACCGGGGACGGCGAGGTAGACCGTAACGTCGGGGAGGAAACAATACCTGGCGGCCCGTTGTCGGGGATCCGTGCGCAGGTGCTGGTCACCGTGCCGGTGTTCGCCCTGATGGGCGCGACTGATGAGCCAGCGGTGCTTGACGGGTTCGGGCCTGTTCCACCCTCGATGGCCCGCAGGCTCGTCGCCGACGGCGCCGCCTCGTTCTACCGGGTCCTGGTCGACCCCCGGGACGGGGCACCGCTGGAGATCGGCCGGACCAGCTACCGGGTCAGCAAAGCGATGCGGCAATGGCTCAGGCTGCGGGACGGCAAATGCCCCTTCCCCGGCTGCAACAACCCATCCCTGGACAACGAGGCGGACCATATTCTCGCTTGGGGCCAGGGCGGCCCCACCGGGGTATCGAACCTGGGGCAGCCCTGTCCGAAGCACCACAAACTCCGCCACACCGGCGGCGGCTGGAAACCTACCCCGGCCAGCAAAACCGAACCACCCGGCTGGATTTCACCCACCGGCCGCCACTACAAAAGCGAACACCAGGACTGGGAACCTCCCCGCTGGCCAGACGCCGCTGTGCCGGAAAGCATCCGCGCCTTCGATGACCTCCTCGACCTATGGGACCTTTCCGAAGTCTGCCCTCCGCCGGACGAACCACCTTTCCCCCATGAATTTTTTCAAGACGAGATTCCGGAAGAGACGTTTGCGGACTGGTTCCTGTCGGGAGACAAGCCACTACCACCCCTGCTAACCCGACCCGGTACGCCGGCCACTGGGGTGTGCGGGTTAACCACCATCTGATCCGGATAAAAGAGAAGCACCCCGGCCGTGTGACCAGGGTGCTTCAGATGGTGCCCTCGATAGGATTCGAACCTACGACCTTCTGCTCCGGAGGCAGACGCTCTATCCCCTGAGCTACGAGGGCAATCCGGGGTTCCTGCCGTTGCCGGCGGGACGTCCTAGAGCTTAGCAGTAAGGTGGCCCGCAAGGGAAAATCGGCCCTCCGCCCGCGGTGCGGCAAGGTTACCTGGCGCCAGCAACGGTCCGAATGTCAGTATCCGGAGAACGAATCCACGTGCACCCGCCGCGCCCCGGCCTGCTTGGCCGCGTGCCGCAGGGAAGCGACGCTGGCCGGTGATCCCGAAATGTAGACCTCGCGGTCAGCAACGTCGGGGACAGCGGCCTTGAGGGCATCCCCGTCCAGCCGGGATCCCTGTGCGGTGAACGCGGTGATGTGCGGGGGAGGCTCCGATCCGTCTGCCATCCGGGCCACTACCGGGATGCCGGCGGCCCTTAGTTCGTCCGCGTAGGCGACTTCATCGGCAGTCCTGGCAAGCAGGAGGAGGACAGTGTCGCGGTCCCGCAGGCCGCCGGAGGAGATATGCGAGAGGAACGGCGTGATGCCGATGCCGGCAGCGATCAGCAGGACCGGCTTCCGGGGATCGCGGGGGAGGACAAAGTCGCCGCCTACCGACGTGGCCGTCACCTCGTCGCCCGGCTTCAAGGAAAGCAGGACCCGCTTGGCGGCGGAGACGGGCTCGGCAGTCCGCACCCCGAACTTCACCACGCGGTCACCGGGGGAGCCCGTAAAACTGAACACCCGGCGTCGTCCTTTCCCGTCTGCCTTCGGGTGCGGAAGGTCCAGCTCCATGTACTGTCCTGGCAGGAAACGGACTGGGCGGGAGGGCTGGAAGGAGAACTCGGTGGTGCTGGGCGTCAGCGGCCTCGTCCCGGTAAACCTCAACTTCACGCCGCCTCTCTGGCCCGCCATAAAGGCGAGCAGATTGCCCAGCAGCAGGGCAGCCTCCGGTGAATTCGCCAGGAAGCCGACGTTGTAGGGGACAGCGAAAACCATCCCCACCACGGCTGCAAGTGCCAGTTGCTGCCACCTGCGCGGCGGAAGCGTCAGCGGCTCGGTCAGCATGAACCCGACAAAGAACAGCAATGGCCGCTGGGCCAGTGACTGCCACAGCGCCATCCCCAGGGACATACCCGCCTGGAGCAGTTCTGCGGTGATGATCGCACTGGCCACGACAAGGAACACGGCGGCCATCTGGAATTTCCGGGTTCGGTACAGGACCAGGAGGACACCCGGGACCAGCAACCACAGCATGGCAGGCGTGGCCGCCCACCACGTGGCGATGTTGAGCCCCGAAAGCCCGGCGAGGAAGGCGCCCGCTGCGGCGGGGTTGAAGATATGGCGGCCGCGCCACGCCAGCGCATATTTGGAGGCCGACGCAAGCACGCAGGCCAACGCCACACCGGCCAGATCCAGCGGCATGAAGGAAGGCCAGAACAGGAAATACAGCAGCAGGCCGGTGATCAGCGAGGACTCCGAGTGGGGCCGCACGTGGAACAGCGCCGCCAGTGCCCTGTTCGAGGCATAGGTCAGGCCAAGGCAAAGGGCCACGTGCCCGAGCATCGCAGGAATGCCGAACGTCAACCAGCCCAGGACGCCGAGCAGCAGGCTGTAGGCAGCCAGGGCCGCGAGCACCAGGAGGATCAGCCGGTACATGGTGAACCGGCCCAGCACCGTATCCACCCGTCCAGCCACGGAAGGGGCAGGCCCGGCTTGGGGAGTTTCAACTGGGCTCATGTGAAGAGTGTCCCTTCAAAGTCGGCGGAGTGGGCCGCGCTGCCGTCGGAAAACACGGTCAGCCAGGAGAAATCGAATTCTTCCCGAAGCCTGTCTCCGGAGACAAAGAAAAGGGCGGTAGCCAGGGCGTCCGCGAGCATTGCCGTGTCCGCCATGGCCCAGGTGGCGACGGCGGTCCTGACCGGCTGCCCGGTGGTTCCGTCCAGCACGTGGTGCAGTCCATCGCCCCAGGCCCGGCGGTTGGAGGCGGAGGCGCACAACGCCCGCCCGGCCAAGGGAACGATGCCGATGGCCTGCGCGGGGTTGTAGGGATGCTCCAGGGCAACCTGGGTGGATACCGGTCCCCGCGCCAGAAGGTCGCCGCTGGCATCGATCACGAACGATTCCAGGCCCGCACCCACCAGTTCATCCGCGAGCAGGTCCACCAGCAGGCCTTTACCCGCTGCTCCTACATCCAGCACCACCGACGCCGTGCTGGTGATGGTGGTGCCTGTCCACTCCAAGACCTCGTCCCACGGTGGCGCTGCCAAGGGGGAACCCGAGGGCTGAAGGGAGTAGCCGGCGTCGTATCCCAGCTGTTCCAGGGAGGCCCCGATCAACGGGGTCATGGCACCACCGGTGATGCTGTACAGCGTCCGGTACAAGGGCCCAAGCCGCGCCGCCTCAGCCGGAAACTCATAGCGCCCCGGCCTGGCGGACAGGGCGCTGACGCGGGAATCCGAACGGAAGCGGGACCAATCGGCGTCGAAACGCTCCACGCGGTCCATCAGGCGCGCCCTAAGTGGATCACTGACTGGAACAGGCGTGGAAATTTCCCAATGGGTTCCAATCCCTTCGAACGTGGTGCCCTTCCACTCCGCAACCGGCACGGCCTACTGCGCCTCCTGCTTGATCTTCTCCACGGCCTGGTTGAACCCGCCGCTGGTCAAGGAAGAGCCCGCGACCTTGGACACATTGAGGTCGTCGATGTTCTTCCCCACAATCTGGGCTGAGATGCCGCCTGCGAACTCGCCCTGGAATTTCCGTGTGTTGGGGTTGGACGGGTGCTGGGTGATGTTGACGTCGGTGACTTTGCCCCCGGCGAGCGTCAGCTGCACCCCAACCGTCTCGGTGCCGTTGGGCGAAACATAGTTTCCCTCAGCGCTGTAGGTTCCGTCCTTGTACGTGGAACCGCTGCCGGCCAGCGACGATTCGCCTGGTGACGGGGTTGTGGCGGAGGTTTTGGCAGCGCTGCCGGAGGGGGCAGCGGGCGGTTCGGCGGCGGAAGGGGCGCAACCGGCCACCGTTCCGGCCAGGGAAAGTCCGGCGATTCCGGCGAAAACACTATTGCGGACTGACGGTCTCATGAAGGCTCCCAATTCGGTGAGGTGTTGTGGCAGTGCTTTGGTGGTGTCAACGTCGAACCCAGCGTATTGGTTCAACCTGTGCGGCGATGCGCTCCCGGCCGTGCAAATCCTGTAAACCCCCGGGCTGGCCCAATTCTTTTGCTGTGACCGGCCCCCGGTAGGCTAGAGGGGTGACTCCCGAAGAACTCTCCCTCGCCATATCCGCCTGCCTGAAAGACGCCGTCGCCGCCGGCGAGATCGCCCTTTCAGCATCAGCAGTGCCTGACGAGGTACGCGTGGAGCGGCCCAAGAACCGCGAGCACGGAGACTGGGCCACCAACATTGCCCTGCAGCTTGCCAAGCAGGCAGGCACCAACCCGCGCGAGTTCGCCACCGTGCTCAGCGCACACCTGAAGTCGATCGACGGTGTCTCCGCGGTTGATATTGCCGGGCCCGGCTTCCTGAACATCACCGTGGATGCAGCAACGGCCGGCGCCCTCGCCAAGGTCATTGTGGAGGCCGGAAGGCAGTACGGAACCAACACCGCGCTCGCCGGGCATACGGTCAACATGGAGTTTGTGTCCGCCAACCCCACCGGCCCCCTGCACATCGGGCACACCCGCTGGGCGGCGCTGGGTGATTCCATTGCCCGCGTGCTGCGCGCCTCCGGTGCCGACGTCACGGCCGAGTACTACATCAACGACGCCGGCTCGCAGATGAATACTTTCGCCAACTCCGTGTACTCACGCCTGCACGGCCTCCCCGTGCCCGACGGCGGCTACCCCGGCCAGTACATCGCCGACCTTGGCCACGAGGTGCTCACTGCGCACCCTGACATCCGCGAGCTCACTGAAGTGGCTGCGCTGCCGGTCATCCGGGCCGCCGCGTACGAGGCCCAGATGAAGGACATCAAAGCCACCCTCGCGGACTTCGGCGTCGAGTTCGACGTCTTCTTCTCCGAGCAGGAACTGCACGACGCCGGCGCCATCGAAAGTGCTGTGGCGCGCCTTCGCGAGCAGGGCCACGTGTTCGACGACGGCGGCGCCGTCTGGCTGCGGACCACCGACTTTGGCGACGACAAAGACCGCGTGATGATCCGTGCCAACGGCGAGCCCACGTACTTCGCAGCAGATGCCGCCTACTACCTCTCGAAGAAGGACCGCGGCTTCACCGAAAAGATCTACCTGCTGGGCGCGGACCACCACGGGTACATTAACCGGCTCAAGGCCATCGCCGCCTGCGCCGGGGACGATCCCGAGGTGAACATCGAGGTGCTCATTGGCCAGCTTGTGTCCGTTAATGGCGCCAAGCTGTCAAAGCGCGCCGGCAACATCATCGAACTGAAGGACCTGATCGACTGGCTCGGCAAGGACGCCGTCCGCTATTCGCTGGCGCGGTTCCCGGCAGACTCGCCGCTGACCCTGGACCCGGACCTGCTCAAGAAGCACAGCAACGAAAACCCTGTGTTCTACGTGCAGTACGCCCATGCCCGTTCCCGCGGCGCAGCCCGGAACGCCGTGGCCGCCGGGGTGGAGCGCCGCGTGGACGGCCACGACAGCTTCGACGCCTCACTCCTGGACCACGCCACCGAGAACGAGTTGCTCTCCTACCTGGGCAGCTACCCCTCCATCGTGGCCAAGGCCGCGGAGCTGCGGGAACCGCACCGCGTGGCGCGGCACCTGGAAACCATTGCCGGGGCCTACCACCGCTGGTACGACGCCTGCCGTATTGCTCCCATGGGTGATGAAGCAGTGACGGATGTGAACCGCACCCGGCTGTGGCTCAACGACGCCACCAGCCAGGTGCTTGCCAACGGCCTTGACCTGCTCGGTGTTTCGGCACCGGAACGGATGTGACGGCAATGTCTGTGCAGACCGGAAATACTGCTTCCCCGCTGGCGCCTGAATGGCTGGCGGTTCCCGCCGACCTGAACGCCCTGCAGGAGCCCATGTGGGCGGGAAGTGTGCAGCGTAACGACGACGGCCAGCTCACCGTGGGTGGTGCCACCGTCGCCGCCCTCAAGGAAAAGTTCGGAACACCCCTGTTCGTTATGGACGAGGCCGATTTCCGCGCACGTGCGCGTGCCTTCAAGGACTCCTTCGACGCCGCCTTCGCGGACATCTGCGGGGGCGTGGACGTCTACTACGCCGGAAAGTCCTTTCTCTGCACCGCCGTGGTGAAGTGGGTGGAGGAGGAAGGGCTGCGCCTGGACACCGCCTCCGGCGGCGAACTGGCCGTCGCCGCCCGCGCCGGCATTGCAGGGGAGCGTGTGGCACTGCACGGCAACAACAAGTCCGACGGCGAGATCAAGCGCGCCCTGGACATGAAACTGGGCCGGATCGTGGTGGACAGCCTGTCCGAGCTTGTCCGCGTGGGCGACATCGCCCAATCCCGCGGCGAGCAGGCAAAGGTCATGCTGCGGCTTACGCCCGGCGTCCATGCCCACACCCACGAGTTCATCGCCACCGCCCACGAGGACCAGAAGTTCGGCCTCTCCATGGCGGCAGACACCACAGACCAGGCTGGCTTGTCCGCTGCGGAGGAGGCGGTGGCTGCTGCCGCAGCGCACCCCGGCATCGACCTCCTGGGACTGCACTGCCACATCGGCTCCCAGATCTTCGAGCCTGATGGCTTCGCCATGGCCGCGGAGAAGCTGCTCCGCTTCCTCGCCGCCATGCAGGAAAAGTACTCCATCGTGATGCCGGAGCTGGACCTCGGCGGCGGCTACGGCATCGCCTACACGCCCGTGGACACCCCCCGCCCCGCAGCGGAGATCGCGGAGGCGATGGCCGCCGTCGTGCGTTCCACCTGCGCCGAACTTGGCATTGACTCTCCCCGCATCTCCATCGAGCCCGGCCGGGCCATCGTGGGCAGCACCACGTTCACCCTGTACGAGGTGGGGACGCTGAAGACCGTCCGCGTGGACGCCCCGCCCGCCAGTGACGGCGGCAACAACGTTACGTATCCGCGCCGCTATGTTTCGGTGGACGGCGGCATGAGCGATAACGCCCGGCCGGTGCTGTACGACGCGGATTATTCGGCTGTCCTGGCCTCCCGCTCGTCCTCCGCCGCGCCGCAGCTGTCCCGCGTGGTGGGCAAACATTGCGAGAGCGGCGACATAGTTGTTAGAGATGTATATCTGCCCGAGGACGTGGCAGCCGGTGATCTGCTTGCTGTACCGGGGACCGGCGCCTACTGCTGGGCCCTGTCAAGCAACTACAACTATCTGGCCCGGCCGGGCGTTGTCGCGGTGCGCGACGGATCTGCCCGGCTCATTGTCCGCGGGGAAACCGAAGAAGATCTGCTGAACCGCGACATGGGAGCCTGAATGACGGAAATGCGAACCCTGAAAGTAGCCCTGCTGGGCTGTGGCAACGTTGGGGCCCAGGTTGCGCGGATTCTCATTGAGGATGCCGACGCCCTTGCCGCCCGTACCGGTGCGCGACTGCAGCTCAGCGGGATTGCGGTGCGCAACGTCAACTCCCGCCGCGACGTGGAACTGCCCCAGGAGCTGTTCACCACCGACGCCGAGACCCTGGTCAAGGACGCGGACCTGGTGATCGAACTCATGGGCGGCATCGAGCCCGCCCGCACGCTGATCCTTTCCGCCCTGCGCAACGGCGCCTGCGTGGTCACCGGCAACAAAGCGCTCCTGGCCCAGGATGGCCCCACCCTTTACGAAGAGGCTGACAAAGCCCACGTCCAGCTGTCCTACGAAGCTGCAGTGGCCGGAGCCATCCCCATCCTGCGCCCCATCCGCGACAGCCTTTCCGGCGACCGGATCACCCGCGTGCTGGGCATCGTCAACGGCACCACCAACTACATCCTGGACCAGATGGACTCCACCGGGGCCCAGTTTGCCGACGCCCTGGCTGAAGCCCAGCGGCTTGGCTACGCAGAGGCGGATCCCACCGCCGACGTCGAAGGCCACGACGCCGCCGCCAAGGCCGCGATTCTTGCCTCGCTGTCGTTCCACACCCGGTTCGCCCTCGAAAACGTCCACTGTGAAGGCATCACCAGCGTCAGCGCCGCGGACATCGCCGCAGCCAAGGACGCCGGTTTTGTCATCAAGCTGCTGGCCATCGCGGAAAAGCTTGAGGATAACGACGGCGGCGAGGGCGTTTCCGTGCGCGTCCACCCCACGCTCCTGCCGCGAGAGCACCCGCTGGCTGCCGTCCGCGGCGCCTTCAATGCCGTGTTCATCGAGGCCGAGAACGCTGGCGAGCTGATGTTCTACGGCCAGGGCGCCGGCGGAACACCCACGGCATCTGCCGTGCTGGGCGACCTCGTCTCCGCAGCCCGCCGCCTGGTGCTCGGCGGCCCCGGACGCACCGAAACCACCACGGGCCATGTACCGGCACTGCCCATCGACGCCGCCGTCACCAGCTACTACATCGGCCTGGACGTCGCGGACCAGCCGGGCGTGCTCGCCAGGATCGCCCAGCTGTTCGCCGAGCACGGCGTGTCCATCGAAATCATGCGGCAGACCATCCACCGCGACGCCGAATCCAACGTGGAATCGGCCGAACTGCGGATCGTCACCCACCGCGCGTCAGAGGCTGCCCTTGCAGCCACCGTCGAGGCCGTGAAGGGCCTGGACGTCATCAATTCAGTTACATCCGTTCTGCGGGTAGAAGGAGTCTAAGTGGCTCACCAATGGCGCGGCGTTATCCGCGAATACGCTGACCGTCTGCCCGTGACGGAATCCACCAGGGTCATCACACTGGGTGAGGGCGGCACCCCGCTGGTGCACGCGCAGAAGCTCTCCGAGCTCACGGGCTCGGAGGTGTACCTGAAGGTGGAGGGCATGAACCCCACCGGTTCCTTCAAGGACCGCGGCATGACCATGGCCATGACCGCCGCCGTAGCGTCCGGCGCGAAGGCCGTGGTGTGTGCTTCCACCGGCAACACCTCCGCTTCTGCTGCCGCCTACGCCACCGCAGCAGGACTGAAGTGCGCCGTCCTGGTTCCCGAAGGCAAGATCTCCATGGGCAAGCTCAGCCAGGCCATCGCGCACGGTGCCACGCTGCTGCAGGTGGACGGCAACTTCGACAACTGCCTGGACATTGCCCGGAAGCTGGGGGAGTCCTACCCCGTGTTCCTGGTTAACTCCGTCAACCCGGCCCGGATCCAGGGACAGAAGACCGGTGCGTTCGAGATCGTGGACGCGCTGGGTGACGCCCCGGACATCCACGTCCTCCCGGTGGGTAACGCCGGAAACATCACCGCCTACTGGAAGGGCTACAAGGAGTACTCCGCTCCGTTCGAGTCCGAAACAGCCGGCACCCTGCCCGCCGTTGCTACCAAGACCCCCGCGATGTGGGGCTTCCAGGCTGCCGGGGCTGCCCCCTTCGTGGCCGGCCACCCCATCACGGAACCGGACACGATCGCTACCGCCATCCGGATCGGCAACCCTGCTTCCTGGGACGGCGCCATCGCTGCCCGCGATGAGTCCGGCGGGTTCATCGACGCGGTGACCGACGAAGAGATCCTCAACGCCCACCGCTGGCTGTCCTCCCGTGAAGGCGTCTTTGTGGAGCCGGGGTCTGCAGCAGGCGTTGCCGGGTTGCTGAAGAAGCACGCCGCCGGCGAGGTGCCGGCCAGCAAAACCATCGTCATTACGGTGACCGGCCACGGACTGAAGGATCCCCAGTGGGCCCTGCGTACCGAGGACGGCAGCGATGTCCAGCCGGTCAAGGTCTCCAACGATGTTGTCACCGTTGCTGCTGAACTGGGACTGGAAGAAAAATAACCTTGGACACCACCTCGCAGGCCACCGTCGGCATGCAGCTCATTGAAGCCGGACAACGAGTCACAGTCCGCGTTCCGGCCACCACCGCCAACCTGGGCCCAGGCTACGACAGCCTGGGCCTGGCATTGGCGCTGCACGACACCCTGACGGTGGAGACCCTCGAATCCGAGGAACTTCTGTTCGACCTCACCGGCGAGGGCGCGGAAACGTTGCCCCGCGACGCCAGCCATCTGGTCATCAGGGCCATGGAGGCCGCCTTCGAACGGCTCGGCTTCCGGCACGGGGGCCTCAAGGTGATCGCGGAAAATGTTGTTCCCCACGGCCGCGGGCTGGGTTCCTCCGCTTCGGCCGTGGTGGCGGCTATTTCCGCAGCGAACGCGTTGGTATCCGAGGAAAGCCGCCGCGGCAAGGACTGGGTGCTTCAGCTCACCAGTGAGCTTGAGGGGCACCCGGACAACGTGGCACCGGCTATTTTCGGCGGCCTGGCGCTGTCCTGGCAGGACAGTGACCAGTACAGCAGCACCAGTGCAACGGTGTCCGGCACGGTGGTTCCGGTCGTCGCGGTGCCGGACTTCGAGCTGTCAACGGAAACCGCCCGGGCACTGCTTCCGGCCTCCGTGGGGCACCACGCGGCTGCCATGAACGCAGGGCGCGCCGCACTCTTGATCCACGCCCTGACCACCAAGCCGGAATTCCTGCTCGCCGGTACCGAGGACTACCTCCACCAGAGCTACCGGGCAGAAGCCATGCGACCCAGCGCTGCGCTGATCTCGGCACTCCGGGCAGCCGGGCATGCAGCGGTTGTCTCCGGTGCCGGGCCCACCGTGCTGGTGCTGGCGGACGGACAGGCTGAAGCGGCCGCCGTCGTCACTTTCATCGAGCAGTTCACCGCGGCGAACACGCCGGACACAGGATGGCGTGTACTGAAGCTGGCAGTGGACGTTGAAGGTGCTAAGGTGGAGTTGCACCGGCGGTAATTGACGCCTATCTGATCTGCTTATGCACTTAGTTGCAGCCTGGTCTCCTACTGCGCAATCTATTCCGGTGCCACCTGCTTGGTCTGTCGCAGGAATCTGCAGCATTCAAAACTGCCCCTGAAGCGTCAGTCCGCAGTTCCACCTTGGGCGGAGCGCAGAGTGAATCAGTATCCGGCCCTGCTGGCCGATATCCAACCGGCAAGGCCGAAATCCCGGCTGCAAATCTGAACTGCAGCCCAGATCAAATCATCGCGCCCAGCTCCTCGTCTGGACGCCGTCGAGGGGGAAGGATCCTTCGTGACCGAAACCACTGAGCTGTCGCCAGCTGTGGAACTATCAACTTCTGCTGCCGAATCATCGGCAGCACCCGCCAAGAGCAGCGGCCTAGCTGGCCTGAAGCTCGCCCAGCTGCAGGCACTCGCCAGCCAGCTCGGTATTTCCGGCGGTTCCCGGATGCGCAAGGGGGACCTGGTTGCCGCCATTTCCGCCCATCGCGCCGGCACTCCGATGACCAAGACTCCGGCCAGGACAGCCGCCAAGGCTGTTGACAGCGTCGCCGCACCGGCAGCCGCAGCTCCTGCTGTTGCTGCTCCCGCAGCCTCAGCTCCGGCCGCAACGGACACCACGGAGGCCCCCGCCGAAGGCACCCGCGCCAGGGGCCGCGGCCGCAGCCGCCGTGCAGTAAGCGACGGAGTTGTGGCACCGGCAGCCGCTGAAGCCGCCGCCGCTCCCGCTGAAGCTCCCGCCGCAGAAGCCCCTGAAGCAACTGAAGGCGCAGCCGAACGCCGCCAGCCCCGCACCCGCAACCGCCGCCGCGGCGAAGCAGCCGCGGCAGCCCCGCAGGCAGCCGAAGCTGTTGAAGCACCGGCAGAGCAGGCCGGCGCCGGGCAGCAGACTGCTGAAGCGGGTATTGCCGAGCAGCGCAGCGCCGAACAGCGTACGGCAGAGCCGCGCACCGCTGACCGGACTGAAGCCGAAGAAGGTGGCCAGCGCACGGACCGCCGCGAAGGCGGCCGCGGCCGTGGCCGCGACACCCGTGAAGGCGGCGACAGCCGGGACAACGCCGGCAGCCGCGAGGCCGGCCAGCGCGAAGGCGCGCGCCGCGACGACAACCGCGAGGCCGGCCAGCGCGAAGGCGCGCGCCGCGACGACAACCGCGACACCCGCGATAGCGATGACACCGACGGCGGCAGCCGCCGGAACCGCCGTAACCGGCGCGACCGGAACGACCGGAACGACCGCTCCGGCGGGCAGGACCGCGACAACAGCTCGCGCAACGACCGTAACGACCGCTTCCGCGACCGCAACGACCGCCGCCGCGGCCGCGCGCAAGGACCCGACGTTGACGACGTCGAAATCACCGAGGACGACGTCCTGCTGCCCGTTGCCGGCATCCTGGACGTCCTGGAGAACTACGCGTTCATCCGCACCTCCGGCTACCTCCCAGGCCCGAATGACGTTTACGTCTCGCTCGCCCAGGTCAAGAAGTACAACCTGCGCAAGGGCGACGCCGTGGTTGGCGCCATCCGCGCCCCGCGTGACGGCGAAGACCGCAGCCAGCAGTCCGCCCGCCAGAAGTTCAATGCCCTGGTCCGCGTGACATCGGTCAACGGCAAGACCTCGGAAGAGCTCAAGGACCGCGTCGAGTTCGCCAAACTGGTACCGCTGTACCCGTCCGAGCGCCTGCGCCTGGAGACCGATCCGAAGAAGATCGGCCCCCGCGTCATCGACCTCGTCGCTCCCATCGGCAAGGGCCAGCGCGGCCTGATCGTCTCCCCGCCCAAGGCCGGCAAGACGCTCATCCTGCAGTCCATCGCCAACGCGATCACCACCAACAACCCTGAGGTCCACCTCATGATGGTGCTCGTTGACGAACGTCCCGAAGAGGTCACGGACATGCAGCGCACCGTCAAGGGCGAGGTCATTGCCTCCACCTTCGACCGTCCCGCCGACGACCACACCACCGTGGCCGAACTCTCCATCGAACGCGCCAAGCGCCTCGTGGAAATGGGCATGGACGTGGTGGTCCTGCTGGACTCCATGACCCGCCTGGGCCGCGCCTACAACCTGGCAGCACCGGCTTCCGGCCGCATCCTGTCCGGTGGTGTGGATTCCGCAGCCCTGTACCCGCCCAAGCGCTTCTTCGGTGCAGCCCGCAACATCGAAAACGGCGGCTCACTCACCATCCTGGCCACCGCCCTCGTGGAAACCGGCTCCAAGATGGACGAGGTCATCTTCGAAGAGTTCAAGGGCACCGGCAACATGGAGCTCCGCCTGTCCCGCCAGCTGGCAGACAAGCGCATCTTCCCGGCAGTGGACGTGAACGCGTCCGGCACCCGCCGTGAGGAAAACCTGCTCTCGCCCGAAGAAGTCAAGATCATGTGGAAGCTGCGCCGCGTCCTCTCCGGACTCGAAACCCAGCAGAGCCTGGAACTCCTGACCAACAAGATCCGGGAGACCCAGAGCAACGTTGAGTTCCTGATGCAGGTTCAGAAGACGACACTTGGCGCGAAGTCCGATAACGACAAGTAGCTGAGTTCAGGGGCGGGGTGCGGTTGCCCTGCGTGGTTCGCCGCGCAGGTTTTCCGCCCCCGCCCCTTCGCGTGGTGGCCACGTCCTGACGGACTTGGCCACCACGCTTCGGCAGGCCCGATGCCACTCCCGGGGCGGAAAACCTGCGCGTCGTGCGCCCGGCTCACCCTTGCCCGGCCTGCTTTTTTGGGAATGGATTCCTGCACCCCACTAAAATGGGGCGCAGAACGAAAGAGGTTTTGAAAATGTTTGAGTCCGTACAGGGCCTGCTTGATGAGCATGATGCTATCCAGGCGCAGCTGGGGGATCCTGCTGTTTATGCTGATCAGCGGCTTGCGCGCAAGCTGGGACGGCGGTCGGCTCAGCTCAATGGCATTGTTGAGGCCTACCACAAGTGGGAAGGCATTCGGGACGATCTTGCTGCTGCCAAGGAGATGGCTGACGAGGATCCTGAGTTCGCTGCCGAGGTTCCTGAACTGGAGGAGGCGCTGGAGGTTGCAGCGGCCAAACTGCGCCGCCTGCTGATCCCGCGCGATCCTGACGACGCACGCAATGTGATCCTCGAGGTCAAGGGCGGTGAAGGCGGCGACGAGGCTGCCCTCTTTGCCGGAGACCTCCTGCGCATGTACACCCGGTACGCGGAGTCGCGCGGCTGGAAGACCGAAATCATCTCGGCCACCGAGTCGGACCTTGGCGGTTACAAAGACGTCCAGGTTGCCGTCAAGGGCAGCTCGAACGATCCCGCCGAAGGCGTGTACGCCCGGCTGAAGTTTGAAGGCGGCGTGCACCGGGTGCAGCGCGTTCCCGTCACAGAATCCCAGGGCCGCATCCACACCTCGGCTGCCGGCGTACTGGTCCTGCCCGAAGTGGACGAGCCCGAAGAGCTCGAAATCAACCAGAACGACCTCAAGATCGACGTCTACCGTTCCTCGGGTCCCGGCGGCCAGTCCGTGAACACCACCGACTCTGCGGTGCGCATCACCCACCTTCCCACCGGCATCGTGGTGGCCATGCAGAACGAAAAATCCCAGCTGCAGAACCGCGAGGCCGGCATGCGCGTCCTGCGGGCACGCATCCTGGCCCACCAGCAGGAGCAGATCGACGCCGAAAACTCCGCCCAGCGGAAGTCGCAGATCCGCACCATGGACCGCTCCGAGCGCATCCGCACCTACAACTACCCGGAAAACCGCATCGCGGACCACCGCACGGGCTACAAGGCCTACAACCTGGACCAGGTGATGAACGGCGACCTGGAGCCTGTCATCCAGTCCGCGATCGAGATGGACGAACAGGCGCGCCTGGACGCCATCGGCGACTAGTCCGCCCCCGGCGTTTGGGACACGACATTCGGGACATGACATTCGGGCCAGGCAAGTCGCTCGCTGACGCCGTCAGTGAGGCCACAGCCATCCTCCGCGATGCCGGTGTTCCCAGCCCCCGCGTAGATGCTGAGCTGCTTGCCGACCATCTGCTGAACGTGGGGCTGGGCCGGCTTCGCGCCATGATGCTCGGCGATGCACCCGCGCCGGAAGGGTACGACGCCCTCGTGGCCGAGCGCGCCGGCAGGGTGCCCCTCCAGCACATCACCGGAGTTGCGCACTTCCGCTACCTCGAGCTGGCCGTGGGCCCGGGCGTCTTCATTCCCCGGCCCGAGACCGAATCCGTGGCCCAACTGGTCATTGACCACGTCAAGGACATGGCGCACCCGAGGATCGTGGACCTTGGGACTGGTTCCGGTGCCATCGCGGGCTCCATAGCCCACGAGGTGCCCGGCGCCGAAGTCCACGCGGTGGAATTCAGCCCCTTCGCGCACGCCTGGGCGGCGAAAAACCTCGCACCCCTGGGCGTCCATCTCGTGCTCGGGGACCTGCGCAACGCACTGCAGGAGCTGAACGGAACCTTCGACGTCGTGGTTTCCAACCCGCCGTACATCCCTGCAGAGGCCATCCCCAACGAGCCGGAAGTAGCCCTGCACGATCCACCGGAGGCACTGTACGGCGGGGGAGCGGACGGCATGGAACTTCCGACGGCGGCGGCCGCCTCGGCTGCCCGCCTGCTGGTAGCCGGCGGATACTTCGTGATGGAACATGCAGAAGTCCAGGCAGAGTGGATCGCGGCGATGCTGGCCAGGTCAGGATGCTGGACCGGAATCAGCACCCACCGGGACCTTAACGGCAAGGACCGCGCCACCAGCGCCGTGCTCGCGGACCAAACACTACGCAATGAAAGAATGGGCCAGTGACCACAACCTACAACTGCACCATTGACGACGAACGGGCACAGGGCCTGGAGCACGCCCAGCGCGCCATCAGCGAAAAGAAGTGCGTCGTGCTTCCCACGGACACCGTGTACGGGATCGGCGCCGACGCTTTCTCCCCGCAGGCAGTCACCATGCTGCTGGTCTCCAAGGGACGCAGCCGCACCATGCCTCCGCCCGTACTGATCCCGCGGATCAATGCGCTGGACGGCCTGGCCACCGACGTGTCGGCTGATGCCCGCAAGCTTGCCGAAGCATTCTGGCCGGGCGGCCTTACCCTGATCCTGCACGCCCAGCCGTCCCTGGACTGGGATCTCGGTGAAACCAAGGGGACCGTAGCGTTGCGCATGCCCGCCGACGAGATCGCCCTTGAACTGCTGACGCTGACGGGACCGCTCGCCGTATCCTCTGCCAACCGCACCGGCCAGGCGCCCGGACAGACCGCTGCTGCCGCCCGCGAGCAACTTGCAGAGTCCGTTGAGGTGTACCTGGAGGGCGGCTTCCGGCCAAGGGAAGGCGAGATTGCCGTACCCTCCACCATTGTGGACGCCACGGGCCCGCTCCTGCGCGTGGTGCGCAACGGAGCAGTGAGCCTGGAGCAGCTCCGGGAACACGTTCCGGGCGTCCTGGGGCTCGGCGAAATCCCGATGGCGGCGGAAGAGCGGGAGACGCCCGAAGAGCCGGAGGCGCACGAGGCGTCCGACGCGCGGGAAACCGAAGCCAACACTGCCGGCGAAACTGCCGGCAGCAGTGCCATCAGCAGCACTGACAACCATGCGGGGAACTGACATGCAGCCCAAAGTTGCCGTCGCGGCCGTAACTTTTGACCGCCATGAGGAGCTTGCCCTGCTCCTGAAGGGCCTGGCTGCGCAGACCGCCCCCATCCATTCCATCGCCCTGGTGGACTCCGGCACCATCCCGGCAACCGACGTCGTTAAGGCCGGGGGAGCGCAGAACATCAACTACCTGCGGTCCGAAGCCAACCTGGGCGGTGCCGGCGGCTTCGCCTATGCCATCCTTGCGGCAATGGCCAGCGGCGCCGAGTGGATCTGGATGATGGACGACGACGGCCACCCGGAGGACGCCAGCTGCCTGGCCGAGCTGCTCCGCACGGCAGAGGAGCACGAGCTGGATATCATCAGCCCGCTCGTCGCCGCCACGGCCGACCCCAACCGGCTGTCCTTCAATTTCCGTATCAACGGGCTGCTGACCAATGACCGGTCGCGGCTGGCGCCCATGGGCTACCTTCCGGACATGGTGCACTTCTTCAACGGTGCGCTGATCCGGACCGAGGTTTTTTACCGGATCGGCATTCCGGACGTTAAGTTCTTCATCCGCGGCGACGAGGTGGACTTCCTCTCCCGCGTGAAAAAAGCCGGGCTCAAGTACGGCACGCTCGCCACTGTTGCCGTGCAGCACCCCGCCACCTGGACCGAGATGAAACCCGTGTTCGGCGGGTTTATCACTCCCGTCATCCCCGAGGGTGAATTCAAGCGCTACTGCTACTTCCGCAACCGCGGCTACCTGACCCGCAAGTACCGGAACCTCCGCTGGTTCAGCGCGGACATCGTCGGTTTTCCCTATTACTTCCTGAAGACCGGTGACCTGAAGGGCCTGGCGCACTGGTTCAGGGCCTACTCCACCGGCTTCCGCGGGAAGGGCTTCGGCTCACCCGCGGAACTGATGTCCGCCAACAGCTAGGCCGCCGTGGAGAACCTGTACGCCGTCGTCGTCACCTACAACCGCGCGGACTTCCTGCGCAACCTGCTGGCCTCCTTCGCCCGGCTGGACCGCGCACCGGCCCGGATCCTCGTGGTGGACAACGCCAGCACCGACCATACGCCGGACGTCGTGGCCCAGGCCGGTGCCGCCGGCGGACCCCCCATCCAGTACGAACGGCTGGACCGGAACATCGGCGGGGCCGGCGGGTTCTCGCGCGGCGTGGAACTGGCACTGGAGTCCGGCGCCGAGTGGTTGTGGCTGATGGACGACGACGTCGAGGTGCTTCCCGGCGCGGTGGAGGCACTGGCGAAGTTCACGCCGGACTACTCCTGCCTGATCGGCCGCCGCTACGACGCCAACGGCAAACCCTTCTTCTGGCAACACCATTTCGTCGAGGCGCTGGGGATCTTCCTCCCGGTTTCGCGGGACGTGTTCCGGGATTCGGATGTTTTCCGCACCAACGTGGGCAACTTTGAAGGCATGCTCATCCACGCGTCCGTGGCGCGGAACATCGGACTGCCGGATCCGCGGTTCTTCATCACCTGGGACGACCTGATCTACGGCTGGCTTGCAGCGCAGCGGACCCCGGTGGTGTACGTGAACGCCTTCGTCATCAAAAAGGTCCGCGCCCAGCGGCAGGTGGACCTGGGACTGCGGCACCTCAATGATTCCTCCGACCTGAGCCGGCGCTATGTAATGCGCAACCGCGGGCACGTGGCGCACTACCTGCGGGCCCACGGCAAGTTCAACCGGGCCGGTTTCGCCGCCGGAACCGCGCTGACTTTCCTGAAGGAACTTGCCCGGCTGGTCCTCGTCGAGCGGACCCTTAAAGGGGCCGGTGCCCTGTGGCAGGGATGGCGCGAATCACGCACTATCCTCGCCGACGCCGGGTGGCGACCCATGCCGCCGCTGCCGGCGTATCCGGGCAGCGGAACCCGAAGCGATTAGTATCGTTCTAGGCCCCGACGCCGTCCGACAGTTTTGCGGCGGGGTATTTTGAAACAGGCGCCTGGCCGCCGTGGTAGTGGAAGTCGGTTGCATCTTTCGTTGAGTACACAATCAGAAACGCGCGCACCTGCCGCAGTACGGGACGAGAAGCCCGCCCTCTGGATCTGGATCCAGCTCTTCCTCGACTCCATGTCGTGGGTGGTGGCGATCGGCCTGGCCCTGCTGCTGCGCTACGAGATGGGCATCCGTGTGGAACAGTTCGCCGGTGCCGTGGTGATCGCCGCCATCGCGGTGGTGGCACAGATGCTGGCTGGGTATTCCCTCGCGCTGTACCGGGGCCGTTACCCGTTCGGCAGCTTCCAGGAGGCCAAGGCGCTGGTATTCGTCACGGTCATTGTGGCTGCCTCGATCACCGTGAGCCTTCTGGTGCTGTACGAGGCCATCAACATCGGCCGCAGCGTGGGCCTGATCGCTTTTCCCTTCGCGTGTCTTTTCATGTGCGCCGCCCGCTATGCCAAACGGCTTTACGTGGAAGGCAAGGCCCGGCCGGGGGACGGGGCACAAAACACCCTGGTCTACGGCGCTGGATTCCTTGGCAACTCCCTGGTGACCCGGATGCTGCAGGACCCGGATTCCCCGTACTTTCCCGTGGGCCTGATCGACGACGATCCCGCCAAGAAGCACCTGCGCCTCTCCGGCGTCCAGGTCCAGGGCCGGGGGGACGACCTGCCGGCCATTATCCGCCGCACCCGCGCTAAAGTCCTGGTCCTTGCGTTCGCCAATGTGGAAGCCGCCGTGGTCCGCCGCATCTCCGATGCGGTGGCGGGTTTGAACGTGCGCGTGCTGGTGCTGCCTCCGCTGCGGGACATGCTGGGCACCGGCGCGCCCGCCGGTTTCTCCGACTTCCGCGACGTGGCGGTTGAGGACCTGATCGGCCGGCGGCCCGTGGATATCGAAGTTGACGAAATTGCCGGATACATCAAGGGCAAGAGGGTGCTGGTGACCGGCGCCGGCGGTTCCATCGGGTCCGAACTCTGCCGCCAGATTGTGCAGTTCGACCCTGCGGAACTGATCATGCTGGACCACGATGAGACGGGACTGCAGCAAACTCAGATCTCCATCACGGGCCACGGCCTCCTGGCAGGCCGCGATACCGTGCTGGCCAACATCCGCGACGGCGAAGCGCTGATGGACATTTTTGAGGACCGGCGCCCCGAAGTGGTGTTCCACGCTGCCGCACTGAAACACGCGCCTCTGCTTCAGCAGTACCCGGTGGAAGCGTGGAAAACCAACGTCTGCGGCACCCTGAACGTCCTGCGCGCCGCGCAGCGCGCCGGCGTCTCGCACTTCGTGAACATCTCCACCGACAAAGCGGCGAACCCCACCACTGCACTTGGCCACTCAAAACGGGTCGCGGAAAAGTTGACCGCCTGGATGGCCAGCCAGACCGGCAGCAAGTTCGTCTCCGTCCGTTTCGGCAACGTGATGGGCAGCCGCGGCTCCATGCTGCCGCTGTTTACCGAGCAGATCCGCGTGGGCGGTCCTGTGACGGTCACCGACCCCGACGTCACCCGCTTCTTCATGACCATCCCCGAGGCCTGCCAGCTGGTGATCCAGGCCGGCGCAATCGGTACCGGTGGCGACGTACTGATCCTGGACATGGGCGAACCCGTCCGGATCCTGGACGTGGCGCAGCGGATGATTGCCATGTCCGGCAAGGATGTGGAGATCATTTACACAGGGCTGCGGCCGGGGGAGAAGCTGCACGAGGAACTGGTGGGTACCGGTGAATCGGACAAGCGCCCCCTGCATCCCAAAATTTCGCACACCAGGGCAACTGAGCAGAACCCGGACAAACTCGACCTCAACGTCTGGCTGGCCCGCTGCGAGGCAGAACAAGGCGCCAGCATCGCCGATATTCCCGATGACGAGGCCAATGACGCCGGTGAGATCCGGGTGGCGTCGTGATGCTTTTGGCTCTCGTGGCCGGGGTCACCCTGTTGGCCGGCCTGCTCCTCCCGTTCGCTGTGAAGCCGTTGCTGGTCCGGATGGGCGTGGTTGATGTTCCTTCCGCCCGCTCATCCCACGTGAAAGTCACCATCCGGGGGATGGGCGTCGCTACCGCACTGGCCACAGCCGTCGGCTACGCGGCCGCAGTGCTGCTGGGGGTTGTCACCGTGGACCGCTCCGTAGCCGCCGTCGTGCTTGGCATCATTGCCGCCTGCGCGGCGGTGGGCTGGATCGAGGACCTGCGCGGCATGTCCATCCGCGGCCGCGCCGCATCCCAGCTCGGCATCGGAGCGGCCGGCTCTGCCGCACTCATTGTTCTCACGGGACAGTCGTTCTGGTGGCTGCCGCTGGCCGCCGTGGCGATCGCAGCCTATGTCAACATCGCCAACTTCATGGACGGCGTTAATGGCATCTCGGGCCTGCACGGGGTCACCGCCGGTGTTGCCTATGCTGCGGCTGGAATGCTGTCCGAACAGGCCTGGCTGACCGCCGGCGGCACGGTGCTGGCAATGTCCTTCCTCGGTTTCCTCCCCTGGAACCTGGGCCGCGGCTCGGTTTTCCTGGGCGACGTGGGCAGTTACCTGCTGGGTGCCTCCATTGCGGCCCTCGCCGTGGCGGGCTTCCTCAGCGGCGTCTACGTCGAGTACGTCCTCTCACCGATCCTGGTGTACGCGGCCGACACCGGCTACACCCTGCTCCGCCGGATCAAGGCTGGGGAGCGGTGGTACGCGTCGCACCGGCAACACGTCTACCAGCGGCTTACCGACGTTGGCTTCTCGCACCTTCAGTCAGCCGCCATGGTCACAGCCTGCACCGCGGCCGTGATCATTTTGGGCTTTATCGCCGCCACCGCTCCGCTGCCGATCGTCGCACTGTGTGTGGCCGCAAGCGCGCTGGTGCTCGCTGTGTACCTGGCCAGCCCGGACCTGATCCGCCGGTACCGGCGGCCCGCCAAGGTCACCCGCATGCCGGTGGCCTAGCGGTGTTCTATCTCGTGTAGAATTTAGGGGCAGCCAAAGCTGCCCTCCACAACCTGCCGTGCGGCCTCCTGCCGCGTGGTGCCGACGATTGGGATCGAATGACCTCCAACGCCGAGTCCGGACACCAGTCCGGCAACGGAACCGTTGGCGCATCCGGCCCAACCCCCTTCCTCTGGCTGAACCTCCTCAAAAGGAGTTCGCTCGCCGCCGCGGCCGGACTGGCGCTGTGCGCCGTTGCCGCAGCAGTCCTGGACGGCCCCGCCGGGGTTCTGTCCAGCACAGCCGGCGGCCTGCTGGTGATGCTGTTCTTCGGCATCAGCCTCCTGGTGGGCCATGTCATGGGGCGCAACAATCCCTCCGGAGCCATCGGCATGTTCGTGGCCACCTATTTCGTCAAGGTGGTGGGCTTCGCCGCAGTCCTGTTCGTCATCGGTACACCGGAGTGGCTGCACGGCCGCTGGTTCGTGGCCGGTGCCGTGACCGCCGTCGTCCTGTGGCAGGCTGCAGAACTCCATGGTTTCAGCAAGGCCCGCCTCCAGATCTACAACGATCCAGAAACCAAGGGAAAATCCGATGCGTGATCCCCGGAAGCCCTCGGACGGCACGAACGGCAACGCCGGATCAAACGGCTCTGACAGCGGTGTATCAGGCGGCGGAACCAGCGGCGGATACAACGCCGGCATGGCCGTATTCAGCTACATCATTGGCGGAATCATCGTCTGGAGTTTGATAGGGTGGGGACTGGATTACGTGTGGGGAACGCGCTGGATCGTGCTCGCAGGCGCTCTGCTTGGAGCCGTCGGAGGCTTTTACCTTTCCCATATGCATGGCCTTACCAGTTCCCGCAAAACCGCTGGGGAGCGCCATGCTGCCAGCGGGCCGTCCCAGGACGGCGACACTAATGCCAAATAATTTCACAGGGGGAACAGCAGGCCATCAGGCTGCCGGACCCCGCCCAACGCCCAATGATGGACACTGCAGAGAGGAAACGCGTTGATCGCGCTTGCGCTCCCGGCCCAAGATTCAGGAGAGTTTACTCCTCCTGGAATTAACGAAATGCATTTGCCGGCAATCCTGCCGTGGGGTGCCGCAGAAGGATTCTCCAAGCAGATGCTGCTGGTCCTCCTCTCTGTCGTCTTTATCGCCGTCTTCTTCGTGCTCGCCGCACGCAAGCAGCAGCTGGTACCCGGCAAGCTCCAGTTCGCCGGTGAAGCCGCCTACGGCTTCGTCCGCAACGGAATCGCCAAGGACATCATCGGCGGCAGGGACTTCATCAAGTACGTCCCGCTGTTGTTCAGCCTCTTCTTCTTCATCCTGGTGAACAACATCTACGGCGCCATCCCGTTCTTCCAGCTCCCCACGTTTTCGCACGTTGGCGGTGCCTATGTACTGGCGGGCATTGTCTACTTCACCTGGATCGCCATCGGCGTGAAGAAGAACGGACTCCGTTACTTCAAGCTGGCCACTGTGCCCTCCGGTGTTCCCTGGTTCATCCTTCCGATCGTCATCCCGATCGAGATCATCTCCAACTTCCTGGTCCGGCCCGTCACGCACAGCCTCCGTCTGTTCGCGACCATGCTCGCAGGACACCTCATTGTGATGATCGCCGGCTACGGCATCGAGTTCCTCATCATGCAGGAGAACGTCCTGCTCAAGGGAACCTCCGTCCTGGTCCTGGCAGGCGCCATCGCCATGTACATGCTTGAAGCCCTGATCATGGTCCTGCAGGCCTACGTCTTTACCCTGCTGACAGCGATCTACATCGAAGGCGCGCTTCACGCCGACAGCCACTAAGGCACCCACAAGCTTCCCCTCGCGGGGATGATAGCAACCCAAACAACCTGCCACATGGGTGGCATCTTGAAAGGAAGAAAAATGGAAGGCAATCTCAACCTCGTAGGTTACGGTCTGTCCGCAATCGGCGGTGGTATCGGTGTTGGTCTCGTATTCGCTGCGTACATCAACGGCGTCGCCCGCCAGCCGGAAGCACAGCGTGTCCTGCAGCCGATCGCATTCCTCGGCCTCGCGCTGACCGAAGCCCTCGCCATCCTCGGCCTGGTCTTCGCCTTCGTTCTCTAGTCCTTAGAGCGAAGCGAACTAACAGAACCGAGTAGAAAAGGACGGGTGAAATATGAATCAGCTGATCATCTCAGCCGCCACTGAGGGCGAAGTCAACCCCCTGGTTCCCAACGTCTGGGAAATGGGCGTTGTCCTCGTGGGCTTTGCCATCCTCATGTTCATCGTGGTCAAGTTCGTTGTCCCGATGTTCGAAAAGACCTTCGCCGAGCGCGCCGAGGCCATCGAAGGCGGCATCGCGAAGGCCGAAAAGGCACAGGCTGAGGCGTCTGCTGCACTCGAAGAGTACAAGCAGCAGCTGACCGACGCCCGCGCCGAAGCCAACCGCATCCGTGAGGAAGCCCGCGCTGAAGGTGCCCTGATCCTCGCGGATCTCAAGGAAAAGGCAGCCGCAGAGTCTGCCCGCATCACGGCCCAGGCCCACGCCCAGATCGAATCCGAGCGCCAGGCGGCTGTTGTGTCGCTGCGTTCGGAGGTCGGCACCCTCGCCACCACCCTCGCCGGCCGCATCGTCGGCGAAGCGCTGAACGACGACGATCGTGCAGCACGGGTTGTGGACCGCTTCCTGGCAGATCTGGAGACCCAGAACGCAGGTGCAGCTAAGTAATGGCAGGCGTATCGAGCCAATCGCTGGCAACAGCCCTGGCCTCGCTGGAAGCAAAGCTTCCGACGGCGTCGCTGCAGCTGGCAAAGGAACTCTTCGGAATTCTGGGAATGGTGGACAGCTCGGCTGGCTTGCGCCGCGCCCTGACTGACCCGTCCCGTAACGGCGACGAAAAGTCGGCGCTGGTCAAGCAGCTTGTTGGCGGAAAAGTCTCCGCTGATGCTGCAGACATCGCGGGCGGACTGGCCAGCTCACGCTGGGCAACTGCACGGGATATCGGCGATGCACTCGAGACTCTTGCCGCAACGGTGGTCATTTCCGTTGCCGAAAACAAGTCGGCCGTTTCTGCCTCCGGAATCACTGGCCTGGAAGAGCTGGAGAACGATTTGTTCTCCTTCAACCAGGCGGTTGCCTCCAGCCACGAGGTACAACGTGCTCTGTCCGAACCGCAGGCCAGCGGTGCAGCCAAGGCTGTCCTGGCCGAGAGGCTGGTGCCCGGTGTCAGTGAGGAAGCAAAAGTCCTCATCACCCAGGCAGTCAGCCAGCCGCGGGGCATCAAGCCCACGCGCCTGGTTCAGCGGTTTGCCGAGTTGGCAGCCAAGCGGCAGCAGCGCTGGATTGCGACGGTCAGCGTGACCCGTCCCCTGACGCAGACGCAACTGGAACGCCTCCAGGCGGGCCTGAATGCACTGTACGGGCGGGAACTGAAGGTCAACGTCAATGTTGACCCGGCACTCATTGGCGGCATCCGCGTCCAGGTCGGTGACGAAGTGCTTGACGCTTCGGTCATCACCCGCCTGAGCGAGCTGCAACGCCAGCTGGCCGGCTAGCCGGACAAGCACACACAACTGATAGAAACCCCGGTCATCGTGGACAACGGTGATCACAAAACAGGAGAGCAGGGACTGCAGATGGCCGAATTGACCATCAACGCCGACGACGTCCGTAATGCGCTGAACGAGTTCGCGGCGTCCTACGAACCCGGAAACGCAGAACGCGTAGAGGTCGGCCGCGTAACCACCGCTAGTGACGGCATCGCCCGTGTTGAGGGCCTTCCCTCGGTCATGGCGAACGAGCTGCTGCGCTTCGAGGACGGAACCCTGGGCCTGGCCCAGAACCTCGACGTCCGCGAAATCGGCGTCATCATCCTCGGTGACTTCACCGGCATCGAAGAAGGCCAGGAAGTCCACCGTACGGGACAGGTTCTGTCCGTTCCCGTGGGCGATGCCTTCCTCGGCCGTGTTGTCGACCCGCTGGGCGTGCCCATCGACGACCTCGGCGAGATCAAGGCCGAGGCCACCCGCGCGCTGGAGCTCCAGGCTCCCGGCGTGACCCAGCGCAAGTCGGTGCACGAGCCGATGCAGACCGGACTCAAGGCCATCGACGCCATGATTCCGATCGGCCGCGGCCAGCGCCAGCTGATCATTGGTGACCGCCAGACCGGCAAGTCCGCGATCGCGATCGACACCATCATCAACCAGAAGGCCAACTGGGCTTCGGGCGATGTGACCAAGCAGGTCCGTTGCATCTATGTGGCGATCGGCCAGAAGGCGTCTACCATTGCCGCCATCCGCCAGACCCTCGAGGACAACGGCGCACTGGAATACACCACCATCGTGGCGTCCCCGGCATCCGACCCCGCAGGCTTCAAGTACCTGGCACCGTACGCCGGTTCGGCAATCGGCCAGCACTGGATGTACGGCGGCAAGCACGTCCTCATCGTGTTTGATGACCTGTCCAAGCAGGCAGAGGCCTACCGTGCAGTGTCCCTGCTGCTGCGCCGTCCTCCGGGACGCGAAGCCTACCCGGGCGACGTCTTCTACCTGCACTCCCGCCTGCTGGAGCGTTGTGCGAAGCTCTCCGACGAGCTGGGTGCCGGCTCCATGACTGGCCTGCCGCTGATCGAGACCAAGGCAAACGACGTTTCCGCCTACATCCCGACCAACGTCATCTCCATCACCGATGGCCAGATCTTCCTCCAGTCGGACCTCTTCAACGCCAACCAGCGTCCTGCTGTTGACGTTGGTGTGTCGGTGTCCCGCGTGGGCGGCGCCGCACAGGTGAAGTCCATGAAGAAGGTTTCCGGCACATTGAAGCTGGACCTGGCCCAGTACCGCGACATGCAGGCATTCGCCATGTTCGCTTCGGACCTGGACGCCGCTTCACGCCAGCAGCTGACCCGCGGTGCACGCCTGATGGAACTGCTCAAGCAGGGCCAGTACTCCCCGTTCCCGGTGGAGAACCAGGTTGTGTCCATATGGGCAGGCACCAACGGCTACCTCGACGACGTTCCGGTTGAAGACATCAGCCGCTTCGAGTTGGAGTTCCTGGAGCACCTGGCCCACAAGTCCTCGATCCTCACCACGCTGGCGCAGACCAACGTGCTGGACGATGACACCGTTGCAGCTTTGAAGTCCGCCATCGTGGACTTCAAGAAGGGCTTCTTCGGCGAGGGCGACAACCACCTGGTAGGCGCCGGCCACGAGGAGCATGATGCTATCTCCGAGGGCGACGTTGACCAGGAAAAGATCGTCAAGCAGAAGCGCTAATTCCACTGACCGGGTATGCCGGGCCGTCAAGGTCCGGCACACCCGGTTTACGGAATGTTAGGAAAGGATAAGTATGGGAGCCCAGATTCGGGTCTACCGCCAGAAGATCAGCTCGACCACGTCGATGCGCAAGATCTTCAAGGCGATGGAACTGATCGCTACCTCGCGCATCGGCAAGGCCCGTGCGCGCGTAGCAGCTTCACTGCCTTACGCGAACGCGATCACGCGCGCCGTTTCTGCTGTCGCCAGCCAAAGCGAAATCGACCACCCGCTGACCACTGAGCCGGAGCAGATCCGCCGTGCCGCCGTCCTGGTAATCACCTCGGACCGCGGCCTGGCCGGATCATACTCGGCGAGCGTGCTCAAGCAGGCGGAAGGTCTCAACGAGCTGCTCCACGCTGAAGGCAAGGAAGTCAAGACGTACCTCGTCGGACGCAAGGCGCAGGCCTACTTCGACTTCCGGAACCGCGAATACGCACGGGTCTGGACCGGAGGCACCGACGCACCGGAGTTCGGCACTGCCCGTGAAATCGGCGCGGCGCTGCTGGCGGAATTCGCCACCGACTATGAAGAGGGCGGCGTGGACGAGATCCACGTGGTGTACACCCGCTTCAAGTCCATGGTGACCCAGGAGCCCACGGTCATCCGCCTGCTTCCCCTGGAAGTAGTGGAAGAGCAGGCCGCTTCCGAATCGGACCTGTTGCCGCTGTACGAGTTCGAGCCGGAAACCGAGCGTGTTCTTGACGCCCTGCTGCCGCGCTACATCGAGTCACGCATCTTCGCGGCCATGCTGCAGGCAGCAGCTTCCGAGCTCGCTGCACGCCAGCGGGCCATGAAGTCCGCCGGCGACAACGCCACGGACCTCATCAAGAAGTACACGCGTCTGCGCAACACGGCCCGCCAGGCTGAAATTACGCAGGAGCTTTCCGAGATTGTTGCCGGCGCCGACGCCCTCGCGTCCTAGCCTGCAGCGCCCGGTTCCGCTGGACCTGCACCACCACAGATAAACTTAAACCCACGCCATCTACTGAGTGAAGTGAGAGAGATGACTGCCACTGCTACCGAACACGTAGCCGCAACGTCCGGTGCTACCGGCCGCATTGCGCGCGTAATCGGCCCGGTTGTCGACGTCGAATTCCCGGCTGACGCAATCCCGTCCATCTACAACGCACTCACCACCGAGATCACTCTCAACGGTGAGACCAAGACCATCACGTTCGAGACCTCCCAGCACCTGGGTGACAACCTCGTCCGCGCCATCTCGCTGCAGGCCACCGACGGACTCGTCCGCGGAACGTCCGTAGTGGACAGCGGCGCCCCCATCTCCGTGCCGGTCGGCGACGGTGTCAAGGGCCACATCTTCAACGTCCTGGGCCAGCCCCTGGACGTTGCCGAGTCGGAGCTGGAGATCAGCGAACGCTGGCCCATCCACCGCAAGGCACCGAGCTTCGCTTCGCTCGAAGGTTCCACCGAGATGCTGGAAACCGGCATCAAGGTCATCGACCTCCTCACCCCCTACATCAAGGGTGGAAAGATCGGCCTGTTCGGCGGCGCCGGCGTGGGCAAGACCGTTCTGATCCAGGAAATGATCACCCGTGTTGCCCGCAACTTCGGTGGTACCTCGGTATTCGCCGGCGTGGGTGAGCGTACCCGTGAAGGCAACGACCTCTGGGTCGAAATGGAAGAGGCAGGCGTCCTCAAGGACACCGCCCTTGTATTCGGCCAGATGGACGAGCCGCCGGGAACGCGCCTTCGCGTGGCCCTGTCCGCGCTGACCATGGCGGAGTACTTCCGCGATGTGCAGAACCAGGACGTGCTGCTCTTCATCGACAACATCTTCCGCTTCACCCAGGCAGGTTCCGAGGTGTCCACCCTCCTGGGCCGCATGCCTTCGGCTGTGGGCTACCAGCCCAACCTGGCTGACGAGATGGGCCTCCTGCAGGAGCGCATCACCTCCACCAAGGGTCACTCCATCACCTCGATGCAGGCCATCTACGTTCCCGCAGATGACTACACCGACCCGGCACCGGCCACCACCTTTGCGCACCTGGACGCGACCACGGAACTTTCCCGTGAAATCGCCTCCCGTGGCCTCTACCCGGCCGTCGACCCGCTGACGTCCACCTCCCGCATCCTGGACCCCCAGTACATCGGCAAGGACCACTACAACACGGCTGTCCGTGTGAAGCAGATCCTGCAGAAGAACAAGGAACTCCAGGACATCATCGCCATCCTTGGCGTTGACGAACTCTCCGAAGAGGACAAGATCGTCGTGTCGCGTGCACGCCGCATCCAGCAGTTCCTCTCGCAGAACACCTACACCGCCAAGCAGTTCACCGGCGTCGAGGGCTCCACGGTTTCCATCAAGGACACCGTGGAAGGCTTCTCGGCCATCTGCGACGGCGAGCTGGACCACATCGCGGAGCAGGCGTTCTTCAACGTCGGCGGCCTCGATGACGTCGAGCGCCAGTGGGCCAAGATCCAGGAACAGACCAAGTAATATGGCTGAGCTTGAGGTTGAGATTGTCGCAGCGGACCACTTCGTGTGGTCCGGAGCGGCCAAGATGGTCAAGGCCCGCACCAGCGATGGTGAAATCGGAATCCTGCCCGGCCACTCGCCCCTGCTGGCGATCCTGGCCGAGGGTGAACTGGCTATCCAGCCGGTGTCCGGGGACCGTATTGCCGTAGATGTTGACGGCGGATTCTTCTCCGTGGACAACAACCGCGTGGTTATTGTTGCTGACAACGCCCAACTGGGCGGCTCGGCTACCGCTGGGATCCGCTAGCACCAGCTTGATGGACGCACCGAGTCTTCCGTTCATCGCCATGGCAATCGCTTTCGGATTGCTGATCTTTGCACTGTGCCTTTCGGGGGTGCGCCGCTTCAACCTGCGGCGTGCCCTCGGCACGGTGGACGCCTCCATTTGCATGGCTGGAAACAGCTGGCAGGTGGGGGTTTGTCGTTACCAGGACAACGACCTTGAATGGTTCCGCCTGTTCTCGTTGAGTGTCCGGCCAAAGCACAAGTTCAAGCGCCACTCGTTGGAACTGCTGGGCCGCCGCAAGCCCACGGAGGCCGAAGCGGTCAAGGTCCAGCCCGACGTCGTCATCGTTGAGCTCCGCTACGAGGGGCAGGACCTCCGCCTGGCCATGAAGTTCGACGCCTATACCGGACTGTCCTCCTGGCTGGAAGCCGGGCCGGTCATCGGCGTGGGGACCTGGCGCTAGCCAACGTGGACTGGGTTTTCGACATCCGGCTTACCGACGGCCCCGTGTACTGGGCTTCCCTGGCTTTGGGCCTGGCGGGCGGCATATACCTCCTCATACCTCCCCCGCGTACCGGCAGGCGGCGCTGGCTCATTCAAGTGATTGCGGCCGTCGCCGCAGCCTTCGCCCTGGTGGCCACGGTCCATTGGGCGCTTATTAATCTCTTCTCCGTCTTCCCGGAAAACATCCCGGACACCGTCCTGCTCTGGGTGGTGCCCGCAGTGGCCGCCCTGATCCTCCTGTTGCTCCGGCTGCCCCGCAGCACCTGGCGCCGCCGCGCCGCCGGCCTGGCCGCTGTACTGCTCGTCGCAGCCCTGTCCTCTGTCCAGGTCAACGCATACTTCGGCCTGAACCGCACCGTGAGCGATCTCCTGGGCACCGCCATTGCCCGGATCCCTACGCTGGAACCTGAACTGATTCGGCAGCAAGGGGCCGACGACGGCGTCCCGCTCCAAGGCTGGGCGCCGCAGGGTGAGCTTCCGGCCGGGGGAGTCCTGCGCAAGGCTGCCATTCCTGGTACCGCCTCCGGCATGACCACCCGCGAGGCGTACATCTACCTGCCGCCCGCCTACTTCGCCAAGAACCGGCCGGCCCTTCCGGTGCTGGTCCTGGTGGCCGGACAGCCGGGCGGACCCCAGGACTGGCTGACCGGAGGCGCGCTGGACGGCCACATGGACTCCTTCGCGGCAGCCCATGGGGGCCTGGCGCCGGTGGTGGTGATTCCGGACCCCAACGGCTCACAGTCCGCCAACACCATGTGCATGGACAGCCGGATAGCGCAGGCCGATACATATCTTTCACGCGACGTACCTGCCTGGATCAGTTCCACCTTGGCCGTGGACACCAACCATCACCAGTGGGCCATTGGCGGCTTCTCGTTCGGGGGCACCTGCGCACTGCAGATGGGGACGCGGCACCCGGATTTGTTCCCCTCCGTCCTCTCGTTCTCCGGGGAAGCAGAGCCGGCCCTCGCCAAGGAGCGGCAAAAAACCATTGACGCCGCCTTCCCCGGGAACCCTAAGGAATTCGACCGGCAGACCCCCTTAGCCATCATGAAGGAGCAGCGCTTCGAGTCCAGTGCTGTGTACCTTACTGCCGGGCAGGACGATCCGGAGTTCGTGGCCTACCTCGACACCCTGGCAACTGCAGCCCGGGAAGCAGGTTTCGACGTCCGTGCCTACGAGGTGGAACACACCGGCCACTCCTGGGACACATCCTCCAAACGGATTGCTGATGCCCTGCAGTTCCTTGCGGACAGGTGGGGGCTGGGCCAGTGACCACCCGACAGCAGCAGATACGTACGGCATCCCTGGCCTGGACTACGGTGGTTCGCCCCGCCCTGGACCGGATCGTCGCCGGTTTGGGATCGATGCCGTTCTCCGTGGCGGTCCTTGCGGTGTTCCTGGCCGTGGGCGCAGTCACCGGCAGTTTTCTGGCAGGGCCGCCGGAGCAACTGCTGGACGGGGCAGGAGTCAGCGGCCCGGGCCTGCGTGCCGGCAACTGGTGGTCCCTCTTTACCAGCCTCTTCTTCGCCACTAACCCGTTGGCCTACATCTCCGCCTCGCTGATGATCCTCCTGCTCCTGGGGCTGGCAGAGCGGAGGCTGGGCACACCCGCCGCTGCAGCGCTCTTCCTCGGCGGCCAGTTCGTTGCCGTTACGCTCTTCCTGCTGATCACCCAGGTGGCCGGATACGTTGGTGACGGATGGCTGGACCGGATGGCTGATGACATCCTGATCGGGCCCTACCCGGCAGTCCTGGCCGCAGGCCTTGCCGCCACCGGCCGCCTGCCGGTCCTCTGGCAGCGCCGGCTGCGGACCGGCGTGCTCTCCATCTCGCTCCTCCTGGTCCTGTACATCGGGCACGCGGAAACCGTAATAGGACTGATTGGCGCTGTGCTGGGCCTGCTGGCAGGCTGGTGGATCCAGGGCGATCACGGCCAGCTGTACCGGCACCGGTCCACCGGCCGTGAAGCCCGGAACCTCCTCGCCCTCATGGTTGCCGTCTTTGCCGTGGGACCCATCCTCACAGGCATCGCCCGGGCACCCACGGGTCCGCTGGCGCTCCTGCGCGATGTGGTCCTGAACCCGATGCCCACCCTCAGCCAGCTCGCGTTCAACTGCGGCACCACGGTAGAGGCCTCCTGCCTGGAAGCCGGAAGGGCAGGTTTTGCCGGCCCCTTCGGTCTTGCGCTGGCAGTGGTTCCGGTGGTGCTGCTGCTGATCTGCGCCGATGGAATGCGCCGCGGCCGGCGCCTTGCCTTGAGCATCGCCATTGCCATCCAGCTGGCGGTGACCGCCCTGGCTGCCGTCTACCTGGCCCTGTTCGCCCTAGTTCCGTCACGGCCGCACGGCCCGTCCGCGCCGCCCATGGGTTCCGCCTTCGCCCACGTCCTTCCCCTGGTATGCGTGCCCCTGCTGTTGGCAGTGCTCCTGTGGCTGAACCGCCGGCAGTTCCGCGTCCAGACTCTTCCCGCCGCCCGCCGGATGCTGGCCATCGTGGTGGGCGGCTCCTGGATTGTCCTGGCCGCTGCTTATGCCGGTGCCTGGTTGTGGGCCGGCGGACTGATGCGCGACGGCGGATTGCTGGGACTTTTCGCCGAACTGGCCCGGCAATACGTTCCGGTGCCCATCCCGCAGCAATACCACCGTGTCTTTGCGGATCGGAATACTGTTGAAGCGGTCCTCTTTGCGTACTCCGGTCCCGTATTTTGGGTCATCGCGCTGGTGGCAGTGTGGTGGGTGCTGCTGGGCGGACACCATGGCAACGAGTCCGGCCGCCAGGACAGGATCAGGGCACGCACCCTGCTTCACCAGGGTGGCGGGCCGCTCTCGTGGATGGCGCTGTGGGAACCCAACAGCTACTGGTTCAGTCCTGACCGCCGCGGTGCCGTGGCGTTCCAACGGCATGGGAGCGTGGCGCTGACATTGGGCGGCGCCTTTGGCCCCGCAGACGCCCAAGGCCATGTTACGGAGGGGTTCCTTGCCTACTGCAGCCGGCAGGCCTTGATCCCGGCGCTTTACTCCTGCGACGATACGCTGTGGCCCATGCTGCAGGAGCGCGGTTTTTCCCGGGTTGCGGTGGCGCAGGAGACGCGCCTGGCCATCCGCGAACTCGAGTTCAAGGGCAAAGAATGGCAGAACGTCCGGACGGCACTGAACCGGGCTGCAAAGCTGGGGGTCGAGGCCGTGTGGGGAACCTACGCTTCCCTTCCGGCGGCCCTGCGTTCAAAGCTGAGCGAAGTGTCCGAGGAGTGGGCTGCCGGAAAAACTGTTCCGGAGATGGGCTTTACGCTCGGCGGCATCGACGAGCTCGACGACCCGGAAGTGCTGTGCTGCCTCGCCGTCGACGGCAGCGGCACCGTCCATGGGGTGACCAGTTGGCTGCCGGTGTACGACGACGGGCGGCTGGTCAGCAGGACGCTGGACGTTATGCGCCGGGGCGCCGACGGATTCCCCGGAGTCATGGAATTCCTCATCGCCTCCGCGGTCCTAGAACTCCGCAGTTCCGTCGAGGTCATCTCCCTCTCCGGGTCTCCGTTGGCAAGTCTTCCCGGCTCCGGCCCAGGAGGCGGCTCCGCGTCGGAACCAGGTCCGGACGGGGAGGGTCGGGCGGACAACCTGGTCCGGATCCTTGACCTCGTGGGGCATGCCCTGGAACCTGTCTACGGGTTCCGTTCGCTGGCAGCATTCAAGTCCCGGTTCAAACCCGAGTACCGTGCCCTTTACCTGTATTACCAGGACCCGCTGTACCTGCCGGCGATTGGCCGGGCGTTGACCCGCGCCTACCTGCCCGGGCTGTCCCTTCCCCAGGGCGCCCGGCTGGTCCGCAAACTGGTGAACTGATGTGGTGCAGAACGTGATGGGGCGTTCCAGAGTTTGACGCAGAAGGTGATGACGGGTTTTCGACGGGGAAGCCAATAGTCCCGCGCGGGGGCTTATGCCAATCCAGAATTTACAGGTTAAGCAAACAATGGCCCCCGGCATATCGCCGCGGACCATTGTTTCGCTGACGGCCGCATTATGCGGCCATTAGGCGGGGACTAAACCAGCGTGACGCCGGTCGCCTGGGGACCCTTGGCGCCCTGGCCGATCTCGAACTGAACGCGCTGGTTCTCGTCGAGGGTCTTGAAGCCGCCGGTCTGGATCTCGGAGTAGTGAACGAAGACATCACCATCGGAGTCATCCGGGGTAATGAAGCCGAAGCCCTTTTCAGCGTTGAACCACTTCACGGTTCCCTGTGCCATTTATTTCTCCTCATTGTGGAACTTTTTAAGATCGGCACACCTCGTGCCGGCCTTGGTCACTCCGCGAGAAGAATCCTGGATTGCCGTCCTCAAAAGGGACCGGCCCTGCAGGAGCTTCGCGCTCGCAACATGTCTTGCGAGCATGAAAAACACCTACACAAAGACTGAGATAAGAATTTCACGCCCATAGGCGCAGGTCAACGGTTCAGACAGATAAACGCATAAATTTTAGGTAAAAGAGCGGTTAAATGTCCTTGGGCGGACGAATTCATGCGCCGTGGGAAGGGCAGCTTGCCGATTCCCTGCACGCTGCTAAGGGTAACGTCAGAAAAGCCGCGACTCGACGTCGTCCACGCCGCGCATTGCATCGTAGTCCAGGGTTATGCAATCAATTCCCCGGTCGATGGCAAGAACTTTGGCCTGGGGCTTGATCTGCTGGGCGGCAAAAATGCCACGCACCGGTGCCAGCAGAGGATCGCGGTTGAGCAGTTCAAGGTACCGCGTGAGCTGCTCCACGCCGTCGATGTCGCCGCGCCGCTTGAGTTCGATGGCCACCGTGGCACCGTCGGCGTCCCTGGCCAGAATGTCCACCGGCCCGATCGCCGTAAAATACTCCCGGCGAATCAGGGAATAGCCCTCGCCCAGCGTTTCGATCTGCTCTGCGAGGAGCCGCTGCAGGTCCGCCTCCACGCCGTCCTTGATCAGGCCGGGGTCCACGCCAAGGTCGTGCGATGACTCACTGAGTTTCTCGTGGATGTTGATGATGAGGCGGTCATCCGTCTTGGCGGATTGCACGGTCCACTGCTCAACCACGCCCAGCTCCAGGTCCACATCCTCGGGGGATGAGACACGCAGGGTTGCGGGGGGACTCATCCAGTTCAGCGGCTTGTAGGAGCCGCCGTCCGAATGGACCAGGACAGAGCCGTCAGCCTTGACCAGCAGGAGCCTGGTGGCAAGGGGGAGATGGGCTTTGAGCCGGCCAACGTAATCAACAGAGCATCGGGCTATGACAAGTCGCACGCCGTACAGACTACCGTCTGGGACGGCAGGCTCCCGTCCGGCAAGGTCGTCGGGACGGTATGCGGCAGCGGCAACAGGGCGGCACTGGACGAAGGCCGGGGGAGCTGCCGGGCCCTGGCCTGGGGCAGAATGGAGGCATGCCGCGCTCCAACCGACCCCGCCGTCCCGTGTCCGGGAAAGCCGGTGCTGGCTCCGGCCGGGCGGCCGGAAGGAAGGGGGGCCGCGACGTTCCCGAGCTGGACCTGGAACGTGCGCGTGCGGGCGTCGCCCGGCGGGAAAGTGCTCCCGACGGTGAATGGATGGTCCGCACGATGACGGCCAAGAACGCAGAAAAGACATACATCTGCCCGGAGTGTTCCACCGCCGTCCTGCCCGGAGTTGCCCACCTGGTGGTGTGGAAGGATGACCACTTGTTTGGTGCGGCAGCCGGCCTGGCGGAACGCCGGCACTGGCACACCAACTGCTGGATGACCCGCAGTTACCGCTACCGGTAAGGTGCAGGCGCGCCGCTGTCGCTAAGCTGGCAGGCATGACTTTTGATCCGGCGTCGTACCAATTCAGCCAGTCCACCGGCCCCACTCCCATCCGCGCCTCCACCGTGCTGCCGGCCAGGCGCGAAAACGTGGAGTTGAAGACGGCGGATGGACATACCCTGGTGGGCGAACTGGCCCTGCCGGAGTCCGGGCCTGTCAGGGCCACTTTGATCACGCTGCATCCGCTGCCTACCCACGGCGGTTTTATGGATTCGCATGTGTACCGCAAGGCCTCCTACCGGTTGCCCGCCATGGCGGGCATTGCGGTGCTCCGGTTCAACACGCGCGGCACTGAGTCGCCTCGCGGCACGAGCACAGGCGGGTTTGAAGAGGGGATCGGCGAGCAGCACGATCTGGAGGCGGCCGTCCGCTTCGCCGTCGACCGCGGATTGCCCAACCGGTGGCTGGTGGGCTGGTCCTTCGGCACCGAGCTTGCCCTGATGTACGGCGCCGTAGAACCGGTGGCGTCGGAGATTGAGGGTGCCATCCTGCTCTCTCCGCCGCTGCACCGGGCCAAGGACTCACACCTCGAGGAATGGGGCCGGTCCGGCAAGCCGCTCAAGGTGTTGGTGCCTGAGCACGATGACTACCTGCAGCCCGACGCCGCGGCGCAGCGCTTCAGCCTGGTTCCGCAGGCCCAGGTGGTGGGCGTCAAGGGGGCCAAGCACCTGTGGGTGGGGGAGAAGTACGCCGGGCGGGTGCTGAACGAGATCGTGCAGGAGGTCACCGGCGCAGGCCCGGGCGAAACCAGCCTTCCGCAGGAATGGGACGGACCGGTGGCCAGCGCCCGGGCCTAGTGCACAGGCTGGCCCCGGCCTAGTGCACAGGCTGGCCCCGGGTCAGTACTCGTCCTGGATCAGTGCTTGTCCTGCCGGACGATGTAGATTTCCTTGATCAGCAGCAGGATGGCCGCTGCCGTGGGAATCGCGATCAGGGCGCCGAGGACACCCAGCAGGCTGCCTCCGGCGATGACAGAGATGACAGCCACTGCTCCGGGTACGGCCACCGCCTTCTGCATGATGCGCGGCGAGATGAAGTACGCCTCGAACTGCAGGTAGGCGAAGTAGCAGATGCCGTAGATCGTGGCCGTCTGCCAACCCACCGTGAGGGCGATCAGGACCACCACCACGCCGGCGATCATGGCCCCCACGAGGGGGATAAATGCGAGCAGCGCGACCACAAACGCCAGCAGCAGGGCGAACGGGACACCCACGATTGACATAACGATAAAAGCGAAAGTGGCGTTCAGCAGGGCCACGCAGGCCTGTCCGATCACATAGTTGCCCACCGATTTGGTGATCTCCTCGGACAATGCCTCCACGCGGTGGCGGCGCGAACGGGGAGCAAGCCGGTACCCCCACTTCTTCATCGCCGGCAGTGCGGCCAGGAAGTACAGGCTGAGGACCAGGACAATCAGGGCCCCGAACAATCCGTTGGCCACCGTGGACCCGAATCCCACCACTCCGCCCGCGATTCCCCCCAGGGCCTGAGGGTCATTCACGAACTTGTTGACTTCCTCGGCGATCCGGTCCCGCACCCCAAACTGGTCATCGAGGGTGAGGAACAGGTCCGAGTTCATAAAGTCCCGGACCCAGATGGGCGCCTGCTCCACGATCTCGGTGACCTGCGCCACGATGGTGGGGATCAGGGTGGCAAAAAAGCCGACGACGGCGGCCACGAGCACGCTCACGGACACCAGGATGCCGGCCGGACGCGGGATCCTGCGGCTCTCCAGCCACCCCACCACCGGTTCAAGGCCCAGGGCGATGAACAGGGCCGCAACGATCCAGAGCAGCAGTTGTGTGGTGTGTGACCCGATCCAGTAGACCAGCAGTGCCACGCCCACGCCCACGGTGCCCATGAAGCCCATGTACAGCGGATGCTGGGGGGACATCCGGGGGCCGGGGTCTCCGAACTGCGGGCGCGACACGCCGTCGGGATCCCGGCTGGGCTCCTCCTGCTGCGAGTACTCCGGCGGCATTTCGAACCGGAGCCTCGGCTGGGCTCCGGGCAGCGGCTGGCGAAGACGGCGGACCACGAGCCCGAGGGCAGCCGCGGCCGCCCCTTTGCGCGCCGGCGCAGGCTCCTGCGGTGCATTGGCCGGAGGCTTGGCGCCCTCCGGATTCTCGTGTGCCGCGAAGGATTCGTCCGTCTTGTCAGTCAATGGGATGTGGGGCCTGTTCGGTGCGTGGCGCCGCTGCTGCGGGCCGATGTGATGATCATCGCAAACACTATCAGCAGCCTTGTCAACACCCGCGGATGGGACTTCTCCGGGACCGCCGGCGGCGCTCTTACGGCGGCCCAGCCGGAGCCCTGATAACAAAACCGTTACCATTGAAGGTAAACCCCCGCTGATGATAGGTGTTCCCTTGCGTTTAAAGACTGCTGCCGCACTTGTGCTGCTCGGCCTCCTGACACTGCTGGCCGGCATCGGCCAGAGAACCATCTGGGCTCCTTCCGAGACGTTTACGGCCTCTGCGCCCGCTGATGCACAGGCGGCGCCGCTGACTGTTATAGACCAGGACCTGCGTACCCTGCACGGTGGAACCGTCAAGATCAACATCGAAGGTGACGGCAACTTCCTGCTCGCCGCAGGCCGTCCCGACGACGTGGACGCCTGGGTGGGGCAGACAGCGCACAATACGGTCACCGGCGTCTCGGAGGACGGCAAGTCCCTCCAGGTTGAACATGCCGACGGCGAGGCCACGGCGCCGAGCCCGGCAGGCTCGGATCTGTGGGTTTCCACCGAGAACGCCAGCGGGGAGCTCGAATACTCCTGGACGCCGCCCGCCGACGGCGACTGGACGCTGCTGTTGACGTCCGACGGAACCAAGCCCGCCCCGGCTTCGATTTCCATGACGTTCCCGAACGATACCTCCACCCCCTGGGCAATCCCGCTGATGGTGCTGGGCTCGCTGCTGATCCTTGCCGGCATCGTCCTGGCCCTGCTTTCTGCGCGCAAGCGCAACGGTGAGGGTGACGGCGCGGGCAGCGGTTTTGCCCAGCGCGCCCGTGCCCGGTCCGAGGCCCGGTCGTCCTCCCACCTGGGCATGATGGCCGCCGGAGTGGTGACTGTGGCGGTGGTTGCCGGAGCAGGTACTGCGGCAAATGCAGCTTCGCCCGCGCCCTCTTCAGACCCGGCGTCAACAGCGTCTGCCGCCCCGCAGGAGCAGGCCGGCTCGCCGGTACTTCTGGATGCGCAGTTCCGACGGATCCTGGAGCAGGTCTCCAGCGCCGCGGACGCCGCTGACGCTGCAAAGGACGCGGCCCAGCTGGCCGAGCGTGTAGGCGGAACCGAGCTCGAAGTGCGGACGCAGAACTATAAGATCCGTTCCCAGGTGGGTTCCTACGAGGCGCGCATGCCCGTCCGCTCCACGAAGCTCCTCACCACAGTGGTCACCAAGGACCGCGAGTGGCCCCGCTCGGTCCTGGCCGTGACGCAGGGTGACGGCAACGTTGTGCCGCAGCTGCTGACCCTCGTCCAAGCCTCACCCCGCGAGAACTACAAGCTCGTGGAAACCAATCCGCTGCAGCCCGGCACCACCTTCCCCACCATCAACCGCGACGGCACGGAAACCTTGGCTGCCGCTGACAAGACCGGACTGCTCTACAGCGGCGAAGAAGCCATGTCCGGCCTGGCCGACCGGCTCACCAGCGCAGATTCCGCCTTCAAGGACAAGCTGGTGGAAGGCGAGTCCTCGCCCTACATCGCCGATACCCTGTCCTACCAGGCAGAGGTGGTCAAGGCCGGCGAGAACGGAAACTTCTCATTCACGCACAAGGTGGTTCCGGAAAGCACTGTGGTATTCCGGACTGCCGACGGCGGTGCGCTGGTCCTGGGCCGGATCAACTTCGGTTTCGAGGGAACCCCCAAGGCCGCCGGTGACAAACTGACCATCGGTGACGATGCTGCTGCCCTGGCCGGCGGCAAGGAGACCACCACCGGGATGGTCCTCAGCTTCGCCGAATCCATGGCCGTGTACGTTCCGCCCGCAGGCTCTAGTGACCCCATGAAGCTGGTCGCTGCGACCCGCGGCCTGGTGGGAGCCAGCTTCAAGTAGTCCCCGTTCCTGCAGTACCCCCGGCAGCGGCCGGAGTGGCTAGAGTGGAAAGCATGAGTTCGCCAGCTTCCCGCCCAGTCCCTCCTGCCGCTGCCAACCTGCTTAACCTGCGCGGCGCCGTCGACCTTTCCTCGCTGAAGCAGCGCCCGGCCACCTCCGGCCCGTCCGCCCCGCCGGCCGGACCCGGCGGCGTGCAGGCCGGCCCGGCTTCCGGCGCGCCGGAACTGAAGGTCGACGTCACCGAGGCCAACTTCCAGCAACTTGTGGAGCTCTCAGCGCAGGTGCCCGTGGTTTTTGCCCTGTGGGCCTCCTACTCGCCCGAGTCCGCAGGGATGCTGGATGTCCTTGAACGCGTGGTGGACAGCTACGGCGGCCGGCTGGTCCTCGGTGCTGCCGATATCGAAGCGTTTCCGCAGCTGGCCCAGGCCTTCCAGGTGCAGGCCGTTCCCACCGCCGTCGCGGTGCTGAAGGGCCAGCCCGTCCCGCTCTTCCAGGGCGGTGCGGACGAACAGCAGGTCCGCAGCCTCTTTGACGAACTTTTGAAGGTGGCAGCAGCAAACGGTGTGACGGGCAGCCTGGGCGGGGCAGCCGGAGAAGAAGCGGAGCCCGCGCCGCTGCCGCCGCTGCACCAGGCCGCCTTTGATGCCATCGAAGCAGGCGACTACGCGGCCGCCGCTGAGGCCTACCGCCAGGCACTGAACGAGATGCCCGCCGACCACGAGGCGAAGGCAGGGCTGGCCCAGGTGGAGCTGATGCTGCGCCTCCAGCCGCTCACGGCCCAGGACAGCGAAGCCCTCCGCCGCCAGGCAGCGGATGAACCGGACAACCTGGAGGCCCAGTTGACCGTTGCCGACCTCGACATTGCCGGCGGCCATGTAGAAGACGGGCTTAACCGGCTGGTCAGCTTCATCGGCCGGAACTTTGGACCGGAGCGCGAGACGGCCCGTGTCCGCCTCCTGGAGCTGTTCGAGGTGGTTGGGACCTCGGACGAGCGGGTTGCCAAGGCGCGCCAGGCACTGGCACGGGTCCTCTTCTAGTGTCCGCCCTGTTCGAGCCGCTCAAACTCCGTTCCCTGGAGCTTCAGCACCGCGGCTGGGTATCGCCGATGTGCCAGTACAGCTGCGATCCCGACGACGCGCCGGGAGTTCCGCACGACTGGCACCTGATGCACCTCGGCTCCTTCGCCGCCGGCGGCGCGGCGCTGATTCTTACCGAAGCGGCAGCCGTCAACGCAGAAGGCCGGATCAGCCCCCGGGACGCCGGCCTGTACAACGACGCCCAGGCGGAGGCCTGGCAGCGGATCACCTCCTTCGTGCACAACTACGGGGCTGCCGACGCAAAAATCGGTGCCCAGCTGGCCCACGCCGGCCGGAAGGCCTCTACGTACTGGCCCTTCTCCGGGCGGCAGGGCAGTGTCCCGGTGTCTGATGGCGGCTGGACCACCGTGGGACCCTCGGCCTCGGCTTTCGATGGCTATGCGCTTCCCGTCGAGATGACGGAGGACCAGATCCAGGGCGTTATCAGTGACTTCGCCGCGGCAGCGGTCCGTGCTGTCGACGCCGGATTCGACACACTGGAGATCCACGGGGCGCACGGCTATTTGCTGCACCAGTTCCAAAGCCCGCTGATCAACAGGCGGACTGATGCGTGGGGCGGGAACGAAGAGGGCCGGAACAGGCTCATGCTGGCGGTGGTGGACGCGGTGCGGGATGTCATCCCCGACTCGATGCCCCTGCTGCTGAGGATCTCGGCCAGTGACTGGGCCGAGGGCGGAGTAGACCTGGCAGCCTCCGTGCGCCTGGCCCGCCATGCGGCCGAACACGGCGTGGACCTTGTTGACGTTTCCAGTGGGGGAGCGGTGGCGCATCAGCAGATCAAAGCCGGCCCCGGGTACCAGACCGGGTTCTCCGCCGCGATCCGCAGCGACGCCGGAGTGCCTACGGGTACCGTGGGCCTGCTGACCTCAGCCGGCCAGGCCGAGCACGCCATCGCCACGGGGCAGGCAGACGGCGTTTTCATCGCCCGCGCTGCCCTGCGGGACCCGCACTGGTGGCTGCGCGCGGCGTTTGAACTGGGCCACGACATCGGCTGGGTGCCGCAGTACGAGCGTGCCGTACCCCGCCGGACTTTCTGAGCACTGAAGCTTGCTATGACCGGCCACCAGCATGAAGAGAAACAAGCGCCCGGCGGCAGCTTAGGACGTCAACTGGAGGCCACCATCCTGGCGCTCCTGGCTGCCAGGGCCGCCAGTTCCAGCATCTGCCCGTCGGATGCAGCCCGCGCCGTTGGCGATGGCACCTGGCGCGACCTGATGGAACCGGCCCGCGAAGCTGCGCGGCGGCTGGTGGACGCCGGCGAGGTGGAGATCACCCAAGGCGGGTCGGTGGTTGATCCCTTCACGGCCAAAGGTCCCATCCGCATCCGCAGGAAGCGGTAGGACCAGGGCAGGTGGGCCGGCGTTTCGGAACCTCCGCCTGGCTTTTTCTACTCCTGCAGGAGGACCCCGCAGCCGCAGGGCGAGGACTAGTCTGGCATCATGACTGCCCAGCACCCTGATCCGGTCCGACAACCTGACCCGGTAGAGCGCCCTGTCCCGGCCCGGCACCAGGTTCCGTTACAGCCCGCCGCGCCCGCAGCCGCCCTGTCCATCCGCGGGCTGGCCAAGCGCTTTGGCCGGAAGATCGCAGTGGACGGCATCAGTCTCGACGTACCGGCGGGCTCGTTTTTCGGAATCGTGGGCCCGAATGGAGCCGGCAAGACCACCACGCTGTCAATGGCCACCGGGCTCCTGCGGCCCGACTTCGGTACGGCAGTGGTGCACGGGGTTGACGTCTGGGCCCGGCCGCTGGAGGCCAAGCGGCTGATGGGCATCCTGCCCGACGGCGTGCGTCTGTTCGACCGGCTGACGGGCGAGCAGCTGGTGACCTACGCCGGCCTGCTCCGCGGGATGGACAGGGACGTGGTGGCCAGCCGGGTGCGGGAACTGTTGGCCGCCCTGGACCTTGCCCAGGACGCAGGTACCCTGGTGGTTGACTACTCCGCGGGCATGACCAAGAAGATCGCCCTGGCGTCCGCGTTGATCCATGCGCCCAGGCTGCTGGTGCTGGACGAACCGTTCGAGGCCGTGGACCCTGTGTCTGCGGCCAATATCCGCTCCATCCTGGACAGCTACGTGGCCTCCGGCGGAACGGTGATCGTCTCCAGCCACGTGATGGACCTGGTGCAGCGGATGTGCGACCACGTTGCCGTGGTGGCCGCCGGCCGCCTGCTGGCAGCGGGGACCGTTGATGAGGTGCGCGCGGGGGCAACGCTCGAAGACCGGTTCGTCCAACTGGTTGGCGGGCGCAGCCACACGGAGGGGCTGGAATGGTTGCGCACCTTCTAAGGCTCAAACTGACCCTGCTGCGCAACGGATTGCGCCGCAGCCCCTGGCAGCTGGTGGGCATGGCCTTTGCCGGGCTTTACGCGCTGGGCCTGGTGGCCGGGCTGGTGGTGGTGTTGGTCCTGCTGCGCCGGGCTGATCCCGAACTGGCCCAAACAGCCGTGGTGCTCGGCGGATCGGCGGCCATCCTTGGCTGGGCCATCATTCCGGTAGTCGCGTCGGCCACGGACATGACCCTTGATCCTGCGCGTTTCACCACGTTCGCCATCCCCATGAAGCAGATGTTGGCAGGGCTGGCACTGGGCGGATTGATCGGCATCCCGGGGCTGGCCACCACGCTGGTGGCACTGTCCACGGTGGTGACCTGGTCCCGCGGGGTGCTGCCTGCGCTCGCGGCCCTCGCGGGAGCAGTGCTGGGCCTGCTGACGTGCATCGTGCTGTCCAAGGTGGTTACCACGGCAACGGCCAGCCTCGCGGCATCGCGGCGGTTCAAGGACGTCAGCGCCATCGCCTTTATGGTGCCCCTGGTCCTCCTGGGCCCGATCGTGGCAGGAGTCAGCCGCGGCATCTCCGCGTCCACCGGCTTCCTGCCGGAGTTTGCGCGGACGATGTCCTGGACTCCGCTGGGCGCCCCCTGGTCCCTTGCAGGTGACATCGTGACCGGCCAGCCGGGCGCTGCGGCCCTGAAGCTGGTCATCTCCGTTGGGGTCCTGGCCGGCCTTGCCTGGTGCTGGAAGCTGCTGCTCGAACGTGCCCTGGTAAGTCCGCCTTACTCGGGCAGCGGCAAGCGCAAGGGTGGAAAGCTGGGCCTGTTCGGGCTCCTGCCCGCTGTTCCTGCCGGGGCTGTGATGGCCCGGTCCCTCACCTACTGGATCCGCGATCCGCGGTACTCCGGCTCCCTCATTGTGGTGCCCCTGCTCCCGGTGCTGCTCGTGTTCCAGGGCAACCAGACCGGGGACTTCAGCACCCTTGCCTTCCTGGCGCCCCTGACCGCGTTTATCCTCGCCTGGTCCATCTCCGCCGACGTCTCCTACGACAACACCGCCTTTGCGCTGCACCTGGCCAGCGGAGTCAGGGGCGTGCACGACAGGCTGGGCCGCGCGCTGGCTTGCCTGGCATTCGCGCTGCCGCTGGTCCTGGTGTTCGCTTTTGGCCACTCCGCTGTTACCTCCGACTGGTCTTCCCTCCCCGGCCAGCTGGGGCTGAGCCTGGGGATCCTCTTCACGGGGCTCGGGTTGTCCTCCGTCGTCTCGGCCCGCTACACGGTGGCCGTCCCGCTGCCTGGGGACAGCCCCTTCAAAAAGCCGCCCGGAAACGTGGGCCAGACCCTGGCGGTACAGTTCGCCGGAATGGGAATCCTGTTTGTCCTGGTCCTGCCTGAGGCGGCGCTCCTGGTGGCGCAGCTGGTCACCGGCAACGCGCTTTTCGGCTGGCTGGACCTCGCCGCGGGGCTCCTGCTGGGGCCCGCCCTCTTTGTGACGGGCGTGAAGCTGGGCGGGAAGTGGCTGGACGCCCGGGGGCCGGAGCTGCTGGCCCAAGTCACGGTCAACCGCTGAAAAGGCACCGGAAGGAACAGCATGGAAGTAGTCATCCTCAACGGCAGCAAGCAGATCGGGAAGCTGGCTGCTGACGCCATCGAACAGCTGATTGCAAGGAAGCCGGACGCCGTGCTGGGCCTGGCCACCGGCTCCTCGCCGTTGCCCGTTTACGACGATCTGGCTGCCCGCCATGAGCGGGACGGCCTGGACTTCAGCAGGGCGCACGGGTTTGCCCTGGACGAATACGTTGGCCTGCCTGCCGGGCACCCCGAGTCCTACCGCGAAGTGATCCGGCGCGAGTTCACCGCCCGGGTGAATATCGCGCCGGAAAACGTCCACGGGCCGGACGGAACAGCAACGGACATCCCCGCCGCCTGCACTGCCTACGAAGAAGCCATCGCCGCGGCCGGCGGCATCGACCTGCAGCTCCTGGGCGTCGGCACGGACGGCCACATCGGCTTCAACGAGCCCGGATCGTCCTTCGCCTCACGCACGCGGATCAAGAGCCTCATCGAACAGACACGCCGGGACAACGCCCGCTTCTTCAACAGCCTCGCGGAAGTCCCGCACCATGTTCTCACCCAGGGGCTGGGCACCATCATGGAGGCCAGGCATGTGATCCTGGTGGCAACCGGGGCTCAGAAGGCGCAGGCAGTGCGCGAATTCGTGGAAGGGCCGGTGGCGGCCATCTGCCCGGCCTCGGTGCTGCAGTTCCATCCCCACGCCACCGTCCTGCTGGACGAAGCTGCCGCTTCGGCGCTTAGGCTCGCGGATTTTTACCGCCACACCTATGACAACAAACCTTCCTGGCAGGGCCTCTGATCCGCGGCCGGCAGGCAGGGTGACAGGAGGAAAAGTACGACGACGGCGGGTCGCGGGCGTCGCGGCGGGAGCCTCCGGCGTCGAACGCCAGCCCGCCGGAACAGCTAAGATGAATCGCATGACTAGCATGACGGACCCCCTCGACAACGACCCGATGCGCGAGCTTTCCGGGGCTGGATCGTCCACAGCCACCATTGAGCGCGAGGAACTGCGCCAGGAAGTGGAGCCCGGGGACCGGGAGCGCTTTTCGCACTATGTGCGCAAGGAAAAAATCATGGAGTCAGCACTGACCGGCGAGCCCGTCATCGCCCTGTGCGGCAAAGTCTGGACGCCGGGCCGGGATCCGCAGAAGTTCCCGGTGTGCCCCATGTGCAAAGAGGTCTATGACGGCCTCCGCCCGGGCAACGACGGCGGCAAGGGTCCCGGAGGGGACTCAGGCAACAACAAATAGTGACGGAGACGCTTTTTGGCGGCCCCACCCTGCCTCCGGCTTATCCGGAACGTGCAGCCTGGGGAACCGCCCCGAAACTCCGTGCCTGGCAGCAGGAGGCCCTGGATCTCTACCTGAGGACGAGCCCCAGGGACTTCCTGGCGGTAGCTACCCCCGGCGCCGGTAAAACCACCTTCGCGCTGCGGATCGCGTCCACGCTTATAGACTCGGGTGCCGTCAACCGGGTGACCATCGTGGCGCCCACTGACCACCTGAAGCGCCAGTGGGCGGACGCGGCAGCCAAGGTTGGCATCGCCATCGACCCCAACTTCAAGAACTCGGACGGCCAGCACGGCCGGGGCTTCATCGGCGTGGCCGTCACTTATGCCCAGGTGGCCAGCAAGCCCCTGCTGCACCGGGCAAAAACGGAGGCCGCGCGGACACTGGTGATCCTGGACGAAATCCACCACGGCGGCGAGGCACTCTCGTGGGGCGACGGCCTGCGCGAAGCGTTCGACCCCGCGGTGCGGCGGCTGTCCCTGACGGGTACCCCGTTCCGTTCGGACACCTCACCCATTCCCTTTGTGGAGTACGCGGAGGACCGTGATGGGATCAGGCGATCCAAGGCGGACTATACCTACGGCTACGGCAATGCCTTGCGCGACCACGTGGTCCGGCCGGTGATGTTTATGGCGTACTCCGGCCAGATGCGCTGGCGGACCAGCGCGGGCGAGGAAATGGCCGCCTCCCTTGGCGAGGCCGCGGTAACCAAGGACATCACCTCGCACGCCTGGCGGACGGCCCTGAACCCGGCCGGCGAATGGATCCCGGCCGTGCTGGCGGGCGCGGACAAGCGGCTGAGCGAGGTGCGGCGGACCGTCCCGGACGCCGGTGGCCTGGTGATCGCCACGGACCATGAGGACGCCCGGGCCTATGCCGGGCAACTGAAAAGGATTACGGGAGAGTCGCCCACGGTCATCCTTTCCGATGACGCGAAGGCTTCGAGCAAGATCGAGGAGTTCACTGCCAGCGAGAAACGCTGGATGGTGGCCGTCCGGATGGTGTCCGAAGGCGTGGACGTACCCCGGCTTTCCGTTGGGGTGTACGCCACATCGACTTCCACGCCGCTGTTTTTCGCCCAGGCCGTGGGGCGCTTCGTGCGCGCACGCAAAAGGGGGGAAACGGCGTCGGTCTTCCTGCCCTCGGTACCCCAGTTGATGGCCCTGGCCAACTCAATGGAGATGGAGCGGGACCATGCCCTGGACCGGCCGGAGAAGGAGGACGGGGACGGGCTCTTCAATCCGGAAGATTCGCTGATGGATGAGGCCAACCGGGAGGAGAAGGCCTCCGACAGCCTGACCAAGGGCAAGTTCGAGGCGCTGGATTCCCAGGCATCCTTCGACCGGGTCCTGTTCGACGGCGGCGAGTTCGGTACCGGCGGCGAGGTGGGCTCCGACGACGAAATGGACTTCCTGGGCATTCCCGGGCTGCTGGATGCCGAACAGGTGGGCACGCTCCTGAGGCAGCGCCAGCATGAGCAGCTCAACCGGAAGAACCGGAAAGCTCCCGCGGCTGCGGAGACTGCGGCGGCAGCCGTCCCGGATCACCGGATGCTGATGGATCTCCGGAATGAGCTGGCTAAGAATGTAGCGGCTTGGTCGGCCCGCACCGGCACACCGCACGGCGTGGTGCACACCAAGCTGCGCACCGTGTGTGGCGGACCACCCGTTGCCCAGGCGAACGAGGAACAGCTGCAGTCCAGGCTGCGGAAGCTCCAGGACTGGTTTATCGGCAGGAAATAACACAGCATGGCCAATGGAAGCGGGCCGGTGCCAGGCACCGGCCCGCTTCTGTAGCTGCGGTCTGCAGCTGGGCGCTGTAGTTGCCGGGGTCAGGCGACGTCCACGCCGCCGAGCTCCAGCTCAGCAACGGTTTCCTCCAGGTCCTCGGCAATGCCCGCTGTCAGGGAGCGAATGACTGTGACGGCGTAGCCCGCCTGCACGGCATCCAGCGAGGTGGCCTTGACGCAGTAGTCGGTGGCGATGCCCACCACCACAACCTCCTCCACGTCGTTGCTCTGCAGCCAGTCGTCCAGGCCGATGGCGTCTTCATCCGGCGTGAACCGGTCAGCTTCGCCGGCGCCGGGCAGCGCGCCGGGCTGCCGCTCACCGGTGGGGACGGCGTCCTCCGGCGCCAGCAGCCCCTCAAAACCGGAGTAGGCGGCGGCGAACTGCCCCTTCTGAAAATAGGCGTCGACGTACTCGGTGTCCAGGTCCGGGTGAAGCTCGGCTCCGCGGGTTCCGGCCACGCAGTGCGGCGGCCAGCTGTCAACGAAGTCCGGGGTTTCGGAGAAGTGCCCACCGGGATTGATGTGCCAGTCCTGGGTGGCCACGATGTGGTCGAACTCGTTGTGGTGCGCGTCCACGTATTCGCTGATGGCGCCCGCTACATCCGCGCCGCCTTTGACGGCAAGGGAGCCGCCTTCACAGAAATCGTTCTGGACATCAACGATGATCAGGGCCCGGGACATCAGTTCTCCTCAGTTTTCTTCATAGAGAGTAGGGATGGCGGCTTCCCCGCGCTGGAGGCGGTTGACCACGCCCGGCAGTTCAGCCATGGTTTCGGCGTGTCGGCGGCGGGCACGGACCACGCCTTCATGGCCGGTCCAGCCCGGCATCAGTTCGCCGTTCTTCATGAACTGGTGCAGCAGCGGACGGTCGTTGCCGTCGTCCTCCGGCCGGCGGCCCACGCCCACCACCTCCGAGGTGGCAACGCCGCGCTCGTCCAGTTTCCGCAGGGCGTATTTCCGGCCGCCCACGCTGGCCTTGTTCTTGGCGGCCTTGGCCACGGACACGAAGGTGCCGTCGTTGTCCGTGCGGCTGACCAGTTTGTAGACCATGCTGGCGGTGGGGGCGCCGGAGCCTGTGACCAGGGACGTTCCCACGCCGTAGGAATCCACCGGGGCGGACTGCAGCGCGGCAATGGCGAACTCGTCAAGGTCCGAGGTGACCACGATCTTGGTGTTCTCGTTGCCCAGGTGGTCCAGCAGCTGTCGGACCCACTGTGCCTGCGCCACGAGGTCGCCGGAATCGAGCCGGACCGCGCCCAGGCGTGGACCGGCAAGGTCCACCGCCGCGCGCACGGCCTTCTCGACGTCGTACGTATCCACCAGCAGCGAGGTGCCCTCGCCCAGGGACGCGATCTGGGCCTCGAAGGCGTCCCGCTCCGTGTCGTGCAGCAGAGTGAAGGAATGGGCGGCGGTGCCCACGGTCTTGACCCCGTAGCGGATGCCCGCCTCAAGGTTGGAGGTGCTGTCGAAACCGGCGATGATGGCTGCCCTGGCGGACGCGGTGGCTGCCTCCTCATGCGTGCGCCGGGAACCCATCTCAATGCAGGGCCGGCCGCCCGCGGCGCTGACCATCCGGGACGCGGCGGACGCGATGGCGCTGTCGTGGTTGAGGACCGAGAGCAGGTAGGTCTCCAGCATGCAGGCCTCGGCGAAGGTGGACTCAACGATCAGGATGGGGGAGTACGGGAAGTACGCTTCGCCCTCCGGGTAGCCCCAGATATCGCCGGAGAAACGGTAGGAGGCCAAGTACTCCAGCGTCTCCTCGTTCACCACCTTGGTACGGGCCAGGAAGTCCAGTTCCGCTGGCCCGAACCGGAAGTTCGCAATGCCCTCCAGGAGCCGGCCGGTCCCGGCCACGATCCCGTAGCGCCTGCCGTCCGGGAGCCGCCGGGCAAAGGCCTCGAAGACGGACTTGCGGTGCGCGGCGCCCGAATGGAGTGAAGCCTGCAGCATGGTCAGCTCGTAGTGGTCGGTGTAAAAGGACGTGCGGGGATGGTCCCAGCCGGCAGAGGTGCTCACGAAAATCACTCTAGTCCCCACCGGCTCCCACGTCTTGCTCCGCTGCGCCGCGGGGCCCTCGCCGGCGTGGGCCCACCCACCGGCGCCCACGTCTTGCTCCGCTTCGCCGCGGGGCCCTCGCCGGCGTGGGCCCACCCACCGGCGCCCACGTCTTGCTCCGCTTCGCCGCGGGGCCCTTGCCGGCGTGGGCCCACCCACCGGCGCCCACGTCTTGCTCCGCTTCGCCGCGGGGCCCTCGCCGGCGTGGGCCCGTCCTCCCCATAGAATGGACAGATGACCTTAAGCGTTGCGCTCGGCCCTGACACGCAAGAGGGCACCCGGACCGGCACGGAGGAGTCCACAGACTTCCTGGCCGCACCGGACATCCCCTGGAACCTGGTGATCTGGAATGACCCCGTAAATCTCATGAGCTATGTCAGCTACGTGTTCCAAAGCTACTTCGGCTACTCGGAAACCAAAGCGAACAAGCTCATGATGGAGGTCCACAAAAAGGGCCGCTCCATTGTTGCCAGCGGCAGCAAGGAACAGGTGGAGCGGCACGCGGTGGCCATGCACGGCTTCGGGCTGTGGGCCACGGTGGAGAAGGCCAGCGGCGGATCGGGCGGCCATTCGGGCAAGTCCGGCGGACCGGGACAGGGTAAGGGGAAGCGTGGCTAAGGCGTTTAAGTACGGGCTCAAAGGCATCACCGGCTACCTCGAGCCCACCGAGCGGGAGCTGTTGCGCAGCCTCATCGACGACGTCATTTCCATGCTCCAGCCGGAGGAACGGAAGGGCCAGGACCCCCTGGCCGCCATGATCGGCCTGGACATGGACGTTGCCGAACCCTCTGACAGGGCCGTGAAGCGGCTCCTTCCCAATGTCATGAAGAACGACGACGCCGCGTCCCTTGAGTTCCGCCAGCTCACCGAGCGGTCCTTGCGGGAGACAAAAATCGGTGCGCTTCGCGCTGCAGCGCTGGACCTGGACAAGGACGAGATCGTGCTCACGGCCGACGGTGCCCGGCACTGGTCGATGGCCCTGAACGACGTCCGGCTGGTCTTGGCCGAACGCCTGGATATCCAGGACGAAGAGGACGCCGAGCACGTCCACCTGATGCAGGACTGGTCCCAGGCCGAGGACGTGGAGAGCTACCTGGCACTGGTCTACAACTTCGCCACCTGGCTCCAGGAATCGCTGGTCCAGGCCATGCTGCAGTCGCTGGACAGCCGCCGTTGAGCCGTGGCCGCGGCCTTCCGTGTGAGCCGTGTGACAAATTCGACATGAGTCGCAGGCCACAACATGATGGCTGAGGCTCCGGGGAAGACCTATCCTCGAATAATCATGACAACAGCCTCGAGCATGGATCCGCCAGCAGAAGCGGCAGGGTCCGAAGCCAGCGACCTGCCGGCCGCCGCCGTGGAATCACGGCCCATCGGTGTCTTCGATTCCGGGGTGGGCGGCCTTACGGTGGCCCGCTCCATCATCGACCAGCTCCCCAACGAGTCCATCCTCTATGTAGGGGACACCGCTCACGGCCCGTATGGTCCGCTGCCCATCGCGGAAGTCCGGGCCAACGCACTCGGTGTGATGGACGAACTGGTGGACTCCGGCGTCAAGCTGCTCACCATAGCCTGCAACTCGGCGTCGGCCGCGGTGCTGCGCGACGCCCGGGAGAGGTATACGGCGAAGTACGGCATCCCTGTCATCGAGGTCATCCAGCCGGCGGTGCGGCGTGCCGTCGCGGCGACGCGCAGTGGACGGGTGGGTGTGATCGGAACATCCGCCACTGTGGGATCCCGGGCCTACGAGGACACTTTCGCGGCCGCCCCGGACCTGCACATCACGTCGGTGGCATGCCCGGAGTTCGTCAGTTACGTGGAGGCGGGGATTACCACCGGCCCCGCCCTGCTGGCTGTCGCGGAGGAATACCTGGCCCCGCTCAAGGCCGCGGGGGTGGACACCGTCGTGCTGGGATGCACCCACTACCCGCTGCTGACCGGTGTTATCTCCTACGTCATGGGCGCGGACGTGACCCTGGTGTCCAGTGCTGAGGAAACCGCCAAGGACGTCTACCGGGCCCTCGTCACCCACGACCTGCAGCGCACGGGGGCCACGCCGCCCGAACACCACTTCGTAGCCACCGGAGACGCCGCCCAGTTCGAGGCGCTGGCCCGCCGGTTCCTGGGCCCCGAAGTACTCTCGGTCCGGCACGTTGACCATGTGGCGGCCCAGTACCCCACCGGCAGCCTGGCCCGCATCACCCCGGAAATGATCGCAGCCGCGCGGGCCGGCGGGACCCGCCAGCGGATCTCCAATTTTGTTGGCAGCTCCGTCACCGGGGGTTCCGGCCAGTGAAGCTCACCATCGTCGGTTGTACCGGGTCCTTCCCCGGGCCGGGTTCTCCGGCGTCGTGCTACCTCCTGACCGCCAACGACGGCGAGCGGACCTGGAAAGTGGTCATGGACCTGGGCAGCGGGGCATTGGGAGCAATCCAGCGGTACACCGACCTTGAAGACATTGACGCGATCTTCCTCACCCACCTGCACCCCGACCACTGCATGGACCTCTGCGGCCTGCACGTGGCCGTCCGCTGGAAGCCGGGCGGCTGGGGACGGGGACGGATTCCGGTGTGGGGTCCGGCGGCCACGGCAGACCGGATGGCCACCGCGTACGGCCTGGAACTGGACCCGGGCATGCACGAGGAATTCGATTTCACCAACTGGGCCGAGCGCGAGCCGGTCACCGTGGGACCCTTCACTGTAACCCCGTTCGCCGTGAACCATCCCGTGGAGGAGGCGTACGCCCTCCGGGTGGAAGTGGTGGAGCCGGATAAGGAAGGCAACCGCATTTCCAAGACCCTGACGTACTCCGGTGATACGGATTCCTGTGCGGGCCTGGAGGAGGCTGCCAAAGATGCTGACCTGTTCCTGTGTGAAGCAGCCTTTGAAGAAGGCCGGGATAACGGCATCAAGGACGTCCACCTGACCGGCAAGCGTGCCGGCGAAGCGGCCGCCGCGGCCGGGGCCCGCCGGCTCCTGCTCACGCACATTCCGGTGTGGACGTCACAAACCACCGTGATGGCGGAGGCCCGCCCGGTGTTTCCCGGTGACGTTGCCGTGGCCGTCGCCGGGGTGCATTACACCATCTGATTCCCGGCTCTGCCGTGCTCGCGCAGTCGATAAGCTAAAGGCATGACTTCTGAAGCAACTGCAGTGCCCATCGTGCGCGCCGACGGCCGCGCCCCGGACCAGCTCCGGCCCATCAGCATCACACGTGGCTGGTCCAACCAGGCTGAGGGATCGGCCCTGATCGAATTCGGCAACACCCGGGTCCTGTGCACGGCTTCCCTCACCGCAGGCGTGCCGCGCTGGCTTAAGGGCGAGGGCCGGGGGTGGGTGACCGCCGAGTACGCCATGCTGCCGCGCGCCACCAACACCCGGTCCGACCGCGAGTCCGTCAAGGGCAAAATCGGCGGCCGCACGCACGAGATCTCCCGGCTCATTGGCCGCTCCCTGCGCTCCATCATCGACACCAAAGCCCTTGGCGAAAACACCATCGTGCTGGACTGCGATGTACTGCAGGCGGACGGCGGAACCCGGACCGCAGCCATCACCGGAGCCTACGTTGCCCTCGCGGACGCCATCAGGTTCGCCCGCGACAACAAGCTGATCGCGAAGAACGCCCAGCCCCTCATCGACACCATCGCCGCGGTGTCGGTGGGCATCATTGACGGCGTTCCCATGCTGGACCTGCCTTACGTTGAGGATGTCCGGGCGGAAACAGACATGAACGTGGTAGTCACCGGCTCCGGCAAGTTCGTGGAAGTCCAGGGGACCGCCGAAGGTGCGCCCTTCGACCGCGCGGAACTGGACCAGCTCCTGGACCTGGCCCTGCTCGGCACCACCCAGCTTGCGGCCATCCAACGCGAAACCCTGGCAGACACCCTGTGAGTGCGGCAGGCGCCGCCCCCGGGCAGGGGACAACCCCGCGCCTGGTCCTTGCCACGCATAACAAGGGCAAGCTGCGGGAGCTGCGTGAACTCCTGCGTGGGCAGGTGCCGGGGCTCGACGTCGACACGCAGGTGGTGGATGCCGCCGCGGCAGGTGCCCCCGACGTCGTCGAAACAGGCGTGACGTTCGCCGAGAATTCCCTATTGAAGGCTCGTGCTGTCGCAGAAGCAACAGGCCTTGTGGCCATAGCGGATGACTCCGGGCTCGCGGTTGACGTGATGGGCGGGGCACCCGGCATTTTCTCAGCCCGGTGGGCCGGGAAACACGGCGACGACGCCGCCAACCTGCAGCTCCTGCTCAACCAGCTCTCCGACGTCCCGGAGGCCCACCGCGGCGCCGCATTTGTCTGCGCGGCGGCCCTGGCGGTGCCGGGGGCGGACGGGGACTCCGGGCGCGTAGTGGTGGAGTACGGGCAGCTGGAGGGCGTGCTCCTGCGCGAGCCCCGCGGCGACGGCGGTTTCGGCTACGACCCCGTGCTGCAGCCTGTGGGGGAGAGCCGCAGCTGTGCGGAACTGTCCGCCGACGAGAAGAACGCCATCAGCCACCGCGGCAAGGCGTTCCGGGCGCTCCTGCCGGCCATCGTCGAGGCCTTGCAGGACTGCTGAGCGGGGACCGGCACGTTCGCAGACAAAGGCCCGGCAGGCGCAGACAAAGAGGGGTGCGCTCCAGTCCGAAGCCTGGAGCGCACCCTTTCTTGTGCCTGGGAAGTCCCGCTTCTACTCGGGCCGGGTTCCCTTAACATGGCGGGAAGTCTTGTGCTCGTCCTCGGGCACGTGTTCTTCAATGAACTCGTCCACGGGGTCCGTGCCGTAGGCGGCGGCCTGCCGCTTGGCGGACATGCCGCGCAGGGCCTCAATGCCGATGGGCACCACCGAGAGCAGCACGATGGCAATAAAGATAATGTCCAGGTTGTCGCGGACCCACGGGATGCGGTCGCCCAGCAGGTACCCCAGGAGGGTCACGCCGCCGCCCCACAGAAAAGCCCCAATGACGTTGTAGAGGAAGAACTTCTTCTTGCTCATCTGCGCAACACCCACGATCACCGGAACGAAGGTCCTGATGATCGGGACGAAGCGGGCAAGGATCAGTGCTTTGCCGCCGTGCTTTTCGAAGAAGGCGTGGGCGTTCTCAACATTTTCGCGCTTGAAGAGGCGTGAATTGGGCTTGTTGAAGATGGCCGGACCGGCTTTGGACCCGATCAGGTAGCCGGTCTGGTTGCCCACGATGGCAGACACAACAATCAGCAGCGCCAGGAGCCAGACGTTGAACTTGATGGTGTCCGTGGCCACGAGGAGGCCTGCAGTGAACAGCATCGAGTCGCCCGGCAGGAAGAAACCCACCAGCAGCCCCGTTTCCGCGAAGACGATGCCGCATACCAGCAGGACCACCCATGGGGCCAGGGCAGGATCAGCCAGGAAGACCTGGGGATTCAGCCAGTCGGGCAGGAAGGAGGCCAGCTGTGGCTGCACCGGTCCCGCACCGCCCAGTATGGACACAGCGAAGTCGTTCATCACAGGAAAGTTCACTCCTCAAGGGTACTTGACGTGCCTCTTCCCGCCGGTGGCCGATGGGGGTGGGCGGCGAAGTGATATTCCCCGGCAGGGCCGAACGCGTGATATCCGTGACAGGCCCCCGCGGGTGACACGGGAAGGATCACCTCCGGCGGTAAGGTGGGGCCGTGGGTTTGGACTTTACGGCGATCGACTTCGAGACTGCGAACGGATTTCGGGGTTCTCCCTGCTCCGTGGGCCTGACGAAAGTCCGGGGCGGCAAAGTGGTGGAGGAAGCCTCCTGGCTGATGCGCCCGCCGGCCAGCCACGACCATTTTGACTACCACAACACCCGCATCCATGGCATCACTGCCGCGGACGTTGCAGGCAGGCCCCGCTTTGGAGAGCTCTTCCCGGAGATCGGCGCTTTCATCGGCGATGACATCCTTGCCGCGCACAACGCTGCTTTCGACCTCGGTGTGATCCGCTCGGGACTGGAGGTGTCCGGGCTCCCCGGTCCGGCCTACGACTACGTCTGCACCGTGATGCTGTCCCGGCGCTGCTACTCGCTCGTCTCCAATTCCCTGCCCTTTGCCGCGGAGGAGGCGGGGGTTCCGCTGGTAAATCACCATGACGCCGCCGAAGACGCCCGTGCCTGCGCCGGAATCCTGGTCGACATTGCGGGCCGCAACGGGGCCAACAGCATCGCCGAACTCTACCTGTCGCTGGGGCTGGTGATGCCCCGCCAGGAGGCGTTCGACCCCGCCCGCGACATCCTCTCCAAGGCCAGTCTGGCCGCGCTGTCCAGTGCGGCCGGCAGCGGGGCGGGGCTGGTGCGGTCCTTCCAGGGCGGCTGGCCGGAAGAGGGAGCAAACCCCGAACCCAATCCGCTCGCAGAGCCCGGCCACCCGCTCTATGGCCAGACAGTTGTTTTCACCGGCCAGCTGTCCATGGGCAGGCCCGAAGCGAAGCAGCGGTCCGCAGAATTCGGTGCCAGGCCGGAGAGCCGGGTCACCGGGCGCACCACTGTCCTGGTGGTGGGGGACGGCTTTATGGCCTCTGACCTCCGCTCGGGACGGCTGACCGGCAAGGCGCGCCGGGTGCTGGAACTCCACGAGCGGGGGCAGGCCATCGAGGTTCTCTCCGAGGGTGAGTTCCTGCAGATGGTGGGCAGCTTCCCCGCCGCCGTCAGCGCCTAAGGGGCTGCGCACACAGTCACGCGGCGCAACAAACCTACCGCCCGGCGTCGGCCGCCCCTAGCCTTGCCTCATGCGCCAGGTGTTTGCCTTCCCCAACCCCGTGAACGAGTACGCCGCCCGCGTGACGGCCGCGCTGGTAGTTGTGCTGGGGCTCGCGACAGCAGCCGCAGGGTCAGGCTGGGGCCTCCTGGCAGTCGCTGCGGGGTTCTGGCTCCGTGTGCTGTTCGGACCACGGGTCTCGCCGCTGGCGCTGCTGTCCGTGAAAGTCATCACCCCGCGGCTGGGCCGGGTGAAACTGGTTCCCGGGCCGCCCAAGCGTTTCGCCCAGGGCATGGGGGCGGTGGTGTCGACTGCGGCCCTCGCCCTGTTCGCGGCAGGCGCTGCCCCGGCCGCCTGGGTGGTGCTGGGAATCCTGATCGTTGCGGCGTCCCTTGAAGCGTTCGCAGGCTTTTGCCTGGGCTGCGTGATCTTTGGATTCCTGCAGCGGCGCGGACTGATTCCGGAGGACGTCTGCGAGGCTTGCAACAACATCAGCCTTCGCCGGTTGTGACCTTCACCAGCAGGTCTGCCATGCCCCGGATAACGCCCGGTCCTTCCAGCGCCGCAAGCCATTCGGGAGGCAGGCAGGCCTCTCCGTAGAAGGCGCCGAGGATGTTTCCGGCGATCGAACCGGTGGAATCGCTGTCGCCGCTGTGGTTGACCGCCAGGGCTACGGCAGCGCGGAAGTGCTGCGCGGGTTCTGCGGGGACAGCGTCCGGAAGGGTGGCCAGTACGGCGTAAAGCGCGACGGCGAGGGCTTCTTCGGCGACCCAGCCCTCGCCAAGTGCATCGACCATTTCCTCGGACGTCACCGTGCCCTTGCCCGCCAGCCGGAGGGCAGCCTCCAGCCGTTCCGGCAGCTCCGGGGCTACGCCGGCGAGGCCTGCGGTATGGGCCAGCGCTTCGGCTGCCGCTTCGCGGAGCCCGTCGCCGGACACCAGGCGGTGGATGAGGAGACTGAAAGTGCCCGCGCTCTGCCGGGCGGACGGGTGGCCGTGGGTGAGCGACGCGGCGTCGGAACTGAGCTTGTAGACGGCGTCCGGGGTGATGTGCGGGATAAGCCCGAACGGAGCTGACCGCATCACGGTCCCGCAGCCCTTCGAATCAGGATTCACAGGCCGGGCGGAGGTGCCCATTTCGCCCGTGGCGAGCCCGGAGAGGCAGGCTTTGCCCGGATGCCGGCGCTGGTGGAGCACAGGCTGGGCATCAATCCAGCGCGGCTGGGGGACAGGGGCCGACGGCGGTGCTGTTTCGCCCTGCGTGGCGAACCAGCGCAGGTACGCGAGCCACAGGCAGGCATTAACGTCCGCGCCGACGCCCGAGTTGGCCCACTCCAGCGCCTCCACCAGGCCGTCCACCGTGTAGAGGGTCATCTGGGTGTCATCGGAGAAGTGGCCCCGCCCGGTGAGGGCATGGAATCCGGTAAGGCCGGCAGCACCGAAGCGGCCGCGGATATGTTCGATTGAATCGAACTCCACCGCGTACCCCAGGGCATCACCCAGCGCCCCGCCCAGCAGGCAGCCATGGATACGGGACTTGAGGGAGGGGGAGGAGGGGTCCGGGGCAATACTCATGGATGCAAATTTACCGTGGCCGCGGCGGCCTGCTGACGCCCGGGCGGGAGCACTTGCCCCGGCGGCGGGCTGTCGATGGCTTACCACTGTCCTTTGTATTGCTTCTCCAGCGAACGCACAGGCTGCACTGGAATAATGTGGGGTTGCCTGATGGCAACTCCCGCGTCCCACTACCCAAAGGCCACCACTATGAGCACGCCCGTCCCGGCCCGTCACGATGCAGTTCAGCCATCCGGCCCTGTTGCAGGTCCGCTGCGGCTGATGCCACGCCTGGTGGCCGAGGCGTTCGGCACTTTCTTCCTGACCCTTGCCGGGCTCGGCGTCCCGCTGTTCAGCATCCCTCAATCCAGCCCGCTCCCTGCCGCCCTTGCTGCCGGGCTGGCAGTGACCGCGGCCATGCTTGCTTTCGGGCACGTTTCGGGCGGCCACTTCAACCCGGCCATCACCGCCGGACACCTGGTGGCCGGCCGGATCCGGGTGGGGGCGGCCGGGGCTTATGCCCTGGCCCAGCTGGCCGGGGGATTGGTGGCTGCCCTCGCTCTGTATGGAATCCTGAGCACTTTGCCCGGGATCGCGGACAGCCGGACTGCCTTCGACACCGTCACCGCCGGCTTCGGCGAACACTCCATCATCCAAGCGCCGCTGGCGGCCGTGCTGCTGCTGGAGATCATCGGAGCCGCAATCATCACTGCCGTCTTCCTTGGGACAGCCCGCCCGGAGAACAATTGGCGTTGCGCTGCGCCTGTTGCTGTCGGACTGTCCTTCGCTGTTCTCCTCCAGCTGGGACTGTCTGTGGGCAACCTGCCCTTCAACCCTGCCAGGGCCATTGCCTCCGCGGTATTCAGCTCGGGCTGGGCTGTTGGGCAGCTTTGGGTTTTTGTGGCGGCTCCCTTGGTGGGCGCGGTGGTCGCCGGGCTGGCGTTCCGGAGCTTCGGGGCCGGCCCGGATGTGGAGGATGACCGTGGTGGCACAGCCGACGAAGCTGCGGTGGCTGTGCCGACTGATCTGCCGCTGGCGGACGATGACGCTGCAGCAAACAATGACTCTGCAGCAAACAACGACGCTGCAGCAAAACCGGGCACAAGCGGCACAACAACCGACGCGGACGAAGCCCAGGAGTTCTTCGAGGGCAAGCGCAGCTGACCCGTGCAGGGTGGCGGCAGCTGCGGCGGTTTCCGGAACTGTCAGTGGCAGCCGATAGCGTAGAAACATGAGGTTACTTCACACATCGGACTGGCATTTGGGCCGGTCCTTCCACGGGGTCGGGATGCTGGATGCGCAGCGGGCCTTTGTCGACCAGTTGGTGGACGCCGTCGCCCGGCACACCGTGGATGTGGTGCTCATCGCGGGCGACGTTTACGATCGCGCGCTCCCGGGGGTGGATGTGGTCCATCTCCTGGACGATGCCCTGGTCCGGCTGACGTCCGCGGGCGCGCAGGTGGTGCTGACCAGCGGCAACCATGACTCCGCCATCCGGCTGGGCTTCGCCTCGCGCCTTCTGGAGCGCGGCGGGGTCCACCTGCGGACCAGGCTGGACAGCCTGGACCAGCCCGTGCTGCTTCCTGCCGGTGACGCGGCAGTTGTGGCCATTTACGGCATTCCCTGGCTGGAGCCGCGTCTTGTGGCCGAACAGTTGGGTGTCCAGACTGCCAGCCACTTCGAGGTAACCCGGGCTGCAACGGACTTGATCCGGCAGGACATTGAACGGCGATCAGCTTCTGCCACAGTAAATTCTGTGGTGTTGGCGCACACCTTCGCCAGTGGCGGGATCAGCTCGGACAGCGAACGCGACCTCAGCATTGGTGGTGTGGGGGCAGTTCCGCTGGACCTCTTCGAGGGCTTTAGCTACACAGCACTCGGCCACCTGCACGGGCGGCAGTCCCTCTCACCCCACGTCCGGTACTCCGGATCACCGCTGGCATACTCCTTCTCCGAAGCGACGCACCAAAAGGGCGCGTGGCTCGTCGACATCGGGGCCGGGGGCGTGGCGGGGGTCCAGGAACTCCTCTGGGACGCCCCGCGCTCCTTGGCGGTGCTCCGCGGCCCCTTGACCGAACTGCTCGAGTCGCCCGAATATTCGTGGGCCGAAACCGCCTACTGCCAGGTCACCCTGACTGACGCCCAGCGTCCCGCCCGGGCCATGGACCGGCTGCGTGCACGTTTCCCGGACACCCTGGTCCTGGGCTTCGATCCCCAGGGAGGCGCTGCCGGCACCTCCTCCACGTACAGCAGCAGGCTCGCTGAAGCACCGGATGACCTCGCCGTGTGCTGCGGCTTCCTTGAGCATGTCCGCGGCCGCGTCCCGGATGAGGCCGAAAAGGCCGCGCTCGCCGGCGCGTTGGAAAACATCCGGCTGCAGGAGGCCTCGCTGTGAGGATCCACCGCCTCCGCATCTCCGGCTTTGGTCCCTTTGCCGGTACAGAGGAAATCGACTTTGACGCGCTGAGCGCGCATGGCCTGTTCCTGCTCAACGGGCCCACCGGCGCGGGGAAAACCAGCGTGCTCGACGCCATCTGCTTTGCCCTGTACGGTTCAGTGCCGGGAGCACGCCAGGACGGAAAACGGCTCCGCAGCGACCACGCTGAGCCAAGCCAGGAACCGGCGGTGAGTTGCGAATTCTCTGCCCAGGGCCGGCGCTTTGAGGTCACCCGGTCGCCCGCCTGGGACAAACCCAGCGCCAGGGGAAAAAACGGCTTCACCACCCAGCAGGCCAAGACCCTCCTGCGAGAACGCGTGGACGGAACGTGGGTGGAGAAGTCCGCGCGCAATGACGAGGCGGGGGCAGAAATACTCGCCCTGCTGGGAATGGACCGCGAGCAATTCACCCGGGTGGTGATGCTGCCCCAGGGTGATTTCGCCGCCTTCCTGCGCTCTAAGGCCACGGACCGGCTGGAGCTACTCCAGAAGCTTTTCGGCACCGAGCGGTTTGAGGCCGTGGAGCAGGAACTCAGCCGGCAGGCACAGGCAGCAAAGGAGGAGGTGGCCGTCCTCAGCGGCCAACTGGAACTCCTGGCTGCGCGGGCGGAGTCGGAAGCGGCCACCTTGCAGCTGGGCGAGGTCGTTGGGCCACCTGAGGATGTTTCGCCGGCGAAAAACCCGGCGGACGCCAGGGCCGCGCGGCTTGAGTGGCTGAAGGAGGCTGCGGCGGAACGGAAGCGCGAACTTTCGGAGCTGGCGCTGGCTGCGGAAGCGGCCAGCCAGGAACGGATACGTGCCGTCGAAGCAGAGACCGCACTCCGTGACCGCCACCGCAGGCTGGAGGAAGCAACAGCCAGGCAGGCAGCCGTGCAGGAAGCCCTTCCTCAGCTGGAGAACCTTCGCCTTCGCCTTGGCCGGCACCGCCAGGCGGAAGTTCTTGCCGGGCAACTGCGCAACGTTGACACGGGGGCCGCGAAAGTCCGGCGGGCCGCTGATGCCATGGAATCGGCCTTTACCCTGCTTCGCCTGGCCGCCGACGAAGACCCGGAGCTCGCCCTGCTGGAACTGGGGTTCGCGCACCATGCTTCGCTGGAGGCTGAAGGGCCCGCGTTGGTTCCCGACGCCACGGATGAACTGAACAGGCTCCGGTCCCTCCTGGCTGTTGTGGAGGCGAGGCTTCCGGACGAAGACCGCCTGAAGGTGATCCGGTCAAAGCACCGGCAACTAACGGCAAAGCAGCAGGAACTCAGCGCCTCCAACACCGCCCTGGAGCGCCGTGTGGAGGAACTTCTCGACGAGCGGATCCGGCTCACTTCCGGTTTGGAGGCACTTGAAGGTCGGGCAGGCGCCGCTGCCCTGCGCGGGAAGGAAGCAACCGCCGCGGCGGAACTCCTGGACGTAGTCCGCCGCTACGGCGCGGCCGTAGCAGCGCAGGATGCGGCCAAGCTGGACCACGACCGGTCACGCGAACACCAGCTGGAGACCAAACAGCGCTGGCTCGATGTGCGGGAGCAGCGGCTCGCCAATGCGGCTGCTGAACTGGCAGCCAAGCTGGTGGAAGGGGAAGAATGCCCGGTGTGCGGCAGTGCGCAGCATCCCGCCCCCGCCATTGGTGACGCCGGCGGTCCCGGACTTGAACAGGTCGAGGAAGCAGCCCACCAGCGGTATGAAGCCGCGGACGCCGAATTCGCACGCATCAGCCAGCGGCTGGCCGAGGCAAGCCAACTGGTGGCGGTCCTGGCCGGCCAAGGCGGCGGGACGCCGCTGGAGGAGGCGGTAACCGCGGCTGAGGAAGCACGGCTGGCCGCGGCCAACGCCGAACAGGCCGTGACGGAGCTGGCTGCAGCACGGTCGCGGCTTGAAGCCCTCGAAGCGGACATCGCCGCCGCCCACGCGGCTCGCGCCAGCGCTGAGGCAGAGTTTTCGGCCGCTGTGTCCTCCCTTGCCGGCCTGGCTGAAGAGTCATCGTCGCTTGACCAAGCACTGGCGGGGCTGCGGGCAGGGCACCGGAACCTTTCCGAACGGTTGCGCGCTTTGGAAAGCGCGGTGGCAATGCTGGACAAAGCCGTCGCGGCGCAGGACGGGCTTGTTACGGCAAGGGCCCAGGCCGCCGAAGCCCGGGAACAACTGGAGCTGGCGTTGCCGGAAGCCGGGTTTGCTTCCGCGGAGGAAGCCCGCGCGCATTTGCTGTCAAGCCAGGACGCCGCTGCCCTGGAAACGGAAATACGCTCCGGCCAGGACGAGGCCGCCCGGGTTGCCGAACTCTTCGCCTCGGACGAGGTTGTGCTCGCCCTCGAGGAATCGGCCGCCGGGATCGAGATGGACTACCAGCGGCTCGCGGCCCTGCAGGCCGATGCCGCCGCTGCCCTGCAGGAGGCACGCGAGGCTGATGTTGCCGTGGGCCTGGCAGCACGTTGCCTTGAGTCGTTGGATGCCATCGCCGCCAGTTATCAACAACTTGCCGGCTCGTCCCGCGGCCCTGCCGAGCACGCCCGGATGCTCTCCGCGCTGGCGGACGCGGCAGCCGGCCGGGGAGAGAACACGTACCGGATGAGCCTGAACAGCTATGTCCTGGCCGCGCGGCTGGAGCAGGTGGCGCTGGCCGCCTCGGAACGGCTGGTGGCCATGAGCGACGGCCGCTATCTCCTGCAGCACACTGATGCGAAAGCAGCACGCGGTGCCAAGTCAGGGCTTGGCCTGGAGGTGGTGGATCAATGGACCGGACACCGCCGCGACACCTCCACGCTCTCCGGCGGCGAATCCTTTATGGCCTCGCTGTCCCTCGCCCTGGGACTGGCCGACGTTGTCCAGCAGGAGTCCGGCGGAGTGGAGATCGAAACGCTCTTTGTTGATGAGGGGTTCGGCAGCCTTGACGAGCAGTCCCTTGAGCAGGTGATGGACGCCCTCGAAGGCCTTCGCGACGGCGGCCGGGTAGTGGGATTGGTGAGCCACGTAGCGGAGATGAAGCAGCGGATCGGGATGCAGCTCCAGGTTCTGAAGGGACGCAACGGTTCCACGCTGCGGATATCCGACGCCCTGGAGGGCCCGGTCTGACCGGCCGGGAAGGATCGGATCAAGGGACCGGCGGCTCCCCGGAACAGCGGATATACTTGGACAGTTACCGGGTTCGGCGCATCGGGAGGAGGGACGATGCGCATGATTGAACGAGCCCGGATTGAAACCATCGACCTCCCTTTCTCCTGACCAGCCTTCGTCTTCGCCGGATGCTTCCGCACCCGCCGCACGGGATTCACCCTTCAAGACAGACAGCCCTTCCCGCAGCCGCGACGGGGTTTCCGGCGGCCGGTTCGCCAGGCTTCCGCAACTCGCCGGACGAAGTTTCATTCCCCTGGGCCTCTTCGCCCGCCTGCCCCTGGCCATGCTCACGGTGGGAACCCTGACACTGGTCACCTCGAACAGCGGCTCCTACGCGCTTGGCGGCACGGCTGCCGGCGCGGTAGGTCTCGGTTCTGCCCTGGGCGCCCCGGTCCTGGGAACCCTGGCGGACCGGCGCGGCCAGCGTCCTGTTTTGCTCTTCGCAGCAGCCCTTAACACAGCGGCCGTGGTGGCGTTGATCCTTGCCGCCGCTGTCATGGGGACGGCCGGAAGTTTTGCTGCCGGCGTGCTGGCCGCCGCGTTCCTCTCCGGGGCAAGTTGCCCCCAGGTGGGCCCGCTGGCGCGGGTGCGGTGGATGGCACTGACGTCCCGGGGGAGCGCGCCGGACAACAAGCGCGACCTGGACACCGCGCTGTCCTACGAGAGCACTGCCGATGAAATCACCTTCGTCCTGGGCCCGGCCCTCGTAGGAGTCCTGGCCAGCCTTCTGGCACCCTGGCTGCCGCTTGCGTTGGCTGCAGCCATGACAGTCACCCTGGTGCCGGCCTTCGCAGCTCACCGCACCCACCGGGCTGTCAAGGCAACTCGGCGCCCGGCGGTGCCGGCAGGGCAAGGTGAGGCTGTGCCGGCTGGACAGCAAGCGGCCCGGCGCAGGTTGCCCGCTGCCGTTGCCGTTCCGGTGGCTGCAATGGTGTGCATGGGCACGTTCTTCGGCTCCGCGCAGGCGGCGTTGAGCTCCTTTTCGGCCCACTACGCGAGTTCCGAAATCGCCGGACTGCTGTACGCCGTCATGGGACTCAGCTCTGCGGCGGCGGCGCTCTCGGTGGCCTACTGGCCGCAACGTTTCAGCCTGTCCTGGCGTTGGGTGGCGTCTGCTGCTCTGATGGCGGCGCTGGCCGTGCTCCTCCTGGTGCCCGCGTCGCTGGGGTCAATGGTGGCGGTGCTGCTGATCCTTGGGATCCCGGTGGGACCGGTAATGGTTACTGTCTTTGCCGTGGGCGGGGTGGTGGCTCCGGCCGGACGGCTGGGAACCGTGATGACTGCGCTGGCCAGTGGAATCGTGGCCGGAACGGCGATCGGCTCGGCAGTCGGCGGCCGGCTTGCCCAGGACCATGGTTACGGCGCGGCATTCCTCGTTCCTGCCTGCGCGGCAGCCGCGCTGGCAATGCTCGGCGCCGCGGCCGCCGTCGTACTTCAACGCCGTCGCGCATAAAGCCAGCTGGCCGTGCTCAAGCCAGTTGGCGTTCAATTCTGGCCGCACTTTCCACCAGCGCTGCGCCCACTGCTGAGGGCTGGTGGGCTGAGCGGATATATACGACGGCTAGCGCGGCCGGACGGCCTCCCGGAACCCGGACCGGTGCCGCCAGTGAGGAAACGCCGGCAATGACTTCGTCGTGGCTGGCGGAGTATCCGGCTCGGCGGGCCTCGGCGGCTTCCGGGCGGTAGGGGATGCCTGTGGCGAGGCGGTCCCACTCGGCCTCGGTAAGGGCGGACTGAATGGCGATGCCGGGTGCCCCGGCATTGATGGGGTGCCGCGTGCCGGGATGCTGGGCGACGGTGGCGCTGGAGTGCCGCGGCTCCACGGTGACGAGGGTGATGCAGTCGTGGTGGTCCCAGAGCGCCACGAACGCCGTCATATCCCACGTGTTGGCCAGGTGCGTGAGCTCAGGGAGGGCGGCGCTCTGAAGGTTCCTCGAAACGCCGCGGGCCAGGACGGCCAGGCCCGGACCCGGCTGGACGCGCCCTGCGTCGTCGCGCACCAGGAGCGAGTGGTCCTCCAGCGTGCGAAGGATCCGGTAGGCCACCGAACGATGGACGCCCATGGCATCGGCAAGTTCGGCAATGGTCAGCGGGCCGGGCGCGGCAGCAAGGATTTCCAAAGCGCGGATGCCCCGCGAAAGCGTCTGGGAAGGCGAAGCCTGTGCCTGCGCGGCTCCGGCCGGGGCTGCAGCGGGGGAAGTCATGCTGTCCATCCTAGGTCCGCCCGTCCGGATAGCGAAGCGTCAGTTCAAATACAGAACCACGATCGAGGGCTGCTGCCGCGCTCCTATGCGCCTGCCAAGTCCCGGCAAAAGCCCTGCGACAAGCAAATTCCCGCCAGGCGTGTCCTGTCTCACATTTTCGTAGTACCCTACTAACTAACTGACCGTTCTGTCGGTAATCCTGAAGGCGTCCCTGGCAGCGTCGCTGCCAATAAACAATGGAGTTTCAATGACCACACCTTCCAAGGTGGATACACTCTCCGGTCCCAGCACGCGGCGGGAGGAGCGCAAAGTCCTGGCCGGCACCCTGGTCGGCACCACCATCGAATGGTATGACTTCTTCATCTTTGCCCAGCTGACGGCAACGCTGCTGTCGCCCCTGTTCCTGGCGCCGCTGAACCAGTCGAACCCCGGCCTGGCCCAGATCCTCTCCTTCGCCCTGATCGGCATCAGCTTCCTGTTCCGGCCGCTCGGCGCCGTCGTCGCCGGCCACCTCGGGGACCGGCTAGGCCGCAAGGCAATGCTCGTCTTCACGCTGGTGATGATGGGTGCCGCCACCGCCCTCATCGGCATGCTCCCCACCTACGCCCAGATCGGCGCCTGGGCGCCTGTCCTGCTGATCCTCCTCCGGGTCATCCAGGGCTTCTCGGCCGGCGGTGAGTGGGGCGGCGCTGCACTGATGGCCGTGGAACACGCGCCCCTGAACAAGCGCGGGCTCTTCGGCGCCTACCCGCAGATTGGTGTGCCGGTGGGCATGATCCTGGCCACCGGCCTGCTCTTCTTCCTCAACAGCGGCATGTCCAAGGAAGACTTCGCCGCCTGGGGCTGGCGGATGCCCTTCCTGCTCTCCATCGTCCTCATCGTGGTGGGGTACCTGATCCGGCGCGCCGTGGCCGAAAGCCCTGTGTTCCAGGAGATGGCGGCCCGGAAAGAGGAGAGCAAAGCGCCCCTGGGCGAACTGGTCCGCAGCCATAAGAAGCCGGTCCTGTACTCGACCATGATCTTCATCGGCAACAATGCTGCCGGGTACCTGCTGATCGCTTTCTTCATCGCCTACGCCACCCGTACGCTGCAGATGCCGACGCCGCAGGTACTCCTCGCCACCACGCTGGCCTCCTTTGGTTGGCTGATCTTCACGCTGGCGGGTGGCTGGCTGTCGGACCGCATCGGCCGGGTCAAGACCTTCCTCACCGGCTACGCAATTGTCTTCGCCTGGATGATTCCGATGTTTGCCCTGATCGACACCAGGAACATCTGGCTCTACGGTATGGCCCTGTTCGTCCTGACCATCGGCCTTGGACTGTCGTACGGCCCGATGTCCGCCATGTACGCCGAGATGTTCCCGGCCAATGTCAGGTACTCCGGCATTTCCATCGGCTATGCCTTCGGCGCCATTCTCGGAGGTGCTTTCGCCGCAACCATCGCCGAAACGCTGCTGCAGACCACCAAGTGGGCCGGGGCCATCGGCATCTACATCATGGTGCTGTGCGTCATCTCGGCCATCGGCGTGCTGCTGGCCAAGGAAACCAAGGGCCGGCCGCTGGGCGTCAGCCACCACTGATCCCCACCGTCCCCCTAGCCTCGCTCCGCTTCGGCCAGGGAACCCTGACGGCGTGGGCCCACCACCGTCCCCCTAGCCTCGCTCCGCTTCGGCCAGGGAACCCTGACGGCGTGGGCCCACCACCGTTCCCCTAACGACGGCGGCCCGGACCTCATTGGTCCGGGCCCGCCGCCTTTAAGAACGGCTACTGCTTCAGGAAGCTGATGGCGTCGTCATCGCTCAGCTGTTCGAAGTGCCGGTAGAAACTGCCCACCGCACGGAATTTGCCCGGCAGGTGCAGGCACAGCAGCGCGTCGCACACCCGCTCCACCGATGCCTCCGCTTCGATGGAACCGACGGGCGCGGCCGCCACCACCGTCTCTGCGCCGCCCTCGCGGACTGCTTCCACGGCGGCCCTCATGGTGGCACCGGTAGCCAGTCCGTCATCGATCAGCACCACGGTCTTGCCTGAAATGTCCTGGTCGGTTCCGGGGTAGAGATCCACGCGGCGCAGCAGTTCCGCGCGTTCGCGATGCTCCACGGCATCCAGGTGCTCCTGCCTCACGCCATGTTCCCGGACCCGGTCCAGCAATGGTTTGTTGATCAGGCGGACGGTACGCCCGCGCGCCCAGGCCAAGGCCCCATACGCTGTTTCCTCATGGCCGGGAATCCCGAGCTTGCGTACCAGGACAACACCGAGCGGAAGATACAGGGCTTTGGCAGCTGCCGCCGCCACGGGGATCCCACCGCGGGCAAGGCCCAGGACAATGGTTCCGGGCCGCTCCCGGAACTGCGTCAGGACTGCAGCCAGCCGCTCGCCGGCCTCGGTGCGGTCTTCGAAACGCATATCCATGTGGCCCTCCCGGCTGTTCCAGCCCCCGCTTTCAGCCTACCGCCGGGGAGCGGGAGGCAGGAGAGGGGAAGCCAGGCGGGCCGGAATAAATTCCGGCCAGACCAGAGGTCAGGCGGCGAGGAACGAGATGGCTGCCTGCTTGAAGGCACGGCTGGTGACCGCATTCGTGTGGTTCCGGCCCGGCAGCGTCAGCTGTTCGGCCGTGGCTCCGGCACCCTTGGCCAGCTCCGCCAGTTGCGGAAGACTGCCGGCACGCTCGTCCTGGTCACCGGCCACCAGCAGCATCGGCACGTGCGGGACCGCTTCGGCGGGGTCGTAGGGTTCGGCCTTGATGGCTTCCACCAGGGACAACAGGGCAAAGATGTTGTTGCTGGGCAGCAGCAGCGCCATCTTGAGCAGGCTGGCCGTTGACCCATCGGCGATGGGAGTGCCGTCGGCCAGGTAGTCCTGTGCTGCGACCAGGTCGAACTCCGCCAGCGGGTCCGCCATGTTCGGCCCGCCCAGGACAATCCGGTGCACCATCTCGGGCTGGGTGGCGGCGAACTCCCAGGCGAGCCGGGAACCCAGGGAATAGCCCACAATATCCAGCCCGCTGGCAGGATCACCGGCCTGCAAAGGCCGCACGCCGGCGTCGAACGCCACCTGCAGCAGGTCCGCGCGGATCCTGCTGGGGGAGTAGGAGTCACGGTCCTCCGGGGCGCCGCTTCGGCCATGCCCGGGAAGGTCCACCATAATGACGCGGCGGCCGGCCTCAAGCAGCGCAGCGAGCCAGCCGGTGTCCTCCCAGTTGAGCTTGCTGGACGAGGAGAAGCCGTGCAGCAGCAGGACCGGCCGGAGGCCGGCGTCCACCGCCGGATCGTGCACCGCCACATACAGCTGGGGGTCGGTGCCCTCCACAGTGTGCGAATGCTGCTCGCCGGTGTGCCTGCCGCTCATGGTGTCAGTCCTCATCAACTACGGCGCCCAGGCGGACCTGGCGCGCGTCGAACCTCGTGCTTCGGGAATTACTCTACCTGCCGGCAGGCTGGCGGCTTCCGCAGGGGATTTTCCGCTGCCCCACCCCAACTGTGCCACGCTAAGTGCCGTTTCAAACGGTCAAAACGGCACGTCGCGCTCCCTACGTGGGCTGCCGGGTCCTGCTGCTGAGCCTGGCGCCTACAGCACAGGCAAGGGCGATTCCCGCGATCAGGCCAAAGGTGCTGAACAACTGGACGCGACTGCCCTCGGCACTGAATCCGACGGCGAAGATCAAGCCCAGCAGGCCGAGCCCCACGTAGGTCAGGGCAGGGAAGGCCTTCATCCTGAGTGGCAGGTCAGTACCGTCCCGGTCCGCCCGGCGGCGCAGGATCAGTTGCGAGACCAGTGCGCTGCCCCACACCACCAGGCAGGTGGATCCCACCAGCTGGAACAGGGCGGGAAGGATGCGCTCCGGGAACAGCAGTTCCAGGACAGTGGCCACAAAACCGAAGGCGACGGATACCGCGACGGCCAGCATCGGGACGCTCGCGCCGCCCAGGCGGGTCAGGAACTTCGGGGCCTCGCCGCGCTCGGCGAGGGAATAGGCCATCCGCGAGGCTCCGTAGAGGTTGGCGTTCAGTGCGGAGAGAAGGGCGACGACGGCCACCAGGGTGATTGCCGTGGCGGCACCGGGGATGCGGGCAGCGTCCAGGACTCCGGCGAAGGGTGAGGCCAGGCTTTCCGAGGTGGCCGGCAGGACTGCGGCGATCACCAGCACAGATCCGATGTAGAAAACCAGGATGCGCCACACCACCGTCCGGATGGCCGTGCCCACGCTGCGTTCCGGGTCTTCGGTCTCAGCCGCTGCCACAGACACAATCTCAGTGCCGCCGAAGGCGAAGATGACCACAAAAAGGGCCGCCGCGATCCCGCCCAGTCCTGCAGGGGCGAAATCCGATGTCAGGTTTCCAAGCCTGGGAGATGGCACTTCGGGCAGCAGGCCCAGGAGGAGGGCGGCACCGATCGCCAGGAAGAGCACGATGGCCGCCACTTTGAGGATGGCGAACCAGAATTCGAACTCGCCGAAGTTCCGGACCCCTGCCAGGTTGATGGCGGTGAACACCACCATAAAGATCAGCGCGAGCGCCCACACGGGGACCACCGGCCACACGGTAAAGAGGAGCCCGGCCGCGCCGAGGGCCTCAGCGGCAATCACCACCACCAGCTGCAGCCACCACAGCCAGCCAATGGTGGCCCCGGCCGTCCTTCCGAGCGCGCGTTCGGCGTAGACGGAGAAGGCGCCGCTGTCCGGGTTGGCGGCAGCCATTTCGCCCAGCGCCCACATCACCAGGATAATCAGCGTGCCTGCCACCAGGTAGGAGACGAGCACGGCCGGGCCGGCCGCCTGCACTCCAGCCCCGGAGCCCAAAAAGAGGCCTGCGCCGATCGCGCTGCCCAGGCCCATCATGGTGAGCTGGCGGGGCTTCATGCTGTGGCCCAGGTGGCTTTCCGGGCGCGCTTCGATGGACTTCGTTGTCATGGGCTGATGAACCTTCTTGGGGTTTGAACGGGGTCTCCTCGTGGGACCTCTCGAATTTACCGTCTTCGGGCCACCCGGCCTGCATCGAGGGCTGCCGGGCACCCGCTTCAAGCTCCCGGCTTTCTGCTTGCGAGAGGAGGACGGTCCGCGATAGCGCCGGGAGGCCGGCAGCAGAAACATTTGGCAATCGTGACCTCCTTGCCCGTACAATCAGTTATAGTCAATTTGACCCTAACTAGGCGGGGCTTCGGCAGAAGCCCGGCAGGCCCGAAGGCGGTGGGAAATGTACTCGAGTTCAGCAAACGTCTCCGAGCGCCAGGCTGCGCCGCCGTCGCTCGCCATCTCCACCGTCATCTTCGCCCTCCGGCCCAGTGAGAGTTCCGGGCGGCCCACGCTCTGGCTGCCGCTGGTCCGCCGGATCCGGGAACCGTTCAAAGGACTGTGGGCGCTGCCGGGAGGCCCCCTCAGCCACTCGGAATCCCTGCAGGACGCGGCATCGCGGAACCTGCGCGAGACCACCGGACTGGCCCCCAGCTACCTTGAGCAGCTGTACGCCTTCGGCGGCCTCCACCGCTCACCCACCCAGCGGGTGGTCTCCATCGTCTACTGGGCCCTGGTCCAGCCAACGGAAGCCGCCCTGGCCGATGAGTCCGAGAACGTCAGGTGGTTCCGGGCGGACCGGCTCGGCGAACTGGCCTTTGACCACAACGCGATTGTGGACTACGCGCTGTGGCGGCTGCGGAACAAGCTTGCCTACGGATCCGTGGCCTACCACCTGCTGGGGGAGTACTTCACCCTGGCCCAGGTCCGGGAAGTCTATGAGGCTGTGCTGGACCGCCAACTGGACCCGGCGAACTTCCGGCGCCAGCTCAAATCCACGCCGGAGATTGAGGACACCGGCGAATATCTCCAGGGCGGAAAACACCGCCCGCCCCGCCTCTACCGCTTTACCGGCCGGCCCGGCCTTGACCCAGACAACAGGAGCACACTATGAGCAGCGTCAACACAGCAATCCAGCTGATCACGCGCGAGCAGGCCGAGAACGGCACCGCGGCGAAGGGCAGCACCTGCAGCCCCGCCCTGGCCAAGGGCCCGTGGGACTACGACCTTGCCGAGGCGCTCGCCGGTGTTCCCGCCTACGGACCCGGTGCCTCCAGCGCGGACGTGGCTCCCGCGGCAACCCCGCGCCAAGGGCAGCTGCCCGAGGAATACAAGCGTGCCGGCGACGCCGAGCTGGGTGAAAGGATCCTCGCCGCCAAGGCCGCGCTGGGAGACCGGGCCGTCATCCTGGGGCACTTCTACCAGCGCGATGAAGTCATCCAGTACGCGGACTTCGTGGGCGACTCCTTCCAGCTTGCCAACGCCGCGCTCACCCGCCCGGACGCAGAGGCCATCGTGTTCTGCGGTGTCCACTTCATGGCCGAAACCGCTGACATCCTCTCTGCCCCCGAACAGGCCGTCATCCTGCCCAACCTGGCGGCAGGCTGCTCCATGGCTGACATGGCCGACGCCGACTCCGTCGCCGAATGTTGGGAACAGCTGGAGGAAATCTTCGGCACAGAGCCCGACGCCGAAGGCCGGGTTCCCGTAATCCCCGTCACCTACATGAATTCCTCCGCTGCCCTGAAGGCATTTTGCGGCGAGCACGGCGGCATCGTCTGCACCTCCTCCAATGCCAAGACAGTCCTCGAGTGGGCCTTCCAGCGCGGCCAGCGGGTGCTGTTCTTCCCGGACCAGCACCTGGGCCGCAACACCGCCAAAGCACTGGGCGTGCCCCTGGAGCAGATGCCCATGTGGAACCCCCGCAAGGACCTGGGCGGAAACGACGAACAGGCCCTCCTGGATTCCCGGGTCATCCTGTGGCACGGCTTCTGCTCCGTGCACAAGCGTTTCACCGTGGCACAGATCGACAAGGCCAGGGCCGACTTCCCCGGCGTCCAGGTGATCGTCCACCCCGAGTGCCCCATGGAAGTGGTGGACGCTGCCGACTCGGCCGGCTCCACCGACTTCATCAAGAAAGCCATCGCGGCAGCCACCGAGCCCACCACGTTCGCCATCGGCACCGAAATCAACATGGTGAACCGGCTCGCAGCCGAATACCCGCAGCACAACATTTTCTGCCTCGACCCCGTGATTTGCCCGTGCTCCACCATGTACCGGATCCACCCCGGCTACCTGGCCTGGGTCCTTGAGGAACTGGTGGCCGGCCGGATCGTCAACCGCATCACGGTGGCCGATTCCGTGCAGGAAAACGCCCGCACCGCGCTTGAGCGCATGCTCGCCGCCAGGCCGTAATGTCCAGGCAGCCGAACACGCCGCCACGCAGAGGCGGTGAAACGCGAAAGGACCGACGCCTGATAATTGTGGGCAGCGGTATAGCCGGACTGTACGCCGCGCTGCTGGCGGCCGACTCCGGCGCCGACGTGGTGCTGCTGAGCAAAGGCCGGCTTCGCGAAAGCAACACCTGGTACGCCCAAGGCGGAATCTCTGCAGTGCTGGACGAGCCCGCTCCCGGGGACACCGTCGCAGCACACATCGCCGATACCCTGCAGGCCGGCGCAGGGCACTGCAACGAAGCAGCGGTGCGGCTGATGTGCACCGAGGCGCGCCGGGACATCGCCGGGCTGCAGCGGTTCGGTGTGCACTTTGATCCAGGTGCCGGCGACGGTCCGGCGCTGGGGCTGGAAGCGGCACACTCGGCCCCCCGCATCCTGCATGCCGGCGGCGACGCCACGGGCGCAAAGGTCGCCGCTGCACTGATCGATGCCGTGCTGGCCCGGCAGGCAGCCGGAACCGTGACGATCCGTACCGGCGCCCACGCCACGGCGCTCCGCCAACGGGACGGCCGCGTCAACGGCGTTGAGTTCGGCCAGGACGGCCGGACGTTCACACTGCACGCGGATGCAGTCCTGCTGGCTACCGGCGGGGCGGGGCAACTTTTTGCCCAGACCACCAATCCCGGCGTGGCCACCGCCGACGGACTCGCCCTCGCTGTACGTACGGGAGCGGCCGTGGCCGACCTGGAGTTCTTCCAGTTCCACCCCACCTGCCTGGTGCCCGGGGCCAACACCGCCAGCCCGGGCACAGCCCGCGGGCTGGACCAGGATCCTCTGCTCATCTCCGAAGCCGTCCGCGGCGAAGGGGCCATCCTCGTTGACGGCAACGGCAAGCGGTTCATGCGTGCCTACCACCCGGACGCCGAACTCGCCCCGCGCGACGTCGTCTCCCGCAGCATCGCCCTGCACCTGGCCAAACTCGGCGACCCCAACGGCCACGTCTACCTCGACGCGCGCGTCATCGAACAGGTCAAGGGCCCGGGCTTCCTGGCGAAGCGCTTCCCCACCCTCACGCAAAGGACGCTCGACGCCGGCATCGACTGGACCACGGAACTGGTCCCGGTTGCCCCGGCAGCCCACTACTGGATGGGCGGCGTAGCCACCGACCTCCACGGCCGGACCACAGTTCCCGGGCTGTACGCCGCTGGGGAGGTTGCATGCACCGGTGTCCAAGGTGCGAACAGACTGGCCAGCAACTCCCTCCTTGAGGGACTCGTCTTCGGCCGCCGCGCTGTTGAAGATTTCCTGGCAGGTGACGACGGCGGTGCGTGGGTGGCGCCTGACGGCGCTCCTCCGCGTACTGTCTCGGCCGCTGCCGGCCTCCCCTTGACGTACGCTTCCGGAGCCCCGTCAGTCACCGAGGGGCCCCACAGGTTGGGTGCCGGGTCAGGAAATCAAGCAGAAGGCGGGGCGGCCGGATCTGGTGACTTGGCTGGGAGCGCGCTGGCCGACTTCGGCGGTGAAGGGGATCGGGATCTCGACACTCCTTTCTCGCGGGAGGCGCTTCGCCGGTTGATGACTGCTCAGGCTGGGGTGCTCCGCTCTGGGGAACTTTTGGCTCAGGCGGGGGACACGCTTGGGCGGTGGGCCGCCGTCGTTTGTCCTGGCACTGGTGCCGCTGGTACGGACGCCCGCCTGCATGAGGACCGGAACCTCCTGCTGGCTGCACAGCTGCTCGTGGCGTCGGCCCAAAACCGCACCGAATCCCTAGGCGCCCACTACCGCAGTGATGATCCGGGCGATGCTGCCGGCATCGCTGCCGACTTTGAAGAATCTTCCCGACCCCGCCCGAAAGCGAGTTTGCTCCATGACTGACACCACCTCCTTGACAGCGCCGGTACGGGCCGGTAGCCGCAGGCTGGACCTGACGCTGCCGTCGGCTCCGGTGCGGGACATCCTGGAGCGGGCCTTCGCCGAGGATGCTCCTGCCGGGGACATCACCTCCCAGCTGCTGATCCCCGCCGACGCGCGCGCCACGGCGGTGCTGAACGCCCGGGTGCCCGGAGTCTTCAGCGGTGCCACGGTGTTCCGCGACGCCATGCTGCTGGTGGACCCGGAAACCAACGTCGAGCTGCTGCTCGCCGATGGGGACACGTTCGACGCCGGCACGCACCTCGCGCGGGTCAGCGGACGGGCCCGGTCCGTCCTCCTCGCAGAACGGGTGGCCCTGAACCTCGTGCAGCGGATGTCCGCCATCGCCACCAAAACCGCAGAGTTCGTCCGGCTGGCCGAAGGTACGTCCGCCCGGATCACGGACACCCGCAAAACAACCCCCGGGCTCCGCGTCCTGGAGCGGTTCGCCGTGCGCTGCGGCGGCGGCGCCAACCACCGGTACAGCCTCTCCGACGCCGTACTGGCCAAGGACAACCACCTCGCCGTGATGACCGGGGGAGACCCCGCCCGGCTGACAGGCCTGCTGCGAGCGGCCAAGGCCCAGCTGGGGCACACCACGCACTTCGAGGTGGAGGTGGACCGGATGGACCAGATCGAACCCGTGCTCGCGGCCGGCGTGGACACCATCATGCTGGACAACTTCACCCTGGAGGAGCTGAGGGCCGGGGTGGCACTCGTTGGCGGACGCGCACGTGTTGAGGCGAGCGGGAACGTGAACCCCGGCACGGTGGCAGCGATTGCCGCCACCGGAGTGGACGTCATCTCCGTTGGCGCACTGACCCACACCGTGGCCGCCCTGGACCTCGGGCTGGACGTTGAACTGACCGTCGGGTGAATTCATGATCTTCCTTGATGCCGCCGCCACTACACCAGTACGCCGTGAAGTGCTGGACGCCATGTGGCCCTACCTCACCGGAGAGTTCGGGAACCCCTCCAGCCACCACAGCCTGGGCGAGGCTGCTGCCACCGCGCTCGCCGGTGCACGCCGGTTGGTTGCAGCCGTGCTGGGCTGCCGGCCAGGCGAGGTAACCTTCACCGCGGGCGGCACCGAGGCAGACAACCTGGCGCTCAAGGGCATCGCGCTGGCCCGGCAGGCTGCCGACCCGCAGCTCACCCGGGTGGTGATCAGCGCCGTCGAACATCCCGCAGTCGAGGAATCGGCCCGGTACCTGGAACGCTTCCACGGCTTCACGGTGGACGTGGTACCTGTTGACGGGACGGGGCTCGTGACGCCGGAAGCGTTTCAGGCAGCGCTTCGGCCGGAGACTGCGGTTGCCAGCGTGATGTACGCCAACAACGAGGTGGGGACTGTCCAGCCCCTTGCCGAACTGGCTGCCCTGGCGCACGGACTGGGCATCCCCTTCCACACCGATGCCGTGCAGGCGGCCGGGTGGCTGCCGCTGGACATCAAGGCGCTGGGGGTGGATGCGATGAGCATTTCCGGTCACAAGCTGGGGGCGCCCAAGGGGTGCGGCGTTCTCTTCGTGCGGGGACGCACCAAACTGGAGCCGCTGATCCACGGCGGCGGGCAGGAACGGGGGCGCCGCTCAGGAACGGAGAACGTGGCCGGTGCCGTTGGCCTGGCCACCGCCCTGACGCTGGCCCAGGCCGGGCAGGAGGAACAACGACGACGGGTCACGGCACTGCGCGCGGCGTTCATTAGCGCTGTGCTCAGCGCTGTTCCCGGTGCAATACTGACCGGGCATCCCACGCGGCGGCTGCCCTCCGTCGCGTCCTTCTGCTTTCCTGGAACCAGCGGCGAATCGGTGCTCCTCGAACTGGAACGCCAAGGCGTCGTGTGCTCCAGCGGTTCGGCCTGCGCGGCGGGTTCGGACGCGCCCTCGCCGGTGCTCACAGCACTGGGAATTGCGCCCGAGGTGGCCCAGACGGCCGTCCGCTTCAGCTTCGATGCAGCCGTGACGGAAGCGGAGCTGGCAGCGGCGGCCGCAGCGGTGGAATCCTCGGTGGGACGGGTCAGGGCTCTCGGAGCGTAGGGGCACCTACCCCAGCCCCGCCAGCAGGCGGCGGCCAGGGCGAGGCTTCGACCGGGTTCGCGAGCTCGCCAATGCCCTGGACGCGGCACACCACAGTGTCGCCGGGGGACAGGGGCGCGCATTCTGCCGGGAATCCCGTCAGCACCAGATCACCCGGGTACAGGGTCATAAAGGATGTCAGGTACACGAGGATCTCATCAACCTTCCAGCCCAGATCGGCAGTGCTGGCGGCCCTGAGCGGAGCGTTGTTGAGGACCACGTCGATGGCCAGGCCGGACTCGTCCAAGCCCGTGACAATCCAGGGTCCTGCCGGCGTGAACGTGTCCTGGCTTTTGGCGCTGATCCACAGTTCGTCGCTTTTCTGCAGGTCGCGGCAGGTGACATCATTGCCGATGGTGAATCCCAAGACAGCGCTGCGGGCGTCCGCCGCGGAGAGTGCACGGGCCTTGGTGCCGATCACGATGGCCAGCTCCGCTTCCGGGTCCACCCGCCGCATCCCGGGTGCAAGCTCTATCGCATCACCGGGCCCGATGACGCTGGTGGCCGCCTTGTGGAAAGCCTGCGGAGGCAGGTCACGGCCGGGATGGCCGGTGTTGTGCGCCATCCCCAGCACATTGGCCGGCACGCTCGGTGCGAGGAAAGCAAAGGCTTCCTCGCGCACGCGGTCCCCGGGCTGCCACCCCTCCCGGGGCGGGCTGGAGGCGTTGGCGGGGGAGCCCCAAAAGGGGCTGCCGATCACGGTCCATGTCCTGCCTTCAGCGCTGCTGAAGTCGGCCGCGTCGCTGCCAACAAAGAACTGTTCCGTTGGATGGGCCCGGGACAGCGGGCGGACGCGGGCAATGCGGCGGGGAAAAGCAGTCATAGCGGAATCCTACGGGGCCCCTGGCGGCAGGCCGGCCGCGGTTCCGTCAGTAGAGCTCGCCCACCGGAATCTCCACCGCCAAACGGTTGGACGGGCCCGGAAGCGGGCAGGCCCAGGCCTCGTTGTAGGCGCAGGAGGGGTTGTAGGCAAAGTTGAAGTCCAGCACAAAGGCGGCATCCGGACCGGTCCCGTCCACGCCATGGAACGCGCCTTTGATGGTGTCCAGCAGATATCGCCCTGCGCCGTAAGTGCCGCCGGGCTGGCCGGCGGTGGCATCGCGGAACGGGACAAAAATGCCTCCGCCGTAGCCGTGCAGCTTCCATACCGCGAGCTGGCCCATTTCGGGCAGGTCGAAGGTACCCAGCCGGACAAACCGGACCACGCCGTCAGTGCCGGTCTCCACGGTCATCTCACGGCCGGCACCCTCCTGGGTCAGCGGCACGTGGAAACGGTAGATGGGATCGTAATCCGCGGTTTTGAGCCCTGAGAACCGCGCCTTGTCCTGCGCGGTGAGGGCCGAGGCAGGGTGCGTGGCGAACATCAGGTCGCGCTGGTGGCGCCAATAGGAGTGGGCCTCTGCCGGGTTCTCGAGCGCCAACTTCCGGACGTTGGCATACAGGGCGAAGGTCCGCAGCCGCCAGTCGGCAATGTCCACGGCGGAGATGTTCGCCAGGTTGTCGTCGGCTCCGCCAAGGGTTTCTTCGGCTCTGCCGTGCTGCTGATCTTGCGCCATAGCCACCAGCCTAGTCCCCGTGCGGTACCGGACCTGCCCGACGGCGACACGGACTGGGTGCCTTCCCTTGCGGGAGGAAAGGAAACGCCCTCCGGCGCGGACCCGGCTGCTGCGCCGGTCCGGTTAGGCTGGCTGCATGAGAGGCAAGGCGACCACTGTGCTGTCCGGTGTATCACTGTTGGTGGCCGGCGCCCTCCTTGCCGGCTGCTCCGCCGCAGGGCCGGGCCAGCCGGGCTGGACGGCGCAGCCGGATCCCTCCGGCAGTTCAGGCTCAGGCGCCAGCGCGCCCGCATCCCCGGACGCCTCCCCCTCAACGACGCCGTCCGATAGTGCCAGTCCCGGCGCCGCGTCATCCGGCCCGCCGGAGGCAGTGGCCACAGCGGCCGCGTGGAAGACTTTTGCGGATCCGGGTAAAACCGTCAGCTTCGACCTGCCGGAGGACTGGATCGCGCAGTCCGTCACGCCGGAGGAGGGCACCCTGCCCGGCGCACTGAAGGTCGAAGTGAAGAAGCCCGACGGCACTTTTATGGCCGCGCTGCGGACCGGACTGCCGCCGTCGTCCGCGGAATGCCCGGAAACGTCCAGGCGGGCTTACACGGTGGTCAGCAGTGTGCCGGTGGAAGTGGCCGCCGCAGGCGAGGGGACCATACCGCCCAGGGTGGTGTTCCGCGTGATCCAGGGATACAAATACTTCGGTTCCTACGGCATCACCAATGTGGTGGGAGGCACGGATGGCCAGGCCTGCGAGCTCCGCAACATCCTGCGCGGGCCCGCCGGAAAAGGCGACTTTTCCTTTGGGGATGTCGTCTCCCTGAGGGCCTTCGCCCCCGACGAAAAAGTGGCTCCCGCGAAGGCCTTCGACACCCTGGACCAGGCCGCCCGGTACGTCAATGAGGGCACTGAATTTGCCAACGTCCAGCGGATGCTAATGTCGCTGAAGATCAAAAACTAGGCAGTCCCGTTCCCGGCCCAGATGCTGTGGCGACCGCGGCTGTCCTTCCACCGCCCGCAACCCCCGAAAGAGCCATGGAACGCAGGATTTCCGCACGACTGGTCTTCAAGACCACAGCCAACACCAAGGTCGCCATGGCCATCGCCGTTGCGAGGAACAGGGGCTATTCCTCGTTTGAGGAGTCGCTGTCCGTCACGGCCGGAGGCGGCCAGGTTCCGTTGACCGAAGTGGCGGACCACCATGGCGGCCGGTTCCACTACATGGAGTTCACCGAACCGGCGGAGGTGACAGTGGAATACGCCGCTACGGTGGCCGGGAAAGCCGAGCCGGAGGAAGCGGAGCTCGCTGACCGGATCCGCTACGTCCGGCCCAGCCGCTACGCCGAATCCGACCGCCTGCTGCCCACCGCCTACGCCGAATTCGAGGGAATCCAGGGCGGCGGGCTGCTGCACGCCGTCAGGAACTGGGTGCACGGTGAGCTGCGCTACCTGAGCGGATCGTCCCGGGGCACGGACGGAGCCGTCGAGACGCTCCTGAGCCGGCGCGGGGTGTGCCGGGACTTCGCGCACCTGGCCATCGCACTCCTGCGCTCCAAGGACATTCCCGCACGGCTCGCCGCCGTCTACGCCCCCGGTCTGGCGCCGATGGATTTCCACGCCGTGGCCGAAGCCTACGTGGAAGGTGCCTGGCACATCATCGATCCCACGGGGCTGGCCCCGCGGGAATCGATGCTGCGCATTACCGCCGGCCGGGACTCGGCGGATACGGCCTTCCTCTCCACTGTGGGCGGCAGCCTTGTCCTCAACCAGCTCGAGGTCACGGCGGTGGTCAACGGGGCACTGCCCGTGGAAGATCCTGCCCGTCTTATGGAGTTGGGCTGACGGTCGCCGGTTAGCGGAGCGTGCGGGGACCCAGCGAATTCCGCAGTTTCTCCGTAAGCCGCCGCAGTTCCTTCTGCTCTTCCGGCGTCAGGGCCGGACCCATCAGGGTGGAGATGTCCCGGACGTGTTCGCGGCCTATCTCCTTCTGCAGCTCCCGGCCCGCGTCGGTAAGCTTCAGCAGGACTCCCCGGCCGTCCTCCGGCGCCGGCATCCTGGCCACCAGCCCCCGCTTCTCCAGCCGCTCCACGAGCCGGCTGAGGCTGGACTGGGACAGGAGGACGTTGTCGTTGAGCTCGTTCAGCCGCAGCCATCCGGTGGGACAGCGTGACAGGGTGAACAGGACGTCATACTCGTTCACCGCAAGCTTCCGGAAGGCTGGACCGGCCTGAAGCTTGCGCATCACCGCCACCTGCGCCCGGAAGAGGGACTCCCAGGTTTCCGCCGCGAGACGCACCGGCGATTCGGTCTTATTCACAGCCAATCATGCCTCCACAGCAGACTTTTCCGCGTCCTGGGCGTCCGGGCTCTTCGCATCCTGGCCCTGCTCATCCTGGGAAGCCAGCGCTGCGGCAACCCGGTTGGCGTGGGTGGGCGGTTCGGGGACGTGGGCCGGCTTGAGGGCTGCGTACTCCTTGCGCAGGACGGGGAGGACTTCCTCGCCGAACAGGTCCAGCTGCTCCAGGACGGTCTTCAGCGGAAGGCCTGCGTGGTCGATCAGGAACAGCTGCCGCTGGTAGTCGCCGAAGTACTCCCGGAAGGTCAGGGTTTTCTCGATGACTTCCTGCGGGCTGCCGACCGTCAGGGGCGTCTGGGAGGTGAAGTCCTCCAAAGACGGACCGTGTCCGTAAACCGGAGCGTTGTCGAAGTACGGGCGGAACTCCTTGACGGCGTCCTGGGAGTTCTTGCGCATAAAGAATTGGCCGCCCAGGCCCACGATCGCCTGGTCTGCCTTGCCGTGGCCGTAGTGTTCGTAGCGTTCACGGTAAAGGCCGATCAGCTGCTGGTAGTGCTCTTTGGGCCAGAAAATGTTGTTTGCGAAGAAGCCGTCGCCGTAGTACGCGGCCACTTCGGCAATCTGCGGCGTGCGGATGGAGCCGTGCCACACAAAGGGGGCCACGCCGTCGAGCGGACGCGGGGTGGAGGTGAAGTTCTGCAGCGGGGTGCGGAACTTGCCGGACCAGTTGACGGTGTCCTCGTCCCACAGCTTGCGCAGCAGGCTGTAGTTCTCGATGGCGAGCTCTACGCCGTCCTGGATGTTCTTGCCGAACCACGGGTAGACCGGCGCGGTGTTCCCGCGGCCCAGCACCAGGTCAACGCGGCCATCGGCAAGGTGCTGGAGCATGGCGAAATCCTCGGCAATTTTGACCGGATCATTCGTGGTGATCAGCGTGGTGGCCGTGGAGAGGATGATCCGCTCGGTCTGCGCTGCGATGTAGGCGAGGGTGGTGGTGGGGGAGGAGGAGAAGAAGGGCCGGTTGTGGTGCTCGCCGATGGCGTAGACGTCCATGCCGATTTCTTCGACCTTCTTCGCGATGGCGACGGAGGCCTTGATGCGTTCGTTCTCCGTGGGAGTCCGGCCGGTGGTGGGGTCCGTGGTGATGTCGCTGACGCTGAAAACACCGATCTGCATGATGTGCCTTTCCGTTGCTTGGACTTGCTGGCCTTGGTTCCAGTATAGGCCAATTTAGATGCATTTGCATCTATCACCGCATACAACGCTGCCACGCAGAAATTATTCCTCTGTTTTACTCGGGGCCGCCGGGAGCTGCGCGCCGTCCGCTGACCTTGGGGACCATGCCGGTGGTCCAGTCGCGGAACTCCTCGTCCACGTCGGCGCCGGGCCCGAATTCGGGGCGGGCCTGCAGTTCGCGGAGCAGGACCTTCTTTTCGCGGCGCCCTTCCACCAGGCGGTAGAGCACGGGAACCAGGACCAGGGTCAGGGCAGTGGAGGAGACGAGGCCGCCGATAACCACCACGGCCAGGGGCTGCGAAATGAAGCCGCCGCCGCCCGTAAGGCCCAGCGCCATGGGGGTAAGGGCGAAGACCGTGGCCAGGGCGGTCATCAGGATGGGGCGGAGCCGTTGGCGGGCACCGTGGGTGATGGCATCGGCCACGTTCATTCCCGGCCGGCCGTCGCGCGGCTGCCGGTACTGGTTGATGAGGTCGATCAGCACAATGGCGTTGGTGACCACGATTCCCACCAGCATCAGCATGCCGATCAGTGAGGGCAGGCCCAGCGGGACACCGGTCAGAAGAAGCAGCGCCACGGCACCGGTAGCCGCGAACGGCACCGATACCAGCAGGATCAGGGGCTGGATGAGCGATTTAAACGTGGCCACCATAATCACGTAGACAATGGCAATTGCCGCCAGCAGGGCGAGCCCCAGCTGCTGGAAGGACTCCTGCTGCTGTGTGGTGGCACCGCCGATTTCCGCGGTCACCCCGGCCGGCAGCTGGACGTCCGCAAGGCGCTTCTGGACTTCGGTGTTGACCGCGCCGAGGTTTGATCCCGACGGCGTCACCGAAACACGTGCGGTGCGCTGGCCGTTGCTGGCGGTGATGGATACCGGCACGTCCACCTGCTCCACGGCGGCGATACTGCCGAGCGTCACGGATGCGCCGGCCCCGGGCAGCGGGATGTTCCGCACGGCGTCGATGCTGGTGAACCGCGTGCCCTTGCCGATCTGCACGGGGAAATCATTGGTGTCAATCCGTACGGTCCCGGCCGGGATGGGGCTGATGGTGGAGGCGAGGACTCCGGCCACCTGTTCTTCGTTCAGCCCTGCCGCAACGGCCTTGGCGCGGTCCACTTTCACCTGCACCACGGGCTGGCTGGCGGCGAGGTTGGTGGCCACTTCGCTGGTGCCGGGCACACCGGTCATAGCCTGCACCATGGCGTCGCTGGCGCTCTGCAGGTCCGCGGTGGTGGCAGCTTTGATGGTGATGTCAACGGTGGAGGACGTCCCGAAGCCACCCTGCTGCGTGCCTACGGACACCTTTCCGGAATCAGGCACCTTTGCCAGTTCGTTCCGTACGGTTTCCTGGAGTTGGTCCTGGTCCGCCTTCTCATCGGTCACCACGGTGAAGGTGGAGTTGGAGGATCCGGTAGAGGTGATCGCGGCAAACCCGGCCTGCGCATTCCCGGACGTTACCTGGACGTCCCGGACGCCGTCGATCCCGCGCAGGACCTCCTCAACGCGGATGGCGGCGGCGCTGGTATCCGCCAGGCTGGTGCCCGCAGGCAGCACCTGCCGGACGGTCAGGCTGTTCTGGCCGGAGTTGCCCAGCAGGTTGGTGGCCAGCAGGGGCGTCATGGCCGCGGTGCCGCCAAGGACCAGGGCGGCGGCCACGAGGGTGATCACGGGATGCTTCTGGGTTTTGGTGAGAATTGGCAGGTACCCGCGCTGGAGCCTGCTGCGCTGCTCCGCCTCCTGGGCCCTGGCCCGGGCCCCGGCGGCGCCCTGGCGCGCAGCCTCGCTGCCCGGCGCGTGGCCGGTATTCCGCAGGAACCAGTAGGCAAGCACCGGAACGATGGTCAGGGAGACCAGCAGCGACGCCAGCAGTGCCATGGTGACGGTGAGGGCAAACGGCCTGAACAGTTCACCTGCGAGTTCGCCCACGAAGGCAATGGGCAGGAAGACTGCCACGGTGGTCAACGTCGAAGCGGTGATCGCGCCCGCTACTTCCCGGATGGCGGTCAGGATGGCGGTGACCTTGTCCTCGCCGTAGCTGAGGTGCCGCTTGATGTTTTCGATGACCACGATCGAATCGTCCACCACCCGGCCAATGGCGATGGTAAGGGCGCCGAGGGTGAGGATGTTCAGCGAGTAACCCGTGGCAGACAGGCCGATGAAGGTGATCAGGAGCGAGAGCGGGATGGATACGGCCGTTACGAGCGTGGACCGGGCGGACATCAGGAAAACCAGGATGATCGCCACGGCGAAGCCCAGGCCCAGCAGGCCCTCGGTGGTGAGGTCCTTAATGGATTTTTCGATGAACGGAGCCTGGTCGAACACCGGTGTGAACTTGGCATTGGAGCCCAATTCGGCCTCGAGCTCGTCCAAGGTGTCCCGGACGGCGTGCGAGATGGCCACCGTGTCGCCCTCGGGCTTCTTGGTCACGGATACGGCAAGGGTCTCCGCCCCGTTGGTGCGCGTGATAGAGGTCCGTTCGTCATCCTTCAGGGAGACGTCGGCTACCGCGCCGATCGTGGCGGCGTTTTTTGCCCCGGCGAGCGGCAGCGCCTTAATGGCATCAAGCGAATCGACGGGGCTGCCGATCTGCAGTGACAGCGTCTTTCCCTGCTCCTCCAAAGTGCCCGCAGGGACCAAATCACCATTGTTGCCCAAGGCATCACGGATGGAGGTGATGCTGCCCCCGGACGCAGCCATGGCATCGGGGCGGGGGAGGATCTCAATGTGCTGGGTGGCGCCGCCGGTCACATCGGCGCCGCGGACGCCGTCGATCTTTAGCAGCCGGGGCACACTGAGCCGCTGCAGGTCGGCGTTTAGCTCGCTCAGGCCCTTGTCCGAGGACACGGCCAGGAAAACGATGGGGAAATCGTTGATGCTGCCGGCGAAAGCCTGCGGCTGGACGTCCTCGGGGAGTGTCCGTTTGGCGTTGGAGATGGCCCGGTCAATCTGGTTCCGTGCCCGGTCGAGGTTGGCGCCATACGTGAAGACCATCGTGATCTGCGAAACGCCGTTGCGCGACGTGGAGGAGGTGGATTCCAGGCCCTCCACGCCGTTCAGTGCAGTCTCCAGGGGCGCGCTCACCTGCTTGTCCACCACTTCCGGGGAGGCACCGGGCATGGCGGTCAGCACCGTGATCTGCGGGAACTCGATCGACGGGATGAGCTCCTGCTTCAGCGACGACATGGTGATGACGCCGAAGACGGAGGCGAAGACGGTGATCAGTGCGATCAGTGCCCGGTTTGCCAGTGAAAGTTGTGCCAGCCGGAACATCGCATGCTCTCCTGTGGGGTTGGAACTGACTGTTGCGGACAGGACAGCCGGCCACCAACCCCGGCAGGGTCAGTGGCTGGCGGTGACGCTCTCCAACTGGAGGGACGCCGCCGTTGCCCTTTCGAGCTCCGCGGCAAGTTCCGGATTGTCATCGAGCTTGACGCCGTAGCCGGGCATCATGTCCTTCAGCCTGGACTGCCAGCCCTTGAAGTTCTTGGGGAAGGCCTTCCGGAGCAGCTCGATCATGATGGGTACTGCAGTGGAGGCTCCGGGAGACGCGCCCAGGAGCGCGCCGATGGAACCGTCACGGCCGGCAATGACCTCAGTGCCGAACTGAAGCACGCCGCCCTTCTGCGGGTCTTTCTTGATGATCTGTACACGCTGGCCGGCGGTAATGAGTTCCCAGTCGTCCGCTTTGGCTTCCGGATAGTACTCGCGCAGCGCTTCCACCTTGTCGCCGTGCTTCTTGGCCACTTCCTTGATGAGGTAGGCGGTGAGGTCCATGTTGTCCTTGGCAACCGCCAGCATGGGGATGATGTTGCTCGGCCGGATGGACAGCGGCAGGTCCAGGTATGAGCCGTTCTTGAGGAAGTTGGTGGAGAAGCCGGCGTACGGGCCGAACAGCAGCGAACGCTTGCCGTTGACGTACCTGGTGTCCAGGTGGGGCACGGACATGGGCGGAGCGCCCACGGATGCCTGGCCGTAAACCTTGGCGCTGTGCTGCGCGGCAAGGGTTTCGTCCGTGCAGCGGAAGAACTGTCCGGACACCGGGAAGCCGCCATAACCCTTGCTTTCCGGGATCCCGGAGGCCTGGAGCAGGTGCAGGGCGCCGCCGCCGGCACCCACAAAGACAAACTTGGCGTGGATCTTGCCGTGTTCGCCCGACTTCGGGTACTTCAGCGAAAGGTTCCAGCCGCCGTCGGACGCCCTGGAGATGCCGGTGACATCGTGCCCGTAGTTGATTTCGACGCCGTTGTTCCCCAGGTAGGTGGTCAGCTCCCGGGTCAGTGCCCCGAAGTCGACGTCAGTGCCCTCGGCGGCCCGCGTGGCGGCGATCCGCTGTTTCGGGTCCCGGCCCTTGACGATCAGCGGAGCCCACTTGCCGATCTGGCCGTGGTCCTCGGAGTACTCCATGCTGCGGAAAAGGGTATGTGGCTTGAGGGCCTCGTAGCGGGTCTTCAGGAACCGGGTGTTCTCCTCGCCGATCACAAAGCTCATGTGCGGCACGGTGTTAATAAAGCGCTTGGGTGAACCGATCAGGGACTGGTCCACGAGGTGGGACCAGAACTGGCGGGAAAGCTGGAACTGCTCGTTGATTAACAGTGCCTTGGTGGGGTCCACCGAGCCGTCTTTGGCTGCGGGGGAGTAGTTGAGTTCGCAAAGGGCAGCGTGGCCGGTTCCGGCGTTGTTCCACGGATCGGAGCTCTCCAGCCCCGGCTCGTCCAGCCGCTCGAACATGGAGATGGTCCAGTCCGGCTCCAACTGCTTGATGAATGCCCCCAGCGTGGCGCTCATGATGCCGCCGCCAATCAGGACGACGTCGGCATGTGGGGTCTTGGAAATGAAGGTCACGATCAGTCTCCGATTGCAGCGGCTCTGGCTGTCACAGAATATCCCCGCGCGGCCCTACTACTGAAATTGGGCGGGCCCGTCAAGGCTTCAGTTGCACTTTGGTGAAAACTTCGTTTAAGACAGGCGACGCCGGATAGCTCACCACCCGGTCTGACAGGGCCAGCGCCGAGATCGGGAAGGCAACGGGGACTGCGGGAACGGTGGCTGCGATCTGGGCATTGATGGTGTGATATTGCTCATCCCGCTCCTGGCCCTCCGGCATTCCGCGCGCCCTGTTGATCTTGGAAAACACCTGCGGATCCTGGTAGCCGAACTCGCCGTTCTTCTCCCCGAAAAGGGGGCCCACAAAATTATCGGCGTCCGAGTAGGAACCGTTCCATCCCAGCAGGTGGAGTCCGTGGTCTCCCGGTGACTGGACTTTCTGCAGGTACCCCTCGGACCAGTCCACGGGAACCGGCTTGATGTTGAAGCCCACCGCGGTCAGTTGCCGGCTGATTTCGGCGTACACCTTTTCTGGGGTGGGAAGGTAGGGCCGGGTGACGTTCAGGGGGTAGTAGAACCGCAGCTCCTCACCGGTATAGGCGGCCTCTTTGAGGTACTCCTTGGCCTTGGTTGGATCGTGGCCCAGTGCCGGGGCGTCGTTGTTGAACCCGCTGATCTTCGGCGGGACGAACTGGGTGGCCACGGCGGTGTTGTCGATGAAGAACTTGCGGATCAAGGTCTCCTTATCGATCGCGAGTTCGATGGCCTGCCGGACCTTTTGGTTCTGCAGGACAGGGATCTCCTGGTTGATCCCCAGGTACATCACCGAGAACGGGTCGCGCTGCACAATCTGCTTGCCGCGTTTCACCAGTTGGTCAAAGTTGCCCACGGTCACGGCGTCGTAGCCGTCGATGGTGCCGTCCAGCAGGGCCTGGAGGCGGGCCTGGGGGTGGTTGTAGGCCACGAAGTTGATGGTGGCGATCTGGCCGCGGTCCCCCCAGTACTGTGCGTTGCTGGCCAGGGTGACGCTGGCTTCATCCCAGGACTTCAAGGTGAAGGGGCCGGTGCCCACCGGGTGGGTGCCGAAGGCGGACACGGCCTGGCCGCCGCGGCTCTGGTCCAGGACGTCGGCGTTTCCTGCCGCCAGCGCTGCGGGGGAGGCGATGGCGAAAGCCGGCAGCGTCAACGCCTGCAGGAACGCAGTGAAGCGCTGGGTCAGGTCGATCCGGACAGTATCGGCCGCCACTGCCGTGCAGCTCTTGAAGATGGACAGCTCCGGCTGGTCGGCGTGCGCCTTGAATACACCCTTGAACGAGCTGCCGGGGGCCTGCCGGCGCAGCTCCTCGGAGAACGCGAACCACCGGTTGAAGTTGGTGCACACGGCGTCGGCATTGAACGGGGTGCCGTCGTGGAACATCACACCGCTGCGCAGTTTGAAGGTATAGGAGCGGCCCTCGTTGGATTCGCTCCACTCGGTGGCCAGCAGCGGGGTGGGTTTCCCGGTGGTCTGGTCCACCCCCACCAAGCCTTCAAGGATCTGGCGGGTGATGCGCTGGGACTCTACATCCGTGGAGAGCGCCGGGTCCAGGCCCAGCGGCTGCACTGCAGTGCCGAAGTTGAAGCTGGCGGTGGGCTCCGCCGTCGTGCTCGGGGCCGGGGACGCGGGCGACGGCGGGGGAGTCGGACTTCCGGTACATGAAGTGACGCTCAACGCCAGGAGGGCGGCACCGGCCGTAATGACCGTCCGCCTGGATGGACTGCTGGGCACTCGTTTATCACCTCGGGATTTTGCCGGCGCCGCCGACTGCGGGCCGGGACCCAGTCTAGTTGACCTCCTGCTGCGGTTCCCGAAGGCCCGCGCCGGCGGCAGGGAGGCAGAGGCCGCCCGTTAAATGGTGCGGGGCCCGGTCCCTTTCGGAACGGACCCCGCGCCTTGCAGCCTGGTTACTGCACCAGCCCGGCTTACTTGGGCATCAGCACCGAATCGATGAGGTAGACGGTTGCGTTCTTGGTCTTGACGCCGCCGCAGATCACGCTGGCGTCGTCCACCTTGAGGGCGTCAGCGCTGCCCGTGACCGTGACCGAACCGCCCTGGACCGTGGCGTGGGTGCCCACGATCTTGTCCGGAGTGATCTGGCCGGGAACCACGTGGTAGGTGAGGATCTTGCTCAGGAGGGCATCGTCGGTCTTCAGTGTTTCGATGGTGGCCGGATCGATTTTGGCGAAGGCGTCGTCCACCGGAGCGAAGACGGTAAATTCGCCACCGTTGAGGGTGTCCACCAGATCCACCTTGGGGTTCAGCTTGCCGGATACGGCGGCGGTGAGGGTGGTGAGGATGGGGTTGTTGGAGGCGGCTACGGCGACGGGGTCCAGAGCCATGCCTTCCACCGAACCGGCGCCCGTGGGGACCTTCTCGGCGTAGCCGGCGCAGCCGGGGCCCACGAGGTTGGCGGCCGGATCCATGGAAGCTGCGGATGAGCTGGCCGACGGGGACGGGGCCATGCTCGAGGCCGGTGCCGAGGCTGAGGGCGCCGCTGCAGGTGCAGAGGAGCTTGCGGTTCCTGCCGAGCCGCCGCAGGCGGTCAGGCTGAGCAGAGCTGCAGCTGCAACGCCTGCGACGCCGAAAGTGGTGCGCTTGATGGTCTGCATGGTGGTTCTCCTTGGGTTGAACATGTTGCCTGGCCGTGGACGGATGTCCGCGGCCCTGTTGCTTCTGGCTGGTGGGCACCTGCACTTGGCTGGTGTCTCACTGGGTATTCGGCCGATGCCGGAAGCTGGATGGGTCAACATCAAGAAGTTTTTCGGCGCGCTGCGAATTCACCGGATTTCCGGATCCCGGGATGCTCTTACGTCGCTGGATGTTAACGAAAAAATCCCCCGGCCCGTGAACTGCTCACGGCCCGGGGGATCTTTGACATTCAGTGCGCAAGGGGGGACTTGAACCCCCACGCCCGAAGGCACAGGAACCTAAATCCTGCGTGTCTGCCAATTTCACCACTCGCGCTTAACTGCCCGGCGCCGGTGCTCCGGGCCCTGGGTCAGGGCCAGGAACGTACGACGGCGGATGCCAGTCTTTATTGTAGCCTCGCCCAGGCGGGCCCTGCGTCAGCAGCGGCCCGGCCCGGTGGCCGGCTTCAGGCGTCCAGGTTCAGGTCCCGGCGCAGCTTGGCCACGTGGCCGGTGGCGCGGACGTTGTACTGGGCCAGGGCTACTTTGCCGTCGGGGTCCAGCACGATGGTGGACCGGATGAGGCCCTCGTACGTCTTGCCGTAGTTCTTCTTTTCTCCCCACGCGCCGTAGGCCTCCGCCACGGCATGGTCCTCGTCCGAGAGCAGCGGGAAAGTGAGGGTTTCCTTCGCTGTGAATTTGGCGAGCTTTTCCACCGGATCGGGGGAGATGCCCAGGACGTCATAGCCCGCCGACTGCAGGGAGGACAGGTTGTCGCGGAAGTCGCAGGCTTCTTTTGTGCAGCCGGGCGTGGAGGCGGCGGGGTAGAAGTACACGATGGTGTTGCGGCCGGGGCGCGGTGCCAGGCTGACGTCGTTGCCGGTGGAATCCTTCAGGGTGAAGCGGGGTGCATCGTCACCCGGTACCAGTCTGTCAGCCATTGTTTTTCTCCTTGTTGCCGGCGGGACACACCAGCCTAGTAAGCCTCGCTTAGCAGTGCCAATCGACACTGGCTATACTTGCTGCTATGCCTGATATGGATCAATGGCCCACTGGGCGCCTCTTGTCCACTGCTGCGCGCCTCGTTGAGCACTCCTGGAATGAGAAACTTGGCGCTATCGGCCTCACCCATGCCGGTGTTATTGCCATCGAGGTCCTCAACGCCCAAGGCCCCATGACCCAGGCGCAGCTGGCTCAGTTCGTGCGTGTCCAGGCCCAGACCATGGGCAAGACCCTTAGCCGCCTCGAGGCCCACGGGCACATTGCGCGGGTCCGCAGCACCTCCGACCGCAGGAGCCACGTGGTGTCCCTTACTGAACGGGGCAAGGAAGCCGTCGCCGCCGCCGTCGAGATGGAACGTACTGTCCTGGCCGCCGCCACCATTGATCCCGACGTCCTCCGGCAGGAACTTAAGGCAGTTGTCCGCGAACTCGCGAGCCAGTTCGGAACCACCACTTCGGCCGTGATGATGGAAAACCCGTCCATGACCTCCTAAGGGTTGCCCGCTTGGCCGGCATTGCCGGCACCAGCGTGATCCCAGCCGTGGCAGGCTGTGGTCACGCTTTATTTTTGCCCGGCCCGGCATCACTTTGTGTCATGAACAACGCGCCATCACCTTTCGCAGTGAACCGGGAAACGCTCCATCACTTGTCACGGGGAACGCGCGATCACCTTGCGGTCCTATGGAGTCGGCGTCTTGCACACTGCCCGCGGCAGCCCCGCCGTCGAACGGCCGGGAGGTGATGATGCGTCTTGGGGGAAGGTTGCGGGAGGTGATGGGGCGTCTTGAGGAGTTGGGGCGTCGTGGCCGGGCAAAACAAAACAGCCCCCGGTTTGCGTTTCCGCAAGCCGGAGGCTGTTTTCCCAGTGGTGCACCCCCCGGGACTTGAACCCGGAACCCATTGATTAAGAGTCAATTGCTCTGCCAATTGAGCTAGAGGTGCATCTTTTGTTTCGATCGTTTGGGGCTTTTTGTTTCCCCGTTGATCTCCGCAACGACATGAAACTCTACACGAACTTTTGATGCATGTGAAATCGGCGCTGGCGGGAAAGTCCGGGTCAGCGCGGAGGGGGTAAAACCAGCACAAAATCGGGGTTTTCGTTGTTTGTCAGCAGCCAAAAGCCGCCGTCGGGGGTGCGGATGACGTCCCGGATCCGCCCGTATTCGCGTGTGAAGTAGGCCACAGGGGAACCGGCTTCCTCGCCGGCCAGGGGCACCGCCCACATCCGTTGGCCACGCAATGCACCGAGGTAGGCCGTTGAGCCGACAATTTCCAGTCCGCTGGGCGAGGATTCGCTTGTTGCCGGCCAGACGACTTTTGCGTCCCGGAACTCGGGGCGGTGGGGAGCGCCTGTGACAGCGGGCCAGCCGTAATTGCCGCCGGGGACAATCAGGTTGAGTTCATCATTGACGTCAGGCCCGAACTCGCTGGCCCAGAAGCGTCCTTCCCGGTCCCAGGCCAGTCCTTGGACGTTCCTGTGTCCCAGGCTGTACACCGCGTTGCCGAACGGGTTACCCGGGGCGGGATCGCCGTCGGCCGTCAGGCGAAGGATTTTACCGCCCAACGCTGCGGGGTCCTGGGGCTGTTCCCTGCGCTGCGAATCACCGGTGCCCACATACAGGAAACCGTCCGGTCCGAAACGGATCCTGCCGCCGTTGTGGGTGGATGCCTTGGGAATGCCAGTGAAGATCACGTCCGGTTCCCCCACGGAGAGTGTTCCGTCACTGGCACGCGCCAGGCGAAGGCGCGCAATCCTGTTGTCCGTCGCTGACGTGAAGTAGGCATAGAGGTAGCGGTCGGCGGCGAAGGTGGGGGACAGGGCAAGCCCCAGCAGGCCGCCTTCTCCGGCGGGAACCACGCCCGGGACCTTCCCCAGGTCCTTGGCTTCTCCTGCCCTGACTGTTTTGAGGAGGGCCGTGTCGCGCTCGGAGATAACTGCTGTTCCGTCAGGGAGGAATACCGCGGCCCAGGGGATGTTCAGCTGAAGATCCAGGCGCTGGGGCGTTCCCGGCACTGGGTCAGCCGAGGAACTCACTGAAGGGCTGCTTCCTGTTGGCCCCTTGTCCGGGCTGCCGGTGCAGGAACCCAGGAGCATGGCAAGGCAGACGGCAGCGGCAGCCACGGGGGCCACCCGGCGCGGCCCCCGCGCGGACGCGGTGCTACATCCGCCTGCGCCGCGGCGCCCGGAACCCCGCAGCTTCGGCATGCGCAGCCGACTCGAACCACACGTCCGCCCTGGTCTGCTCATACTCGGGGTGTCCCTCCTCGTAATACACCATTGAGCCGGCGTCGCCCTTGACGGTGTACTCTGCCGGTCCGGTGCCGTCACCAGCAGCCGATGCTGAACCCATGCCATAGGGTTCCTCGGCCGCCAAGTGCCCGGCTGGTTCCGTCCCTGTCGAAGACATACCCCCGGACTGTGCGTGGTCCGCGCCGGTTTCCACCAGCGCGGATGATTCCGCCCGGTCCCGTGTTTCCGTTGCTGCGGCGTCGCTGAGGCTGATACCCGCCGCGGAAGAGCTTGTTGCCCTGCCGGCTTGGGCCCCCTCGGAGCCGGCCGTGGACTGCTGGCGCGCTGCGGTTGAGGGTTCGCTACCAGGTTCTTCGGGCTCTTCGACGGCGGCTGTTTCGGCGCCGGGGAGCGTGGGGGCCTGCGGTGCGGTGAACTCCGGATGGTGTACCGGCCGGAAGGTGCCGGCGCTGTCATCAATGGTTTCGGCGGGGGCCTGCCCGGACCCGTTCTCCGCGGACCCGTTCAGGGCGGGCGGAAGGGGACCTGCAGGCGCTCCCGTCTCCTGGTGCTCTGCTCCTTCCCGCTGGGCCGAGCTTTGCCGGTGTCCAACAGTTTCGGGGGCCGAGCCTTCGCGGGTAGGGGCTGGGCCTGACGCCTCAGACCACTGCGTTTCCCATTCAGCCGCATCCTGGGCCCGGCGCTCTTCAGGGGAAGAACCTCGCGAACTTTCCGCGGCGGCCTCAGTGCCGGCTGCGGAGGATCCTGTTCCGCTGTCCGGAGCGGCATCCGACACGGATGCAGACTCGCCCGGCTCCTCTGCGGTCGCGGGAGCTGCCGGTTCTGCCGGGCGGCCGAATCCTGCCGCGCTGGCAATGCCGGAGGTTCCCGCAGCTTCGGCGGAGGCTGCGGCACTCCCGCCGGAAAGTGCACCGTCAGCGCGGGCATCCCGGTCGGCGCGGCGTTCGGCCTCCCCGGAACGGGAAGCGGAATTCCTGCGGTTCAGCAACCACCACACAGCAGCCGCGAGCACCACGAGCAGAATGATCCAAAAGACAACATCCATGGCAAGCCCTTCAGTCAATTGGCAAGGTCCTTTGCCCCGACGCTACGTCGGGTCCACAGTGCTGTCCAGCCTTTGACCTGCCGGAACTCCTTGGCCTTAGCGGGCAGTTGGATTGGCCAGGGACCGGAGCGCGTGGGGGATTCCCGGCGGAGGCCTTCCCCCGCAGCGGCGGGTGACCGAGGCCACAAGGAGCTGGGATCACATGACCGAGATCTCAGTATTTGAGATCGCATTCCACCATCTGGTCAGAAATTTTCCCGGTTTTGTGCTTAAGCGGCTCCAGTCTGTCCCTGCGCCGTTCCGCGGAGCCATAGACTTTCCCCTATGAGTGAGGACACCCTGATCACAACCGACACCAAGCCTGACATCAAGCCGCGGAGCCGGGTAGTAACCGACGGCATCCACGCCGCCCCAGCCCGGGGGATGTTCCGCGCCGTCGGCATGGGCGATGACGACTTCGCAAAGCCCCAGGTGGGTGTCGCCAGTTCCTGGAACGAAATCACGCCCTGCAACCTCTCCCTCAACCGGCTCGCCCAGGGTGCCAAAGAAGGCGTCCACGCAGGTGGCGGATTCCCCATGCAGTTCGGCACCATCTCCGTCTCGGACGGAATCTCCATGGGCCACGAAGGCATGCACTTCTCATTGGTCTCACGCGAAGTTATCGCTGACTCCGTGGAGACCGTGATGCAGGCGGAGCGCATCGACGGATCCGTCCTGCTCGCAGGCTGTGACAAGTCCCTCCCGGGCATGCTCATGGCAGCAGCCCGCCTGGACCTGTCCAGTGTCTTCCTCTACGCCGGCTCCATCATGCCCGGCTGGGTAAAGCTCGAGGACGGCTCCGAAAAGGAAGTCACCCTCATCGACGCCTTCGAGGCTGTTGGCGCCTGCGCCGCAGGCAAGATGAGCATGGAAGACCTGACCCGCATCGAAAAGGCCATCTGCCCGGGCGAAGGCGCCTGCGGCGGCATGTACACGGCCAATACCATGGCCTGCATCGGTGAGGCCCTCGGCATGTCCCTGCCCGGCTCCGCCGCCCCGCCCTCGGCAGACCGCCGTCGTGATGAATTCGCCCGCAAGTCCGGCGAAGCAGTGGTCAACCTCCTCCGCCAAGGCATCACCGCGCGCGACATCATGACCAGGAAGGCCTTCGAGAACGCCATCGCGGTCACCATGGCCTTCGGCGGTTCCACCAACGCCGTCCTGCACCTACTGGCAATCGCCCGGGAGGCCGAGGTGGAGCTGACCCTTGACGACTTCAACCGCATTGGCGACAAGATCCCGCACCTGGGTGACCTCAAGCCTTTCGGCCGTTACGTCATGACTGATGTGGACAAGATCGGCGGCGTGCCGGTGATCATGAAGGCACTGCTCGACGCCGGCCTGCTCCACGGTGACTGCCTCACCGTCACCGGCAAGACCGTGGCCGAAAACCTCGAAGCGATCAACCCGCCGGACGTTGACGGCAAGATACTGCGCGCCCTGGACAACCCGATCCACAAGACCGGCGGCATCACCATCCTTCACGGCAGCATGGCCCCTGAAGGCGCAGTGGTGAAAAGCGCAGGCTTTGACGCCGACGTCTTCGAAGGCACAGCACGTGTCTTCGAACGCGAAAAGGGCGCCCTTGATGCGCTGGATAACGGCCAGATCCACGCCGGCGACGTTGTGGTGATCCGGTATGAAGGCCCCAAGGGCGGTCCAGGCATGCGTGAAATGCTTGCGATCACCGGCGCCATCAAAGGTGCCGGCCTGGGCAAGGACGTCCTGCTACTCACCGACGGCCGGTTCTCCGGCGGCACCACCGGCCTGTGCATCGGGCACGTCGCGCCGGAAGCGGTGGACGGCGGCCCCATAGCCTTCGTTCAGGACGGTGACCGGATCAGGGTGGACATCGCGGCGCGCAGCTTCGACCTCCTCGTGGACGAAGCTGAGCTCGAAGCCCGCAAGGTGGGCTGGCAGCCGCTCCCGGCAAGGTACACCAAGGGTGTCCTCGCCAAGTACGCCAAGCTGGTACACAGCGCTAGCCAAGGTGCCTGGACAGGCTGATATGAGTACCCCGGGCCTTCTCCCGGGACCTGCCCGCTGAGGCGGCAGGGCTTAATTAGGGGCGATCCGAGGGGCCCCGGGCAGACGGCGCTTGCGCCGGAGGGCCGGGGAAGGATCATCCCGTGGACAACGGAGTCCACATGGTGAGATCGGGTGGCACCTCGTTGACACCTATCCCACCAGAGGGAAAACTGAACGCATGACTTTCGTTACCGGCATCGTCGTCGTCCTTACCAAGCGCGTGACACATTAGCCTCCACTGGTAACGAACCGTCACGCGCAAACCCCTCGAAGAGCCGCCAGGCTGAGGGGTTTTTTTATTTCCCGCAGTTTCCACGAACCACAGATGATCCACAAGGAAGAGTCCGATGAGCAAAGGATCGCCGATCAGCCCCTCGCTGATGGCTACTAAGTCCGCTGGAGCCCCCAAGGCTCCGGAACGCGCCGACCGCACGGCTGACCACGCCGTCGTCGTCGCCGACCTTGCTGCCGCCTCTCCTGTCCTCGGGCCGAACAACGTTGTACCCCCTACGGTGATGACCGGCTCGCAAGCTATTGTCCGCTCGCTCGAAGAACTCGGCGTGGACGATATTTTCGGTTTGCCCGGTGGCGCGATCCTGCCCACCTACGACCCCTTGATGGCCTCCAGCATGAATCACGTCCTGGTCCGTCACGAACAGGGAGCCGGCCACGCCGCGCAAGGCTACGCCATGGTGACCGGGCGGGTGGGCGTATGTATCGCCACCTCAGGCCCCGGCGCCACCAACCTCGTTACCGCCATCATGGATGCCCACATGGACTCCGTGCCGCTCGTAGCCATCACCGGCCAGGTGTCCAGCGGCGTGATCGGCACCGACGCCTTCCAGGAAGCCGACATTGTGGGCATCACCATGCCCATCACCAAGCACTCCTTCCTGGTGACCGACCCCAACGACATCCCGCATGTGATGGCCGAGGCCTTCCACCTGGCATCCACCGGACGTCCCGGCCCCGTCCTGGTGGACGTTGCCAAGGACGCCCAGGTTGGCCAGATGACCTTCTCGTGGCCGCCGCGGGTGGACCTCCCCGGCTACCGTCCCGTCACCCGGGGGCACAACAAGCAGGTCCGCGAAGCTGCCAAGCTGATCGCAGCAGCCAGCAAACCCGTCCTGTATGTTGGCGGGGGCGTGGTCAAGGCACATGCTTCCGCAGAGTTGCTGGCCCTGGCCGAGGCCACGGGTGCTCCCGTGGTCACGACCCTGATGGCAAAGGGCGTTTTCCCGGACTCCCACCCGCAGCACGTGGGCATGCCCGGCATGCATGGCACGGTTTCTGCGGTGACCGCCCTGCAGCAGTCCGACCTCCTGATCACGCTGGGCGCCCGGTTCGATGACCGCGTCACCGGCGTGCTGAAGACGTTTGCGCCCAACGCCAAGGTCATCCACGCGGACATCGACCCCGCCGAAATCTCCAAGAACCGCACCGCGGACGTGCCGATCGTGGGCTCGGTCAAGGAGATCATCCCGGAACTGACCGAAGCGGTCCGCACCCAGTTCCAGGCATCGGGCACGCCGGACCTGACCACCTGGTGGGCCTTCCTGAACAACCTGAAGGAAACCTACCCGCTGGGCTGGACCGAGCCGGAAGACGGACTGACTGCCCCGCAGAAAGTCATCGAGCGCATCGGCGCGCTGACCGGACCGGAAGGCGTCTACGTGGCGGGCGTCGGCCAGCACCAGATGTGGGCGGCACAGTTCATCAAGTACGAACGCCCGCACGCCTGGCTGAACTCGGGCGGCGCCGGCACCATGGGGTACGCCGTTCCGGCTGCCATGGGCGCCAAGGTAGGGGAGCCGGACCGGGTGGTCTGGGCCATCGACGGCGACGGCTGCTTCCAGATGACCAACCAGGAACTGGCCACCTGCGCCATTAACAACATTCCCATCAAGGTTGCCGTCATCAACAACTCCTCCTTGGGAATGGTGCGCCAGTGGCAGACCCTCTTCTACGAGGGCCGTTACTCGAACACCGACCTCAACACCGGCCACGACACCGTCCGCATCCCGGACTTCGTCAAGCTGGGGGAGGCCTACGGCTGCGCCTCGTTCCGCTGTGAACGCGACGAGGATATCGACGCCACCATCCAAAAGGCCCTCGAAATCAACGACCGCCCCGTGGTCATTGACTTCGTGGTAAGCCCCAACTCCATGGTGTGGCCTATGGTGCCCGCCGGCGTGAGCAACGACCAGATCCAGGTTGCCCGCAACATGACCCCGGAATGGGAAGAAGAGGACTGACCATGACCCGCCACACACTGTCCGTCCTGGTTGAAGACAAGCCGGGCGTCCTGACCCGGGTTGCCAGCCTCTTCGCCCGCCGGGCCTTCAACATCAACTCCCTGGCCGTTGGCCCCACCGAGGTTCCGGGCATCTCCCGGATGACCGTGGTGGTCGACGCCGATGGCGACCTCATCGAACAGGTCACCAAGCAGCTCAACAAACTGATCAACGTCATCAAAATCGTTGAGCTGACCTCCGAATCTTCCGTACAGCGTGACCACATCCTGGTCAAGGTACGTGCGGATGCCGCTACTCGTCTGCAGGTGACCCAGGCCGCAGACCTGTTCCGCGCTTCAGTGGTGGACGTCTCCACCGACTCTGTCGTCATTGAAGCAACCGGCCATCCCGAAAAGCTCACCGCACTGCTCTCAGTGCTGGAGCCCTTCGGCATCCGCGAAATCGTGCAGTCCGGCACCCTGGCCGTTGGACGGGGATCCCGCTCCATGAGTGACAGGGCGTTGCGCTCCGCATAGCAAGTTGCCCGGGCCTGCCCCGGCAGAGCGCGATGCCCGTAACCGCACCACCGAAACACCTATCTACAATCCACTCAAGAGGAGTTACGCAAGTGACTGAAATGTTTTACGACGACGACGCCGACCTGTCGATCATCCAGGGCCGCAAGGTAGCCATTGTTGGCTACGGCTCCCAGGGCCACGCCCACGCGCTGAACCTGCGCGATTCCGGCGTCGAGGTTGTTATCGCACTGAAGGACGGCTCCACGTCCGCCCCGAAGGCTGCAGACGCAGGCTTCACGGTCAAGAACGTCGCCGACGCCGCCGAATGGGCCGACGTCATCATGATCCTGGCACCGGACCAGCACCAGCGCTCGATCTACAACGACTCCATCAAGGACAAGCTGACCCCGGGCAAGGCCCTTGCCTTCGCCCACGGCTTCAACATCCGCTTCGGCTACATCCAGGCACCGGAGGGCGTTGACGTCATCCTCGTCGCCCCGAAGGCCCCCGGCCACACCGTACGACGCGAGTTCGAGGCCGGCCGCGGCATCCCGGACATCATCGCCGTCGAACAGGACGCCTCCGGCTCCGCCTGGGACCTGGCCAAGTCCTACGCCAAGGCCATCGGCGGCACCCGCGCCGGCGTCATCAAGACCACCTTCACCGAAGAGACCGAAACTGACCTCTTCGGCGAGCAGGCTGTCCTCTGCGGCGGCGTGTCCCAGCTGGTCCAGTACGGCTTCGAAACCCTGACCGAAGCCGGCTACCAGCCGCAGATCGCCTACTTCGAGGTACTCCACGAGCTCAAGCTCATCGTGGACCTCATGTGGGAGGGCGGCATCGCCAAGCAGCGCTGGAGCGTTTCCGACACCGCCGAATACGGCGACTACGTCTCCGGCCCGCGCGTCATCACCCCCGCGGTGAAGGAAAACATGCAGGCCGTCCTCGCGGACATCCAGTCCGGTGCCTTCGCCAAGCGCTTCATCGAAGACCAGGACAACGGCGCCGTGGAGTTCAAGGAACTGCGCGCCAAGGCCGAGCAGCACCCCATCGAGGCCGTTGGCCGCGAGCTGCGCTCCCTGTTCTCCTGGCAGCAGCAGGACGTGGACTACGTTGAAGGTTCAGCCGCCCGCTAAAGGTCGCCCCTGAGCGCCGCCATAAAAGGCAGCCGTAAGGCCGGGTTCACACTTAACAATGTGAGCCCGGCCTTTCCGTCGGCCTAGACTTGTTCCATCCCCAGGACTGCAACGCAGAGGATCAGCCGTGTCAAAACCCGTAGTACTGCTCGCCGAAGAACTTTCCCCCGCCACCATCGAGGCCCTCGGCCCGGACTTCGAGATCCGCCAGACCGACGGCGCTGACCGCTCCCAGCTGCTCTCTGCCATCAGCGACGTTGATGCCATCCTGGTCCGTTCCGCCACCCAGGTGGATGCCGAGGCCATCGCCGCAGCAAAGAACCTGAAGGTCATCGCCCGCGCCGGCGTGGGCCTGGACAACGTGGACATCAAGGCTGCCACCCAGGCCGGCGTGATGGTGGTCAACGCCCCCACGTCCAACATCGTCTCCGCGGCTGAACTCACCGTGGGGCACATCCTTAGCCTGGCCCGGCACATCCCGCAGGCCAGCGCCGCACTCAAGGACGGCGAGTGGAAGCGCTCAAAGTACACGGGCATCGAGCTGTTCGAAAAGAAGATCGGCATCATCGGCCTCGGCCGCATCGGCTCCCTGGTGGCAGCCCGCCTGAAGGGCTTCGACACCAAGATCCTTGCCTACGACCCCTACATCACCTCCGCCCGGGCAGCACAGCTCGGCGTGCAGCTGGTCACCCTGGATGAGCTCCTGGCCCAGTCCGACTTCATCACCATCCACATGCCCAAGACGCCCGAAACCGTGGGGATGCTCGGCGCTGACGCCTTCAAGAAGATGAAGAACACCGCCTACGTGGTGAACGTTGCCCGCGGCGGGCTGGTGGACGAGGAAGCCCTCTTCACTGCCCTGCAGGACCGCGAAATCGCCGGCGCCGGCGTGGACGTCTTCGCCAAGGAGCCCAGCACCGACCTTCCGTTCTTCAAGCTGGACAACGTGGTGGTCACCCCGCACCTCGGCGCCTCCACGGACGAAGCCCAGGAAAAGGCCGGCGTCTCGGTAGCCAAGTCCGTCCGCCTCGCCCTGGCAGGGGAGCTGGTTCCCGACGCCGTCAACGTCGCCGGAGGCGTCATCGCCCCGGACGTCCGCCCGGGCATCCCGCTGATAGAGAAGCTGGGCCGGATCTTCACCGCGCTCACCCACGACTCCCTGACGCAGTTCGACGTGGAGGTGGCTGGCGAGATTTCCTCACTGGACGTCAAGGTCCTGGAACTGGCCGCACTGAAGGGCATCTTCGCCGACGTAGTGACCGAACAGGTTTCCTACGTCAACGCACCTGTCATCGCTGAACAGCGCGGCATCAACGTCCGGCTGATCACCACGCCGGAGACGGAGTCCTACCGCAACGTCCTGACCCTGCGCGGAGCACTCAGCGACGGCAGCCAGATCTCGGTGGCCGGCACCCTGACCGGACCCAAGCAGATCGAGAAGCTGGTTGGCATCAACGGTTTCGAAGTCGAAATCCCCATCAGCGAGCACCTCGTTGTGGTTGCCTACACCGACCGTCCCGGCGTGATCGGGACCATCGGCCACATCCTGGGCATGAACAACATCAACATCGCCGGCATGCAGGTGGCACGCCACGACCAGGGCGGCCAGGTCCTCGCGCTGCTGACCATCGACAGCTCGGTACCCCAGCAGGTCCTGGATGCCATCAAGGCAGGCATCGGCGCCGAGATGGTCCGGGAAGTGGACCTGGAGGACTAATCCAGGTTGGGGGAAACGCCGTAGCGTCGGCCTCCGCTCGGCGCGTCCGGGCGAGGCCACGTATGATTGGCCGGTCTGCTTAAAATGGCTGGGTCCTGCTTCAGGACCGTGCCGGCAGGCCGGCCAATACCTTTTGCACATCCGTCCGTGATCGTCCACGTCCGCCGCCCGCGGACTCGGATGTGCGCACGCAATCCAGGTTCCAGGGAGTTCAATGAACGCCGTCCAGAGGTTCATCAGAAGCAGGGTGCTGCTGTTGACCGCGGCCATCCTGATCGCAGCCATGTGCTTGTCGGTCCTCGTCCAAAGCCAGTCGCAGGCGGCGCTCAGCCGGACCGTGAATGAAAATTCGCGGGGACTCTACGACATCCTGGTCCAGGCCAAGGCGCCTTCGGGTGCGATGCTGCAGCCTGAGATCGCCAACGGCACTGGCGGCATCAGCTTCGACCAGCTGGAGGCCATCCGGAAGCTGTCCGGCACGTCCGTGGCAGCGCCCATCAGCCTGGTGTCCCGCGTGACGCAGAACCTTGAGGCCCCGCGGCTGGATGCCATGGATTACCTGGGCTACAACGCCGGGCTGGCAGGGACCGCGACGGCGGACCAGGCCGCAGGTGCCACCGCCCCGGCCCAGTGGCCCGCGGCAGAGTCCGTGTTGAGTGACCAGGCGAAGAAGTACCGCCTGACGGCCAGCGCGGTAAGTTCGGACGGCGTTTCCGAGCAGACACTCTTCAAGTCCACCGCCGAAGGCACCCTGGGCAAGGCCAAACTCGTGGAGGAAAAGGCCGCCGGGGGGAGCAGCATCCGCATCGCCGCCCCCGAAGGCGAAACCGGCATCAAGTTCGCGGCCCCGGCCGGCGGCTCCGAGCACAACCTCTTCAACCTCTCCGTATCCTTGCCTCTCGCGCCCGAAGTGACCGAGTCAGTGGTCGCCGTCGACCCTGCCTCCGAACGGGCCCTGCTGGGATCCGCCGGGGACTTCCTGGCCCCGCTGGAAAAGGCTCCGCCTGCCGACGCCCGCAACGCCGGCGCCGTGGGCCGGTACCTGGAAGGCCTTTTCACCAACGGCATCGGGCTGGACCAGCTGGCCGAAGGACCTGACTTCCTGGGCGTGAAGCTCAAGTACTGGGCGCCGCTGATGACCCAGTACCAGCAGGCCAAGCGCACCGGCCAGCTGACCGCCGACTCCCAGGCCATACCCCTGGTGGTTCGCTCGGGCACGTCCCTGGACCTGAAGTACAACGTCAAGATCGAGGAAATCGACGGCTCCGGCAAGGTAGTCAAGGACGTCGGAACAGTGTCCCGGTCCTTGGGCCAGGACTACCTGCCGTTCGTCTCGAAGGACCCGTTCGTCCTTTCCTGGCCCGGATCCACGGACCACACATCCCTCCTCGGTGCCAACGGCAACTTCAACCAGGGCCTCTACACGCCCGCCACATGGAGCACCGATTTTGCTGCGGCTCCGCAGTACACGGACGGCAAAACCGCGGCCAACGGCGCCGTGGACAAGACGGCCGTGCCCGGCGAGTGGGTCACTGTGAACCGGCTGCCTGAAAAGAGCGCCAACGGCGCCCCCGTGGACCAGACCCAGCGCGAACCCGTGGACGAGCGGTCCTACCGCGAGAACCTGGAAACCGGCGGGAAAAAAGTCTCAGCTCCGCTGGCCATGGTCTACGGCACCTTCGACCCCTCCGCCGTGGCCAAGGCCGCCGGTGACGTCAACAGGCTTCCGCTGGGCGGCTACGACCCCTCTCCCTTCAGCCTGGTCAAGGATGCCGAGGGCAAGGACGTGGCAGCCACCGCGCTCAAGCCTTCCCTGAGCGCCACCGGGCTCGCCAGCCAGTCCGCCGGCGCCATCACCGACTACTACGGCCTTGCCGCTGCCCGCGGGTATACCCAAAACGCCGCCGTCATTGATGCCATCCGGGTCCGCGCCGACGCCCCCGGCAGCTGGAAGGAAGCCCAGCCGGAAGTGGAGAAGCTCGCCGCCGAGATCCGCGGCATGGGACTGGAGGCCACTATCGTTGCCGGCTCCGCGCGTGAAGACGCCAGCATCTTCGTTCCCGGTTATTCCAAGGACGACGCCGGGAAGGAGTCTGCCTTGGGCACCGTCCAGCAGTCCTGGGTTCGGCAGAACGCTGCCGACGCCGTCACCGGGTCCCTCTCGGGCACCAACATCACCCTGCTCTTCCTCACGCTGTGCGGGGCCGCCCTCCTGACCGGTGCCTCCACCGTCAGCTACATCCGCAAGCGCCGGTCGGAAGCCGGAACGCTCCGTGCGATGGGCTGGACCCAGCGCCGGATCCGCAGTTGGGTCCTGGAGGAATTCGGGGTGGGCGCGGTCCTGCTCGCCGTGGCCGGCCTCGTCCTGAGCCTGGTCAGCTGGAGCCTGGCCACCGCCCTGGTGTCCGTTTCGGTCCTGGTGCTGTACGCCGCCGCGGCTTTCTTTGCCGCCCAGCAGCTGCGCCACCGCGATGTCATTGACCAGGAACCGCAGCACGACGAAAGGCTCATCCCGGTGGACTCGCCGCTGACCTTCGCCAACCGGCAGCTGGGCACCAACAAGTTCAACACCTTGTCCCTTGCTGTTGCCGTGGGCGTCTTCGGCGCGGCCGTGGGCGGACTGATCGCTCTGCTGATCGACATCCCGCGGGCGGCCGGCGCCAGCGCACTGAGCGGCCTCGCCGCTGCCAGCGTCACGCTGCCAAGCATCCTCCTGGCCCTCGCCGGGGTGGTGGTGGGGCTGGTGCTCACCCTGGTCACCGGCCGCTTTGAACTCAATGCCAAGCGCCAGTACCTTGGCATCCTCGAAGCCATGGGCTGGAACCCGGACATGCTCCGCCAGGTCCGGTTGTTCGAGAATGCGCTGGTGGGAACCGTGGCCCTGCCGCTGGGCGTGCTGGGCGCCCTCGGCATCGGCCTGCTGCTGGCCCCCTACGCGGCCCTCTGGGCCGGCGTGGCCGGGCTCGTGGCTGTACTTTGCTGGATACCGATTGCAACGAAAGTGGTCCAATGACAAACCAGACGAATGTCCAGCGGAGCCGCCGGTCCGGCTCCGGCGACGTCCCCCTGCAGACGCGCGCCAACACCATCGTCAAAGCCGCTGACCACGGCACCCCGCTGGAACTGAGCGATATCACCATCCGCTACGGCGGCGGCAAAGGCGGCGCGGAACCCGTCAGCGTGGTGGAAGGCTTCGACCTGACGCTGCACGCGGGTGAGATGCACTGCGTCGCCGGCCGAAGCGGCTCCGGCAAGACCAGCATCCTGACGGTGAGCGCGGGACTGACCCTGCCGACGTCGGGCCGTGTCTTTTGGGAAGGCGATTCCCTCGAAAGCATGGGCGACGACGAAATTGCCGACCGCCGTCGTGCCCTGATCGGGTACGTGGACCAGGGCGGGGCCCTGATCGACGGCATGAGCGCCTTGGAGAACGTGCTGTTGCCGGCCGTTCCTGACGGCGAAGTGGACCAGCGCCGCGACATGGCCAAGGACCTCCTGGACCTGGTGGGCCTGGGCCGCCGCATGCGGCACCGCCCCGCCCAGCTTTCCGGCGGCGAACGCCAGCGCGTCGCGATCGCCCGGGCGCTGATCCTGGGCACCCGGGTCCTGGTGGTGGACGAACCCACGGCCAGCCTGGACCGGGCCTCCGCCAACCGCATCATCAGCATCCTGAAGGACACCACGTCCGATGGCATCGCGGTGCTGGTTGCCTCGCACGACCACGAACTTGTCCGGCTCAGCGATACCCTGACTGAACTGATCTAGCCTGTCCCTCCGCACCGAAGGTAACGTCCACCCGTGACTGCTTCAGAGAAAACGCCGTTCTACATCACCACGGCCATCACCTACCCCAACGGCGTGCCCCACATCGGCCACGCCTACGAGTACATAGCCACTGACGCCATGGCGCGTTTCAAGCGGCTGGATGGCTATGACGTGATGTTCCTGACCGGCACTGACGAGCACGGGATGAAGATCGCCCAGACCGCGGAAAAGGAAGGCATCACGCCCAAGGAGCTGGTGGACCGGAACGCGGAGGTGTACAAGGCCGCCCATGCAGCGCTGGGGATCACCTACGACCGCTTCATCCGCACCACGGACCAGGACCACTACACCGCCTCGCAGGCCATCTGGAAAAAGATGGAGGCCAACGGGGACATCTACCTTTCTAAATACGAGGGCTGGTACTCCGTCCGGGACGAGGCGTTCTACGGCGAGGATGACACCGTGGTCAAGGACGACGGCGTGCGCTACTCGAAAGAGACGGACACCGAGGTCACCTGGACGGCTGAGGAGAGCTACTTCTTCCGGCTGTCCGCCTACCAGGACAAGCTCCTGGCGCTTTACGAGGCACAGCCTGAGTTCGGTGCGCCGCAATACCGCTTCAACGAGGTCATCAGCTTCGTCAAGCGCGGCCTGGAGGACCTGTCCATCAGCCGCACCACCTTTGACTGGGGCGTCCCGGTCCCGGGCAACGACAAGCACGTCATGTATGTGTGGGTGGATGCCCTCACCAACTACCTCACCGGCGTGGGCTACCCGGACGTCGATTCGGAGAAGTTCCGGAAGTTCTGGCCGGCCGATGTTCACATCATCGGCAAGGACATTTCACGCTTCCACGCCATCTACTGGCCGGCCTTCCTCATGAGCGCGGGCCTGGGACTGCCCAAACGGGTCATGATCCACGGCTTCCTGAACAACAACGGTGTGAAGATGTCCAAGTCATTGGGCAACGTGGTGGCCCCGGCCGACTTCGTGGCCCAGTATGGCCTTGACCAGGTGCGGTTCTTCTTCCTGCGGGAGGTGCCGTTCGGGGCTGACGGCAGCTACAACCATGAGGCGATTGTTGGCCGGATGAACGCCGACCTCGCCAACAACTTCGGAAACCTGGCCCAGCGTTCACTGTCGATGGTGGCGAAGAACTGCGCCGGCCGGGTACCGGTCCCCGGAGCGTTCACCGCCGAAGACACCGCCATCCTTGCCCAGGCCGCCGGCCTCCTTGAGGCTGCACGGGCAGCATTTGAAAAGCAGGAATTCAGCCGTGCCCTCGAAGCAATCTGGGGCGTCCTGGGTGACACCAATGCCTACTTCGCGGAGCAGGCCCCCTGGGTGCTGCGGAAAACTGACGTCGAACGCATGAACACCGTGCTGTACGTGACGCTGGAAGTCCTGCGCATCGTGGCCATCCTCACCCAGCCCGTGATGCCGGTCGCCACTGCCGCGCTCCTGGACACCCTGGGCCAGCCGGACGGGGAGGCCCGCCAGTTCTCCGCCATCGGCACCCCTATCGCCGCCGGCACGGAACTGCCCGCCCCGGCGCCGGTATTCCCGAAGTATGAGGAGCCGGCAACCGAGTGACCGCATGGATGGTGTTCGGATAGTGAGACGGCTTGACCAGCATATGGATCACTTGGCTACCCTGAAACCATGAGCGCATCCTCCATCGATCTTGCAGTTATCCCTGGCGACGGCATTGGCCCCGAGGTCATTGCGGAGGCACTGAAGGTGCTCGAGAAGGCGGTGGCCGCCGAGGGCGTAGAGCTCCAGCAGACCCACTACAAGCTCGGCGCGGAGCATTGGCTGGCCACCGGTGAAACCCTGCCGGACCGCGTTCTGGAAGATCTTCGCACCCGGGACGCCATCCTGTTCGGCGCCGTGGGCGCGGCACCCGGCGACACCCGCATCCCGTCCGGCATCATCGAGCGCGAGATGCTGCTCAAGCTGCGCTTCAGCCTGGACCACTACGTCAACCTGCGGCCTTCACGTCTCTACGGAACGGTGGGGAGCCCGCTGGCCAACCCCGGCACCATCGACTTCATTGTGGTGCGCGAAGGAACCGAAGGCCCCTACGTAGGCAACGGCGGAACCCTCCGGGCCGGCACTCCGCACGAAGTGGCCACCGAAGTATCGCTGAATACCGCCCACGGGGTGGAGCGCGTGGTCCGCGATGCCTTCCGCCGGGCCAGCGCCAGGGAGCGCAAGCACGTCACTCTGGTCCACAAACACAACGTTCTGGTCTACGCAGGGCATTTGTGGAAGCGCACGGTGGAGGCCGTCGCACAGGAGTTCCCGGACGTCACGCACGACTACCTGCACGTGGACGCAGCCACGATCTTTATGGTCACCGACCCGTCCCGCTTTGATGTGATTGTCACCGACAACCTCTTCGGTGACATCCTCACCGACCTCGCCGCAGCCATCACCGGCGGCATCGGTCTGGCAGCCTCGGGCAACATCAACATGGACCGGACGGCGCCATCGATGTTCGAGCCGGTCCACGGTTCCGCCCCGGACATCGCCGGACAGGGCAAGGCCGACCCCACTGCCGCCATCCTGTCGGCGGCGCTCCTGCTGGACCACCTTGGCTACACCACGGCGGCCCGCAGGATCGAAGAGGCAGTAGTTGCCGACGTCGAAAAGCGCGACGGCGGTGCACGCTCCACCAGCGAGGTGGGCGACGCCATCGCCGCCGGCCTCTAGCCCGCCGGGGGCGTACCGGCAACGGGCGTAAGCTTGTCTCGAATCACCAAATGCCGCCTTGCCGTTCAACGCTGAATCAAAGGCGGCCGATCGTGGAGGAACCATGACTCAGACTGCCCACGGCGTCGAATTCACCCAGCAGCCTTCGGCCAACCCGAAATCTGCCCAAGAGCGTGCAGCCATCCTGGCGAACCCGGGATTCGGCAACTTCTTCACCGACCACACCGCCATCGTCGACTACCGTGTGGACGAGAACGGCAACGGCGGCTGGCACAATGCCCGGATTGAAGGCTACGGACCCATCGTCCTTGATCCCTCGGCCGCTGTTTTCCACTACGGCCAGGAGATCTTCGAGGGGCTCAAGGCCTACCGCCACGCGGACGGATCCATTTGGACCTTCCGGCCGGAAGCCAACGCGGCCCGCCTGAACAAGTCCGCCCGCCGGCTCGCCCTGCCGGAACTGCCGGCCGAATACTTCCTTGGCGCCATCCGCGAACTGGTCGCAGCTGACAAGGAGTGGGTACCCAGCGGTGACGGCGAAGCGCTGTACCTGCGCCCGTTTATGATCGCCACCGAAGCCTTCCTCGGCGTCCGCGCAGCCCGCGAAGTCTCCTTCCGGGTGATCGCTTCGCCGGCCGGCAACTACTTCGGCGGCGAGCTGAAGCCGGTATCCATCTGGATCTCCCGCGAATACGCCCGCGCCGGCCGCGGCGGAACCGGTGATGCCAAGTGCGGCGGCAACTACGCTGCCTCGCTCATTGCCCAGCAGGAGGCCGAAGCCAACGGCTGCAAGCAGGTCCTGTTCCTAGACCACTTCAACGATGACGCCGTCGAGGAACTGGGCGGCATGAACGTGTTCTTCGTGATGAAGGACGGCTCGCTGGTGACCCCCGCGCTGACCGGCACCATCCTGGAAGGCGTCACCCGCATGTCCGTCATCCAGGTGGCCAGGGACATGGGCCGCGACGTCACGGAGCGGAAGATCACCCTTGAGGAATGGCGCGACGGCGTAGCCTCCGGCGAGATCGCAGAGGTCTTCGCGTGCGGCACGGCTGCTGTCATCACCCCGATCGGCGTCCTGAAGGACGCCACGGAATTAATCGGTTCCGAGGATGCCACGGCAGGGGAGACCACCATGGCCATCCGTGAACAGCTGCTCGGCATCCAGACCGGCGCCGTCCCGGATACTCACGGTTGGCTCACCCGGCTGGCATAGCGGCACAGATTCAATGATTTACGACGGCGCCTGCCGGGCTTTGGTTCCGGCAGGCGCCGTTTTTGCGGGGGCGTGCGGAGGAAGCAAACCCCGACTACAGCCCGGTCAGCGCCGGGCAGCCTTTCTGGCGGCGTTCTTTAGTGCCTTGCGGGAAACAGGCTTCAGGGCCTTCCTGGCCGCTTCTTCTTCCAGGGCCCGCCTGCGCCGGGCATCAAGGAGGTCGTTCCACAGTGTGGTGGCGAAAACCCCGCCGTCCTGGGTGTACAACTCGTAGGGATAGTCGGCAAACCCGGCCGGCGGAGTGCCGTCCGGAAGCTGTTCGCCGGCGGTCCGGGCTACGGCATCCGCTACTGCCCACGTTTCGGTCAGGTGGGGCACCAAGCTGGCTTCCACAAACGTGTTCGGGTCGGAGGAGACGGCAGCCCGCTCGAGCAGGTTCTTCAGTTGCTGCTCGAGGTGTCCTGCGGCCGCTTCTGCAAGGGAGGTACCGTCCTCGGTGGACCTGGCCAGCACGGCTTCCTGTTCGGCCACTGCCTTGGTCCAGTCTTCTGTCCGGCGGAATGCCTGCCAGGTGGGGAACCACACCACGGCGCCGGTGGCGTGGTTATGGATGTGCCGGAGGCCGGTGCTCTTCTCGGTTCCAGCATGGTCGTTTCCGGCCGCGGCAGCACCGGCGAGGAGCTCTGACAGGACGGGTGTTGGTGCGGTGCTCATGATGGCGTGCTTTCCGGTAGGAAGTTCGGGATCCGTATGCCACAACCCGCCGCCGGGTCTCGCTTATTCCGCCGGACTGCGAAGATGGGGTGGTGACTCCAGCTTCCGGCCCCGTCCTCCAGCGCAGTTCAGCCCTGACGCAGTTCATCCTTGCCCCGAATCCCGGGCCCATGAGCCTGGAGGGGACCAACTCCTACGTGTTGCGGGCCGGGAATGATCCAGCCGCCGTCGTGGTTGACCCGGGGCCCCTGGACGAGGCGCACCTCCAGGCGCTTGCCGGCACCGGTCCGCTGGAGCTCATCCTTATCACCCACCGGCACGCCGACCATACTGCCGGTGCAGCCCGCCTGCACCAGCTGACCGGGGCTCCTGTCCGGGCCGCCGATCCCGTCCACTGCCACGGAGGCGGGACCGGACTGCAGGACGGCGAGGTAGTTTCCGCGGCCGGGCTGGAGATCAGGGTTGTTGCCACGCCCGGCCACACGTCGGACTCCGTATGCTTCCACCTTCCCGGCGACGGCCCACAGGGTTCGGTGCTGACCGGGGACACGATCCTTGGCCGCGGCACCACCATTCTTGACCACCCGGACGGGACCCTCGCGGACTACCTTGCATCCCTGGACAGGCTGGAAGCACTGGGCCCGGCAGCAGTCCTTCCCGCCCACGGGCCGGTATTGCCGTCGCTTGTGGACATCGTCCGGGCCTACCGCAGCCACCGGCTGGAACGGCTGTCCCAGATCCGCGCTGCCTTGGACCGGCTGGGCCGGGACGCGCCCGTCCGGGACGTCACCGACGCCGTTTATGCCGACGTCGACCCTTCCGTCAGGCGGGCCGCTGAAACGTCTGTTGCTGCCCAGCTTGACTACCTGCGCGGCGAAGCAGCACGGCAGTAGTGCCGCCCGGCCGGCAACCGGCGAGACGGTAGGGTAGGAGCCATGCGTATTGCCAGGTTTGTCGTTGATTCTGATCCCCTCTACGGCGTTGTCGAAGGTGACACGGGCAGTGAGGTCATCACTGTTATCCATGGAGACCCTTTCTTCAACGGGGTGGAGCGCACCTCCGTCCGGCACCAGCTGGACGACGTCCGGCTGCTCGCGCCCATCATTCCCCGCAGCAAGGTGGTCGGCGTGGGGCGCAACTTCGTAGAGCACGCGCATGAACTCGGCAACGAAGTTCCCGCCCAGCCGCTCCTGTTCCTGAAGCCGAACACCGCCGTCGTTGGCCCCAACGATCCTGTGGTGCTGCCCGAGTTCTCCGAGGAAGTTTCCTTCGAAGCCGAGCTGTGCGTGGTGATCGGCCGGATCTGCAAGGACGTGCCGGAGGACCGCGTGGACGACGTCATCTTCGGCTACACCTGCGGCAACGACCTTACTGCGAGGGATGTCCAAAAAAGCGACCTCCAGTGGACGCGCGCCAAAGGCTTTGACACCTCCGCGCCGCTGGGCCCGTGGATCGAGACGGACCTGGATCCGGAGGACGTGCAGATCCAGGCCAGGCTCAATGGAGAGCTCCGGCAGGACGGCAGCACCAGCCAGATGATCAGGGGAGTACGCGAGCTCGTGTCCGTTGTCTCCCAGGCGTTCACCCTCCTGCCCGGCGACGTCATCATGACGGGGACACCTGCCGGGGTGGGCCTGGTGAGCCCGGGTGACCGCATTGAGGTAGAGATTGAGGGGATTGGACGTCTGTCCAACCCCATCGTCCGCCGCTGAGCCATGCCGCGGTGGCGGCAGGCGGCAGACGGTAAAGTTGAAGCCACTATGACTACTGCTCCTGCGTCGAATGCTGCCTCCATCCCGCCCGTCACCGCGGAGACACCCGTACGGGTGCGCTTCTGCCCCTCGCCCACAGGCACCCCGCACGTCGGGCTGATCCGTACCGCCCTCTTCAACTGGGCCTATGCCCGCCACACCAAAGGCACCATGGTGTTCCGGATCGAGGATACTGACGCAGCCCGGGACAGCGAGGAAAGCTACCACCAGCTGCTGGATGCCCTGAAATGGCTGGGCATCGACTGGGACGAGGGCGTCGAGGTTGGCGGCCCGCACGAACCCTACCGGCAGTCGCAGCGCAGCGGCATTTACCAGGATGTGATTGCACGGCTGCGCGACGGCGGATTCATCTACGAGTCCTATTCCACACCTGATGAGATCGAGGCCCGGCACCGCGCGGCGGGACGCGATCCGAAGCTGGGCTACGACGGCTTCGACCGCCACCTGACGGAAGAGCAGCTCGCCCAGTACAAGGCCGAAGGCCGCGAGGCTGTACTGCGCCTCCGCATGCCGGACGAGGACATCACCTTCACCGACCTGGTGCGCGGTGACATCACCTTCCGGGCCGGCTCCGTGCCGGACTTTGCAGTGGTGCGTGCAAATGGGGCGCCGCTGTACACCCTGGTGAACCCGGTGGACGATGCCCTCATGGGTATAACCCACGTACTTCGCGGGGAAGACCTGCTCAGTTCCACGCCCCGGCAGATTGCCCTGTACCGGGCCCTTTATGCAGTGGGCGTGGCGCAGTACATGCCGGAGTTCGGCCACCTGCCGTACGTGATGGGCCAGGGCAACAAGAAGCTCTCGAAGCGGGACCCGGAATCCAGCCTTTTCCTGCATCGGGAGCGCGGCTTCATTCCCGAAGGGCTGCTGAACTACCTGTCCCTGCTGGGCTGGTCCCTGAGCGCCGACGAGGACATCTTCACCGTTGAACAGCTGGTTGAGCATTTCGACATCCACGATGTACTGGGCAACCCGGCGCGCTTCGACCTGAAGAAGGCCGAGGCCATCAACGGAACGCACGTCCGGATGCTGGCGCCCGAGGTTTTCCGGGAGCGGCTGGCCCCGTACCTGCGCGCAGCCGGCCTCGTGGGCGAGATCCTGACCGACCGTGAAGAGCAGATCCTGACCGAGGCCGCGCCCCTGATCCAGGAGCGCATCACCCTGCTGGGGGAGGCGCCCGAAATGCTGGCGTTCCTCTTCAAAGCTGACGACGCCATCGACGTTGCCGCTGACGCACTCAAGGGACTGCCGGAGAATCTGACGGAGGTCCTGGACGCAGCCATCGCTGCGCTCGAACCCGTGGAGGACTGGAACCCGGACACCATCCAGGCCGCCCTGAAGCAGGCCCTGGTTGAGGACATGGGCATCAAGCCCCGCCTTGCTTTCGGGCCGGTGCGCACGGCCGTCTCCGGCCGCCGCATCTCCCCACCGCTGTTTGAGTCCATGGTGATCCTCGGCAAAGAGTCATCCCTCAGCCGGCTCAAGACCTTCCGCGGCTGATGGCGGCCCCCCGCCAGGCAGAGGGCGCCGTCCTGGAGACGCCTTTCGGCGCAGTCCGGGGAGTGCTCTTCGACATCGACGACACCCTGGTCGACCTCGAATACTCCATGACCACCGCCCTCCGGGAGGTCAGCGAACACCTCCTGCCCGGCCTCGACCAGGCCGGGTGGGAACGGTTCGGGCGCATCTTCACGCACGAGACCACGCACTACTACGACCGGTACCTGGCCGGCGAGCTGACCTTCAACGAACAGCGGTTGCTCCGGGGCCGGGCCGCGCTGGGACATTTCGGGGTTGAGTTGGGTGAAGGCGAGCAATCGCACCAGTGGCTCAATGCGTACATGGAAAAACAACCCGCCTACGTGAAGCCCTTTCCCGACGTGATGCCGTTGCTGGACAGGTTGGACCGGGCCGGCATCCCCTACGGCGCGGTCAGCAACAACGTGCACGATTACCAGCGCGCCAAGCTGGACGGAGCGGGGCTTGAACGCGTCCGCCGCCTCGTGGGAACAGACACCCTCGGAGTGGCCAAACCGGACCCGGCCATTTACCTCGAGGGGGTCCGGCTGCTGGGCACCGACCCCGCCCACACCCTGTATGTGGGTGACAACCGGCTGCTCGACGCCGAGGGCTCCGCAGCCGCCGGCCTCCTTGGTGTCTGGCTGAACCGGGCTGGGGAACCGGCGCCAGGATTCGACGGCAACTCGGTGTCGTCACTCCAGGAATTGGTCGCGTAGGAATCGATGCATGCGGGGCGCTGCTGCCGGCGGCCCGCATGCCCCACGGAAGGGGAGGAGCCGATTTGTGTGAGCCGGAAGTGTCGGGTAAAGTAATTTCTCGTGCTGAGGGGCACGGAGCAGGGTAAAAGCCCTGAAAACCGGCCCGAAAGTATCATTGGGATATGGTGTAATTGGCAACACTACGGTTTCTGGTACCGTCATTCTAGGTTCGAGTCCTGGTATCCCAGCTCTGTTCAGAGCCCTTAAACGGGCGGGAAGACAGAAGGTTTCAGGCGGCTCGCCGATTTGAAACCGAAGCAAAGTGTGTGAAACAATCACTGAGCTTGACCAGCGGAAACGCTGGCAAAGTACGGAAAAGTACGCGGCCCCATCGTATAGCGGCCTAGTACGCCGCCCTCTCACGGCGGTAACGCGGGTTCGAATCCCGCTGGGGTCACCAACAAAACGGTCCCGGGCAGACGCCCGGGGCCGTTTTTCGTTCCACCCCCGCCAGCATCCAGGCTTTGCACCCACTTCCGGAGATAACACCGTTGGGTTCGCGGGTGAGTTGTCCGGGACGGGGTGTTTCGTGATGAACCCCACCCAAGCGGCCCTCAACTGGCATGATGATCCTGTGACCTTCCGGGACGAACAGGACTTACCGCACGAATCGCAGCCGGCGCAGGCCGCACTCGCGGCAGTTGCGCTGCTGGAACAGGTGCGCGGCGACCTTGCCGCCGCCGCACTTCCCCTTGCCCTGCCCGAGGCGGAGCAGGCCCGGCGTGACGCAGCCAGCGCCGTCGCCCAGCTCGATGACTACATCCTCCCGCGCTACCGCAGCCTGGACGCCCCGCTGCTGGCCGTCGTCGGAGGCTCTACCGGGGCGGGCAAATCAACACTCGTCAACGCCCTGGTGGGCCACCCGGTCACGCGGTCAGGAGCCATCCGCCCCACCACCCGCCAACCCATCCTTCTCCACCATCCGTCCGAGACGGCCTGGTTTGAGGGCCAGCGCGTCCTGCCCACCCTGAACCGGATCCGGGGGTTCGTGACCAGCAGCCCGGTCCCGGCCACCAGCGCCGGGCCGGTCCCGGACGCCGGCGCCATGTCCTCCCTTGTGCTCGTCGCCGACCCCGCACTGCCGGAGGGCGTCGCGCTCCTGGACGCCCCCGACGTCGACTCCATTTCCGACGACAACCGAAAGCTTGCCGGGCAGCTGCTCGCCGCGGCCGATCTATGGATTTTCGTCACCACGGCCAACCGCTACGCCGACGCCGTTCCCTGGAAATTACTCCTTGACGCAGCAGCCCGGGACATCATGGTGGCAGTGGTGCTCGACCGGGTACCGGCGGGGGCAGAAGCGGAGGTGAGCGAGGACCTGCGTGGCCTCCTCGACCGTGAAGGCCTGGCTGCCGCCCGGTTGTTCATCATTCCCGAGACATCACTCGACCAGCTGGGCATGCTGCCTGCCGGCGTGGTCCTCCCGCTGCGCACCTGGCTTGGCGAACTTGCCGCCGATTCCCCCGGCCGTTCCGAGATCGCGCGGCGCACTCTGAACGGAACCGTCAGGGCCCTTACCGGCCGCGTCGCTGCGGTAGCCCAGGCGGCGCGGGAGCAGGAGCACGCCGCCGCGGACCTCGAAGCCGCCGCCGTTTCGGCCTACAAGGCTGCGGCTGCCCGCATCCTCGACGCCACCCGGGACGGTTCGCTCCTTCGCGGCGAAGTGCTGGCCCGCTGGCAGGACTTCGTGGGCACCGGTGAATTCTTCCGGACCCTGGAACAGAATGTTGGCCGGTTCCGCGACCGGTTGGGCGCGTTCTTCCGCGGTGAACCACCACCCGCCATTCGGGTGGAAGCAGCTATTGAAACCGGCCTGCAGGCTGTGATCGTGGATGAAGCCGCGAATGCCGCCGAGGACACGGACCAGCGCTGGCGGTCCCACACCGCCGGACGGCACCTGCTTGGGACTGATGACCTTTCCGGGACAACTCCGGGCTTCGAGGACCGTGCAGCCGCCGAAATCAGGGCCTGGCAGGAGGCCCTCATGGATCTGATCCGCACTGAGGGCCAGGGGAGGCGGACCCAGGCCCGCTGGCTGTCCTTCGGCATCAACGGGCTGGGTGCGGCCCTGATGATCGTGGTGTTTTCCATGACGGCCGGGCTCACCGGGCTCGAGGTCGGAGTAGCCGGCGGGACCGCTGTGGTGGGCCAACGGCTGCTGGAGGCGGTCTTTGGCGAGGACGCCGTCCGGCGCATGGCCGAAAAAGCACGTGAGGATCTGCACGTCCGCTGCCAGCGGCTGCTCCAGGACGAACAGCAAAAATTCCTTACCAGGCTTCCGGAACAGGATGACAGCTCCGTCCACTCCCTCGCCGCCCATGCCGATGCGCTGGCTCGGCTGGCGGACACCGCATGAGCCGCCACACCGACACCCGCGATTCGTCCCGGCTGGACCGGAGGCTCTCCGCGCTCAACGACGCCCGGCAACTCGGTGAAGGCGTCCTTCCCGATGAGACGCTCCAGGAAGTGTTCAACGTCCTCGAGCGGGCCAGTTCCCGCCGGTCAATGTCCGCTGACCACACGGTGGTGGGGTTCTTCGGCGCCACCGGCAGCGGCAAGTCCTCCCTGTTCAATGCGGTGAGCGGAGCGGAAATCGCGACGGCGGCAGCTCGACGTCCCACCACGTCGGAGCCATTGGCGGGGGTATGGGGAGCGGAAGGCAGCGAACCGCTGCTTGACTGGCTGGAAGTCCGGAACAGGCATCATGCCGCAGCTGTGGAGGGCTTCGCCGACGAGGACACCGGCCTGATCCTGCTGGACCTGCCGGACTTCGATTCCACCAGGGCAGCCAACCGTGAAGTGGTCCAGCGGATGGTGGGGCTGGTGGACGTGCTGGTGTGGGTCCTTGATCCCCAGAAGTACGCCGACGCGGCTGTCCATAACGAGTTCCTGTCGCGCCTGGCCTCGCACGCGGCCGTCACCCTGGTGGTCCTCAACCAGGTGGACCGCCTGCCCGCCCAAGATGTGCTGCCCGTACTGGAATCCCTGCGGTCCATTCTTGCCCGCGACGGCCTGGCCAAGGTCCAGGTGCTCGCCGCTTCCGCGCTCACGGGCACAGGAGTGGACCGGGTCCGGGACGCCATCCGAAATGTTGCAGTGAAACGCAAAGCCCAGTCCCAGCGGCTTGCCGCAGACATCAGCCGGGCGTCAGCGGAATTGGGAGCAGCATCAGGTGGCGGGGAGGCCGCCGGGGTCCGCTCGGCGGCAAAGGCGCGCCTTGCGGATGAGTTGGCAGCTGCGGCGAATGTGCCGGCTGTGGTCCGGGCAGTGGGCCAGTCCTACCGGCTCGAATCAGTGAAGCGCACGGGGTGGCCCGTCACCCGCTGGCTGTCCAGGTTCCGGCCTGATCCTTTGCGGCGGCTCAATCTGCGCAGCAGCGCACCTTCGGAGTTGAACCGGACGTCGCTGCCACCGGCCGGAGCCCCTGAGCGGGCACGCACCGACGCAGCGGTGAGGGAATTTGCCGATGCCGCCAGTACCGGGGCTCCGGGTCCGTGGCGCGCAGCCATCCGCAGCGCCGCCAGGGAGGGCAGGGAGCGCCTGCCCGACGCACTTGACCAAGCCATAGCCGGCACCGACCTCGCCGCCAACCGCAAGGCATGGTGGTGGGGCATGTTCAACGTAGTGCAATGGCTGGCGCTGCTCACGGTACTGGGAGGCCTGGGCTGGCTTGGGGTGCTGGCAGCCCTGGGATACTTCCAGCTGCCCGTGCCGGAGGTGCCCAGGGTGGAAGGCTGGCCGGTCCCCACGCTGATGATCGCCTTCGGGGTGGTGCTGGGAATTGTCCTGGCCATCACAGGCCGTTTCATCGCAGTGGCCGCTGCCAACCGGAGGGCAGCGCGGGCACGGAAGCGACTTAACGCAGCGGTGGCCGCCGTGGCCAAGGAACTCGTGGTGGAACCCGTGGAGGTTGAAGCGAGCAGGCTTGCGGCCTTCAACGCGGCGCTTAGAACAGCGGCCGGATAAGTTTCGGCAATCAGTTCGCGGCTGCTTCGAGTTCCGTGGCGGCATCCCTGACTTTGATCAGGGTCCGCAGGTTGCGTGTGGTGGTGGAGGCTTTGAACCTGGCCTTGGCGGTGACTTTGCTGAATGGACTGTCCAGGGTTCCTCCGGCCGGCGCCAACCAGGCCAGAGCCTCAGGGCCCAGCCTCTTTTGCTCCGCGCCCTCCAGTACGGCACCGGCCGCTTCAAGGTCATCCAGCATGCCGGCATCGGAGGAGAGCGTGATGTAGGTGTGGGTGGCCTTATCGTCGTCCGGGTAGGGGCAGGCAGCCACCAGTTCGGCCACCCGGTCCGCCTCGAGGACCACCACCCAGGCGTCGTAGCCGAAGGTGTCCCGGAGGCATTGTTCGCATGCCCGTTTTAGTGCGGTGGCATTAAGGTTGCTGGTCAGCACCACGTTACCGCTGGCAAGCAGTGTCCGGGCGTCTGGAAAGCCAGCTGACGTGAGCGCCTCCCGGAGATCCGCCATCTTGATGTTGATGCCGCCCACATTGATGCCGCGAAGAAATACTGCGTAGCTGCCCATGGCGAAAATCCTAGCGTCCGGAGCAGGGCCGCGACGCCGTCGGCCGCCTTTTCGTGCTCCTCAGGCAGGTCCTGCGCCCGGCAGTTCCCCTGTCAGTCGTTGTTCTTGCGGAGCGCCTCGGTGAGGATGCGTCCGGCGTTGCAGACCACTTCGGCGTGCAGCCGGCCCGGCTGGCGGGTGAGCCGCTCAATGGGGCCGGAGATCGAAACCGCCGCAATCACGCGGCCGGACGGCCCGCGCACCGGCGCCGAGACGGAGGCGACCCCCGGCTCGCGTTCGCCGAGGCTCTGGCCCCAGCCCCGCCGTCGTACTCCTGCCAGAACTGTCGGTGTGAAGCGCGCGGACTGCAGGCCTTCGAGCAGGCGGTCGTGGTCCTCCCACGCGAGCAGCACCTGGGCGGCGGATCCGGCTTTCATGGACAGCTGGGTGCCCACCGGAATGGTGTCGCGCAGGCCGATGGGGCGTTCGGCAGAGGCCACACAGACGCGCCAGTCGCCCTGGCGGCGGAAGATCTGTGCGCTCTCGCCGGTGGCATCCCGCAGCTGCATCAGCACCGGTCCCGCCGATGCAATTAGACGATCCTCGCCGGCAGCCGATGCCAGTTCAACCAACCGGCTTCCCAGGACGAAGCGGCCCTGGATGTCACGGCTGACCAGCCGGTGGTGGACCAGGGCCAAAGCAAGGCGGTGGACGGTGGGACGGGCCAGGCCTGTGGCCGCCACCAGCTGCGCCAGCGTGGTGGGCCCGGCCTCCAATGCATCAAGCACCTGGGCCGCTTTATCAATGACGCCGACTCCACTAGAATTGTCCATGTAATGATATTGCCGTCTCATTATCTGAGATGCAAATCTTTCGGCTGGCGCAGTACGAAGCGTACTGGTTCAGTGGAACTCATCAGCCAACAGCAGTGAAGGGAGATGGCCATGGCAAAGACATTGGCCGAGAAAGTCTGGGACGCGCACGTGGTGCGCAAAGGCGACGGCGAAGGTGCCAATGCCCAGCCAGACCTTCTTTTCATCGACCTCCACCTGGTCCACGAGGTCACGTCCCCGCAGGCATTCGAAGGCCTGCGGCTGGCCGGCCGCAAGCTGCGCCGCCCGGACCTGACCATCGCCACGGAGGACCACAACACTCCCACGCTGGACATCGATAAGCCTATCGCCGACCTGACCAGCCGCACGCAGATCCAGACGCTGCGCAACAACTGCGCCGAATTCGGGGTGCGCCTGCACTCCCTCGGGGACGCTGAACAGGGCATCGTCCACGTGGTGGGCCCGCAGCTGGGCCTAACCCAGCCTGGCATGACGGTTGTCTGCGGCGACTCGCACACCTCCACCCACGGTGCTTTCGGGGCGCTGGCCATGGGTATCGGAACTTCCGAGGTGGAGCACGTGATGGCCACCCAGACGTTGTCCCTGAAGCCGTTCAAGACCATGGCCATCAATGTTGAAGGCACCCTGCGTCCCGGCGTCACGGCCAAGGACATCATCCTGGCCGTCATCGCCAAGATCGGCACCGGCGGCGGCCAGGGCTACGTCCTGGAATACCGCGGCTCCGCCATCCGGGCGCTGTCGATGGATGCCCGGATGACCATCTGCAACATGTCCATTGAGGCCGGCGCCCGCGCCGGCATGGTGGCGCCGGATGAGACCACTTACGAGTACATGAAGGGCCGTCCGCACGCCCCGGAGGGCGCCGACTGGGACGCGGCCGTCGAGTACTGGAACACGCTGCGGACCGACGACGACGCCACCTTCGACGTGCAGGTGGACCTGGATGCCGACACGCTGGAGCCGTTCGTCACCTGGGGCACCAACCCCGGCCAGGGCGTCTCGCTGTCCGAATCCGTGCCGTCGCCGGAGGACTTCGGCGACGAAAACGCCAAGGCTGCCGCCGAACGCGCGCTGCAGTACATGGGCCTCGAAGCCGGTACACCCATGAAGGACATCCGGGTGGACACGGTCTTCCTGGGCTCCTGCACCAACTCCCGCATGGAGGACCTGCGCGCCGCCGCGGACATCATTCGCGGGCGGCAAAAGGACCCCAACATCCGGATGCTGGTGGTGCCGGGCTCCGCACGCGTGCGCCTGGAGGCCGAGGCCGAGGGCCTGGACAAGGTGTTCAAGGACTTCGGGGCTGAATGGCGCTTTGCTGGCTGCTCCATGTGCCTGGGCATGAACCCGGACCAGCTGGAAGTAGGGGAGCGTTGTGCCTCCACCTCCAACCGCAACTTCGAAGGGCGCCAGGGCAAGGGCGGCCGGACCCACCTGGTGTCTCCGGTAGTGGCCGCCGCCACGGCCATCCGCGGCACGCTGAGCTCGCCGTCGGACCTTGATCCCGATCCGGTGGTTGAGCCTGCCGGAACCCCCATCCGCACCGACGCAGCCTAGGACACGCCATGGAAAAGTTCACCACCCACACCGGAATCGGCGTCCCGCTGCGCCAGAGCAACGTGGACACGGACCAGATCATCCCCGCTGTCTACCTCAAGCGCATCACCCGCACCGGGTTCGAGGACGCCCTGTTTTCCGCGTGGCGCAAGGACCCCTCCTTCATCCTGAACCAGGAACCGTTCAATGCCGGTTCCGTCCTGGTGGCCGGCCCCGACTTCGGCACCGGCTCCTCGCGCGAACACGCGGTCTGGGCGCTGAAGGACTACGGCTTCAAGGCCGTGCTCTCCTCCCGGTTCGCCGATATTTTCCGGGGCAACTCCGGCAAGCAGGGCCTGCTGGCCGCTCAGGTGGCGCAGGACGATATCGAACTGATCTGGAAGGAGCTCGAGAACGCTCCGGGCACCCAGGTCACCGTGGACCTCGCCTCCAAGACTGTGGTGTGCGGCAACATCGTGGCCCCCTTCGAAATCGACGACTACACCCGTTGGCGCCTGCTCGAGGGCCTGGACGACATCGGGCTCACCCTGCAGCACGAGGAGGACATCACTGCCTACGAGGCCACCCGTCCTGCCTTCCTGCCCAAAACCCTGCCCGCCCGCCTTTCCTGAGCGGGCTGAAGTACCCCTGACCGTGCGACGGCGGTCCGCCACGCCCTGCCGCCGTCGCCCGCGTATTTCGGTTCGGTAACGCGACCTCCTATGCTTGGTTGGAGCCTTTGCAAGGGTTTGGGGGCTAGTTATCGTGAGGAAACCGGTATATGAGTAGTGTTCTGACAATCCGTGGCGGAGTCCCGCTGACCGGCCGTGTAAGCGTCCGGGGAGCAAAAAACCTCGTCCCCAAGGCGATGGTGGCGGCGCTGCTGGGCAATGAACCGTCGGTGTTGCGGAACGTGCCGGAGATCAAGGACGTGGAGGTGGTCACGTCCCTCCTGCAGCTCCACGGCGTGACTGTGGTCAAGGACCCTGTGAACGGGGACCTCACGCTGGATCCGAAAGCGGCCAAGACCGCGCCGAGCACCGCGATCGACGCCCACGCCGGCGACTCCCGGATTCCCATCCTGCTCTGCGGCCCGCTGATCCACGCCATCGGCGAAGCGTTCATTCCCGATCTGGGCGGTTGCAAGATCGGCGACCGTCCCATCGACTACCACCTTGACGTGCTGCGCCAGTTCGGCGCGGTGGTGGAGAAGCGGCCCGGCGGCATCCACATCTCCGCTCCAAAGGGCCTGCATGGCGCGAAGATTTCCCTGCCCTACCCGTCCGTCGGGGCCACCGAGCAGGTGCTGCTCAGCGCCACCCGCGCTGAGGGCATCACCGAGCTTTCCGGAGCCGCAACGGAGCCGGAAATCATCGACCTGATCGCCGTGCTGCAGAAGATGGGCGCCATCATCAGCGTCCAGACAGACCGCACCATCCGCATCGAAGGCGTCCGCGACCTCGGCGGCTACAACCACCGCGCCCTCTCGGACCGCAACGAATCGGCATCGTGGGCGTCCGCGGCGCTGGTTACCAAGGGTGACATCTTCGTTGAAGGCGCCTCCCAGCGGGACATGATGACGTTCCTGAACACCTACCGCAAGGTGGGCGGAGGCATGGACATCGGCGAGGACGGCATCCGTTTCTACCACAAGGGCGGAAAGCTCAACCCCCTGGTCCTGGAAACGGATGTGCACCCCGGTTTCATGACCGACTGGCAGCAGCCGCTGGTGGTGGCGCTGACCCAGGCCGAAGGTGTCTCGATCGTCCATGAGACCGTGTACGAAAACCGCTTTGGCTTCACCGACGCACTGATCCGGATGGGGGCCAGTATCCAGGTGCACCGTGAGTGCCTGGGCAGCGTACCGTGCCGGTTCGGGCAGCGGAACTTCCTGCATTCCGCCGTGATTTCCGGACCAACCCAGCTCAAGGGAACCGACATTGACGTGCCGGACCTGCGAGGGGGATTCAGCCATCTCATCGCTGCCCTCGCGGCCACGGGAACCTCACGGGTCACCGGAATCGACATCATCAACCGGGGCTACGAGCGCTTCACCGAAAAGCTTGCCGGACTGGGCGCCGACTTCGACATCACTCCCGTGAAGTAGCGGTACCGACGTGAAAGAGTCTGCGAAAAGCAGGGCCACCTTCATGTTCATCGCCAGCGTTGCCCGCCCGCTGCTGAACCTCATGATGGCCAAGAAGTGGGAGGGAACGGAAAAGCTTCCTGCCGGCGGATTCATCGCTGCGCCCAACCACTGCACCGAGATTGATCCGCTTGTGGTGGGCCACATGCTGTACAACCAGAAGCGCGCCCCGCACTTCCTCGCCAAGGCCGGCCTCTTCCAGGTTCCTGCACTCGGTTGGCTGCTCCGCGCCACCAAGCAGGTTCCCGTGGAGCGTTCGACGGCGGGAGCGAACCGCTCGCTGCAGGTCGCCCAGGAGATTGTCGCCGAGGGCGGCGCCATCATCATTTATCCTGAGGGCACGCTCACGCGTGATCCGGACCTGTGGCCCATGAAGGGGCACACGGGCGCCGCGCGGCTGGCCCTTGAGGGCGGCATTCCCGTGGTTCCCATCGCGCACTGGGGCGCGCACGAGGTGTTCCCCCGGTACGGCAAGCGGTTCCACATCTTCCCCCGCAAGCAGTCGCGCGTGGTGGTGGGCGATCCCGTGGACCTCAGCGCCTTCGCCGGCCGTCCACTGGACAAGGCCACTCTGGGGGCCGCCACCGATGCCATCATGGAGGCCATCACCGGCCTCCTGGCCGAGCTCAGGGGAGAACAGCCACCGGCGGTGCGCTGGGATCCTGCCAAGAAGCAGCAGGCAAAGCACGGACGTTTCGTGGAGCGCGGGCAGCAGAGCGGCGAACGGACGCCCGGTGATTCCTGAGGGAAACCATGGGGGATCGGCCCGTTCCGTTGCCGTGCTTGGGGCGGGCTCCTGGGGGACCACATTTGCGAAGATCCTGGCCGATGCCGCAGCCGCCGCCGGCGTGCCGCGTGCCATCCGGCTGTGGGGCCGGCGCGCCGAAGTGGTGGAGGAAATCAACACTTTCCACCGCAACAGCCAATACCTGAAGGACATCGCGCTCCCGGACAGCATCACCGCCTCCACCGACGTCCACCACGTCCTGGCCGGGGCTGACCTGGTGGTGCTGGCCGTTCCGGCCCAGTCCCTGCGGCCGCAGCTGCGCGGCTGGAAGGACATGATCGCACCCGGCGCCATGGTGGTTTCACTGATGAAGGGCCTGGAACTGCACAGTGACGCCCGGATGAGCGAGGTCATCAGCGAGGAACTCGGCGTTCCAACCGAACGCATCGCGGTGGTCTCCGGACCGAACCTGGCCATGGAGATCGCCCGCCAGGAGCCCACCGCTTCCGTCGTGGCCTGCACCGATTCCGCTGCCGCCGGCTGGATTGCCCGCACCTGCACTGCACCCTATTTCCGGCCTTACACCACGTCGGACATCGTTGGGGTGGAGATCGGCGGCATCGTGAAGAACGTCATTGCCTTGGCCGTGGGTATCTGCGAAGGACGGCAAATGGGCGACAACACCAAAGCTTCCGTCATCACCCGCGGCCTCGCCGAAACCTCCCGCCTGGCGCTGGCCCTGGGCGGCGATGCGAAAACCATGGCCGGGCTGGCTGGCCTGGGGGACCTGGTGGCTACCTGCTCCTCACCCCTCTCAAGGAACCACACTGCCGGCCGGCTGCTCGGCCAGGGACTCACCCTGGAGGAAGTGGGCCAAAAGATGACCCAAACCGCCGAAGGCATTAAATCAGGCCAGGCCGTACATGAGCTTGCGGCAAAGCTGGGCGTCGAGATGCCCATTACGGCCGCCGTCGTCGCCGTGCTGGCAGGCAAGCTGTCCGTTGACCAACTGGGGCCCGTCCTGCTGGCCCGGGAACTGAAACCTGAAGGCGATTACTGAGCATGTCCAACCACAAACTGACCGCAGCAGCGCCGGCCGGCGGGGCAAAACCCCGGGTGGCAGTACTTTTCGGCGGACGCTCCAGCGAGCATGCCGTGAGCTGCGTAACCGCTGCCGGTGTCCTCGGTGCCATCAACAAGGACAAGTATGAGGTGATCCCCATCGGGATCGCCAAGACTGGGCAGTGGGTGCTTGCCGCCGCCGATACCGCCCAGTGGTCCCTGGCCGGGTCAGCGCTGCCCGAGGTGGTCCCCTCGCAGCAAACCGTGACGCTTGCCCAGATCGGCGGCGAACACCAGCTGATCGTCGCTTCACCGAACGAAGTCCCGCAGGAGCTCGGCGCCGTGGACGTGGTGTTCCCGCTGCTGCACGGTCCTTTCGGCGAGGACGGTACCATCCAGGGGCTTCTGGAACTCTCGGACACCAGATACGTGGGAGCCGGAGTCCTGGCCTCCGCCGTGGGCATGGACAAGCACTTCATGAAGGTGGTTTTCGAAGCCGCCGGCCTTCAGGTGGGCCCCTACATCGCCGTGACCGACAGGCAGTGGCGCAACGATGCGGAGTCCGTCCGGAAACGGGTGGACCGGCTCGGTTTCCCGGTCTTCGTCAAGCCCGCGAGGGCCGGATCGTCCATGGGTATTTCCAAGGTGGACTCATTGGACGAGCTGGACGCAGCTATCGAGGAAGCCCGGCGGCACGACCTGAAGCTCGTCATTGAGGCGGGAATTGTTGGCCGCGAAATTGAATGTGCCGTGCTTGAAGGCAGGGGCACCGACGCCCCTCGCACGTCCATGCCCGGTGAGATTTCCGTGGCTGGCGGCACGCACGAGTTCTACGACTTCAACGCGAAGTACGTCGAGGACGACGCCGCAGCGCTCAGCTGCCCGGCGGACCTGCCCCAGGAAGCGATCGCCCGCGTGCGTGAACTTGCGGCGGCCGCTTTTGACGCGGTGGGTGCAGAGGGATTGAGCCGGGTGGATTTCTTCTACACGCCGGACGGCCAGCTGATCATCAATGAGATCAACACCATGCCCGGCTTCACCCCCAAAAGCATGTATCCACAGATGTGGGCAGCCTCAGGCCTGGACTATGCGGACCTGATCGACGAGCTCATCTACCTGGCACTGAACCGGAAGACAGGACTCCGCTAGTCCCCACCGGCACCCTCGCCTCGCTTCGCTTCGGCCGGGGAACCCTGCCGCCGTGGGCCCCCCACCGGCACCCTCGCCTCGCTTCGCTTCGGCCGGGGAACCCTGCCGCCGTGGGCCCCCCACCGGCACCCTCGCCTCGCTTCGCTTCGGCCAGGGAACCCTGCCGCCGTGGGCCCCCCACCGGCACCCTCGCCTCGCTTCGCTTCGGCCAGGGAACCCTGCCGGAGTTGCCGGCAGCCCCTACTGGCTTTTTGGCAAGTCCTGCAGTTCCTCCTGGCCCACGCAGTTCCTGCTGGCCGGGATCTCGGCTGCGGCAACGGCGAGGTCGGCAAGCACGGTGGCGGAGCTGATCTTGTCCGGGTCCATCAGGATCTCCGTGGCGGGCTCCCGCCCGTAGGTGGTCAGCGTCCACACGGGATCGCCTTCCTTGATGACCCAGTCGATCCCGTTGACTGTGACGCACCGGTCCGTAGTGGGGCCGGGTACGTTGACGCCACAGCGCAGGACCACCAGGGAAGGATCGCCCCACGCGGCAGTGGCCTGGCTGTTCGTTTTGCGCAGCGCGGAGTCCCCAATGGCCTCGGGAAGCGCCACCATCATGGGAGCACAGGCCGGGTTCGCAGCATCCTTGGCAGCAGGAACATCCACCGCCGCCGCCGCGCAACTGGCCAGGGGGAGGGCGGCAAAAGCCCCGATCAGTGCCATCCTGGCAGCGCGGGCGGTCAGGGAAGCGTGGGGGCGGTGCATACTCCCAGCCTATCGCTGCAGCCGGGCCGGTCAGGACGGTACTGGTTGGGTGCAGGCCCGCCAATGTCAGTGGACCGCTGTAGCGTAGTGGCGTGCCAGAGAACCGTTTGACCGTCCACCCGCAGCCAGAGGCCGTCGCTGCCCTCTCCGAATCCGAATTGCTGGCGCGGATCTTCCCCCGCCTGTCCAACGGAAACTCCCGCTCCGAAGCCATGCTGCTGGGACCCGGGGATGACGCCGCCGTGATTGCGGTGCCGGACGGGAAGACCGTCATCAGCATCGACACGCAGGTCCAGGACCAGGATTTCCGGCTGGAATGGCCCAACGGCTACCGGACCACCGGGTTTGACGTCGGCTGGAAGGCCGCGGCCCAGAACCTGAGCGACATCAATGCCATGGGGGCCCGTGCCACGTCGCTGGTCGTGAGCCTTACACTTCCGCCGGAGACACCGGTCAGCTGGGTGGAGGACCTGGCGGACGGGCTGACGTCCGGGATCAGGGACCTGGGCGCCACCGGATGTTCCGTGGCGGGAGGGGACCTGGGCCGCGGCCGGGAAATTTCGGTCACCGTTGCCGTGCTCGGCACCCTCGACGGCGGCCGTGCCGTGCTTCGGTCCGGGGCGCAGCCTGGGGATGTCGTTGCGCTCGCCGGTACTGCCGGGTACGCCGCTGCCGGCCTGGCACTCCTCGAATCCCGCGTAGAAGTCGGGGCCCTTCGCCCCGAACAGCGCGTTTTCCTTGACCGCCAGTGCAGGCCGCGGCCGCCGCTGGCCGCCGGCCCCGCAGCACGGGCGGCTAGGGCAACCGCCATGCTGGACATCTCGGACGGGCTGCTGCGGGACGGATTGAGGCTCGCAACAGCCGGCAGCACCACTATCGATCTGGATCCGGCGCAGCTTCAGGTGCTGGGGGAAGTGCTGCGTCCTGCCTCGGACCTATTGGGAACAGACCCTGTGGTATGGGTGCTGAACGGCGGGGAGGACCACGGGCTGCTTGCCACATTCCCTGCCGATGTTCAGCTGCCTCCCGGATTTGCTGCGATAGGCTCAATACAAGCACTGGGAAGCAACGAAAGCCCGAGCGTCACAATTGCGGGCCGGCCCGCAGGCGCCGGGGGATGGGATCACTTTGCACACTAAGGTTGCCGCCAACGCGCAAGCGATGAAGAGGTGGTTGGGCAAGGCTGAGACTGTCATCGGAAACCACAGCGACCGCCTCAACGCCATCAATATCTTCCCGGTAGCAGACGGGGACACCGGTACCAACCTGTACCTGACGGTCCGCGCGGCTGCCCGGTCCGCTGCTGCAGCTGATGATCAGCCCACCCAGCTGGATGTCGGCGTCGTTCTGGCTGCTGCCGGGCAGGCTGCAATGGAGGAAGCCCGTGGAAACTCCGGGACCCTGTTCTCGGTGTTCCTGTGCGCTGCGGCTGAACCGTTGGCCGGCCACACCCGGCTGACCTCCACCCTGCTCGCCGCAGCGTTGAACCGGGCCCAGATCAGGGCATGGTCTGCCCTCAGCGACCCAGTTCCCGGAACCATGCTCTCCGTGATGGAGGCGGCCGCGCGGGCCGCCGCGGCGGTGGACGCCGGACAGAACGGTGATGACAGCAACCACGCCCTGGGCCTGGCCCTGGACGCCGCCGTTGAAGGCGCCCTGGCTGCCGTGATCCGCACCGAGGACCAGCTGGACGCCCTGACCTCGGCCAAGGTGGTGGACGCCGGGGGAGTGGGAATGCTCCTGATCCTGGATTGCCTTAGGTCCGCCGTCCTGGGTGAGGAACTCCAGAGCGAGCTGCTCGACGGCCTGCACGGCTACGACGTCTCCGATCCCCACATCCATACGGCCCTGCCCGATGACGACGGCGTCGAGGTCATGTGCACCATCAGCCTTTCTCCCCTCCACGCAGCCACCCTCCGCCAGCAGCTCGACGAAATCGGCGAGTCCGTCATCATGAGCCAGGTGGGCGGCAACGAAGACACCGACGGGAACTACCGCTGGCGGGTGCATGTGCACGTTCCGGAGCCGGAACCGGCTGTCAGCATCATCAGGGCGCTGGGGGAGCCGGCCCAACTCAGTATCAGCGACCTCGCCGTGCCGCGCGAACCTCACACGGATGCAGTGAACTCCAGTGGGCATGACCGCTGAACTGGATCTTGCGCTGGAACGGCGGATCGGGAAGCGCTCCGCAACCGTCATCGAGAAACATCTTGGCATCACCACCGTGGACGGGCTGCTGAACTACTTCCCGCGCCGCTACCTGAACCGCGGCGAGCTCACCCCCATCAGCGAGCTCCCGCTGGACGAAGAGGTCACCCTCATCGCCCGGGTGCTGTCCAGCAGCACCCGGAACATGCAGGCCCGGCGCGGGACCATCACCGATGTCATCGTGTCCGACGACGACGGGCAGCGGGGGCTTCGGCTGGTGGGCGGCCGTGACTTCCGCGGCAAAGTCCCCGGAACCCTGAAAATCAGCTTCTTCAACGGGTATAAAGCCAAAAGTGATCTCCTCCAGGGACGGCGTGCCCTGTTCTCCGGGAAAGTCACCAGCTACAAAGGCTCACTGGGACTGACCAACCCCGACTTCCAGCTGCTTGACGACGACCCCTTCAGCGACGGCGGCCACGACCCGGAAAAAATCGCCGCGATGCCCATCCCCGTGTACCCGGCGACCTCAAAACTGCCCAGCTGGAAAATCCAGAAGGCCGTCCACGCCCTGCTGGAAACGCTGGACCTGGACGCCCTGCCCGATCCGGTCCCGCCCGCCGTGGCCAGCCGCGAAAAATTCCTGCCGCTGGCCCAGGCCTACCGCCTCATCCACGCACCCGAAACCGCTGACGACTGGCGACGCGCCCAGGACCGGCTCCGGTACCACGAAGCGCTGGTACTGCAGTCCGCGCTGGCCCGCCGCAGGGCGCAACTGGCGGCGGAAGAAGCAACGGCACGGCGCCAGGTTCCCGACGGACTGCTGACCGCCTTCGATGCAAACCTCCCCTTCACCCTCACCGCGGGGCAGGCCGCCATCGGCAAGACCCTGGCAGCCGAACTGGCGCGCGACTCGCCCATGAACCGGCTGCTGCAGGGCGAAGTGGGGTCCGGCAAGACCGTCGTGGCGCTGCGTGCCATGCTGCAGGTGGTGGACGCCGGCGGACAGGCCGCACTGCTGGCACCCACCGAAGTCCTCGCCGCCCAGCATTATGAATCCATCCGGCGTGCCCTGGGACCACTCTCCAGGGATGGCCTGCTGGGTGCGCTGGAGGCCGACTCCGTCCAGGTCACGCTGCTTACAGGTTCCATGCCCGCCGCTGCCCGCAAGCAGGCCATGCTCGACGCTGCTTCCGGGACCGCAGGGATCATCATCGGCACCCACGCCCTGCTCAGCGGCAATGTCACCTTCTACGATCTTGGCCTGATCGTGGTGGACGAGCAGCACCGCTTCGGCGTGGAACAACGCGACGCGCTCCGGGCCAAGGCACGGAAACCTCCCCACCTGTTGGTCATGACCGCCACGCCCATCCCGCGCACTGTTGCCATGACCGTGTTCGGGGACCTTGAGACCTCGGTGCTGGACGAACTGCCCGCGGGCCGGGCGCCGATCAACACCCACCTGGTGGGCCTTGCCGAAAACCCTGCCTGGGCCGGACGCATCTGGTCCCGTTCCCGCGAGGAAATAGATGACGGGCACCAGGTCTATGTGGTCTGCCCCAAGATCGGTACCGACGACGACGGCGACTTCAGTCCCGGTGAAGCGGACCTTGACGAGGCCCTGGACGGGGAAAACGGGCGGGAACTCGCCTCCGTCACCGCCGTCGTCGAACAGCTTCTGGCCGAGCCGGCACTTTCCGGTGTTCCCCTGGCACCGCTTCACGGCCGGCAGCCGCCCGACGTAAAAGCAGCGGCCATGGCCGGTTTTGTGGACAACCAGGTCAAGCTGCTCGTCTCCACCACCGTGATTGAGGTGGGTGTTGACGTGCCCAACGCCACGCTGATGGTTATCCTCGACGCCGACAGGTTCGGCATCTCGCAGTTGCACCAGCTGCGCGGCCGGGTGGGCAGGGGCGGGCTGCCGGGAACCTGCCTGCTGGTCACTGCCCTGGAGCCCGGCCATCCCAGCAGGAAGAGGCTGGAGGCCGTTGCCGCCACCACTGACGGTTTCGAGCTCTCCCAGGAGGACCTGAAGCTGCGCCGCGAGGGCGACATCCTGGGCGCCTCCCAGTCCGGCGGCCGTTCCACGCTTAGGCTGCTGCGCGTGCTCGAGCATGAATCGGTGATCAGCCGGGCCCGTGACGATGCCCAGCAGATCGTGTCACGGGACCCGTCGCTGGCCGCGCACCAGGAACTGGCCGAAGCAATCGAGAAGTACCTCAACCCTGAAAAGGAGGCGTTCCTTGAACGCGGTTAGCATCATGGGACCCACAAGGCGCGGCGGCGGAAGCACGGGCGCCGAGTGAGCCGGATCATCGCAGGAGCAGCGGGTGGCACACCCCTGCAGGCTGTCCCGGGTTCCCTGACCAGGCCCACCACGGACCGGGTCAAGGAAGCGCTGTTCTCACGGCTTGACGCCTTTGGCGTCATCAGCGGCGCCAGGGTGCTTGACCTTTACGCCGGCTCAGGATCGCTGGGGGTGGAGAGCGGGAGCAGGGGAGCCGGCTCCGTGGACCTGGTGGAGTCCGATGCCAAAGCCAGTGCTGTGTGCCAGCGCAACGCGGACCTTATCAATGGGGTCCTGGCGCGAAAAGCAGTGACTGTGCACCGGTCCAAAGTGGAACCGTTCCTGGAACGTGCAGCCGTCGAAGCAGCCTGGGACCTTGTGTTCCTGGACCCGCCCTATCCGCTGGAGGAAGCCGCGTTGTCCGCGGTGCTCGCTAAACTTGCCCCCCACCTGGCGCCCGCGGCCGTGGTGGTGGTGGAGCGGTCGTCCCGTTCGCCGGAACCGGGATGGCCGGGCGGGCTCGCACGGTTTGCGGAGAAAAAGTACGGCGAGACCCGGTTGTGGTTCGCAGAGCCCTTTGTGCCGGACGCCATCGACCCCGACGCCCTTGATGCCGAAGGTGCGGAGGCTTAGGCCTCGAGGGCGTCCAGGTCCACACCGGCCAGGACCTTGGCCGGATGCGGTCCCCGGAAGGCCAGCTCTTCGGACCAGCCTGCGGGCCAGGGTGTTTGGGTGCCGGCCAGGATAATGTTCCCGGGGTAGCGGCCCTCAAACATCCCTGCTTCCGCAAAAGCCGCGACGTCGGCCATCGCCAGCCGCATTGCCGTCACTTGGCTGCGGACCAGGGTGAGGCCTGGCTCGTCCCCAACATTGACGAGCAGGAGCCCGCGCGGGGCAAGCCGTTGCCGCAGTTCCCGGTAAAACTCCCTGCAGGCGAGGTGCGCCGGCGCTTCCGGTCCGGAGAAGATGTCCAGGATGACCACGTCGAAGCGGAGGCAGGGGTCAAGTTCGGTCAGCGCATCCCTGGCATCCCCGATGAGGGTATGCAGGTTTGTCCCCTCGGGCAGGGGCAGCTCCCGAAGGACGAAATCGAGGAGTTCACGCTCCAGTTCCACGGCATACTGGACCGACCCGGGCCGTGTCGCCTGGATGTAGCGCGCCAGTGTGAGGGCCCCGGCTCCCAGGTGCAGGGCCGTGACCGGCGTTCCTGCCTGCGCCGCAAGGTCCACCAGGTGCCCGATCCGCCTCAGGTACTCGTAGAAGATCTCATCCGGCCGCGCCAGGTTCACGTGGGACTGCTCGGCACCGCCGATGCTGAGCACGTAGCTGCCTTCGCTGAAGGCGTCCGGTTCAATGGACGCGTGCTGTCCGGTGGTGCGGAGGAACCGTGCCGCCCGTCCTCCCGTGCCTGCCGGCATCAGACCAGCCCGCCCAGGGTGGCCAGCCTGGTGGCGGCCTCCTCCAGGACCTCTGTCTTTTTGCAGAACGCGAACCGGAGCAGGCTGCTTGTCCTCTCCGCACCTTCCGGATGGCAGAAAACAGGGACCGGTATCGCGGCCACCCCCACCAGGCCCGGAAGCCTGCGGGCCAGATCCACGGAGTCATGGATTCCCAGCGGTGCGGTGTCGACGTTGACGAAGTACGTGCCCTGCGGAGTGTAGACGTCGAAACCGGCGGCCCTCAGCCCGTCACTGAGGATGTCCCGCTTGCGCTTGAGGGTGGCGGCGGCGCCCTCGTAGAACTCGTCCGGCAGGCCGAGCCCGGCGGCAATGGCCGCCTGGAAGGGCGTGCCCGAACTGTAGGTGAGGAACTGTTTGACGGTGCGCACGGCGGACACGAGGTCTTCCGGGCCTGTCACCCACCCGATCTTCCAGCCGGTCAGTGAAAAAGTCTTCCCGGCCGAGGAGATGGTGATGGTACGGTCACCGGCACCCGGGAGGGACGCGACCGGGACGTGGCTGACGCCAAAGGTCAGGTGTTCATACACTTCGTCGGTGATTATCAGGCAGTCATGCTTCCGGGCCAGCTCCACCACGCGCTGCAGGACGGTCCGCGGGAACACGGCACCAGTTGGGTTGTGCGGGTTGTTCAGCAGTACCACCCGGGTCCGCTCTGTGAAGGCAGCTTCCAGGGCGGTCAGGTCCGGCATGAAGTCGGGGGCGAGCAGCGGAGCTGTCACGTGGGTGGCACCGGACAGCCCGATGACCGCGCCATAGGAATCGTAGAACGGTTCAAAGGTCAGGACCTCGTCCCCAGGGCCGGTGAAGGCCAGCAAGGCGGCGGCAATGCCTTCGGTGGCGCCGGTGGTAATGATGACCTCGGTCAGCGGATCAGGGGTGAGGCCGTAGAACCTTTCCTGGTGGGCAGCCACGGCTTCCCGCAGTTCCAGGACTCCCTTCCCGGGCGCGTACTGGTTCGCGCCGGCCGCGATGGCGGCACGGGCAGCTTCCCGTATTTCCAGCGGCCCGTCCTCGTCCGGAAAGCCCTGGCCCAGGTTGATGGCACCCGTCTGCGCCGCAAGCGCGGTCATCTCCTCGAAGATGGTGACGCCCAGCCCGCCGTCGGCCCCGAGGAGGTTGGCTCCGAGCGCGGTCCGTTGCCAGGGGGCGGGGGCCGTGGGGGTGGAAAGTTCCCGTGGAGGATGCATCCAGTCATGGTATCCCGGCCTTTCCATGGGGTAGGTTCGGAGCATGAGACGAGCTGTCTGCCCCGGATCCTTTGACCCCATCCACAACGGCCATCTCGAGGTTATTGCGCGCGCGGCCGGCCTGTTTGACGAGGTCATCGTGGCGGTATCCACCAACCCGGCCAAGAAATACAGGTTCACGCTTGCGGAGCGCCTGGACATGGCCCGGGAAACCCTGGCGCTGCTGAAGGGCATTGTGGTGGAACCAGTGGGGGAAGGTCTGCTCGCGGAATATTGCCGGCAGCGCGGCGTGTCAGCCATCGTCAAGGGCCTCCGGTCTTCCTCCGACTTCGACTATGAGCTGCCCATGGCCACCATGAACCGCCAATTAAGCGGGGTGGAAACGGTCTTCCTGCCGGCCGAGGCCCACTACATCCACTTGTCCTCCACGTTGATCAAGGAAGTCGCAAGCCTGGGCGGCAGCGTCTCCGACTACGTCCCCAGGTCGGTGCACCGGAGGATGCTGGCGGGCGAGTCGGCGCCCGATCAGCAGCCAAGAGGGTAGGCTAGTCAGGTACTTCGGCGGTCCCCGCTGGCTGGTTTGAGTCCCCGCGGCTCTTCAGGCTAAGATGGTACGTCGGTCATATGTTCAACAGGAGTTCTCATTAAAAGAGATGCTGGTTCGCCCCTGGCGTTCGACGTCAAGGACCTCGGACGCAGTCCGGGAAGCATGCGGACACTGAAGGAACATGTACCCGCACCGGGTGATCTTGGTGTGGCGCTCATTGGTGTTCAGGAAGGCTCGGATGTCGAGCTGGATCTGAGGCTTGAGGCCGTACACGAAGGAATTCTGGTATCGGGAACCGCGCTTGCCGAAGTAACCGGCGAATGCGGTCGATGCCTGGATCCCCTTGCGTATGACCTTGAGGTCAATGTGCAAGAACTTTTCTTCTATGAGGGCGTACAGCTTTCGGACGGAGAAGATGATGAAGAGCAACGTCGAGTCGAGCACGATGTAATCGATCTTGAACCGGTGTTGCGGGACGCGGTTGTCACCAATCTGCCGTTCCAGCCGGTGTGCCGGGAAGACTGCCAGGGCCTTTGCTCCGAATGTGGAGTTCGCCTGGAAGACGAGCCGGGGCACCACCACGAGGTCTTGGATCCTCGCTGGGCTGCCCTAGCTGATATGGCTAAGCCTGACCGGCAAAATTGATTTGTACGTGTTTGTCTAGAGAGAAATGAGTTAGCCGTGGCTGTTCCCAAGCGGAAAATGTCTCGCTCGAATACCCGCGCCCGCCGCTCGCAGTGGAAGGCGACCGCCCCCCACCTGGTGAAGACCGTGGAGAACGGCCAGGTCACTTACAGCCTGCCGCACCAGGCCAAGGTTGTCACCGACTCGGCCGGCACCGCGCTGTTCCTTGAGTACAAGGGCCGCAAGGTCGCGGACGTCTAATCGGCCCCTCAGGCTGACATGATGTCTTCAACTGAAGAGCTTTTGAAGCGTCTCGGTGTCTCTATTGACGCCGGGACGCTTCGTCTTGCGCTCACACACCGTTCCTACGCCTACGAAAACGGCGGCATTCCCACCAACGAGCGGCTCGAATTCCTCGGCGACTCCATCCTGGGGTTCTCCGTAACGGACGCCCTGTACCGGGACAACCCGAACCTCCCCGAAGGCGATCTCGCAAAGCGCCGTTCGGCCGTGGTCAGCACCCGTGCCCTTGCCGGCATCGGCCGGAGCCTGGGCATCGGGGAATACATCTACCTCGGGCAGGGCGAAAAGCTCACCGAAGGCAAAAACAAGGCGTCCATCCTGGCGGACACCATGGAGGCCCTGATCGGGGCCACTTACGTGTCCAACGATATCGAGACGGCCCGGCAGCTGGTCATGCGGCTGATCGGGCCCCTGCTGAAGGACGCCGCCGCCCTGGGCGCCGGGACCGACTGGAAAACCAGCATCCAGGAACTTGCGGCCAGCCGCCAGCTCGGAACCATCCACTATGCGGTGGAGGGTTCGGGCCCCGACCATGCCCGGGTTTTCACCGCGGTCCTGCATATCGGCGGCACGGCGTACGGCAAGGGCAGCGGCCACTCCAAGAAGGAAGCGGAGCAGGAAGCTGCCGCCGACGCCTGGCGGGCCCTTACCGGCAAAGCGGCTTCCAGCGCCGTCCCTTCCAGCAACGGGGGCAAGTCCGCCGGCTCAATAGCGGCCAAGTAGCGTTGTGCCCGAACTTCCCGAGGTTGAGGTGGTCCGCCGCGGCCTGGTGAACTGGGTCCGCGGCCGCACCATTGAACGCGTCGAAGTGCTGGACCCGCGTTCCATCCGCCGCCACGCGCTCGGGGCCGGAGATTTCGTCGGAAACCTTGAAGGCACCACCATCGCCGACGTCGTACGCCGGGGCAAGTTCCTCTGGATGCCGCTGGTGGATGCATCCGCCCGCCCCCAGGATCCGGGCCCTTCCGGAAGCGGGCACCCGACCTTTGCGCTGATGGCGCATCTCGGCATGAGCGGCCAGCTGTTGATGCAGGACGGCCACGTACCGGACGAGAAACACCTTAAAGTGCGCTTCCGCTTGAGTTCCAGGGATGGCACGCCCGAACAATTGCGGTTCGTGGACCAGCGGATCTTCGGCGGCCTGTTTGTCACCTCTTTGGTCCCAACGGACGACGGCGGCCCGGGCGGACTCGCCGAATCGCCCCTTCCGCTCATTGCGGAGGAAGCGGCGCACATCGCCCGGGATCCCTTGGACCCCGCCTTCTCGTTTGACCTCTTCTACCGCCGCCTCCGCAAACGCAAAACGGGACTGAAACGGGCCCTGCTGGACCAGGGCCTGGTGTCCGGCATCGGAAATATCTACGCCGACGAAGCGCTGTGGCGTGCCCGCCTCCACTTCGCCCGGCCCACAGACACCCTCCGCAAGGCCGACGCGGAGAGGCTGCTGGCCTGCGCCCACGACGTCATGCTTGATGCGCTGGCCGCCGGCGGAACCAGCTTCGACTCCCTCTACGTCAACGTCAACGGCGCCTCCGGGTACTTCGACCGGTCCCTCAACGCCTACGGCCGGGAGGGCCAGCCGTGCCAGCGGTGCGCCGCCGCGGGAATCCATGCCCTGATCCGCCGGGACCAGTTCATGAACCGTTCCTCGCACACCTGCCCGGTGTGCCAGCCCCGCCCCCGCAACGGGCGCTGGTAGTCCGCCCGCTGCCCAAGGCACGGATACGCCGCGGACCGCCCGTTAATCCGGGGCAATCCACCATAACGCAGTAGATTTGGTGCAGCGAAGCATCGCCCACCCCATCCAGGAGACCAGAAACGCCTTGCACCTCAAAAGCCTGACAGTCCGGGGGTTCAAGTCATTTGCGTCCGCCACCACTTTCGAGTTCGAACCAGGTGTCACCGCCGTAGTGGGCCCCAACGGCTCCGGCAAATCCAATGTGGTAGATGCCCTGGCCTGGGTGATGGGGGAGCAGGGCGCCAAGACCCTTCGCGGCGGGAAGATGGAGGACGTCATCTTCGCCGGAACATCCGGCCGGGCGCCGCTCGGACGGGCCCATGTCTCGCTGACCATCGACAACACCGACGGTGCCCTGCCCATCGAGTACAGCGAAGTGACCATCTCGCGGACGCTCTTCCGGGCCGGCGGGTCCGAATATGCCATCAACGGTGCAAGCTGCCGCCTGCTGGACATCCAGGAACTGCTGTCCGATTCAGGGCTGGGCCGCGAGATGCACGTGATTGTGGGCCAGGGCCAGCTCGATAGGGTCCTGCATGCCACCCCGGAGGACCGCCGCGGCTTCATCGAGGAAGCAGCAGGCATCCTCAAGCACCGGCGCCGCAAGGAACGGACGGTGCGCAAACTGCAGGCCATGCAGGCCAACCTCCAGCGGCTCACGGACCTCACCGGAGAAATCAGGCGCCAGCTGACCCCGCTGGGAAAACAGGCTGACGTTGCCCGGCGCGCCCAGCGTGTCCAGTTCGACGTCCGCGACGCCCGGGCCAGGCTCCTGGCGGATGACCTTGTCCAGCTGCAGCAAGCCCTGGAGCAGGAAGTGGCAGATGAAGCCGCCCTTAAATCCCGGCGCGCCGCCGTCGAACAGGAACTCGAGGCCGGCCGGCGGCAGCAGGCCGCCCTGGAGCAGCTCGCCGCGGAGGCCACCCCAAAACTCAATGCCGCGCGCGACACCTGGTACCGGCTCACGGCCTCACGTGAACGGCTCCGCTCCCTCGGGTCGCTTGCCCAGGAACGCAGCCGCCTGCTCGGTTCCACCGAGCCGGCCCCGGCGGGACGGGATCCTGAACAGCTGGAGCGCCAGGCCGTCCGGGTCCGTGAGGAGCTCGCCGAACTTGAGCGCCACATCCTTGCCAGGCGGAGCGCCCTGGAATCAGCCAGCGCAGCAAAGGCGGAAGCCGAAGCCGCAGCACTGGCCGAAGACAAACGGCTGACAGCAGTGTTGCGGGCCGCTGCGGACCGCCGCGAAGGGCTGGCGCGGCTGGCGGGGCAGGTTGCCGCAGCCCGGTCACGGGTGGAATCAGCCCAGGCTGAATTAGGAAGGCTCCGGGATTCCCAGGCCGCCGGACTGGAACGGCGCGCCAAGGCACAATCCGAGTTCACGGCACTTGAAAACCAGGTGGCAGGGGTGGAAGAAGGCGAGGAATCCCTGGACGCGGACTATGAGGCCGCCAGCGACGCCCTCGACGCGGTGCTGCAGGAAATCTCCGGGCTCACCGCCGCCGTCAGCGAGGGAATCCGGAAGCGTGATGCCCTCGCAGCGCGGCTGGATGCCCTGAAGCTGGGCCTTACCAGGAAGGACGGGGCCGGGCACGTCCTGCAGGCAGGCGTCGAAGGAGTGCTGGGAAGCCTCGCCGCGGAACTGACGGTGGAGCCGGGCTTTGAAACAGCCATCGCCGCTGCGTTGGGGGAGGCGTCGGAAGCGGTGCTGGTACGGGACGAAGCAGCAGCGGCAGCCGTGGTCCAGGTTCTGAAGGATGACGATGCCGGACGCGCGTCGCTCCTGCTCGCTTCCGTTGATGACGCTTCCGAAGCTGGGGCCCGCCCATCGCTTTCCCTTCCTGAAGGAGCCGTGTGGGCTGCCGGGCTCGTCAAGGATGCCGGACGCTCCGGATCCGCGGTGCGTCACCTGCTGGCGGGCATCGCCGTCGTCGCCGACATTGAGGCAGCGGCCCAGGTGGTGTCGGCCCGGCCAGCGATCACTGCGGTGACCCGTGCGGGGGATGTCTTCACCGCGGTCTCGGCCACTGGCGGGTCAGCCAAGGCGCCGTCGCTTTTGGAAGTCCAGGCGGCAGTGGACGACGCCGAAGGCCAGCTTTCGGCCGTCACCGCCGGACTTGAGCGAAGCAGGTTTGCCCTGGCCGGCGCCGAGGCCCGGCGGTCCGAGGCGCAGGAACGGGCGGACGCTGCCCTGGACCGGCTGCATGAATCAGATGCGCGGCTGGCCGCTGTTGCCGAGCGACTTGGCCACCTGAATTCCGTCCTCCGCAGCGCCGTGGGTGAAAGTGAAAGGCTCGCGGCATCCCTGGCACGGGCCGAACGAAACGTGGCCGCGGAAGAGGAAGCGCTCGCTGCCGTGGCCGCCCGGCTCGCCGCCGCCCAGGAGGCGCCGCTGGAGCAGGAACCCTCCACTGCCCATCGGGATGACCTGGCCGTGGCAGCGGCCACGGCCAGGGCCGCCGAGGTGGAGGCCCGGCTGTCGCTGCGCAGCGCCGAAGAACAACTGGCGGCCACGCAAAACCGGGTTGCGTCCCTGGAGCGCGCCGCGGCCACCGAGCGGCGGGCACGCGAGGAAGCAGCCCAACGCGCACGCCGCCGCCGTGCCCAGGCGAAACGCGCTTCCGCCGTTGCGGCGGCCGTGGAACTGGCCCTGCGGTACATGGATGTCTCGGTGGACCTGGCGCGGCACGAACGCGACCTCGCGGAGGAAAACCGGGAACGGCGGGACCGGGAACTGCTGCAGATCCGGACAGCCAACGACACCTCCGCGCGGGAACTGGCAGAGCTCACGGATACCGTGCACCGCGACGAGCTGGCCCGCGCACAGCAGCTAGCCCGGATCGAAACACTCGAAGGCCGTTCCGTCGACGAACTCGGAATCACACCGGACGCCCTGGTGGCGGACTATGGCCCGGAGGTCCCCGTTCCGGTCCCGGCCGAGGCAAGCGGGGACAAGTGGGCGGCCCTGCGCGCCCCCGTGGATGCCAGCGGAACGGAAATTCTCGAAGGGAAACCCTACGTCCGCGACGAGCAGGAGAAACGGCTCAAGAAAGCGGAACGGGATCTCGCCAGCCTGGGCCGGGTCAACCCCCTGGCACTGGAGGAGTTCGCAGCTCTTGAGGAGCGCCACCAGTTCCTCAGCACCCAACTGGAGGACCTGAAAGCCAGCCGCAAGGACCTGCTGGACATCATCAAGGAAGTGGATGACCGCGTGCAACGGGTCTTCACCGAAGCCTTCGAAGACACGCAGGCGCAGTTCACCAGGGTCTTCGAGCGGCTTTTCCCCGGCGGCGAGGGACGGCTGGTCCTCACCGACCCGGGGGACATGCTGACTACCGGCATCGAAGTGGAAGCCCGGCCTGCGGGGAAGAAGATCAAGCGGCTCTCGCTCCTGTCCGGCGGTGAGCGCTCGCTGACGGCCGTCGCCCTGCTCGTGGCCATCTTCAAGGCCCGCCCCTCGCCCTTCTACGTCATGGACGAGGTCGAGGCCGCCCTGGATGACACCAACCTGGGCCGGCTGATCACCATCTTCGAGGAGCTCCGGGAGTCCAGCCAGCTCATTGTCATCACGCACCAGAAGCGGACCATGGAAGTGGCGGACGCTCTCTACGGCGTGACCATGAGGGGCGACGGCGTCTCCACAGTCATCAGCCAGCGCCTCGGCGCAGACGTTTAGGCTGTCCGGGCGACCGGTGAAGGAGGGGCACCGGCGTTGGCACCGGCAGCGGCAGGGCAGGAGCCCGTTTGGCGTCAATGACGGGCCAACCGTGTGTGAGAAGCTAGGGGAGTGAATGACATCCTCCCCATAATTTTGTCCATTGTTGCTGCCTTGGCGGTTATTGGCGGACTGATTCCGGTCCTGCTCAAGACGCGGAAAAACATCAACCAGTACCCGGGCACCCGGGACGCCAACGATCCCGTACTTCCCCGCAGCGGCAGCACCGCCGTCGAGGACAGGCCGGACACCGCGGCCGGGACAGCCGCGGGCAGCGCGGACCTCAAAGAACGGGACACCACCACCGTTCCGGACGATGCGGCGGGGCTGGAAGTTATCCCGGTGGAGACGCCGCTGCCCGTGGCAGGCCGGCTCATCCGCCTTCGCGAACGGCTGGTCCGCTCCAACAACATCATGGGCAAGGGGCTGTTGGCCCTGCTTTCCAGCGACAGGATCGATGAAAACGTCTGGGATGAAGTTGAGGAAACCCTCCTCCTTGCCGACCTTGGCACCGAACCCACCATGCAGCTCGTTGACGCCCTGCGGGAGCGTGTCAAGGTACTGGGCACCCGCACCCCCGAGCAGGTCAAGGCGCTGCTCCGGGAGGAACTCATCAAGCTGGTTGATCCCACCATGGACCGTACCCTCAACATGCAGCGCCATGCCGACAAACCTGCCGTCATGATGGTGGTCGGGGTGAACGGCGTAGGCAAGACCACCACGGTGGGCAAGCTCGCCCGCGTGCTGGTGGCGGAGGATAAGGATGTCCTCCTTGGTGCTGCCGACACGTTCCGCGCCGCCGCGGCCGAGCAGCTGGCCACCTGGGGCCAGCGCGTGGGGGTTCCCACCGTCAAATCGGATATCGACGGCGCCGACCCCGCCTCGGTTGCCTATGAGGCAGTCAAGGCCGGCATCGACCAGGAGGTCGACGTCGTCATGATTGACACCGCCGGCCGGCTCCAGAACAAGGTTGGCCTCATGGACGAACTCGGGAAGGTCAAGCGCGTTGTGGAAAAGCTGGCCGAAGTGGACGAGGTCCTCCTGGTCCTCGACGCCACCACCGGCCAGAACGGGCTCAATCAGGCACGTGTGTTCGCCGAAGTGGTCAACATCACCGGCATCGTCCTGACGAAGCTGGACGGCACGGCCAAGGGCGGCATCGTCGTCGCCATCCAGAAGAGCCTGGGCGTTCCGGTCAAGCTCATCGGGCTGGGCGAAGGCGCCGATGACCTCGCACCCTTCGAGGCTGAAGGGTTCGTGGACGCCCTCCTGAACTAGCCCAGGCGGAGACCCTCAGGCCCCAGTGGGCTTGAGGGTCTCCCTGGTACCCAGCCAGGCGCAGGCAGCAACCAGCATGATCCCGCCGGTCACTCCAAAAGCCCAGCCGTAGCCCAGCCGGTCCGCGAGCATACCGGCCGCCACAGGCCCAACGATTGCACCGACGTCGGACACCATCTGGTACACCGCCAACACCTTGCCCCCTGAGCGCCCGTTGCCGATCACGTCTGCGACGGCAGCCTGCTGCGCGGGCCCGGACAGTCCGGAGCCGACGCCGGCCACTGCCGAGGCGGCAAGGAACCATACGAGCTGGTCCGCGAAGCCGATCGCAGCAGTAGCCGCGCCCGCCACCAACAGCCCCGCAATCATCATCGGCCTGCGCCCCATGCTGTCCGCGAGGCGGCCGGAGAAGGTCAGCGCAGCCGCGTTTCCCGCGGCGAAGACGGCCAGCGCCAGCCCTGCCGCCTCGGGCCCGGCGCCGAAAAAGGCTGCCGCCAACAGGGGAAGGGTAGCCATCCGCACCCCGAACGTTGCCCACCCGTTCGCGAAACTGGACACCAGCGCAGCGCGGTAGGCCCTTGTTGCCAGCGCCTCCCCAAAGGTCATTTCCGGTGCCCGTTGCTGTGCCTCCGCTGACCCCCGCCGCTGGTGGCTCAGCTGCGTCTGGACCACCAGCGCGGCCACAATCAGTGCGGCCGCATACGCCAGGAACGGTATCCGCAGGCCGAAGCCCGCCAGCAGCCCGCCCACAATCGGACCGCACACGTTGCCCACAAGGAACGCTGACGCGTACGCCCCGGAAACACGGCCACGGCTTTCCGGCGGCGCCAGCCGGATCACCAGGGCCATCGACGCCACTGTAAACATCACCGAGCCGGCACCGCCCAGCCCACGGAAGAGCAGCAACTGCCAGTAGTCCTGGGCGAAGGCGCAGGCCGCCGTGGACAGGGCAACGATCAGCAGCCCGGCGACGTAAACGGGCCGTTCCCCCACCTTGCCGATCAGGCTCCCGCCCGCGGGGGCAAACACGAGCCGCATAAACGCGAAAATGGCAACAATCACGGACGCCTCGGTGTTGCCCACGCCAAATGTCGTGGCGAACTGCGGCAATACGGGCGCAACAAGGCCGAATCCAAGGGCGATCAGGAACGCTGCAACAAGCATCACCTTGATGTCGCGTGGAAGCGGGTCCCGCTGGGGCCGAAGCCGGGCCAGGATCCTTGAAGCGGCGCCGCTTCCGCGGGGTGAAGCGGTCATGGTGGGCAAATCCTTGCAGTCTGGAGGGCCGGGTGCCGGCGGGAATGCTGAAACACAACCGTAACAAGCGCGATATGCACCATTTACTTCCTAGAGGTTGTTGTAACAGGCCGGACATCTAAATCCTCCGTGGGCGAAACACGCCGACGACACACTCGTTACAGGACGCAAAAAGGCGTTGGCAGGCGGAGGACTCTCCGCAAGATTCGATGAGAGAGGACGTGCACCATGGAACTTACCGCAGGTCACGTTTGGATCATGGTGGCGGCAGCCCTTGTGCTGTTCATGACACCTGGTCTGGCATTTTTCTATGGCGGCATGACCCGTGCCAAGGCTGCGCTGAACATGATGATGATGAGCTTCATCTCCATCGGCATGGTCGGCGTTGTCTGGGTTCTCTGGGGAGCATCCATGAGCTCCGGCGAAGGTTTCCTGCAGATTGTAGGCAACCCCTTCGCCACGTTTGGCCTCGAGGGGATCGACACCCCTGACGGCCTGATCAAAGTTGGCTACGCGGCTACCTTTGCCATCATCACCGTTGCACTGATCAGCGGCGCCATCGCCGACCGCGCCAAGTTCGGCGCCTGGACCGTGTTCGTTCCCGTCTGGGTCACCCTGGTTTACTGCCCCCTGGCGTATATGGTGTGGGGCGGCGGACTGTTCGGCCCCGAGGGCGCAGTGGGACAGGCACTCGGACCCGCCATCGACTTCGCCGGCGGCACCGTGGTCCACATCAACGCGGGCGTCGCGGCCCTGGTGCTGGTCCTCATCATCGGCAACCGCAAGGGCTTCGGCAAGGACCCGAACCACCGCCCGCACAACATCCCGTTCGTGATGCTTGGCGCAGCCATCCTCTGGTTCGGCTGGTTCGGCTTCAACGGCGGTGCCGCCACCACGGCTGAGCAGGGCGGTCTGATCTGGATCAACACCCTCGCAGCTCCCGCGGCAGCCATGCTCGGCTGGCTGGTCACCGAACGTGTCCGTGACGGCCACCCGACCTCCCTGGGCGCAGCCTCAGGCGTCGTCGCCGGCCTCGTGGCAATCACCCCCGCCTGCGCCAACGTCAGCCCGGTCGGTGCCCTCGGCCTCGGCGTCGTGGCCGGCGTGGCCTCCGCCCTTGCCGTGGGACTGAAGTTCCGCTGGGGCTTCGATGACTCGCTGGACGTCGTCGGCGTCCACCTCGTCTCCGGCATCATCGGCACCGTTGCCCTGGGCTTCATCGCACTGCCCACCGACGGCGTGGGCGGCGGCCTGTTCTACGGCGGCGGCCTGACCCAGCTGTGGGCACAGCTCGCAGCAGCAGGAATCGCCATCGCCTACTCCGCCATCCTGACCGCCATCATTGCCCTGGCCATCCACAAGACCATGGGCTTCCGGGTCTCGCAGGAACAGGAAACGGTGGGTGTGGACCTCAGCCTGCACGCCGAGACCGCCTACGAGTTCGGCGTCGGCGGACACGGCGGAAGCTTCCAGCCGCTGCACGACATGATCACGGGCAAAACCCAGCAGGAAGGCGCGCACGCTGCCGAAGCAACGGCTGCCGCGCCGAAGAAGGATTCAGCAACAGGCAAGGAAAGCGTGGGGGCATGAAACTGATTACCGCAATCGTCAGGCCGGAAAAGCTCGAAGAAATCCGGGAAGGACTGGAAGCCTACGGCGTACAGGGCCTGACGGTCAGCGCGGCCAGCGGCTACGGGCGGCAGCGCGGCTACACCGAGGTCTACCGCGGAGCCGAGTACAACGTGGACCTGCTGCCGAAAATCAGGGTAGAAGTCCTGGCCACCGACGAGCAGGCCGATGACATCCTGGACGTCATCATCGCCAGTTCAAACACCGGCCGGGCCGGTGACGGCAAGGTCTGGACCGTGGACGTCTTCGAAGCCGTCCGGGTCCGTACCGGGGAACGCGGAGTCGCCGCGATCTAGGCGGTCGCACTCCGGAACGGCAGGCCAACAGCTCAAAAGGGCGGGCAGGAACCGAAAGGTTCCTGCCCGCTCCTTTGTTGCGCCTGTGCTTTGCAGCTGTGGCTACTCTGCCCGGGCGGTACTGGCCCATCCCGCCGGACCGGCCGATCCGGCGTCGTACTCTTCCATTGGAACACTGTCCTGCTGCCACGCCTTCAGCACCGGCTCAACGATCCGCCAGCATTCCTCTGCAGTGTCACCCCTGACAGAGAGCAGCGGATCGCCGGCCAGCACGCCCTCAAGGACTTCACCATAGGGCAGGAGCTCGGAGGCGCTCAGTTCCGCCTCCAGGGTGATCCGGGACAGACTGAGGATTTCACCAGGCCCGTTCACATCGACGTCGAACTCCAGGGTGTCGGGCCCGAAGCCGATCCTGAGCTGGTTCGGCGAATCCACGCCGGTGAAGCCGGTGGGAAGGTGGGGGACCGGCCGGAACGTGACCACGGCCTCCTTGCGTTTCACACCAATAGCCTTCCCTGAACGCAGGATGAACGGCACACCCTTCCAGCGCCAGTTGTCGATTCCCACCTGGATCCGGGCCAGGGTTTCGGTCCCGCGGGACGCGTCCACGCCCTCTTCCTTGACGTAGTCCGGGACATCCTTGCCGCCTACCGTGCCGGCCGTGTAGCGCGCCCTGCCTGTGGACTCCGCGTAAGGGGCGTTGACCCTCGCTGCGCGCAGGACCGCGGAAATGGCGTCGCGCAGGTCCCGCTCACCGATGGTGGACGGCGGCTCCATCGCCATCAGGGCCATGATCTGCAGGAGATGGCTCTGGATCATGTCACGGAGGGCGCCCGCACCGTCGTAGTAGCGGGCCCGCCCCTCCAGCGCGAGGTCTTCGTCGAAAATAATCTCCACTTTTTCCACATGATGCCGGTTCCACACTGGCTCCAGGAAATTGTTGGCGAACCGCAGGCCCAGGATGTTCAGTACGGTGGCCTTGCCCAGGAAATGGTCCACCCGGTGGATGTGGTCCTCCGGCACCAGGCGCCCCAGGGTCCCGTTCAGGGAACGGGCCGATTCCTCGCTGGAGCCGAAGGGCTTTTCCATCACCAGCCGGGTGCCGGCCGGAACCTGTTCGGGACGGAGGGTTTCACAAGCCAGCTGGCTGATCCGGGGCGGCAGCGCGAAATAGACGGCAGTGGGGCCCTCCAGTGTGGCGAGCAGCGAGGCCAGGGCACCATCCGCCGTGACATCCAGCTGGTGGTAGACCGTTTCCTTTTCCAGGTCCGCCAAGGCAGTTCGTCCCGCGGGGTCCGCGGACTCCGCCGACGTCGCAAAGGACTCGTGCACCCTGTCCCGCCATTGCTCCGGTGTCCAGGGATCCGAGCCGGCCCCCACCAGCCGCAGCCCTGCCGCCCGGCCCGTGGCCGCGAGGCGCGCGAGGCCCGGCAGGAGCAGCCGGCCGGTTAGGTCTCCGGAAGCGCCGAGGATGAGCAGGGTTTTTACAGTTGTTTGGCTCGTCATTTCGCCAGCATGCCACCTTGCGGGCCGGCTTGGTACCCTAGATAGTCGAGTCCCGATCATCCACCGAAAGAAGTGCACGGCACGTGTTCAATTCACTCTCTGACCGGTTGACAGCAACCTTCAAGAATCTCCGCGGCAAGGGCCGCCTTACTGAGGCCGATGTTGATGCCACAGTGCGGGAGATCCGCCGCGCCCTCCTGGACGCGGACGTTGCCGTTCCCGTAGTCCGTGAATTCACCAGCCGGGTGCGGGAACGCGCCTTGGGCGCCGAGGTTTCGGGTGCACTGAACCCGAGCCAGCAGATCGTCAAGATCGTCAACGAGGAACTGGTGGAGATCCTGGGCGGGGAAACCCGCCGGATCCGCCTGGCCAAGAACGGTCCCACCGTCATCATGCTCGCCGGTCTCCAGGGCGCCGGTAAGACCACCCTCGCCGGCAAGCTGTCCAAGTGGCTGAAGTCCCAGGGCCACAGCCCCATGCTCGTCGCCTGCGACCTGCAGCGCCCCAACGCCGTTACCCAGCTCCAGGTAGTGGGCGAGCGGGCCAAGGTGCCCGTCTTCGCACCCCACCCGGGCGCCACGTCCTCCGAGCTGGAGCACCCGGCCGGTGACCCGGTGGAGGTTGCCCGCGCCGGCGTCGAGGAAGCACGCCAGAAGCTTCACGACGTCGTCATCGTGGACACCGCAGGCCGCCTCGGCGTCGACGCCGACATGATGGAGCAGGCACGCCAGATCCGCCGCGCCATCGTGCCCAACGAAGTCCTGTTCGTTATCGACTCGATGATCGGCCAGGACGCCGTGAACACGGCGCTCGCCTTCGATGAGGGCGTCAACTTCACCGGCATCGTGCTGTCCAAGCTCGACGGCGACGCCCGCGGCGGTGCCGCGCTTTCCGTCGCGTCGGTGACCGGCAAGCCCGTGATGTTTGCGTCCACCGGCGAAGGCCTGGACGACTTCGAACTCTTCCACCCGGACCGCATGGCTTCCCGCATCCTGGACATGGGCGACGTCCTGACGCTCATCGAGCAGGCCGAGAAGTCCTGGGACAAGGACGAAGCTGCCCGGATGGCGAAGAAGTTCGCCGACCAGGAAGACTTCACCCTCGAGGACTTCCTGGCGCAGATGCAGCAGATCCGCAACATGGGCTCCATGAAGAAGATGCTCATGATGATGCCCGGCGCGCAGAACATCCGCCAGCAGCTCGAGCAGTTCGACGAGCGGGAAATCGACCGCGTCGAAGCCATCGTCCGGTCCATGACGCCGCATGAGCGCCTTGCCCCTAAGATCATCAACGGTTCACGCCGTGCCCGCATCGCCCGCGGCTCCGGCGTGCACGTTTCCGAGGTGAACGGCCTGCTGGAGCGTTTTGCCCAGGCCCAGAAGATGATGAAGAAGATGGCCCAGGGCGGGATGCCCGGCATCCCTGGAATGCCGGGAATGCCCGGCGCCGGCGGCGGTGCCCGGAAGAACGCGAAGAACGCGCCCAAGAAGAAGGCCAAGTCCGGCAACCCGGCCAAGGCTGCCCAGGAGCGCAAGGAGGCCGAAGCCCGCCGCGCGAACGCCGCCAAGGCGCTCCCCACCGGTGCCGCGTTCGGCCAGCAGCCGGGCGATTTCGATCCCTCGCAGCTGAACCTGCCCAAGGGCTTCGACAAGTTCCTGGGCAAGTAGGAACAGGTTCCAACCGAGTAGCGCCAAGTGTCGTTTTGACCGCTCAAAACGACACTTGGCGCTACTCACTTAAGTTGTCGGTGCCGTGGAATAGGGTTGGGTCATGTTCAAGCAGAGGGTAGTGTTCGTGCACGGCGCCGGCAGCTTCGGCTCCGCCGCCTGGCCCCGGCAGCATGGCATGGCACTGTCCTACGACGCACTGTTCCTCCGCCGCCACGGCTATGACCCGGTGGCTGAGCCGGTTGAATCCTCGTTCGAGGAGGACTCCAGGATTGTGCTGCGGTCGCTGGCCGACGACGGCCGGGGCGCCGCCGGAGGGCATGTCGTGGCACATTCCCAAGGCGCCATCGCAGCCATGCTGGCCGCCGTGGAACGCCCGGACCTGGTCTTTTCCCTGACGCTGGTGGAACCGGCCTGCTTGTCGCTGACCGCCGAACTTCCGGCCACAGCGGCCCACATCGGCCTCATGCAGCCGCTGTTCGAGGCCCGGCACCAGATGAGCGACCAGGATTTCCAGCGCGAGTTCGTCCGGCGCGTCTACGCCACCGACCTGCAGCAGCCCGCCACCGCCGAGGAGAAACGTTCCGCCAGGCGGCTCCGGCTGCAGGCCCCCGCTTGGGAAGCCCCGCTGCACATCGTTCCCGGCGTGCCCACCCTGGTCCTCACCGGGGGATGGGAGCCGCTCTACGAGGAGATTGCCGGGTACCTGCGGGAGACCGGCGCCCTGCACCGCACTGCGGCGGGAGGGCACCGGCCCCATGACTCGGTGGAGGGGGACCGGATGATCCGATCGTTCATCCGGGACGTGAGCCGGGTGCAGTCCGCCCGGGCTTCCTGATGTCCTGGCTACTTGTGCCCTAGCCTCCGGCGGGGACGCTCAGCTCCGGCAGGTACACCTTGCCGCCGGCCGCCAGGAATTCCTCGCTTTTCCCCCGCATGCCCTCGGCAGCATCGGCCAGTGCCGCCTGCGAGGCAGCGGACCCATATTCGTCCCGGATATCCTGGCTGATCCGCATAGAGCAGAACTTGGGGCCGCACATGGAACAGAAATGGGCAGTCTTGGCAGGTTCTGCAGGCAACGTCTCGTCATGGAAGGCCTCGGCCGTCACCGGGTCAAGCGACAACGCGAACTGGTCGCGCCAACGGAACTCGAACCGCGCCTTGGACAGGGCATCATCGCGTTCATGCGCACCGGGGTGGCCCTTGGCGAGGTCTGCCGCGTGGGCTGCGATCTTGTAGGTGATCACTCCGGTCTTGACGTCGTCCTTGTTGGGCAGGCCCAGGTGCTCCTTAGGAGTGACGTAGCACAGCATGGCGGTGCCGTAGCGGGCAATCTCCGTGGCACCGATGGCCGAGGTGATGTGGTCGTAGCCGGGCGCCACATCAGTGACCAGGGGCCCCAGGGTGTAGAACGGCGCGCCCTTGCACAGCTCCTGCTGGCGTTCCACGTTCTCCCTCACCAGGTGGAACGGGATATGGCCGGGACCCTCCACCATCACCTGCACGTCGTACTCCCAGGCGCGCTGCGTGAGCTCAGCCAGCGTATCCAGTTCGGCGAACTGGGCGGCATCATTGGCGTCCGCCGTAGCCCCCGGCCGCAGTCCGTCACCCAGCGAAAACGCGACGTCGTACTGCGCGAAGATTTCGCAGAGCTCGTCAAAGTGGGTGTAGAGGAAGTTCTCCTGGTGATGCGCCAGGCACCAGCCGGCCATGATCGAGCCCCCGCGGGACACAATGCCCGTTACGCGGTCCGCCGTCAGGGGAACATACCGGAGCAGGACACCGGCATGGATGGTCATATAGTCCACGCCCTGTTCGCACTGCTCAATAACGGTGTCGCGGAAAATCTCCCAGGTGAGCGCGTTCGCCTCCCCCTTGACCTTCTCAAGGGCCTGGTAGATGGGGACGGTGCCGATCGGAACCGGAGAGTTGCGGATGATCCATTCCCTCGTGGTGTGGATGTCATCGCCGGTGGAAAGGTCCATCACGGTGTCCGCGCCCCACTGGGTGGCCCACTGCAGCTTGTCCACCTCCTCGGCGATCGAACTGGTGACCGCCGAGTTTCCGATGTTCGCATTGATCTTCACCAGGAACGCCTTGCCGATGATCATCGGCTCGGACTCCGGGTGGTTGATGTTGGTGGGAATGATGGCCCGGCCGGCAGCCACTTCACTGCGGACCAGCTCCACGTCACAGTTCTCCCGCAATGCCACGAACCGCATCTCCGGGGTGATAATGCCCTGCCGGGCATAGTGCATTTGCGTCACGGTTTTGCCGCCGACGGCGCGGCGGGGCACCGGCCGGGCGCCCTTCCACTCTGCGCTGGCCGCCCCGCGGCGGACGGCCGAGCGCCCGTCGTCGAGCAGGTTCCGCCCGCGGCCCCCGTAGGTTTCCGTGTCTCCCCGGGCTTCGATCCACTCCGCGCGGAACGGGGTGAGGCCGCGGACGGGATCACTGCCCGGACCGGCGGTGCGGTAGACCCGGAACGGCCCGTTCGGCTGGCCGTTCGGTGAATCCGCTAGCTCGATTTCCGTGACCGGCACCCGGATCCCGGCCGCTTCGTCCTGGACGAACGCCAAGGAATGGGACTTCAGCGACTGTGTGACCGGAGGCTGGTCCTGGCCACCCGCGGTTGCGCCGGACGGATTTTGGGCAGGGTTAAACTGTGCATTTGGTGTACTCAAGGAATACTCACTTCCTTCGCCGGCATTACCCGGACAGGTTCAACGGTCGCAGGCTGCATCAGCCCGATCTCAGCCCCTGCAAGGGCACCCGTGTGGTCACCAAGAAGCTACCACAGCTGTTTCGGAAGGGCCGTGTCACATGCGGTGGTGCTAGCCTGTCCGGGCGGGAAGAGAGGCACATCCATGGCAGAGATCATCCAGTTCAACGGTCCGGTCCTCACCGGGCCGGACACGGAGGAACGCGGGCTGTGGTCCGTTGACGGCAGGCTTACGTTCCGGCGGCCGGAGGCGGAGCCGGACCGGTTCCTGGACGGCTGGGTACTGCCCGGGTTTGCAGACGCGCACTGCCACATCGGCCTGGGCCCGGGAGGCGCGGTGGACGAAGCGACGGCGGAAGAACAGGCAAGAACCGACCTTGACGCCGGCACACTGCTGGTCCGGGACGCGGGTTCTCCCGCAGACACCCGCTTCCTCCAGCGCAGCCGCGAAGCCCCGGTGCTGATCAGGGCCGGCAGGCATGTCGCCAGGAGCCGCCGGTACCTTCGCGGCTTTGCGGAGGAAGTGGAACCTGAGGGGCTGGTTGAGGCCGTCCGGAAGCAGGCACGTGACGGCGACGGCTGGGTCAAGCTCGTGGGGGACTGGATAGACCGCGACGCCGGTGACCTGGCGCCGTCGTTTCCCGCCGCCGTTGTCAGGGACGCCGTCCAGGCAGTGCACGACGAAGGCGCGCGGATCACCGCGCACTGCTTTGCCGAGGAAACACTGGACCAGATGCTGGACGCGGACATCGACTGCATCGAACACGCCACCGGACTGCTGCCGCGGCACCTTCCGCGGTTCGCCGAGCAAGGCGTTCCCATTGTGCCCACCCTCATCAACATCGCCACGTTCCCGGACATCGCCGTGCAGGCGGAGCCTAAGTTCCCCCGGTACGCGGCCCATATGCGCGCCCTGTGGGAACGGCGCGCGGAGCGGGTGCTGGAGGCCTTCGACGCCGGAGTGAAGATTTACGCCGGCACGGATGCCGGCAGCGTCATCCGCCACGGGCGGATCGGTGATGAAATCCTGGCCCTCCACCACGCCGGCCTGCCTGTGGCCGCCGCCCTCGACGCCGCGTGCTGGGGCGCCCGGAAGTGGCTGGGTGCTGACGCGATCGAGGAAGGTGCCCGGGCCGACGTCGTCCTGTGCCGGGAGGACCCGCGCCAGGTTCTGGAAACGGTGCAGGAGCCGGCCCGCGTAGTGCTGGGAGGGCACGTGGTGCGCTGACGCAGGCGAAGTCCCGGAACCACTTGGAATAAATTGAAGCTTCAAGTAATTTTAATAGTGACAGGCCCACCAACCCGACGGGCCACACCACCGGGAGTTTTCAATGACTGCAGAAGCCGCCACCCAGGATCTTCTTCCTGCCGACCTCGCCATGGGCACCGTGATGCTCAAGGTGGGTGACATGAAGGTCATGACCGATTACTACCAGCGCGCCCTTGGGCTTGACGTTATTGCCGAGCAGGACGGCGGCCTCTACCTCGGCCGGCTGCAGAAGCCGCTGGTGCACCTTGCCCCCGCTCCGGGCCTGAACCTCCCCGGCAGGGGAGAGGCAGGCCTCTTCCACACGGCGCTGCTGTTTGAAAACCAGGCCGACCTCGCCGCCACCATCGCCACCGCGGCACAGTTCGAACCGCGCTCTTTCACGGGCAGCGCCGACCACCTTGTCAGCGAGGCCTTCTACTTCAATGATCCCGAAGGCAACGGCATTGAGCTGTACTGGGACCGTCCCCGGAGCAACTGGTCCTGGAACGGCACGGACGTGGTGATGGACAGCCTGGCCCTGCCGCCGCAGCGTTACCTGGAGCAGCACCTCACCGAGGAATCCTTGGAACACCAGCGCGGAACAGTGGCAGGAGTAGGCCATGTCCACCTCCAGGTGGGCGACGTCCAGTTGGCCCGTGACTTCTACGTGGGCATCCTTGGCTTCGAAAAGACTGCCGGCTGGCACGGCCAGGCCCTCTTTGTCTCCGCAGGCCGCTACCACCACCACATGGCCATGAACGTCTGGAACAGCCGCGGTGCCGGCCCCCGCAAGGATACGTTGGGCCTTGGCGAGGTATTGATCGAGGTTCCGTCCGGGGACGACGTCGGCGCGCTCGCTGACCGGCTGAAGGTCGCAGGGGTGCCTGCCCACCACACCGGTGCTGAACTGCGGTTCGAGGATCCGTGGCGGAACAACATCCGGGTCGCGGTCCGCTGAGGCTCCAATGGCCTCGCCGGGCACCCGTTGCCGCCGGGTGCGGACTGCCCCGTGTACTAGGCTGAAGCCCAACGGCCGGGGCGGCAGGCGCCGCTTGCTTCAGAGGCCGTACCGTCAACGGAATGAGGGTAATTCCCATGGGCTTCACCGAGATTTTTGTCGCTGACCATGCCGGTGCGCTGAAGCGCGCCGGCGTGCTGGACCAGGGCGGCAGCCAGCCGGCGCCGCAGGCCGTGCGGATCCCGGACATCAGCGACTTCGAAGTTGAGCAGCTCGGTGAGCTGGCGGGCAGTGCTGTGCACGCCGGCGGAGCGGATTATGAGCTAACCATGGTGGACGTGGCCAGTGACTCACTCCTGGCCGTACCACCTGCCATGGTCCGCGCGCTCGCCGACCTGCTGACCTATGAGGTTGAAGGGGAAGGCGATGTCCTCGAGGACGTCGCTGAGCAGTGGGCGGCCCAGGAGGACATGCCGTTCGATGCAGCACAGGCCCTGGCGTATGTCCGCCAGTTGGCAGAACTTGCCGGCGGAATCGACGACTCAGAACGCAGCGGCCTCTACGTCTGGTCTTCGTAAGCTTCCCGACTGCGGTCCCGGCGCCGGGGGCAGGGCGCCAAGTCGAAATTCGGGCGCTCTTCTGGCACAATAAACAGGTACTCGATCTGCGTGGCCCCTCTCTCCGCGTCCGGATCCTGTCCTTCGAGCCCGCAAGTACGGCCCGCCCCACGGGTGCAGAACGCCGGGTTCACCCCCTTTCTGAAACAGGAGTGACCACAAAAGTGGCCGTAAAGATTCGCCTTAAGCGCTTTGGCAAAATGCGCGCACCGTACTACCGCATCGTCGTCGCAGACTCACGCACCAAGCGTGACGGCCGCGCCATCGAGGAAATCGGCAAGTACCACCCCACCGAAGAGCCCTCATACATCGAGGTCAACTCCGAGCGTGCCCAGTACTGGCTGTCCGTCGGCGCCCAGCCGTCCGAGCAGGTTGCCGCGATCCTGAAGATCACCGGTGACTGGCAGAAGTTCAAGGGCCTGCCGGGCCAGGAAGGCACCCTGAAGACCAAGTCTGAGAAGGCTGCCTTCGTTGCCCCGGAAAAGGGTTCTGTGATCATCCCGGAAGCCATCACCAAGAAGGCATCCAAGTCTGACGCTGCCGAGGCACCGGCCGAAGCCGAAGCAGAGACCACCGAGGCTGAGTAAATTGCTGGCAGAAGCGCTGGAACACCTGGTCCGGGGAATCGTTGATTCCCCGGACGACGTCAAGGTCAGCTCCAAGAGCAACCGCCGCGGGGACACCCTCGAGGTGCGCGTTCACCAGGACGATCTTGGACGGGTGATCGGCCGCCAGGGCCGCACGGCACGCGCACTGCGCACCGTCGTGGCAGCCCTGGCCAACGGTGAGCCGGTAAGGGTCGACGTCGTCGACACGGACCGCCGCCGCTGAGCGCTCGGCAACATCAGCTTTGCTCCGGCCCCTCCACCCATGGTGGAGGGGCCGGAGTGCTTTCACCGGGACACCCGGGACCACACGGAACAGACACATCGGAAAACAGAGGAACACATGCAGCTTCAGGTGGCACGAATCGGCAAACCCCACGGCATCCGGGGGGAAGTAACCGTCCAGGTCCTCACGGACGCGCCTGAGGACCGGTTTATGCCGGGCACCGAATTCGTGGTCGAACCGGCCACGGCCGGTCCGCTGACCGTCAGCAGCGCCCGCTGGAACAAGGACATCCTCCTTCTGGGCTTCGAGGAAATTGAAACCCGCAACGAGGCGGAAACCCTGCGCGGAGCCAAGCTCTTCATTGAAACCGAAGAACTCGACGAGGATGACGACGAAGGCTGGTACGAGCACGAACTGATAGGGCTCGAGGCCCGGGTGGGATCCGAGGTGGTGGGCAAGATTGCCGCGCTTAACACCATGCCGGTCCAGGACCTGCTGGTGGTCACCACACCCGGCGGGGACGAGGTGCTCATTCCCTTCGTTGAGCAGATCGTGCCCGAGGTCAACATCGAGGAAGGGTTCGTTCTCCTCACCCCGCCGGACGGCCTGTTCGAACTCAACTCGGACCAGGATGCCGACGCCGGTCCGGAAAGCAACGCCTAGATGCGGATCGACGTCGTCAGTATCTTCCCCGAGTACCTGGCGCCGCTGGAACTCTCCCTGATCGGGAAAGCCCGCCAGGACGGATTGCTGGACCTGCATGTGCTAGATCTACGCGCTTTCACCACCGACAGGCACCGCACCGTCGACGACACCCCGTACGGGGGCGGCGCGGGAATGGTGATGAAGCCTGAGCCTTGGGCTCAGGCCCTGTCATCGATTGTGGAGGGGCGGGCCCAGGACGCAGGCAAACCGGTACTGATCGTCCCGTCGCCGGCGGGGGAGCGGTTCACCCAGTCCCTCGCCTACGAACTGGCCGAACAGGAGCACCTCGCGTTTGCCTGCGGGCGCTACGAGGGCATCGACGAGCGGGTCATCGAATGGGCCAGTGAACATTTCACCGTCCGCCCCGTCAGTCTGGGCGATTACGTCCTGAACGGCGGCGAAGTGGCGGTCCTGGCCATGGTCGAAGCCATCGGCAGGCTCCTGCCCGGCGTGGTGGGCAACCCCGAGTCGCTCGTGGAAGAGTCCCACTCCGACGGGCTGCTGGAGTACCCGGTCTACACCAAGCCGTCGGTTTGGCGGGAGCGCGAGGTGCCACCAGTCCTGCTCAGCGGCAACCACGGCAGGATTGCCCAGTGGCGCCGGCATGAACAGTTCCGCCGGACGGCGGAGCGCCGCCCGGACCTGCTCGAAGCGTTCGACGCCCGCACGCTTCCCCGTGCCGACCGCACCGCACTGCAGGACCTGGGGTACGACATCGTGGACGGCCGGCTGCAGCGCCGCCCCGCCCGGCCGGACGAACAGGAGGACTGACCGGCCCGTCCCGCGGTCTCGGGCGTCGTGGGATTGGCTGTCCGACCCGGATTGTGGCAAAATTAGTCCTTGTGTCTGCTGGGTCCGCACCTGCCACAGGGGGAGCGTAACCAACAGCTCAGACAACCGGCCACGTCAATCAGTGAAGTAGCCGGACCACCAAACTTTCGGCAGCAATCTCCGGTGCGCCATCAGCGTCCGGGATTGGCTGCCGTGACCCAAAGTGAATGACCTGTGGCGTTTACCAGGAGTGCAATCATGCATATTCTCGATTCCGTAGATGCAGCCTCGCTGCGCACCGATGTTCCTGCTTTCCGCGCGGGTGACACCCTCAAGGTTCACGTGAACATCATCGAAGGCAAGAACACCCGTGTCCAGGTATTCCAGGGCTTCGTCCTGGGCCGCCAGGGCGAAGGCGTCCGCGAAACCTTTACCGTCCGCAAGGTCTCCTTCGGTGTCGGCGTGGAGCGTACCTTCCCGGTGCACTCCCCGATCATCGAAAAGATCGAGGTCGTTACCAAGGGTGACGTCCGCCGCGCCAAGCTGTACTACATGCGCGCACTGCGCGGCAAGGCTGCGAAGATCAAGGAAAAGCGCGACTTCAGCACCGCCAAGTAAGTCCAGCCGGACCTACACAGGCAGGGCCGCAGCCGTACCCGGCCAGCGCCGGAGCCATGCACCAGCGCCCAGGATACGGACTTATGGACCAGACAAAACGCCAGCCCGCAAAAACGGGCTGGCGTTTTGTGTTCCTTGCCTTCGTGCTGGCCGTCGCGGTGGGCGGACTGCTCCGCTCGCTCTGGCTCGACGTCTATTACATTCCCTCCGAGTCGATGGAACCGCTCCTCCGGGGCGGGGACCGCATCCTGGTTTCGCGCACCGATTTCCGGGCCGAACCCATCCGGCGGGGGGACATCGTGGTCTTTGACGGCCGGGGAACCTTCGCGCCCCTCAACAGCGGAAAGGGCCCACTGGCGGATGCCGCGGCCGGCATCACCCAATGGCTCGGCCTCACGGGCAGCGACACCACTTATGTGAAGCGCGTCATCGGCCTTCCCGGGGACACCGTGGCCTGCTGCGATGGAGGCGGGAAAATTACGGTCAACGGCGAACCAGTCACTGAGCCCTACGTCTTTCCCGGCGATGCCCCCAGCACCCAAAAGTTCACCGCAGAAGTCCCCGACGGGCGGCTGTGGCTCCTGGGTGACCACCGGTCGGTGTCCGCCGACTCCCGGAGCCTTCTCGGCGCGCCCGGCGGAGGAATGGTGCCCGTGGACAGAGTGATCGGCAGGCCCGTCCGGATCGTCTGGCCCCTTGATAGATTTGCTGAAGTACCCCGGCCGTCAGCGGCAGGACCTCTAACAGAGAACGGACAGTAGATGCCCGAGAACCACCCGCGGACCCCCGAGCCGCGTCCAGACGGTGCGCCGGATTCCCCGGTCAGCCCTGGACCGGGAGCAGTTGCGGGTAACGAAGCACCTGCTGCTGCAGGAAGCCGCGCCGAAGCAAAGGCCGCAGAGGAAAAAACCGGCGGAAGCCAGGTACTCGCCTGGCTGAAGGAAATAGCCACAGTGGTGGTCATCGCCGTGGTGCTCTCCTTCCTGATCAAGACCTTCCTGTTCCGGGCCTTCTTCATCCCCTCCGAGTCCATGGTGAACACCCTGGACATAGACGACCGGATCTTCGTCAACCTCCTGGTGCCTGAACCCTTCTCATTGAGCCGCGGGGATGTGGTGGTTTTCCGTGACACCAAGGGCTGGCTGCCGGCCGCGCCGGAAAAGACCGACGGCCCGTTCACCTGGGTCCAGGACGGCCTGACCTTTGTTGGCCTCCTGCCGGACAACTCTGAGCAACACCTGGTCAAGAGGGTCATCGGGCTGCCGGGGGACCACGTGGTCTGCTGTGACGCCGGCGGTAAACTGACGATTAACGGGACCGCCATCGACGAGAAATACATCAATCCCGCCGAGGTCCCGCAGGTCCGCAACTTCGATGTCACTGTCCCCGAAGGCAAGGTGTGGGTGATGGGCGATAACCGTAACCATTCCGCAGACTCCCGCGCCCACATGGATACCGACGGCGGGTTCATCGACCTCGCCGACCTTGAGGGCAAGGCTGCTGTCATCGCGTGGCCGCTGAGCCGGATCACCACTTTGGACAACTACCCGGATGTGTTCCGGAACGTACCGGCGGCACCCTGACCATGTCCCCGGTAGTCAAAGCCGGCCCGGCAAAGAACGGTACGGCACAGGGGCGGGCCGGCTCCGCCAAGGCGGCGGGCCCCTCGAAAGCCCCCACGCTGCGGCACGAACGGACGTTCAAAGCCCAGGGGGTGCGCCTCGTTGCCGGGGTGGACGAGGTGGGCCGGGGCGCCCTCGCCGGGCCGGTCAGTGTCGGCATCGCCGTCGTGGACCTGGAGCGCCAGCGTCCACTGGCCGGGGTGCGGGACAGTAAACTCCTCAGTCGCGCCGAACGTGAACGGCTTGACCCGCTGGTCCGCCGATGGAGTGTGGCCTCCGCCGTGGGGCACGCCTCGGCGCAGGAGATCGATTCCATCGGCATCATTGCTGCACTGCGTTTGGCAGGGACCCGCGCCTGGCAGGAGATCCTCGCGGCAGGCGTGACCCCGGACATGGTGCTCCTGGACGGCAGCCATAACTGGCTTTCCCCCGCACAACAGCTGTCCCTCTTCGACCAACCGGTCCTTGACGCCTCCTGCGACGCGCCCGTGCACACCAAGATCAAGGCTGACATGCAGTGCCTGAGCGTGGCAGCGGCGAGCGTGATAGCCAAGGTTGAGCGGGACCGGAAAATGTGTGAGCTGCATGCTGAATACCCGGACTTCGGCTGGGACATCAACAAGGGCTATGCCACCGTGCTGCACCGGGACGTCCTCCGTGCGGCAGGGCCCACCCCTTACCATCGGGTGAGCTGGCGCCTGCTCGGCGGGGAACTGCTGGATGACGGCCCGGACAGTGGCCTGGGTGGCGACGGCGGCGACCTGGCCGCGGCGGAAGACTGACCCGGCCAGGTACGGGGCACCAGCCGCGCCGGACATGGTGCAAGATGGAAGCATGAGTGCTGAGGATCTTGAAAACTATGAAACCGACATGGAGCTGCAGCTCTATCGTGAATACCGCGACGTCGTCGGACTGTTCAGCTACGTTGTCGAGACCGAACGGCGCTTCTACCTGGCCAACCACGTGGACCTCCAGGCCCGCAGCGCCGACGGCGAAGTTTACTTCGACCTGACCCTCCAGGACGCCTGGGTGTGGGATGTTTACCGCTCCGCGCGGTTCGTTAAGAGTGTGCGGGTCCTGACGTTCAAGGACGTCAACGTGGAGGAGCTTCCGCGCAACGAGGAACTTGCGCTGCCCAAGGACGTTGACCTGGGCCAGTAGCACCAGCGGCCCGGCGCAACCTGTCCTGCACATGGCCTCCTGAGTTCGTTTTGTACACATACGGGATGAGCTCCCTTACCTCCGCAACCATGCCGCCGCAGGCTGGTTGCGGAGGTAGAAATGAAATCAAAAGACCTGTTGGGCCGCCGCGGTGAGGACCTTGCCGCCGGTTATCTCGAATCCCTTGGCATGCTGGTGGTTGAGCGCAACTGGCGTTGCACCGAAGGCGAGATAGACATTGTGGCCCTTGACGGCGATGCCCTGGTCATTGCCGAAGTAAAAACCCGCCGATCCCTGGATTACGGCCATCCCTTTGAGGCCGTCGGCCCCGAGAAGCTTGCCCGCCTGCACCGCCTCGGTTCTGCATGGTGCCGGGACCGTGAGCTGCGGATGCCGCTGCGCCGGGTGGATGTCATCGGGGTAGTGGACGACGGCGGCGGCGAACCTTTGGTGGAGCACCTCAAGGGGGTGGGGTGATGGCCCTGGGCAGAACCTACTCCATCGCCCTGGTCGGGTTGAACGGCTACATCGTGGAGGTCGAGGCAGACATCGGCCAGACCCTGCCGGCATTCGTCCTCCTCGGACTGCCGGACGCTTCATTGAATGAGGCCAAGGAGCGAATCCGCTCAGCAGCCAAGAACTCCGGGATTCCACTGAGCCGCCGGAAGATCACCGCAAACCTCATTCCGGCGTCGCTGCCCAAACGGGGTTCGGGTTTCGATTTGGCCGTCACCATGGCAGTTCTTCGGGCAGCAAATGACATCAAGCCCACCGGAAACACTGTTTTCATTGCTGAGCTGGGGCTGGACGGAAGGTTGCGCCCTGTCCGCGGGATCCTGCCCGCTGTAATGGCATCCGTCCACGCGGGCTATCCGGACGTTGTAGTGGCGCATGCCAACCTGGCCGAGGCTGCCCTGGTCCCCGGCGCCAATGTCAGGGGCTACCGTACGCTAGCCCGTCTGGCCCTGGACTTTGGCGCGGACCCGCAGGAGCTGGCACTGGATTTTGAACCCGAGGAACCGGACTTCCCGGCCGACGAGCAGGAGGAAGGGGGAAGCTACCCGGACATGGCTGACGTTTCCGGCCAGGGCGATGCGCGAAGGGCCTTGGAGGTGGCGGCAGCCGGGGCGCATCATCTCCTCCTGATGGGGCCGCCGGGTGCAGGTAAAACCATGCTGGCCGAACGCCTTCCCGGGCTGTTGCCGGACCTTGCCGACCATGAGGCCATGGAAGTCACCGCCATCCATTCGCTCTGTGGCCTGCCGTCGTCCTCGTCCCAGTTGCTGCGGCGCCCGCCCTTTGAAAGCCCGCACCATTCCGCCACAGCTGCCGCGATCATTGGCGGCGGATCCGGCCTGCCCAGGCCGGGGGCTGCCTCCCGCGCCCACCGGGGCGTCCTCTTCCTGGACGAGGCCCCCGAGTATGAACGCCGTGTCCTCGACGCGCTGCGCCAGCCGCTGGAGAGCGGCGAACTCGTGATTCACCGGTCGGCCGGCACGGCTGCCTATCCTGCACGGTTCCAGCTGGTCCTTGCAGCCAATCCCTGCCCCTGCGGCAAAGCGTCCGGCAAAGGGCTGGACTGCACATGCACACCGATGATGCGGCGCCGCTACCTCGCCAGGATGTCCGGACCGCTCCTGGACCGGGTGGATATCCAGCTCCAGGTGGACCGGGTCTCCTTGGCCGAGTTCGGGCAGGGAGGCGCCGAGGAGGACACCGCGTCCGTTGCCGCCCGGGTCCGCGAAGCACGGGGGCAGCAGCTTGAACGGCTGCAGCCGTTCGGGCTTGAAACAAATTCACAGGTCCCGGGCCGCGTTCTCCGGGGAAAACTTCGGCTGCCGCCGGCATCCACCCGCATCCTGGACCATTCGCTCGAGCGCGGCGTCCTCACGGCCCGCGGTTATGACCGGGTTCTCCGTTTGGCCTGGACCATGGCCGACCTTGGGCACCGGGAACGTCCGGACGCCAACGATATAGGGCAGGCCCTGGGACTGCGCCAGGCCGCGGCGGCAGCAGCATGAAGGAGACTGGAGTGGATGCCGACAGGCTCTCCCGGGCTGCGCTTGCCCGGCTGATGGAGCCGCAGGATGCTGCCGGCCTGGCACTCGTGCAAATTTGCGGCGCGGTGGATGCCCTGCGCATTGCCACGGGGCAGGTGGCGGCCGGAGCCGAACTGGAGCGTGAGATCACATCAGTGCTTGCAGACAGCGGGTCCGCGACCAGCTGGTCCGGGATGGCCGCATCCTTGAAACGCTGGCAGCCGCGGATTCCGGACTTGGCCCCGGAGCGTGACCTGGCCACCATGGCGCGGCTCGGGGGAAGGCTGATTATTCCGTCGGACGAATTGTGGCCCGTCCAGCTCTCCGACCTGGGGATCCAGGAGCCGCTCTGCCTGTGGTGGCGGGGACAGGAGCAGCCCCTTCCTGCGTTGGACAAATGCATTGCCCTTGTCGGGTCGCGGGACAGCACCAGCTACGGGGCATCGGTAACAGGAGACATCGCCTATTCTCTGGCGCAGCGGGGCCTCACCGTGGTTTCCGGCGGTGCCTACGGCATTGATGCCCACGCGCACAGGGCAGCGCTTGCCGGCGCCTCGGCTGCCGTGCCCACCATCGCAGTCATGGCCGGCGGTGTTGACCGCTTCTACCCGTCGGGCAACGAAGATCTGCTTCGTGCAGTCTGCAATCAGGGGGCAGTAATCGCCGAAGTTCCTCCCGGGTCAGCGCCCACCCGGTACCGCTTCCTGCAGCGGAACAGGCTCATCGCCGCCCTGGCGGCGGTTACGGTTGTTGTGGAAGCGAGATGGCGCTCCGGAGCCTTGAACACCGCACACCACGCCGAGACCCTGGGCCGGGCAGTAGGCGCCGTTCCCGGTTCGGTCCACAGTGCCAATTCGGCCGGCTGCCACCGGCTGCTTCGGGACGGCGGGGCCGTTTGCGTCACCGACGCCGCCGAGGTTGCCGAACTGGCAGGGTCAAGCGGGGCCGGTCTTCCGGAACAACGACAGGGAGCAGCGGAGGTCCAGGACGGGCTCACCCTGGAAGACCTGATCCTCCTGGATGCGCTTCCGCTGCGGGCCACCACGTCGGTCGAGAAGCTCTGTTCGGTGGCCGGGCTCGGGCAGGACTCCGTACGGGCAGGCCTCGGCCGCCTGGGTTTGCTCGGACTGGCGGTGTCGGAGCGTGGCGGCTGGAAACGCGGCAAGGCATCAGGATGAGGTTGCCGGGGCGCCCGCCACTCTCTAACACCGTGTCCAGCGAGGCGCGGGCAGCTGGAACTGAGACAGTAAGAGAGTGGAAAACAAGGAGCTGCCCCCGGAGCTTGGCGAAGCGCTCGAAGCCTTCGCCGCCCACCTGACAGGGGAGCGGGCGCTATCGGAGCACACCCGGCGTGCCTACCTGGGGGACCTGCGGGGACTGCTTGCCCACGCGTCCTCCGAAGGGGTTGCTGTGCTCAGAGACCTGGAGCTCGGAACCCTTCGCCGCTGGCTCGGAGGCCAAGCCCAGGCGGGGGTAGCCCGTGCAACATTGTCGAGGCGGTCAGCGACCGCCAGGGCCTTCACCGCCTGGGCCTTGCGGGAGGAACGCATCAGCGCTGATCCTGCCCTGAGGCTCAAGGCACCCAAACGTGAGCAGTCCCTGCCGGGGGTCCTGCAGTCCCAGCAACTGACACGGTTGCTGACCACGTTGGCGGAAGATGCATCGGCGGGTGAGCCCCTGCCCCTGCGGGACCGGGCTATCGTGGAATTGCTCTATGCCACGGGTGTCCGGGTGGGCGAGCTGACGGGCCTGGACATTGATGACCTGGACCCGGACCGGCGTACCCTGCGCGTGATTGGAAAAGGCAACAAGGAACGCACGGTCCCTTACGGCGTCCCGGCGGCGCTCGCATTGGACGACTGGCTCCGGCGGGGCAGGCCGAAGTTCGTAAAGGGCACCAGCGGCCCCGCTCTCTTCCTGGGCCCCCGGGGAGGGCGGGTGGACCAGCGGCAGGTCCGCTCCCTGGTCAACGTGCTTTTCGAGGCCTTGGGCGACACCTCAGTCTCCGGTCCCCATGCCCTCCGGCACTCGGCGGCCACACACCTGTTGGACGGCGGCGCCGACCTTCGGGCAGTCCAGGAGATCCTTGGCCACAGCAGCCTCGCCACCACCCAGATATACACCCACGTATCTGTGGACCGGCTGCGGAAAAGCTACCAGCAGGCACACCCCAGGGCATGACCGGGGGGACGTAACCAACCTCCCGAATCGCACTGGCGTAATTACGCGGGGTACGGCACAATTAGAGTCACGTCCGGCAACTTTCAAGTCCCGCTTGAAGCTCCATAGCTTTCGGCAGGCCAGCAAGTCCGGACATCGCTTAATCTGACAGTTGAATATCGAGGCAGGGAGCAGGCCCCGCAGTGCAGGGCACAGCAGTTCCATCCAGGCAGAGGTCGTTGGGGAAGACGTACCTAGAGCTATGGAGGATGGAATGTCTGTTGCAATGACCCGCGGTGTGCTGTTTGTTCACTCAGCCCCAACTGCTTTGTGCCCTCACGTTGAGTGGGCCATCGGCTCCGTCGTGGATAAGCGGACGGATCTTGAGTGGACCCCTCAACCTGCCGCGCCGGGAATGTTCCGGGCGGAGCTTTCCTGGACCGGCGTGCCCGGAACGGGGGCGCAGTTGGCCTCCTCACTCCGCGGCTGGGCCCACCTCCGCTACGAGGTTACTGAGGAACCGAGCCAGGGCGTCGACGGCGGGCGCTGGTCCCACACACCCGAATTAGGCATCTTCCACGCAGTCACCGACGTCCACGGGAACATCATGGTTTCCGAAGACCGGATCCGCTACGCCTACGAATCCGGCGCCGGAGACCCGGCCGCCGTTTACCACGAGCTTTCGCTGGCACTGGGTGAGGCATGGGACGAGGAACTCGAGCCCTTCCGGCACGCTGCCGAGGGCGCGCCTGTCCGTTGGCTGCACCAGGTGGGCTAAACACGCCAGGCCTGACCCGCCGTCGTCCGCGTCTGGCCATGCGGATGCACGTACACGCGACTAAAGCCAACTCCATAGCAACAGGGAAGGCCCCGCCGGTTGGCGGGGCCTTCTCCATTGCTTGCCGGGTGTGGAACGAAAGTTCCGGGCAGGTGCTAGACGCTGCGGACAGCCACCACGGCGTTGTGTCCGCCGAAGCCAAACGAGTTGCTCAGGGCCACGATGCTGCCCGAGGGCAGGTCCCTGGCGGACGTGACCACGTCGAGCGGGATCTCGGGATCCTGGTTCTCGAGGTTGATCGTCACCGGTGCCTTCCGATCGTAGACGGCCAGCACGGTGAGGACAGCCTCAACGGCACCGGAGGCCCCCAGGAGATGCCCCATCTGCGACTTGGTGGCAGAGACCGCCACATTGTCCACGTGGTTGCCCAGGGCGGCGCGGAGCGCGGTGTATTCGGGCTTGTCTCCCACAGGGGTGGAGGTAGCATGGGCATTTACGTGCACCACGTCCTCAGCCTGGATCCGGCCATCGAACATGGCCGCCTTGAGGGCGCGGGTGGCACCAAGGCCTGCCGGGTCCGGGGCGGTGATGTGGTAAGCGTCGGCTGTGACGGAGGTCCCGGCGAGTTCGCCGTAGATGCGGGCTCCACGGGCGAGGGCGTGCTCCTCTGCCTCGAGGACCAAGGCTCCTGCACCCTCGCCCATCACAAAGCCGTCACGCGCAGTGTCGTACGGGCGGGAGGCGCCCTGGGGATCGTCATTGCGGCGGGACAGCGCCTGCATGGAGGCGAACGCGGCAAGCGGCATCGGGTGGATGGCTGCTTCGGCGCCGCCGCACATCACCACATCTGCCTTGCCGGAACGGATCAGTTCCAGGCCCAGGTGCATGGCCTCCGTGCCGGATGCACAGGCGGAAACCGGGGTGTGGGCTCCGGCGCGGGCGCCGAGGTCCAGGCTGACGGCTGCGGCCACGCCGTTGGGCATCAGCATGGGAACAGTCATGGGGAGGACGCGGCGCGGGCCTTTTTCCTTCAGGGTGTCCCAGGCGTCCAGCAGCGTCCATACGCCGCCGATGCCCGTGGCAAAAGCCACTGCCAGCCGGTCCTTGTCAAACTCGGTGATGCCGGAGTCGGCCCAGGCTTCACGGGCAGCAATAACACCGAACTGTGTTGAGGGGTCCATCCGCTTTGCCTCAACGCGGCTCAGCACGTCCACCGCAGGGGTGCTGCAGCGGGCTGCGAAATGGACGGGCAGCTCGTACTTGGCCACCCAGTCGTCCTCCAGGGTACGGGCACCGGAGACCCCCTTGAGCGCGTTGTTCCACATTGTGGGTACATCGCCGCCGATGGGTGTGGTGGCACCCAGACCGGTAATGACTACTTTGCGTGTCATGGGATCACTCTTTCTGCGGTGGGAATCCGTCTGCCGGAGGGTCCCGCGTTTTGATGGTCGACGCCGTTGCATGCGCAAGGGGCCGGAAAATGCGGCGGGCTGCCGGTCCGGTCATCCGGACCGGCAGCCCAGCCAAGCCGTAGGGACGGCCGAAGCCTGTGGCTAGGCCTGTGCTCCAGCGATGAAGCTGACGGCGTCGCCGACGGTCTTGAGGTTCTTGACCTCTTCGTCCGGGATGCGCACGCCGAACTTCTCTTCGGCGTTGACCACGATGGTCATCATGGAGATGGAGTCGATGTCCAGGTCCTCGGTGAAAGACTTGTCCAGCTCCACGGCCTCCGGGGCAAGACCGGTTTCTTCGTTGACGATTTCAGCCAGGCCGGCCAGGATCTCTTCGTTGCTAGCCATGTGATGGCTCCTTTTCTTGTTATTTGCCGGCAGGGGCCTGCCGGAAATGGTTCAGGACGCGGTTGCGGCCTGTTGGGGGCGTTTCTAGGGAAGGACGATTACCTGTGCGCCGAAGACCAGCCCGGCGCCAAAACCGATCTGCAGGGCCAGCCCGCCGCTCAATTCCGGCTTTTCCGCCAACAGGCGGTGCGTAGCCAGCGGGATGGACGCTGCGGAGGTGTTGCCAGCATCGGCGATGTCCCGTGCCACTGTAACTGTCTCAGGCAGCTTCAGCTTCTTCACCATCTCATCAATGATGCGCATGTTGGCCTGGTGAGGGATGAATGCCACCAGGTCCTCGGCCTCCACGCCGGCCGCGTCGAGGGCCTGCTGGGCCACTTTCGCCATTTCCCAGACGGCCCAGCGGAACACGGTCTGTCCGTCCTGGCGCAGCGTGGGATACAGTTCCTGGGCCTCTTCAAGCAGGGCGAGATCACCCGTGGAGTCGGACTGGCGGGCGGCCAGGCCGAGGTCGCGGACGTCGAGCATGGACCGGGTCATGCCGATTGCGTCCCACTTGCTGCCGTCCGAGCCCCACACAGAGGGCGCGATTCCGGGAGTATCCGAGGGACCGATGACGACGGCGCCGGCACCGTCCCCGAGCAGGAAGGAGATGGTGCGTTCCCGGTTATCAATAACGTCGGAGAGCTTTTCGGCCCCGACCACCAGTACGTACTTGGCGGCTCCGGACCGGACCAGCGCGTCACCCTGGGCGATGCCGTAGCAGTAACCTGCGCAGGCGGCGGAGATGTCAAAGGCGGGGGCCGGGGTTGCACCCAGCCGGTCCGCGAGGCTCGCAGCGGCCGACGGCGTCGCGTACGGGTGGGTGACCGTGGAGACGATAACCGCGCCCAGGTCAGAGCCCGTGATCCCGGCTTTTTCCATCGCTTCGCGGGCAGCGCCCTCGGCCATGTCGATGACGCTGACGTCTGCAGGGGCGCGGTGCCGGGTGATGATCCCTGTGCGCTGGCGGATCCATTCATCCGAGGAGTCGATCCACTGGCAGACGTCTTCGTTGGTGACAATCACGTCAGGGCGGTAGGCACCGAGTCCCACAATCCGGGTGTGCTCCTGAAGGGGAGCCTGCTTCAGCGTAGGAACGCTCATGCGTTGCCCTCCAGTTCTGCGAAAAGCGCCAGGGCGGCGGAAAGGTCATCGGGTGTCTTAACCGCAACGGTCTTGACGCCCGGCATGCCCCGCTTTGCGAGCCCGGCCAGCGTGCCGGCGGGGGCCAGTTCAATGACGCCGGTGACGCCGCGCTGGACAAGGGCGTCCATGCAAAGGTCCCAGCGGACGGGGCGGGACACCTGGGCGATGAGGCTTTCGACGGCGGCGCCTCCGTCGGGGACCTCTCCGCCGTCGTAATTCGACAGGAGGGGAACCTTCGGGGCGTGCGGCTTCAGCTGTGGTTCCAGCACCTTGAGGGCGCTGACGGCGGGAGACATGTGGCTGGTGTGGAAGGCCCCGGCCACCTTCAGCGGAATGACGCGTGCCTTCGCCGGCGGGTTGTCCGCAAGGACCTTGAGCTGCTCGAAGGTTCCGGCAGCAACCGTCTGGCCCGCGCCGTTGACGTTTGCGGGGGTGGCGCCTGCGGCTTCTATGGCGGCCAGGACCTCAGCCGGATCTCCGCCCACCACGGCACTCATGCCGGTGGGAGTGACGGACGCGGCAGCCGCCATGCTGTTGGCCCGCTCGCGGACGAACGTCATGGCCTCCTGCTCGGTGAGGACTCCGGCAAGTGCCGATGCCGTGATTTCACCGACAGAGTGCCCTGCCAGGATCACCGGCAGCGAGTTCAGTTCCACGTCGAAAAGGGACGCGGCGGCGACCAGTCCGGCTGCAACGATCAGGGGCTGCGCCACGGCAGTGTCCTTGATGGTTTCTTCATCCGAGGTGGTCCCGTGCGCGATCAGGTCAATGCCTGCGATGTCGCTCAGGGCGGCCAGCTGGCCCGCCACCGGGGGCAGCTCCAGCCAGGGGGCCAGAAAACCCGGGGTTTGCGAGCCCTGTCCAGGGCAGACTATTGCAAGCACGTAACCAGCTTTCCAAACTACTGTGTGATCGAGCGGTGTTTGTCCGCACCAAGCTCAAGGGGTCAGGTTGTAGGAAGTCTACAACGCCTCAGGTCTGGTTCCGCGACGGATGCCGCTCCGCGGCCGCTTTGGGCGGGGCTGAAAGACGGCCAACCACGAGGGCTGCCTGAAGGACAAACGCCTCGCGCGGCAGGAGCGGATCCCAGCCCGTGACGTCGCAAACCCGCTTCAACCGGTACCTGACCGTGTTGGCATGGACAAAGAGCTCCCGCGCTGTTGCCTCCAGGGAATGGCCCAGTTCCAGGTAGGTTCCGAGGGTTTCCACCAGGCCATTTGAGGCTGCCAGGAGCGGCCGGTAAATGTTTTTGACCAGGGAACGGCGGGCTGCGTCGTCCCCTGAGATCACCCGTTCGGGGAGGAGGTCATCAGCAGCCACCGGCCGCGGAGCGGAAGGCCAGGCGCGCGCCGCGGTAAGGCCGGCGAACGCGGACTGGGCAGAACCGCTCGCCTCCAGCAGGGAACCCGCCTCCGGGCCGTACACCACGGGGCCGGGAGCGAACATATCGCTGAGCTTCACGTAGGCGGATTCCCGGTCCGATACGCCGCCCAGGATCAGGATGAGCCGGTCGCCCTGGATTCCAACGAGCGCGTCCTCCGCGTAGCGGCCTGCCATCCGCCGAAGCTCACTGACGTAGCTGGCGCTGGGCTCCGATGGGGAATTGCCCACCATCACCGTGAACCGTTCCTGCGCCTTCCAGCCCAGGGCAGCGATGCGTGAGCGCAGGGCGTCAGTGTTTTCGCCGCGCAGGATCGCATCAACGATCAGCGCTTCCAACCGGGTGTCCCACGATCCGCGGGATTCGGCCGCCCGCGCATAGACGTCCGCGGCTGCAAAGGCCACCTCGCGTGAGTATCGCAGCACGGCCTCGCGCAGGGACGGCTGGTCAGCCTCCGGCGCGATAACGGGAACTTGGTCTTCCACCACCTCCACCACGATCCGGATCAGCTGCAGCGCTTTTTGCAGGCTGATGGAGCGGGTCAGTTCAGTGGGCGCAGTGCCGAAAACGTCAGTGAGGATCCACGAGGGCGAACTCGGGCGTTCGTACCAGGTCACAAATGCCGCGATGCCGTTCTGTGCCACCATGCCAAGGGCGGAACGCTCATCCGAGCTGAGCCGGCTGTACCAGGGCAGCGATTTTTCCAGTTCCCGCATGGTTGTGGTGGAAAGCTGGCCCACGTTGGCACGCAGCTTCTTCAAGGTTTCGGACTTCTCCGGAGTGACCCTGGGCGGGGACTGTTTGCGCTTGGCAGACGGTGCGGACGGTGCTGGCATTCTTTGAGCATACGGCCACCGACCTGCAAGCTCCATTTGTGCGAAGGCTACAATCCCGTTGGTCGTGCGTCACAGCTGCTTCGCCGCGGAACAGACGACGGCGGCCCCAGCCTTCCGGTGGGGCCGCCATCGCGGTTCTTCATTTCGGGTGGAGGTTATGCCTCGCCTCCGGCGTTGCCGGTGGAACCGGCATTCACATTGTGAAGCCGGTACTTCTCAATCGCCTTGATCGGTGCCTGGGCATCAACCTCACCGCGGCGGGCCAGCATCTCCAGCGACCGCACCACGATGGAGTGGATGTCGTTTTTGAAGAAGCGGCGGGCTGCGGCGCGGGTGTCGGAGAAGCCGAAGCCGTCGGCGCCGAGGGTGGCGAATTCGTTGGGCACGAACTGGCGGATCTGGTCCGGGACGGCTTTCATGTAGTCGGACACGGCGACGACGGGGCCGGTGGCGCCTTCGAGCTGTTGGGTGACGAAGGGGACGCGGGCGGGCTGGCCCGGGTTGAGGAAGGCTTCCTCCTCCGCGGCCATCCCGTCGCGGCGCAGTTCGTTCCAGGAGGTCACGGACCAGACGTCGGCGGAGACACCCCAGTCATCGGCCAGCAGCTGCTGGGCCTCCAAAGCCCAGGGCACGGACACGCCGGAGGCCAGGATCTGGGTCCGGGGACCGTCGATCTTTGCCGGGGCGAGCAGGTAGATGCCCTTGATAACGCCTTCTACGTCCAGCTCTTCGGGTTCGGCGGGCTGGGTGATCGGCTCGTTGTACACGGTGAGGTAGTACATCAGGTTCCGGTCTTCCGAGTCCGGCCCGTACATGCGTTCGAGGCCGTCGCGGATTATGTGGCCCATTTCGTAGCCGTAGGCGGGGTCGTAGGTGACGACGGCGGGGTTGGTGGAGGCGAGCAGGGGGGAGTGGCCGTCGGCGTGCTGGAGTCCTTCGCCGGTGAGGGTGGTCCGTCCTGCGGTGGCGCCGATGATGAAGCCGCGGGTCATTTGGTCTGCTGCTGCCCAGAAGGCGTCGCCGGTGCGCTGGAAGCCAAACATGGAGTAGAAGACGTAGACCGGGACCAGGGGTACGCCGTGGGTGGCGTAGGCGGTGCCGGCGGCGGTGAAGGCTGCCACGGCGCCGGCTTCGTTGATGCCGGGGTGGATCAGCTGGCCTGCGGGGGATTCCTTGTAGGCCAGGACCAGGTCCCGGTCCACGGAGAGGTAGTTCTGCCCCTTGGGGTTGTAGATCTTCGCTGTGGGGAAGAACGCGTCCATCCCGAAGGTCCGTGCCTCGTCCGGGATGATCGGGGCGATGTGCTTGCCGAACTCCTTGTCCCGCATCAGGTCCTTGAGCAGACGCACGAAGGCCATGGTGGTGGCGGCCTGCTGCTTGCCTGAACCGCGTTTGGCCACCTCGTAGGACTTCGCGTCCGGCAGGGTGATCTGGGCGTGCTTGGACCGGCGTTCCGGAACAGACCCGCCCAGGGCTGCCCGGCGCTCCATCATGTACTGGATCTCCGGCGCGTCCGTGCCCGGGTGGAAGTAGGGCGGCTGGTACGGGTCTTTTTCGAGCTGCTCATCCGTGACCGGGATCCGCAGGTGGTCGCGGAACTTCTTCAGGTCATCGAGGGTGAGTTTTTTCATTTGGTGGGTCGCGTTGCGGCCTTCGAAGTGGGGTCCGAGTCCGTAGCCCTTGACGGTTTTGGCGAGGATGACGGTGGGTTTGCCCTTGAATTCGGTGGCTGCCTTGTACGCGGCGTAGACCTTGCGGTAGTCGTGGCCGCCGCGTTTGAGGTTCCAGATCTGGTCATCGGTCAGGTCCGCGACCAGGTCCTTGGTGGCCGGGTCCTTGCCGAAGAAGTGTTCCCGGACGAACCCGCCGGATTCGGCCTTGTAGGTCTGGTAGTCCCCGTCGGGGGTTTCGTTCATGATCTTCACCAGCGACCCGTCGGTGTCGCGGGCCAGCAGGTCATCCCATTCCCGGCCCCAGACCACCTTGATCACGTTCCAGCCCGCGCCGCGGAAGAACGCTTCGAGTTCCTGCATGATCTTGCCGTTGCCGCGCACCGGCCCGTCCAGGCGCTGGAGGTTGCAGTTGATCACGAAGTTCAGGTTGTCCAGGTTCTCGTTCGCGGCGAGCTGGAGCAGGCCGCGGGACTCGGGCTCGTCCATTTCCCCGTCACCCAAAAACGCCCAGACCTGCTGGTCGGAGGTGTCTTTCAGGCCCCGGTTATGCAGGTACCGGTTGGACTGGGCCTGGTAGATCGCGTTCATCGGCCCGATCCCCATCGACACCGTGGGGAACTCCCAGAACTGCGGCATCAGGCGCGGGTGCGGGTAGGAGGACAGGGCGTGTCCTTCCCGGGACTTTTCCTGCCGGAACCCGTCCAGGTCCTGCTCCGAGAGCCGGCCTTCCATAAACGCCCTGGCGTACATGCCGGGGGAGGCGTGGCCCTGGAAGAACACCTGGTCCCCGCCGCCGGGGTGGTCCTTGCCGCGGAAGAAATGGTTGAACCCCACCTCGTACAGGGTCGCCGCGCCGGCGTAGGTGGAGATATGCCCGCCCACACCAATGTTGGGCCGCTGCGAGCGGTGGACCATCACCGCGGCGTTCCAGCGCATGTACGCCCGGTACCGGCGCTCGTATTCCTCGTTGCCCGGGAACTGCGCCTCCTGGTCCACCGGGATGGTGTTCACATAATCGGTGGTGGTCACCATCGGCACGCCCACGCTCTGCGCACCCGCGCGCTGCAGCAGGCTCCGCATGATGTATTGCGCACGCTCGGTGCCCTGTTCCCTGATCAACGAATCCAGGGACTCAACCCACTCGGCGGTCTCTTCCGGATCACGATCAGGCAGCTGGTTAGTCAACCCGCTGAGGATATGGGAGGTATCTTCTCCTGCAGCCACGTCCAACCTCTCTTTGCGCGCATTGATGGCGCACTCAGGCCGGGCAGGGTGACCGCCCGGCGTATATACGCCGTGTGCGACGTATCGGTTACAACAGCCCGGTCATGTGTGCCGGGCAGGGTCCTAGCATTCCTACGTCTGCATTGGAGTTACAGGGTTGTTGCCCCGCAGGCATAGTTGTCACCTGCCACTCTAACTCTCACCTCAGGGCGATGCGTAGCCGCGGCTTGGGCGGCTCTGTTGTATTTCGCCGTCATACTGGTTGTGTGACGAAAAGCCGCTGCGACGCGTGCTGCCCGTCCCGGTGTGACGCAGAATATGCCGAGCTCAGGGGGCTGCAGCTTGAAGCGCAGGCACAAAGGGTGTTGGCTTGGGAGTAATGGAAATCACTATGCGCACAGCATGCATGAGGCATTGGAGGAACACGTGAGCGAGGCCGACGCCGCCACTTCGGTAAATGTGGCGGAAAAATTGGGTTTCAAGAACGGGGATCTGATTCAGGAGTTCGGTTACGACGACGACGTCGATTTCGACTTGCGTGACGACATTGAGGACCTTACGGGTTCCGAGTTGCTGGATGAGGACGATCACGAAGTGGCAGATGCCGTCATCCTCTGGTGGCGCGACGGCGACGGCGACCTCGTGGACAGTCTGATGGATTCGTTGACCACGCTGGGGGAAAACGGCGTTGTGTGGGTGCTCACCCCGAAGTCCGGGCGCGACGGCTATGTGTCGCCGTCGGACATTCAGGAAGCTGCGCCAACAGCCGGCCTGCATGTGACAACCTCGGCAGGAGTCTCCAAGGACTGGAGCGCGGCGCGCCTGGTCAGCAGGAAAAACAAGTGACGGCAGCGCTTAGCGCTGCACCTGTAGCTGTGCCCCCAGTTGGCGGGCCGGCACCAGACTTCGAGCTCGCCAACCAGTACGGCGAGCCGGTCCGGCTATCATCCTTTCAAGGCCGGAACGTAGTCCTGGTGTTTTATCCGTTCGCGTTTTCCGGCATCTGCACGGGCGAACTCTGCGAGATCCGGGACAACCTGGCCATGTTCGAAGACGCGGACGCCACGGTCCTGGCCATCTCCGTCGACAGCAAGTTCAGCCTGCGCGCCTATGCCGCCCAGGAAGAATACAGCTTTGATTTGCTGGCAGATTTCTGGCCCCACGGCGGGGTGGCCGCTGCCTACGGCGTCTTTGACGAAGGCAGCGGCATGGCGAAGCGCGGCACTTTCATCATCGACGCGGCCGGGATAATCCGGTATTCGGTAGTGAACCCCCGAGGCCAGGCACGGGACCTGCAGGAATACCGTGCCGCATTGGCGGGCTTGGGGCAGGACTGAGGAAGCCATGGCAGAGCAGCGGGCAGGGGTAGGCCTGACAGGCTTTGCCAGCATGCCGCCGGTGGCGGCAGCGATTCCCTCTCCCGGGGAGCGTGAGATCCTGCTCAGCATCCGGGACGTCCTGGCCGGCAGGCGGTTTGCCTTGCTCACCGGTGCGGGACTGAGCACCGACTCCGGAATTCCGGACTACCGGGGCCCCGGTTCGCCGCCCCGTTCACCCATGACCTATCAGGAGTTCGTCAAGGACGCGGCCAACCGTCAACGGTACTGGGCCCGGAATCATATCGGCTGGTCGCACCTGCGGCACGCGGATCCCAATCAGGGGCATTTTGCTGCTGCAGAGCTCGAGCGGCGCGGCTACCTCACCGGCTTGATCACGCAGAACGTTGACCGGCTCCACGAAGACGCAGGCAGCGTCAATGTGGTGGACCTGCATGGAAGGTATGACCAGGTGGTGTGCCTGGCATGCCGGCGGACGTACACCCGGCGCCTGCTGGCAGGAGTACTGGAGGAGCTGAATCCGGGCTTCCTGTCCCGGGCGGAGGAAACAGGCCTGGTGGAGATGGCTCCGGATGCGGATGCCACCGTTGAGGACCAGACCCTGATCAGCAGTTTTGTTGTCGCTGTTTGCCCTGCCTGTGGTGGGACACTCAAGCCCGACTTTGTCTACTTTGGCGAGAACGTGCCCAAGGACCGGGTGGAACGGTCATACCGGATGGTTGACGAGGCAGATGCCCTGGTGGTCGCCGGGTCATCGCTGACGGTAATGAGCGGATTGCGCTTCGTCCGACATGCCGCCAAGGACGGAAAACCCGTGGTCATCATCAACCGGGGGGCCACGCGGGGTGATGACAAGGCCAGCATCAAGCTGGAAGCCGGTGTAGGTGAATCTCTAGCATGGCTTGCTGCCGAGCTTCCGCCCCTCCAGGTGCGCCTGGCACCATCACCGCACGCCGATTAGCGTTTGGAGCCCGGGGTCGGGTAGAGTCTATGTTCGTTGGTTGCGGCGTTGAAGCGCCGGATTCAGCATTTTTGGGTCTTTAGCTCAGCTGGTAGAGCGCCACGTTTACACCGTGGATGTCATCGGTTCGATCCCGGTAGGACCCACCAAGGAAACCCTGTTGTTCCCGCCCGCGCGGCGGAACAGCAGGGTTTTTTCTTAACGCCCCATCACACCTCCTACAGTGAACCGGGGACCCTCCATCTCCTCCTGCAGGCACCCGGTGGACGTATTGCCCGAAGCAGGCTCCCGCCCACACCCTGCTGTCCGCAATCCTGCTTTTGGCGTAACCGAAGAATGTCGGGGCCCCGCCGTAAGTTGCCGCTATGGAACATGTGATGGTGCGGACGGGAATCAACGGAACGCCGACGGCAGTCATCGCCAACGGCAGGGAGTGGGCCGTGGGTGCCGAACCGGTGCGCTGGTTTGAGCGCGTTAACTGGTGGGAAGTTAATCGGAGGATGCCGAAGGGCTTTAGCCGGGTGGACGTGGAGGTCCTGCAGGTCCAGGTAAGGCTGGGCGGCAACAGCGGCTCTGCTTTAACCACCATGCTGCTGGAACGTGATGGCCTGGGCGGCGGATGGCGCCTGCGGGAGGCTATAGCGGACGCCGCCTGATGGGCGGTCCCGGCGGGCGCCGCTATCAGCCGGGCAACGTCGGCCGCAAAATCAGGACCTGCGGCCGGGCAGTGGAAAACCCTCCACCGCGACTATTGGGGGATGCCGCGGTGGAGGGTCTGAAATGAATATACCGTGAACTTCCGGAAACATGAAGCGGCCCGCCCAGTGTGTCGGAGCCCAGCACGGGAGGGCGGTGGAAGCCGCCGCCGCACACCACCCGAGCCATTAGGATGGTTGGTGTTCAGCTGGATGAACAGCGGAACCAGCGCAGGCGCCTACATAAGGAGAATCATGGCCGATTCCCGTAACTCACGAACATCTGACGGTCTGGGAAGCGCCTCGCCGGCGCCCGCTGTCACCCGTGCGGCCGCGGTGCTGGACGCCCTCGCAGCATCAGCAACCGGACGGCTGACCCTCAGCGACCTTGCCCGTGAGCTGGGAATCCCGAAGTCGTCAACGTCCAATCTCCTCCTGGCCCTGGAGGAAGCCCGCCTTATCAGCAGGCAAGGGGCGGAGTTCACTCTGGGCCGCAAACTTGTTGAACTCGGTGCCGCCTACCTGAGCCGGCTGGACGAGGTGCAGGAGTTCTACCGGTACTGCGAACAGGCGCCCACTCTCTCCAGGGAGACCGTCCGGATCGCCATGCTGGACGGAGCGAACGTCATTTACCTTGCCCGCTATGAAGGCCACCCTGCTGTCAGGCTGACCTCCAATATCGGTGACAAGATGCCGGTGTCATTGTGCGCTGTAGGCAAGGCGTTGATCGCCCGGTTGCGGGACCACGACCTCGATGACATGTTTCCTGACGACGCGCAGTTGCCTGTTATGACGCCCAAGTCCCTCCGGACCGGCGCGGAGCTCAAGGCCCAGCTGCGCACCATCCGCGAGCAGGGTTACGCCTTTGAGGACGAGGAGTCCACCACGGGGGTGGTGTGCCTTGCGGTATCGGTCCCCACCAGGGGTGCCCACGGTCCCAGCCTGGGCCTTTCAGTAACTGCCCTGAAGGCCACCTACACCGAGGAGCAGGGCTCACAAATGGTCAAGGAGCTCCGGGAACTGGCACGTTCCCTCGGCAATCCCATGGGTTAGGCGTCGGAGGCTGCGTAGCGGAAGCAAAAGAATCGCACTGGGGCACTTGCTCGTTGTTCAACTTACTGTACTCTGTTCAATATAGTGACCAGCACAACATGTGCCGTCGCTGACCCACCAGGCCAACGGGGGCCTGGCGTGTGATGAGGGAGTTCTTGTGACAACTCGTACTAATGCACCGCAGGCCGTGGACGGCGCCGCCGTCGAACCGGACCAACTGCGAAGGGCAACTCTTGCCAGTTCCGTCGGCTCCGCACTGGAGTACTACGACTTCTACATTTACGGCCTGGCCTCGGCGCTGATTTTTGGGCCACTCTTTTTTGCACCATTGGGTGAAAGTGGCGCCGTTATAGCTTCCTTTGCCACCTATGGCGTGGGATTCGCCGCACGGCCCTTTGGGGGCGTCGTCTTCGGCTACATCGGAGACAGGTACGGGCGGAAGATGGTCCTTATCCTCACCATCGGCCTCATGGGCATGGCCAGCTTCGCCATCGGCCTGCTGCCGACCTTTGAGCAGGCAGGCATGCTTGGTGCGGTCCTCCTGGTGGCTCTGCGCATCATCCAAGGTCTGGGTGCCGGCGCAGAGCAGGCCGGCGCCACGACGCTGATTTCCGAAGTCGCACCGCGCCGTCGTCGTGGGTTCTTCGCCTCGCTGCCGTTCGTCGGCATCCAGTTGGGCACACTCCTGGGCGCCGGCACCTTTGCCCTGATGGCGCTGGCGGACAAGGCCGTCCTGCAGGGATGGCTGTGGCGGGTGCCCTTCCTGGCCAGCGTTATCCTCATTGCGATTGCCGTCTTTATCCGCCTTCGGCTGAAGGAGACCCCGGTTTTCCAGGAGCTGGAAAAGCATAAAGCCGTGGTGAAGAACCCGGTGGGCCAGATCTGGAAGCACTCGAAGAAAAGCGTCCTGGTGGGCATCGGCCTGCGAATGGGCGAAAACGGCAACTCCTCCATCTATTCAGCACTCCTGGTGTCCTTCATCAGCATGCCCGCAGGTGTGTTCGCCGGCGATAAGTTCATTGGCCCTACCGGGCTGCTGATCGCCGCGGCCTTTGCAGCGGTTATGGTGGTGACCTTCGGCGCCCTCTCCGACCGTTTTGGCCGCGTCCCGGTGTACAGGTACGGTGCATTATTCCAGGCCCTCATCGCCCTCCCGGCGTTCTACCTTGTAACCCTCGGCAACGTCACCCTCGTCTGGGTGGTCATGGTGGTGGGCATCGCCCTGGGCGTGCAGTCAATGCTCGGTCCGCAGTGCGCCCTGCTGCCGGAGCTCTTTGGCTCCCAGCACCGGTTTACCGGCGTTGCACTGAGCCGGGAACTGTCCGCCGTGCTCGCCGGGGGCTTTGCCCCCATGATCGGCGTCGCCCTGCTCGCCGCCACAAACCACTCGTGGCTGGTTCCCGCCGTCTATTCGCTGGTCCTGGCATCGATTTCCTTCGTGGCCACGTTCTTCACGCCCGAAACCGTGGGCCGGGACCTGGTGCTCGTGGAGGACGCCAGCTAGGCCGGCTTTCCACGAAATAGGGCGGCTTCCCCGTATTTGGGGAGGCCGCCCTTTCGCTGCGCCTAACCGGGCCGCGGGTTTAGTAGTAGTGGATCGTGTCCACCAGGTGGGGGAGTTCGCCGCCGTCGAGGAAGATGCGCAGATTGCTGCAGAAGCGCTCGGTGATCAGCCGGTTTTCTGCTGCACTGAGCGCTGACGTGTGGGGCGAAACCAGCACGTTCGGATGCCTCCACAGCGGGCTGTCCTGGGGAAGCGGCTCCACGGCGAAAACGTCCAGGCAGGCATAGGCGACCTGCCCGTTGTCCAGGGCCACCAGCAGGGCGTCCTCGTCCACCACTGTTCCCCTGCCCACATTAACGAAGACGGTGCCGGGCTTCATGGCAGCGAACACATCGTGGTTGAAGAGCTTTTCAGTGTATGGCGTTCCGGGCAGCGTGTTGACCACCGCATCGGCCCCTGCCAGGAGCGCCGGAAGACCCTCATTGGTGGAAACTTTGTCGATCCCTTCCAGCGCTTCCACGGTCCGTTTGGTGCCGCTGACCTTCATCCCCAGGGCGCGGGCGAGGCGGGCGGTCTCCATACCGATTTCGCCCAGCCCGGCCACAACCAGCGTGGAGCCACTGATGAGGCGGGTAGGAGTCCTGAGTTCGGGCCATACCTTGGCTTCCTGGTCCCGGGCAAGCTCGGCGGTGCGCTTGAAGCCGTTGAGGATTCCCATGGTGGCGAACTCTGCCAGCGGCAGCGCGTGTACTCCGGCGGAGGTTGTCACCTTGAACTTCCGCAGCGTTTCCTGGTCGAGCCCGGAGGCCTTGACCGCCCCGCCGGCTCCGGCCGCCATCGCGTGGACCCACTGGAGGTGCGGGTTGCTGTGGGCGACGCGGGCAAGGCCGGCAGGGCTTTCGTTGGGCATGCCGTAAAGGACCTGCGCCTGGTTGACCATGGCCCAGTACCGTTCCTCCTGACCGGGCGACCGCTCAAAGGCTGGATCCCCGGCATGGTCGGCAGGATAGCGCTCAGGGGGCAACAGTTCCGGTTCATAGAGCACGGTGATGGAAGGGTCGACGGCGCGGATGCGGTCCACCAGCTCTGCTTCGAGCGGGACAGCAATGGCCACAGTGATAGAAGGAGTCATAGTGTTCATCATACTGAATAGCGACTAAGATACTGAACGATTCAGTCCCAAGAATGTGAAACCGAAGGCAAAGACCAAAGGAACAGGTCACTGCTGGCCGTTCTGGACGATTCAGTCCCGCAGCATCAAAAAGCCGTGTAGCAACCTGTCAGCGGCGGACCGGAATGAACACCCTGGGCTGCTCCGTCCAGGTATCCGACATCTGCGACATGGTCCGGCGCATGATCCGGTCCGAGGCGTCCCGTGCCGCAGCGCCATCGCCCCGGGAGATAGCCTCCGCAACGTCCACGTGCCATTGAAGGGCTGCCTCGTGCGGATGGTCGGGCATGAGGCCGTGGACCGTGCGTCCCGTCAGGGTTTCGGCAACCTGCCCCATCAGGTTGGCGAACATCTCATTGCCCGAACCGGAGAGCAGCAGGGAATGGAACTGGATATCCAGCTCCAGGAAACGTGGCACCTCACCGTTATGCCCGGCGTCGCGCATGGCGTAGGCAACATCCACCAGCTCGAGGCGCAGCGGCGCAGGCGCGTTCTGGGCGGCGAGTTCGGCTGCTGCGGGTTCGACGGCGGCACGCAGTTCCGCCAGTGAGCGCAGCTGTGCGCCGCGTGCATCACTGGCCAGCCGCCACCGGATGACTTGGGGATCAAAAGGGTTCCAGCGGCTGGGCGGCAGCACGCGGATGCCTACCCGCTTCGTGGTTTCCACCAGGCCCAAGGACTGCAGCACGCGGACAGCTTCGCGGATGACCGACCGCGAAACCTTCAGCTCGTCCTCCAGCTGCTCCGCCAGCATCACGTGGCCCGCGGGCAGGTTGCCCGAGATAATACGGGTGCCAAGATTCTCGATGGCACGGTGATGCAGGCTGGTGGTCATGAAACCAAGCCTAGTGCGGCCGGGTACCCGGACTGCCTTTTCTGCTGGACGGCCCAGGACACAAAAGGTTCCAATAGGTGGGCGTTACTTTTCTGTGACCGCCGGAATATATATGCTTTATTCAGACCCTTGGTCTGCAACCGGGCTTCCGCGCCAGGGAGCCCGCTGCATATCGCACGTATGAAATTGGAGTTTTGATGTCTGCACACATCGGTGTCACCGGCCTTGCGGTGATGGGTGCCAACCTGGCCCGCAACCTCGCACGGAACGGCTTCACAGTAGCCCTGCACAACAGGTCAGTAGAGAAAACCGACGCCCTGCTCGAACGCTACGGCTCGGAAGGGGACTTCGTCCGGACCGAAACCCTGCAGGAACTGGTCGACTCGCTTGAAAAGCCGCGGCGCGTGCTGATCATGGTCAAGGCCGGCAAGCCGGTTGACTCCGTCATCGAACAGCTGGAGCCGCTGCTGGAAGCGGGCGACATCATCATCGACGCCGGCAACTCCCACTATGAAGACACCCGCCGGCGCGAAGCTGCGCTGGCCAAGAAGGACCTGCACTTCGTGGGCGTTGGTGTTTCGGGCGGCGAAGAAGGCGCCCTGAACGGCCCGTCCATCATGCCCGGCGGCTCCAAGGAGTCCTACAAGGCCCTCGGCCCGCTGCTGGAAAAGATCTCCGCCAAGGTGGACGGCGAACCGTGCTGCGCCTGGGTAGGCACCGACGGCGCCGGCCACTTCGTCAAGATGGTCCACAACGGCATCGAATACGCCGACATGCAGGTCATCGGCGAAGCCTTCGACCTGCTGCGCTCCGGCGCCGGCATCGAGCCGGCCGAGCAGTCCAAGATCTTCACCGAGTGGAACAAAGGCGAGCTCTCCTCCTTCCTGATCGAGATCTCGGCGGAAGTCCTGGGCCACGTTGACGCCAAGACCGGCAAGCCGTTCGTTGACGTTGTAGTGGACGCCGCCGGCCAGAAGGGCACCGGCCGCTGGACGGTCATCTCCGCCCTGGAACTCGGCTCCCCGGTTTCCGGCATCGCCGAATCCGTGTTCGCCCGTGCACTGTCCTCCCAGGCTGGCCAGCGCAAGCTTGGCCAGGAACTGCTGGAAGGCGCGGAAGCCTCGGTGGAGATCCCGGAGACCTTCGTCGAGGACGTCCGCCAGGCCCTGTACGCCTCCAAGCTCGTCTCCTACGCCCAGGGCCTGGACATGCTGACGTCCGCCGCCAAGGAATACGGCTGGGACCTGAAGCTGGACGAAATCGCCTCCCTGTGGCGCGCCGGCTGCATCATCCGCGCTGAACTGCTCAAGGACATCACCAAGGCCTACGCTGCAGACGAGAAGCCCGCGAACCTCCTGTTCGCCCCGGCCTTCACCAAGGCCATCGCCGACGCTCTTCCCGCCTGGCGCCGGGTGGTTGCTACCGCCGTCCAGCTGGGCATTCCGGTGCCGGTGTTCTCCTCGTCCTTGGCATACTACGACGGCCTGCGCCGCAAGCGCGTTGCTGCCGCCCTGATCCAGGGCCAGCGTGATCTCTTCGGCGCCCACACCTACGGCCGTGTCGACGCCGAGGGCACCTTCCACACCCTCTGGGGCGAGGACAAGTCCGAGATCGAAGCAGTGGACACGCACTAACTTCCACCGCGGCAAAGCAAACGGCCGGCCGTTCCCGGAGAAATCCGGGAACCGCCGGCCGTTCTTTGATGTTGATCTTTTCAGGAGTCAGGCAGTGGCGCCGGAAACTGTCATATCCGGTATTCGATGTCGTATTCGGCCGGATCAACGGCCGGTTTGGTCTCGCGCTGCGCGTCCCGGTGCCGCCACTTGGCGGGAACGCCGGTAACGATCGATTCCGGCGGGGCGTCCTTGACCACCACAGCATTCGCGCCCACCGCGCTGTCCCGGCCGATGGTGATTGGCCCGAGGATCTTTGCACCGGCGCCGATGGTCACCCGGTCCCCGATGGTGGGGTGCCGTTTGATCCGCGCCAACGACCGGCCCCCCAGCGTGACGCCATGGTAGATCATCACATCCTCGCCGATTTCCGCCGTTTCACCGATTACCACTCCCATGCCATGGTCGATGAAGAACCTGCGGCCGATGGTGGCGCCCGGATGGATTTCAATACCGGTCCAGGACCGGCCCAGCTGTGACAGCAGCCGCGCCGGAAACCGCAGGGAAGGGTTCTGCCACAGGCGGTGCGTCACCCGGTGGATCCAGATGGCGTGAAGGCCGGAATAGGCGAAAAAGTTCTCAAAAGAACCTCGAGCCGCCGGGTCGTGGGACCGGGCGGCGTCGAGGTCTTCTTTCAGTCTTGCGAAAAAGCCCACAAAGTTCTTTCTACAGGAAACGGGCGGACGGCGGTTCTAATCAGCCGCGGATGTCGTCATAGAGCACGGTGGAGATGTAACGCTCACCAAAGTCGCACACTACGGCCACGATCAGCTTGCCGGCGTTCTCCGGGCGCTTGGCCAGTTCCAGGGCGCCCCACACAATGGCGCCGGAGGAGATGCCGCCGAGGATGCCTTCCTTGGTGCCGAGTTCACGGGCTACCCGGACTGAGTCCTCGAGGGTGGCGTCCAAAACCTCGTCGTAGACGTTGGTGTCCAGCAGTTCGGGGATAAAGTTGGCGCCCAGGCCCTGGATCTTGTGCGGGCCGGGGGCGCCGCCGTTGAGGATGGGGGAGTCCTTGGGTTCCACGGCGACGATCTGGACGCCTGGCTTGCGCTCCTTCAGGACCTGGCCGACGCCGGTGATGGTTCCGCCGGTGCCGATGCCGGAGACGAAGATGTCCACCCCGCCTTCGGTGTCCGCCCAGATTTCCTCGGCGGTGGTGTTGCGGTGGATTTCCGGGTTGGCCTCGTTGGCGAACTGCTGGGCCCAAATGGAGTTTTCGGTGTTGGCCACGATCTCCTGCGCCTTCTCCACGGCGCCGCGCATGCCCTCCGAACCCGGGGTCAGCACGATTTCGGCGCCAAAGGCCCGCAGCATGACGCGGCGCTCGGTGGACATGGTCTCCGGCATGGTCAGGATGACCTTGTATCCGCGGGCAGCACCCACCATGGCGAGGGCGATGCCCGTGTTGCCGGAGGTGCCTTCCACGATGGTTCCGCCGGGCTTGAGCGCACCGGACTTCTCGGCAGCGTCGATGATGGCCACGCCGATGCGGTCCTTGACGCTGTTTGCCGGGTTGTAGAACTCGAGCTTGACGGCAACGGTGGCTTCCAGCCCCTCGCTGAGCCGGTTCAGCCTGACCAGCGGGGTGCCGCCGACCAGTTGGGTCACATCGTCATAAATCCGTGCCATGTACATACGCCTGTCTCTGAAGGGTGGATACTGAGGTCAGCCTAACGAGGCCGCGTAACACCCGCTAAGCGTTAAGCCACGCAGAGTAATATTTCCTGGCCTTTGCAAGCTTGGGGTTGATGATCACCTGGCAATACCCCTGCTCCGGGTGCTTGGCGTAGTAGTCCTGGTGGAATTCCTCGGCAACGTAAAAGCGGGGCAAGCGGCTGACTTCGGTGACGATGGGGTGGGCCCACAGCGCCTGGTTCCGTTCGATGGCCTCCTCGAACAGGATCTTCTCTTCGGTGGTTTCGTAGAACATGGACGAGCGGTACTGCGTGCCCACGTCATACCCCTGGCGGTTCAGGGTAGTGGGGTCATGCAGGGCGAAGAACATGTCCAGGATGACCTCCGCTGGAATAACGGCCTCGTCGAAGGTCACTGCCACCACCTCGGCATGCCCGGTGGTGCCGTTGCAGACCGAGTAGTAGTCCGGGTTCGGATCGTGGCCCCCGGTGTAACCGGACACGACGGAGCTGACGCCCTTGGTCTTCTGGTAGACGGCGTCAAGGCACCAGAAGCAGCCTCCGCCTAAAACAAAAGTTTTCATGACCTCTTCAATGGTTGGCGGCGCCGGATGATTCCCTGGCCATTCCGCAGCAGGCCGTAAAGGCGCTGCCCGGACAGCGCGATGGGGTAAAACTAAGACTATGGAACCTGTGGACACCGACGTTACCGGCCAGGACAATAACGACGGCGGCAATCCCGACGGCGGCGCCCCTTCCGGCGGGGAGGCGGCGGACGAGCAGCCGCAGGCTCCCACCCTGGGCGAGCTGCTCCTGGCGGTCGAGGAACTGTGGCCGGAGTCCCTGGCGGAGAACTGGGACGAGGTGGGACTGGTGGCAGGGCACCCCGCCGCGCCGGTCACACGGGTTATGTTTGCCGTCGATCCCACGCTCGAGGTCATCGATGAAGCCGTGGCATGGGGCGCCGAACTCCTCATCACCCACCATCCGCTGCTCCTGAAGGGCGTCACCACCGTGGCTGCCACCACCCCCAAAGGCCGGGCGGTCCACCGGCTTATCGAGTCGGGCACCGCACTCCTGACCGTTCACACCAACGGTGATTCCGCCGTCGGGGGCGTTTCGGACGTGCTCGCGGACGCCCTGGGACTGCAGGACACCGTCCCGCTCACCGGGGCTGCCAACGGCCTCCCGGAAGAAGGGATCGGCCGCGTGGGGAACCTGGCCGAGGCCATGACCCTGGGGGATTTCGCCGCCCGCGTTTTTGGCATCCTGCCCTCGGTCGCCGGGGGAGTGCGCGTCTCCGGGGACAAGGACGGCCTGGTGCGCCGGATTGCCGTGTGTGGGGGCGCCGGGGACTCATTGTTCAATGAGGTGCGCGCCAGCAATGCCGACGTCTATGTCACCGCCGACCTGCGCCACCACCCCGCCTCCGAGGCCAGGGAAGCTGCACGGAACGGCCGGCCCTACCTGGTGGATGTGTCGCACTTTGCCAGCGAATGGCTGTGGCTGCCGGCCGCGGCGGCTGCCCTGGGCAACGTCCTTGCTGACCAGGGCCACGAGGTGGAAATCCAGGTCAGCACCACCAACAGCGATCCGTGGGACTTCATCCTGACTCCGGGCTAAGCCCGGCAGGCGAGGCCCGCCAGCGGGAGCCGTGGGGACGCAGCGGGGCAAGTGAGCGGGACAGGCACTAGAGTCTAGGAAGCGCCGGAACGGTGCCCGGTTTCGGCCGGCAGGGAGCAAGCGGAGGTAACAGTGGCGAAGGCAGCACCGGCGGAACAGTTGAAGTTGCTTGAGCTGCAGGGGCTGGACGCCAGGCTGAAGTCACTCGCCAACCGCCGCCGCTCGCTGGAAAACGATCCCCGGATCAAGGACCTCGAAGCCGCCCTTTCCGTCGCCAACGGTGAACTGGGCGCCGCCAAGGTGGCCGTGCACGATGCCGAGTTGGAGTTGAAGCGCGCCGAGGCGGACGTGGAGCAGGTTGCCTCCCGGATCGAACGTGACGAGGCCCGGCTGAACAGCGGCACTGGCCTCTCCAAGGATCTCGTGGCCCTGCAGAAGGACATTGTCTCCCTCAACAAGCGCCGCTCGGACCTCGAGGACGTTGAGCTCGAAGTCCTCGAGAAGCTTGACACTCTCCGCGCCAAACAGGCGGCCCAGCAGGCCATCGTGGATGACATCCAGGGATCGTTTGGCGGCATCCGTGCCGAGCTGGATGCAGCGCTGGCGGAGGTGGAGATGGAAGCTGCCGGCCTGCGCACCCGTCGGGCCGAATTCGCGGGCGGGATCGACGCGGGAATGCTCGCCGTTTACGAAAAAACCTTGGCCAAGCGTGGTGTTGGCGCGGCCCGGCTCTTCCACGGCACCTCCGAAGCCTCCGGAATGAGGCTGAGCCCGGGTGACCTCGCCGAGATCAAGGCCGCGGCGCCGGACGACATCGTGTTTTGCCCCGATTCCGGCGCCATCCTGGTCCGTTCGGAGGAATGGGTCTGACCAAACCGGTCAGTTCGGCAGGATGATGTTCAGCGCGTGGGGTTTCCGCGCCGAACCCGCCACGAGTTCAGCGTCCCACTTCTCACGGCTGGCCTTCAGGAGGTCCGACGCCGTTGCCGGGGCTTTGCCTCGCCGTGCCAGCAGGTGCCGGGCCAGCTCGCCGCGGGTGTGCTTCGCAAAGTGGCTCACCACCTTGCGGGAGCCGTTTACCTCGGTAAAGACGTTGACGGTCACGGTCTGCGCCGCCGGGGGAGTCCACGCTGCGGCGTACGTGCTGGAACGGCAGTCCACGAGCAGGTGCCCGGCAACGGACTCTGCCAGTACTTCCGAGAGCTGCGGCTTCCAGAATGAGGCGAGGCGTCCGACGTCGGGCAGTGCCGTCCCCATGGACAGCCGGTAGGCGGGAACGCTGTCGCCAAAGCGGATGGCTCCCCAGAGTGCCGATATGACCAGCACCGACGCGTCCGCCTTTCGGCGCTGCGCAGGCGTGAGGGACTTGTACCCCAGGGCGTCGTACAGAACCCCTGAATAGATGTGGTGGGCCGGAGCCGCCGGTTCCGCGTGCAGCCGGGTATTGCGCTCGACGTCGTCCTTCAGCGACGCTCCGACACCCAGCAGGGCGAGGGCATCCTCATGCGCGCTCACGGTGCCTAGCGCGTCCAGCACTTTGGCCCGGTAGGTGTTCAGCTGCGGGAAGCTGAGGGAAGGCCAGTCGACGGCGGATCCGCGGACCGCGGGCGTCTTGCCTTCGGAAGGGGGAAGGAGAATCAGCACCGTCCGATCCTACCGGCGCAGGGAGAGCAGCCGTCGCCGGTAGACTGGAGGCGGATGGGACAGCCAGGCGGCCGCGCGTCACGAAAGTGGCTCGAGGAACGTCCGGGCTCCACAGAGCAGGGTGGTGGGTAACGCCCACTCGGGGTAACCCGCAGGCCAGTGCCACAGAAAACAGACCGCCTGGGTCGCGCCGGTTTGAAAGCGGCACGAAACAGGTAAGGGTGAAACGGTGGTGTAAGAGACCACCAGCTTCCCGGGTGACCGGGAAGGCTAGGTAAACCCCACCCGGAGCAAGGCCAGACAGGGCACGTTCGAGGGCTGCTCGCCCGAGTGTCCGGGTAGGCCGCTGGAGGGTGCCGGCAACGGTACTCGTAGATGGATGGCCGCCGCTCCCTTTCCGGTAACGGGAGGGGAGGCACAGAACCCGGCGTATCGGCTGTCCCATCCATTTATTTCCGGTTTGACCTTGGAAGCTGTGTTGGGGAAGCTGGACCGTGCCTGCTGAAACTGATGGACAATCCGCCCCGGACCCTGCGCTCCGGTCCGCCCCCTCAGCGGGCAGGCAAGTGGCTGCCCTGGCCGCGTTCCTCGGGCTTTCCTACGCGGTGTGCGTGCTCGCCTCCATCCCGATCATCCTCCACTCAAACGGCTGGTTCGCCGGGTCGGCCAAGGCTCCATGGATGCCTGCAGGGTGGATGTTCCGGACAGTGTGGATCGGACTCTATGCCTTTATTGGGCTGTCCGCGTGGCTGGTCTGGCGCAGGGGAGCGCTGACGGGGCCTGTGGCCCTCTCCTACGGACTGCAGCTGGTGCTGAACCTGGCATGGCCATTCGTATTCTTCGCCTTGTACCCCGTGCTCGGTGCCGCTGCCCTGTGGCTGGCCTTCGCCGTCATCTGTACATTGGCCGGTGTCCTGGGGCTGCTGATCCTGCAGGTTGGTCCGGTCCAGACCTGGGCAGGACTGCTGGTGCTGCCCTACCTTTCGTGGGTGCTGTTTTCTGCCAGCCTCAACCTGTATTCCGCGCTGAACAACTAAGCCTGCTGCAAACTCCGGCACCTGTGTGAGTGATTTCACGCGGGGCTGGCCTTTCCGGGACGGTTCGCCAATTTAGAATGGATAGCGGACGTAGGAGTTCTTCCGCCGGAGTTGCGTTCGCAGCCGGTGGTTTTTCTTTGCACACGCTCCAGGCGCCTGGGGGCCAAATCCCGAAGACGCCGGCGCCCCTGGACATCATCAGGTGGCCGACATCCGTGCACGAGGACGTACACGGCTGAACCGAGGAAGGTATTTCTGTGAGCCAGACGTCAGATTCTTGTCTTGATACGTGGATGGGCCGGGAGGCTCTTGCCGAGGCCATGATTCCGGTGATCGGCCGGCTGTACCGCGAAAACAACGTGGTCACGAGCATCCATGGCCGTAGCCTGATCAACAAGTCCACCATGAACATCCTCAAGGCGCACCGCTTCGCCCGCCGGATGAGCAAGGACGAACTGCTCCTGGAGGAGACGGCCCCGCTGCTGAACACCCTGGCGCAGCTGGAACTTGGCGCAGCCGCGATCGACATCGCCCGCCTGAACCAGAAGTTCAAGGAAGAGGGCGGCGACGCCACCCTGGAAGAGTTCCTCCGCGAAGAGCTTGCTGAGATCGTGGGCAAGCGCGGCGGCGACGACCGCACCAGCACCGATGTTGTGCTCTACGGCTTCGGCCGCATCGGCCGGCTCCTGGCCCGCCTCCTGATCGAAAAGGCGGGCGGCGGCCACGGCCTGCGGCTGCGAGCCATCGTGGTACGGAAGGGTTCGGACAACGACCTGTCCAAGCGCGCCAGCCTCCTTCGCCGCGACTCGGTGCACGGTTCCTTCGAAGGCACCATCCGCATCGACGAGGAAGCCAACACCATCACCGCCAACGGTGTCCAGGTGCAGGTCATCTACTCGGACAACCCCGCCACCATCGACTACACCGCTTTCGGCATCAACAATGCCCTGGTGGTGGACAACACCGGCCGCTGGCGCGACGCCGAGGGCCTGTCCCAGCACCTGCAGAGCAAGGGCGTGGCACGGGTACTGCTGACCGCGCCGGGCAAGGGCGAGCTGAAGAACATCGTCCATGGCATCAACCACCGCAGCATCGAGGACACCGACCGGATTGTGTCCGCTGCCTCCTGCACCACCAACGCCATCACCCCGGTCCTGAAGGCCATCAATGACAAGTTCGGCGTAATCCACGGCCACGTCGAGACGGTCCACTCCTTCACCAACGACCAGAACCTGATCGACAACTTCCACAAGGGCGACCGCCGCGGCCGCTCGGCAGCGCTGAACATGGTCATCACCGAAACCGGTGCCGCCAAGGCCGTGGCCAAGGCACTGCCTGAACTGCTGGGCAAGCTCACCGGCAGCTCCATCCGCGTCCCCACCCCGGATGTCTCGCTGGCCATCCTGAACCTCAGCCTGGAAAACGGAACCACCAAGGACGAGGTCAACAACTACCTGCGCGAGATGTCCTTGCATTCGGACCTGCGCAAGCAGATTGACTACATCGATTCGCCCGAGGTGGTCTCCACCGACTTCGTCGGTTCCCGCCGCGCCGGCATCGTGGACGGCCTCGCCACTGTTTCGACCGAGAAGAACCTGGTGCTCTACGTCTGGTACGACAACGAGTTCGGCTACAGCTGCCAGGTTGTCCGGGTGATGGAGGAAATGGCCGGCGTCAACCCGCCGTCGTTCCCCGCCAAGGAAACCGCCGCGGCCCTGGCAGCGATCGCGGTCTGATCCCACGGGCCCGGGTTCCCCGGGAATTCCCGGCTGATTCGCTGGAATCAGCCGGGAAACGGGACCAGACTGGTGCCATGGAAAAAGAAACGACAATCCAGCACGAGACCACCTTGGAACACGCCTTGGATGTGGCCAAGGCCAACCATAAAGAAGCGGTGCGGCTGCTCGAGGGGGCCAGAGCTGCCCACGCGACGGGCGACGTCAGTGAGGACCGGGTGCGCCAGCTTGAGGGACTCCTCGCCATTGCCGAGGAGGACCTGCGCCGGGTTATCCGGGAGCAGTAGCCACCGCCCCGATGTGACCTTTCACTCGCCCTCCACAGTGTGGATATCGCGGGCAATGGCAGTCTGGTGTCCTAGGCTCTTCTGGTGCATGACGTCACCGGAAGGGCGGGAACCCCATGACCGTGAGCTGGGACGCCTACCGACGGGCCCGCCTCCGTTCCCGGCAGGCATGGGCAATCCTGGCTGTCGCCGCGGTCTCCGCCCTCGCGGCACTGTTCTGGTTCTTCACTGACGGACAGTTTGCGGCAGCGCAGCCTGCCGCGTCCGGGCCCACCGAGGCGCCGGTGTTCGAACCGGCCTGGATGAAACCCGTGGTGCCGGTACACCCAGTGCCCGACGGCACTGCGCTCTCCGCTTTGGACGGCCTCGCCGTAAAGGGGCGGTCCGCCAAGGACAGCTACGACCGCGAGGCCTTTGGCCAGGCCTGGCAGGACGTTGACCGGAACGGCTGCGACACCCGCAACGACATCCTTCGGCGGGACCTGGCCGGTGTGGTGTTCGTCGAAGGCTCCAAGTGCCGGGTGGCGGCAGGTTCCTTCCAGGAGCCCTACACCGGGCAGTTCGTGGACTTCCGGCGCGGCTCCGACAGCAGCCGTGCCGTCCAGATCGACCACGTGGTCGCCCTGGGGGACGCCTGGCAAAAGGGCGCCCAGGGGTTGACTGCCGCGCAGCGGCAGAGCCTTGCCAATGATCCGCTGAACCTCATCGCCGCGGACGGCCCGGCGAACCAGCAGAAAAGCGCCGGCGACGCCGCCACCTGGCTGCCGAAAAACACGTCGATCCGCTGCCACTACGTGGCGCGCCAGATTTCCGTCAAGGCGGCATACGGCCTGTGGGTCACGGAAGCGGAAAAGGATGCGATGAAGCGGGTCCTGGGGGCCTGCCCGGACCAGAAGACTGTTTCAGCCCGCTAAGCACAGCCGTATACACCCTTCTGACCCTCATGCTTCGCCGGGCCCGGGCAGCCAGGCGACCCTTCGCCGTCGGGCCTAATGGCCGAAGGGGTCCGGGTCCACACCCGGCATCCAAGTCAGCCCTGGAACTCCCCAGCCGTTTTTCTTGGCCTGCTTCAGCGCTTTCCGCGCATAGCGGTCCATGAGGCGGTTGACGTAGAGCTTGCCGTCAAGGTGGTCGTACTCGTGCTGGATGACCCGGGCAAACCAGCCTGTAGCTTCAAACTTCACCGGCTGGCCAAATCCGTCAAACCCCTCCACACGCGCCCACTCGGCACGCTTGAGCGGATACGTCCCGCCGGGGAACGACAGGCAGCCCTCTTCCTCCTCATCAGGATCGGGGACGGCGCCGGAGATCTTCGACAAGGTGAGGACGGGGTTCACCAGCGCGCCGGTGGCGGGAGCGCCGTCGTCATTGGCGTACTTGTAGACGAAGATCCTCTTGCCCACCCCTACCTGCGGGGCTGCCAGGCCCACGCCGTTGGCGGCATCGTTGGTTTCGAACATGTCCGCGATCAGTGTCCGCAGCTCGTCGTCGAACACGTCAACTTCGGCAGCCCTGCGGTGCAGTACGGGTTCTCCCCAGATGGTGATTGGCAGAACAGTCATGTCGCGGTCCTCCGGCGGTATCCAATGCAGAAGCAATTGATGCAAAACAAAGGAGGCCGCACCGGATATCCGGTGCGGCCTCCTTGCTGGACGGCTGCAATACCATCCTGTGAGGGTGAGCTACGGGGGTTGAACCCGCGACCTCCTGGACCACAACCAGGCGCTCTGCCAACTGAGCTAAGCCCACCATGCGCCCTGCAGATTTACCGGCTGACCGGCTCTCTGGAAAGGCAACTCAAATAGCTTACCTGCTGTTCAGGGATGCTTTGTCCACTTTTGCCCATTTCAGCGAAATTTCCGGCAAACGTGGTGCAGATTACGCTTCCGGCAGCAGCGGATCCCCGGCATGCGTAATGCGCTTGGCGATCTGCTGTGCGGTGGCGCTGTCCGGCCCGGGCGCCGGAACGAAGACCGCCTCGCGGTAGTAGCGCAGTTCATCAATGGAATCCTTGATGTCCCCGAGAGCCCGGTGGCCGCCCTTTTTCGCGGGGGACTGGAAGTAGGCCCTGGCGAACCAGCGGCGGGACAGTTCTTTGATGGTGCTGACGTCGATCACGCGGTAGTGCAGGTGCTCCACCACGGCGGGCATGTCGCGGGAGAGGAAGACGCGGTCCGTTCCCACCGAGTTGCCCCCCAAGGGGGCCTTGCGGGGGTCCGGCACCCACTTTGAGATGTACTCCATCACGGCCGCTTCGGCTTCTGCCATCGTTATGCCATGGGGGAGCTCCTTGAGCAGGCCGGATTTGGTGTGCATGTCCCGGACGAAGTCGTTCATCTGGGCCAGGGCGGCGTCGTCCGGTTTGATGACGACGTCCACGCCGTCTCCGAGGATGTTAAGTTCGGAGTCGGTGACCAGGGCGGCAACCTCGATCAAAGCGTCGTTCTTGATGTCCAGGCCGGTCATTTCGCAGTCGATCCAGACGATTCGTTCGTTAGATATAGGCACCGGACCAGCCTACCGTTACACCTCCCGGCTACCCTCCGGTGTTAGGATTTCGGGGTATGCGGCGGGTCAAACGTGCTGTCGTTGTAACCGCCCGCGCCGGCCTTGCAGTCCGCCGGACAGAATCGCGCAAACGCAACAGATTGGACCATCCTGAGATGACGGCGCCTGTGCCTGCAGCGGGGGAACTGGTGGCCCCGGACGCTGCTGCGGCAGAATGGGCCGACGTCGACAATCCAGGCTCGCCGCTACTGGCCGGATTCGTGGGCTCGATGTTTATGCTGGTCGGCTCCCTCGGGGTGGGCTGGCTGGCCCCTGTCTCTGAACTTCGCAGGTTGCCGCTGTTCATCTGGATGCGGGCCGAAGCGCCCGGCGTTGCGCTGTCCATCGTCCTGCTGGCAGTCGGCGGGATGCTCTTGGTCCGGGCGTGGCTCCGGCTGGGACAGCGGGTCCGGGTGTGGGGGGAACAGGCCCGGCGGGCGACGCTCATGGCAGTCGTGGCCTGGGGGCTGCCCATGATGTTCAGCGTCCCGCTGTTCAGCCGTGACGTCTACGCCTACATCGGGCAGGGCCGCCTGATGGTGGAGGGCTTCAATCCGTACGAGAACGGTATTTCGGCGCTGTCCAACTACTTCCAGCTGGGCGCGGACAAAATGTGGACCGAGGCGCCCGTTCCCTATGGCCAGCTGTTCCTGTGGATCGAGCAGTTCGTGGTGTGGTCCACCAATGTCCAGCCCGAGGCCGGCGTGATGCTGTTCCGGCTCGTGGCGCTGGCCGGGGTTGTGCTGTGCGTGATCTATGTGCCCAAACTCGCCGAGCTGCATGGAGTGAACCCTAACCGGGCGCTGTGGCTGACGGTGGCCAACCCGCTGTTCCTCACCAACTTCATTGCCAGCGTCCATAATGATGCCCTCATGATTGGGCTGGCCTTGGCCGGCATCTACTACTCGGCCACCCGCCGTGTTGTCCGGGGTATCGTCCTGGTAACCCTGTCCATCGCCGTCAAGCCCATCACCATCGTCTTCCTGCCGTTCATCGGGCTCCTGTGGGCCGGTAAGGATGCCGGCTGGCTTCGGAAGTTCGCCTTCTGGGGGCTGACGGCGGCATTGAGCCTGGGAATCCTGGCCTTGATGAGCCTGGTGAACGGGTTCGGATTCGGCTGGATCAACGGGCTTTCCGCTCCGGGCAGCATTTACATCTGGTACGCGCCGGTGGGGCTTATCGGCATGGTAGTGGCGTCCCTGGCCAATGCCTTCGGGCTCGACGGGCCCGTCCTCGCAGACTGGGTGTTCGACGCCGGAAAGCTGCTCGCGGTGGGCGTCGTGGCCTGGCAGATTTTCCGCGGCGAGCATGACCGACTCATCCGCCGGCTCACCCTGGCGTTTGCGGCGATCGTAGTGCTGGCACCCATGATCCAGTCCTGGTATGTGGTGTGGCTTATTCCGCTGTTCGCCGTCACCGGCATCCGGAATGACTGGCAGGTCAAGGCCCTGTACTTTGTGGTCTCGTTCTTTATGATCTATGCCATTTCGGACCAGCTGGAAGTCTTTCCGTACCTTCAGACCGCAGACCTTGGGCTGGCGCTTGCCCTGGCACGGGTTGCCGCCGCCGTCACCGGCCTGCTGTTCGGCCTCTACCTCATCTTCTGGGACCCCCGCACCCGGACCCTCTTCCGGAAGACCGGCGATCCGGTGCTCGAGCGGCCGGTCATTTAGCCAGGTTTTTCAGTGCCTCACGGCGGGACAGCGGGCCGAGGCTGCCCTCGTGCCCGGCCACAAAGTCCGCCACCCACTCCGGTGCGGTCTTCGCGTACTCCCGCAGGGCCCAGCCAATCGCTTTCCGGATAAAGAATTCCGGGTCCGCCAGGTTCGCTTCGATGACGCGGCGCAGGAGTTCGGGATCGGTACCCGCCTTGGCTTTGAGCTGCGCTGTGAGGGAGGCGCGCCTGATCCAGAAATCGGGATCTGTGCTCCAGCCCAGAATAACGGCCGTCATTTCCGGCCGGTGGGCCTGCAACAGGGCACAGATCCGGCCGGCCACGCCGTCCGCAAAATCCCACCACGCCCCCTGGCGGATGATCTCCTCGTAAACCGGGAGCATCTGCAGATCCGCGGCCACCAGCCTGCCCGCCGTCAGGTAGATGGCGGCATACCGCTCCTCCCGGAATCCGGCGGTACGCCACAATTCCAGGACCGTTGACCGGAGCTGGTCCGCGGAGGCGAAGGGGTAGCGGCCAGCGGCCGCAGCGCTCAGCCGGCGCACCTCCGGCACGCGGACGCCGAGCGAGGGCATGGCCGATTTCATGTACGCCTGCGCTCCCGCGGCTCGTACGGGATCAGCGTGGCCGCGGAGTTCGTTGCGGATGAGGTCAACGAGTTCGCTGTTCACCATGCTGCAACTCTAGCCACGGCTCTGTTCCGGATAAGGCGGGCTAAGGCTGGGTCCAGCCTGCGCGGTCCAGCCAGCCGGCGCAGAGGGCGGGCCACTGGTCCGCCCCGGGTTGCTCGGCCGCCAGGCCCAGTCCGTGGCGGCCCTCGGGGAAGACGTGCAGTTCGGCGGGCACACCGGCGCCGAGCAGGGCCGCGGTGTAGCCCAGGCTGTGGCTGACGGGCACAGCGGCATCATCTGCTGTATGCCAGACGAACGCGGGCGGCGTTTCGGTGGTGACCTGCAGCTCAGCGGACAGTTCGGTCAGGAGGTCTGCCGACGGCGACTCGCCCAGGAGGTTGTCCACGGAGCCCTGGTGCACGGCCTCGGTATAGGACACCACCGGATAGCAGAGCACCGTCAGGTCCGGGACTGCCGCGGGGACGTCCAGGTCAGCGCTGTCGGTGCGTACTGCGGTGGACAGCGTCGCCGCGAGGTGTCCGCCGGCGGAAAAGCCGAGCACGCCCACGCGTTCCCGGTCAACAGCGAGGCCGTGCGCTCCGCCACGGATGTGGAGCATTGCCTGCTTTGCATCCTCAAGCGGCGCCGGGTGCCGGTCAGGAGCAACCCGGTACCGCAGGACAAAAGCGTGAATGCCCAGCCCTGCCAGCCAGTCAGCAACAGGCTCCGCTTCGTGGTCGGCCTGCCGCGCGTAGCCGCCGCCGGGGAGGACCAGGACCGCGGGCCGGTCTCCGGATCCGCCCGCCCGGGAGGGAACCGCGGTCAGCTTCAGCGCCACCGTCATGCGGCCGTTTCCGTGCTGCGCCGCAGGGTGACTTCGCCGGTGATGGGCTGCTGCCGCCCGCCGTCGTGCCCTGCCTGCCCGGAACCGGCGCCGTCTTCGCCGGTATTGTCCCGGGCACCGGCCGCGGTGGGAGCCGTGGCGCGGGTGGCCTGGCGCCCGATCTCTTCCAGGGGAAGGCGCACCGTGGACAGTGCGGGACGGAAATCACGGAGGGTCTCGATGTCGTCAAAGCCGGCGATGGTGGCATCGCGCGGGATCCGGAGTCCCTGCGAACGGAGGGCGGCCGTGGCGCCGATGGCCATCACGTCATTGACGGCAAAGATGCAGAGCTTGCCGCTGGCAGTTCCATCCCCGGCCCCTGCCTGCCGGGCCTTGATGATGTCAGCCAGCTTGAGGCCGGCTTCGTAGCCGCCGGCACGGTTGAATGCAGTGCGGAAGATTTCCGCCGGGTTGCGTCCGGCGGCTGCCAGGCCTTCCTGGAAGCCGCGGATCCTGTCGTCGGAGGTGAAGAGTCCCTCCGGTCCGCCGATGATCACAAAATCACCGTCAAAGCCGGGGGCGAGCTGGCGCGCCAGTGCTGCTGCGAGTTCCTGGTTTGGTACGGCCAGCACATGGTAGCCCTCCGGTGCTGTCGCGCCCACCACCGGGTGGCCCACCACCGCTACCCGGCCGCCGTTCCGGCAATACCGGTCCAGTTCAGCCGCCAGTTCTGCGTTGCCTTCCTGGTTTTCCGGCTGCGAGGAGCGGGAGCCTGCGATCACGATTGAATCAGCACGGCGCGCGGCGAAGGCGGCAACGGCTTCCTTCTCCTCGGCCGGGGCTCCGCCGGTGGTGGCCAGCAGCACCATCTTCCGTTGCTCACGCGCGGCCTCCTGGACGCCGCGGGCGATGGCGGCGAAGTAGGGGTCGGCGATGTCGTGGACGATCAGTCCGATCAGTCCGGAGCTGGACTTTGCCAGGCCCTGGGCCTGCGCGTTGGGAATGTATCCAAGCGAGTCCGCAGCCTGGCGGACCCGGTCCGCAATGTCCTGTCCGGGCTTGCGCGCGGAACCGTTGAGGACCCGGCTCGCGGTGGCCGGAGACACCCCGGCCAGCCGCGCCACCTCGGTAAGGGTACTTGCAGCCACGGCGTCTCCTGATCGGCTTTGTTGGGTCAATAAGCGTAATCACATTATGGCAGTTTCGAGGCCTGACTGGAAAGCGCTTGCCAATAGGTCGGGGGAAGTGCATCATGGAGGTAGTGGGAATGCGCTTTCCCGTTCAGCTTGAGTACAACTGCTCACTCACCGTGGAGGACTTATGGGCTTCGAGACAAAAACAATCCGCATCGCCATGAACGGCATCACCGGCCGGATGGGTTACCGCCAGCACCTGCTGCGCTCAATCCTGCCCATCCGGGACACCGGCGGCTTCACCCTGGAGGACGGCACCCGCATCCAGGTTGAGCCCATCCTGGTGGGCCGCAACGAAGCCAAGATCCGGGAGCTGGCCGAAAAGCACAAGGTCTCGGAGTGGAGCACCGATCTGGACGCCGTCATCAATGACCCCACGGTCGACGTCGTTTTCGATGCCTCCATGACCAGCCTCCGCGCCGCCACACTGAAGAAGGCGATGCAGGCAGGCAAGCACATCTTTACCGAAAAGCCCACGGCCGAAACCCTCGAGGAAGCCATCGAGCTGGCCCGGATCGGCAAGGAAGCCGGCGTCACCGCCGGTGTTGTCCACGACAAGCTGTACCTGCCCGGCCTGGTCAAGCTCCGCCGCCTGGTGGACGAAGGCTTCTTCGGCCGCATCCTCTCCATCCGCGGCGAATTCGGCTACTGGGTCTTCGAAGGCGACATCCAGGCCGCCCAGCGCCCGTCCTGGAACTACCGCAAGGAAGACGGCGGCGGAATGACCACGGACATGTTCTGCCACTGGAACTACGTCCTCGAAGGCATCATCGGCAAGGTCAAGAGCGTCAACGCCAAGACCGCCACCCACATCCCCGCCCGCTGGGACGAAGCCGGCAAGGAGTACAAGGCCACGGCCGACGACGCCTCCTACGGCATCTTCGAGCTTGAGACCCCCGGCGGCGACGACGTCGTCGGCCAGATCAACTCCTCCTGGGCCGTCCGCGTCTACCGCGACGAGCTCGTGGAATTCCAGGTGGACGGCACGCATGGCTCCGCCGTCGCCGGCCTGAACAAGTGCGTCGCCCAGCAGCGCGCCCACACCCCGAAGCCGGTCTGGAACCCGGACCTTCCGGTCACCGAATCCTTCCGCGACCAGTGGCAGGAAGTGCCCGCCAACGCTGAGCTGGACAACGGCTTCAAGCTCCAGTGGGAAGAGTTCCTCCGCGACGTCGTGGCCGGCCGCGAACACCGCTTCGGCCTGCTGTCCGCAGCCCGCGGCGTCCAGCTTGCCGAGCTCGGCCTGCAGTCCAACGACGAACGCCGCACCATCGACATCCCGGAGATTACCCTCTAATGACCTCACTCATCCTTCCCTCCCACGACGGCGGCACCAGGGAGTACCGCCTGCAGGGCGGCACCACATGGGCGCGCCCCGCCGCACCGCTGACTGCCCGCCGCGCTTACGCCGCCGCGCACGTCATCCCCGAGGTCCTGGCGGACAACACCCCCGGTGCCCCCGCCCGCCTCGACTGGGATGCCACCATGGCCTACCGCCACGAGCTGTGGTCCTACGGACTCGGCGTTGCCGACGCCATGGACACCGCCCAGCGCGGCATGGGCCTTGACTGGGCAGCCACCCAGCAGCTCATCAAGCGCACCGGAGTAGAGGCCTCCTCGGTGGTTTCGTCCGGCAACGCAGCCACGGCCGGCAAGTCGGTCCGGGACCTCGTATCCTGCGGCGCCGGCACGGACCAGCTGGACATCGACTCCCTGCCCGTGGGCGAGGCCGGCCTCAAAGCAGTCCTCGAGGCATACCGTGAGCAGATCGCCGTCATCAGCGAAGCCGGACCCAAGGTCATCATCATGGCCTCGCGCGCCCTGGCCAAGGTTGCCCGCGGCCCGGAAGACTACCTGAACGTGTACTCCACCCTGTTGCAGGAGGTGGAGCAGCCGGTGATCCTGCACTGGCTGGGCACCATGTTCGATCCCGCCCTGGCCGGCTACTGGGGCTCGGACCACGTAGCAACGGCAACGGACACCTTCCTTGGCCTCATCAAGGACAACGCGGCCAAGGTGGACGGCGTCAAAGTCTCGCTGCTCGACGCCAGTCACGAGGTGGCCCTCCGCGCCGCCCTCCCCGAAGGCGTCCGCCTCTACACCGGCGACGACTTCAACTACCCCGAACTGATCGACGGCGACGGCAGCCACCACTCCGACGCCCTGCTGGGCATCTTCGCGGCGATCTACCCCGCCGCGTCGGTGGCCCTGCAGAACTACGACGCCGGCAATGCCGTCAAGGCCCGCGAGATCCTGGACTCCACCCGCGAACTGGGCAAGCACATCTTCAGCGCCCCCACGTTCTACTACAAGACCGGGATTGCGTTCATGTCCTGGCTCAACGGCAAGCAGCCCGGCTTCCAGATGGTGGGCGGCCTGCACTCCGGCCGCTCGGTCTGCCACCTGGCCAAGACCTTCGAACTGGCGGACCAGGCCGGCCTCCTGCGGGACCCGGCACTGGCAGCTTTCCGGATGTCCGATTACCTGCGGATCAACGGGGTGGGCGTGTGAGCGACTTCTCGCGCCTCTCCATCAACAGCGCCACCACCAAGAAGTGGACCCTCGCCCAGGTTGTTGAGGGCTGCGTCAACGCCGGCATTCCCTCGATCGGTCCCTGGCGGGACCGGGTGGAGGAAGCCGGCCTGGACAAGGCTGCGCGTCTGATCAAGGATGCCGGACTCCGGGTCTCCTCCTTGTGCCGCGGAGGGTTCCTCACCGCACCCGACGCCGAGGGGCAGGCGGCTGCCCTGGCCGACAACCGGGCCGCCATCCTCGAAGCCGTTGCCCTGGACACCAGGGAACTTTTCCTGGTGGTGGGCGGCCTCGCGCCGGGGGAGAAGGACGTGGTGGCAGCACGCCAGCGTGTGGCAGACCGCCTCGCGGACCTCGTTCCCTTCGCCGAGGAACACGGCGTCCGCCTGGTCCTGGAACCGCTGCACCCGATGTACGCGGCGGACCGTGCCCTGATCTCCACCCTGGGGCAGGCGCTGGACCTTGCAGCGCCGTTCGACGCCTCCACGGTGGGCGTTGCCGTGGACACCTTCCATGTCTGGTGGGATCCCGAGCTGAAGCAACAGATCGAGCGCGCGGGCGGGGAAAACCGCATCGCCTCCTACCAGGTGTGCGACTTCAACATGCCCATCGCCGCCGATCCGCTGCTGTCCCGCGGGTACATGGGCGACGGCGTGGTGGACTTCGCCACCATCGGCACCTGGGTGCGCGATGCCGGTTATACCGGGGACATCGAAGTCGAGATTTTCAATCAGGAGATCTGGGACACGGACGGCAACACTGTCCTGGCCACAGTGAAGGAACGCTACGCGGAGCTTGTTCTCCCGTTCGCCTGACCTGATATAGACCGCGGGCTCCTGCCATGCCTTCCCACCATGGCTGCCAGGAGCCTGCGCCCCACCTGAAAGGACCCGGACCGCCCATGCGGTCCGGGTCTTTCCGTTTCCAGTTGTCTGCAGGTACTAGGCGGACATGCCGGCGTACCGGCGGTAACGTGCCAGCACCCCGCCGTCGTCCTTTCCGGGTGGAAGGTCGACGGCGTCCAGCTCCCACTGCGGAAATTGTCCGGTGAGCGCCGCGGCGGCCTGGCGGGCTGCGCCGTCGGCCACGTATTCGCCGGGGCGGGGAACGGTGATGCTGATTCCCAGCAGCCGGGCCACCGCCGACTGGACGGCGGCGGACTGTGCGCCGCCGCCCACGAGAATGATCCGCCGTGCCTCCACGCCTTGTTGCTGCAGGGCGGCCAGCCCGTCCGCCAGGGAGCAGACCACACCCTCGACGGCGGCGAGGGCCAGGTTCGCCTGCGTGTAGTTGGCGCGGGTGATGCCATGCAGGGAACCGGTGGCGTCCGGCAGGTTCGGCGTGCGCTCGCCGTCGAAATAGGGTACGAGGGTAAGGCCCCCGGCGCCGGCTTCCGCGGACAGCGCCAGCTCGCTGAACCCGGCGAGGCTGACGCCAAGCAGGGCCGCGGTGGCGTCAAAAACGCGGGTGGCATTCAGGGTGCACACCAGCGGCAGGTAATCTCCGGAAGCATCGGCAAACCCCGCCACGAGCCCCGACTGGTCAGCGGCGGGGGTGTCCGAAACGGCAAAGACCGTTCCCGACGTCCCCAGGGACATCACCACATCCCCGACGCCGGCACCCACACCCAGCGCCGCCGCGGCGTTGTCCCCGGCGCCGGCTGCCAGGAGGGCGCCGTCCGGGGTCTTGCCGGCAACGTCCGCCGGACCCAGCACCTCGGGCAGCAGCGGAACGTGCCCCAGTGAAGACTCCAGGACCTCAGGCAGGTAAGCGCCTGCAGCCGTTGAATAGTAGCCGGTGCCGGACGCGTCGGAACGGTCGGTGGCCAGGGCATTGAGGTTGCCCGGCCCGCTCCCGGGGCCGTGTCCCATCAGCCGCCACGTCAGCCAGTCATGCGGCAGGCACACTGCCGCCACTTTCGCCGTGTTCTCCGGCTCGTTGGCCGCGAGCCAGTGGAGCTTGGTCAGGGTCAACGATGCCACCGGGACGGTGCCCGTGGCATCGGCCCAGTAGCGGGCACCGGCAGCAGTGTCGCCGTCGCCCGCGGACCTGATCAGCTCTTCGGCCGCGGCGGCACTGCGCGTGTCATTCCAGAGCAGGGCCGGCCGGATGACGCGGCCGTCCCGGTCCAGGCAGACCATGCCGTGCTGCTGCCCGCCCACGGAAACCGCGGCCACGTCGGATAGCCCGCCCGCCTGCTCTATCGCTTCCTGCAGGGCGTCCCACCAGTGATCGGGGTGGACTTCAGTGCCATCCGGATGGCTGGCCCTGCCCTGGCGGACGAGTGTTCCCGTATCCGCATCGCGTATCACCACTTTGCAGGACTGGGTGGAGCTGTCGATGCCTGCTACCAGCGCCATCGTCAGCGGGCGTTGAGGAGGTGTTCGATGGCGAGCTGGTTGAGGCGGACGAACGCGAAGGAGCGTTCGGCGGCCTTGTCGGCGTCGAAGTCCTCGAAGGCTGCGGCGTCGTTGAGCAGGTCGGCGGTGGTTTCGCCGGCCGCCAGGGTGGGTTCGGCGAGTTCACCCACGCCGGAGGCGGCGAGGGCGGCCTGGACTTCGGGGTCCGCGCGGAAGGCCAAGGCGCGTTCCTTCAGGAGCAGGTAAGTGGCCATGTTGGCCTTGGCCGATTCCCAGACGCCGTCGTAGCCGTCGGTGCGGGAGGGCTTGTAGTCGAAGTGGCGCGGGCCTTCGTAGCGCGGACCGCCGTTGGGGAAGCCGTTTTCGAGCAGGTCCACGGTGAAGAACGCGCTGGTCAGGTCGCCGTGGCCAAAGACGAGGTCCTGGTCGTACTTGATCCCGCGCTGGCCGTTGAGGTCGATGTGGAACAGCTTGCCGGCCCACAGGGCCTGGGCGATGCCGTGGGTGAAGTTCAGCCCGGCCATCTGCTCATGCCCGGTCTCGGGGTTCAGGCCCACGATGTCGCCGTGTTCGAGCTGGGCGATGAAGGCCAGGCCGTGGCCCACGGTGGGCAGGAAGATGTCGCCGCGGGGCTCGTTCGGCTTGGGCTCCAGTGCGATCCGCAGGTTGTAGCCCTTGTCCTTGATGTACGCGGCGGCGGTGTCCACGCCTTCCTTCATCCGGTCCAGCGCCGCGGCGAGGTCCTTGGAGCCGTCGTATTCGCTGCCCTCGCGCCCGCCCCACATCACAAACGTCTCGGCGCCGAACTCCGCGGCGGAATCGATGCTGCGCAGCACCTTGGACAGCGCGAACCGGCGGACGGAGCGGTCATTGGAGGTAAACCCGCCGTCCTTGAACACCGGGTGGCTGAACAGGTTGGTGGTCACCATGGGGACCTTAAGGCCGGTCTCGGCCAGGGCCGCCTTGAAGTTCTTCAGGATCAGCTCCCGCTCCGAGGCCGTGGCGTCAAACGGGACCAGATCATTGTCATGGAACGTGATGCCGTACGCGCCCAGCTCGGCCAGCCGGTGGACAGCCTCCACCGGATCCAGCGCCGCACGGGTGGCAACACCGAACGGGTCAGCACCGGTCCAGCCGACAGTCCAAAGACCAAAAGTGAATTTGTCGGCAGGGGAAGGAGAAAGAGTCATGATGCATCCTTGCAGTCAGTTGTGCAGCCGTTTTCCAGCCACTTAGTTTATCGCTTGAACTATATAGGCGGCATTAGGCTAGGGTCAATAGCAACGGGCATGTCAGTGGGCCCTTTATCCGAGGAGGCCGCCATGGCGAGCACGGCACCGGCACCTGCCTTGTCCGACGCCGGTGCGCCGGGAAACATGGGCGACGTGCGCAGGAGCAACCTGTCCCTGGTGCTGGGCAGGGTTGCGCAGTCCCCGCACGGCTCCCACCTGACGCGGGCGCAGATAGCCGCAACCACCGGACTGACCAAGGCGTCCGTCTCCAGCATCGTGCTGGATCTTCTAGAGACCGGCATCCTGCGCGAAATCGGACTGAACCCGCAGGGGGAACGCGGCCGCCCGGGAGTGGGGCTGGAGCTAAACCCTGCACGCGGTGTTATCGGCATGGAAATCAACGTCGATTACATAGCCGCCGGTGTGACGGACCTTTCCGGGGCCATAGTCGCCCAGGAGATCCGCGAGCGGGACAACCGAGACAGTGACGACGCCCCGGTGGTGGCCGCCCTCGCTGCGCTTGCGGCGGAGGTGCGGGCGGCGGCAATGGAAAAGGGCGTGGAGGTACTCGGGGGAGGACTTGCCGTTCCCGGACTAGTTGATGCCGGCAATTCCACTGTTATTGCAGCCCCCAATCTCGGCTGGCAGGACATCACACTCGACCTGGACCGGCTGCTTCCCGGTGTGCCGTTGGGGGTCACCCTCTTCAATGAGGCCAACGCTGCTGCCCTTGCTGAGCTCGCCCGCGGAGCGGCCCACCGGCACGACTTCCTTTATGTCTCAGGCGAAGTGGGTGTGGGCGGAGGCTTGGTGATCAGGTCCGAGCTTTTCACCGGCCCGGAGGGACATGCCGGAGAAGTAGGGCATATTGTGGTGGACCCCGAGGGCAGCCGTTGCTCATGCGGCGGAACAGGCTGCCTCGAAACCATCGCCGGCCAGGACGCCATCTTCTCGGCCGCGGGTGTTGCAGGCAAAAGCAATTCAAGGTCGGAAAGCATGTCGGCACTCGTGGCAGCGCTTAGCGGGGAGAAGCCGGAGGCCGTGCGTGCAGTCCAGCGTGCAGGGAGGTCACTCGGCGTCGCAGTGGCATCCACGGCAAGGGTGATGAACATCGGGTCGGTGGTGCTCGGCGGCCACTTCGCTGTCCTGGAACCGTGGCTGCGGCCATCGCTGGATGAAAGCCTGGCCAGGTATGCACCCGGAAAGGTCTTGCCGGAGCACATCAGCATTTCGGCCGTGGGAGAAGGCGGCGCGCTGCTGGGTGCTGCCGGCAGCGTGGTCCGTTCCCTTGTGGAAGCGCCACACCGGCTGCAGTCCTGAATCCCTCGCCACCACCCCCGTTGCCCTATCACCTGTTGCTGTTTCGCTGCCCTTTTGGCAACTTCACGTGATAGGGCATTACCGGGAAATAGGGAAGCGCCCCGGTCCTTGGACCCGGGCGCTTCCCTTATGTGTGCCCCAGGAGGGAATCGAACCCCCGACCGGCGGATTAGAAGGTACTGGTTTTCGTCCTTGTTCGACAGCGCGCGTTACGCCCTACATTTCGGGCGAAAAGGCCCCCGCAACTAGTGCTTTGTACTCATTGTTCGGCGTTGATAGTCGTTGTTTCCGGTGGGTAAGCGGTGGGCAAGACAGGCTAACCGAAGGGGGGCGTGATGCCCGCGATACTAGCTAGGAGAATGGCGCACGGGTACCTGGGCTCGTTTTATGGATGAGGGCTGGCGTGGTTGGAACCCGCTCGTCCATGCCGCCAGATCCTCGCACCGTGTGCGGCTGCGAATGCGAGCCAGGCTACCGCTTGCAGGCCAGCCCGAACGCTCCGCAGACGACAGCAACAGAAGGTAGTGCTGCGCCAGCGTTGCGTAAGCTGGGTCGGGCGCTAATCCTAGTGGCCGACTTTGGCATAGCTTTCCTCGCGACGAATCCGACCAGAAGCCTCAGAGACGCAGTCCATTCAAAGACCAGCAGGCTTTCGAGTTCCGTCCACTACTCACGTGAAAGTCGACCCATCTCCCTCACCGCGCACGGATGCCGTGAGCATCATTCTTACATTCGACATCGGCGATGAACCAGGAGACGAGGCTCTGATGGCTTCATCCGGAATCGGCAACGATCACCACCGGCAGCAGATAGCCGAAAAAACGATAGGGAAATTCATACGTCACGTAGACGATGCATAGGCAACAGCAAGGGTGCCACAGGTGGTACGGCTTAGGCGTGAATCCTCTCTTGTGAGCGCTGAAGGCTAGGACAGCCACTTTTGGGTGGTTCAAAGTTCCCCTGCCCTCCCTCCTGAGCCTGTGGTGGTCTCCTGAATGGCAGTTCTGCTGTTGGCACCGCGGCGCGGCCGGCCCTGCCGCCACCCGGGAATAACCTGGTTGAGTTGGGCTTCTTTAGCCGCAGCCAGTTTCCCGGCCCGGTGATCGATGCGCTGGGTGTGCAGCCAAACGCCCAGGGTGCGCTCGTGCTGGTCCTCGGTCTTGCTGTGGCGGGGAAACTCGTTCCCGGCGGCAAGATAGGCAGCGACTTCACCCAGGCGCTGCTGCCACCGGGCTGCGTCGGCATCGCGTTTGGTCGGGTAATCCCTCCAGTTCGGGATAGTGTCTAGCGCCTCTGCAAGGACGGGGGAGAGGGTGCCATGAGCTGCCTGCTCACGCCGCCGCTTCAGCCATCCGGCCAGTGCTGATTCGCGGGGGGACCTTCCGTTGACCGGCAGCCGGCCCTCGCTTTCATAGAACACCAGGATGTCGTCGAGGTTCCGTTGTCCGGCCGCTGTTACCCGTGCTGGAACCCGTGGCAGTGCTGCCTGATGCTCAGCCCGCAGGCCGCGGTCCTGCTTCGCGGCGATTGCGAGGTGATACCTGACGACCGACTCGGCCACGCGGGCCACCACGGCGATTTTCGAGGCCGGGATGCCCTTGCGATACATCAGAACCCACTCCGGATATGGCGTCCGGCGTTTGGTCTGAGTCATGGAATCTGAATACCTTGTGCAGACTGCCCTGACCGCTCCTGGAAGCTTTCACCCGTGAGCCTGTCGATCTTGCGCAGCCCGCGAAAGATGGCTGTCACGATCAGGATGACGCCAAGCATGACCAGAAGTCCGCCGACAAGGAAGAGGAGCGTGTAGAGGTCTTCGTCGTTCCGGTACTCGGGCTTGGAGAATCTGCCGCCAATAGGTCCATACAGCCACCACCCCGCAGGCAGCAGCAGGACACCGGCGAGGAAGATCCAGGCGTTGTGCGTCCGGTGCATCAGCTGTCACTGGCCCGCGGGGCCCGGGCTGTCCGCGTCAGCTCAGCAATCCTGAGCCGCAGGAAGACGATGGCCAGCACCAGGGCGTAAACCGCCAGACCGGCCAGGACCAACGTCAAAGCCGCGTACAGGATGCTAATGATGCCAAAAGCTGGAACTGGATTCACTTCTACCCCCAAATAGTCGTTGACCCAAGACTATGCGAGGCGGTTAGGGCGCGCCCGCGGCAACAACTCTTGTTGCAGTCAGCGCTCAGCTACTTCTGGCTCCGTCGGAGCTATGGGTCTCCGCGCTCTGGATTTCTACCGGATCGGGGAAGCCTCTAGGGTGACTGTCTCGGCGCGTATTTTCGTTGGAACCGGACCCGGCTTGATTGTGCGTCACTACAACATGACCGACTTCGACACTACTTCATTGAGGCCTCTTGACTGAGGGCCCGGACTCCGTGGGGAGGACGGGCCGCTCAGCGCGTGCGGCTAGGTCAGACGTCCGTAACTGTGTCTCGTCGAGCGTCGTCGGCATTCGCTTCGGACGAAGTGGCCTTGGGTTCTACAAATCCGACTACAGTTTTCAAATCCGCCAGGTCTGTGCTCTGAAGAGGGATGAAGAGAGGTACTGCGGTCAGCGCCATCTCGGACAGGTAGTACTTCGAGTTTGAAGCTCCGCGGCCTGTAGATGAAGATAGGTCGCAAATGAGCCGCCGATTGGCCGCTCCTACAGCCGTCGTCACGGAAACTACTTCTGCTGCAGAGCCCAGCGCTGTGGCTACGTTAGAGAGTTGAGCGTCCTTGGCGATGTTTACTTCACCCATGCCCGCGTAGTCGATCCTGGACTCCTTGGCGGCCATACTCAGAGCCAGTATCCTGATGTCTGCACCGGCAGCCCGCTCACTCACCGATGCAACGGTCTGCCTGGAATCGGCTCCCTCAATTTCAAGGTCTGAGATCCTGCTGTTGGTAAAGATGGCCGAATAATCTGCGATATTCAATCCGAGGCCACCAGCTCCCAAAAACCAGGATTTCTCCGCCGCCCCGCTGGCAGCCTCAACAACTCGGCATACCCTCGCACGAAGTCGTGAAGCGTTTGCCTTCATGAGGCGCTGAAGGTTGGCTGGAGAACCTACGACTCCTGAAGCCAGAATGGACTCGATCTCTATATCCGCACCTAGCCTGGTCCAAAACTCCTCATCGTCAAGGTCATCCATCTCCAACAGAAAGGAGAGAGAAGATGCATCAATCGACGGAACGGAAGCCACGGCTACAGGAAACGTGCTTGCTGGCTCGCCTGACGCGATCCATAAAGCCTGCATGAAGCTGTTGATTGCATTGGAACGGGGTGTGTCCAGAGCTAGGGCCGCCGCCTGGACGGCTTCCTCAATATGATCCGGGGAGGCATGGCTTGCGCTCAAGAAAGCGTCAGCTACTGTCTCCGTGATCGTCTCAGCGCGAGGTTTCCGAATCACGCCTTTGCCACCCTGCAAAACGGCGCGGGAGATCAACCCTGCATACGGGGACTTCTTGGCACCCGGGGCAAAAGCTTGCAAACTATCAGAGTTAGCAACCAGCACTTTGTTTTTAGACGAGAGAACTTGGAGGCCAAGCTCAACCTCTGTCTCTGCCTCCACCGCCGCAGATGCTGCCAGCGGCATGAGGATCGAGTGATCGTCCTCGCCCAATAGCACGATGTCCTCTTGCAGATACTGCGGGTTGCTGTTGGCCCGAAGGTATACAAGCCGCTTTTCCTTCGTTCCCGGCCAAGTGAGAACAAGGTCTGGGGAGTAGGTGTTGTTGAAGTACTCGGTGCTGTGAACTTCAACTCTGGCATCAGCCGCACGGAAGTCATCAGCTACCGCGTCCTTTATCGAGTTCACGCTTGAGCCCTGGCCATCGACCGCGACATCAGTTTGCATTTTCGTATTCCCGCCTATCGCGTATCCGGTTAAGCTCAATTCGGTCTTCATTCGAAATGACCAGCTTTGTTTGTTTTTGCGATAGAACGATCAGCCAAATATTGTCGACCATGTGTGCCACGATCTCCATGTCGACGATCTGAGCAATGGGCCGCTTCTCGTCCTCGCCGAATACTTTATCTCTGTGGCGCTCGAGCGCCCTCAGGATATTCTCGCTGGAGTGCAGTTTGTCCCACGTGTCCGCCCGAAAGGGCGCCCAAGTAATCCACATGAAGTGCTGCGCCAAACGAGAGTACCGCGCCAACGTGCAATACGTCTGGGCGAGAAACTTGTCAAAGTGAGTACCCTGGTCCGCAGCTTTAGCATAATTTTTCGACTCGGCAACGAAGGTTTCATTCTCGAAGGGCCGACCGCGAAACACGCCTCCGAGGTCGTAAGAATAAGGTTGATCGCCGTACGGCCACATGAAGGCAAGCCGGTTTGGGCCCCCGTCGTCCATATTGGTGTAGGAGTGCCTGACCCTAGTAGTCGAGTCGAGCCACAGCTTTGCTTGTCGCGTGCCCTCTTCTCCAGCTTTGTGTTTCTGTTCCCCCGGCGCCGGTGGTTTTTCAATTGGCATGCCCCATAGTAGCCACGACTGCGAAGCGACATGCGAAACCCAGCCGCAACGTGACACGGCTTTCTAAGCACGAGACTACTGTCGACCTGTTACATGGAACGGGCGAGGTGTATACTTGGGGCGTTAGTACAAGTGAATATCCTAATAGGAACCGACCAAACGAATCTCTTAAGGAGGGGTTTTGTTTTGGCCGGTTTTTTTCTGTCTCCACGTCAGGCACGTGCGAAGTACGCTGCTGCCGTGCATTGGGCTAAGGACGACGTTGCCGAGCGTTTCTTGGACCTCAAAGTTGCCAATCTTGCAGCTCAGATAGAGCTGCTTTCTGCAAGTAGCTCCAAGCTAACAACTGATCAGGCATGTCAGCTTGCTTTATTGCTCCTGGAAGCGGCTCACTACGAAGGTTCCGAAAATGAACACTGAGTCGCGAACCTCCGCAGACACGGAGTCCTGCACCGAAGCAAAACTTCAAATGTGCCTTGCCCGACGGTCCAGACTGCGAGTGTGAGCCAATGAGCACAGAAAGCAACAACTTCGGTGAGCGGGAGCCTGGGGAGCCGCCACGTGCCGCAGCGTCAGTTATGAAACTGAGGAGGATTTCCGAGTGCAAGATAACTCCTCCAACCACCTGGTTGGGTCGAGGATGGCTTCCCGACCGCGAGATAACAGTTCTGGTCGGCGAGGAGGGCATAGGTAAGTCCCTGGCCTGGGTTCGGTGGGTGGCGCACATATCGACGGGCCGAGCAGACTTGAGCATCAATATGCCAGCTCGTCAGCCTCGTGATGCTGTCGCTATTGTCACGGAAGACAGTCTCGGCGAGGTAGTCGCTCGACTGAAAGCAGCCGGTGCAGATCTCAACCGCGTTTTGCTGTTGAGCTCGGAGGATGATGGCACCGGCACTCCAATTTTTGGCAATAAGTTCTCCGGGGATATGGCGACCCTTGATTCCTATCTTGACCAAGACGAACTGGATGTTGCCATCGTCGTTGTCGACTCTTGGGTGGATACTGTGGCGTTTGGCTTGAGTCTTAAAGACGGGCAGCAGGCCCGCCAAGCGCTGCATCCGTGGAAGGTTCTTGCTCAAAAACATGAGTTGGCTGTTGTGCTGGTGACCCACACAAATCGAATGAACTCCGGGAATACACGTGATCTCATGGGTAGCACAGCGGTTTTGAGGCAAAAGGCCAGAATGGTGCTGTTCGCAGCACGGAGTCCTGAGGATAAGTCCGGAGGAGGAAACTACGTCTGGATAGGCCCAGAAAAATCTAATGTGACGGGCAAAGCATTCGCGGTAAGGTACCGCCTCGACGTACTGCAGGACCGGGCAGCTACAGAGGACGACCCAGGCACAACGGCACGTCTTACCGAACCTCACGATACTGGAACGACGATCGGAGACCTGGTCTCCAGTTGGCAATCGCAGAGTGATGCTAACGAAAGGCCGACAAAATCGGCAGAATGCCAACGCGAGTTGAGAAGGTACGTGAGGGAGCATGGCGGCTCGTGTTCCTCTAGCGATCTCAAGACCCACCTACGTAAGACCTACGGAAAGGTTTTAGTAGAAAGGCTGATGTCGGCCATGGGCAAATCCCGAAGAGAAGGATTTGGCGGGGGCTATTCTTACAGGCTTGATGAACAGCACTCGGACGGATCGGAACCAGAGACGGCTGGTAAGCGGGAGAAGTATGGGAAGCATGAGTTTAGAAACATGGACATACTTTCCGTGCTTCCCATAGTTCCTAAGCAACCGACTACAGGAACCGAGGAGGAGAGCATGACCAAGCCCTTACAGGCCGGGGATCCATGCAGTACGTGCAAGCTTGGGGCGATCACCGAGGCAAATGCAAGACGAGGCGTCACACAATGTTTAGAATGCTTGAGGCGGGCATAAACTTACTCGGGCGATCGATAAATGAATCTCGCTCGGGACGTGAATGTTCCGGAGATGGGTCTTGCTTACGATGAGGCTTCGCGACGCCTGAGCGCTTACGGTGGCGCCCGGGAAGAGATAAGGGCTATGGCCGAACCCACCGAGGCGTGCGCCTGCGTGCTGGAGGGCTGGTTTACAAGAATTCGCCTGAGATTGACGAAATTCCTGTGCCCGGACAGCGCATACAGCAACCGTACGGAATCGGTGGGCCTTTGGGCATCCGGCTGGAGGGAGGAACGCAAGGAACCAATGATGGACAGCAATGATGTCAACGGCGGGCAGCAAAGCCAAGGGCGAAGCGCAACTCACCCAGCCCGTTGATTCAAGCGCCAACTGGTTCATCGTGAAATACTGCCGTACTTCAGAATCGAAGCGACGGGAGCATATATCCGGGAGAGGCCTATGCTTTTTGCATGAAAGCACTCCCATATGCTGAGCAAACCGCGATTGCACATGTCCACTGGGGGACTCAAGAATGAAATGCCAGCTACTAGCAATCGCAGTTTTTCCAGTTCTTCTGTCCGCTTGCTCCGGGATGCCCCCAGCCACGCCCACAGCGCCAATAGTGGCTCCGGCAACTGCTACTCAGTCGGAAGCAGCGAGCCCGGCTGTTACCGAAAGCAGCGCCGCCTCGGGAACCAAGTCATCCCGGGGGAACCTGATCAAGAAAGTAGGCGAAGGCGTCTCCGTGACGGACAAAGAAAAAACTGTGGCAAGCTTCGTGATCAACTCAATCCAGGTCGACCCGCCATGCACAGGCACCGTTGCCAGGCCGCCAAAAAACGGTCACTTCATTGCGCTCGACGTTTCCATGGAAACACCTGCTGCGCTAGCGGAATCCGTCAATCCAGAGTTCGGCCTTTCGGGCTCTGCATGGAAGGCGATAGCAGAAAACGGGACGACCTTTAACGGCGGTGTTTGGACCCTCGAGGGTGTCTTGTGTCTAACGGATGCGGAACGCTTTCCCCCGAAGCTTGGCCCCGGGGAGAAGGCAACGGGGAAGATCGTCTTAGATGTTCCTACACCAGTAGGAATCCTCGTCCACAAGCAGGGGTTTATGACGACTGGCTTTGAATGGGAATATCCAACGAAGTAATTGGGACAGCTCCAGGTCCGGCGCGTGACCTTTGTCTGGCCTCGCAGGGCGTTCGGAAGATGGATTGGACTGACAGGAACTGCGATTGGGCCCCACCCCCGGGACAGCCCAGCATGGGCGAGTTCGTGCTGGAACTGGGTGCCTCCGTCCCTTACACCGCGCTCAGCAAGACCTGGAACAACAAGGATGTCCAGTGACTGGTACTGGCACTACCGCCCTGGCTCAGCAACATGGAATAGTAGACAGCGTTTAGGGCAAACCCGTACCAGGTGGCAATGTTGAGCTTTGCCTTCCGCTTTGTCGTCGAAGGCCTGGATACCAATGGTCCAACCTGAACAGCGACGCTGGCAATCATTACGGCCTTCGCTCAGCTAGAGCGGGCCAAAAAGCGCGGATGAGTCGGGGGCTCCATCGACTGATAGACAAAATTTGTAACTAGAGACACACGTCAGTTCCAAATCTCATGCAGCATTTGGCCGTGTCGAGACGCGGAAACAAACTGCGGTCGCACACGAGCCCATATTTGATCCAGGGTTCTAGACGCTACTAGCAACGCGTCAGACGATAAGGAGTGATCTTCGGCAGAACGGGGATCGTAAACAGCCTTGTGCAGGCGGAACAGGTTGTCTGCTCGAGCCGCGAAGGGCGGATGAGTGGTCGAGGGTGTTGGTGGTCGACCGAATATCAACAAAGCATCGTCCACTATCTCGTGCACTTTCATCACGAACAAAGCGCTCTGAAGGGCCACGTTTGGCGGTACGGAGTCCAGGTGCGCTGCTGACTCCGCTACCGCCCACGCACCAACTATGTCCGCACGGAACTCCTCCTCAATGTCTGTCACGACCTCGACAGGAAAGTCTCCTACGGAATACCCCATGTACTTGAGCAGGGCGTGGCAATATTCGTGCCCCAAGACGAAGCGTTCCGCATAGTTGATCAGAAGGACGAGCCCAGGTAAATACTTTTCTTCAGGGGCTCTCGTAGTGGGGAACTGAGCATCGCCATCAAAGAACCAGGAACTGAGGGAGTTGTAGGCGACATCTAAACTGGCGCTACTTGTGTCCAGTACTTGCTCGACTGCTTCGGGCGAGGGGTCAAGTGTGACGAGGCGTCCCGGCGGGGGGTCAGTCGGCTGCCAACTCATGATGACTGCTTTTGACAGCTGATAGTAGGCGTTCATCATACCTGAAGCGACGGCGATTACCGTATAGTCCTTTACGCTTCTCGTCCATGCCGTACTGCGGGGTTGACCAAGCGTCCCGATAAGAATGTGTTCCAATGAATTGGTCACCCCATGAGAGCGGCCAACGCGGGATTCTAGAAAAATTTCGATAGACGCCGCTTGTCGTGCGAGCATCTCGAGATAAACGCCATTCTCGGCACCGTTGGGCGATGCACGGAGGATAATCTCCCTGGTTCGAGCAAATCGCCGCATCTCGGTTACGGCGTCGTAGGTGAACGGACCCGCCCGCAGCCGCCCGTCAACTGCGATTGTTTGTGATTCTCGTTCATCTGCAGCCTGAAGTGCCTGTGCAAGGGCAATGTCCGGCTGTGGCCCCCCAGTGGCCCATTTCTTCTGCGCCCTCTGTAGGACTTCACGGGCTTTTGAGAGACCGAGGTCGTTCAAGGAACTCAACTTATTTCGGTCAGGATTACGCCGCCGCCGCTCCAAGTCTGCTCGAGCTGGTCTGACCAGTTGGAATTTGCCTTGAAGAGCCCCTGTACGACGCCGACGCTTTCGTCCCTCGTCTCTGCCAAGACGGTAGCAACAGGAGCCAGAGCAGCGCTTGCGGCGCTAAGTACCTCGTCGGCCAAAGTTTTGGTTGGGTTCCTAATGAGGTTCAGCAACTTAGACATCACCGTTCCCTCATTTTTTGTTAGATCCTCATGCACCTTCTTCATGACCTCGCCGACGTGCCTCACGTCCCCGTCACACTCAGCAACCATGATGAAGACAGCTAGTCCACCAACAACTGTCCTCGGAAAGAAGATCGGAGCGCCTTCGCCCAGCGTGAACGAAATGGTTTCCCCTGGATGCACGTCATATATGAGGTTTTTCGTAATTTCTTTGGGCGGCATGACGATCGGGGGTTCGCCGCTCAGGTCAACTGCCGCGGAGACGAAATAAATCTGCTCTCGGTTCCTGAGCCAACCCCACAGTCCGTCCCAATTTCCGTTGACTGTCAGAGACTTCAAAGCCAGGCCCCGAGGCTGATCAGACTCGGGGAAATCGTACTCGTCGTTGCCAAAACCTGATGCCGGTTCGGATACTTCGCCCGAGTAGCCCATGCTCTTCGCGTACTGGAACTGTGGTCTCGCCGTTTCTTGGGTGCTCATGTCGGACTGCCTCTCGAATTTGCCGAGGGGTCCAGATGCGCAACTAATGCTTGCTGGGTGTTTCCTTCGACAGTTTTCAGTTTCCCCACGCCAGACTTGGAAAAGGGTGACATTCACCCTTGTCCAATGCCCGCGATAATTAAAGGTCCTCCCCTATGAGTTGCGCGTCAAGGTCTATTCGTAAGGAGGGTAGTCCCTAACAACGGCTAGGGGAGTGCCCTCAAACGTGCGCATTCGTTCAACACCACAACTGAAAGCGCACAACACAGAAACGACTCGCCTTCCGACCTTACTGATCGCTCACTCGTGGGCCTTCCTGGGGGAGCAGCACAAACCGAGAGGGCGCCTGGCTATTCCTTTCCCGCAAGCCGTAGGAGTACCGTCTCAAGTGACTGCACCTACGCCGCGGAGGTTTGCATAATGTCGGACGAGGACAGCGGGGCCCGCGAAGCTAGTCCGCTCGATTATCCATGGAATTTTCCCTACGGCCTCTGGCCTGATTGCAGGAAAAAAGTTCTTTGACATACAACTTGTCAAGGGTCGACGCTTGGGGCAGTCTCACCAGCGCGAAGGCACGAGTGAGTTCTTTTCGTCCTACAGCTTGAACAAGGCGTTGGTCGAAGCGAATGCCGCTCCCCTTGACGCTCGTTTCCTAGTTGTAGCTGTAGGTTCGAATTCGAGTCCAGAAGTGATGAGGCGGAAGTTTACTCAGTATCCCGCGCCTGTCAGTAGAGTCCTGCCCTTGATACGCGCGGAGCTGCAAAACGTTGCGGTTGGACACTCTGCCCATGTAAGCCGTGCTGGCTACATCGCCGCGGCTCCCTATTTTCGGATTGGAGCTTGTAGTGCGGTCTGGGTGTCGTGGTTGGATGAGCGCCAATTGCTAGCACTCGAGGAGACTGAGCCTAATTATCAGCGTATTCAGATTGATGGGCATTCGTGTCCACTTATTGTTGAGAATGGGGAGCGTCCGGAAGCTTACTCGCTGTTCACCTCGCGCTGGGGCGTTCTTACTGATCCTGATGGACAAGAACTTCCGTTCACGGACCAAAAGACTCTTTTTGGACAACTAGCGTCTTCAGAAATGTCAAGAGATCATGTTGACGTTGGTAAGGCGCTGTTTCTAGGAGCACCTGAGCTTGTCGCCAAGAAGCTACAGATGCCCTCTAGTCAGCTATGGGCGCGAGAGTGGTTTCGAAAAGCAGGGCTTTCGCGGCCTTCCAACTTCAAAGCGCATGAACTTGTGGACCTGCCCCAATACGGAGACGTTGCATCGATACCGCACGTAAGTGAAAAATCTGCCTTTCGCGCTCTACAAACGGACAACCTAATTGATCATCAAGGGCAACAGTGCATTGCAGTTCGTACGGATGAAGCCGAAGAGCTGGGGATAAAAGGAAACGCCATTGTAAGTTCCTTTTTGCCAGAGCCCAAGCAAGCACCTCGGCCAGGATTGATGGTCCGCGTGTTACGGGTAGATGGATTGGAAAAGGGAACTGCTCTGGTAGACCAGATAGTTCGCAACGCGCTGGGCATAGAACGCCAAGAGTTTGTTACATTGCAGCCCTGTTTGCCTCCTCGTGCAAGCCGTGCGCTCGGCGTACTAGGGGAGCCCAGCTACATTGTCTGTAGAGTGCAAGCAGCCGACCTCGCCAGCGTAGAGCAAGAGGTTGCGCTGCTAGATCCATTGGCCATGCGATTTTTGGGCATCCTGCAAGGCGACGCCGTTGTCCTCGAAGGCGTGCAAATGAACGACGCCAAAGTCCTCCAACCTGTGCGCCTGCGGGCTATTGAGCTTCCCGACAGTATAAGTGCGCGTCGCGATTCCTTGTCGGGGGGCAGTTTTGAATCGCGGTTCCCCAATTCTGCTGATGCAATGGGTGTATTTCCAGACTTGCCAGCCATTTTTTCGGATGCAGCGATACGATCAAGGCTCGGCTTGGGAAGCAGCAAGCTGTCAGCTATAAGGATTCGTGCCAGCAGAAAACACCAACTGTTGACCCAATTGCGGGAGGTGTTGCTAGTTCTCGTCCTGGCTCTGATCGGGGTAGTGTCCGTTGTTCCAGATCGCTGGGGCGTTTTCGCAGCGATTCTCGTAATTTTCGCAATAGCAATCGTCGTAGTGTTCTACAGGCTACGGGGGCAACTCAGTCTACGAAGGAAACCCTCGCCCCTTTTGCAAGCTCTCCGAGCAAGGCTGGCTAGGGGCCTCGAGTGAGCAGCGGAAAGTGGCGACACTAATCGGGATTGAAATTGACTATTTATCCGACCAAGACGGCCGCGCGTAGCAAATCCCTAGTGCTTTACGTAATGGTCCGGCTACTACTCGCGCGCTGTAGGCCGAGAAACTTCGAGAACTTTGGAGAATCCAATTATACCAAAGGAACCATTGGTATAATAAAAGTGTGAAAAGGGGCCTTGGTGGTCAAAGAAAGCCTTTAGCGCTTGCGTATGTACGAGTTTCTACTCTAGAGCAGGCGGAACAGGGCGCTTCCTTGGAAGCCCAGAAAAACGTACTTACGGCAGAAGCTGCTATCAGGAATTGGGACGTTGAAATCATCGTAGACGAGGGAGTCAGCGCGAAAAGTTTGAAGCGCCCAGGTTTGCAATTGGCGCTGGCGAGATTGGATTCCGGGCAGGCTGATTACCTCCTTTCTGTAAGACTTGATCGGGTCAGTCGTTCTGTGGCTGACTTCGCTGGGCTGCTTGACCGTGCTGGCCGTAAAGGCTGGGGTCTTGCCCTGCTTTCCCCCAACATCGACACGTCAGACGCTGCAGGCCGCTTCACGGGCAATGTATTAGCCTCTGCCGCACAGTACGAGCGGGAACTTATTGGGGCGCGCACGCGCGAAGGAATGGCCCAGCGAAGGGCCGAAGGGGTCAAGCTTGGCAGGCCTCGTAGCCTGGCCACAGCAGTATCGGATGAGATAGTCAGCTTGCACAGACTTGGGCAGTCCCTAAGCGGCATAGCCAGGGAGTTGAACGACCGAGGAGTTCCGACCGCTCAGGGCGGAGCTCGGTGGTACGCCGCAACAATCAAGAGAATCATCGATTCCAGAGCTGACAATCAGACCTTGGACGACACGCCCTAGAACGGATTGAACATTGACAAAGCCGTGGGTGGTCAGAGAAATCGAAGTACAGTTGCGCGACTATCTCCATTCCGACCGCCTGAAATTTGTCAAGCAATTGGCGGTTGCCCTCGCACCGGATGGGGAGAGCATAGTTGTGAGCGCGGTGTATGAGGATGGTCGAACGAGTATGTCGACCTTCGAGGGGGACGCTGACTTCAATGACGTGGGCGACATCATTGCGGTCACCATTGAAGACCTGGCCGCGAACAGCGAGGGGGTTGCTGGCCACATGGCAGGGAACACGCCGCTATCCGCAGAGATTCTTGCCCCGTTCCCCAAGGTCACGCATCGCAGAGGACCTGCCCCGAAGCTACCCTGGGGTGGGCAGTGGATGCCCCCGCTGCCTATTCCGTCGATAAGGTAGGGAGGGCAGCTCACACAGAGTCGGTTGCTGTACCAAATGTCGTGCACTCGTCCTCATCGGACACTGCGCCGGTTGCTATGCGCTCAGCAGTCATGAGGTATGCGCGTTCGATGTAGTCCTCAAGATCCTTGGTAGCCACACGCCACAAGCCCCGGCCACCAACCTGCAAACCACGCAACTCCCCAGTTCCCAGCAACTGACGAACAGTAGGCAGGCCAACGCACAGCTCCTCAGCAACCTGCGAAATAGTCAAAAACCTGGGACACTTCGGCAACGCATCATCACTCACCTGACAACCATAAAGCTTTGGGACCAACAGTTAAGGGGCGGTCCGAATTACTTAAAGTTTCGGAACCCGCCCCTCGCAAACTGCTCGAAGTACTTTAGTGGGCAGCTTCGTACTGCTCGACGACCTCAGCCTGAATGCGACCTCGGGTATTCACCTGGATGCCATTATCAGCCGCCCACTGGCGAACAGCTTTGGCGTCAGGGACTGCTTGGGGTGACGGCTTGCGGGTCGTATGGCGAGCCCGGCCACTAGAAACCTTACGGCCAGCGTTGGTAAAACGGTCGAGAGCTTCACGCAGTTCATTCGCATGACCGTCATTCAGGTCAATCTCGTATTCGGCGCCGTCGAGGGCGAAAGACACCGTTTGATTCGCTTCCGAGCCGTCGATGTCATCTTCAAGGAGCACTACTGTCTTTTTTGCCATGTACCAAGGCTATCAGGCAGAAATGACTGAGAAAGGCGGCAATGCGCCTCAGGGGAGTACAGCTCATAGGCGCGATGACTTCCTCCATGCAAAAAGCACGTTATTGTTTTTGGACCCCCCGCTGACCAGCCGTTTTGTTTGAAAACATTGTTTATGCGTCCTCGCGAATGCATATGCGGAAGAACTACCGGGAGTAACTACCGTCGCCGTTTACGGTTCTTTTTGAACTCTTGATTGTGGATTTTCCCCCTGCTACATACATTTAGGAAGCATCACGCCGAGAGTCAAAGCGGGTTTCCATGTAGGGCAGCAGGGACCCGGGGACGCTGCTAGGTCCTCACAACGCCGCGGATTTTCCATGCACCGCTCTGTGCCACGCATAGTACTTTGCGTTATGGGGCCCGAAATTCGATACCTTCCTGCCAGCCAACTTGCCGACGTGCTCACTCAGCGCCGGGGAGGTTGCAGCCTTTGGACCAGTCATCAGCTTGCCGTCGGCTCCCACGCTAACAAAGCCCCTCTCATACAAAGCATCGCAGCCCAAAGCGCAGGCAGCCATAACCACGTGTTGGTCTACTCGCTCAGCCTTCGAACACTTCGATCGCTGTTTTATGTGGGCAGTGACCAGCAAATTCCGCGGGAGTTCGCGCCCGCACAGAGCACACTCAAGTTCCTTTTTGCCTTTGAAAAGAAGGCTCTTCAACTGCTGGTGCTCGGCGCGTGTCTTGACCGTTATGGTTCCGTCGGCGCCGACGACAATAACAGTCTCATGGTTCTGCGCTTCGCCGCTGGGCAGCCCGTCGTAGAGGAGGTCCTCCGGATCGGCTACAAGACCGACTTTGCGCATGATCCAAATGCCGACTTCATTTGCTAGATCGAAGAAGTACCCAAGGTTGACCGACCCGTGTCGACTGAAGGGTGACCCTTTCCCAGAGTTGCTTTGCCGCAACTCTAGGGGCAGGCTGTCGAGAGCCAAAGCAACGTCAAGAACGTCGTACTTCAGCTTCAGTTCCCGTCCCGACTGGATCCATTCGCCACCAGCGTGGGGGTTCGAGGCAGGGTGGGAGCCAACCAGGACGCGGCTTATAGCTCGAATTTGACCTTCAGCGTAGTGCACCACCACGTCGCCAACCTGAGCCAGGTCCATGCGCTCCCAGTGGTGCTGCTTTCGGCCCTGCTCCGTAAGGAGCGGCGCCCATGCGATGCCCATATCCAACTCACGGGCGTAGCTTCTTCCCTGGTTCACCCACCAAAACTTTGACATTGATTCCCTTGTCTGCTCGTAATCTCCATCGAGCCTACCTGTCTAGCAGTTTTTGCTGTTGCACCTGTCCTCGTGAGAATTAGTACGTAGGAAAAACGCGCCCTGCGGATTCTCGGAGCAATCCGGGTAATTCTCGTTGATCCCCTCTACATGGTCCTCCAGGGTTGGAAGAGGTTACCGTCCTCGCGGATAGGAAACTCGCCGCCCGCAATTCGCTCTAAGTAAGTCGATGATCTGCTACGTCCTGCTCGACGACTTCTGCTTGTTGCGACCTCGTGTATCTACTTGGTTATCATTCTCTGCAGCCCATTGCCGAATTGCTTTTAGCCAGCTCCTCCTGTCGACGGGGATTTGCGAGCGTTCTTGCGGGTCCGGGCATGTGTTTCAATTCGGCCGGCCTTTGATGGAGCGGTGGAGGTATAACTCCGCACCGTCGACGTCGATGCTCACATCTTGGTCTCCTGTTGACGCCTAAAACCGAGTCCACGCGACGGTTCCCGTGCTGGCGTCGTCGGCAGTGTGACTCCTGGTTTATCCTGAACCGGATTGTCTCTCAGCTGAAGCCATCTCTTGACGAACCGTGTGGGCGGATAGGGACCGCGCATGCAAGCGAGGCGAGGGCGCGTAGTTCCATGAGGGACGATTTCGCAGAGCGCGTTATCGTCCGCAGAGCGCGAATCGGGCAATACACGCTTGCCAGAAGCACCGGCATTGCAACTCAGGCCAGCCAACTTTCCAGCATGTCGAGCCGGGCGTGGGGAGATGCGTTGCCATAATGAGGAGCTGAAGCGTTTGGGGCGTCCTTCCTGGCCCCTGTGTCGATGACGGGGGACCAGTGAAACTTAGTTCGTTCAAGATCGAGAACCATAGCCGGTTGGCGGATTGCACTCTCGAGGTACGCAAGCATCTCGTAATCGTCGGTCCAAATGACGTAGGGAAGTCGTCGCTACTGCGATGCCTTGACCTGCTGCTTGGTGCCTCGTCTGCCGCACTCTACGGGAGAATAGACGCCACCGATTTTAGGGATAAGTCACTGCCATTTGTTGTTGAAGCGACCCTGACTGATCTCAAGGCGGACGACTTCGCACTGTTTCCCGATGAAATTTACGTCAATCCGGTTACTGGAGAGAGACACCTGCGAGTGCAGTTGACCGCAAGCCTTGACTCCGAGGAGACACTCACCGCCATGAGGACTGCACCGGACGGTGCAACTGGTAGGCAGATGTCGCGGGATCAGCTGGCGGGCTTGGGCTGGAAGACAGTAGGCGCAGCGCATTCGTCTTCCCGCGACTTCAGAGACGACCGCAACGCTTCGCTGGACGATATCATTTCCGCGATCGAGCTTGGAGACGAGGAAGCGCAATTTGAGGCGCTTGCCGCAGCTTTTCAAGGTCAACTTGATGGCTCACCTGTTTTAAGAAAGCTTCGATCAAGGCTATCCAATCAGCTCAAGAAGGCGCTCCCTGAAGGCATTGAGCAGGAGGACCTAAGTTTCGTTTCGACTGCCACCGAGGACTTGCTGAGTGACGTCAGGCTGCAAATTCGTCGGAAGGGCGAGCTGCGGAACATGACTGAACAGTCAGACGGGGCAAGGGCTCTCTTCGCTATCGCGCTGTACGACCTCGTTGCTGAGTCGGCGAACATTGTGGCCATCGACGAACCCGAGATACATCTTCATCCGTCCAGCCAACGAAGCTTGGGACGCTTACTCCGCGATGGTGCTAACCAAAAGATTTTGGCAACTCATTCACCGGATATCGTCGGCATCTTCGACGTTGACGACGTCGTTGTCGTTAAGCCCGGTGGCGTCGTGGTTCAGCCCTCAGCCGGGTTTCTTGACGATGAGGAGCGGCTGCTCGCGCATTGGTGGGTGGCGAATAAGTTAGAGCCCCTAACCTCCAGACGGGTAGCGCTGGTCGAAGGATCGGCTGATCGAATCATCATTCAGAAAGCGGCGGAACTGACGGACCGGGACCTCGACCGGTTGGGCGTCGCACTGGTGGAGCTGGGCGGCGCGGGCGACGTCAAGTACGTTCACAAGTTGTTCGGAACCTCGGGCTTCAACGTGGCGATGTCGGTCCTTATTGATCGCGATGCAGTGAGTGAGACTGAAGCTCACCTAGGTTTGACAGAATCTGAGTTCGCGTTGAACTCAGTGTTCGTGTCAGAGGCAGATTTAGAGGACGAATACACTTCTGCACTTGGTCACATCGAACTCTTTGCGGCTCTGGAGTCTTCAAAGTTATTCACAAAGAACGAATTGAGGAACTGTATGCGGTCGGGGACCGGCAAAACACTTCTCCCCTCTGATGTCGCCGCTTTTTGCCGGTTCAAATCAAGTTACAAGGTCCGGGCTGCCTTGGTTGCGGCAAGCATTATGGATCCGGCGTCAGCACGAAAGGTCAGCAGCGTTGATGCATTGCTGTCTGACGTGATGGAGCGCACAGAGTGGTAGTGCCAACGGCTAAGCAAGCCCTCATTCGAGATTCGCCGGAACTTAGCATGCTGGTCATGGCTCCTGCGGGATGCGGTAAAACCGAAGCACTAGCACTCCGGATTGCAGGACTCATCCAGCGGGATCAGGTACGTAGACCTCGAAGAGTCCTCGTCGTCACATTCTCTAAAAGAGCACGAGACAACATTCGCGAGCGTCTCAAGGACTACGTAGATTCCCGCAAGCTTCAAGATATGGTCACCATTGCTAACTTCCATGGCTTGGCAGCCAGAATAGTCCGCGCTCACGGGAACGTCATAGGTGTGGAGGCGGACGCTGTGCTTCCAGATTCTGACTGGGTTGCCGTTGAGTGCCGACTTCGTGGGCTCGGCTACGACCGTACAGATGATGTGCGCCGCGTTCTTCGCAACACCAAATTGCAGCCGCTTACAGACGAGGAAGTTCTACACGCACTTCGCGAGCACGGGGACCCGATAGCGGAGTTAATCGAATCTAAGCGGCGAGAGGAGGGGCGGCTTACCTACGAAGACCTGTTACGTCACGCTGAGGTTATCCTCCAAAATGAAGTTGTTGCGGACATCTACACCCAACACTTTGAGTGTGTGATCGTAGACGAGTTCCAAGACTTGACCCTTCAGCAACTACGCCTAGTCAGGAGCATCGGCGGCGACAAAGTAACTTACGCCGGAGACCTCGCACAGGGAATCTATTCGTTCTCCGGTGCTGCGCCCAACGCTGTTTACGAGTCAATCTTGGAGTATGCGGAGAAGCAGGTCGTTTTCGCCGAATCCCATAGGTCGTCTCCTGCTGTGCTGGACCTCGTCAACGCTCTAAGGAACTACACCGGTGGTGAGCACCTGACATGCGCAGCGCCGGACGCCTGGTCTGAAAATGGGCTAGGGGGTGTAGCATCCTTCACCACCACAGAGACTGAGGCGCAGTGGGTTTACAAATTCGCATCCTATGTACTGGAGCGTGCTCCTACTCATCGCGTCGGCGTCATTTGCCGCACGGCAGGGAGACGCCGATTTGTAGACGAAGCCTTCAGGGCTGGAAGCCTGCCGTGGCACCGATGGGACGACCCGTTGTTGGACAGGGAAACTGCGAACGCAACTCGTCGAATTCTGTCTAACCTTAATCGCGCCTCGTGGGAGGGTGCAGAAAATTTCACCAAGTTCCTCATGGATTTGGCAGATGCCGAGGCACTTCATGACCCAGATACGCGTACCTCCCTGCGAGAGGCACTGGAGTGGGTGCATGACGAACTGGTTCGAGGCGCTGAAGCAGCGGATTTGCTTGCTCGGATCAAGGTCGGTGACTCATCCGCATTTATCAGCGCTCCCGGCGTTCATCTCCTGAGTGGACACGCGGGCAAGGGGCAGCAGTTCGATTGGGTATGCGTGGTTGGGGCGGAGGACGGTGTGCTTCCATTCTTCAAGGCGACCTCCACCGAGGAACTAGCTGAAGAGGCACGTGTTCTCTCCGTCATGATTTCGCGGGCCCGGCATGGGGCGCTTGTTTTGCACTCGAAAGCGGTCGCGGACTCATACGGGAAGGTTCGGAGTAAGGAGGCTTCTCGGTTCGCCAGCTCACTGAAGACCGCCCCACTATGTCTGACCGGTTCCGCCATTGTTGAGTGGCTGAAAGCCGCCGACTGGCAGAAGATTTCTGCCAATTAGACATACACTGCCATCCACCGCTGCTGGACGCAAAAGCCCCTAGCCCGAATCCGTAAGGGCGAGCTGGGGGCATTTCTGGAAACATCCGGCTTTTCAATTCGGATACCTTCAAGCCTACGGGGAGTTTTCGTGCAACTGTCGTGGCTGGACGGCGGCAGAATGGGTCTTCTCGCCCGATAGCATGATCAAAGCGACCCGCCAATCCATGACCCCGTATGAGGATCTCTCTTGTCTAGCAACAACTACGCCAACTTCATTTGGAGCATTGCCGACTTGCTGAGGGGCTCCTACCGCCCTCACCAGTACGGCTCCATCGTCCTGCCGTTCACCATCCTTCGGCGTCTCGATGCGGTGCTGGCGGAGACGAAGGAAGATGTGCTGGCGGAGTATGAGAAGTCCAAGGACGGCGGCATCCCGCTCACTGTGCTTCTTCCGCGTAAGTCGAAGCATGCGTTCTATAACACTTCGAAGTATGACTTCCAGAAGCTGACAGGCGATGCTGAGAACGTCCGCGATAACCTGCTCGACTACGTGCGCGGGTTCTCTGACAACGTGCGCGACATCTTCGAGAAGTACAAGCTCGAAGAGCGCATCGAGGAACTACACGAGCATGACCTGCTGTTCCTAATTGCGCAGCAGTTCGCTGCCATCGATCTTCATCCCAGCAATGTCACAAACACTGAGATGGGTTTGATCTTCGAGGAACTCATCCGCAAGTTCGCGGAGTCTTCCAACGAGACCGCCGGTGAGCACTTCACTCCGCGTGAGGTCATTCATCTCATGGTGGACATTCTCTTTGCTCCCGATGACAACGATCTCGACAAGGCACACATCGTCCGCTCCATTTATGACCCGACCGCAGGTACCGGCGGCATGCTGTCCGTCGCGGACGAGCACATCCGAAAGATGAATCCGGACGCTACGTTGACCCTTGCTGGGCAGGAACTGAACCCTGAGTCCTACGCCATCTGCAAGGCAGACATGGTCATCAAGGGGCAGGACATCGGAGCTATCGTCCTCGGAAACACTCTGACCGACGACGGGCACGTCGGCAGAACCTTCAACTACTGTCTGTCCAACCCTCCGTTCGGTGTTGACTGGAAGAAGTCGCTGCCCGTCGTTCAGAAGGAACACAAGGAACAGGGGTATGAAGGACGATTCGGTCCCGGACTTCCCCGAGTCTCGGATGGCTCGCTGCTGTTCCTGCTGCACCTGATCAAGAAGATGCGCCCGGTGCGTGACGGCGGTGGTCGCGCTGCCATCGTCCTAAACGGTTCGCCCCTGTTCACAGGTGGTGCTGGTTCAGGTGAATCAGAGATTCGTCGGTACATTCTTGAGAACGATCTGCTGGAGGCGCTCATCGCACTGCCTACGGACATGTTCTACAACACCGGCATCTCCACTTATGTGTGGGTTCTGACAAACCGGAAGTCTGAGGAACGCAAGGGAACAGTTCAGCTCATTGACGCTTCCAGCGACCAGTTCTATCGGAAGATGCGTAAGAGCCTTGGTTCCAAGCGCAAGGAACTCGGGAAGAAGCACATCGAGCGCATTGTGAAGCTTTACGGCGCGTACGACGATGGTGAGTCCGAGTACAGCAAGGTGTTCAAGATCGCAGACTTTGGCTATCGGACAATCACCGTTGAGCGTCCGCTCCGGATCAACTTTGCTGTCAATGACGACCGCGTTGTCTCTGCGCTGGCGTCCAAAGGGCTGGCGAAGCTGACAGGAAGGGAAGCGGAGGCAATCCGTAAGGCACTGTCAGCGCTCAATCCGGAGCACGTGTGGACAAATCGTGATGACTTCACCGCTGACATCCGGACTGCGGTCAAGAACAGCGGAGCGAGCCTGACTGCACCTCAACTCAAGGCACTCGTCGCTGGACTCTCCTCGCGTGATGAATCTGGAGAGATCAGTACCAATGCCAAGGGCGCACCGGAAGCCGACCCTGACCTGCGTGACACCGAAAACGTCCCGCTGACAGAAGATGTTCAGGCGTATTTAGAGCGGGAGGTTCTGCCGTTCGCTCCCGACGCTTGGATTGATGAGTCGAAGACGAAGGTTGGCTACGACATTCCATTTACCCGGTACTTCTACAAGTATCAGGAGCCGCGCTCACTGGAAGCTATTGATGACGACCTTGACGCGGTGCTGGGTCGCATCCGTGCGCGTCTGGAAGCGGTGAAAGCATGAGTGGCCTGCATCCTTATCGGGAGTACGAGGACAGCGGTGTTGTGTGGTGGGGAAAGGTGCCAAGGGGGTGGTCAGTCGGAGCTGTAAAGCATCTGGCGACCCGAATAACTGATGGCGCACATATTTCTCCGCAGACCGAGGGAGGGGTTCATGACTTCGTATCGACTCGCGACGTTACCTCATCAGGAATAAATTTCGAGGGAGCTTTGAAGACCTCCCCTGAAACATACGACTACATGGTTCGATCAGGGTGTCAGCCTCAGGCTGGCGATATTCTATTCAGTAAAGACGGAACCATTGGACGCACTGTGGTCGTAAAAGGGCAGCACCCTTTCGTCATCGCATCATCGTTGATCATTATTCGTCCAAACACCAAGCTATTGAGTTCCAGCTTCTTGCACTTTCTTTGTCAGTCGAGCGGAGTCCAGCAGCAAGTGCAGTCATTTGTGCGGGGGGCTGGACTACCTCGTCTTTCAATTTCCAACCTGACAAAGATCATTGGCGTTTTCCCGCCGCTAGATGAACAGCATGCAATTGCGTCATACCTCGACCACGAGACTGCTGAGATTGATGCGTTCATCGCGGATCAGGAAGAACTCATCGCGTTGCTGAATGAGCGGCGTGCTGCCAGCATCACGCAAGCAGTCACTAAAGGGCTGCACCTGACTGTGGAGATGAGGCACAGCGGTATCGAGTGGCTGGATAAGTCAAAGATTCCGGCTCACTGGAATGCTCGAAAGCTGGGGCACGTTGCTCGCATGCGCAGCGGGGAATCAATTACTGCCGAGACAATCGAAACTGAGGGAACCTACCCCGTATATGGGGGAGGTGGATTCCGTGGCTTCACAGAGACGTACACCAATGAGGGTCATCATGTCCTGATCGGACGACAAGGCGCTCTGTGTGGAAACATCAAGACCGCTCGTGGCAAGTTCTTTGCCACGGAACACGCAATAGTGACCTATCCTCGCGCGTCTACTGACATCACTTGGTTCGCTTCACTTCTGGAGGTCATGAACCTCGGGCAGTACTCCCAATCAGCCGCTCAACCGGGAATCTCGGTTGAGGTCATCGCTCAGAAGAAGTTGCCTTTGCCACCATACTCGGAGCAAGTTCAAATTGGACGCTTCATAGAGCGGGAGACCGCCGAAATCGATGCCACGATCGCGGATGCCGAGGAGGCTATTGCCTTGTCCAAAGAGCGCCGTGACGCTCTCATTGCGGCAGCAGTGACTGGAAAGATCGACGTTCGAGGCCACGATACTGCTGAGCTGGGGGCTGCATAGGTATGGCGACTTATCACGAGGTTGAGTTCGAGAAGGGCATCGCGGAGTACCTGCATGCTCACGGTTGGCTCTACTCCGAAAACGGTTCCGGCTACGACAAGGAACTGGCGCTGTTCCCGGACGACGTACACGCGTGGTTGGCGGACACCCAGCCGGAAGAGCTTGAAAAGATCGTCAAGCCAACTGACTCCCCAGAAGTGCAGAACAGGTCCTTCAAACGGCTGCTCACGCGGCTGGTCAAGGTACTCGATGCCCCCTTGGAATCCGGCGGTGGCACGCTCGGGGTCCTCCGCAACGGTATCAAGGTGACTCCGGCATCGTTCAAGATGTCGCAGTTGAAGCCCAACGACAACAAGAACCCCAAGACCACCGCCGACTACGAGAAGATACGGCTGCGCGTCATGCGGCAGGTCTACTACTCCACCAGCAACCAGAACAGCGTCGATCTCGTCTTCTTCGTCAACGGTATTCCTGTCGCCACCATGGAGCTGAAGACGGACTTCACCCAAACGGTGCAGGACGCGATGGACCAGTACAAGACGAATCGTCTCCCTGTGGATGCGGTGACCCGTCAGCGTGAACCACTGTTCTCATTCGGTCACCGTGCCCTCGTGCACCTTGCCATGTCTAACGCCGAATGTTTCATGACCACCCACCTGCAAGGTGCGAAGACACGTTTCCTTCCGTTCAACATGGGCAATGACGGACACAAAGGCAACCCGGTCAATCCGAACGGTTCCGAGACCAGTTACATGTGGGAGCGAGTGCTCCAGCGCGATTCATGGCTGACCATCATCAGCAAGTTCATGCACCTGCACATCGAGAAGAAGACCGACCCAATCACGGGCGAGAAGACCAAGATCGAATCGTTGCTTTTCCCGCGCTACCACCAGTGGGAAGCGGTCAATAAGTTGGCGGAGACCGCTGCCGCAGAGGGACCGGGGCATCGGTACTTGATCCAGCACTCTGCCGGTTCCGGTAAAACAAACTCCATTGCATGGACTGCGCACCGGCTCAACTCTCTCCACGGTACCGATGGCATGAAGATGTTCGATGCTGTCATCGTCATCAGCGACCGTAAGGTCCTCGATGGGCAGTTGCAGGATGCCGTCAAGCAGCTCAATAAGGTGGATGGGGTCTTTGAAGCCATCACTTCCATTGGTGGTGCGAAGTCGAAGTCGCTTTCAAAGGCGCTGCTTGGTGGAACCCAGATCATTGGCGTCACCCTCCAGACGTTCCCCTTTGCACTGGATGAGATCGCAAAGAACAAGGGGCTGAAGGGCAAGTCGTTTGCGATTATCGCGGACGAAGCGCACAGCTCACAGTCAGGTGACGCAGCAAAAAACTTGAAAAAGGTTCTCACCTCGGGCAACGAAACCGCCCATGACGCTGAAGTTGAGCCTGATGCCGAGCTTTCCACTGAAGACTTGCTGGCAGCAGAGATGAACAAGCGTGCAGAAAGCAAGAACTTGTCGTTTTTCGCCTTCACCGCGACGCCGAAAGCCAAGACGCTTGAGCTGTTCGGGCGTCCAAACGAAGCTGGACTGCCCGCTCCGTTCCACCTCTACTCGATGCAGCAGGCAATTGAGGAAGGCTTCATCCTCGATGTACTGAAGAACTACACGCCATACAAAATGGCGTTCAAGCTCGCGCACAACGGTGTGGACTACGACTCCGATGAGACGACAATCGAAAAGTCGGAAGCTGTCAAGGAACTGATGCGCTGGGTCAAGCTGCACCCGTACAACATCAGCCAGAAAGTGGCCGTCGTCGTGGAGCACTTCCGCTCCAATGTGCGGCCCCGCCTCGCTGGACGCGCCAAGGCAATGGTCGTCACCGGCTCCCGTAAGGAAGCCGTCCGTTACAAGGTTGCAATCGACAAGTACATTGCCGACAAGGGTTACACGGACTTGGCAACGCTTGTCGCCTTTTCTGGTGACATCATCGACAGCGAGTCTGGCATCGGAAAGCTGACCGAAAACACGATGAACCCCGGTCTCAATGGGCGAGAGATTCCCAAGGCGTTCAACACTGACGAGTACCAGATCATGCTGGTTGCCAATAAGTTTCAGACGGGCTTTGACCAGCCGCTGCTGGTTGCCATGTATGTGGACAAGAAGCTGTCGGGCATAACTGCCGTGCAGACACTCTCTAGGTTGAACCGGGTGACTCCCGGTAAAGACCAAACCTTCATCGTTGACTTCGTGAATGACCCGGTGGAAATCCTCGCGGCGTTCCAGCAGTATCACAAGGAAGCCGAACTATCCGGGGTCACGGACCCGGACATCGTGCATGACCTTCAGGCCAAGCTGGACGGCGCTGGTATCTACGAGATCAGTGAGGTTGAAGCGACGGCAACCGCGTGGGTTGGGAAGGCGACCCATGAGAAGCTCAAGGGCTTTGTAGCGCCTGCGCAGTCCCGATTCCGAGTTCGGTACCAGAAGGCGCGGGAAGACGGCGACAAGACCGCACAAGACTCTCTGGACCTGTTCCGCAAGGACCTTGGCAGCTTCATCCGAGCGTACGACTTCCTGTCGCAGATCATCGACTACCAAGACACTGATTTGGAGAAGCGGTCGATCTTCTACAAGCTGCTCGCTCGTGTCATCAGTTCCGAGAATCAAGACAGGACGACGGTTGACTTGTCCGAGGTCGTGATGACTCACTACAAGCTCAGGAAGCAGGAACAGGCTGACCTGAAGCTGTCGGGCGACGAGTCCAAACCGCTGGACCCGATGAAGGCTACTGGTACCGGTGCAGCTCACGAAGCGCAGAAGGCTAAGTGGGCGGAGATCATTGAGCAGATGAACACCTTCTTCGAGGGTTCTGGGCTCTCGGACGCGGACCAGCTGTCCGTTGCGGAGAGCGTGATGAACAAAGCACTGGAGAACAACACCTTGCGCGGTCAGGCCCATGCCAATGGCAAAGTAGATTTCTACTCGTCACCCAAAATACTCACCACTGTTGAGGATTCCGTAATCGAGGCGGGGGAGCAACACGCGAAGGGCATCGGCTGGGTGTTGTCGTCGGACAAGGTCGGCGAGATGGTCGAGCTGCTTAAGAAGATGAGGTTGTTCGAGAAATTACGGGCAGAAGACGTGGCTTGAGGTATGGTGCGCAGTTGGAGTTTTAGAGCCGGGAATATGGGGTCTTTGATAAGTTGCTCGCCCACAACAAGTCCTACTTCGCCAACGTTCGAGGCGCACAGGGCATGAGCAAACTAAAAACTTGGACCACGGCACTTTAACTAGCGGCACCGGCATCGCTCTGATCGCTGGAGCCTTCGAGAGCTAGCGAGTGTTGGGCTCGTTTTCCATCGGCGGCCGATGATGGACCGATCGACAACTTGGCGGTCATGCCAAAAGGGCGCTAAATGTACGCGTGAAGCTCCCTGTGCCAGAGTCGCGCCCTGGACAGACGAATGGGACTTGAGTAGGTGTCACTTGTTTAACAGGGCGCCACGAGCTGAAGGCGCTTTTGAAAGTGTTCGTAGGGCGGTCAGCACTCTCTAGGCTCCTGCTTGCCAGCACGTGGTGTGCCGCCTACTAAATCATCGCAGCTATCCCTCCTAGTGGAGACACAATGTAGGCACACCCTGTAGCTGCCAACAGTTCGCAGCAGCAGCAGCTGGACGTGGGAAAGGCCCCGAGCTGCAGAAACAACACCACGAAACACCGGTGACACTCGAGGAAACGGCCCTGCTCTAACTGTAATCAGCGCAGGAAGGTTATACACGTAAAAAAATCAAGGACTGTTGCCGTAGGCCGGTCGCACTAGTAAGCCCGTTGGTATGATCGGCACAGCCGCCGAGAAGACTGATGCAAAGAGGGGACCATGGCTTATGAGGGATCTAGTCGTGGTTCTTCCTGGTATCACGGGCAGTGTGCTTTCCCGTGCAGGCGTTCCGCATGACAGCCAGGTATGGGGCTTTTCAACAGAAACAATGAGTAGTTTCCTTGTCCGTCGGGGGAAGCACATACAGGTTCTCAGCATGCCCGAGCATGACCCTCGACTCGAGGCGCCTGATACGCGGATTACTGCCACTAGTCTGATCAGCGGGTTTCACGGGCTCTACGGCATGGGGCGCCTTGCAGGTTATGGCAAATTGACCCGGGAACTGGTGAAGCGCTTCAGGTTAACGCAAGGAAACGCATGGGACAGCCGTCCCGCCAATTATATCGAGTTTCCTTATGACTGGAGACTCAGTAGTCGTCATAACGCTGCCGTACTGCGAAACGTGGTGAACCGAAAGCTTGCGATATGGCGTGAGGCTTCCGGAGAACCGGGTGCAAAAGTCATTCTCATCGCGCACAGCATGGGCGGTCTTGTTGCGCGGTATTATTTGGAAGTCACCGGCGATGATGATATGCGAGGTGATGGACAATGGCGCAAATGTCGCGCTCTGTTCACCTTCGGCACGCCCTTCCGCGGCTCAACGAATGCCCTACATTACGTAGCAAATGGCTACAAGAAGGTATTTTTGGACCTAACAGATGTAGTGCGAAGTTGTCCCTCTATTTACGAGTTGATGCCCGTCTATCCTGCAGTGAAAAAGGACGGGGCGTGGTTCCGACCACACGAGCTTGAGATCCCCAATGTTTCCGCTGCCTATATGGCAGCAGCGCACGATTTTCACAGCGATATAAAGGCGGCTGTTGCCAAGCACAGCAAAGAGACCGCCTATCTGGAGCATGGTTATCGGACATTTCCTTTTGTCGGTGTTGGTCAGAGTACCTTGCAATCCGCGCACCTAGACGCCCAAATTTTGACTGGCAGCAAGACTTTGCCTATGGACATCGACCCTCTGCTCGACGGGGGCGACGGGACAGTGCCGAAGCTTTCGGCCACACCTATTGAAATGTCCGGGGACTTCCGCGAAGCGTTCGTAACGGAGCAGCATGGTTTCCTGCACAGCAATGTGCGCTCCCTTGATGACCTTGTCGAGCGTCTCAAGCGGACCCAGTCGCGAGGGTTGGCGGACATTCAAGGACGGGACCATGCACCGCTTGCTTGCATAAATGTCTCAGTTGATGAACTCTTCTCCTGCGATGAGCCCGTCCTAATTCATGCACAATTGATGGACAGTCGCCAAGGGGCTATCCCTCTCGCGGTTGACGTAGCCAAGGTTGAGGGCCAAGAAGTTGGGCATGCGACGGCGACAACGCATCTCTTCGAAGTAGAGGGTTCCTGGCAGCGGGTAGAACTACGGGGACTTGAGCCCGGTCAGTACAAGATCACGGTGAGGAGGCTTGAACCCCTGATTGCTAGCCTCGACCGAGTGCACGCTTCGTTTGAAATCTTGGGAAGGAGGGGAGGGGGAAGTTGAGCTGGAATCCCTGGCCGAAAGCAGACGAGAAGGATTTAGCTCGTTACGTTCTTCCCGCGATCGCTGAGAAAATAAAAATTCGCCCGGTCGACGGCCGCTCGGCCGCGGACCTACATGCCGCCGGGGACTACCGTGCGCTAACTCGAGAGATCTATGAGGCCCTGTGTCAGAGGGATATCCGCTGGTCGCGTGCCTCGTATCATCCCGATAGTAAGTCGCAAATAATCCGTCACCCGGAGTCCGTTCTGAACGGTTCCGGTGAAGGAACTTGCTTGGATCTAGCCTTGCTTTTCGCCGGAGTGCTGCTTGGATACGGATTATTGCCTCTGGTGGTCGTTCTCGACGGCCATGCGCTTGTAGCCGTTAGTTTGACCAGCGAGCGAAGAAAGAGCGACAGCACACAACGTGAGCAAAGCACTGGCGAGGGCGGTGAGGGGACATGGTGGGTAGATTCCGGGGTTTTGTACGACTCAGAGGTGCTAAAGCATCTCGTTGACAGCGGTACCTACGAAATAATCGAGTGCACAGGATTTTCGCGAACCGTAGATTCGACAATTAACTCTTTCCCTGAAGACCGAGGAAGAATCGGGGGCTTATTACCTTGGGAACGTTCAGTATCCGCTGGACGCGAGCAACTTGCGCTTCCTACTCGCGCCTTCCGTTTTGCCGTTGACCCGGGCTATCTACAGGACATCCTTAAGATTGGATTTCACCAATCACAGTCGTACTCTTCGAAGTTAGATGGCGGTGCCGATAGGCGGTTACTCAAGTTTTCGAGCCGTCTATTTGATGACTTGACTCGTCAAATGGCTGGTCCGAAGATTGATCAGCCCGATTTGGCCGACGCTGCTGCTTCTATGTACGTTCGACGTGAATGCCAAGATGAACTGATCAGAAAACTGGTTGCCCCGGGAAGTCAGCCACAAATTCTGTCAGGTGAGGCAGGCCACGGTAAGAGCAGCCTCCTTTGGGACTTGGCACGTGAGCTCTCTTCGACGCGTCAGGTCATAGCGCTATTAATTTCCTCGAGCTGGCTGTCCCCAACTGGGCATGAACCGCCCTTGTTCAGCATCCTCGAGGTTATTGAATCTACCCGAAGCTTGCGCGCCTCTCACTCCAACGTTGTCGTTCTCCTGGATACCGCGGATTTACTCCTTCACAACGAGAACTCAGTACATCGAACCCACGAACTCATTGAGTCTCTAATCGAGTTGAGCGTGGGGGTGATAGTTGCGGTAAGGCCACAGGAACAACAGGAGCTCAGGGAAGGCTTAGGCCAAATCACCAGCCTCGGTGCTTTCTCGGCGGCCGAACGCGACCGGGCTGTAGCAGCACTGATGAAGCGGCATTTTCCTCATTATCCAGAGGAACAGGGGCTGGAGCTTGTGCGTAGGGCTGTAGCCAGGGGACTCGCGGTAGTCGAGATATCCGAGTCACCCTTTCTCTTGAAACTCCTGTTTGAACTGGCAGGAGATGTGCTGCCATCGATGGAAATAGATATCACGGGCCTGTACCGCCAATACTGGGAACGCCGCATTAAGTCAGATTTTCGGGGAATGGCCCGGGTGGCGAGTAAGGATCTTACGACATTAGCTGGACATACCGGTATAGCCATGCTTGCTGAGGGTAGTCCGGAACCGCAGAACTTTGCGTTGGACATGGCGCTTAATCAGATCCGACAGCATCTCCGCCTGCCGGACTCCGGGATGGACGATGACCTCGCGACATTAGTACAACGGGGGGTCCTAGTTCGGGATGGTGAACGGACTCGCTACATGCACCAGACTCTCTTCGAGTACTGCGCCGCCATGGGGCTTGCTTACCGGGGTGGTACGCGTGAACTCGTCCGGCTGGTGAAAATCGCTTTCGACTTTCCGGAGGACTACTTTATCGGGACAGTTCTGGAGCAGCTCTTAACGATAATGGCAGGACAGCCATCAGCGCGTGCCGTCGTAACCAAAGAACTGAATCGACTCTTGACAAGTAATAATGACGCACTTAAACAACTAGGGGTGCTTTCGTGGGTACATCATCCAAATATTGTTGCTGACATAGAACCAGCCCTACGGTCACTACCGAGCACGGCTGTTGTACGCTTTGTTCGCATTATACCTCGAGTTTGGGGCATGAATATTGATGATTTGCGGTTCGCCTTCGGACTTGTCTGGAACAGAGAAGAGAGTAGCTGCAAACACGAAGTCGTAAGGGCCCTTGGCCGCCTGGCTCGCAGTCAACCTTTAGCGATTGCCGAACTCGTAAAAGAGTTAAACTGCATCGATTACTTTACTTCCGAGGGAAAGGTGACTCTGTCGAATCCCAAGCAGTTGTTCGACTTGGTTTTTGCACTGGGAAAAGTGGCGTCCGACATGGTTGCGGAGGCGGTATTGCGCCTCCTAGGAGCCATTGAATATCCCGAATCTCGCATATTGCTGATCAACCTCGTGGCCGAGCATTGGGGAGCCATTGGTAGTCCTTCCCTTCACGACGAAATCATTGTGATGCTTCGACAGGAACAAGCAGAGAACGATGACGAACGGGGGAGGAGTGTCCGAGAGGCCCTGGGAGCCCTATTGTTCGCCTTCTGGACCGGCCAGGGGGAACCCGAGACAGAGGCTAAGGCCGAAGCTAAGGCCGCGTGGGTATCAAGGGCAGCAGGAATACGCGAATCTCTAATTGCCGAGCCAAGGGACGTGGTCGCGGGAGCGGGACTATTCGCGCTTGCCCGCCATTTGTGCTCCGATGACTTGAACGAAGAGCACATACGAGGGGTCTTAAACGAAATTTGGGCTATCGAGGATCTACAAGCGCAAAGGAAGCTTGTCAGCAATCTGCTCGCCCCACTTCTGATTGAAGATGGGCTCGCACGGCAAGTGCTAATTCCTAAGCTTGCCGAACAGCTAGATGAGCTCCCAGTCACACCAAACGCTGGTGCGCTGTCCGCAGCCCAAAGTTGGGCATCAGTTGCTCGGTCTGTGCTTGAAGACGAACGCCTACATCCAGAGGTGATACGAGCAGTGGTATCCCAAATGACATTACGTTGCGAAGAACTTTGGCTTAGCCGGGACTACCTCGTGTCGCTTCTTTCGCAAGCCGTGCGCGGGAACATTCCAAGTGCCAAGAAGGCTATAAGAGAGATAGCGGCGAATCCAGAGGTTCTAGGCCCCGCTGACCAAACTAAGTTCGCTAACGAGTGCCTACGTCATGCCTCGAAGGATCCAGCATTGACTCTCGCATACGTAGCAGTGGCTACCCATAGAGGCGACACGGGGGGCATTTCAGTAGCAGTTCGAGATGCCGCGCTGGCCGAAGCCTTCAAGCAGGAGAAAACTCGCCTGGCGGGCTTTGTCGAAGCACGGCTCCGCGGGAATGACACCGAGCAACGTCAAGCGTTGAACCTGTGGAGTCGACTTCAGCGGGCGCGTGTAGCGGATGTAAACCTGGAAGACCTGGTGCGTGTCATGCCCACGCTCCGTCATCCGACTGCCAAGGCAAGCGCCCTGGCGATGGTTCCGCTCACAGTCTCCGCACAACCAAGTGACTATGATGCCGCTGTTGAGTTCCTGGAGACGTTTGTTGCTGTTCAAGGTGGAATAACTGTCACTCCTGCGCAAAGTCCACGTGCAAATAAGCCCGGGGTATTGGACGCGGCCGCCGCTTCCTTAAGACTAGTTTTGGCGGAGCATGGCCCTTCCAAGTGCTGGCCGATGTTGAGGGCCCTGATAGCTGCTCCAAAACATAGCGGCAAGGAACCACATGAAGCCTCTGTTTTCCTAGCTGGCAGCAAGTTCGTCAAGAGAACGTTTAACGCGAACGAGGGAAACTTTGCCGTCGAATGTTTTGTCGACTTAGGAACGCTCATACCAATGCTTGGTTTCAGACATGCGCAGGTAGAGGCAGCGTGCAATTGCCTTTACTCGTCAGCTCAACTCATCATCCGAGAATCATCGGCGGATGCTTTGGTCGTGCTTGTTCGGGCATTGCCTCAAATGCCTCGTCATCTTGCTGAAGTTATCTCACGCCTTTCTCTGCACCTACGAAGAACTACGGTTCGCCCTATCTTCGAGGAGATGCTTGCGCACGGGCGGCTAGGCGCTTTAGCAGACTACGTATCGCACAACCTTCGTAACAACTTTGTTGGAGTCGTAGGGGGCGCTTTGCCTGACCTACTCGAACCTGCCTGACCGATCAGCCTTAGCAGAGATGCGTTCGCCTTGGCCTACAGCTACCAAGGCCAGATTGGCCGTACACGTCACTGCCCACTCCTCATCCGTTTTAGGCAATCCAGGCACTCGGCGACGCCTCGTTGCGCGTTGTGCTCGGTGATAAATCCGTAGTGGCAAGATCTGCAGGGCGAACCGGCGCGTAGTTGAGAAACTTCCGTGCCAGATTTTGCCTCAAGCACCCTCCCCCCAAGAGACGATGGAGGCTCGGGAAGGGTACGAATGACTGCACTGGCTCGCGTGCCGCTGTCCTCTGCGATACCGTCCAAGGGTTCGGCAGAATCTGGCACGGCAGCATTCTGGGGGGACGAGTGGCAGAATCTGGTACGGCTGCTTCCTGCTGGAGCGCCCTCGTGTCTGGTCCAGCGGGTCCTCATTATCGTATCGGCATCCGGTGTCTCGTTTCTGAGCGGAACAACTGCGCGTGAATGTTGGAACAAGCCGTCGCAGTGTAGACAAAGTGTAGACACACTCATGATCACGAGCCGGTTTGAAGTACCACTGAATGGACCGACAAGCGACTCTGGGCGGCAACGACAGAACTAGACATCATTGAGTGGCACTGGCCAAAACCCGGGCACTGTAACTGTAAATCAGCTGGCAACGCCTACGGGGGTTTCGAATCCCGCATCTGCCACAGCCCCGGATTTCCGGGGAATTTAGACCCGTTTGGATCTCTTCAGAGGTCCCGACGGGTCTTCTTTTTGCCCAATGACTTGCCATCGGTGAGGAGCTTGTAAAGCGGAGGGGTGGTCTGTGAGGTCATATTCAGGGAGAGTGTCGCTGCTGACCGGACGGTCTGCAGCGCCACCTCGGCACGCAGCCTAACGACCGTTCGAAGCGCCACCACGTCACGGAATGAATAGGGCCTTTGGACGCCGTTGGATCTCCGGCATCAAGAGCCCGGAGATCCAGCTGTGGCCGGATAGGCTACGGGGATGACCACTGGGGGACCCAAGAAAGAGTTCACGTCGAAGAGCGAGCCGGAGGCTGCCACTCATACTCAACGAAGATTACCGTTGCCGACGCTCGTACTTATAGGACTAACAGCGTCCTTTGTAGTCCTCGTACTTCTCGCGTGGTACTTCACGCAGCAGGAGTACATTATGTCGGTGACGGTCGAAAAGTGAGCCATTGTGACGGTTGAAAACTGAGCCACCCGTTCCAAACGATTGGGTGGGTGATCACAGTGGAGGATTGGGCG
>NZ_JBNHGX010000008.1:0-224604 GCF_059091705.1 Arthrobacter sp. Ha26
GCCCTCGACAAGACCGGAAAATACGGCAGAATAACCAGCGTCAAAGTGGCTCACTTTTCAGCCCGCGAAATGGCTCACTTTTCGACCAACGCTGACACATTAGGAGCTGCCAGTCAGGCTGCGGACCATGGTCGCTATTCCCACCTCTCGACCAGGAGCAGATGTTCGCCGTTGTGCGCAACTCGGTAACTGCTGCGGCAGCGCTCGGCTTGGGAGTGACTATTGTCCTCTCGTACCGCCGACAACGAGTAGCTGAGGAAACGCTCACCTATACGGCTGAGACTCAGCGCCTCGCCGTCGAGGCCCAGCAGTTGGCCGCAGAGCGACTAGCGCGTGAAAGTCTGGACACTCTTAGAAAGCGATACTTGGATATTGCGACCTTACTGAATTCGGAAGGCGCCCTGAATCGTATTACGGCTCTTCACGCCCTGGAGAGCTTAGCCGTATCTTGGCGACAGTTTGATAATGATCGAGAAGCTAGCGCCGCCGTTGGGCTTTTGTTGTCCACGGCGCGTTTGTCCAACAACGATTCATCTACTCAGGCGATTGAATTCCGTCAAACAGTAATTCGAACGCTTGATCGTCACCTACAAGTAGAAGTAACGAAAGGGTATGGTTGGGGCAGCCTCACCATCGATGCCACTGCTTGCCTAGGTTCGAGCGGTATCACTGACTGGATTGTGGACGGGGGGAACTTGACGGCGTCCCCGCGAGCGTCAAGCTATCTTGCTGTGGACGGCCTACGAATCATGAGTGGTTCCGTGAAACTCAGGAGTGGTGAATCGATTCTTTCCTCCCAGACAACCGGTAATGTACTTACCCGACTTTCTATCGCGGGCGGAAGTCTTCGACTCCTGCTGTTGACCGGACAGGCAGAATCTACTGCAATAATTTCTGATGCAACTCTAAGCGGCGGCACATTAAGCCTTCTCGGCATGAAAGCTGAAACCGAAGCTAGAAGCTATATATTCAAAGACTGCAGAATTTCCGGCACGATAATCATGGCGGCCAAGGGCAAGGCTTCAAATTTTCACTTTTCACGATGTGAGTTTCGTGCAGTACCTTCAACTTGGTCTTGGATCAGACAAAAGGATCGCATTGTTACCTTCTCTGAGTGCGTTGCCATAGATTCCCGAGGAAAAAAGGTTCCGATTGGAAGCTTGCAGGAGCTATACGAAGCACTGGAGTTCCATCCACGAGCAGATGACCGAGGCGACTTATGAGGCGTTGGGTCCGGTGTATCGCAGGCTATTGGGGGCCAGCCCGCCTGTATGGTTTCGCCAATGCTCCTGCCAGCACTATCAACAAGCAGTCACGGTATTTGCAGCGAGCAGCCCTGAAGGGTAGACAGGCGGTCAGCGCTTGTTGGGGAAATGTTGGGGAAGAGGTGTTTGTGTGGCGGGGTGCCGTCGGGGTCGGTGTCGCCCATGTAGGGGTTCCATTCGATCCGCTGGGAGTACCGGTACAGAAGGCGGTGGACAGGTCCCTCCGGTGATGGCATCCCCGGCGGGCATCCCGGCTGCCAGGGGCACACTGCCGCATCCTTTGAACGTCCTGCGGCAATCTACGGGGCGTCAGCGTCCGCCAGCCCTTCTTTGAAGTATCACCGTCTGCGCCTGAAGCGAGGATCAATCCGCTTCCATTGCCGAAAGCGTCTTCAGATTCGTCCAGGACTCTATCAACTTCCAGCCCACGGATTGATGGGGAGATGTAGGGAAATACGCCTTTGGGGATACCAGGTGATACATAGAGCGGCTTGTATCCCAGATTTAAGTGTCGCCCGCTACTTAGTGCGTTTTCTGTAGCTAGTGCTTTCGGATTGCATTCCACTGAAGTTTCGGAGCCACACTAAAGCCACAGTCAACCCAGCGGAAGCTCCAGCCGGGTTCCTGCAGTCTTTCGGAACGCGTGCGGGGTAATCCAACTCGTCCTGCGCTGCGCGCACTGCTCAAACTCAAAAAAGCCCTAACTTCGAATCGTGGCGCAAGCGGCCCTTAGTACCTCATAGGTTTTTTGTGAGCTGTTCCTCCTCCCAAGCCAGAACGTCCGCCAGCCTGTACCGGACGTGTCGCCCCACCGTGAATCCCTTTGGGCCTGTTCTGGTGGTCCTCCACCTGTAAACCGTCGCCAGCGGCACGTTCTCTCGCTCAGCCAATTCGCGCGGTCCTAGGTGGCGCTCGGGCTGCTGCATCAATGCTGTCATCAGATCCACTTTTCTCGCTGAGCAAGTTCTGCGTTGCTTGCCTACCCAATAGCTTACCGCGATCGATAAGTGATGACAAGGCTTAGTCACCTGTGAGATAATTGGATATGACGATCGAAGTAGAGCCAGAGAAGAAGCCGTACATGGAGCTGATTCCGGGCTTGTGGTGCCCACCGAAGTTCGCTGTGTTTGCCAGCGCCGGAGAGTTTCCGCAGGACGTCCTAGCGGAAGTAGTGCCCGATTTGGCTCAGGGTCTACTTGTCGTGCGGAGGTTGGAGGTGCAACAGAGGGTGGGGGGCGAACCAATTACCAGTGTCGCTCTTCGTTCCATAGCAGTGGGTAAGTTGGTTCGAGCCTGTGTGCCATTCCTGCAGATGCGTACCACGGATCCTGAATCTGGCGCTGTAACGAGGACCGGCACGCCTTGGCTTAGCGGTGAGGACTTGGAACATGCCCGTGAAAACGGTCCTGATACCCAGACATTGCAACGTGTTGCGCATATTTATCGACTTTCGCTGTTGCATGAGGGGACTCCCACCAAGGCTGTATCCTCTGCTTTTCAGGTCAGTCAAGCCACAGCAGCGAGATGGGTTACGAAATCTAGATATATGGGCTTCTTGGGTCCAGTGAAAGGGCAAGGCAGGGCTGGTGTCCTATCTGCGGGTGGGGATGTAGAGTGAGTCGCCCACCACTACAGATTGGAACCTGGGGGCGAATCAGTCGTGATGAGGTGGCCCCTGGTGTCTGGAGAGCCATGGCACGCTTCCGTGACTTTGATGGCGTTACCAGGAAGGTTGAAGCTCGAGCGAGAGCGTCCTCAAAGAATGATCGCGGTTCAAAGGCCGAACGGGCTCTAATCTCGGCCCTTAAGGAACGGGCAATGCCTGCTGGCGAGGACATAACGCCGGATACACGCCTGAACCGTTTGGCTGACATTTGGTGGCTAGAGTTTATGGATCAAGGTCGAGCTCTGAACACGCAGCGGCGTTACCGAGAGGTTTTGGACTCGTACGTGCGCCCGGGCTTGGGCGGCCTGACCATCCGGGAAGCGACTGTCTCGCGACTGGACCGGTTTCTTAAGTCCGCAACAGCCAAGCACGGCGCTGCCACAGCGAAGCTGGCCAAGACGGTTCTGTCGGCGATGCTTGGGCTCGCGGCCCGCCACGGCGCCGTCGGTGCCAATCCACTGAGGGACGTTGCGAAGGTCCCCATCAGCCGTAAAGAAGTCCGGGCTCTGGCGGTTGAAGAGGCCGCCGCACTTCGCGCTGGTCTCCGGCTATGGCAGCGAGACTCCCGGCCCCGCGGGCGGAAGCGCCCGGACGATCTCCTCGACGTCGTCGACGTCATGCTCGCCACAGGTGCCCGTATTGGTGAAGCCCTGGCGCTGCGGTGGAAGGACATTGACCTGAAGTCGGAGCGGCCAACGCTTACGGTCACGGGAACAGTCATCTACGTGCCGGGGGAGGGGATGACCATTCAGGAGCATCCCAAGTCAACCAACTCCCGCCAGCGCTACTACCTGCCACCGTTCGCCGTGGAAATGCTGCTGCGGCGCCAGGTGCAACAGGTGGTAGCTAACCCCTGGGACGTGGTCTTCCCGTCCTCCACAGGCACGCTGAGAGATCCGGGGAACTTCCGGAAGCAGTGGCGCTCCGCACGCGATGACATCGGCTTCCAGTGGGTCACACCCCACACCTTCCGGAAGTCCGTCGGCACGCTCCTGGCCAACGCAGAAGGCATGGCATCCGCTTCTGCACAGTTGGGCCATTCCAACGAACAAACCACAAGCCGACACTACGTCCAGCCGACACACGAGGCGCCGGACATGACGGCCCTCCTGCAGGCATTCGGAAGCGAGGCATAGATGGTGGTAACGGTCGCAGGAGCGCCGGATTTCGGTCCCGAGTATGGAGAGGCCATTCGAAAAATGGTGGAAGCTATGCGCCCTCTATTAGAGGAACACAGCAAGGCCATGTCTACGATGATGTCCAGACTGGCGGCCAGTGACGCTTTCCTGACGCAGCAGGAATCCATTCGCAAATTTGCCGCCTCGATGGCATCTACACTTTCCGCGGTCAGCCTTCCGGTCTTGGCGCCTGAAACTGTAGCCGGTCTGGCTAGGATGCAGGCGGTGACGTCGGAGATGCTAGCGGCGCAACTTCCGGACATGTCGGTGCTAAGCCGATTTGGGGAGATGGTTGCCCGAGGAGAACTGGCCGCAGATGTTGTTCAAGCTGCACATGAAGTTGTCGACGGGGTCGAGGGCTATCAAGAAGCCATTGCGGACTTCTCCATCCGTGCCACCATTGCTCAAGTCTTCGATCCTAAGACAATCGCCGAGGGTGTCTACATCTTCGTTTTCATCGTGTGGCTCGTCGGGTCTTTGTGGATTGCTGGGCTAAGCGAGGAGGCGAAGTCGATCAGCGATGCTGTAGGGCTAACCGGCGTAGCGGGCTCGCACAGTGTCGCAAAGTACGTTTCTACCAAGACCACAAAGGTCGTCATAAAAAAGCGGAATACGCGTAGGCGCTGAGCAAAGCGGTGGGTAAGTGGTGGATTAGCTGGACCACAAGCAAAATCAAAAGGGGCTCTGTCCTGCGTTTCCGCAGGTCAGAGCCCCTTTTTAGCGTGCCCCAGGAGGGAATCGAACCCCCGACCGGCGGATTAGAAGGCCGCTGCTCTATCCCCTGAGCTACTGAGGCAATGGCTTCCGGAGCTGAGATCCGGTGCCTCAAAAAGTTTACATTGCCGGCAGTGGAGGCGCCGTCATTGAAATGCAACGGTCCACTGATCCTCCACAGGCGGCTCCAGCCCTTGGTTGTGCACATAGGGGTACCGGGGCCTCCCGCTGGGGTTTCCGTCGGCGCAATGCTGGTCTTGCCTGCTAGGGCAGAACCACATGGAGACAGGACGCAGAGATGAACGACACCATAACAATCAAAGGCTTTGTCGCCACCGACATCACAAGCGGCACAACACCGGGGGGAGTGGCCACCGCCGAATTCCGGATCGCTTCCAACTCGCGTCGGCGTGACAAGGACGGCCAATGGGTGGATGGCCACACCAACTGGTTCACGGTCCAGGGTTACCGCCATATGGCCGGCAACATGGGCTGCAGCATCCGGAAAGGCCAGCCCGTCATCGTGGTGGGTACGCTGAGGATCCGCAGCTGGGAGAGGGACGGCAGGGTCTACTACTCGCACACCATTGATGCCGACGCCGTGGGCCATGACCTCATGTGGGGGACGGCCAACTTCACCCGGTCTTCCAAGAAACCGCTCCTCTCGCTTGTGGAGCAGGAGCCACCCTTCGACGCAGGCCACCAGGCAGGGCCGGACGGACCTTTCAACGAACCCGAGGACAGCGACGATGACAGCGCTGACGGCGGAGACCCGGCTGCCGCCTACGTCGAAGACACCAACGGTGACCTGCTGGCCCTTGACCTGGAAACGGGGGAACTCGCCGACTCCCAAGTTTGAGGATGCCCCTGTCAACGCCACTCGGCTCCCTAGGCTCCTTGGCGGGCAGGGCCACAGCACCCCCGGCTGCGCCCCTGTCCGCCAAGGTCATGAAACCCAGGACGGAAGCTGGCCCGTGGGGGCGTGGCAGAATGGCACCATGCGGCTTACCCCTGACCACTGGCAGAACCATGCGGCCGCTGGGACGTCCACTGCAGCAGGCCGGCTGCTGGCTGCGACGGCTATCGCAGCTCTCGTGGCGGCCTTGTCGGGCTGTGTGAGTGGAACGCCGGAAGTCCAGGCTGGAGCATCGGAGCCCGCAACTGCGGCAGCTTCCACTCCCGCGCGATCTACGGGAGATGGCCCTGCTGCAACGGAAGCAGACGAACCGACTGCGGGCAGCTCCGGGGCGGCGTCCGACACGGCAGCAGAGGCCGCTGCCACCGAAACTGTTCGGAAGACTGTGACGGAGGTGCTCGGACGGTTGGCCGCAGGCTCACCAAAGCCGGCCACAGCCCAGGTGACAGATGCCCTCACCGGGGCGGGAATCCCCCCGGCGGGGTTGCAGGTTTCGCAGAGCCGTACCCCCACGGGTCTGGAGGCCGATGCCATCGAAGCGGCGGTGCTTCAAGGAAAGGACTGCGTCATCGGCCAGGTCCGTGACGGCTCAGTGACGGTGACTGTCCTGCCGGTACTGGCCAGCGGCAAGTGCTTTGCAGGGTCTTGATACTGCTGGACCGAATGTGAGATATGCCCGCCGACCCACTAGATTTGGAACCATGGCGGAATTTATCTACACAATGACCAAGGCCCGAAAAGCCGTTGGCGAAAAACTCATTCTGGACGATGTAAGCATGTCCTTCTTTCCGGGCGCCAAGATCGGTGTTGTGGGCCCGAACGGTGCCGGTAAGTCCACCATCCTGAAGATCATGGCCGGCCTGGACACCCCCTCCAACGGTGAGGCCCGGCTCAGCCCCGGCTACACTGTGGGCATCCTGCTCCAGGAACCACCTTTGAACGAAGAAAAAACCGTCCTGGGCAACGTCCAGGAAGGCGTGGGTGAGATCTACGGCAAGATCCAGCGCTTCAACGAAATTTCCGAGGAAATGGCCAGCCCCGATGCTGACTATGACACCCTCCTGGAGGAAATGGGACAGCTGCAGGAAGCCATCGACGCCGCGGATGCGTGGGACCTGGATTCCCAGCTGGAGCAGGCCATGGACGCCCTCCGCTGCCCGCCGGCGGACGCCGACGTCACCAACCTTTCGGGTGGTGAGCGGCGCCGCGTAGCCCTGTGCAAGCTGCTCCTGCAGAAGCCGGACCTGCTTCTCCTGGACGAGCCCACCAACCACCTGGACGCAGAAAGCGTGCTCTGGCTCGAACAGCACCTTTCCAGCTACGCCGGCGCAGTACTGGCCGTCACCCACGACCGCTACTTCCTGGACCACGTGGCCGAATGGATCGCCGAAGTGGACCGCGGCCACCTCTACCCCTATGAGGGCAACTACTCCACATACCTGGAGAAGAAGCGCGCCCGCCTGGAGATCCAGGGCAAGAAGGACGCCAAGCAGGCCAAGCGGCTCTCCGAGGAACTTGAGTGGGTACGGTCCAACGCGAAGGGCCGCCAGACCAAGTCGAAGGCCCGCCTGGCCCGGTACGAGGAAATGGCTGCCGAAGCGGACCGGACCCGCAAGCTGGACTTCGAAGAAATCCAGATCCCGCCGGGACCGCGCCTTGGCGGCCTGGTGCTGGAAGCCAAGAACCTGCAGAAGGGCTTTGAAGACAGGACCCTCATCGACGGACTGTCCTTCAGCCTGCCCCGCAACGGCATCGTGGGCGTTATTGGCCCCAACGGCGTCGGCAAAACCACGCTGTTCAAGACCATCGTGGGCCTGGAGCCGCTCGACGGCGGTGACCTGAAGATCGGCGATTCGGTCAAGATCTCCTACGCGGACCAGAGCCGTGGCGGCATCGACCCCAACAAGACCCTGTGGGAAGTCGTCTCGGACGGCCTGGACTTCATCCAGGTGGGCCACGTGGAAATGCCGTCCCGCGCCTATGTCGCCGCCTTCGGCTTCAAGGGCCCGGACCAGCAGAAGAAGGCCGGGGTGCTCTCCGGTGGTGAGCGCAACCGCCTGAACCTCGCCCTGACCCTCAAGCAGGGCGGCAACCTGCTCCTCCTCGACGAGCCCACCAACGACCTGGACGTCGAAACGCTCAGCAGCCTCGAAAACGCGCTGCTGGAGTTCCCGGGCTGCGCCGTGGTGGTCTCGCACGACCGCTGGTTCCTGGACCGGGTGGCCACCCACATCCTGGCGTACGAAGGTGACGAGGAGAACCCCTCCAAGTGGTACTGGTTCGAGGGCAACTTCGAATCCTACGAGGAGAACAAGGTGGAGCGGCTGGGGCCGGATGCGGCCAAGCCGCACCGCGTCACGCACCGCCGCCTCACCCGCGACTGATCAGCGGGACAGCGAACAGACAACAGGCCGGCACCTTCGAAAGGTGCCGGCCTGTTGGCGTTCCACCCGCAGTAGTGGGGGAAGTAAGGCGAGGGCTACTCCTTGGAAGCCCTGCGGATCTGGTGCTCCATCACCTTGCTCTGGAAGGCGCCCACAACTTTGTTCTTCAGGTCGGTGGGTACGCGGACCATCCCTTCCTGCGCCACCGATGCCACGTGCTGCCCGGCCTGGTTGAAGATCTTCCCGGTCGCGAGTCCCCGGGCCCCCTGCGCGCTCGGTGATTCCTGAACGTAGAGCAGCCACTCGTCCACCCGTGCCGGGCGGTGCCACCACATGGCATGGTCCAGGCTGGCAACGTTCATTCCCGGCGTGATCCAGCTCAGCCCGTGCCGCCGCAGGATGGACTCAAGCAGCGTGTAGTCGCTCGCGTAGGCCAGCGCCGCCCGGTGGAGGTTGGGGTTGTCCGGCATGGGGCCAAAGGTCTTCATCCACACGGCGTTGCGGGCTTCCCGCTCGCCTTTCGCGGACACGTACAGCGGCGGATCAACGTGCCGGATGTCGAAGGGACGCTCGTAGGCCCAGTGCCGCGCCACCGGGTGGTCGAACTTGCCCAGCAGCTCCGCCGTGCTGGGCAGCGACTCGGGGTCAGGAATGCCGCTGGGCATCAACGACTGGTGCTCCAGGCCTTCGTCCTCGCCCTGGAACGAGGCAATCATCGACAGGATCGGAACGCCTTCCTGGTAGGCATGCACCCGCCGGGCCGAGAAGGACCGGCCATCCCGGAGGCGCTGCACTCCGAAGGTGATGGGCTTGTTCGCGTCGCCCGGGCGCAGGAAGTAGCCGTGCATCGAGTGCACAAAACGGTCCGGGGCCACGGTCCTGATGGCCGCAATGAGTGACTGTGCGAGCACCTGCCCGCCGAACACCCGGTGGTGCGGCTGCTGCTGGGACGGGCCCAGGAAAATGTCCTCATCCGTCCGGGCCCCCTCGAGCTCACCAAGGTCCAGTAGGTTGATGAGCGATAGGGTGGGGTCCTCGCTGGGGAGCGCCAGGAGTCCGGCGTCGGCTTCAGTCATGGTTCGACTCTAGACGGCGCCCCGGCACTGCTCAACAAAGGCCCAACCGGTAGTGTTCTAGGTGTGTCTGATCTACTCACCTCGTCATTCCGTTTCGCCGATCCCCGCGACCTTGCTGATTTGAAGACTTTCGCTACGCGGGCAAAAGCAATCGACGACGGCGCCATCCGGCTTCAGGCGGCGGGTTCCGTTCTCGCCGCGTATGTTTGCGTCCTGCGGCCGCGGGTGCTTGGCGAATCGACTCCCACCATCCTGGGGCTGCGCACCATGGGGCTGGCCGAGCCGTCCGGCGCGGACGTCACCGTTCCCCTGGCCGCCGTGCTGGACCGCCTTGCCCGGGCGGGGGAGGACGACGTCGAGCTGCCGGTTCCGCCGTCCACCGTCACCGAATCCTGGACCGGGGTGGGCGCCCCCCGGAGCGGCTGGGAGCTGATGGGTCCGCGCAGCGACGCAGCCCTGCGGGCGGCTGCTGAAGCCGGCATCGCGGAAGTGGCCGGGATAGTGCCGGACAAGCCGGGCGCGCTGATTGTCAACAATGCCCGTGCTGCCGTTTGGGGCAGGGAACTGGATGAAACCGGGCTCCCGGCAGGGGCTGCCTTCGCGGCCCTGGCACTAGGTTTCCTTGGCGACGGCGACCAGAAACTCTACCGCGCGGGGCGCTGGTTCCGGCTGACCGGTCCGCGGGGGCATGTGCTGGCACGGACGGGCAGCGGACTGCTCTGACAGCAACCGGTGCTGTGGCAGTCCGCAGCGTTACTGGCCGGGCGCGCTGTTGACCATCGACAGTGCAGCACGTTCCATGTAGTCCCAGAGGGTGCCTTCGTAGAGCGGCGGCAGTTCAAGGGCATCCACGGCTGCGCGCATGTGGAACAGCCACCGGTCCTTGGCCTCCGGCGTCACCTTGAACGGCATGTGGCGCATGCGCAGCCGGGGATGGCCCCGCTCTTCCCCATAGGTGGTGGGGCCGCCCCAATACTGTTCCAGGAACATCAGGAAGCGGCGCTTTGCCGGCGCCAGGTCCTCTTCGGGGTACATCGGACGCAGCAGCGGATCTGTGGCCACGCCGTCGTAAAAGACATCGATCAGCTTGACGAATGTTTCGTGGCCGCCCACGGCGTCGTAGAAGTTGTCGGTGTAGCCAGGCTGGCTGAACGGATCGTTCTGCATCAGCTGGCGTGGCGGCTGCGGTTCGATGGGGATGGTCATCGCTAGTCTCCGGCTTTCTGGTCAGTCTTTTTGGTCTCGGCGCCGTGTTCGCTGCCCTGGTCGGTGGTGCCGTCGGCTGACTCGTGCAGGGGCATGTAATTGCCTTGGGACCGGTTGCCGACGCGGAGGATTTCCCCGTTGCGGAGGTACCAGATGGCGCCGTCGTCGGACCGCACCCGGGTGATGCGCAGGCCCATGGACTCCACCACGCCAACCACCTCGCTGGTTTCGATCACGTCGCCGATGCCGTACTGGTCTTCAATGGTAATAAAAATTCCGGCCAGGAAGTCGCGGATCAGTTGCTGGGCGCCGAAGCCGATGGCCACACCCAGGATGCCCACGCTGGTGAGGAGGGGCGCGATGTTGATGTCCAGGTTCTGCAGAACGTACATGCCGGTGATTACCACCACGAGCACCCCCACAACGCTGTTCAGCAGTGACCCAATGGTTTCGGCGCGCTGCACGCGGCGTTCGTGGTCAAGGGCACGCAGGGCGGGGGCAACCCACTTGAACGTGGGCTTCTTGAAGAAGTTGCTGCCCGCCGCCACCCTGCGGGTGATGCGGGAAATGATGAAGGTCGCAACCAGCCATACCGTGACGCCCACGCCGAGGCTGATCACGATGCCCGCGATGCTGAAGCCATCAGGATTACTGGCGGCGGGAGGAAGAATCGACAACGTACTGAGCATAAGGGGGTAAAACTCCTGGGGTCCCCGGCTGGGCCGGGATGTGGATGCCGGCACGCCGGTTAAGCCCGGCGCGGAAGGCTCTGTTCTCCTTCAACCCTAGCGCCGTACCGTGGCGGCATGCGCATTCTTGTCCTCGGCGGAACCGCCTTCCTGTCCGCAGAAATCGCCCGCCAGGCCCTAAACGCCGGGCATGAAGTGACCTGCCTGGCAAGGGGATCGGCTGCCGATCCGCCGCAGGGAGCGGTTTGGCTGAAGACTGACCGTGCAACCGGCGGGCAAGCCTACCGGGATGCCATGGGCGAATGGGATGCCGTGATCGAGGTGGCCCGCGATCCCGTGCGGGCGTCGGAGGCGCTGCACGTTCTCGCGGATCGGGCCGCGCACTGGACGTTCGTCTCGAGCTGCTCCGTTTACGCCGACGCTTCCATTCCCGGCGCAGGGGAAGCTGCCGGCCTTCTTCCCGCGCTTGCGCCGGGTACTCCTTCCACACCGGAAAACTACGGCGGGTCGAAGGTGGCCATCGAGGAGGCAACGCTCCGGGCGGTTGCCGGCAAAGCCCATCTCTGCCGTGCCGGCCTGATCGGCGGCCCGGGGGACGGTACGGACCGCTACGGCTACTGGCCCGCCCGTTTTGCCAGGGACGGGAAGCCCGTTCTGGTGCCCGCAATCGAGGACGCTTCAACACAGGTGATCGACGTTCGGGACCTCGCCGCCTGGATCCTGCTGGCAGCGAAAGGGGGAGTTACCGGTGCACTGAATGCGCTGGGGGACCAGGTGCCATTCGGGCAATATATCCGGGCCTCCCGGGAGGCGGCCGGCCACTCCGCGGATGTGGTGCCCGCTGAGGAGGCCTGGCTGGCGGACCAGGGCGTGGGCTACTGGGCCGGCCCGGATTCCCTGCCCCTGTGGCTCCCGCCCGGGAATGAGGGTTTTATGGCGCGGAGCAACCAGGCGGCCGTCGATGCAGGCCTGCAGCTGCGGCCCTGGCAGGAGACCCTGGCGGATACGCTGGATGACGAACGCTTCCGTGGCCTGGAACGCCCGCGGAAGGCCGGCCTGTCGCCGGAAACGGAGGCGCGTCTGGTGTCCACCCTGCAGGGCAGTGCCTAGGCTGTGCCTCAGTCCCGGCCAGCCACCACAGTTTCCGGTGCATGATCCACCGGAAAATTAACGCTGCGGGCAATGAAGCACACCTGGTTGGCCTCATGGTGCAGCCGGCCGGCAAGTTCCGCCTGGCTTTTGTCCGCAACCGTCACGCGGGGGTGCAGCGTAACGGTCTCGAACTGGCCGCTGCCGTCCCGGTTCAGCCGCATCAGCCCGGACGCGTCGTCACTGTAGTCAGTCACCACCACGCCGTGCTTCACCGCCACGTGCAGGTAGGACAGCATATGACATTGCGCCAGGGCGGCCAGGAGCAGTTGTTCCGGGTTGTAGCGCTCCCGGTCCCCATGGAAGGTGGGATCCGCCGATCCCTTAAGGACCGGCAGGCCGGGGATGAGCACGTCGTGGTCCCGCGAGTAGCCGCGGTAGGAGGACGTGCCCTCACCCAGGTTGCCGGTCCACTGCACAGTCAGCGCGTAGCGGTGCTCACCCAGGCTCATAAAGCAGGACCTGCTTCGCCGGGGAGGACGTCAGCCGCGCGGGCGCGCAGGGCCCGGGCAACGCCGTCGCGGTTTTCCAGCATGAGCCGGCGCAACGCGGCGCTTTCAGGCGGAAGCGACGCCAGGAAGCCATCCGTCCGGTCCACCGTGGCCTGGGTGGTCTGCAGGGCGGGGTAAAGCCCTACGACGATCTGCTGGGCCAGTGCGTGCGTGCGCGTTTCCATGATTCCCGGCACTGCCTGGAAGTACTTTTCGGCGTACGGTTCCAGCAGGGACCGGTCCAGGACCCGCATGAACCCGTTGACCGCTGAGCCCTGAAGCGCGTTGGACAGCTCGCCCTTCACCACGATTGATTCCCAGGCCGCGGCTTTGGCTTCCGGGGTGGGGATCGCGGCCTTGGCAAGGGCAGCAGCATTTTGCCCGCTGGACGTGTTGTCGCGCCCAAGTTCGGCGTCGATGCCGTCCTGGCCCAGCCGGCCGCCCACCACGAGTGATGCGATCAGCTCCCACCGCAGGTCCTGGTCAACGGCCAGCCCGTCCAGGACGAGCGAGCCGTCGAAGAGGCCGGCAATCTTATCCAGCTGGCCTGCAGTGTTGGCCAGCAGCGCAAAGGACTTCACGAACTGCAGCTGGGCATCGGAGCCCCCCGGCACCTGGGACGCCAGCTCCCAGAGCTTGTCGACAGCGGCGGCTGCCGTCGCCTGCCGGTGCTCCTCCGCCACGTAGAAGTTCAGGGTAGTGGCCAGCTGGCGGAGCTGGACCAGGATCACCGAGGAATCCGTCTCCGCGGCAACGTTGGCAAGGACCAATTCCACGTACCGGCGCGCGGGGGTCTCACCGTCGCGTGCAGCGTCCCAGGCTGAGTTCCACACCAGTGTCCTGGGAAGGCTCTGGGTGAAGTCCTTCAGGTGCGCGGTTGCAGTGGCCAGTGACTTCTCATCCAGCCGGACTTTCGCATAGGCAAGGTCGTCGTCATTGACCAGGATCAGGTCCGGCTGCGCAAGGCCCGCCAACGCCGGCACTGCGGTGCGCTCGCCGTCGACGTCCAGCTCCTCCCGGTGCACCCGCTCCAGCTTGCCGTCAGAGTTGAGGTTGTAGAAGCCGACGGCCAGGCGGTGCGGACGGATGGTGGGCCACTCTTCGACGGCGGACTGCACGATGGCAAAGGTTTTAAGCCTGCCGTCGCCGTCCACCTCCAGCTCCGGCGTGAGGGTGTTGACCCCGGCCGTTTCAAGCCACTGCCGGCCCCAGACATCGAGGTCGCGGCCGCTGGCTTTCTCCAGCTCCACGAGGAGGTCGCTCAGCTCGGTGTTCTGCCAGGAATGCTTGGCGAAGTACTCCCGCACACCGGCCATGAACTGCTCCGGCCCCACCCACGCCACCAGCTGGCGGAGGACAGAGGCGCCCTTGGCGTAGGTAATGCCGTCAAAGTTCACCTCCACATCCTGGAGATCGTTGATCTCGGCGAAAATGGGGTGGGTGGTGGGCAGCTGGTCCTGGCGGTATGCCCAGGACTTTTCCACCGAGGCAAAGGTGGTCCAGGCGCTGGTGAACGACGTCGCTTCAACAGCCGCGAGGTGGGACATGTACTCGGCGAAGGATTCATTCAGCCACAGGTCGTTCCACCAGCGCATGGTCACGAGGTCGCCAAACCACATGTGGGCGAGCTCGTGGAGCACGGTGATGGCCCTGCGCTCAATCTGCGCCCCGGTGACCTTGCTGCGGAAGACGTAGCCCTCGAGGATGGTGACGGCTCCGGCATTTTCCATGGCGCCGGCATTGAACTCCGGGACAAACAGCTGGTCGTATTTCCCGAACGGGTAGGGGCAGCCGAACTGTGCCTCGAAAAATGCGAAGCCCTGCCGGGTCAGCTCAAAAATGTTCTCCGCGTCCAGGTACTGCATCAGCGATTTCCGGGCAAAGACGCCCAACGGGATAACGCGTCCGTCGGCACTGGTTACCTCGCTGCGCACGGACTGGTAGGGGCCGGCGATGAGGGCCGTGACGTAGGAAGACAACCGCGGGGTGGGGGAGAAGGACCAGACGGACCTGGCGCTGCCATCCGCCCCGGGGGTGGTCTCCACCGGGGCGGGGGTGGGGGAATTGGAGATGACGTCCCAGTGTGAGGGGGCGGTGACCGTGAAGGCGAACGTGGCCTTCAGGTCCGGTTGCTCGAAAACGGCGAACATGCGCCGCGAATCGGGTACCTCAAACTGCGTGTACAGGTACACCTCGTTGTCCACCGGGTCCACGAAGCGGTGCAGGCCCTCGCCGGTGTTCATGTACGGGGCGTCTGCCACCACGGTGAGCTCGTTGTGTTCTGCCAGTTCCGGCAGCTGGATCCTCACGCCGTCAGCCACAGTGGCCGGGTCAAGGCTGCGGCCGTTGAGGGTGACGCTGTGAACGGCGGACGTGATGGCGTCAATGAAGGAGGAGGATCCGGGCTTGGCGGTGAACTTTACTGTGGTGGTGCTGCCGAAAACCTTCCCGCCCTTGGTCAGGTCCAGGCTGACATCGTAGGACTCGACGGTAATCAGTTCGGCACGGCCGCTGGCTTCGGCGCGCGTCAGGTTCAGACCAGGCAAAGTGGGGCCTTTCGGACGATTGGCGACTGCCCGTTGGCGGTGCCCAGCGGGAGCATTTCATCATTCTTGCATTCCTTTACGGCCTAACAAGTAGCGCGGCCCACAGTGGGTACAGGGATAAGTGGGAAGTCAGTGGCAGGCGGCGGGAGTAGCGTTAAATCATGGGCAAGTTCAAGGAGTCAGTGGACACCAGGGCCCTGCGGTTTGTCGCGGGATTCCCGGTCATGGTGGCGGCCGCCTTCGTGGTGTGCGCCTTCCTGCTTCGGCCCGACCTTCCCGAGCCGCTCGCCATCCGGTGGACGGCCGACGGCGGTGCCTCCTTCGCGCCCTTCGCCGCCTATGTCACGGGAGGGGCCCTGATCATCCTGGCCGCGGGCTGGCTGGTCCTTTCCCAGGCGCTTCCGGTCAGGCGGCCGGTGCTGATGCGCCGCATCATGATGGGGGCCGGACTGTTCGTGACGCTTTTTGTCACCAGCGCCCTGGCCGCCGGACTTATCGGCCAGGCCGGGCTGGCGGACGCCCGGGAATCCCGGGTGGACATGACCGTTCTCGCGCTCGGCAGCGGGGCGGCGGTGTCCCTGGGCGTGACCATCGCAATGGTCTACAAGGCAGACCAGCAGTGGTCGCCTGATGACGACCGGGCACTGCAGCTCGCCATTGCCAGGGAACTGGATCCGGACCTTTCACGGGACAGCATCCGGCTCTGGGTGCACGCACGCAGCTCCGTCTTTGTCATGATCGCTATCGCCTCGCTGTTTCCGGCCGCGCTGATCGCCATTGCCGTGCCCTGGCTGGGTGTGCTGCTGGTGGTCCTCGCTGTGATCGGTGCGGCGTTCCTGTGCGCCCGGATCAAGGCCGACCGGAAGGGCCTGAAGGTGCTGCTGGCCGGTGTTGTGCCGGTTATGGACGTGCCCGCAGGCGCCATTTCGGCAGCCAGCGCGGCAGAAGTCCGCGCTGCTGACTTCGGCGGATGGGGCTACCGGCACCACAGCGGAACCGCGGCCATGCTTGTCAGCAGCGGTCCCGCCGTCGTGGTGAAGAAGACCGACGGCCAGCGGCTGGCAGTCAGCGGCGGGACCCTGGACTCGGCCGCGCGGCTGGCGGAGGTCCTGACGCGGGTGGCGGCCAGGGCGCGGCGTGCCGGCGGAGAACCGGCCGCAGGCCAGCCTGAGTCCTAGTTCCCGCAGCGCGGCACGCGCGCCTGGTACGGCGGCAGTCCGCGCGTCCCCTTGTCCTAGTATCCTTGTCCGTGTTGTCCTGACCCCGGCCTGCACCGTCCGTGCCGGCCGCCAGCGCCCACCGAACGGATTCTGCTCGTGACTTCTTCCCCTGCCTTCCCGCGGGTCCACATCGCCACCGACCACGCAGGCATGGAACTCAGCGCCCACCTCGTCACCCACCTGACCGCCAAGGGGTATGACGTGGTGGACCATGGTCCCAAGGTCTACGACGCCCAGGATGACTACCCGTCGTTCTGCATCAATGCTGCGCTCGCCGTGGTGGCGGACCAGCAGGCCGGCGTCCACGCCCTGGGAATCGTGCTCGGCGGATCCGGCAACGGGGAACAGATTGCCGCCAACAAAGTCAAGGGCGTCCGGGCGGCGCTGGCCTGGAACCACTCCACAGCCACCCTGGCCCGTGAACACAACGACGCCAATGTCGTGGCAGTGGGCGGCCGCCAGCACACGGTCGAGGAAGCAACGGAGCTGATTGAGGCCTTCCTGTCCGAGCCCTTCAGCAATGACGAGCGCCACGTCCGCAGGATCGGCAAGATCGCCGCCTACGAAACAACCGGTGAGGTCATCGAGTAGTGCCGGAAGGGCATACGCTCCGTCGCCTCGCGCGGCAGTTCGGGGACGTTTTCGGCGGCCAGCGGCTGGCAGTTTCCAGCCCCCAGGGCCGGTTCGCCGGGGGAGCGGCGCTCCTGGACGGGCACGTCCTGGTTGCCGCGGACGCCCACGGGAAGCACCTGTTCCTGCACTTTGACAACTCGCTGGTACTGCATGTCCACCTGGGCCTCTACGGGGCCTGGAGCTTTGGAGGTGACAGCAGCTTCGCGGGATCTTCCAGCATCGGCGCGCCGCGGCGGGTGGGGGAGCAGGAGAGCTTCGACGACGAAGGTGGCGGACGGCCCTATGAGGGTCCGCCTCCACCCGTAGGGGCAGTGCGCGTCCGGCTTGTGGGCGCCAACGGCTGGGCGGACCTGCGCGGGGCTACCACGTGCGAAACCATCCCTGCAGCCGAGGCCGACGCCGTGCTGGCCCGTTTGGGTCCGGACCCGTTGCGTAACCGCCGCGGGGATGCCGGCCTTTTTACGGCCACGCTGCAGAGCCGCACAGCCCCCTTGGCCGCGCTGCTGATGGACCAGAAAGTCATCGCCGGTGTGGGAAATGTTTACCGGGCCGAGGTTCTCTTCCGGCGGCGGCTGGATCCCTGGCTGCCGGGCAGCGACGTTCCGGACGCCGAGGCACGCAAGCTGTGGCGCGACGTCGTCTCCGTCATGAACGACGGCGTGGCCGACGGCCGGATCATCACCACCACGCCGAGGTACTGGAGCGCCGCCGAGGGCAAACTGCCGGCGGCCCGTTCCGCCGTCGTCCGGACCGACAGCTACCCGGCCCGGGAGGATGCCCATTTTGTCTACAAACGCCAGGGGCTGCCCTGCCGCGTCTGCAGGACCACCGTATTGATGGCCGAGCTGGTGGGCCGGAAGCTTTACTGGTGCCCGTTCTGCCAGCAGGCCTGAACACCGCGGCAAAAAGCAAAAGGCCCCTCAATGAGGGGCCTTTTGCACTGGAGGGGACGACGGGAATCGAACCCGCGTAATCAGTTTGGAAGACTGAGGCTTTACCATTAAGCTACGTCCCCGAAGGAAGATCCATCTCCAAGCCTAGTACCGCAGGCGCCGGCTGATGGGAACTTCGGGCTGGCTGTTCAAGCCGGATACAACTAAACCTAATCCATGGGCTACGTGTCAAATGTGCAAAGACGGTGCGTATCACCGTAGACTTGCCTGTGCACTTACGGGGTGTAGCTCAGCTTGGCTAGAGCGCCTGCTTTGGGAGCAGGAAGTCGCAGGTTCAAATCCTGTCACCCCGACTCTGCGGCCCGGACCTCTCGGCCTGGACAAAACATTGCGTTTGCAGAAACCCATCCCACAAACCCAGGAGTACTTAGACCGTGAAGAGCGCTGTCGAGAACCTCACCCCCACGCGGGTCAAGCTCAATGTTGAGGTCCCCTTTGAGGAATTGAAGCCCAGCATCGACTCGGCCTACAAGACCGTTGCTTCGCAGATCCAGGTCCCTGGCTTCCGTAAGGGCAAGGTCCCCGCCAAGCTCATCGACCAGCGCGTCGGCCGCGGGTACGTCCTGGAGACGGCCATCAACGAAGGCCTCAACGGCTGGTACCAGGCTGCCGTGCAGGAATCCGGCATCCGTCCCCTGAGCCGTCCCGAGGTAGAGATCACCGAGGTTCCGGACCCCTCCGCCACGGACGGCGGCCTGAAGTTCGCAGCCGAGGTTGACGTCCGCCCGGAGATCGAACTCCCGGACTACGCCGGCATTCAGGTGGAGGTCGCCGCAGCACAGTCTTCGGACGAGGACGTGGACAAGGCCTTGGACGAGCTCCGCGGCCGCTTCGGCACGCTGAAGCCCGTAGACCGTCCCGCTGCCGATGGTGACTTCCTCACCATCGACATCACCGCCAGCATCGACGGCGAAGAGGTTGACTCCGCTGCCGGCCTGTCCTACCAGGTTGGTGCCGGTACCATGCTCGAAGGCCTCGACGAAGCCGTTACCGGCCTGAGCGCTGACGAAGACGCTATCTTCAACACCACCCTGGTGGGTGGCGACCACGCCGGTGAAGCAGCCCAGGTCAAGGTGGTAGTCAAGGCCGTCAAGGAGCGCGAGCTCCCCGAGGCCGACGACGACTTCGCCCAGCTCGCCTCCGAGTTCGACACCCTTGCCGAGCTCCGCGAGGACCTCGCCAAGCAGGCCGCCGACTCGAAGGTTGTTGAGCAGGGCGTCGAGGCCCGCGACAAGGTCCTGGACAAGCTCGTTGAGCTCGTAGAGGTTCCGGTTCCGGACTCCGTCGTCGAAGAACAGCTCGAAGCCCACTTCAAGGAGGGCAACGGCCACGGTGAAGGCGAGCACGACACCGAGGAGCACCGTGAAGAGGTCCGGACCAACACCGCCCGCGCCTTCCAGAACGAGATCATCCTCGACGCCATCGCGGAGAAGGAAGAAGTTAACGTCAGCCAGAACGAGCTGATCGACTACATCGTCAGCACGGCCAGCCAGTACGGCATGGACCCCAACCAGTTCGCCCAGATCATCGATCAGAGCGGCCAGGTCCCCATGATGGTGTCAGAGGTTCGCCGCCGCAAAGCCCTGGCTGTTGTCCTGGGCCAGGCCACGGTGACCGACACTGAGGGCAACACCGTTGACCTCAGCGACTTCGTCCGCCCCGGCGGCGAAGAGGAAGCTCCCGCCGCAGAGGCAGAGGAAGCAGTGACTGAAGCACCCGAGGTTGCTGCCGACGAAGACAAGGCAGAGGCCAAGGCCTAGCCTGTGCTGTAAAGCAAGTTTGTACGGCCCCCGGATCCCAAGGATCCGGGGGCCGTTTGCTTTGCACCGGCAGGGCGCCACAGCATCTCCCTCCGGGGGCCTGCCGATCGTGCGCCGTCAGCGAACAGCCCACGGCGCGCGAACAAAACGTCGGTGAAACCGGTTAGTGTCCAAGTAGAGATTTTCAGTGATGTCACCGTCACCAGCGAGAGGTAAGTACATATGTCACAGCACCCAGAGGCCCCCCGGATGGCGACCGTCGATCCTGCAGCCCAGGACAACTACATTTACAACCGCCTCCTCAAGGAGCGCATCATCTGGCTCGGTTCAGAGGTGCGTGACGAGAACGCGAACGCCATCTGCTCGCAGCTGCTGCTCCTTTCGGCCGAAAACCCGGAACGGGACATCTACCTGTACATCAACTCGCCGGGCGGCTCCGTCACCGCGGGCATGGCCATCTACGACACCATGCAGTTCATCCCGAACGACGTCGTCACCGTCGCCACCGGCCTCGCAGCCTCCATGGGGCAGTTCCTGCTCTCCTCCGGCACCAAGGGCAAGCGCTATGCCACCCCGAACGCACGAGTCCTGATGCACCAGCCCTCCGGCGGCATCGGCGGCACCGCCTCGGACATCAAGATCCAGGCCGAACTTATCCTGCACATGAAGAAGGTCATGGCGGAGCTGACGGCCGAGCAGACCGGGCAGACCGTTGACACCATCCTCAAGGACAACGACCGCGACAAGTGGTTCACGGCCACTGAAGCCCTCGAGTACGGGTTCTTCGACAAGATCGCCGCCCACGCGGGCTCCGTTTCCGGTGGCGGCGGTACGTCCAACAATGACGGCGCAACGTCCAACGGCGCTTCGGGCGAAACCCCCTCCGCGAACTAGACCGGCACAAGAACACTCAGATCAGGAGCAATAACAATGAACTACAACTTCGGGTGGTCCGCCGGTAATCTTCCGTCCAGCCGCTACGTCCTGCCCCAGTTCGAGGAGCGCACGCCCTACGGCTTCAAGCGCCAGGACCCCTACACCAAGCTCTTCGAGGACCGCATCATTTTCCTCGGCGTCCAGGTGGACGACGCCTCCGCTGACGACATCATGGCGCAGCTGCTGGTGCTTGAGTCCACTGACCCGGACCGCGACATCACGCTGTACATCAACTCCCCGGGCGGTTCGTTCACCGCAATGACGGCAATCTACGACACCATGCAGTACATCCGTCCCGAGATCCAGACGGTATGCCTCGGGCAGGCGGCCAGCGCCGCCGCGGTCCTGCTGGCTGCCGGCACGCCCGGCAAGCGCCTGGCACTGCCCAACGCCCGTGTCCTGATCCACCAGCCGGCGCTCTCCGGCGGCCAGGGCGGACAGGCCTCCGACCTGGAGATCCAGGCCGCGGAGGTCATGCGCATGCGGTCCTGGCTTGAGGACACGCTGGCGCACCACTCGGGACGGACGTCCGAGCAGGTCAACAACGATATTGAGCGTGACAAGATCCTGACCGCGGAGGAAGCCCAGGCGTACGGCCTGATCGACCAGGTCCTGGATTCCCGCAAGATCAAACCGCAGGCCATTTCCAGGTAGCGGTAAAGTAAAGCGCCGGTGGCGCCAATCATTTGGCTCCACCGGCCTTTTCATTCCACCCTCGGAAGCGAATGTGACCTAGAGTGGATGTTGTCACAAACCGGCCAGCGCAGGCTGGTGGAGATTCCAGCAACGGTGCAAGGCTGCCTGGCAGCAAGATACTAAGGGGTTCACATATGGCTCGGATTGGCGAGAGCACGGATCTGCTGAAGTGCTCTTTCTGCGGAAAGAGCCAGAAGCAGGTGCGCAAGCTCATAGCCGGGCCCGGTGTCTACATCTGCGATGAGTGCATTGAGCTGTGCAACGAAATCATCGAAGAGGAACTTGCGGAAGTTGCCGATCTCGGCAGCTTTGAACTGCCCAAGCCGCGGGAAATCTTCGACTTCCTGCAGGAATACGTGATCGGCCAGGAGCCCGCCAAACGGTCCCTCGCCGTCGCTGTCTACAACCATTACAAGCGGATCCAGGCCGGCCACGCCCCTAAGTCGGGAAGCCTCGCCGAAGGCGGCCACCACGACGACGTCGAAATCGCCAAGTCCAACATCCTCCTGATCGGTCCCACCGGCTGCGGAAAGACCTACCTGGCCCAGACCCTCGCCCGCCGCCTGAACGTTCCGTTCGCCGTAGCCGATGCCACGGCACTGACTGAGGCCGGCTACGTGGGCGAGGATGTGGAGAACATCCTCCTCAAGCTCATCCAGGCCGCTGACTACGATGTCAAGAAGGCCGAACAGGGCATCATCTACATCGATGAGATCGACAAAATTTCCCGCAAGAGCGAAAACCCCTCCATCACCAGGGACGTCTCCGGCGAAGGCGTCCAGCAGGCGCTCCTGAAAATCCTGGAAGGTACTGTCGCCTCCGTTCCTCCGCAGGGCGGCCGGAAGCACCCTCACCAGGAATTCATCCAGATCGACACCACCAACGTCCTGTTCATCGTGGCCGGTGCTTTCGCGGGCCTCGAGGAGATCATCGGTTCGAGGTCAGGACGGAAGGGCATCGGCTTCGGTGCACCCCTGAACGAGGCCAGCAAGAAGATCGATTCCTACGGTGAAGTGATGCCGGAGGATCTGCTGAAATTCGGGCTGATCCCGGAATTCATCGGCCGTCTCCCCGTGATCACCACCGTGTCCAACCTGGACCGGGACGCGTTGATCCAGATCCTCTCAACCCCCAAGAACGCCTTGGTAAAGCAGTACCAGAAGATGTTCCAGATCGACGGCGTGGAGCTGGTGTTCGACGACGGCGCCCTGGACGCCATCGCCGAGCAGGCACTGGAGCGCGGAACCGGCGCCCGCGGACTGCGCGCCATCATGGAGGAAGTGCTCCTCCCTGTGATGTTTGATCTCCCGAGCCGCGAGGACGTGGCCAGTGTTGTGATCACCGAGGACGTGGTCCTTCAGGGCGCGGATCCCACCATGATCCCGCACGTCACCAAGCGGCGTAAGTCTGCCTGAAAACCTTTCGCTCTCCACCGTCAGATGCGGCTGCCGCCTGCGCAGCCGCCCGCGCCTGAAGGACCATGCCCGATGACTGAAACCGCAAAGAACAAAGCTGATTTCTGGTTTGACCCGCTGTGCCCGTTCGCCTGGATCACCTCGCGCTGGATCGGCGAGGTGGAAGACGTCCGCGACATCGAGACGGTATGGCACGTCATGAGCCTTGCGGTCCTCAATGAGGGCCGCGACTTGGAGCCTGCTTACCGCGAGTCCATGGACAACGCCTGGGGCATGGTGCGGGTGATCATCGCAGCACAGCAGGAACACGGCCAGGAAACAGTCAAGGCCCTCTATGACGCCATGGGCACCCTGATCCATGAGCGCGGCGAGAAAGACCGGGCACTGGTCATCACCAAGGCCCTCGCTGAGTGCGGCCTTCCCGCTTCGCTGGCTGAAGCGGCCACCACCGATGCCTACGACGAGCAGCTGCGCGCGAGCCATGAGGAAGGCATTTCCCTGGTGGGCCAGGACGTTGGAACGCCTGTGGTGGCCTTCAACGGCACTGCCTTCTTCGGCCCCGTCCTTACCCGCATCCCGCGCGGCGAAGAGGCGGGCAAACTGTGGGACGCCACCACGGCCCTTGCCTCCTTCCCGCACTTCTTCGAGCTGAAGCGCAGCCGCACCGAAAGCCCCGAATTCGACTGAAGCCGGACCTGCAGGCCCTCCCGCAAGGAACGCTGAAGAGCCCCGGTAGAACTACTGGCTTGTAGTTCTACCGGGGCTCTTGCGCTTCCGGAGGGGCAGGACAATGATGGTTCTTACCCCCTTCGAAAGAAGAGGGACGCAGGAACCGAAGATTCAGTGATATGTATTTGACGCAGCCATCGGCAAAGCCGGATACAAGCTACCAGTGACGAGGTAGGAAGACCTGAAATTTCCTAGGATCTTGCCAGACCATCAAAGACGTCACCGGATGGCCGAAAAGTCGAAGCCCCACCAACGGCAAAACGCTGATGGGGCTTCCCCTTTGCCCTGAAACGGGCGGCTGCCTGACTAGGCCTGTACGGGTTCCTCGGTTGCTGCCAGGGCCACGTCGCTGACGGCCAGGTCGCCGTCGCCCACCACCAGGGTGATCTCCCGGGCGTTGGACGCAGCCTTCAGGTCCGCAAGCCCCGCGTTCAGCTGCGTGGTCAAAGCCTCCGAAGCCGTGATGGTCGCGGACAACACCTCGGTGCGCTGCTTGACCTTGGCCTCGGACTTCGCCTTCCGCACACCGCTGAGGGCAACACCCACCGTGGCAAGCATGGTGGTGTCACCGCCCGGCACGTCCAGCGGTACAGGCCATTGGGCGCGGTGGACGGAGCCGTTCCGCCACCAGCCCCAGACCTCTTCGGTGGCGAAGGGCAGGAACGGCGCGAACAGCCGCAGCAGGGTGTCCAGGGTGGTGGCCAGTGCTGCGAGCACGGACGCCTGTTCGGCTTCCCCCGCGGCGCCGTAAGCGCGGTCCTTGATGAGCTCCACGTAATCGTCCGTGAACTGCCAGAAAAAACTTTCCGTGATCTGCAGTGCGCGGGCGTAGTCGTAGTTTTCGAACGCCTTGGTGGATTGCGCCACCACGTCGGCGAGCTGGGCAAGGACGGCCCGGTCCAACGGGTTGGACAGCACCGAGAGGTCACTGGAGAGCACCGATGCCTCGGTGGCGCCGAGGTTCAGCACGAACTTCGAGGCATTCAGCAGCTTGATGGCCAGGCGCCGGCCGATCTTCATCTGGGCGATCTCATAGGCAGTGTCCGCCCCGAGCTTCGCGGACGCTGCCCAGTAGCGGACGGCGTCGGAACCGTATTCCTCCAGCACATCGGTGGGGACCACCACGTTGCCCTTGGACTTGGACATCTTCTTGCGGTCCGGGTCAAGGATCCAGCCTGAGATAGCAGCGTGCTTCCACGGCGCGCTGTTTTCCAGGGCGTCGGCACGGACCACCGAGGAGAAGAGCCAGGTCCGGATGATGTCGTGGCCCTGCGGCCGGACGTCAAACGGGAACACCTTGGCGAAGAGTTCCTCGTCGCGCTTCCAGCCGCCCACAATGTTCGGCGTCAGGGAGGACGTGGCCCAGGTGTCGAGGATGTCGGCGTCGCCCGTGAAGCCGTTGGGGACATCGCGCTGCGCCTCGTCGAAACCCGGGGCGGCATCGGCGGCCGGGTCCACTGGCAGCTGCTCATCTGAGGGAACAATGGGGGAGTCGTAGTCCGGGTTGCCGTCGGCATCCAGCGGGTACCAGACGGGGATGGGAACCCCGAAGAAGCGCTGCCGGGACACGAGCCAGTCACCGTTCAGGCCGGAGATCCAGTTTTCGTAGCGTGAGCGCATAAAGGCAGGGTGGAAGTCGATCTCCTGCCCGCGCGCAATGAGCCGCCCGCGGCGGTCCTCGTCCCTGCCGCCGTTGCGGATGTACCACTGGCGGGAGGTGACAACCTCAAGGGGCTTGTCGCCCTTCTCATAGAAGTTCACGGGGTGCATGATCTTCTTCGGTTCGCCCTCCAGCAGGTCGGCAGCGGTGAGGAGCTTCACCACCTCCTCCTTGGCGCTGAAGACGGTCTTGCCGGCGATGGCAGCGAACGCTTCACGTCCAATATCCGTGGTGATCCAATCAGGCGCGTCGCTGACGATCCTGCCGTCCCGGCCCACGATGGCGCGTGTGGGGAGCTGGAGTTCACGCCACCAGGTGACGTCGGTCAGGTCGCCGAAGGTACACACCATGGCAATGCCGGAGCCCTTGTCGGCCTTGGCAAGGGGGTGGGCCTTGACTTCCACCTCGACGCCGAAAACGGGGGACGTGACCCTCTTGCCGAACAGCGGCTGGTACCGTTCGTCGTCGGGATTCGCCACCAGCGCGGCGCAGGCCGCCAGCAGTTCGGGACGCGTGGTCTCGATGTAGATCCGCTCGCCGTCCTCAGTGAAGAACGGGTAGCGGTAGTAGGCGCCGGGCACCTCGCGGTCCTCGAGCTCGGCCTGGGCCACAGCCGTGCGGAACGTCACATCCCAAAGGGTGGGCGCCTCGGCCATGTAGGCGTCGCCCGCTGCCAGGTTGGCAAGGAACGCACGCTGCGAGACGGCCCTGGAGTTGTCATCGATGGTCCGGTAGGTCAGTTCCCAGTCCACGGACAGGCCAAGCGTCTGGAAGAGGTTTTCGAAGACCTTCTCGTCCTCAACGGCCAGCTCTTCGCACAGTTCGATGAAATTCCGGCGGGAGACCACGTCGAAGTCCCGCTGGTTCTTGGCGGGCTGTGCCGGCGGCCGGTAGTCAGCGTTGTACGGGATGGACGGGTCGCAGCGCACACCGTAGAAGTTCTGCACCCGGCGTTCCGTGGGCAGCCCGTTGTCGTCCCAGCCCATCGGGTAGAACACGTTCTTGCCGATCATGCGCTGGTAGCGCGCCAGCACGTCCGTCTGCGTGTAGGAAAACATGTGCCCCACGTGCAGCGACCCGGAGGCGGTGGGCGGGGGAGTGTCGATTGAGTAGACCTGCTCCCGGGTGGTGTCCGGGTTGAACTTGTAGGTCCCTTCGGCAAGCCAGCGCTGCGTCAGGGCAGCTTCGAGGCCTTCGAGGGCCGGCTTGTCCGGAACGTTGATGGGGGCGGTGTTGGGCGTGTCTGTACCCTGATTGTCTTCAGCCATCTGCCAATTGTTTCATGACCGGGCGCGTCCCCCGGCCGGGCGGCCACGCGGCACGCGCGCGTTCATCCGGGGAAACAGGCCGGGGCGATCTGCCGGCGGGGAAGGCTAGGGTGGTGCCATGACTTCGGACTTCCCCCAAAAGGCAGCTTTGGTGACCGGCGCGAGCAGCGGAATCGGCGAGGCGACAGTGCGCGCCCTGGCAGCTGAAGGCTGGACAGTCTTTGCCGTGGCCCGCCGGGCGGAGCGGCTCGCCGCGCTGGAAGCCGAGACGGGCGCCGTCGGAATTCCTGCGGATATTTCCGCGGACGACGACGTGTCCCGGCTCCTCGCCCAGGTCACCGAGGCGGGGGGCATCGACACGCTGATCAACATCGCCGGCGGTGCCCGGGGAGCCGATACCGTCGGCGAGGCCAGCACGGAGGACTGGGAGTGGATGTACCGGGTCAACGTGCTGGGCACCATGAAGCTCACCCGGGCGTTCCTGCCGATGCTCCGCGCACACGGCGAGGGAACCGTGCTGAACCTGACCTCCACTGCCGCGCTTGCCCCGTATGAAGGCGGAGGCGGCTACAACGCCGCGAAGTCGGCCCAGCAGGCCGTGACCGGGGCGCTGCGGCTGGAGGAAGCGGAAAACAACGTCCGCGTCATCGAGGTGGCTCCCGGCCTGGTCTACACGGAGGAGTTCGCGCTGAACCGGCTTGGTGACCGGCAGGCCGCCCAAAAGGTGTACCAGGGAGTGGAGAAGCCGCTCACCGCCGCTGACGTGGCGGATGTGGTCAGGTATGCCGTCACTGCGCCGCACCATGTGAACCTGGACCAGATCGTGATCCGGCCGGTGGCGCAGGCTGCCAACCACAAACTGATCCGGAGGTCCTAGCCCGCCGGGACGGCCAACGTGGCCAGCACGGCTGCGTGGTCCGTGCCCGGCACCCGGTGGACCGAATAGGCAGTGCCTGCGACGTCCCGGCTCGTGACAAGGTGGTCCAGGGTAATGCCGGGAAGGGCGTAGCCGCGCATCGGCCACGTGGGGGTCAGCCTGCCTCCGACGGACGCCGCTACGTCCACCAACTCCCGCCCGCCTCCGGTTCCTGCCAGCAACGCCCGGAATTCCTGGTGGTCAAAGGTGGCATTGAAGTCCCCGGCCAGCAGCAGCGGCCCCGATCCGGCGCCGGTCCGCGCAAGGGCAGCAAGGTCGCTGCGCCATCCGGCCAGCCCGTTGCCCACCGGAGCCAGGCAGTGCACTGCCACCACCTGCAGGGCCGCTCCACTTCCCACCCCCAAATCCACGCTGACAACCGGCATGGTGAAGCGGGTTCCGCCAACAACGCCTTCCCCGCGCATTGCGAAGGAGGAGTAGACAGCTGCGCCCCCGGCCCCGTCCCGCGGATGTGACACCTGGTAGGGGAGCAGTGACAACAGCCCGGCAGCAGCGAGCCTTTCCCCGAGATCCCCCGTGTACTCCTCAAGGGCAAGCAGCTCCACTCCCTGCTCACGGACCAGCTGCACAATGTCTTCGGCCCGTGCCGCGCCCAGTTCGGCGTTCAGGGACATCACCCTGAGGTGAACCTTGGATTCGTCGTTATCTGCCGCGGCTGGGCTGGCTGCGGGCGGGAGGAGCCATACAACCTGCACCCCGAGCAGCGCTGCAGTCAGCAGCTGGAGCGGTCTGCTGCGCGCCGGCAGGGAAAGCAGGAACGCTGCAGTGGCCGGCACCGTGAACCACGGCACGAATGAGAGCAGCTGCACGGCCAGGACGGGCCAGTCAGCAGACGTGGCACGAAGGAAAGACGTGGCCGCCGCTGGCACCGCAAACCCCGCAGCCAGCCAGCGAAAGGCCCGGACCGCCCGGGTTGGGTGGTTGTGGGGTCTTCGGCGACTGAGCCCCCGCCGGCTCCAGGCAGCAGTCATGGCTCCGATTCTAGGCAGTTGCCGCCCCTAGTGGCAGCTGCGAATGGAAAACCTTGCCCGGTGAATAGTAGACTCGAAAGCGGCTATGACCCGGCAATCACCGGTGAGCTTCCGGAAGAACGCACCAACCGCCACAACTGCGGACAGTGCCAGTAGAACCGGACGGGTAAGCCCGTCACAGCAGTCAACGAGTGGCCGGAGCATGGCGGTTCCCCCGGGAGCCGGCAGCGCCGGTAAGTGAGGTGGTACCGCGGTGGGCGTGGGGTCCGGGAGGACAACACGGCAGCCGTCCTCGCATCCTGAACGGAACGAAAGGCGCAAGCCGGCAGTTCGCCAAGCTCAACCCAGGATGTCGAGAATGACGTATTACCCCAAGGCCTCAGCCTCTGCCAGCGGTACGCGCGGCGTTTCCGCCTCCGTGAAGTTCCCGGAAATCGAAGAGCGCATCCTCAAGTACTGGGACCAGGACGGCACGTTCCAGGCCAGCATCGACCAGCGCAGCGCGGACGCCCCCGGCGGTGAGCCCGGCAGCAATGAATTCGTTTTCTACGACGGCCCGCCCTTCGCCAACGGCCTGCCGCACTACGGCCATCTGCTGACCGGGTACGCCAAGGACCTGGTGGGCCGCTACCAGACCCAGCGCGGCAAGCGCGTGGAGCGCCGCTTCGGCTGGGACACCCACGGCCTGCCCGCCGAACTCGAAGCCATGAAGCAACTGGGCATGACGGACAAGACCCAGATCGAGGCCATGGGCATCGACAAGTTCAACGACGCCTGCCGCGCCTCCGTAATGAAGTACGCCGATGAATGGCGCAACTACGTCACCCGCCAGGCGCGCTGGGTGGACTTCGATAACGATTACAAGACCCTCAACGTCGAGTACATGGAGTCCGTCCTCTGGGCCTTCAAGCAGCTGCACGAAAAGGGCTTGACCTACAACGGTTACCGCGTGCTGCCGTACTGCTGGAAGGACGAGACGCCGCTGTCCAACCATGAGCTGCGCATGGACGACGACGTTTACAAGAACCGCCAGGACCAGACCGTCACGGTGACGTTCCCGCTTGTCGCCGGGGAGTCCGAACTGTCCCGTCAGCTGGCCGGCGTCCAGGCCCTCGCGTGGACCACCACACCCTGGACCCTCCCCACGAACGCCGCGCTCGCCGTCGGGCCCTCCATCACCTACGCCGTGCTGCCGGTTGGCCCCAACGGCATCAAGGCCGCCTCCGCGGACGCGCCCGTCAGCGGCAGCTTCCTGCTGGCCGCCGACCTGCTGGCCAGCTACGCCAAGGACCTCGGGTACGACGACGTCGAGTCAGCACTGGCCGCCGTGGTGTCCACGCACACCGGCGCAGAGCTGGAAGGCCTGGCGTACCAGCCGCTGTGGCAGGACTTCGCGGACAACGAAAAATACGGCATGGAAAACGCCTGGCGGATCCTGGTTGCCGACTACGTCACCACCACCGACGGCACCGGCATTGTCCACCAGGCTCCGGCCTACGGCGAGGACGACCAGAAGGTCTGCGAAGAAGCCGGCATCCCCGTGGTCCTGTCGGTTGATGAGGGCGCCAGGTTCCTGCCGCTGTTCAAGCACGGCGACCTGCACAACATTGTGGGCCTGCAGGTGTTCGAGGCCAACAAGCCCATCACCCAGGTGCTGCGCGGGCAGGGCCGATTGGTCCGCCAGGCCAGCTACGAACACAGCTACCCGCACTGCTGGCGCTGCCGCAACCCGCTGATCTACCGCGCCGTGTCCTCCTGGTACGTGGAGGTCACCAAGTTCAAGGACCGGATGTCCGAACTGAACCAGGAGATCAACTGGATCCCGGGCAACGTCAAGGACGGCCAGTTCGGCAAGTGGCTGGAAAACGCCCGCGACTGGTCCATCAGCCGCAACCGCTACTGGGGCAGCCCCATCCCCGTCTGGCAGTCCAGCGACCCCGAATATCCCCGCACCGACGTCTACGGCTCGCTGGCCGAGATCGAGGCGGATTTTGGCCGGCTGCCGCTGAACAAGGACGGCCAGGTTGACCTGCACCGCCCGTTCATCGACGAACTGACCCGGCCCAACCCGGATGATCCACGGACGCCCGAAGAGGGGCAGTCGGTGATGCGCCGCGTGGAGGACGTGCTGGATGTCTGGTTCGACTCCGGCTCCATGCCGTACGGCCAGGTGCACTACCCGTTCCAGAACGAGGCCTGGTTCGATACGCACAACCCCGCGGATTTCATTGTGGAGTACATCGGCCAGACCCGCGGCTGGTTCTACATGCTGCACATCCTCTCCACCGCGCTGTTCGACCGGCCGGCCTTCCGCAACGTGATCAGCCACGGCATCGTGCTGGGCTCCGACGGGCAGAAGATGTCCAAGAGCCTCCGGAACTACCCGGACGTGTCTGAGGTGCTGGACCGCGACGGCTCCGACGCCATGCGCTGGTTCCTGATGTCCAGCCCCATCCTCCGGGGTGGCAACCTGGTGGTTACCGAGCAGGGAATCCGCGACGGCGTCCGGCAAGTCATCCTGCCGCTGTGGAACGTGTACAGCTTCTTCAGCCTGTACACCAACGCCTCCAACGTAGTTGACGGTACAGCTACCGGCTACGACGCCCGGCTGCGCTACGACGGGTACACCGACACGCTGGACCAGTACCTGCTGGCCAACACCGGTGAGCTGGTCCGGAACATGACGGCGCAGCTGGACACGTACGACATCTCGGGGGCCTGCGATGAACTGCGCAGCTACCTGGACATGCTCACCAACTGGTATGTCCGCCGCAGCCGGCAGCGGTTCTTCGATGAGGACCAGGACGCCTTTGACGCTCTGTTCACCGCGCTGGAAACTGTCTCGCGGGTGGCGGCTTCCCTCCTGCCGCTGGTCTCCGAGGAAATCTGGCGCGGGCTCACCGGCGGCCGCTCCGTGCACCTCGCTGACTGGCCCGATGCCAACCTGTTCCCGGCGAACCCGGACCTGGTGGCGGCGATGGACAAGGTCCAGCAGATCTGTTCCACCGGTTCCTCGCTCCGCAAGGCAGCGAACCTGCGTGTCCGCCTGCCGTTGCAGGAACTGACAGTGGTGGCACCCGGTGCCGACGCGCTGGAAGGCTTTGCCGGCGTCGTCGCGGACGAGCTGAACCTGCGCTCCGTTCGCCTGCTGGACGCCGCCACGGCCTCCCCGGAGGAGTTCGGGATCCAGCAGAAGCTTGTGGTGAACGCCCGCGCGGCAGGTCCGCGCCTGGGCAAGAATGTCCAGTTGGCCATCAAGGGCTCGAAGTCCGGCGACTGGTCAGTAGACGACGACGGTGTGGTCACCGCCGGCGGGCTGCAGCTGGAACCGCAGGAGTACACGCTGGAGACCGTGGTTGCGGAATCGGAAGGCGGCTCCGCTTCTGTCGCGGTCCTGCCAGGCGGCGGCTTCGTGGTCCTCAACACCGAGGTCACACCGGAGCTGGAAGCCGAAGGCCTGGCGCGGGACATGGTCCGCTCCATCCAGCAGGCACGCAAGGACGCCGGACTCAATGTCAGCGACCGGATCCGGACCTCTGTGGCTGCCCGGCAGAACGTGGTGGACGCCCTGCTGGCCAACGCTGACCTGGTGAAGGGCGAGACCCTCACCGTGGACCTCTCGGCGAACCCCTCGGACGTTGCCGAACCGGCTGTCACCGTAGAAAAAGTGGAGGCCTAGTTACATGAGCGACGAATTTTCCGTGGAAAGCGTCTACGCCGAGCTGCTGGGCCGGGCGCCGGAAAACAAGATGGAGCCGCGGCTTGCCCCATTATTCCGGGCCATGGATGTGCTGGGGGAGCCCAACAAGGCGTACCCGATCATCCATGTGACCGGGACCAATGGCAAGACCTCCACGGCCCGCATGATCGAATCGGTGTTGCGGGCCCACGGCCTGAGCACCGGACGGTACACCAGCCCGCACCTGTCCAAGGTCACCGAACGGATCAGCATTGACGGCCATCCAGTCTCCGATGCGACCTTCGTCCGGATCTGGGACGAGATCCGGCCGTACCTGGAGATCGTGGACTCGGAGCTGGAAACCGAGGGGCAGCCCCGGCTGACGTACTTCGAATGCCTCACCATCCTGGGTTTCGCCATCTTCGCTGACCAGCCCGTCAACGTGGCCGTCATCGAAGTGGGTCTCGGCGGCATCACCGACGCCACCAACGTGGGTGACGGGCAGGTTTCGGTGGTTACGCCCATCTCGCTGGACCACACGGACCTGCTGGGCGACACCACCGAAGACATCGCCTACGAAAAGGCCGGAATCATCAAGCCCGGCGGCTACCTCATCAGCGCTGCCCAGCCCCTCGACGCGGCGCAGGTCCTGCTCGACAAAGCCAAGGACGTGGGCGTCCCCTTCAAATTCGAGGGGGTGGAGTTCGGCGTCGAGTCCCGGACCGTGGCTGTGGGCGGGCAGATGGTCACCATCCAGGGCATCGCCGGCCGGTACCCGGACCTGCTGGTGCCGCTGCACGGAGCCCACCAGGCACAGAACGCCGCCGTGGCGGTGGCAGCCCTGGAAGCCTTCTTCGGCGGCGAAAAAGAACTCGGCTTCGATGTCCTGCAGGAAGGTTTCGCCACCGCCACCTCCCCGGGCCGGCTCGAAGTGGTCCGCACGGCACCCACCATCGTGGTGGACGCCGCCCACAACCCGGACGGCATCAAGGCATCGGCTGCAGCCCTGCAGGAAGCCTTCACGTTCACCCGGCTTGTTCCCGTGGTGGGGGTCCTGAAGGAAAAGGACGCGGAGGAAGTACTCCGCCAGCTGAAGGAATCCCTGGGCGGCATGGCGGAAGAATACTGTTTCACCCAGTCGAACTCCCCACGGGCCGTCCCTGCCGCCGAGCTGGCCGAACTGGCCATCGACCTTGGGTTCGGCGAGGACAACGTCCACGTTGAGGAAAAGCTTGACGACGCCCTGGAATGGGCCGTGGAACGGGCCGAAGCGAACGACGACCTCTCCGGCGGCGTGCTGGTGACCGGCTCCATCACCCTGGTGGCCGAAGCCCGGATCCTGCTCGGAAAGACGGAGGCGTAGGCGTGGCCAAGCTGACCAAGGCCCAGCGCGAGTGGCGGCCGGGCATGCCCAAGAAGCGCCGCTCCACCAAGGTCATGTTCGCCTCCACCGTGCTCCTGCTGGAAGCCTTCGTGATGTTTTTCGCCACCCTGGCAGTGTTCGGGCTGCGCCGCGGGGAATTTCCACCCGCGCTGATCCTGGGTGTGGGCATTGCCCTTTCCGCGGTGATGATTCTGGCATGCGCCTTCCTCTCTAAGCCCTGGGGCATTGGACTGGGATGGATCCTGCAGCTCGTCCTGATCCTCACCGGCATCTTCGAGCCGGCCATGTTCCTGGTGGGAGCACTCTTCGCGCTTGCCTGGTGGTACGGGATTCGCACGGGCATCCGGCTGGACCGGGAAGCCGGCGAGCGGGACCGTGAACAGGCTCAATGGGAAGCAGCCCATCCGGACCAGGCCGCCGGCCCGGGCCAGCAGCCCCAATCCCCGTAGACCAAGGCCCCATCAACAGAGTCCCCGTAGACTTGTCCCGAAACCCACACCAACGCATTGGAGCAGTTGTGACCACTGAGCGTACCCTCGTCCTGATCAAGCCCGACGGCGTCGCCCGCAACCTCACCGGGGCCATCCTGGCCCGGATTGAAGCCAAGGGATACACCCTCGCCGAACTGAAGAAAGTGGACGCCACCCGCGAGCTGCTGGAACAGCACTACGAGGAGCACCTGGGCAAGCCCTTCTACGAGCCCCTGGTGGAATTTATGCTCAGCGGCCCGGTAGTGGCAGCCATCTTCGAAGGCCACCGCGTCATTGAGGGCTTCCGTTCCCTCGCCGGCACCACGGACCCCACCACCGCTGCGCCCGGGACCATCCGTGGCGACTTTGGCCGCGACTGGGGCGTGAAGGTCCAGCAGAACCTGGTGCACGGCTCCGATTCCGCCGACTCCGCAGACCGCGAAATCAAGATCTGGTTCCAGGCATAGCCTCACCGCCGCAATGACAGATAAGGCCGATGTTCTTCAGGAACATCGGCCTTATCTGTCATTTCTTGGGACTTGCGGGCAGGTTAGAACCCGGACGTTCCGGCGAACACCTGGATGAAGGCGAAGAAGATGGTGGCGATCACTGCCACGTAGAGCAGGGCGGTGATGATCCAGCCGGAGTCGCCCAGGACGCGGGCGGCGTTCGCGGGCACCGGGATCACTCCGGCGATGATGTTGCGGATGGTCAGCCAAACGAACAGTGGAATCATGGCCGCCCAGACGACCATGCAGAACGGGCAAAGGATGTGGATTGAGTACAGGGCCTGGGACCACAGCCACACCACGAACGCGAAGCCAAGGGTGACGCCTGCCTGCAGCCCCAGCCAGTACCAGCGGGCAAACGTGGCGCCGGCAAGCAGGGCCATTCCCACGGTGATGATGATGGCAAAAGCGACGATACCGATGAACATGTTGGGGAAGCCGAACAGTGAACTCTGCCAGGTCTGCATCACCTGGCCGCAGGAGATCCAGGGGTTCACATCGCAGACGGTGGTGTGGTTCGGGTCCTTGAGGACCTCGAGCTTTTCCAGGACCAGGGTCCCGGAGGCCAGCCAGCCGATTGCACCAGTGATCACCAGCAGCCAGCCAAAGGGCCGGTTCCGGGTCATGCGTGGAACTGCTCCTGTTGGCCTGGCAGCCGGGCCGCTGTCCTGGTTCAGGCTCCGTTCCGGCGCGGGGGTGCCGCTGAGGGGGGAGATGCTGGGCATTGGTGTGCCGTCCTTTTCATCCGGTGCTCCTTGCCCTGATTGTAACGCCGGAGGCTGGAGGGGCCGTCCAGACGGCCGGGCGAACCAACAGCGCCTGTCCGGCTTCCGCAGCGATTTACTCCGGGTGTGAGAGAATAAACGTGGCTGGAAGCCGAACCACATTCGGACTCCGGTCCGGTGGTTTGTTCCCAAGACCGCCAATGATGAGCAGGGCAGGCATCGGTTGCACCGAGGCGGTCTCCCGCGACTCCATTGGGCGGCACCTGGTTGTGGCTTGTAGAACAACGGGTTTTAGAACATCCTGCCGGCCCCCACGGGCTGCCGCACCCCACTGCCGGTGCGAACCTGGGGGTATCCACTTGACTTCTGTCAACGCCTGCGGGTTTTGACAATATGTGCCCCAATGGGTGCCGGATGTGGCGGTACGTCAGGGGCAGGAGTGTTGCCACATATGGATAATGAACAAGTTGTAGCCGTTAACGATGATGTGGAGGCCACGGAGGCCGACGCCGCGCCGAAGAAGGCCACCAGGACCCGACGCAAAGCCGCACCCAAGGCCGATGACGCCTTGATCCCCGCACCCAACGCTGAAGAACCAAGCGCGGCAGGTCATGCTGCGGGGGAACCCGCTGCCGGGGAAGCAGCCGCTGTGGAGGCCAAGGCTCCGGTCCGGCGCACGCGCTCGCCCAAGAAGGCGGAGGTGGCTGAACCGCTTCCGGCATTCGCAGGGGAAGCAGCCCAGGAAGCCGCTGCGGAGGGTGAACCTGATTCGAAACCTGTCCGGCGCCGCCGGGTGGCCACCCGCAAGACCTCAGCGCCGGTTGCAGCAGAAGCCGCCCCGGCAGCAGTCGCCGAATCGGCAGTTGAAGCACCCATTGCTGCGGAAACTGTTGTAGAAACGGCACCCGCTGATTCTGTGCCTGCCCCCTCTGCCGCCCCTGCCGGGCCGGCCGCTGCAACTCCAGCAGAGGAGGCCCCCGCGGGAGATGCCGCTGCAGAGGAGCCCGCAGCTGAAGAGGCCCCGGCCGCGGATGCGGCGTCAGGACAGGCCGCAGCCAAAGAAGCGCCAGCAGAAGCCGCTCCGCGGGCAGAGTCGTCCGCAGGGGCTTCCGCGGAAGCAGCGTCGAAGGAGCAGGCACCCGCTGCTGCAGCCAGCCCGTTCGGCTCCCTGTTCCTCGAACCGGCCTCCCCCACCTCGGTGCTGTTCCAGGCCCCGGACCTGAGTACGGTAGTGCGTCCTGCCCCGGCCGCCGCGGTTGAAGAGGCCGAGGATGACGAGGAGGGCGACTCTGAGGACGCCAACGGCCGGCGCAGGCGCCGGGGCCGCAACCGCCGTAACCGCGGCCGTCCCGGCGAGGGTGAGGACGCCGGTCTCGCCGGCGACGAGGGGGCCGACGCCGATGCCTCCGAGGACGCCGACGAAGAGTCGGCAGGGCAGGTGGAGGACGGCGTTACGTCCCGCCGTCGTCGTCGCCGCCGCCGCGGTGACCAGGATCTTGAGCTGACGGGCGGCGGGGACGATGACCCGCCCAACACCGTCACCCGCGTCCGTGCCCCGCGCGCGGTTACCGAGCCTGCTGTCAGCAACCGGGTCACCAGCGTCAAGGGATCCACCCGCCTGGAGGCGAAAAAGCAGCGCCGGCGCGAGTCCCGTGACACCGGCCGCCGCCGCACCGTGATCACCGAAGCGGAGTTCCTGGCCCGCCGCGAATCCGTAGACCGGCAGATGATCGTGCGCCAGCGCGACGACAGAATCCAGATCGCCGTCCTCGAAGACGGCGTCCTGGCCGAGCACTTTGTCTCCAAGACGCAGCAGGACTCCCTGATCGGCAATGTCTACCTGGGCAAGGTCCAGAACGTGCTGCCGTCCATGGAAGCTGCCTTTGTGGACATCGGACGCGGCCGCAACGCCGTGCTGTACGCCGGCGAGGTGAACTGGGAAGCCGTGAACCTCGAGGGCAAACAGCGCCGCATCGAAAACGCGCTGAAGTCGGGCGATACCGTCCTGGTCCAGGTGACCAAGGACCCCGTCGGCCACAAGGGTGCCCGCCTCACCAGCCAGATCTCCCTCCCGGGCCGCTACCTCGTGTACGTCCCCGGCGGTTCCATGACCGGAATCTCCCGCAAGCTGCCCGACGTCGAACGCAACCGCCTCAAGCGCATCCTGAAGGACCGCCTCCCGGAGCAGGCCGGCGTTATTGTCCGCACCGCCGCGGAGGGCGCGTCCGAGGAAGAGCTGACGCACGACATCAACCGGCTGCGCGCCCAGTGGGAGGGCATCGAGAGCCAGTCGAAGTCCACCAAGATCCTTGCCCCGGAGCTGCTCTATGGCGAACCGGACCTCACCATCAAGGTGGTCCGCGACGTCTTCAACGAGGACTTCTCCAAGCTGATCGTCTCCGGCGAGGAAGCCTGGGACACCATCGAGGCCTACGTGACGTACGTGGCCCCGGACCTCGTGGGCCGCCTCGAAAAGTGGACCAAGGACACGGACATCTTCACCGCCTGGCGCATCGACGAACAGATCCACAAGGCCCTGGAGCGTAAGGTCTTCCTGCCCTCCGGCGGTTCACTGGTGATCGACCGCACCGAAGCCATGACCGTGGTGGACGTCAACACCGGCAAGTTCACCGGCAGCGGCGGCAACCTCGAAGAGACGGTGACCAAAAACAACCTCGAGGCTGCCGAAGAAGTGGTCCGCCAGCTCCGGCTGCGCGACATCGGCGGCATCATTGTCATCGACTTCATCGACATGGTCCTCGAATCCAACCGCGACCTCGTGCTGCGCCGCCTGGTGGAGTGCCTGGGCCGCGACCGCACCAAGCACCAGGTTGCCGAGGTTACCTCGCTGGGCCTGGTGCAAATGACGCGCAAGCGGATGGGCACGGGGCTGCTCGAGGTGTTCGGCGAGCAGTGTGAAGCGTGCGCGGGCCGCGGCGTGGTCACCCACGACGACCCCGTCGAGCACCGGCGGGCCAACATTGTGGCCGCGGAGCACCACGTCCAGCGCGTCGACAGCCGGCCGGAAGCCCGGAGCGAAGGCCACCGTGCCGAGAGCCTGCGGCCAGACAACAACCAGTCCGGTGCCCGCCCGGACCGCAAGCGGCGCCGGGGCCGCGGCGGCCAGCAGCCCGAGGCAGCGCCGGCAGCGGCGGTGCAGGTCCACACCGTGCATCCGGACCCCTCGGATGCTGAACGGCACGCCAAGGCGGAGGCTACCAGGCTGGCGCTGGCCAACATCGCCGCTGCGGCCCACGCAGCGCACGTGCACGACGACGAAATCGCGGCAGCCAAGCAGGCCGCGGCGGAGAATCCTGCCCCCACGCCGGCAACGGAAAAGCGCGACGCCGATGCCCGTCCGGCTGCCGTGCTCACCTTCGGCGGCGAAAAAGTGGTGTTGCCGTTCGTTGAGCACGCGGAAGAGCAGCAGCCCCGGCCGGCCCTCACCCTGGACCGGCTCGCCGAAGCGTTCGCGCACCTCGGCCAGCCCGCAACGGAACCGGAGGCCCAGCCGGAAGCCCGCCCGGCGCAGGCTGAACCTGTGCAGAAGCCGCAGGCGGAGCAGGTGGCGCAGTCACAGCCAGCCCAACAGCGCCAGGAAGCACCTGCCAAGGACTACAGCGACCACACGCTGGAACAGTCGCGGGAGCGGCGGCCCCGGCGCCACCGCAGCGCCAGCCGCGCACAGGGAGCTGCCAATGAAACCTCCGTGCAGCAGCACGAAAGCACTGCTCCTGCCAGCACCGGCCATTCCCACGAGGCCAAGGCTCCGGAGCCTGCGGGCACCGGAAGCACTGAAAAGCCGGCACCCAAGCCAGCCGAGGCACCCATCATCCTGGGTGTAGGGGTCCCGGCCTCGGAGCTCTAGCCCCGGAAGCTTCCAGGAGCAGCAAGCACCGCTGAGTCTCAGCAGCTAATGCCCGGACGGCCACCAACAGTGACCGGCCGGGCATTGCTGTACCTGCGCAATCCGTGGTGGCCAGTGCAAAGGGAGCAACTGGTGGCTGGTCGCAAATGTGTCACCTTCTGCCGCGGCCGGACAAAAAAGCTAGGCTGGGGAACCGACACGGGGTGCCGCGCAGAGAGCCGGCTGAGATCCACACCCGTTGAACCTGTCCGGCTAGCACCGGCGAAGGGATGTCTTTTGTCTGCGACGTTTGCAATACCCGCTGCCACCCCATCACCCGCCCCGGCAACCTTCGCGGTGCCCACGGCACCGGGGCGCCCCGTACCGCGGGTACTTTCGATTGCCGGTTCCGATCCGTCCGGCGGCGCCGGCATCCAGGCCGACCTCAAGAGCATCGCTGCTTTCGGCGGCTACGGAATGGCTGCCATCACGGCCCTCACTGCCCAGAACACGCACGGCGTCCGTTCCGTCCATGTTCCGCCTGCCGGATTCCTGGCCGCCCAGCTGGATGCGGTCAGTGACGATATCGGCATCGATGCCGTCAAGATCGGAATGCTCGGCAGCGTTGAGGTGATCCAAGCGGTAGGGGACTGGCTCCGCAAGGTCCGTCCCGCCGTCGTGGTCCTGGACCCGGTGATGGTTGCCACCAGCGGCGACCGGCTGCTGCAGGAGTCCGCCGAAGCGGCGCTCCACGAACTTCTGCCGCTGGCCCACCTCATTACGCCCAACCTGGCGGAGCTCGCCATCCTGGTGGGCGGCGAAGTGCGGGAGGACTGGGCCGGAGCCCTGGAGCAAGGCCGCACCCTCTCCGCCGCCACCGGGGCTACCGTGCTGGTCAAAGGCGGACACCTGGACGGCAGCGAGTGCCCGGATGCCCTGGTCAACGTGGCGGGCCTGCTGTCCCGGGAAGTGGTGGTGCTGCCGGGGGAGCGGGTGGCTACCCGCAACAGCCACGGCACCGGCTGTTCGCTGTCCTCTGCGATGGCCACCGTCCAGGCACGGCTGGGGGACTGGGAGGCTTCGCTCCGCGAAGTCAAGCCCTGGCTGGCAAGCGCCCTGGAAGCGTCCGGAACGTTGGAGGTGGGAACCGGGAACGGCCCGGTTCACCACTTCCACCACCTGCAGCCGCAGCCGTCCGAAGGCAGCTTCGCCGCCCAACTCTGGACTGAGGCCCGGCAGGACCTGGACGATATCTACGCCCTCGACTTCATCCGCGGCCTGGTGTCGGGCAGCCTGCAGGAGGCGGAGTTCGCGTATTACCTCGCGCAGGACGCCATTTACCTCAACGGCTATTCCCGCGTGCTGGCACGGGCGAGTGCCCTGGCTCCGACGGAGGCCGAACAGCTCTTCTGGGCCGGGTCTGCACGGCAGTGCCTGGAGGTCGAGTCCGAACTGCACCGTTCCTGGCTCAGCACGCGCACCATCACGCCGCAGCTCGGCCCCGTCACCAAGTCCTACGTCGACCACCTGACCGCGGCGTCGGCGTCGGGGAGTTATGCCGTCCTCGCGGCCGCCGTCCTGCCCTGCTTCTGGCTCTACGCGGAGGTGGGAGCCGTCCTCCACGCGCAGTTCCTCGCTGCCGGTGAACCTGCCGGGCACCCGTACGCGGACTGGCTGCGCACCTACGCCGACGAAGACTTCGCCGCTGCAACCCGGCAGGCCATAGCCATCGTGGATGAGGCCGGTCGCAACGCCTCACCGGCAGACCGGGAAGCCATGATCACCGCGTTCAAGCAGTCCTGCCGCCTGGAAGTGGACTTCTTCGACGCGCCGCGCCTGCACGCTTGAACTGCTGACGGCGGCAGGGCCGGTACTATGGTGGGGCATGGTGCGGACGCCGGACCTGGGACTGTGGTACCTATCACAGCAACCCGCCGGGAACCAGCCTCATTTGCGGCCGAAGGCAAAATTAGCGTAATCTAGATCTTCGGTGCTTACGCCAACACTTGGGTTATGACCCCACGGCGTTGAGGCACAGCGAGAAACCAGGCTTTTGATAGTCGGTTCCGCACGCAAATTTAGTTATAAACGTCGAGAGAAGTGAGTTCCCAAGTGGTGTACGCGATTGTCCGCGCAGGCGGCCGCCAAGAGAAGGTTTCCGTCGGAGACTTCGTTACCCTGAACCGCGTCGCCGGTGGGGCTGGCAGCACCATTCAGCTGCCCGCACTGCTCCTGGTAGACGGTGACAAAGTCACCTCCGCCGCCGCTGACCTGGCCAAGGTAACTGTTACGGCTGAAATCCTCCAGGACCTCCGCGGTCCTAAGATTGTCATCCAGAAGTTCAAGAACAAGACCGGTTACAAGAAGCGCCAGGGTCACCGTCAGGAACTGACCAAGGTCAAGATCACTGGCATTCAGTAACCACCGGTTACTGTTCAGGTTTTTCAGCAGATTCCCCAGAATTTAGAGGCAGGCATTTCAGATGGCACATAAAAAGGGCGCGAGCTCCACTCGCAACGGTCGTGATTCCAACGCTCAGTACCTCGGCGTCAAGCGCTTCGGCGGCCAGGTAGTTTCCGCCGGCGAGATCATCGTCCGCCAGCGCGGCACCCACTTCCACCCGGGCGCCGGCGTTGGCCGCGGCGGCGACGACACCCTGTTCGCACTGACTCCGGGAGCTGTCGAATTCGGCACCCGCCGCGGTCGCCGCGTCGTCAACATCGTTGCTGCTGCAGCTGCAGAGTAACAAGTAGTTCTGAAGCGGTGGAGCGGGCCAGACGGTCCGCTCCACTGTTCTTTTAACCGCATTACAATCGTCTTGGCGCCCCGCGGCGTCCGGGAAACAGCACTGAGGAGATCCACGTGGCCAGCTTTGTAGACCGGGTAGTACTGCACGTATCCGGCGGTACCGGCGGCCACGGGTGCGTCTCCGTCCACCGCGAGAAGTTCAAGCCGCTGGGCGGTCCCGACGGCGGCAACGGCGGCAATGGCGGCGACGTCATCCTCCGGGTCGACCACCAGACCACCACCCTCCTTGACTACCACCACGCCCCGCACCGGCACGCCACCAACGGCGGCCCCGGCATGGGCGACTGGCGCGGCGGAAAGAACGGCGAAACGCTTATTCTCCCCGTCCCCGACGGAACAGTGGTCAAGTCCAAGGACGGCACCGTCCTGGCGGACCTCGTCGGCGAAGGCGCAGAGTACGTAGCGGCAGCGGGCGGCATCGGCGGCCTGGGCAACGCTGCACTTTCGTCGCAGAAACGGCGCGCTCCCGGGTTCGCCCTGCTCGGCATCGAAGGCGAATCCAGTGATATCGTCCTGGAGCTTAAGTCGATCGCCGATATCGCGCTGGTGGGATTCCCGTCGGCCGGCAAGTCCAGCCTCATCGCTGCCATGTCTGCAGCGCGGCCCAAGATCGCTGACTACCCGTTCACCACCCTTGTGCCCAACCTTGGCGTGGTCCAGGCCGGTGATGTCCGCTTCACCATCGCCGACGTGCCGGGCCTCATCGAAGGCGCCAGCGAGGGCAGGGGGCTGGGCCACCACTTTCTGCGCCACGTGGAGCGCTGCGCAGCCCTGGTTCACGTGCTGGACTGTGGCACCCTCGAATCGGACCGCGATCCGCTCGCAGACCTGGCCATCATCGAGGCCGAGCTGGAAAAGTACGCCGTGGACATGAGCTATGCCGGCCAGGACGGCGAAGTGGTTCCGCTGAACCACCGCCCCCGCCTGGTCGCGTTGAACAAAGTTGACCTGCCCGATGGCAAGGACATGGCTGAGTTTGTGCGTCCGGAGCTTGAATCCCGCGGCTACCAGGTGTTTGAAGTCTCGGCCACCAGCCATGAGGGCCTGCGCCAGCTCGGCTTCGCCATGGCCGGGATCGTCAAGGCCGCCCGCGACGCCGTGGCCGCTGCGCCGCCCAAGGTCCAGCCCGCAGTACTGCGGCCACGCGCCGTCAACGAATCCGGCTTCAAGATCCGCCGGGAGGAGAAGGGCCTCGAGCCGCTGTTCCGCGTCCTGGGCGAGAAGCCCGTGCGCTGGGTCAAGCAGACGGACTTCACCAATGAGGAAGCCATCGGTTACCTTGCTGACCGCCTGGCCAAGCTCGGCGTGGAGACCGAGCTGTTCAAGCAGGGCGCCAAGCCCGGTGACACTGTGGTCATCGGCGAGGACGACGGCGTCGTGTTTGACTGGGAGCCCACCATGATGGCGGGCGCGGAACTCCTCGCGTCGCCGCGCGGCACCGACGTCCGCTTCGCCGACATCGGGGACCGGCCCACCCGCGGCCAGAAGCGCGAAGAGCAGCAGGAACGCAAGGATGCCAAGGCCGCGGCCCGGGCCGAGCTGGAAGCGGAGCGCAAGGCCGGGATCTGGACAGAGTCAGTCAGCAGCCGCAGGGTGGCCAAGCCCCTCAAGGAGAGTGGACTGGGCGCAGACGATGAGTTCTAAGGCTGCGGCGGCCGAAGCGCCTGCCCGGTCCGTAGACCGGAGCGTGCTGGCCAATGCCCGCCGGATTGTTGTCAAGGTCGGGTCCTCGTCCCTGACCAGCATCAAGGGCGGCATCTCGGAGGAGTCGTTGACTGCCCTCGCTGATGCACTGGCCGCCAAGCGGAATACCGGTACTGAGATCATCCTGGTGTCCTCCGGCGCCATCGCCGCCGGCCTGGCTCCGCTGGGCCTGGCCAAGCGCCCGCGCGACCTCGCCACCCAGCAGGCCGCCGCCAGCGTGGGCCAGGGCCTGTTGATGGCCCGCTACACCCAGGCCTTCGGGGCACACGGCGTGACCGTCAGCCAGGTGCTGCTCACCGCCGAGGACCTGATGCGCCGCAGCCAGCACACCAACGCCTTCCGCGCCCTGGACCGGCTGCTTAATCTTGGTGTGGTGCCGGTGGTCAATGAAAACGACACCGTAGCCACCCATGAAATCCGTTTCGGCGACAACGACCGCCTGGCGGCCCTGGTGGCGCACCTGGTGCGGGCCGATGCGCTGGTGCTGCTGTCCGACGTCGACTCCCTGTACGACGGACCGCCGTCCCTCGGCGCCAAAAGGATCCCGCTCGTTGAAGGTCCCCGGGATCTCGACGGCGTGTCCATCGGCAAAGCCGGCAAGGCCGGCGTCGGCACCGGCGGCATGCAGACCAAAGTCGAGGCAGCCTCCATGGCAGCCGGCTCCGGGATCCATGCCCTGGTCACCTCAACGCCCAACGCTGCCGCGGCCCTGAACGGCGAGGACGTGGGCACCTGGTTCACCGTCAACGGGGTCCGTAAGCCGGTCCGCCTGCTGTGGCTGGCGCACGTGGCGTCCGTGCAGGGCCGCCTCGTCCTGGACGACGGCGCGGTCAAGGCCGTGCGGCACCACCGCACCTCCTTGCTCCCGGCCGGCATCTCCGCGGTGCACGGCGACTTTGAAGCGGGCGACCCCGTGGAGATTGCCAGTGCTGACGGCACAGTCGTGGCGCGGGGGCTCGTGAACTACTCATCTGCTGAACTGCCACAGATGCTTGGCCGCTCCACCCGGGACCTCGGCGAGGCCCTCGGCAGCGGGTATGACCGTGAAGTTGTCCACGTAGATGACCTGGTGCTGGTTTGAGCCCACGGCTCGCCTAAACTTGTAGCATGACTGAGGCCCTCACCCACACCACTGCTGAAAACTCCGGAGACACCGCTGCTGATTCCACATCGCAGCCGGCCGACTCATCCGCAGTGAGGGTCCCGGCCCAGCCTCCGGTATCCGGCGGCGACGTCGAAGCTGCGGTCCACGCCATCGCCGACCGTTCCCGCCATGCCGCCCGCCGTCTGGCGATGGCAAACCGTGCCTGGAAGGACCGCGCCCTTCGTGCTGTAGGGACTGCACTGCAGGAGAACAACTCGGCTATTCTCGCCGCCAACGCCAAGGATGTTGCGGCAGGCAAAGCCAACGGCACCTCCGCGGCCATGCTGGACCGGCTCACGCTGACAGATGCCCGGATTGCCGGGCTTGTCGCTGCCTTGGAGAACCTGGCCAACCTTCCTGATCCCGTTGGCAACGTGGTCCGCGGGCAGACTCTTCCCAACGGCCTGCGCCTGCGGCAGGTCAACGTACCCATGGGCGTGGTGGCCGCCATCTACGAGGCGCGGCCCAACGTCACAGTGGATATTGCCGGACTTGCCCTCAAGAGCGGCAACGCCGTGATCCTGCGCGGCGGCAGCGCAGCCGAGGCAACGAACCAGGTCCTGGTCCGTGTGCTGCGGGAGGCGCTGGAATCAGTGGGCCTGCCGGCCGACGCCGTGCAGACGGTGGACCAGTACGGCCGTGCCGGTGCCAACGTCCTCATGCGCGCACGCGGCAGGGTGGACGTGCTGATTCCCCGCGGCGGCCGTGAGCTCATCCAGACAGTGGTGACCAATTCCGCGGTCCCGGTCATCGAGACGGGGGAGGGGAACGTGCACATCTTCATCGATGAGTCGGCGAGCGAAGAGATGGCTGTGGAGATCCTCCTGAACGCCAAGACACAGCGTCCCAGCGTCTGCAACACCGTGGAGACACTCCTGGTCCATTCCGGCTCCACGGTACTGCCCGCCGTCGCCACCGCCCTGAGCCGGGCAGGCGTCCGGTTGCACGCCGATGATCGCATCCGCGCTGCCCTTCCCGCCTCGGTCGAATCCGAACCTGCCACCGAGGAGGATTGGGCCACCGAGTACATGGACCTGGACCTCGCCGTTGCCATGGTGGACAGCCTGGACGAGGCCGTGCAGCACATCCGCACCTGGACCACGGGGCACACAGAGGCGATCCTCACCAACGACCTGTCCAACGCTGAGCGCTTTATCGCTGAAGTGGACTCCGCTGCGGTCATCGTCAACGCTTCCACGCGCTTCACCGACGGCGGGGAACTGGGTTTGGGCGCCGAAGTGGGCATTTCCACTCAGAAGCTGCACGCCCGAGGCCCGATGGGCCTGACCGAGCTGACCACCACCAAGTGGATCGTGCAGGGCGAGGGCCAGGTCCGCGGGTAGCAACGCGGTAACATAGACCAGAAGTCAGAAACGGCGGAGCTTTCCGCTGCCACAATTTTTATGAGCATTAGGGGAGAACATGCTGTTCCAGCAGATAGCCGCAACCGTCGCCGAAGGCGGCGAACATGAAGAGCTCGCGCCGCTCTGGGCCCAGCCGTGGGTCTTCGGGGTCAGCATTTTCGCCATCTTCCTGGTGCTGATGTTCATCACCCTGTCCTACACCAACCTGGGCAACCGCCACGCCGCAACTGAGGAGCACGCGGATCCGCACCGCCAGCACCCGAACAAGCACGATCACGGGCAGGGCCACTAACATTTCCCGCGCTCTGCACCGTAACGGTGCCAATGGCAGGCTGCGGCTGGGCGTGATGGGCGGGACGTTTGATCCCATCCATCACGGCCACCTGGTCGCAGCCAGTGAAGTGGCTGCCGAGTTCGACCTGGACGAGGTGGTTTTTGTTCCCACCGGGCAGCCGTGGCAGAAGTCCCACAAGCAGGTCAGCGAACCGGAGCACCGGTACCTGATGACCGTTATTGCCACCGCTTCCAACCCGCGGTTCACCGTCAGCAGGGTGGACGTTGAGCGTCCGGGTCCCACCTATACCATTGACACCCTCCGCGACCTCCGCGCCCAGCGCCCGGATGCCGATCTGTTCTTTATTACCGGGGCAGACGCCCTCGCGCAGATCCTGTCGTGGAAGGACATCGACGAATTGTGGTCACTGGCGCATTTCGTCGGCGTGACCAGGCCCGGGCACGTGCTGGACGGCATGGGACGCACGGACGTCAGCCTGCTTGAGGTGCCGGCGATGGCCATCTCTTCCACGGACTGCCGTTCCCGCGTGGCCGCGAACAATCCCGTCTGGTACCTGGTACCTGACGGGGTGGTGCAGTACATCGCAAAGTACGGGCTTTACCTTGACGCTCCGGCTGACGGGCTGGCCCACACTTCCACAGCAAGCGAACCAGCCAGCACTGAATGAGTTCTCAATGAGTCAGGAACAGCCCCCCATCCGCAGCCGCCGGGAACTCCGGAAGGCCAGGGACGCACAAGAGGCATCCGTGTCCACCGGCGCGGAGCAGCTTTCCCCTACCGAAAAACCTCCCGCGGCAAACCGGGCTGCGCTTGCTGCTCCGGCTGCCAACGCACCCGGTCCCGGCAGGCCAAATCCCGGCACGCCAAGTGCCGCTGCCCCCGGAGCCACCCCGCAGGCACCTGAACAAATACACATCCAGCGGTCTTCCCAGATCCGTGCCAGGGACCGCGCCGCGCTTCGGACCATCAAGGAACTGGAAGAAAAAGAGGGCCAGCTGGCCGGCGGCGGTCCGCCCACCCGGCGCCAACTCCGCCTGCAGCAGCTCAAGGAACAGGCGCTCACCGCGGCCAACCCCATCGTGACCCCCGCCGGGCCCACAGCTCGTGGCGCCAACGAGCCGGGAAGCCGTCCCGGCCAGCAGAAACCGGCTGAGGCCCAGGACGCCAACGTTCCCAAGGCCCCCGCTGCGTCACCCCGGACTCCCACCGCTCCTGCAGGGATGACCGTGGAACAGGCGCTGGCGGCGAGGGCGCTGCTCGCCGAGCAGGCCAAGAACCAGATCGCCAAGATGGAGCACATCGCCTCCCTGGATCCAGAGGCGGTTGACCCGGAGATCCTGGCCGAGCAGATAGCACTGGCGGAACGCGCCGCCGTTATCAACCGGCGCGCCATGGCCAGGCAGAAGCTGGCCGAGCAGGCCGGCGTCCCGGTGGGCCAAGAGCCTTCACCCGGCGAGGAACCGGTACCCGACCAGCAACCCGACGCGGGCAATAATCCTGCACCCGGCAAGAATTCCGCACCGGGTAAAAAACCGGGGCCGCGCCAGCCGAAGCCCCCGCAGCAGGGGCCAAAGGCGGCCCCCGTTACGGGTCAGCGGCCGGCCCCCTCGGCTGCCAGCAACCTGGCCATGGTTACCCCGCTGGAATTCGTCCAGGTGCCCGGAGTGGACCGGCCGGTGATGAAGCCGCCGGCAACATCCCATGTTCCGGTAACAACCCGCCCCGGCACCAAGGTTCCCGGTGCGGCCGGCAGCAAGAAGCGGCGCCCCGGCAACGGCGCGCGGCCAGCACCGTCCGACGGCGGAATCGGGCGGTCGGATGTCATTGCCCGCGCGGAAGCGGCTGCCAGGGCTGCCGCGCGCCCAAAGCCTGCTGTGCTGGCACCGGCTGCGGTGGCAAGCAGCGATTCGGAGGACTTCGAGGACCTGCCACGCATCCCGGCCCGGTCCGCCTATGGACTTGATCCCCTGGATGCCGCCACCGCAGGACTGGCCCGCGCCAACCGCAACCGGATGCTCCAGTTATGCGTCCTGGCTTTCGGGATCCTGGCCCTCATCTCGGGCATTGTCCTGATCATCAGCGGCATATCCCACTGACCGGCCCCGCCGGCACCACGCTTTAAACCAACAAGGAGTCCCGTGACTGCATCAGAATCATCCGTCATCACAGCCCGTACCGCCGCCAAAGCGGCCGCGGACAAAATAGCCCAGGACATTGTGGCCCTGGATGTGAGCGAACGTCTTGCCCTGGCGGACGTTTTCCTCATTGCTTCAGCGCCCAGCGAGCGGCAGGTCAACGCCATCGTGGACGGCATCGAGGAAGAACTCGCCAAGCAGGATCTGCGGCCGGTGCGCCGCGAAGGCCGTTCCGGCGGACGCTGGGTCCTGCTGGACTACTCGGACATCGTCATCCATGTCCAGCACGAAGAAGACCGCGTCTTCTATGCCCTGGAACGCCTGTGGAAGGACTGCCCGGTAGTGGACCTGCAACTCGGTGACGACACCTCGGCAAAGGCTCCCGCCGCTTCCGACGCGGAGTAACGGCAGGGGATCAGGCGGAATATGCCCGATTTGGAATTTTCGGAATTGCTGTTCTAAGATATTTGAGTTGCTCCGGGGGAACCCGGAAGAAAAGCTCTTAGGGCAGCAATAATTCGGGGCTGTGGCGCAGCTGGTAGCGCACCTGCATGGCATGCAGGGGGTCAGGGGTTCGAGTCCCCTCAGCTCCACCAACAATCCGCTGGAATCAATGATTCCAGCGGATTTTCTGGTTTATGCCGTATCACTTCCGGCGTCCCTTCCAGTGGGCAAACGGCAGTCCCAGGACGCCAAAGCCAAGGACGGCGGGGGTGATTGCAGGGTAAACGGCGCCGATTGGCGCGCCGGACAAAAGTGCATTAAGCTGATCAGGTTGCTTCGGCGGGACACCGCAAAGCAATGCAGTCCGGGGGCTGTGGCGCAGCTGGTAGCGCACCTGCATGGCATGCAGGGGGTCAGGGGTTCGAGTCCCCTCAGCTCCACCGTAAAAGGGAACCATCACCTGTGATGGTTCCCTTTTTGCTGTTTGTGCACACATTGGTTTCCCGAGGACACTATCCCTCTTTTCGGGCAGGTCAAACAGGGGTAAAACTGGTGGTGTAGGACTCATTTGTCCCGCTGACCTGCCGCTATATCCGAAACCGGAAGGCACGGGACGGGTTGACGAGGAGGTCCCTGATGTCCCAATCAGATCGTCCCGGCCACGGCCCCTACGATTCATCTTCTTCGCCCGGTGCACGCCTGAGCCGCGACTCAGCCGTCCGGGGTCCGGCACGCCCGGCTCCCTACGTGGCCGCCGGCATCCTGCTGGCGGCGGCAATCCTCTTCCCGCTGATGCCGCAGACGTATTCCTTTGATGCCCCGCGCCTGGCCGGGCTGCCGTTCTTTTACTGGTACCAGCTGCTCTGGGTGCCGATTTCGGCGTGTATGACCGGTGCAGCCTATTGGCTTGTCACCAAAGAGGACCGACGACGGCGGGCAGCCACCCGTACGGGCGGGCCGCCGGAGACAGGTCCCGCCCCGGGCAGCGCGTCCACGGGCACACGGGACGGGGGTGACCGGCGGTGAACGGCCGTGAAGTGAACTGGACGGCGCTGATCATTGTAGTGCTGCTTTTTGTTGCCGTAGCCATCATGGGCTTTCTCGCCTCAAGATGGCGCCGGAACACCGAAGAAGGCCTGCATAGCCTGGATGAATGGGGCCTGGGCGGGCGGGGCTTCGGGACGTGGATCACCTGGTTCCTGCTGGGCGGCGACCTCTACACGGCCTACACGTTCGTAGCAGTGCCCGCGGCAATGTGGGCCACCGGGGCTGTCACCGGGTTCTTCGCCGTGCCCTACACGATTGTCCTGTACCCCATCATCTTCATCATCATGAGCCGGCTGTGGTCGGTCTCCCACCGGCACGGGTATGTGACGTCCGCCGATTTCGTGGGCGGACGCTACGGCAGCAGATGGCTGTCCCTCGCGGTTGCCGTCACCGGGATCGTGGCCACGATGCCGTACATCGCGCTCCAGCTGGTGGGTATCAAGGCAGTGCTCACAGTTCTCGGCCTGGGCAGCTCGGAGAACGTCCTCCTGACGGACCTGCCACTGATCCTGGCGTTCGTCGTCCTGGCCGCCTACACCTATACCTCAGGCCTGCGCGCCCCGGCGATGATCGCAGTGGTCAAGGACCTGCTCATCTACCTGTCCGTCATCGTGGCGGTCATCTACCTGCCCATCAAGTTCGGCGGCTGGGACACGATCTTCGGCGCAGCTGAGGCCAAGCTGGGAACAGTCAACCAGGCCACGGGAAGGCCGGCGGGAGTCTTCATCCCCGCTGAGGCCAACTATTCTGCCTACTGGTCCCTCGCGCTGGGTTCAGCCATGGCCCTTTTTATGTACCCCCACTCGGTGACAGCGGTGCTCGCCTCGAAGGCGCGGAACACCATCCGCCGCAATGCGGCCATCCTCCCGCTGTACTCGCTGATGCTCGGGTTCCTCGCGCTGCTGGGGTTCGTCGCCATCCAGGCCGGCACCAAACCGATAGACCTTGACGGTTCCGTCAACCCCCAGCTCGTGGTCCCTCAGCTGTTCCTGGACCACTTCCCGGCCTGGTTCGCCGGAATCGCGCTGGCCGCCATCGCCATCGGGGCGCTGGTGCCCGCCGCCATCATGTCCATCGCGGCTGCCAACATGTTCACCCGCAACATCTACCGGGATTTCATCCGGCCGGAGGCGGATCCCAAGACCGAGGCGAAGGTTTCCAAGATCGTCTCGCTCGTGGTGAAGGTGGGCGCGCTGATCTTCGTGATCGCCATGGACCAGTCAACCGCAATCAACATGCAACTCTTGGGCGGCATCTGGATCCTGCAGACGTTCCCGGCCGTCGTGGCGGGCCTGTACACACGGTGGTTCGACCGCTGGGCCCTGCTGATCGGCTGGGCCGCGGGCATCATCTTTGGCACCATTTCGGCCTACAACGTCATCAACCCCGTCACCCACGCCCACTTCGGCGGCTCGGTTGCCCCCGTCCCGGGAACCAACTTCAGCGTCTACATCGCCGTGTCGGCGTTTGCACTCAACCTGATAGTCGCCGCCGTCCTGACCGTGGTGATGCGGGCCCTCAAGGTCCCGACGGGTGCGGACACCACCCGCCCCTCCGACTACGCCGCGGACGAAACCGATCCGAAAGTCGTGGAGATCGAGCGGACGCAAAAGTTCGTGGAGCCCGGCGGACCATCCCCTGTGGCCTAACGGGCAGACGAACCCGGCGCCCGGCCAAATCCCGCGCGCTGGGCGCGCGCCCGGCAAGAGTCCGGGTGCCGGGTCAGAGCCATTGTGTCCGGCGCAGCGGAGGCGGGTCTCCGCCCGGCCGCTGGACCAGGATCTGGTTGACTCCGGTCAGTCCATTTTCAAATCCGAGGGCACTGGATGCCATGTAGAGCCGCCACACCCGGGCGCGGCCCAGGCTGGTCAGCGCTACCGCCCCGTCCCAGTGTTCCTCCAGCCTGCTGACCCACGCCCGCAGAGTGAGGGCGTAATGCCGGCGCAGGGCCTCGACGTCCAGGATCTCGAAGCCTGCGGATTCCAGGGCGGTTGCCATTTCGCCCAGGCTGACCATTTCGCCGTCGGGAAAAACGTAGCGGGGGATGAAAGAATCAGGATCGGGGTCGGTGGGGCCGGCGTTCCAGGAAATGGCATGGTTCAACAGCCGGCCACCGGGACCCAGCAGGTTGAACAACGCGGACGTGTACCTGGGCATCTCCGCGCGGCCCACGTGCTCTGACATCCCAATGGAGCTGATGGCATCAAAGGGCCCGTCCTGGACATCCCGGTAATCCTGCACCCGGATGTCCACCCTCTCCGTGAGGCCGGCGTCCGCTGCCCGCTTGCGTGCCAGGACGGCCTGCTCATTGGAAAGCGTCACGCCCACCACAGTAACGCCGTACTTGCCGGCAGCATGCAGCGCGAAGCTGCCCCAGCCGCAGCCGACGTCCAGCACCCGCATCCCCGGCTTGAGTCCCAGCTTGCGGCACACCAGGTCCAGTTTGGCTTCCTGTGCGGCGTCCAAACCACCAGCCAGGCGGTCACCTGCCGGCTCCTGTCCTTCCGCCGGCTCCGGCAGCGCCGCTGCCGCCCCTGCCGCTTCGGGAAGTGTATCTTCCGGCCAGACAGCGCAGGAATACACCATGGAGGGCCCCAGCACCAGGGAGTAGAAATCGTTGCCCACGTCGTAATGGTGTGAGATGGCGGCCGAATCACGGCGCCGCGAATGGATGCGGCCTTTCTTCTCCACCCGCGCTTCCTCGGGCGGGGGAGCGGGGTTCGGGCCAAACGCTCCCAGCCTCACCGCGGTGCGGAACAGCGTCCAGAGCTCACCGGCGGTGAGCGGCTTGAACGGTCCCGGTTCGGCAAACTTGCCGGCCGAACTGAGCGCAGTGAAGGCGGCGAAGATATCACCGTGGGCATCAATGTCACCGGAAACGTAGGCGCGGCTGAGGCCAAGCTGGCCGGGCGACCACAGGATGCGCCGCAAAGCCCGGCGGGAACGGAATTCCAGCACGGGCGCCCCTTCCGGTCCCGCCTCGGAACCGTCCCACGCCCGGAGCCGGAGCGGGATGTCTTCGGTGCCCAGCACAATGGCCAGGGCTTTCGCGAGCCGATGTGCATTTCCTTTTTTGGTGGTCATGGCCGTCCTCCCTTGCGTCCTTGGGCCAACACTAAAGGAGGGACACCCTGCGCGACTATCATGGGTGGGTGAATTCTCCCCGCGTCGACGTTGTTGTTATTGGCGCAGGCCAGGCCGGTCTTTCGGCTGCATATCACCTCCAGCGGCGGGGGCTGGACTTCACAGTGCTCGACGCCGAAGAAGGTCCGGGCGGTGCGTGGCGGCACCGGTGGAAGAGCCTCCGGATGGCTACCGTCAACGGCATCAGCGATCTTCCCGGTATTGCCAAGCCCGCCGTGGACCCCAGGGAACCCAGCTCGGAGTTCCTCACTCGCTATTTCCGGGACTATGAGAAAGAACTGGGCCTGCGCGTCCGGCGTCCGGTCAAGGTTCGGTCCGTCAGCCGTGAAGACGATGACCCTGCCGGGAGGCTGCTGGTCAGCACCTCGGGCGGGGAATGGAGCGCCGCGGCCTTGATCAATGCCACCGGCACCTGGACCAGGCCCTTCTGGCCGATCTATCCGGGGCAGACGACGTTCCGCGGCAGGCAGCTGCACGTGGCCGATTACGTCTCAGCCGAAGAGTTTGCGGGCAAGCACGTCATTGTGGTGGGCGGCGGTATATCCGCCGTCGGCCTCCTGGACGAAATCTCCCTCGTAACCACCACCAGCTGGTTTACCCGGCGGGAACCGGTATGGCGGGACGCGGAGTTTGATGCCAAGGCCGGGCACGATGCCGTGGCGCTGGTCGAGGAGCGGGTGCGCCAAGGCCTGCCGCCGCAAAGCGTTGTGTCCGTGACAGGCCTGATCTGGACGCCGTCCCTTCGGGCGGCGGCGGCACGGGGTGCCCTCAACCGGAAGCCGATGTTCACTTCCATTGAGCCCGACGGCGTCCGGCTGGCGGACGGCGGCCACCAGCCCGCGGAGGTGATTTTGTGGGCCACCGGCTTCCGGGCCGAACTCGAACACCTCGCCCCGCTGCACCTCAGGGGGCCAGGCGGCGGCATCGTGATGGACGGAACGCAGGTGGCCGATGAGCCGCGCGTCCATCTGGTGGGCTACGGCCCGTCGTCGTCCACCATCGGCGCGAACCGGGCCGGACGCGCCGCCGTGGCGGCCATTGCGAAACTTCCCGGAATCCGGCCCGCTGCCGGCACGGTAAATTGGGGCTGACCCTCCGGAGCCCGGACGGCACTTTGCAAACAGGAGAAGGCGGCAGGAACCAGGTGGCAGCAGAGAGCCTCGACGACGTCCTCCCCAAGCTGCGCCGCAGGCCGGACGTGGAAGCACCCAACCTGCAGGCCTGGGACGTGACCGACCGCCTGCTGCTGGAAGCTGCAGCTGAACGGATGCAGCCGGGAAACGGCCTGACGGTGATCGGCGACCGCTACGGCGCGCTGACCCTTGGTGCGCTGGCTGTGCTGGATCCCGGAACCGTGCGGGTGCATCAGGACCTCATCACCGGGGAGCAGGCGTTGCGCCTTAACACGGCGGAGGTGTTCGGCATCGATGCCGCCGAAGCCGGCTTCCGGCAGCTGCCCCTCAGCCCCGAACTGTTCGAAGGTGCCGGCCTGGTTCTGCTGCAACTGCCCAAGACCCTTGCCGAACTGGACCAGATCGCCGAGGCTGCGGCGCGGCACGCCCCGCCCGGGGTGCTCCTCCTCGCCGGCGGCCGGGTCAAGCACATGTCCCTGGGAATGAACGCGGTCCTGGAACGGCACTTCAGTTCCGTTACGCCTCAGCTGGCAAGGCAGAAATCGCGCATCATCGTGGCCAGCGGTCCGCGCGTGACAGACGGTCCCGAGCCTTTTCCCGTCGTCGAACACCTCTCCGAAATTGATCTCAACGTTGCCGCGCACGGAGCGGTTTTCGCCGGCCCGCGGCTGGACATCGGCACCCGGTTCCTGCTGACGTTCCTGCCCTCCATGCGCCCGGCCCGGCACGTCATCGACCTGGGCTGCGGCACCGGCATCCTCGCCGCCATGTACGCCAGGCAACACCCGGGGTCAACCGTGACCGCCACGGACCAGTCAGCCGCGGCAGTGACATCCGCCCTCGCCACGGCAGCCGCCAACGGACTCGAAAGCCAGGTCCGCGTACTGCAGGACGACGCCATGGCCACACTTGCCGACCGCAGCGCCGAGGTGATCCTCTTGAATCCGCCGTTTCACGTAGGTGCCGGTGTCCACGCAGGAGCAGGCCTGAAGCTCATCGAAGCCGCAGGCCGGGTACTGGCTCCCGGCGGTGAACTCTGGACCGTCTTCAACCGCCATCTGGTCTACCTCCCGGCCCTCGAACGCCATGTCGGCCCAACGGTTGTAAGGGGCAGCAACCCCAAATTTCTGGTGACCTTGAGCACCCGCCGCAGTGTCCGGTAAAGGTATCCACAAGGTATGCGCCGCCACGGTCCCGGCCTATGGGTCTGTGCCCACGCGTAACGTACGATTCAAGCAGCACCACAACTACGTGGCCCAAGATCTTTAGGGGATACCGTGACTGAGATCCGCCAATCCTCACCGAGGCGCGGCACCAACCTGCCCAGGATGGGTGACTTCAACCTCACGGTGATCCTCGACGCCATCCGCCGGTCTTCCGGCGGCCTGAGCAGGGTGGAACTGGCACAGATCGTGGGGCTCTCGCCGCAAACCATCTCGAACATTTCGCGCCGCCTCCTGGACCAGAACCTCATTGTCGAGGCCGGCAAGGAAGGCAGCGGCCCCGGGAAGCCCCGGACCATCCTCCGCCTCAATCCCCACGGGATGTTCGCCGTCGGCGTCCACCTGGACCCCGCCGTGACCACGTTCGTGGTGCTGGACCTGGTGGGTGCCGTGGTGCAGCACTCCAGCATCACGACACCCGGCGGCAACGATCCGTCGGCGGTCATTTCCACCATCGCCGCCGAAATCGCCGAACTGGTGGAGAACTCCGGGGTGGACAGGGACAGGATCGCCGGCCTTGGCGTGGCGGCCCCCGGCCCCATTGACCTGGACAACGGAACCGTGGTGGACCCGCCGCTGCTTCCGGGTTGGGACCGGGTGGAACTGCGCACTGCGCTGTCCGAGGCCACCGGGTACTCCGTCCTGATGGACAAGGACGTCACCAGCGCTGCCGTTGCGGAAACCTGGGCCGGCGGTCCCAGCGGAGCAGGCAGCTTCATTTTTATGTACATGGGCACCGGCATCGGCTGCGGGATCGTCCTCAACGACGAAGTGGTGCGCGGAACGTCCGGGAACGCCGGCGAAATCGGCCACATCGTGGTGGACCCCGACGGCCCGCCGTGTGACTGCGGGCTGCGCGGCTGCGTCAAATCCTCCTGCATCCCCCAGGTGCTGGTGGCCGAGGCCGAGGCCGCCGGCATCCTGGACAGTTCCCGGTCCGGCAACAGCGGCGCCGAGATACAGCAAAGTTTCTCCCGCCTGTGCGAGCTCGCAGATTCCGGTAACGAACAGGCGCTGGCTATCATCGACAAATCCGCGGTGCTGGTGGCCCGTGCCGTGTCGGTGGTCACCAATACCCTGGACGTGGAGCGGGTGGTTTTTGGCGGGCCCTTCTGGAGTGGCCTGGCCGAGCGCTACCTGGAGAAAGTGCCGCCGCTGCTGGACGCCAAGAGCGACACGCGGCTGATCCATCCCATCGAGGTAGTGGGCACCGGGGTGGGCGAGGACGTGGGCGCCATCGGTGCGGCCTCCCTGGTCCTGGAACACACACTGGCGCCGCGCGCCCAGAGGCTGCTCCTGGAGAGTTAGGGGGCGGCCTCCCCTTGCCCGGGGCAAGGACACCCATCTAGCATTTGCGTATTGCCGCGGTTGGGGCCCGCTGACAACGGGGTCCGCCGCCTTCGATCGAATGGAGCACCATGCGAGGCCCGGCCCTGAAGAGCGTGTCACTGATTGCCGCCGCACTGTTTATCCTCACGGCGTGTACGCCGGCATCGCCCCAGGACGGATCCAAGACCCTGAAGGTGGTCTATCAGAAAACCGATTCCTTCACCGCGCTGGAGAGCACGTTCCAGGCAGCCAAGAAGGAATTTGAGGCGGCCAACCAAGGGGTCACCGTTGAACTGCAGCCCATTCAAGGCAACGACGATGACTACGGCACCAAGCTGGCCCTCGCCTTGAGGAGTCCGTCCACCGCGCCGGACATCTTCTACGAGGACACCTTCAAGGTCCGCTCCGACGTCGACGCCGGCTACCTCCTGAAGCTGGACAGCCACCTGCAGGGCTGGGCGGACTGGGAAAAGTTCGACGACGGCGCCAAGGCAGCAGGGCGCGCGGACGACGGCGGAACGTACGCAGTGCCGCTGGGCACCGATACTCGGGCCATCTGGTACAACAAAAAGGTCTTCGAGGCCGCCGGGGTCAGCCTCCCGTGGCAGCCGCGCACCTGGCAGGACATCCTGGACACCGCGCGGAAGATCAAGGCGGACAACCCCTCGGTGGTGCCCTTCAATATGTACGCCGGAAAAGCCACTGGCGAGGGAACCGTGATGCAGGGCTTCTACGAACTGCTCTACGGAACCGGCTCCACCCTCTATGACGAGGAAGCAAAGAAGTGGGTGGTGGGTTCTGCAGGTTTCAAGGATTCACTGGGCTTCCTCAAAACGCTCTACGATGAGGGACTGGCGGTGACACCTGCAGAGGCCCTCGACGCGAACGTCTGGAAAAAGGTATTCGGCGAGTGGTTCCCCCAAGGGAAACTGGGGGCCACCGTGGAAGGTTCCTATGCGCCGTCGTTCTGGCAGGACGGCGGCAGCTACGAATGGCCCGGTTACGCGCAGGACATGGGGGTTGCCCCGTTCCCCACGCAGGACGGCGGGGCGCCCGGAGCCGTGAGCATGTCCGGTGGCTGGACGCTGGCCGTCGGCGCCGGGACCAAGGAACCGGACCTGGCCTTTAAGTTCTTGACCGCGGCAATGAACCGGGACAACTCCCTGAAGTTCACGCTGGACAGCTCCCAGATCGCGGTCAGGAGCGACGTCGCGGAGGACTCCGGCTACCAGGCGGCCAACCCGTTCGTGAAGGACGTCTCCGCGCTCGTATCCGTCACCCGCTACCGTCCGGCCACCTCCGACTACCCCCGCATCTCGGCGGCGGTCCAGGAGGCAACAGAGGCCGTGATCACCGGGGCCAAGTCGCCGGAGCAAGCGTCCGCCGACTATGACGCAGCCGTGACGGAGATCGTGGGCGGCGACAAGACCGTCCGGAAGTAAGCGGTGCCGGCCCGAATCGGGGGACGCGGGCTGCTGCGCTACCTGCCCGTCCTGCCTGCCCTCCTGCTGCTGCTTGTTTTCCTCGCCGGACCCGTATTCTGGGCCTTCCAGGCTTCCTTCACCAACATCGGGCTGACGGGCCGGAACGCCCGCAACCCCGGGTGGGTGGGGCTGGAGAATTACCAGCGGCTGCTGCTGGACCCGGTGTTTCCCCTCTCGCTGGGGCTCACCGTGCTGTTCGTGGCAGGTTCTGCTGTCCTGGGCCAGAACCTGCTGGGGCTGGCCCTGGCCGTGCTGATGCGGCGCGCACGCCGGGCCGTGTCCGCCGCGGTCGGCACCGCAGTGGTGGCGGCCTGGGTGCTTCCCGAGATAGTGGCGGCCTTTGCCGCCTACGCATACTTCAGCCGTGACGGGACGCTGAACCAGCTGCTGAGCGGACTGGGGATGGCCCAGCCGGACTGGCTCTATTCGTGGCCCATGGCGGCGGTGGTGCTGGCCAACATCTGGCGGGGCACGGCCTTTTCCATGCTGGTGTACCGCGCCGCCCTGAATGACATTCCGGTTGAAGTGGCAGAAGCGGCCCACATGGACGGCGCGGGCGGCTGGCAGCGGCTGGCCTTCATTACGCTGCCCATGATCCACCGGAGCATCGCCACCAACCTGATGCTCATCACACTGCAGACGCTCGCCGTTTTCACGCTGATTTGGGTGATGACCGCCGGCGGCCCGGCCAACGCCAGCACCACCCTCCCGGTCCTGGCCTACCAGGAAGCCTTCAAATTCGGTGACATCGGCTATGGCACCGCGGTGGCCTCAGTGCTGCTGCTGATCGGAGCGGTGTTCGGTGTCGGCTACATCCGGCTGCTGAGGGAGGGGAGGCGTTGACGGCTCAGGCACGGGCATCCGCGGTGGCAGCCTCCCATCCGTCCAACCCTCCCGGCAGGCCCAGGTTCTCCCGCAGCAGCCCAGCGGACATGGCGCTGCTGGTGCTGGGCACGTGCTTTGTGCTGCCGCTGCTCTGGCTTGTCCTGGCTTCCCTTGACGCTGAGGCAGGCCATGAGACAAGGGTTCCCGCCGCTGTCACCCTGGATAACTTCGCGGCCGTAATGACACCCGGGTTGCTGCTGCAGCCGCTGTGGAACAGCCTGCTCCTCTCCGCCGGGACGGCCGCCGTCACGCTCGTGGCGGCGGTGCTTGCGGCGTACCCGCTGTCCCGCTACCGGTCCCGCTTCAACACGCCGTTTATGTACGCGTTGCTTCTCTGCACCTGCCTGCCCATCACGGCCATCATGGTGCCGGTCTACGGACTGTTCGTGCAGCTGGAACTGCTGGATTCCATGCCGGCCACGATCCTGTTCATGGCCGCCACCGGGCTGCCGATGGCCATCTGGATGACAAGGAACTTCATGGACGCGGTGCCGGTGTCCCTTGAGGAGGCGGCCTGGGTGGACGGCGCATCCAGGATGACGGCGCTGCGCACCATTGTCCTGCCGCTGATGCGCCAGGGCCTCGGCGTCGTGTTCATTTTTGTGTTCATCCAGGCCTGGGGAAACTTCTTCGTCCCGTTTGTGCTGCTCCTGTCCGAGGCGAAGCAGCCCGCGGCGGTGTCCATCTTCAGCTTCTTTGGCCAGCACGGGGCAGTTGCCTACGGCCAGTTGGCCGCGTTCTCCATCCTGTACTCGCTGCCGGTGCTGGCCCTGTACGTCATTGTGGCCAGGGGTGCGGGCAGTTCATTTGCGATGTCGGGCGCGGTCAGGGGCTGAACTCCCGGTGGCAGGGAAAGGCTTGCAGGCAGGAAGCACGGGCCGCCCGCCTGCACTCCTGCTAGTCGATGTCCTCCAGGACAACACCGTAGGGGATGCTGTCGTCAAGATGTGCCTGGTGGCCGGTTGAGCCGGGATTGTAGACAACCCGGACCCCATGGAGCTTGTCCGCTGCTGACTGCTGCAGGACAGGCTTGACGGTGCTGATGAACATCTCGCTTTTATCGGCGAGAAACTCCTTGTAACTGGCTGGAAGCTCGCTCATGTCAAAAGAATAGACCTGCGAAGGCCCGGTGGGGAGGGGTCCCCATTGCAGGAACCGGCGGGCCGGTCTTGGATAGGATGGCCGCGGAAATGCGGTCCGGCAGGAACGCCTGCCCAACCACAGCGACCAGGGGGAATTGCAGTGCTTCAAACCAGCTCGCCGGCAAGGATCGGGCCCGCCGAGCTGGCACGGGCGCAACAGGTGGCGGCCGGCATCTCCAGGAGCTTCGACGCGAAGATGGTGGGGCAGTCCCGGCTGCGGGAATCGCTGTTGGTGGGCCTGCTCACAGGCGGCCACATCCTCCTGGAGAGCGTTCCCGGCCTGGCCAAGACCACTGCCGCCCAGACCGTCGCGGAGGCCATCAGCGCCGATTTCCGGCGCATCCAGTGCACACCGGACCTGCTGCCCAGCGACATCGTGGGGACGCAGATCTACGATTCCCACAAAGGAACCTTCGTCACGCAGCTGGGCCCGGTCCACGCCAACATCGTGCTCCTGGATGAAATCAACCGCTCCAGCGCCAAGACCCAGAGCGCCATGCTGGAAGCCATGCAGGAGCGGCAGACATCCATCGGCGGCCAGGAGTACCGGCTGCCGTCTCCGTTCCTGGTCCTGGCCACCCAGAACCCGATTGAGCAGGAAGGCACGTACCGACTGCCGGAAGCCCAGATGGACCGCTTTATGCTCAAGGACGTCCTTGACTATCCCTCGCCCGCAGAGGAAGCCGAGATCATCCGCAGGATCGATGCCGGGATCTTCACCGGCGGGCAGAAACCGGCGGCTGCGGCGTCTCTGGACGCGGTGGCCCAGGTCCAGGACGTGGTGAAGCGGATTTACCTCGATCCCGCAGTGGTCAACTACATCGTGGGGCTGGTCTACGTCACCAGGAACGCCCAGGAGTACATCGATCCACGGCTTGCGGGCTTCATCGAGTTCGGTGCCAGCCCGCGGGCCAGCATCGCCTTCAGCCAGGCAGCCCGTGCAACGGCTCTGCTGCAGGGCCGGGACCATGTGATCCCGGAGGACGTGAAGTCGCTCGCCCACCGCGTCCTGCGGCACCGCCTCATCCTGAATTTTGAGGCTGTGGCTGAACAGGTGCCGGTGGAAACGGTGATCGACGCCGTGGTTGCCGCCGTCCAGACTCCGTGAGCCCGGAATGACCAGCCTCCTTCACCGGGTGAAGTCGACGATGGCCATCTTCGCGCACCGCAAGGCCCGCAGCCTGCTCGACGGCGAATACGGTTCCGTGTCCCGGGGACGGAGCCTGGATTTCGACGATCTCCGCGCCTACGTTCCGGGCGACGAGGTCCGCGACATCGACTGGAAGGCCACAGCCCGCCACGGCTCGCCGCTGATCAAACGGTATGTAGCTGTCCGGCGGCAGACGCTCCTGCTCATCACTGATACCGGCCGCAACATGGCGGCGGAAGCATGGGGCGGTGAGACCAAAAAGGATATTGCCGTCCTGGCCCTGGGAGTCATGGCATACCTCGCCCACCGGCACGGCGACTCAGTAGGCCTGGTCCATGGTGACGCGGGCCGGACCGCGTCCCTTCCGGCCAAGGGCGGTGAGCAACACCTCGAAACGATCTTGCGGCAGGTCCACAACGCTGCCTCCCTCGGGTCGGATGCCAGCCGGATCGAGGACCAGTTGGAGCACGTGGCCCGCACAGTCAAGGGCAGGTTCCTGCTGTTCGTCGTGGCGGACGACATCGCAGCCACCGCTGAGTTGGCCCGGCTGCTCCGCCGGCTGCGGGCGCAGCATGAGATTCTGTGGCTCACCGTCCGCGATGCGGAATTGACGGCGGAAGCCTCCTGGTACAGCGTGGATGATTCCAGACCGCTCGCAGGACACCTGGCAGGGTCACCGCGAGTGGCCAGCGCCTACGCCCGGGCAGTCAAGGACAGAGACGCCGGCCGCAAGGACATGCTGCGCCAGGCAGGGATCACCGAGGGGTCAGTGGCGCACAGCCGGGACGTCATGACGGAGCTATTCGCACTCCTGGAAAGGCACCGGCGTGCAGGCTGAGCCCGAATTCGTCGGCCCCCTGCGCTACAGCCCGCTCTGGACCTGGGCGGGGGCACTCCTGTTGCTGCTGGCAATAGCCTGGTACGTGTATGTCTTCACCAGCACCAGGGGCCCCCGCCCGAAGTCCGCTTCACTCCCGGCGCAGCTCACCGACCTGCCGGCACTCCAGGCGGCCTACCTTCAGCGCATCGATGACGTGGAGCGGGAGGCCGCTGCCGGGACAGTCAGTGCCCGTGCGGCCCATCAGGAGATCAGCCGGCTGCTGCGCCGCTTCGTCCGCGACGCCACCGGGGTGGATGCGCCGAGGATGACGCACGCGGACCTCGCGGAGCACCCCCTGCCCAGGGCAGCCGAGGCCATCGCCGCGCTGTATCCCGGCGAATTCGGGCCCGAACCGCTGCCCGCCGTGGCAGCCTCCGCCGTGACCGCCCGCGAGGTGGTGCGCTCGTGGAACTGACGTTCTGGTGGCTGATTCCGGTCGGTGCCGCAGCAGCGGCCCTCACCGTATCGGCGGCGTTGCACCCGCGCAGGAACAGCAACGCACGACGGCGGCTGGCAGCCCACACGGAAAGGCTCACCCAGCTGCCTGATTACCAGGCGGCATTGCGGCGGCACCGCCGCTGGCTGGCGGCAGCAGCGATCGGTTGCGGCACACTGCTGGCGTCGACGTTGCTGGCCGCCGCACGCCCGCTAGACATGGGAACCATCCGTCCGGAGCAGCATAACCGGGACATTGTCCTGTGCCTGGACGCCTCCGGGTCAATGAGCAGCGCAGACGCTGAGGTGGTGGAGGTCTTCGCCCGGCTGGCCGAAGACTTCAACGGGGAACGCATTGGCCTCACCATCTTTGACAGCACGGCCATCCAGGTCTTCCCCCTCACCGACGACTATGAATACGCCAGGGAACAGCTGTCCCTGGCGCGCGACGCCTTCAACGGGAAGCCCGGGACGTCGGGCTTCCTCGACGGGACCTGGAGTGGCCGCGGTTCATCGCTGATCGGGGACGGCCTTGCCTCCTGCCTCGCCAGCTTCCCGCCCGGCCGGGACCCGTCAGGCACCGCACAGTCAGGTGCCGATCAGTCGGGCACCGGCCAAGCGCGCAGCGGGCCGCGGCGCTCGCGGTCGGTGGTCCTTGCGACAGACAACTTTGTCTCCGGAGATCCGATCCTGACCCTGGCCCAGGCTGCCGCGGTGGCGAAGGAGCGGGAGGTGCGCCTATACGCCCTGAACCCTGGAGACCTGGACTATGGCGCCGACCCCAGCCAGCCCGGGGCCCAGCTGAGGGCGGCGGCCGAGGTCAGCGGGGGAGCCTATTACGCCCTGGACAGCCCGGAGGCAGTGCCCGGCATTGTGCGCGCCGTGCAGGAGACGGAGGCAACCGCCCTGCAGGGAGCGCCGCGGGCTGTGGTCACCGAGCGGCCGGAATTGCCGTTGGCCAGCGCATTGATAGCCGCACTCGTCCTTCTTCTGGCCAGCTGGCGGCTCCGGCCATGACGCTGCAGCCCATCCTGCCGTGGTGGCTCCTCCTGCCCGCCATCGCGGCCGCACTGGTTTTCCTGGGGTGGCGGATCTGGCTTGAGCGGAGCCGGCCGGGCGGCCGGGTGTGGGTCCAGCACAGCGTGCTGGTCATGCTCCTGGTGGCCGCGGCACTCCGGCCCGGCGTGCCCGGCGGCCCGGCCCCGGCGGCCGCTGCGGACCTCAACGTCTTTTTTGTAGTGGACACCACCAGCAGCATGGTGGCCGAGGACTACGGAAATGCTGCCCCACGCCTCGATGGCGTCCGGCAGGACATCATGGCGATTGCCGGGGAACTGACTGGGGCCCGGTTTTCGGTGATTACCTTCGACACCGAAGCCCACGTCAAGATGCCGCTGACTACCGATACAACCGCCCTGGAAACCATCACTTCCATCCTCCAGCCACAGGCCACGGCCTATGCCAAGGGCAGCAGCATTACCGCTGCCCGCGACGTTCTGGCCGAACGCCTGGCCGCTGCCAAAGACAGCCATCCGGGCCGGGCCCGGCTTGTCTTCTACCTGGGGGATGGCGAACAGACCAGCGGGAAGGAGCCGGCGCCGCTGAAGCTGGATGGGGGAACGGTGGCCGGGGGAGCGGTGCTCGGCTACGGAACTTCCGGCGGCGGACGCATGAAGGAAACCACCGGGCAGGAATCCTCCCAGGACGCCCCTTACATCCAGGACACCACCGGAAGCGCCGCCCGGGATGCTGTGTCCGTCATCGATGAGGGCAGGCTCCGGGAGATCGCCGCCCAACTCGGCGTGCCATATGTGCACCGGTCAGCGGGGGACCCCGTCCCGACCATGATGCAGCAGGCACGTCCCGGGGCACTGGAACGCGCAGCAGGCGATGGCATCCTCGGAGGCCGGATCGAGTTCTACTGGCTGTTCGCTGCCGGTGCCTTTGGTCTTGGCCTGGCCGGGATGCTGGCGATCATGCGGCAGCTGCGCGAACTGCCGCCGGCTGCCCGGCCACATCGGGAGGCAGGCAGCAGGCCGGTAAAGGAGAGGACCCGGTGACCGAAGCGAAGCCTGTCTACACCCGACCCGCCCCGGCCGATCCCGGCCCTGGCGAACCTCACATTGGCAAATCCGGCATTACTGCACCCGGCCTTGCAAAACCATGCAGCGCCAAACCCGGCAGCGCCAAACCCGTGCTTGCCACGTCCGGTGCTGCCCGTGGTGGTGCAAGGCTCAGGAGACGGCGGCTGCTGGTGTGGTCGGCACTGCCTGTCCTGCTGGTGCTGTGCCTGGCCGCCAAACTGCTTAGCCTGGACCCCCTGGCGCGGCACGCCGCCACCGCGTTCGCCGGCAAGGATACGGCCGCCGTCGGAAGGGCCGCTGCGGCGCTCCAAGCGGGGAACATCGTGGAGCGGCACAAGGCTCCGTTTGCAGCTGGTGACGCCGAGGCGCTTGCCGGAAACTTTGCCGCCGCACGGCTGCGCTTTCAGGAAGCCCTGGAACTCGCCCCCGTCGGCCATGCCGGCCTGCAGGATGCGTGCATCATCCGGCTGAACCTGGTCCTGGCCATTGAGCGGCTCGGTGACGAGAAGCTGCACGTGGAGGACCGCCCGTCCGCGGCTGCACTGTTTACTGAGGCTCTGGCGGTTGCCGCGGCGGCCCCGGACGGCTGCTTGTCCGAAGTAGCTGGTACCGAGGCCGGCGGAAAGCTGATCGAATCGGTGGGGCGGCTGAACGGGAAACTGGACGCCGCTACGGGCTCCTCTGCCGAACGGGGAGATGCGGCCCAGGACAGCGGGCCGGCGGAGCCGGAAGCCGGTTCTCCCGGCCTGGACCAGTTGGAACAGCTCGAGGAGAGCGCCCGGGAGTCGCAGCGCGAACGTAACACTGGACGGGAACGGGCTGACTACCTTGAAGGCAACGGCGACCGCCCGGACCGTCCGTGGTAGCGGGGGAGTCGGAACACGCGGAGGGGCTGCCGGCGAAGATTATTCTGCCGGCGTGTGAAACAAGGTGTAAGAATGCGTCTTAATTCGGAGCCCGACTTGAATGCTCCCGCGGGCGCTCCTAGAGTTCTATACAAGTTACCGCGGTAACGTGTCAGCGATCCTCCGTTGCGGAGGGTGTGGGTGCCCCCATGTGGGCCTGACATTTGCTCACGGACAACTTCATTCCAGGCGTAACAGTCGCGGCTGCGTCCTTGTGGAGTTCTTCCGTGTTCCCCAAACTCAATTCATTGCCGGCCTCCCGCCAATTTTCTGGCAGGGGAGCCCCCAATGGCCCAAAGCCAAGGATGCAAATGTCGCCACCAAGCCTTATTGACACACACCCAAACCTCTCCGACGCCGCCCCGGTGGCGCTTTCCTACGAGCTGTTCCCGCCCCGTTCGCCGGCAGCCGCGGAGACCCTCTGGACCACCATCCGGGAACTGGAGACCACCGAACCTGACTACGTCTCCGTTACCTACGGTGCCAGCGGCTCCAACCGGGACACCGCCGTCGAACTCATCAACCGGCTCCTGCTCGAAACCACCCTCCGGCCGCTGGCCCACCTGACCTGCGTGGGCAACACGCCGCAGGAACTGGCGGGAATCATCGGCGAACTCCTGGACACCGGCGTGCGGGGCATCCTCGCACTGCGCGGCGACCTCCCCAAGGACGGCGGCGAACCTGCGTCCGGGTCCCTGCGCTACGCCCAGGACCTGATCGAGCTCATCCGCCGGGTGGAGCAGCGCCGTTCGGCATTGCTCTGTGCGGGAAAGATCGCGGTAGGTGTGGCGGCATATCCCACCCGGCATCCGGAATCACCCAGTGAAGAGCACGACGTCGAAGTGCTGCTCGCCAAGCAGCGCTCCGGCGCGGACTTCGCTATCACCCAGGTGTTCTTCCGCGCCGCGGAGTACGTGGACCTCCTCACCAGGGCACGCCGTGCCGGTGTCACCATCCCCATCATTCCCGGTGTTATGCCCCTCACCAGCCTCCGCCGGCTCAAGCGGCTGGGCGAGCTGGCGGGCGTGGAGCCGGCACCCGAACTGATGGAACGCCTCGGCGCCGCGGACAATGAGATCGAACGCCTCCACATCGGCGTCGATGCCACCGTGGACCTGGCCAACGCGGCACTGGATGCGGGCGCACCGGGCATCCACATCTACACCTTCAATGAGCACCAGAGCGCACTGGAGGTGCTGGACAAGCTGGCACTTCCCCGGCATTCCCGTTCCGGCATCCGGCGGGACCCCGCCGCCCGGCGCCAGCTCGCCAGCTAAGCGCCTTCTGCGCCACAGCCCGAGAGGCTCCCGCTCGGAGCCCAAACTTTCAGACCCAGCTCCTACCTGAGGATTTTCCATGCCTAAAAACACCACGCCTTTCCCGTCCGCCTCACTGCTCGGCTACCCCCGCATCGGCCGCCGCCGCGAGCTCAAGAAAGCCGTCGAGGCCTACTGGGCCGGCAAGATCGACGCCGCCGCCCTGGACGCCGCCGCGAAGGACATCCAGCTGACCATCGCCCAGCGCCTGCAGGAGCTTGGCCTGACCGAAGCGGCCGCCGTGCCCGGCACCTTCTCCTACTACGACCAGGTCCTGGACACCACCGCGCACCTGGGTGCCGTTCCGGCCCGATTCGGCACGCTCCTGAACGCGGAGGGACAGCTGGACATTGACGGGTACTTCACGCTTGCCCGGGGCAACAAGGAGCAGCAGCCGCTGGAAATGACCAAGTGGTTCGACACCAACTACCACTACCTTGTGCCGGAGATCGGCCCGGAGACCGAATTCACCCTCGCCTCCACCGCCAAGGTTGACGAGTTCACTTTCGCCCTGGCCAACGGGATCGAGACGCGCCCGTACATCGTTGGTCCGGTCACCTACCTGCTGCTCTCCAAGGCATCGGATGACGCACCGGCCGCCTTTGCCCCGCTGTCCCGCCTCGAGGACATCCTGCCCGTCTACGTGCAGCTGCTCGAGAAGCTTGCAGCCGCCGGCGCCGGCTGGATCCAGCTCGACGAACCCGCCCTGGTGGTGGACCAGGACACCCCGGCCGGCGAAATCGAAGCAGCCGTGGCCCGCGCCTATGAGGTACTTGCCGCCGCGGCCAACCGCCCGCAGATCCTTGTTTCCACCCCCTACGGCTCGCTCGACGGCCAGCTCGGCACCCTCGCTGCCACCAACATCGATGCCCTGCACATCGACGTCTTCAAGGGCGCCGTTCCCTCTGCTGCGGCACTTGCAGGCCTGGGGAACAAGACGCTGGTTGCCGGCGTCGTTGATGGCCACAACATCTGGCGCAACGACCTCGCCGCATCCGCAGCCAAACTGGACGAGCTCAAGGCAGCTGCCGGCAAACTCGCCGTCTCCACCTCCACCTCCACCCAGCACGTCCCGCACGACGTCGCCGAGGAGAGCCAGCTCTCCGAGCAGCTCCGCATCTGGCTCGCCTTCTCGGACCAGAAGGCCGTGGAAGTCAAGACCCTCGCTTCCTACCTGGCTGATCCCGCCTCCGCCAAGGCAGCCATCGACGAAGCAACCGCCGTGATTGCCTCCCGTGCCACCGCCGAAGGCGTCCGCCGTGCCGACGTCCGTGCCCGCACCGAAGCCCTGACGCCGGCGGACTTCACCCGCTCCGTGTACTCGGTCCGCGAAGCCGCCCAGGAAGAGGCGTTGGACCTGCCGCCGCTGCCCACCACCACCATCGGCTCGTTCCCGCAGACCTCCGAGATCCGCTCGGCCCGCGCCCGCAACAACAAGGGCGACCTCACCGATGAGCAGTACGAAAAGCTCATGAAGGATGAGATCAAGCGTGTTGTGGACCTGCAGGAAGAGCTGGGCTACGACGTCCTGGTGCACGGCGAGCCCGAGCGCAACGACATGGTGCAGTACTTCGCGGAGAACCTCGAAGGCTTCGACGTCACCGTCCACGGCTGGGTCCAGTCCTACGGTTCGCGCTGCACCCGTCCGTCCATCCTGTGGGGTGACGTGACCCGCAGCGCGCCCATCACGGTGAAGTGGGCAGAGTACGCACAGTCGCTCACCAGCAAGCCGATGAAGGGCATGCTCACCGGTCCGGTCACCATCCTGGCCTGGTCCTTCGTCCGCGACGACCAGCCGCTGGGCGAGACCGCAAACCAGGTAGGCCTGGCCCTGCGTGACGAGATCGCAGACCTCGAAGCCGCCGGCATCAAGGTCATCCAGGTGGACGAGCCCGCCCTGCGCGAACTCCTCCCGCTGCGCAAGGCGGACCACGCCGACTACCTGAAGTGGTCCGTGGATTCCTTCCGCCTGGCAACCGCCGGGGCTGCCGACTCAACCCAGATCCACACCCACCTCTGCTACTCCGAGTTCGGTGTGATCATCGACGCGATCGACGGCCTGGACGCTGACGTGACCTCCATCGAGGCAGCCCGCTCCCGCATGGAGGTTGTGCACGACCTCGAGTCGCACGGCTTCGGCCGCGGCGTTGGCCCGGGTGTCTACGACATCCACTCGCCGCGCGTCCCCGGCACCGAAGAAGTCACCGAACTGCTCAGCACCGCGGTGAAGCACGTTCCGTCCCGCCAGCTCTGGGTCAACCCGGACTGCGGCCTGAAGACCCGCGGCTACACCGAGACCGAGGAATCCCTGCGGAACCTGGTCGAGGCCACCACATCGGTCCGCGCCGGACTGCTCGAAGCGGCCAAGTAAACAAAGCACGGGTTTGGGCAGGCTCAATCTTCGGTGTTGAACCTGCCGTATCCGAAAACGCAGCGTGAGCCCCGTTCGAAACCTTTGTTTCAAACGGGGCTCACCCTGCTTTAACTGACACCTTCATTCGCCAGGCACTGACGGCCAGCCAGATGGTCCAGATGATGGTCGCGATGATCCCGACCAGGGTAGGCAGCGCATTGGCCGCGGCGAACCCCTGTTCCCCGATGATCCAGCCCTGGACGAGGTACGCCAGTCCGGACAGCGCCATCAGCCAGCCAATGATCCGGGGTACAGGTCGGAGGGCGGCCACAACGATGCCCAGAAGAATCAGGGCTGCGCCGAGCAGGAAGTTCTGATAACTCCGTATTCCCCATTCAAGCCAACGGATCCCCTCGGCAGTGGCGAAACGCGCCGCCTTGTCCGGCTCCGCGGCGGCAGCCCAGGCATTGACCGCCTGTTTAAGGGCGACGCCGTCAACCGCCTGCAACGCTCCGTAAAGCGCCAAAGCCACGGCAGCCGAAAGGGCTCCGAAACCGGCCGCCCACGCCAGACCGTCCCGACGAAGAGTATCTGGCCGGAGGTCAAGGGCTGACCAAAGCGCTACCAGTCCAACGCACACCAGTGCCATGCCAACAAATTGCCCCAAATGGACCGCCGTCCAGATGCCGCTGTTGGCGTAGGCGGTAAACGAGGCCACATGGTCATTTGCGTCATGGGATTCTGCATGCAGCACGCCAGCCAGGATTGCGAGCACCACGCCAGCGACGAGAAGGGACGCAGCGAGCCGCCAAGTCCCAATCCGTGCCCCGGCCATTACCCACCATCCCGCGCTTCAGGACTCCCAGAGGATCTCGTCGTCCACCACGCCGTCTTCGTCCGCCGAGGCCACCAGCACCTCATCGGTAAAGTGCTCGCCCAAGGTAAAGTCCATCACGAAGTAGCGTTCGGGCTGGCCGGGGAAAATGCCCACGTGGCCGAGCTTGAGTGCTTTAAGGAACACTTCGTTGGTGAGCTGGCTGCGGTCCTCCACACCAAAAACCTTGTGCAGGTGCTCATCCTTGAGCGCGTTGCAGTGGAAGTGCAGGTACTCCTGTGGGCTGGTCCCTTCCTGCTCCAGTTCCTCGGCGATCATGTCCCGCACCTCATCCACCAGTTCGGGCAGGAAGCGGAGCCGGTAGTCAACCTTGCGCAGGGCGGCTTCGTCGAAGTGGTCGTGGGCCGTGATGTTCAGGTCGAGTTCCAGCGGGTGACCGCGCAGTTCGTGCTTCGCGGCGACGAAGTGCTCCCTGCCGTGGTTGAGCTCAATCTCTCCAAAGTGCTGGCTCGCTACCTTGTTCATAGTTTCAACATAGACCCGAACAGCGGTGCATTCCAGCGTTCAGGCCTAATTCACCGCCTTGCGCATCCCCGCAAAGGTTTCGGCCAGCAAGTCGACAAAAAGCTGCACCCGGGCCGTTTTCCTGTCATTGATCAGCAGGGCGAAAACGTTGCGGGCCAGCCGGATTTCGGGTACGTCCAGGACCACCACACCGGAGGGCTTGTTCCGCAGCGCGAGCTCGGGAACCAGTGCTGCGCCCAGTCCGGCGGCAGCCATTTCCAGGCTGGCGTGGAAATCGTCGCTGTAGGCCACTACCCGCGGGTGCAGGTTGCAGCCGGCAAAAAGCCGCTCGATGACCATGGCGTCGCTCGTGCCGGGGTGGTGCATGATCCAGGGCATTTCGGACAGGTGGTCGGCCGCCACCTTCGCATCGCTGCGGAAGCCCCAGCCGGCGGGCAGCACCACGCGGAAGTCGTCGTCGCCAATCCATTGCCTGTTGATCGTGTTGGGCCAGGCGAAGCCGGTCTGGCCCACCTGGAAAACCACTGCCAGGTCCAGTTCGCCGCCGGTCCGCAGCCCCTGGATGGTCTGGCCGGGCTCAGCGACGGATACCTTCAGGTCGATGCCAAGGTTCTTCCACGTCGGATTCTTCAGGATCCGCGGCAGGACGAAGGTCGCCAGGCTGGGGAAGATGCCCAGCCGCAGTTCCTGGTGTGCCGAGTCCTGCGTTTTGGAGGCGGCGGCCATCAGCGCCTCGATGTCCGTGAGCACCTTGGCTGCGTGCCGGGTCATCACGACGGCGGCTTCAGTGGGCACCACGCTGCGCGCGGAGCGCTGGAAGAGGACCACGCCGGTGTCACGTTCCAGGGCAGACATCTGTTGGGAGACGGCCGAGGCGGTGTAGCCCAGGGTTGAGGCGGCGGCTGCGAACGAGCCCAGCCGCGTGACCTCCAGGAGGGTCTTCAGGTGTACCGGATTTACCACCAGCCCACAGTACTCTGCCTGTTCCTGCCGAAGAAGCTGCGGCACTGCCCCATCTGCGGCCGCCCCCGCGCCGAATTGCCCTCTGTATACCCACCCATGGCAATGTTCAGCAGAGGAGCATAAATTGTCACCTGACCCAGCAACCAGCGGAGGCGAACGACGACGGGTGGCCGTCATCGGCAGCGGCGTCGCGGGCCTGACGGCCGCCTACGTCCTTAACCGGCAGGACGACGTCACCCTATTCGAGGCGGATTCGCGGCTGGGCGGGCACGCCCACACGCATGACATGCCGCAGCAGGACGGCTCCGTCCTTGGTGTGGACACCGGCTTCATCGTCCACAACGAACGGACGTACCCCACCTTGCTGAGGCTGTTTGCCGAGCTGGGCGTGGAGACCCAGGAATCCGAAATGAGCATGTCGATCCGCTGCGACGGGTGCGGGCTCGAGTATGCCGGAGCGCGCGACGGCGGCCGCGGGATTTTCGCCCGGCCCTCCAGCCTGCTGCGGGGCCGCTACCTGCTGATGCTCCTGGAGGTCACGCGTTTCTACCGGAAGGCCAGGGAGTTGCTGAAGAGCGCACCCGCGGCAGCGGTCGGCCCGGACGTTGGCGTTCCCGAGCTCACGCTCGGTCAGTTCCTCAAGCGTGAGAACTTCAGCCCCTACTTCGTCTCCCACTTCATGACACCCGTGGTCAGCGCCGTCTGGTCCTGCGACCCCACCACGGCGTTGGCCTACCCGGCCCGTTACCTGTTCACCTTCCTTGACCACCACGGAATGCTGGGCGTTAAGGGATCCCCGCAGTGGCGGACAGTCAGCGGAGGTTCAGCCCGGTACGTGGAGAAGCTCGCCGCCAGCCTCGCCGATGTCCGGCTCAATGCCCCGGTCACTGCCATCCGGCGGCACGCGCTGGGCGTCGAAGTGGTGACGGAAGCGGGCGTGGAGGATTTTGAGGCAGTTGTCATTGCCACCCACCCGTCCCAGGCCCTGGGGATCCTTGCCGACGCCACGCCGGATGAAAAAGAAGCGCTGGGTGGAATGCCATATTCGGTGAACCACACGGTGTTCCACCGGGACCCTGCAGTGCTGCCGTCGGCAGACAACGCCAAGGCGTCCTGGAACTACCGGCTTCCGTCCTGTGAAGCCCGGCCGGACAGGGTACTGGTCAGCTACGACCTGACGCGCCTCCAGCGGCTGGAGCCGCTGGACGGCAGGCCGTACCTGGTGAGCCTGGGAGAATCTGAACTCATTGCCGATGACGCCGTGCTGGAGCGGATGGTCTACGAGCACCCGCAGTACACACCGGAGTCGGTGCAGGCGCAGCAGGCCATCGCGGCTCTCAACGACAACCGTATTGCCTATGCCGGCGCGTACTTGGGCTGGGGTTTCCATGAGGATGGCGCCGTGTCCGGCGTGCGGGCTGCGGAATCGTTGGGACGCATCTGGCCGGTGGCCATGGCTGCTGATCCGTTGGAGTCCCCGGACGGCGGGGAGCGGGAGCTTCTTTCCGCAGCGGAACCCGTATGAGTGCAGCGATCTACCGCACGTCCATCTCCCATGTGCGGCGCACCCCGCTGAAGAACGCCTTTACGTATCGGAGCTACAGCTGGTTCGTGGACGTTGACCACATGCCGCGCCTGCCGGTGCTGCTCCGTCCGCTGGCCGTGTTCCGCTCCGCCGACCACCTGGGCGACCCGGACGCGAGCATCCGCAGCAACGTGGAACAGTACCTGTGCACCCAGGGGATAGAGCCCGACGGCGGGCCCATCCACATGCTGACCAGTGCCCGGGTTTTCGGTTACGTCTTCAACCCGCTGACCCTCTTCTGGTGCTACCGCGCGGACGGCGAGCCCGGGTGCGTGATCGCCGAAGTTCACAACACCTACGGCGAACGCCATTGCTATCTATTGCGGACGGATTCCTGGGGCCGGGCTTCGGTTCCCAAGGCGTTCTACGTCTCGCCCTTCAACGATGTTGACGGGCAGTACCGAATGAAGCTGCCCGCACCGGGGGACCGGCTTGCGGTGTCCATTGTGCTGGAACGCGAGGGCCACGGGACGTTCGTGGCCACCATGGACGGCAAGCGCCGGCCCGCCACCGCGTGGAACATCCTGGCCGCTGCGCTCGCGGTCCCGGCCGCGCCGCTGTTGGTTTCCGCCCTCATCCGCGTACAGGGCCTTACACTCTGGGCACGGCGGCTGCCCGTCGTCGCCCGGCCACATCAGACCTCACAGGAGGCAGTTCAATGACCATGACGGACCACAACGAGACAACTGCAACTCCTCGCAGGGGGAAAATGACGGATACGGCCGAAGGCAAAGCCGCTACCGTGGCGCCGGGCCAAGGCGCCACGCTCCCGGCCGCAGCCTGGAGCCCAACGGGAGTGCCGGCGTCGCCCGCCATCATCGATCCGGACCTGTGGCCCGGGGTGGCCCAACCGCCGTCGGGAGCCAGGGCCGCTGTTGCGGGGAAGGCTGCCGGGCTCCTCTTCAAAGGGGCCGTGAAGCGGCTGCCCCTGCGGGTGGAATACCCGGACGGCACTGTCCTGGGGACGGGTGGGCCGGACGCGCCAGTGATGGTGATGGTCCGGCCGGAGGCGTTCGCAACCCGGATCGGCGACAACGGGCTGATCGGGCTGGGCGAATCCTTTATGGCGGGGGACTGGCAGGCCAATGATCTGGCCGGCGTGCTGGAGGTCTTTGCGGCCTCGGTGGATACGCTGATTCCTGCGCCGCTGCAGAAGCTCCGGAGCCTGTACCTGCCGCGCACGCCCCGGCAGGAGCGCAACGCCGAGCAGAACACCCGCAGCAACATCTCCCGGCACTACGACCTCTCCAACGGCCTGTTCTCGAATTTCCTTGACGCCACCATGAGCTACTCCTCGGCACTCTTTCCGGCTGAAGCCGGACCCCTGGCTTCTGTGGGGTGGGGTGCCCTGGCGGAAGCGCAGCAGGCCAAGATCGACAGGCTGCTGGACAAAGCCGGTGTGGGGGCGGGTACCCGCCTGCTGGAAGTCGGCACCGGCTGGGGCGAGCTGGCACTCAGGGCGGCCGCGCGCGGCGCCACCGTTTACAGCGTCACCCTCTCCAGCGAGCAGCAGGAACTTGCGCAGGAGCGGATCGCGGCGGCAGGATATGCGGACCGGGTCACCGTGGCGCTCCAGGACTACCGCGCCGTGGAAGGTGAGTACGACGCAGTGGTGTCAGTGGAAATGATCGAGGCGGTGGGGTACGAATACTGGCCCATCTATTTCCAGACCATCGACCGGGTGCTGGCACCGGGCGGGAAGGTTGCCATCCAGGCAATCACCATGCCGCACGGCCGGATGCTCGCCACCCGCAACGCCTACACCTGGGTCCACAAGTACATCTTTCCCGGCGGGTTCCTGCCGTCCGTCCGGGCGATCGAGGGCGTCACCCAGCAGCTCACCACGTTGCGCGTGCGCGAGCGGATGGGCATGGGGGACCACTACGCGGCCACCCTGCGGCTGTGGGAGGAACGCTTCCTGGAACGTTCCGCCGAGGTGGCGGAGCTGGGATTTGACGCAGTGTTCCAGCGGATGTGGCTGTTCTACCTTTGCTACTCACGGGCCGGGTTCCAGTCGGGCTACCTGGACGTCCAGCAGATTGTGCTGGACCGCCGGGAGGCCCAGCTCTAGCAGCCGCAGCCAGCGGCGGGGTCCGGCACCTGCCGGCTGCCGGCGTCGTGCGTTTGGTCACCCGAAGGGGTTTCGAAGGTCACTTCGGAGCCCCTTTTTGGTGCCGTCCGTACTTCGCACACCAGGTTCGACACGCCGTCTTTTCCACGACACGCTGGGGCTTAATTGTGGCTAAGTACTCCACAGGATGTGGATTCAGTCCACAAAATCAGCGGGATCCCGGACATTTTGAGTGCCCCTCCCTGTGGATTAAAGGTGCATTAAATGACATACTTGTAATACATCATCTTGGGGTTCCAAAGAGGCGTCTGCACTAGATGTAGTATCTAGATACAGCTTGGGCGGGAACACCGGACGAGCAAGTTTTCCAGAAAAGGGGACAGGAACCATGACCGTAACGGTTTACACGAAGCCTGCTTGTGTTCAGTGCAACGCCACCTACCGGGCGCTCGACAAAAAGGGCATCGCCTACCAGAGCGTTGACATCTCCCAGGACGCCGAAGCCCTCGAGCGCCTGAAGGCACTGGGTTACCTGCAGGCTCCCGTTGTGGTCACGGACCAGGATCACTGGTCAGGCTTCCGTCCGGACAAGATCGAGGAACTGGCACTCTCCGCTGTTTCCTCCGTGGCCTAAGGGGTCACACTTTCCTGCCGGCAACCGTCAACCAGCTGAGGTGACTCCCATGGCAGCACCAGCAGCAGAACAATCGTACAAAGCGCAGCAAATCCACGCGGCTCAGCGCGTGGAGGATGCGGAGACGGTTCCAGCGGTTATCACCGGCAGCCAGCTCATCTACTTTTCCTCGGCCTCCGAGAACACCAGCCGCTTCGTCTCGAAGCTTGGCCGTGAGGTGGCCCGGATTCCGCTGCTCCCCAAGGATGCACCCCTCCTTGCCACCCGGCCGTTTGTGCTGGTGGTGCCTACCTATGGCGGCACCGGGGGAGAGGGGTCCGTTCCGAAGCAGGTCATCCGGTTCCTGAACAACCCGGAGAACAGGCAACTGCTCCGCGGTGTGATCGGGGCCGGCAACACTAACTTCGGGGACAACTACTGCATGGCGGGGGACATCATCGCCGCCAAGTGCGGAGTTCCGCACCTCTACCGCTTCGAATTAATGGGCACGCCAGAAGACGTGGCCCGTGTAAACAATGGATTGGACACGTTTTGGACACGACTGTCGCAGACACAGAAGTAACCAGGGCCCAGAAGCCCGAGATGCCGGCCGCCTACAAGGGCCTTGGGTATCACGAGCTGAACGCGATGCTGAACCTGTATGGGCCCAGCGGCGAAATCCAGTTCGAGGCGGACCGCGAGGCCGCCCACCAGTACTTCCTGCAGCACGTGAACAACAACACCGTGTTCTTCCATGACCTGGAAGAGAAGCTCGAATACCTGGTCAAGAACGACTACTACGAGCGCGAGACCCTGGACCAGTACACGATGAACTTCATCCGTGATCTGTTCAACCGGGCCTACAAGAAGAAGTTCCGCTTCGAGACCTTCCTGGGCGCGTTCAAGTTCTACACGTCCTACACACTGAAGACGTTCGACGGCAAGCGTTTCCTGGAGCGCTACGAGGACCGTGTCTGCATGGTGGCCCTGCACCTGGCCCGCGGCAACGAACAGCTCGCGCTGCAGATGGTGGACGAGATCATCGAGGGTCGCTTCCAGCCGGCCACCCCCACGTTCCTGAATGCCGGCAAGAAGCAGCGCGGCGAGCTGGTCTCCTGCTTCCTGCTGCGCATCGAAGACAACATGGAGTCCATCGGCCGCTCCATCAACTCCGCACTGCAGCTGTCCAAGCGCGGCGGCGGCGTGGCGTTCGCGCTGACCAACATCCGCGAGGTTGGTGCCCCGATTAAGCAGATCGAAAACCAGTCCTCCGGCGTCATCCCCGTGATGAAGCTCCTCGAAGACAGCTTCTCCTACGCCAACCAGCTCGGTGCCCGCCAGGGTGCCGGTGCCGTATACCTGCACGCGCACCACCCGGACATCTACCGCTTCCTGGACACCAAGCGCGAGAACGCGGACGAGAAGATCCGCATCAAGACCCTCTCGCTGGGCGTCGTCATCCCGGACATCACGTTCGAGCTGGCCAAGAAGGACGAGGACATGTACCTGTTCTCGCCGTACGACGTCGAACGCGTCTACGGCATGCCGTTCTCCGACGTCTCGGTCACCGAGAAGTACTACGAGATGGTGGACGATTCCCGGATCAAGAAGACCAAGATCAAGGCCCGCGAGTTCTTCCAGACCCTCGCCGAGATCCAGTTCGAGTCCGGCTACCCGTACATCATGTTCGAGGACACCGTGAACCGGGCCAACCCGATCGACGGCAAGATCATCATGTCCAACCTGTGCTCGGAGATCCTCCAGGTTTCCCGGCCCACCACGTACAACGATGACCTGTCCTACGCGGACACCGGCAAGGACATCTCCTGCAACCTGGGTTCGCTGAACATTGCCAAGACCATGGACAGCCCGGACTTCGGCCTGACCATCGAGACCGCTATCCGGTCCCTCTCGGCTGTGTCCGACATGTCCAACATCACCTCGGTGCCGTCGATCGCCAAGGGCAACGACCAGAGCCACGCCATTGGCCTGGGGCAGATGAACCTCCACGGCTACCTTGCCCGTGAACGGGTCCACTACGGGTCCGAAGAGGGCCTGGACTTCACCAACATCTACTTTTACTCGGTGGTGTACCACGCCGTCCGCGCATCCAACCTGCTGGCCATCGAGACCGGCCAGACCTTCGGCGGCTTCGAGAAGTCCAAGTACGCTTCCGGTGAGTTCTTCGACAAGTACACGGAGCAGGAGTGGGTGCCGCAGACCGAGAAGGTCCGCGAGCTCTTCCAGAACGTGCACATCCCCACGCAGGCTGACTGGCTGGCGCTGAAGGCTTCGGTCATGGAGCACGGCATCTACAACCAGAACCTGCAGGCTGTTCCGCCCACCGGCTCGATCTCCTACATCAACAACTCCACCTCCTCGATCCACCCGGTGGCGTCCAAGATCGAGATCCGCAAGGAAGGCAAGCTGGGCCGCGTGTACTACCCGGCGCCGTACCTGACCAACGACAACCTGGAGTACTACCAGGACGCGTACGAGATCGGCTACGAAAAGGTCATCGATACCTACGCCGCTGCCACCCAGCACGTGGACCAGGGCCTGTCCCTGACGCTGTTCTTCAAGGACACCGCCACCACGCGCGACATCAACAAGGCCCAGATTTATGCCTGGAAGAAGGGCATCAAGACCATCTACTACATCCGTCTCCGCCAGCTCGCGCTGGAAGGGACGGAGGTCGAGGGCTGCGTCAGCTGCATGCTTTAATCTTCAACTAAATTGTAGATGTACGACGGCGGGTGCCCGCCCGCCGTCGTACGCTTAACTTCAGGAACAACCCAACTTTTTAGGGGATGACATGACCGAAAAGGTCAAGCTGCTCAGCCACGTCGAGGCCATCAACTGGAACCGCATCCAGGACGACAAGGACGTGGACGTCTGGAACCGACTGGTCAACAACTTCTGGCTGCCGGAGAAGGTGCCGCTGTCCAACGACGTTCAGTCGTGGAACACGCTGACGCCCGCCGAGCAGCAGCTCACCATGCGTGTGTTTACCGGCCTCACCCTGCTGGACACCATCCAGGGCACCGTCGGGGCTGTCTCCCTGATTCCGGACGCGCTGACCCCGCACGAGGAAGCCGTTTACACGAACATCGCGTTTATGGAGTCAGTGCACGCCAAGAGCTACTCCTCCATTTTTTCCACGCTGGCCTCCACCAAGGAGATTGACGAGGCGTTCCGCTGGTCCACCGAGAATGAGAACCTTCAGAAGAAGGCCCAGATCGTCATGGACTACTACCAGGGCGATGACCCCCTGAAGCGGAAGGTGGCCTCCACGCTGCTGGAGAGCTTCCTGTTCTACTCGGGCTTTTACCTGCCCATGTACTGGTCTTCACGGGCTAAGCTCACGAACACCGCTGACCTGATCCGCCTGATCATCCGTGACGAAGCCGTGCACGGGTACTACATCGGCTACAAGTTCCAGAAGGGCCTCGAGGGCCTGTCCGAGGAGCGCAAGCAGGAGATCAAGGACTACACGTTCGAACTGCTCTTCGAGCTGTATGAAAACGAGGTCCAGTACACGCACGATCTTTACGACGGCGTGGGCCTGGCCGAGGACGTCAAGAAGTTCCTCCACTACAACGCCAACAAGGCGCTGATGAACCTGGGCTACGAAGCCATGTTCCCGGCGTCCGTCACCGATGTGAACCCGGCGATCCTCTCCGCGCTGTCCCCGAACGCGGACGAGAACCACGACTTCTTCTCGGGTTCGGGTTCCTCGTACGTGATCGGCAAGGCCGTCAACACCGAAGACGAGGACTGGGACTTCTAGGTCCTACTACTTCCGCGCTAATGCACGAGGTTTTTGTGAGGTTCCACGGAACTTGGCCATTTTCCGCGTTAGATGTTTATGTTTCGCGGTACTTGGCGAACTGTTTTATCCAGTTGGCCGAGTAGGTGGTCTCGGCCCTGTCATGAAGAAGTCGGAAACGCTAGGTATGAGTATTCAGCCTGGTCATCTCCAACCCGGAGGCGCTCATCGTGCATGTCTTCACGTACTTCCCGCTGACCGCCCCGGTCACCGCGCTGCTCCGTAACAGCTTCGGCACCCTCAGCCCGGCCGAGGCCGGCACCGTCATCGCCGGACTGTTCATCGTTGGCGCCCTCATCCTCCGCCTCGCCGTCCACCTCTTCCGGTACGGATCCATCGAATACGGCAAGAAACTCTCCGTTGCCGGGACCTTCCGCCGCAAAGAACTGGCCGCCAAGTGATGGGCTCCCGCAATCTCAGAGCGGCAGAACGCCAGGCCGAGCCGCGCCGGTTTTGGCTGCACATGCTCATCCCGTCCGTCCTGTTGGCGGTGCTTCTGATCTTGCTCGTCCTGAACGTGCCGGCTGTCGCTCTGCTACCGGCCATCCTGATCACAGCAGCCGGGCTCCTGGCGGGTGGAGCAGTGGGCGTGATGACGGGGTCCAAGGGACCGCACTGGGTGATTTACGCAATGATTTTTGCTGGGGTTGCTGCGCTGCTCCTGGTATCTGGCCCATGGCAGGGACTGGCTCTCCTGTGGATCCCGGTCTGCGCCATCGGGTACAGCATAGGAAAGGAAATTGGTGACTTTCGCATCAACCGTGCAGCTGCATCGCAGCGACAGTAGAGGGTGTCCAACCTGGGACGGGTTGTCCACCCTTTCCGGCTGAGCACTTCGAGCACAGGACCCGCGGTCGTAGAAGGGGAAGCCTGTGACTGCCACAACTCGCCGATGGACAGCGACCATCGTCTGGATCCTGCTCGTCCTCGCGTCGCTGGGCCTGATCGGCTATGGGATCGTGCGCGCCGGCTGGGGTGACCATCTGTGTCGGGCTGCCAGGGCTCCTCGTGGGCTGGGCGACGCTGAATGACCCTTACGACCTGAAACGCCACCTGGCCGCCGTCGTGTCGTTCCCGCTGGCCCTCACCGCGGTTGCCCAGGTCATCCAGGTGCACGGGCACCGTCAGCGGGGATAGGCGCGCTCCTACAGACCCGTCCGGAAGGGCTCAGGGCGTGCTGATCACGATGTTCTTGTGGATGGGTTCCCACCCTTCGCCGATGAGCTTGTCGACGTCAAAGCTGTCAGACACCAGTACGGTTTCAGTGACTCCCGTGCCGCTCACGTGAACAATTTCCCGGTCATCCCGCAGGTCCGAGCAACCGGCGACCCAGCGCGCCTGGCTGTCCTTGGGAAGCGCGGCAGGCCCGCCGGTCATCGGCACTTTTGGCTCCGAAGTACCTGATCTCATTGTGCTCGACGAGGAACCGCACGCTGCTGGCCGGAATTTCTTCCTCCGGCCAGATGGTGATGCCGGCCGGAAGACCGTCCTCTGCTTTGGCAGGGATTCCAAGGCGCTGATTTTCGGCGGTGACATGCAGCCGGCCAGCAGGAGTGCCGCCCCGAGAATGACGGCAAGGATGTGGTGGTGCTTCATGAGCTCTGCCCCCTCAGGCTTGTTGCCCGATGAGCCTACAGGGACTTCGGGCGTGGCCGGTGTGGGCATAGGCTCGAAGGCATGGCACGTGTCGGAGGAGCAGGGCAACGGCTGTATCAGCGCCCCGTTTGGGCGGCTGTTGCCATAGTTGGTCTCGGCCTGGCCGGTTGTGAGTACCAGGATGGGCTCGATGAGACCGTAAGGGGCACGCCCTCTGCGGCCAGCTCACAGCCACTTCAGCTGCCGGCATCGAAGCCTGCTGCCCTGCTGAAACTTGAGCAGCGCAACAGGGCGAAGCTGGACGAGGTGCTGGGCGTCCCACCGTCCGATACCTACCTGGCCGTCACGGAGATGATCAGCGGAAGAATGAATTCCTTCGTCGTGAATGGCCAAGTGCCGGCTGACGGCAACTACGACATCACCATGGCCTGCATTGGAACGCCGGATGCCAAGCTGGTCCTGAACCAGGGCGGCCTCACCGACAACTTGCTGAGCTATACCTTCGCCTTCGACTGCGGCGCGCCCGCTACCCGAACTGTTCATCTGCGGGCCGGCGCGCTGACCGTTGACGTTATGAACTCCACCCCGGACGAGAGCTACTGGGGAACGGGAGCGTTTGGAGCCGTTCGCATCACGGCGAGCATTCTCTGACCGCCGTGGCAGAGGCCTATTAGGGCCACGCCGGGGTCTGCCCGATACTGGCCGCAGCGGTGCCGTACACAGAGAATCCGAATCCCATTCCCGATAGAAGGACCCCTGTGAAGCAGAGTATTTTCGCCCGCGTTGCCCAGCTGGCCAAGATCCTGTAGACGACGGAGCTACTGTATCCCTCCCAGCGTGCCAGGCCTCATCCATAGAAACCGCAGGCGGCTAGAGGTTCGATACCTTCACACGGGAGCTGTCCGCCCCTGCACTTTGGGCCGTCCGTTCGACGTCCGTCGGCGCCCTCCGGCCTTTCGCAAGAGTCACCAGCAAGGTCAGTATGGTGCCGGTCCAGGCCAGCCCGGTGAGGAACACCAGGCAGATTGCCACCAAGGGATGCATGGCGAAAGTCTAGGACCGCCGGGCGGATACATCCGGGAACAACTCGCGTCGTTTTCAGAGCCGGAATTCGCACAATCGCGGATAGTGGCGGCCGGTCCACATCCTCGGTCACGACTGCGCGCGGCTTCCTGGGCCGGGGTGCCTCAGTGCCACAGGTTGGTCTCAGGAACCGCGGACTCTTCTAAGCCTCAACCTGTGCCGCCTCCGGGCAGGGGTCTGGCTGGTGACGGGCCGCGTGTGGTGCCAGGGCCTATGGGGGCGGTAGCTGATGGGGTCAGGAGGCGTTGGTGCCGCGGCGACCCTTGAGGACCCGCTCCTGCGGCGCCGCATCTCCAGGAGAACGAGCAGGGTCAAACCGATCCATGCGAAGGCGGCAACGAATATCAGGGCCACCGCCTGAATTGTGCTCATAACGGGTACGCCTGTGGAGACTTGGAAAGGCACGGCAGGGTGCCCGCCAGCTGAAGGTCAAGGGCTGGGGGAGAGTCAGCAAGAGTGGACATGATGTCCCGGCTTTCCGCGGCTATATGCTCGGCTGACTGCATAACCCGATGAGTCAAGTTTCCGCTCCCCAGGGCGGCGAAGCAAGGCCATTACCTGAGGCCTGGGCGCAGGACGACCGCACGAAAAAGGCGCGCCCGTTTCGCTGGGCGCGCCCTTCCCCTACTGCCAGTCAGTCCTTCTTGAAGGCGTCCTTGACCTTTTCGCCGGCCTGCTTCAGATCGCCCTTTGCCTGGTCGGCCTGGCCTTCGGTCCGCAGGCTCTCATCGCCCGTGGCGTTGCCGGCAGCTTCCTTGCCCTTACCGCCGGCTTTCTCAGCAGCGTTCTCAATCTTGTCGCCCAGTCCCATAGTGTTTCCTCCTCTGGTTGGCAGCCGTTGGTATGCGGCTACACCCATACTAAGCATGCTTAGGTTCTGGTGCGCAAGTCTCGCTTCATCCCGGTGGGCAGGATTCGCAAACGGTGCACGCCCGTACAGCGGAGGACGAGGTCGCTCTTCGGAGTGTTTGTCCTGGATAGCGCAGGACCGGTCTTGTTTTCGGGTCAAGATGTCACGGTGTCGCCGTGTCGGTGGGCTACCTTCCACTCGCCGTCTTCGCGTCGGTAGGTTTGCGTGGCCCGCAGGGTATAGCTTCGAGGCTCTCCGTCCACAGAGGCAGAGGTGTGTTCCAGGCCCGCTGTATAGGCCATGTCACCCACGACGTCGTACGACAGCAGCTCGAAACGGTAGGACGTGCAGTTGGAGAACTGCCTTGCCAGGCCAGCGAACAGGTCAGCGAGCTCTTGCTGGCCGAAAGCGTTGCGCCACGCGCCCAGAACACTCACCGGTTCATTGCGGGACCAGATGGCCCGGCGCGGGCCCGCGTCACCGTTATGGATAGCCAGTTCTGCCTCATAAAGGGTGGACTGCACCCAGGCCAGAAAGTCATTGGAGTCAGCCATGTCTAAGTATGCTCCAGGCAAGCGCTTTTTGACCCGACTGAGACCTCGGCCGAAAGGCCCTGACCGTCTCACGGACTCCGGGTCAGGGGCAGGTTTGGAATCCAAGACAGAGACAACAAGTGGTTCCGAAGCCCGTAGCCCTGGTGTCCTCAGAACAGGGGCCACGGCACGGCGGGCATGTCGCCGCTCGGAGCAGGAAACCGCCCTGCCAACCGCAACCGGGCGCAGCGCGCGGCGAGTGCGGCAATTTCTTCGGCGCTGAGCAGGCTCGCCAGGCTTCGGCCCAGCTCACCGTGCAGTCCTTCGATGACGCGATCGACGCCGTCGCATTCCTGCTCGGTCAGAGTGTCTCCCAGCCACCCCCACAGCACCGTGCGCAGCTTGTGTTCATGGTGAAAGGTGAGGCCATGGTCCACGCCGTGCCGGTGTCCGTCTGACATGGCGAGGACGTGGTCGCCCTTGCGGTCCGCGTTATTGACGACGACGTCGAACACCGCCATGCGTCTGAGCTCCGGCGTGTCCTCATGTATGAGGACGACTATCCGCCCCTGATCATCCTGACCCTCGAGGACGTGTTTCCACCCGTTCTCCGGCACGTCGCCCGCCACAACAAGATCCACCGCGTTCTGGTCGGGGTCGGTCTCCTGCCACAGCTGCACCATTCCTTCGCCTAAAGGACCATCGCGGAGCCAGGTACGTGGCACCACGTTCCAGCCGAGGACCTCAGAAACCAGGTAGGCGGCGACCTCCCGGTGGGCAAGATAGCCGTCGGGAAAATCCCACAGCGGTTTCTCCCCGGCTATCGGCTTATAAACCACCGTGGTGTCGCCGATGGTGCCCAGAAAGGTGGCGTTGGATGCCGTCGTGATGCGGCCGGTGAGCGTCAGTTCGGCAGTCAGCAGGTCGGGTGCCGGCATCAGACCTCGGGCAGGGTGCAGACGTGCCCGTCGGCGTCCACGGGATAGCCGCAGAGGGGGCACACAGGGCGCCCGGCACCCACCACTTCCCGGGTCCGCTTGGCGAATGCTCGGGCGGTGCCCACCGGCATGCGCACCAGCAGCATTTCGGCTACTTCAGTACCGTTCTCATCAAGCGATTCGTCGCTCTCATCACCATCGACCTCGGTGATCGGGTATGCCTCTATTACCACCTGCGCCACCGTCGGGTCCCAACCCAAGGTCATGGCGCCGGTTCGAAACTGCTCCTCGACCGGCTCCAGTTGGTCATTGTCGACGAGCTCGACGGGAGTACCCTTGGGAACGCTGAAGGGGTTTCCCTCGAGCGTGATGAGCTGATCGAGGATTTCGTCAATCTTCTCGGCGAGCTGGGCCGACTGCTGCTTCTCCAGGGCGATGCTTACTATTTGCTGTCCTGTGCGTACCTGCAGGTAGAACGTGCGCTCCCCTGGAACGCCGACGGTGCCGATGACGACCCTGTCAGGCCAGGCAAACTCGTGAACACGTGTGGGCATGTGAGTATTTTAGGCACATGGGGTTTACTTGGCCGTCTGCCCGGCGCCGCCGCCCACAGGTGCATCGCCGGAGTTGATGCCTTTCGCCAGCCATGACAGATCCCCCGCGTCCGTGTTCGTCGCATAGACGCTGGGCCGAACTGCACCATAGTGGACAATCGATACGGAGGCGGGGCCGACACTAATACGCTGGAAAAGATCGAGGTGCATACCCAGCGCGTCGGCGAGGACTGACTTGATGATGTCCCCGTGACTCACTGCCACCCACACGGCTCCTGGCCCATACTCGGCTTCGAAGGCTGCATCATGGCGTCGGATTGCTGCTACCGACCGGGCCTGCATCGCCGCCATGGATTCACCGCCGGGGAAAACGACGGCGGACGGCTGCGACTGCACAGCTGCCCACAGGTCTTCGGTCGCGAGATCACTGAGCAGGCGGCCCTGCCACTGGCCGTAATCGCACTCGGTAAGATCAGGATCGGTCGGCGCATGAGGATTACCAGCCTGTCGATCCAGGATGAGCTTGGCGGTCTGCTGACACCGCTCGAGGGGACTCGAAACAACCCCTGCCAAGGGCACGACGGCGAGTCGGTCTCCGGTCAAAGCTGCCTGCTCGCGCCCGATCTGGTCCAAACTGACGCCGGCCGCCCGGCCCGCCAGCAGCCCAGCGGCATTGGCTGTGGTGCGGCCGTGCCGCACGAGGATAACTGTAGCCATCCACCCAGCCTAACCAGCATCCTTCGCGGAATTTGCCGGCGTGGGCGATTCCGGCTCCGCGGTTACCGGTGCATGCGCTCTTGCCAGTCGGCAGGTACCTTGTCAGCTGGCCCAGGTGCCGGCTGCTCCGGTGGCCTGGATTGGGGATCGGGAAGCCGCGGGCCACGGAAGAACTTTTTCGTGGTGTGCTCGTAGAACCAGTCCTCCCCAGGTTCAAAGGACCGCATGACGCTGTGACCTGCGCTGCGCGCGTGGGCACTGGCATGCTGTGAGGGCGATGAATCGCAGCATCCAATGTGGCCGCATTCTGCACAGCGCCGAAGATGCAGCCACCATCCTGGTCCGTCACCTCGGAGGCACTCCAGGCATCCGGTGCCACTGGGTGTGGCCGCCAGGCTGATTCCCGGGATAGGGCGATCCTCCATGGGGTCCTCCATTTGCCGGTTCCGGTTCCGCTTAGGTCATCCCGCTTGCCCACCCTCGAGAGCTATTCTGGCAGAATCTCCCCGCCCTTGAAATGACAGAATCGGGACGCTCACCAGGGCCCAATTCCGCTCCGGCCACAGCGCGAATGGCCTGTCCCGGAGGCAACGTGCACCCCTTGTCCCTGACGTCCCAGCGCGAGTATCGTGAGCGCCACCGAACCATTGAACCGGAAAGACGGCGGCCATGGATGACTCGGTTCCGATCCTGCTGATTGCCACCACAGACCCGACCACTCGGCGCGTACTTGGAGATGAAATACGCCGGCGTTACGGTGCCGACTACGAAGTGCTGGCCTGTGCCGACCACGCCCACGGTCGGGCCGTGCTGGAGGGTCTCCGCCGCTGGAATCGCCAGGTCGCCCTGATACTCGGGTGCTATGGACCGGTGGACCGCGGTGGACTCGATTTCCTGCGGCGTGCTTACGGCTTTCACCCGGCCGCCAAGCGTGCTGTTGTAGTGACCTGGGGAGACTTTGCCAGCGCCCCCACTGTATTCCGGGCGATCGCGCAGGGGTACGCAGAATTGGTGATCATCCGCCCCGAACGGCCACGCGACGAAGAATTCCACGGGGCGATCACCGACGCCCTCGATGACTGGCACCTGGCCCAAGGGGTCGGCTTCGAGGCGGTCCGGTTGATTGGGCAGGTAGGCGACGAAAGGACTCATATGTTGCGCGACTCCTTGAGTCGAAACCACATACCCGCGGTCTTCCACCCTGTCACATCCGAGACCGCGAAACGTACGCTGGAGAGCCTCGACCTGCGCGACCCCGCGTTGCCGGTCATGGTGCTGGAGTTCACCGCTCCACCAATCGTCCTCGAGAACCCCAGCGACTTGGAGATCGCCGAAGCGATGGGGGTGACGCGACCGCCGCCGGCGGACAAGATCTTCGATGTGGTGGTGGTCGGAGCCGGTCCCTCCGGTCTCGCAACCGCCGTTTATGCTGCCTCGGAAGGCCTCTCCACCATGGTGGTGGAGGGAGAAGCCGTGGGAGGCCAGGCCGGCACCAGTTCGTTGATCCGTAACTACCCTGGCTTCTCCCGAGGTGTGAGCGGCGCCCACCTGGCCTACCGCTCATTTCACCAGGCCTGGACTTTGGGCACGGACTTCCTGTTCCTGCGGAAGGTGGAGGGGCTCGGCGAAGAGGGGCCACTGTACGCTGTGTCGATTTCTGATGGCAGTGTGGTGCGAAGCCGCACGGTGGTGGTGGCCACCGGCGTGGACTACCGCCGCCTCGGCATACCTCAGTTGGAGGACCTGGTCGGCAGAGGCGTCTTCTACGGGGCCACAGTCTCCGAGGCCCCGTCAATGGCCGGCAAGCACGTCTGCGTCGTGGGCGGCGGCAACTCGGCCGGTCAAGCTGTTCTGCACCTGGCGAAGTACGCAAAGAAGGTGACGCTGCTGGTGCGTGGACCCACCTTGTCGGCCAGTATGTCGGACTACCTCATCTCCCAACTTGAGGCCACCCGGAACGTTGCCATCCGCTTTAGCACCGCGATTGTGGGGGCGCGCGACCGGGACGGATTCCTTGCCGCGGTCAAGGTCGTCACATCCGAAACCGCCGACGCAAAGCTGAACGACGAGATCGAGGCGGGCGGCTTGTTCGTACTGATCGGCTCAGTGCCTCGGACTTCCTGGTTGCCCGACGCCGTCGAGCGTGACCAGGCCGGATTCCTGCGAACGGGCGCCGGCCGGAACGTCAATGACTCCGGGCGCATCGGGCTGGACAGGCCGCCGTTGGCGCTTGAAACCAGCATGCCCGGCATTTTCGCGATCGGCGACGTGCGGGCGGGTTCAATCAAAAGGGTGGCTACCGCAGTGGGGGATGGCGCCACGGTGGTATCGATGCTCCACACCTACCTTGCCGAGAACCCCCTGCCTGTCCCGCCCCCTGTCCCGGGTGAGGCAGGCGCATCCGAGGAACTGCCCGGTGATGTCCGCTCCAGTTGAAGTCACACCGTTGATTCCGCCGATGCGGCGGTTGCTCTACATCGCTGCCTTCCTCGTGTTTCTTGCCGGGCTGGTGCTGTTCGTGTTTCCGCTCCGGACTGCGGAATGGTTTGCGTGGACAGTTAATCCGCCCATGACCGCGGTCTTCCTCGGGGCGGCATACTGGTCGAGTGCCGGTCTGGAAGTGACGGGCGCCCGTTCATCAAGTTGGGGTTTAGCGAGGCTCGCAGTCTGGCCCGTGTTCGTCTTCACCACATTGACCCTTGGGGTTACCCTGCTTCATATCGATCGCTTCCACCTGCAGTCAGATGCCGGCGCCTTGGCTCAAGTAGCCACCTGGGCCTGGCTGGCAATCTACGCCACCGTGCCTGTGGCGATGCTCGTGCTCAGCTGGATGCAGATCCGGTCCCAGCCTCCTGCCTCAAAATCCGTAACGACGGGACGGCGAGTGCTGCCCACAGCGCTCCGGCTGCTCCTGGTAGGAATCGCTGCGGTGCTGCTGTTGTATGGCGTGGCGCTCCTCACAGTACCGATTTATGCCGCGACGTGGTGGCCGTGGCCACTGTCAGAGCTGACAGCGAGGGCGATCGGAGCGTGGCTGGTTGGTCTCGGGTGGGCCGCCGGGCAGGGCCAGGGGACCGGCGACCTTCGCACCGTCCGCCCCGTGGCCCTGACTTCCGTTGCCTTCGTCATTCTGCAGGCACTGGCCCTGTTGCGTTATGGCAACGCCCTGACATGGCCGAGCGCACCGGCGGTCGGCTTCGTCACCGTTCTGCTTGCCATCGGAGTGGCCGGCGGATGGGCACTCGCACTATCCCGTTCGCCGGTGGCCGGAGCCGGCATTACGCGGGCCAAGTAAGCCCGTCGATGACCTGAGGCCGGCCTCGCCGAGCATCTAGTTGCTGTTTTTTCCGTTGCCGCTGGTGTTGGGCTTGCCGGGCTTGGGCTTGTCATTACCTTCGCGGCCGGGGCCGGTCTGTGCCAATTCGGTTTTTGCGGACTGGTCCTGCTGTTGCTGCGGAGAGCTGCCACTGGCCGTATCAGGGGCGGGTGCTTGTTCGACGGCGGTGACAGGCAAGGGTCCGGAGTCGGTGACTGCAGTGGACTCCTCCTCAACCACAAGTGAGGGGTCGGGGGCTGCAGGGATAGCTTCAGCTGTTGATCCTGCGGAAGCACTAATAAGTGTTTGCAGGTCATTGCGGACCAACTGGATGGCCGTCATGATGCTGCGGTACTTTTCGTACGTCAGGCCGTTCTTGGCTGGTTCCTCAGAGACGTCATTTTCCAGCTGGTCCAGTCGCGTCAGTGCGGTTTGGAGGTCGTCGGCCAATACCGCCTGGCGTACTTGGGTGAGGGTGAATTCGAACGCGGCGGAGGGCCTGAGGGCCGATTCGAGCTGATCCAAGTGGAAGTCCACCGGGTTGTTTTGCAGCTGTACCGCGGGCCTGGCGAGTGAAGCAGGCTGCTCTGGGCCGCCGCCGGCCAGCGTGGTGGTGCTGACCCCGGTGAGAACCACGGCTGCAATGGATGCCCCAATGGCGGCCCGGACACGCTTGGATTTCCGGCGCGGCCCGGGAGTAAACCCTGGCGGGCGCGACGGTGCCGGCGGCGGACCTGCCTGAGGCAGCGAAAGCGGAATGGTCGTGGCCGCCCATGTCGCGGTGGGCCGCAGGGTCAGCTGCTGCAGAGCCGTTGCCGACTCTGCAGCGGTGGGCCGGTCGGTTGGCTGCCTGGCGGTCATCGCCGCCAGCAGGATCTTCCATTCTGCGCCGATGCTGTCGGGGAGGACCGGATCCCGGTTGAGACGCGCCACGCCTGATTCGATCTGGTTTCCCGGGAACTCAACCTGCCGGGTGAAGCACTCCAGGAGCACCAGGCCCAAGGAGTAGACGTCGCTCGCCCCGTTCAGGTTCCCACCCAGTGCCTGCTCGGGACTGAGGTAGGCGGCGGTACCCACGGTGTGGCCGGTTCCGGTCAGATGCTCTTCTTCCATCACCCGAGCGATGCCGAAATCGGCGAGCTTGGCGCGCCAATTAGACAGTTGGTCCGCCCGGGGGTTGTAGAGCAGCACGTTGCCGGGTTTGATGTCCCTGTGAATCACCCCGCGGCTGTGGACGTAGTCCAAGGCAGAGGCCAGATTAGAACCCATTCTCGCGATGCTGGTCGGTTCCATGGGGCCGTCCCGCAGGTGGCGGCGGAGGTCCGGGCCAGGCACGTACTCCATCACCACAAAGCTGCGCTCCATGTCCGGGTCGATGCCGGCGTCGAACAAGGCCACCAGTGAAGGATGGATAAGGGAAGCAAGGATGCGGATTTCGGCTTCCTGGCGGGCCAGGAGTTCCGGCTCGCCGCCTTCTTTGGAGAAGAGTTTGATGGCGACTGTGCGGCCCAGCGCCTCATCGAGCGCACGGTAGACCCCTGCCGCCGCGCCGCGTCCCACCAACTCCTGAAGCCGGTACCGCTGGCCTAGAAGCTGGCCGGTTACCGGCACTGCTGTACTTTCGTCATGCGAGCTCCCATATGGCGCGTTCTTGGTTTGCATTTTCCGCCGCGTACTTGGTGTCCACGAGCAGCCATGGAGCTGATTGCCGTTCATCTTGGATGGTTTAGCCACCGAGCGGCCTAACGCGGAGCCACTCGTCTCCCACCAAGGTAATAGTAAGCATGCTGATGGTCAATTGTGGGCACCAAAGAGGGGTATTCCGCCATGCCCGAAGAACCGCGCCCACAGCCGCTGAACATATCTTGCGAACCTTGAGGGTCTTTTCGTCGGCATCGTAGGCATCGTAGCCTGTTCGCTCAGCCGGCCTTCGCCTTGGTCACGGTGATCGCGATGCGGTCCGTAACCGCGTCGGGGCTGACTCCGTTGCTTGCGGTCACCCTGAACGTGAACTTGCCGGCCTTGGTTGGGGTTCCGGACAGGACTCCCGTGGTGGCGTCCAGGCTTAGGCCTTCGGGCAGTGCGCCGGAGGAAACACGGAAGGTCGGGGCCGGGGCACCCGTGGCGGCGAACATGTAGCTGTAGGCGGCAGCTGTGTTCGCCTTTGTGGGCGGTGCGGCCGCGGTGAACACCGGCGGTGCGTCCACGGCGATGACCGACACCGTCTTGGAAGAGGTGTTAACAACGTAGATCTTCGAGCGGTCCGGGGCCACCGCAACACCGGTCGGAGGCGTCCCGACGGAGATGGTGTAGGTCACCTGCCCCAACGCCACATCGATGACCGACACTGTGTCGGCTCCGGAGTTAGTGACGTAGGCTCTCGACCCGTCCGGGGCGACCGCAACACTGTCCGGGGCCCACCCGACCTGGATGGTGGAGGTCACCTTGCCCTTGGCGACATTGAGGACCGACACTGAGTCGCCCTCGTTGTTGGTGACGTAGGCTGTGGACCCGTCCGGGGTGAACGCAACGCCTGTCGGAGACGACCCGACCGGGATCGCGGAAGTCATCGTGCCCTTGGCGACATTGATGACCGAAACCTGGTTGGAGTCCTGCCCGTTAGTGACATACGCCGTCCGCCCGTCCGGAGCGAACGCAACGGCGTTCGGAAGCGGCCCGACCGGGATCGAGGATGTCATCGTGCGGGAGGCCACATCGATGACCGACACGGCGTCGGAACTGGCGCTGGTGACGTAGGCCGTCGATCCGTCCGGGGCGAACGCAACGGCAGTGGGAGTGGCACCGACCGGGATCGAGGGGGTCACTGTCGTGCCCAAAGCAACATCGATGACCGTCACAGTGTTGGAACTGGCGCTGGTGACGTAGGCAATCGAACCGTCCGGAGCGAACGCCACACCGAGCGGAGACGGCCCGACCGGGATCGTGGACGTCGCCGTGCCCGAGGCTACATTGATGACCGTCACCGTGTTCGAATCGAAGTTAGTGACGTAGGCTTTCGACCCGTCCGGGCTCAACGCAACATTCCTTGGGCTTGACCCGACCGGTATCGCGGAGGTCACCGTGGCGGCAGCGGTTGCGGGGATATTGCCGACCAGCATGAGCGCCGCCAGGATCATACCGGTGATGGCCGCACGCCGCCTGCGCTGGTGGGCAGTGGACCGACGCCGGGTGAACAGGCGTTTTCCGGAACCAAGTACTTTCTTGATTTGAGCCGAAGGCCGGCCTGGGTACCGCCGGGACCAAGTACTTGATAGCTGCATCAGGTTCTCCCGTGTGTGGAGAGTGGATTCTGTTGTGGCGCGTGGTGCGGCCTTGGGGAGATCACCTGCCGTCGTTGACGGACGGAAATCGTCCCGGCGCAGCGCTGCGCCGGGACCAATGGGTGCCGGCAGACACCCTAAACGGCGGCCGAACCCACGGCTCACGCTGGAGTTTATAGACCAGGAGAACCTGCGGTCACCGTTGGCCGGTACCTGTCTTTTGCGCTGGAGCTACCTGTTTTCTTCCAAGCCAGGGAGTTGGCCAGACGGGCTGGACGGGCCCCGGGGAACTGGACCAGCTGAACATCGCTAAGGAGTTAACCCGCCCGCCCTAGAAACTGGTCACCAGTTCGCCGAGCACCTCTTCGAGCCTCCCGGGATCGGTGGCGTCGTAGTAGTGCGCCCCGCTTGCCCTGGCGATTTCCCGCAAAGTGGGGACATCGGCGTCGGGCCCGTAAGCGAGTGTAAAGACGAGCACCGGCGTCGAATGGTTCTGATGGCTCAACTGCTCGGAGAGCCCACCGAGGTCTCCCGGGTGGCGGGAATCGTTTTTGCCGTCACTCAACAGCACGATGCTGTTGATGAAGGAGTCGTTGTATTCCTTGGCCTGATCGCCCGCGAAGCGGCTCACCGCCTCGAAAAGAGGGGTGGCTTCCACTGACTGGAGCTCATTGAGCTTGGCGAGGATGTCCCCCTTGTTCGTCTTGAACGGGGCCACCGGGCTGACGACGCCTGGGGTCAAGGGCCCGTCGCCAACATGGGAGAAAGCGGCCAGGCCAATTTGGTCCTCGCCCACGAAGTGGTCCAAGGCCTTGGCCACGGCGTCCTTGGCCCGTTGCAGCTTGGTGACTCCCGGTTCCTGCACCATGGAATCCGAGACATCCAGCAGGAATAGGGCCCGGGCCCGCTTCCGGACCTCGGGGAAACTGTCCTGTATGGCAACAAGCACCTCCGCCTTGGGCAGGGGCAGCGGTTGCAGCGTTGCGGCATACCGTCCCGTTCCGGCGACTGTACTGTCCAGCTTGCCTTGGAGGCTCCGGTACCCGGACGCCTTAACAATATTTTGACCCTGTTCCGTCACCGCGAAGGCCAGGAAGTCCTCCGCAGCCGTGCGCTGCCGGCTTCCCACCCAATCCCCGCTGAGGATTACTGCCGGGTTGTCCGCCACATGAACTCCGTCGATGGGATAAATGGCTTTGAGGGGTTCCCGGGGCGGGGGACCGGGGTGCTGCGTTTTTCCGTCCTCACTGACCACTCCCCGGTTGTAGTCCCACACGGATTTTTCATCCACAATCACGGCGGAGAGGAATTCCGAGACCTTCCCGGCGTCATCGGCTTGCCTGGCGTGCCAGAGGAAGTGTTCAGGAGTGGCCATGTAATGACTGGTACCCAATTCCACGGCCCGCACCTTTTCAAGCAGGGAAGGCGCATCAAGGTCCGTCCCGTCCAAACCTCCTACGTTGCCGCCAGCTGCACCGTAGGAGGCAGCAAGGGCCATCAAGCCAGATGTCGATACGAGCGGACTGGCCTTGCCGAACTTAAACTTTCCCCAGTTGCCGTGGCCGAGGCGCTCCCAGGCATCCTGCTTCCCGGCCATCTGAAATACCTCAGACCACGACGGCGGTTTGCTGTCCCAGCCGAGGGCGGCAGCCATCGACTGCGGCATGGCAACGACAATCGCACTGCGGGCCAGGCTCACTCCTTCTTGCGGGACAGGGCTTCCGCCGGAGCTTTTCCCTGCGATCCGTAACCAGGCGGAGGAGTCCGGAAGCCAGACGGACGGCCTGTCACCGGCCGCAACACCGGGGAAGGCTGCGGCAACATTGCCCGCCGCAACTCCCGATTTTTCCTGGGTCACAGCCGGTGTGACGCATGTGCCGTCCACGCTGCGGGGTTTCGCCGCGTACCCGGCTGCGAGCGCCCGGACCATCTGGGCGTTTTCCAGTGAGGAAAGGATGTTCAAGGGAATGCAGGGAGAGGCTCCGGCAACCGAGGCAGGACTGTCCTGCGGCAAGGGTTCACCGGCTGCCGGGGTGTTGCCGCCACCCGCTGGGCCGCCACTTGGGCTGGCTGGGAAAATCGCCGCCCGCAGCGCGAAGGCGCCGCCCACAATGAGAAGTGCCGCGGCGGCCGCCGCAGCAATCCAGATCCAGCGGGGATAGATGGGGTCAGTTGCTGCGCGTCGGCGGCCCATGGGCGTTTCCTTTGAAATCAGCCGGGTTTCCCCGGTGTGAATGCAAATATGAAACTGGTCCGCGGCAGTCACACCGCGGGTGCGCCTAGCCCCCCGCCCGGATGCCCCAACAACTGGATACGCCCTTTGAGGATAACCCCGGCAGGCGTGATGTGAGTGTGGTGGTTCATTTTTTTCGTGCGCTGACGTGGCGAGCCTGCGGTGGGCTCTGGACCGAGCGGGACTCCGGGTCTACATTTGTGCTTGGCTTATGCAGAGGGCCCGCCCACCGTGAAAGCAGGAGGGGACCATGAGCCCCACACCAAAACAACCAATCACTGATGACAGCATCCAGGTCCGGCAGGTTAACCACTATCAGTTCAGTTGGGTGGCTGGTGACGCCGGAAAGCCTGGCACCTGGACCCTCCAACTGGTCCTGGACCAAGGGGCGTGGGAAGAAGTGCTGACGCTCGATGCTGAAGATGCCGAGGTGCTGCAAGGCCTCCTGAAACGTTCGGCAACCGTGTATTACGACGTTCGGCGGCGGACTCTGATGTTCGGGACCACCGCAGCCGGGCAATGACCTTCACGGAGCAGCGGTCCAGGTAGATCCTGAGCCGGAGGCATCCTTCCTGCAGGGGCATGGCCACGGCTTCCACCCAGGGCAGATGTACTCAGTCCGGTGTTTGGTCCGGCCGGTAATAGGAGGAGCCCGACGCCGTCCGGTCCAATAGACCCAGGTCCACCAGGTACCGACGCAGCAACACCACGTCATCGGTATAACTGAGGAGCCTCTCGTTGACCTGCCTTTCGGTCAGCCGTTCTCCTGTCCTGACCGCTTCGCTGGCGATCCAGGCCAGCAACTCCCGCCGTTCCGCCTTGTTGGCCGGATACCTTTCGATTTTCCCGAGCCGCATGAAGCGGTCCAACCCGGTTTGCGCCGGCCGCCGGGGTTGCTGGGCAAGAAGGTCACGGAAGATCGAGTCCGGTGCCGCCAGTCCGCCGGAAGCATTCCGTTCCACGAGTCCCGATTCAATCAGTGCGGTGATGGCGCGGTTGCGCCGCTGATCCTTGAAGCCGGCCAGGACATCCGGCAACCCCGAACCCAGGACTATTTGCGCATAAGCGGTGCGGGCGTCGCTGTTGGCGAGGACAGCCAGCACGCGCCGCCAATGCGGACCGCCATAGCTGGTTCTCCTTGCCACGGTTTGTGTCTTACCGCTGGTCCGGCAGGCTTGCGGGCCCGTCTAGGATACGGTGTGCATCAGCCTGTGCCTCGAGGGCAACATCAGTGACCACCTCGCCCCGCAGGTGCCCGGCGGCGGAGAGCATGTTCCGGAGTTCCGAAACGGTTCGTGGTGTTGCCACGCCGAGATGCGCCATGGTGTGGCAGTTGGCGCAGAGCGGTACAAGGTCCGCCACCGGGTCCAGGGTGTACCCGCTGCCGAGCATTACGGGCGGCACGATGTGATGCACCTCGATATACCCAGTACCGGCGTCCCCATAGGAAGCCTCGAAGGAAAAGCCGCAGGCAGCGCAGGAGGTGCCATGGAAGGCAAGGCAGACCCGGCGTGTGTCAGCGTCCCGCTCATAGCGGTTCACTTCTATCCCGGCCACGGCATCCGGTGGCTGCGATCCAGGAACCAGCTCGGCCGGGAGGGCGGGCGCCGGCCCCTGTTCCCGCCACAGCTTGCGAAGGTCCGGTTCCGCGGTGGGCGGAACGTCGAGGGGACCTTCGGTTGCGCTGCCCCACAGGACTCCGGGAACGGCTGTCCTGAGGATATCCGGGCGGATCTGCTCGCCGAGGGGGAGCAGCGCGTCGAAGACGATCCGGGCATGCCTGTCCCTGGCGCTGCCGCCTGCAGGTCCAGGGACCTCCACCTTTTCGGACATCACCACCCCGTGTCCGATCAGGCCGCGCCCCGCATCTTTGCTGCACTGCAGCAGGAGCCAGACCTCTGTGCCTGGCGCGATGTTCCACCGGCGGCCAACCATCCACTGAACCAGGAACCGCCCGGACTCCGCCACGTGTTCGACGACGGCACGATAGTCCCAGCGGCTTCCTTCCGTTGGGTTCCAGCCAAGAATTACTGCAGCCACCACTCACCCAATCCAGCCCGTGCCCTGTATCCGTCCAGCCTACGTGCCGGGAACCCGGCGTTGCCAGGGAAGCAGGCAGTCATCCGGTGCCGGATCCGTGCCGGGAGACCAGGACGGGACCGCGTGCGTGGTGCAGGACGGCGTGTGCCGTTGAGCCTATGGTTTCCCTGACCATTCCATGGCCGTGGCTGCCCACCACAACGATTGCTGCATCCCGGGACACATCGAGAATGGCACGCGGGACCGAAGCGTCCGTCAGGAGCATTGCGTCGGTCTGGACTTCGGGAGCCTGGCGCCGGCCGGACTCGACGGCGGCCCGGAGGACTTCACGGGCCGCGGCTTCCAGCTCGGGGGCGTTGCGGAAGGCGCGGTATCCGGCAGGAGCCTGCTGCACGTGGACCACCGTGAGGCGCCCGCCGGCTGCCGAGGCCACGGTGCAGGCGTCCTGCAGCGCCGCTGGCGAACCCGATTCATCAACGGCCACCACCACCGGGCCCTCAGGATGAAGATCGGAACGGATAACGGCAACCGGGCATGACGCGCTGGCGGCCAGTTCCAGGCTGACGGAACCGACAATCAGGCCCAGGAACCCGCCCAGCCCCCGGCTGCCCACAACGAGCATCTCTTGCCGCGCGGATATCCCCACCAGGTGTTGGGCCGGCAGTCCATGCAGCAGGGTGCATTCAACATCCAGTCCCGGCACGGCAGTCTTCGCATGGCCAAGCCCCTCTTCGAGGATGGACTCTGCGGACCGCTCCAGCCCGCTCTCGGAGACACCCGGAACCGGGCCAAGGTGTTTTGTCAGCAGTGGCCAGATGGAACAGTGCACCACGTGCAGCCCAAGGCCGCGGCGGCCCGCGTGCCGGGCTGCCCATCGGACCGCTTCGGCAGCTTCGTCCGAACCGTCGTAGCCGGCCACGACGGATCTCGACTCCTCCATGGTTCATTTGTACCCCTGAACCTGTGGACCTTCAGCTCCTGCCCAGACTGTTTTTCAGGCATTTCGCCTTCTTCCCGGCCCGTGTCCGCGGGAGTACGCTTAATGGACCGTTAGGAAGCGTGCGGCCACTTTTCAGGCTGGGTGTTGATCCCCAGCAGTCCCCGGAGGGATGCCCTGTGGTACTGGACGCTGGCGCGGTTCTGGCGCTGATCGGCGGTTACCTTGCAACCGCTATCGGAGTTTTTCTCCTGTATTCACCAGTCCTTGTCCTGGTGATCGGCCTGTTGCTGGCGGCGGGCTTACTGCAGCTGCTGGCATGGCCTTTTATTCTCCTCATCCGCAAACTGCGCCGGAAACCGGAACCTCCGCAGGACAGTTCCTGGCTCCTGCACTGATCCGGATTCCGGTGGCGCCCGGTTCACATCGAACCCCGTTCGTCAGTATGCTTACTATTGTTGGCACGGCGATTCACGAGAAAGGCAACACCATGACGGAACAGAACCTGCCTGACGACGAGCTTGAGGTTGTCGAGGAAAACGACGTGCTGCTGGATGAAACCCCCGGCGCCGCATCCTCGTTGGAGCTTGACCCGGTTGTCACCGGCCAGCCTGACAGCTACCCCGGTGCCGCCGAGAACAATCCGGACCGCTGGCAGGAGGATCCGCTGCTCCAGGATGAAGTCTCCGGCGAAGAAGAGGATTTCCTGAGCGACCAAACCCTGCGCGATGACATGAAGGCCACCCGCGACGGCGCCGGCAACGAGCAGGTGCCGGCGACTACCCCTACCCTCGGTGAAGCGGTGGCTGACGTCGACTTCGGTGAAGATCCCACCGGCCGTGAAGCCGATGCCAGTGACGACCAGGAGAATTTCGGCGGATCTCCGCTCAGTGAGTTCGAACCCGATGACCTGGAACGCTAGGACGGGCGCTCCGATTGGGGGCTCCAGCCCCTGGCGTGAAGCCTGGGCGCGGCTAAAATAATAAGCAGACTGATGAATGTCGGTTGGCAAGATCAAGACTGAAGGAGTTTCAGATGAACTTGGGAAGCATGATCAGGAATGCCGCTGGACGGTTCTCGGGCAGGACCGGCACGGGCGGCACTGGCGGAACGGTCCGGGGCCGCGGAATGAACACAACCGGCCGGGCGCCGAACACCACCGGCTCCATGGGCGGAAGGTCCGGCGGTATGGCCCACCGAATCATGGGAATGCTCCGGCGGCACTGAGCCCCAGGCGCGCACCAGGAAGCAGGTCCCGGGCTCCCCGGAACCTGCTTTCCTGGTTCTGCGAACACCATGCGTGAACTTGTTGTCCTGGGCACCGCTTCCCAGGTTCCCACCCGGACCCGGAACCAGAATGGCTACGTGCTGCGCTGGGACGGCGAGGGCCTGCTCTTCGATCCCGGCGAGGGAACCCAACGCCAAATGATCCACGCCGGCGTCTCCGCCACACAGATCACGCGCATCTGCCTTACCCACGTCCACGGCGACCACTGCTACGGCCTGCCCGGCGTGCTGTCCCGCATGGCGCTGGACGGCGTGGCCCACCCCATCCACCTTCACTACCCTGCATCAGGCGAGGACGTGGTCCGGGCACTTGTTTCCATCAGCTCGCCCGGAACCGACCTCAGGCTTCACCCGCATGGCGGAAGCGGTGCGGTGGCGGAAGGCCTGGAGATCCGGCCGCTGAAGCACCGCATCGAAACCTACGGATACCGGCTCACTGAACCGGACGGCCGCACGTTGCTGCCCCACCGCCTGGCGGCAGCGGGCATCCAGGGACCTGATGTTGGCCGGCTGCAGCGCGACGGCGCAGTGGCCGGAGTCCACCTGGAGGACGTGAGTATTCCCCGCCGCGGCCAGCGCTTCGCTTTCGTGATGGACACCGCGCCCTGCGAGGGGGCAGAAGACCTGGCGGACGGCGTGGACCTCCTCGTGGCCGAATCAACCTTCAGCGACGAGGATGCCGGACTCGCCGCCCAGTACCGGCACCTTACGGCAGGGCAGGCAGGTGCATTGGCTGGCGGCGCCGGTGCAGGCACCCTCGTCCTCACCCACTTTTCGTCGAGGTACGACGACGTCACCCTGTTGGCTGCCCAGGCCGGCGCACGTGCAGCGCAGGCAAGGGTGGCGGCGGCTCACGACCTGCAGCGCGTTGCTCTCCCCGAACGGCGCCGCTGGCAGGGGTTGGCCGATGCTGGTTCATTGCCAAACCCTGCTACGGGGTAGAGAGTGAATTACAAGGATGGTTTACCGCGTGGCTGACCGAGAAACACGAACCCGCGAGGGAAGGCTTTAAGAATGACGGCTGCTGCTGAATCCACAGTCACCTTTGACGGGCGGTTCGCCCGGGAACTGTCGGAGCTTTCGGTTCCCTGGCAGGCAGAGGAGGCGCCGGAGCCCAAACTCCTTGTCCTCAACCATGGCCTGGCGGAGGAACTCGGGCTGGATCCGGACTACCTCCAGTCGCCGGAAGGGATCCGGCTCCTCCTGGGAAACCACATTCCGGCGGGGGCGACGCCGGTGGCCCAGGCCTATGCCGGCCACCAGTTTGGCGGCTACTCACCCCTGCTCGGCGATGGCCGCGCGCTTCTCCTTGGAGAGGTCACCGATGTCCACGGACGGCTGCGGGACATCCATCTTAAAGGTTCGGGGCGGACGCCCTTCGCCCGCGCCGGTGACGGACGCGCCGTCGTCGGACCCATGCTCCGGGAGTACGTGATCAGTGAAGCGATGCACGCACTGGGCATTCCCACCACCCGGTCCCTGGCCGTCACAGCCACCGGCAGGCCGGTCCGCCGCGACACCATGCTTCCCGGGGCCGTCCTGGCAAGGGTGGCCGGCAGCCATCTGCGGGTTGGGAGCTTCCAATACGCGCGGGCCACCGAGAACATGGACCTCCTGCGTCGCCTTGCCGATCACGCCATCAGCCGGCATCATCCGGCCGCCGCCCAGGCCGGAAACCCCTACCTCGCCCTCTTCGAAGGGGTGGTGGCCGCCCAGGCATCGCTGGTGGCCCGGTGGATGCTGGTGGGCTTCGTCCACGGCGTCATGAATACAGACAACGTAACCATCTCCGGGGAAACCATCGACTACGGACCCTGCGCATTTATGGATGCCTTCAATCCTGCCGCGGTCTACAGTTCCATTGACGTTGGCGGGCGCTACGCCTACGCCAACCAGCCGGTGGTGGCCGAATGGAACCTTGCCCGCCTGGCCGAGGCGATGCTGCCGCTAATCAACGAGGACCAGGAGCAGGCGGTGGCACCTGCGGTGGAGGCATTGGGAGCATTCCGCCGCCAGTACAGCGACGCCTGGTTTGCGGGCATGAAAACCAAACTTGGCATCAAGGAGGTCCCGGCGGGAAGCCCGGAAGCAGAAGAAGCCTCCCAGGTGGTGGACGGCGTCATCACCATACTGAAGGACGGGCCCGTGGACTACACGTCATTCTTCCGGAACCTTGGCCAGGCCGCGCGCGGCAACCACAGGCCCGTTCGCGGCATGGTTATGGATCTCGCCGCTTTCGATGCCTGGGCCGGCCGGTGGCAGGCCCTGCAACCCGACGCCGGCCTGATGGAGCAGGTCAACCCGGCCTACATACCCCGCAACCACCTGGTGGAGGAAGCGCTCGCCGCAGCAACTGACGGCGACCTTGCCCCCTTCAACCGGTTGGTGGACGTTGTCCGCGACCCCTACCGGGAACGGGCGGGGCTGGAGCGCTACGCGGAGGGCGCTCCGGAGGACTTCGGCTCCTACCAGACCTTCTGCGGCACCTGAACCGCCGTTTTGGGGGAGCCTGCGCCTGCCGGGCCGGGCGCCCGGGCACAACCGGCCTGCCAGGATGCAGCCGGAAATGAAGCAGGGGCGGCAGGCGGGAAAAGTCCCTCCTGCCGCCCCTGCTTGGGTGGTGCGGCTACGCTACCCGAACGAAGGAAGCGCCGGGGAGCCAGCTGATGGAGTGGACCTCGGTCTTGTAACCGTCCACGCCGCCGCTCACAACCTGGCCGTTGCCGGCGTACACACCAACGTGGCCGGCGGTGATCACCAGGTCACCGGCGGCGGGGGAGCCCACAACGGAGCCGTACTGGTAGAACTGGCCGGGAGCCAGGTCACCAACACTCTTGCCTACTGAACGCAGTGCCTTCTCCACCATGGCGGTGCAGTCCTGCTGGACGCCCACCTGGCCATAGGCCGAGGCCAGGATGGCAGCGCCGGTGCCGGTGCCCGTGGCTGCCGGAGCGGAAGCGTAGTTCACGTTCACGCCGGTGTTGGCAGGAGCAGCGGCAACAGCGGCCTGGACGGGAGCCGGAGCAGCGGCAGGAGCCGGAGTTGCTGCAACTGATCCGGCGGCGGGGATCTGGATCTGGTCACCGGGGTAGATGACCGCGGAAATTGCCAGTCCGTTGGCGGCCAGGACGTCGTTAAGGCTGACGCCGTAGGCGGCCGAGATGGCACCGAGGGTGTCGCCCGAAACCACAGTGTGGACCTTGCCGGCAGCTGCAGGAGCAGCTACGGCTGCGGCGGGTGCCGCATAGGTGCCGGTGCTGGTTTCAGTGGTGTCCGGTCCGGTGACGCCTGCGTGGGCCGGGGCACCCACACCGAAGGCAATACCGGAAGCTGCTGCCAAGGCGAGCGCCGGGCGGCCAAGCGACTTGGCTGATGCAGCCAAGCCCTGGAGCGCGATTGAGTGGTCCGGAGTCGCGCGGTGACGGGCGGTGGTGGAATTTTTTGACACGGTTGATCGCCTCTCCCATGCCTGCGGGGTGAGCTGTCGGGTTCGGGTTGGAGATACCCGGCCGGGAGCGGCTCCGGACGGAACGGAGGCGCTATCGACTTAACCCCAAGGCCTCTTATGAGGCCATGGAAATGTGGTTCCCCCGTCCCTGCCAGCTGGAAAGCGATGGGTTCCCGTATCAGCGGCAGGGCTCGGCATACTGATGGGAATGTCCCGTCTGGGAGGGACACCTGAAGACCATAACCTGCAAGCAGGGAGATTGTCACATTTGGATAACATACGAGCGGCTTCTCTCGTATTTAGCAAACGAGTGGACTCATCTCGCATAGCCCTATGACCACGCAAGATAGGCGCGCCGGGGGCGGCGAGTGTTCTTCGTCACAAAGTAACGAGAGCTGCTCGCAGGGGCCGCGGTGCGGCACGTAGCGCCCTGCAAGAGCACCAGGCCAGCGCACCCCAAGGCGCGCAGGAGAACTTTCCAGGCCATAACGATCTCAGCACGGCATCCTTCAACTGGAGGTTGAAGCCGGTAGGCTTCGGGACTATGCCCCTGTTCGTTACCAAACCCAGGCGTTGCGTGATCGCCGGATTGCTGGCGCTTGCCCTCACCGGAACAGCGTTCCCTGGCATGGCGGTCGCCGCGGACGGCGATCCGGCCGGTGACTACCCCTCCTGGCAGGATGTGCAGGAGGCGAAGCTGACGGAGGCGGGAAAGGCAGCTGAAATCACCAGGATCAATGACCTGTTGAGCGGACTGGAGGACCAGTCCGAATCCCTGGGTGCAGCGGCTGTGCAGTCGGCGGCAGACTTTGCGCTTACCGATGCTGCGCTGCAGGCTGCCAGTGCCAGAGTGGATGCCCTCACAGCCCAGGCCTCAGAGGCGAACACAGCCCTGTCCCGGCACCGCAAGGAACTGGGTACCCTCGCGGTCCAGTCCTACAAGACCGGCGGCACCACCATGGGATTCTTCGTTGCTCTGGATGCGATCCAGAGCAACAGCATGCAGGGGCTGAACGTTGTGCAGATCGTCGGGGACAAAACAACGGGACTGGTGGCAAAAGCCGAAGCCGCCGGCAGGATCATCTCCTCTCTGGCGGCGCAGGAAAACGCTGCCAAAGCCGAACGGGAGCGGCTGTCCCTTGAAGCCAAAACCAAACTGGACGCCGCCCGGTCCGCGCAGGAGGCCATGGCGCGCCAGGTAGCGGAAAGTCAGCGCCGCAGCGGGGAACTCACGGCCCAACTGGCCTCCCTCAAGGGCACGACGGCGGCAGTCGAGGGCGCGTACCGGCAAGGACGGGCGGCCACTGCTGCCTACGAGGCGGCGCAGGCCGCGAAGCGCGCAGCTGCCCAGGAGCAGGCCCGGCAGCAGGCGGAAGCGGCGGCCAGGGCGGCCGCTGCGGCGGCTGTCCGACCGCCGGCCCCGTCCGATCCTGCGCCGGCAAATCCTGCACCAGCAGACCCAGCACCGGCCAATCCCACCCCCGGCAATCCCGCACCCGTAAATCCTGCGCCAGTAAACCCGGCCCCCGCACCTGTGGTGCCGGTGGCACCCAGCCCCCCGCCCGTCGTCGTGCCTTCCGTTCCCGGCGGAGCGGTCAACGACCCGGCAGGTGCCAAAAGCTACGCCTCCGGCAGGGTCGGTGCGTACGGCTGGGGCCAGGACCAGTTCCTCTGCCTCGCCCAGCTCTGGACCAAGGAATCGAACTGGCTCACCACGGCCACGAACCCCTACTCCGGCGCCTATGGCATAGCCCAGGCGCTGCCGCCCGGAAAATACTCCAGCGCCGGCAGCGACTGGCTCACCAACTACCGGACCCAGATCGAATGGGGCCTGGGCTACATCCGGGGCCGCTACGGCTCTCCCTGCGGGGCCTGGAACCACTCGGTGGCCAACAACTGGTACTGAGCCCGCGCTAGGCTTTTCCCATGCCTGACGTCGAACGGTTCCGGATCCTGCTCGAGGAGGAGCGCGCGCGCAAAGCGGCCCTTCTTCCGGCTCTCCGCGCGGACATCGCCTCGGCCAACTCCGCCCGCCAGGATTCGAACGTGGACGACGAACACGATCCGGAAGGCTCCACCATCGCCTTCGAACTGTCCCAGGCCTCGGCGCTCCTGAGGCAAAGCAGCGCAGGACTGGAGCAGGTGGACGCAGCCCTGGCCAGGATCGCGGACGGCACCTACGGGACCTGCGCGGTGTGCGGCGACGCCATTGCCGAGGGCCGGCTGGAGGCCCGCCCGTGGACACCGTTCTGCATCCGCCACGCATCGGCAGGAAACCGGTGAACGGCACCGACGATGTTGTGGCAGCCGCTTCAGGGTTCGTCGACCGCACCTTGCAGAACGAGGGCGCGTGGTACCGGGCTGACGACGTCGAAGGCAGGCTGGGCGGTACGCTCAGCTCCTACGGCTCCTCCGTGGGCGCTGTCCGTGGAACCATCCGTGATGCCCTGCGGAAGTACAAGGACCTCGACCACGACGCCGTGGTGCAGCTGGGGTCCGCGTTGTGGGGACAGCCGCGGCCCGGCTCCCGTGCGGTCTACGAGCGCCGCCTCGCCGCGATCGTGCTGCTGCAAACGAAGGTTGCCATGCTGCGCCATTCGGACCTCACCCGGATCGAGGGCTTCCTGCGGTCCGCCGGAACCGGCGAACTCACCGGCCCGCTGATCGGCGATGTCGTGGGCCCGTTCCTGGCGCGGCTCAGCGGCCGCGACCGCCAGCGGGCCAACGTTGTCCTGGCCAGGTGGCGGACAGATCCGGACGCTCAGTTACGCAGCGCGGCCGCAGTCCTCGAGCAGCAGTCCAATACCAAAGCCCCACCCCAAGGAGACATCCGTGAACGATCCTTTTGACCTGGAACGCTTCGTCGCCGCCCAGGACGACGGCGGAACCTACGATCAGGCGCTGTCCGAGCTGCGGACAAGCAGCAAGTCCGGCCACTGGATGTGGTTCATCTTCCCGCAGCTTGCAGGCCTGGGCCGCAGCGCCACATCCCGCAGATACGCCATCAGTTCACTCGAAGAAGCCCGGGAATACCTGGACCACCCTGTAGTGGGCCCGCGGCTGCTGGAGTGCGCCCAGGCCCTTACTACCCATGCGGACCGTACGGCTGAGGACATCTTTGGCGGCGTCGACGCCCGCAAGCTGCACTCCTCCATGACGCTGTTCCTGCGCGCGGCCCCTGGCGAAACCGTCTTCAAAACAGTCCTGGCGCAGTTCTTCGACGGCCAGCCGGACCCCGCCACCGACGAGCTGCTCGCCGACCACGGGGAAGGCTAGCAACGACGGCGGTGCCCCGCCCATCACGGGTGGGGTACCGCCGTCGGGCGTACTTTGCCGGCGCTACGGTGTGGGGCTTCCGCCGTTGACGTTCAGGGTTTCTCCAAGGACATAACTGGACTCCGGGGAGGCCAGGAAAACGTACGCCGGGGCCAGCTCGGCCGGCTGGCCCGCCCGGCCCAGGGGCGTGGACTGGCCGAACTCCGGCAGTTCCTCCTTTGGCTGGCCGCTGCTGACCTGCAGCGGGGTCCAGATGGGCCCGGGTGCCACCGCGTTCACGCGGATGCCCTTGGGCGCGAGCTGCTGGGCCAGGCCCTTGGTGAAGTTGTTGATGCTCGCCTTGGTGGTGGCATAGTCCAGCAGCGTGGGGGACGGGTTGTACGCCTGGATGGATGTGGTGTTGATGATCGTGGAACCGGCCGGCATGTGGGGAACCGCGGCCTTGGTGACCCGGAACATCGCATAGACGTTGGTCTTTTGGGTGTGGTCGAACTGCTCGTCCGTGATCTGGCTGATGTCCTCCTGCGCCACCTGCTTGCCGGCGTTGTTGACCAGGATGTCCACGCCGCCCAGCACGGCCACTGCAGTGTCCACCAGTTCCTGGCACGCGGCGGGGTCCTTCAGGTCCCCGGGTACCTTCACTGCTTTTCGGCCGGCGGCTTCAATGATGCCGGCGATGCGGGCTGCATCCTCCTCTTCCGCCGGCAGGTAAGAGAGGACGACGTCGGCACCCTCGCGGGCGAAGGCGATGGCCGTGGCCGCGCCGATCCCGGAGTCGGCTCCCGTCACGATCGCCTTCCGGCCCTCCAGGCGGCCGGTGCCGCGGTAGGTATCCTCACCAAGATCCGCCTTCGGGGCCAGCTCCGCATCCAGGCCGGGCTCGGACTGGTGCTGCTCCGGCGGCGAGATCTTCTCGTAGGCGGTGACAGGATTTCGGAAGGTGTACTGGTCACTCATGGTGGTCCTCCAGATGCGTAGGGGTGGAACACGAAAAGGTAAGCATGCTTACCGTTCCAGCCTAGGCAATCAGGCGGGCCGCTGCCAACCCCGATCCGGTCCGAAAATCAACCCTTAGGCCTGTCCCGGTGGACTTCCACTAGCCGGACGTCCGTCAGGGCGCCGGACTCCGCCACTGCCGTCATATACGTACAGGCCGGTTGGCGCCTCCGGTCGGTGGGGGAGCCGGGGTTGAGCAGCCGCAGCCCCCGCCCGGAGGTGGAGTCCCACGGGATGTGGCTGTGCCCAAAAACCAGCACGTCGGCGTCGGGAAAGAGAGCCTCGCACCGAGCCTCGCGACCCTTCGCCTGCCCGGTTTCGTGCACCATGGCAAACCGGACACCCTCCAGCGTGACCGCCGCCGTTTCCGGCAGGCGGGCCCGCAGGTCGGGGCCGTCATTGTTTCCGTACACACCCACCAGCGACCGGCTTCGCCGCTCCAACTGGTCCAGCAGTTCCGCGTTGACCCAGTCGCCGGCGTGGAACACCACGTCGGCGCTTTCGACGGCGGCCCACACCTGGGCAGGGAGCACCCGGGCCCGCTTCGGGACGTGCGTATCGGCGAGCAGGAGGAGGTTCAGCGGCATACCGAAATCCTGCCATGCCCGCCCTTTTCCCGCCTGCCGGGGAGTCGTAATCTGGGGCTGGAGGTGATTGCCATGGAGGCAGCTCAGGGCGACCGGATCATTGTGCACGGCAGGAACGTAGGATCTACGGACCGGCACGGCGTGATACTCGAGGTCCGCGGCCAGGGCGGAACGCCGCCCTACCTCGTCCGCTTTGATGACGGACACGAAACCATCATGTATCCCGGCGGTGATTTCGCCGTCGAACGCGGCAACGGACACTAGCTCCGGCAGGGTGGTGCGCCGGTCTACGGGCACCTGTCAGACTGGAGCAATGGATCATTCACAGGCTTCCGCAGCGTCCTCCACCCCGCCTGTCCGCACGGGTCCCCGTGATCCCGGTGACGCGTGGGTTGAAGGGGACCGCGGCCGGTTTTGGGGCAGGTTTGGCGCTGCGGGGGTCCTCGCCCACGACGCCGGCAAGGGTGTGCTCCTTCAGCACCGCGCCGTCTGGAGCCACAACGGCGGCACGTGGGGACTTCCCGGCGGGGCGCTCCATGAAGGCGAGGATGCGGTGGCGGGCGCCCTGCGCGAGGCCTGGGAGGAGGCCGCCGTTCCGCAGCAGAACGTCGAGGTGCTTTTCACCTCCGTCCTGGACCTGGACTACTGGTCCTACACCACAGTGGTGGTAGAAGTGACGGAACCGTTTGATCCCGTGATCAGTGATCCCGAGAGCATCGAACTGCTGTGGATTCCGCTGGCTGAGGTGGAAGGCAAGGAACTGCACCCGGGCTTCGCGGCAGCCTGGCCGGACCTGCGGGAACGGATTCGCTCCCGGGCGTAAGCCCGGCCCGGCCCGGCTCAGTAGTCCCGGCCGTATTCCGCGTTCACCAGGATGGGCAGGTGGTCGGAGTTGCCGCGGGGCAGAGTCTCAACGCTCTCGATGTCCAGCCCCAAAGACGTGGCGAAATCGAAGTGGCCCTTGAACACCTTGTAGCGGGTGTAGGTCCGCCGGTTGCTGAGGGAGAGCGCGTAGCCCGAGTTCTTCATGTGGAGGTGGAGGTTCTTGGTGAAGAACGGGTAATTGAAGTCGCCCACCATCAGCGTCATGAGGCCCTCGCCCATGCTGAGCAGTTCGGCGTGGGCCGCGTGGATCTGCTTGCGCCGCAGGGAATTTGAGGCTGTCAGGGGCGCTGCGTGGAAGGAGCCAATCACCAGTTCATGCTGGGTCTCGTTGTCCACCACCCGGGTTCCGATGAGCCGCTCGTGGGCCGGGGCGAGGACCCTGTCGTGCATGGACTTCTTCAGCGCAAAGGACTGGGTGTCCAGGGCAGTGAAACGGCTGGTGCGGTAATAGATGGCGAGCCCAAGCCGGTTTCCCTTGGTGGCGTCAGCAAGGTGGAGCGGACCCAGGGTCTCGGGGAGGTCACTGGCATCCACCTCCTGCAGGCAGAGCGCATCGACGTCATGGTTCCTTGCCAGCGCAAGGAGCTCACCGCTCGCTTTGTGCTTGCGGAGGTTGTAGCTGATGACGCGCATTCACGCACCTCTTCCGAGGGTTGCTGACAGGACCGTTCCCGAGTCTAGTCTGATGACCGCCGCCAGGCTCCAACATTTCAGCGAGTCCCCGAACAACCCATGCCGGTTGCCTGCCTGCACAACGATAGAGTTAGTGCGAATTCACTGAAATCTCCTGGGAGGCCACCGTTGACCGCTGAACTGCCTGAACTGGCCGAGGGAAACCATTACTACGAGGCGCTCGGTGACGGACGCTTCTGTTCCACCATCCATGCCCAGGGTGCCTGGAACGTGCATGAGCAGCACATGGCGCCGGCATCCGGTCTGATGGCGGACTGCCTGGAGCGGCACCAACCGCGGCCTGAACTGCGGATGGCCAGGCTGAGCTACGAGATCCTCGGCCTGATCCCCGGCGGCCAGTTCCACATCGAGACCACCACGCTCCGGCCGGGGAAGACCATCGAACTGCTGCAGGCCGAACTGATTGCCGGCGGCCGGACGGCTATCCGGGCCACGGCGTGGCGGATGGTCACCAGCGATACTTCAGCCGTGGCCGCCACCGAAGACGCCGCCATCCCTGGCCCGGACGAATGCAAGCCCTATGACGGCGCATCCGTCTGGCCCGGCGGCTACATCCGCTCCCTCGAAATGCGGGTGGCTGAAGGCCACCGGCCAGGGGCCGGCAAAGTCTGGCTGCGCACCGACCACCCCCTGACGGATGCGGCGGACAGTAGCGACCTGGCCCGCCTGATGGGGCTGGTGGACACCGCCAACGGCATCGCCGCGCGGGTGCCGCCAGGCCGGGACAGCTACTCCTTCCCCAACGTAGACCTCCAGATCCACATGTACCGCCGCCCTGAGGGGGAGTGGCTGGGGCTGGACAACGCCGTCTCCTTTGGCCGCGACGGGATCGGGCTCACCTCAACTGTCCTGCACGACCTGCAGGGCCCTTTTGGACGCGCGGAACAAATCCTCACGCTCCGCAAAAGCTGACCCCATGGCGGCGGCGAGATCGGTCCGGGAGGTTGAGGAGCGCACCGGTAAACCAGGGCTGCGAGCCGGCTGCCGCCGTCGAACGCGGGGACCGCTGCAACAACACAATCCGGACGATGTAAATGACGCAAAAGGCCACGGCGTAACCTAGGTTTGGCCTGTCCGCCGACAACAAGGAACTGCACGATGACCACAGGGGAGCTTGGCAACATGCATCATGCCGATCCGGATACCCGCACGCTGACAGTGGTGCGCCAGGAAGTTTCGCTGGGCGCCGCGCGGGACCTGGAATTCGGACTGGAGCTCCTGTCCAAGGCACGGACCGGGGGGATAGGCCCCACCCTGCGCCTGTACCGGCCCGCCCCTACCGTTGCGTTCGGCCAGCGGGACACGCGGCTGCCGGGTTTTGCCGCAGCAGAGCGGGCCTGCCGGGACCACGGCTTTGAGCCGCTGGTCCGCCGCGCCGGCGGCCGGGCCGCCGCCTACCACCAGGGCACCCTGGTGGTGGACCACATCGAACCGGATGCGGACGCGATTGCCGGATCAAAACGCCGGTTCGGCTACTTCGGCGACCTGTTCGCCGACGCCTTGCGCAGCCTGGGGGTGGACGCAGCCGTCGGGGAGATCCCCGGAGAATACTGCCCCGGGGAATTCAGTGTGCACGGCAACGGCCAGGGCGGCGCGCACCGCGTGAAGCTGGTGGGCACCGCCCAGCGCGTGGTGGCCGGAGGCTGGCTGTTCAGTTCCGTCATCGTGGTGGAAAACTCCGCACCGATCCGCAACGTCCTTACCGACACGTACGCGGCACTGGGACTGGACTGGGACCCTGCCACGGCCGGGGCAGTGGATGACCTGGTCCCCGGCGTGGACGTTGCGGCAGTGGAGGATGCGCTGCTGGCAACCTACGCGGGCCATGCCACCCTCGAGACTGCACCCTTCAGCAGCCTGGGGGCATAAACTTTCCGCCCGGAGCAACAAAAAACGGGACCAAAACTGAATGTTGGTCCCGTTTGTTTGTCCAGCCCAGGCCGTGTCCGGCCGGCCGCTTACGCGGCGAGACGGGTCTTGACCTCGGCAGCGGACGGGTTGGTGGCAGCGGTGCCGTCCGGAAAGAGGACGGTGGGTACGGTGCGGTTGCCGCCGTTCAGCTGCTCCACCAGTTCGGCGGTGCCGTCCACTTCCTCAATGTTGATCTCGTTGTAGCCGATGCCCTGCGCGTCCAGCTGCTTCTTCAAGCGGTTGCAGTAGCCGCACCATGTGGTGGAAAACATGGTGATAGTGCCGGATTCGGGAGTGAAGTCCAAAAGGTTCTCCTATGCGTCGTTCAGCGGGTCCTTCCTTTCAACGGTAGCGTGCAAGGCAGTATTCCCCGGCTCTGCGCGCTTCACATGACAGCCCATGCGGCCGGTGGCATGCTGGAGCCATGTGTGGACGTTATGTGATGGCACGTGCCGTGGGGGACCTCCTGGCTGAATTCGACGCCGAACTTGAGGAGGAAGTGGACATCCCGCCGTCCTGGAACGTGGCGCCGACCGATGATGTGCCCATCGTCCTGGAGCGGCTGCTCGACGACGGCCCGGCACCGAAACAAGTACGCCAGCTCCACGTGGCGCGGTGGGGACTGGTCCCCTCCTGGGCCAAAGACCCCGGCATCGGTTCGCGGATGATCAACGCCCGGAGCGAATCAGTACTCGAGAAGCCGGCCTTCCGCAAGGCAGTCCAGTCACGCCGGTGCGCAGTGCCGGCTGACGGCTACTACGAATGGAAGCAGGGGCCGGGGAAGTCCAAGCAGCCCTACTATGTGCACCCGGGGGAGGGCCACGGCCTGGTTTTCGCCGGGCTCTATGAATGGTGGAAGGACCCCGCCTGGCCCGCCGGCGAGCCGGGCGGCTGGATGCTGTCCACCTCCATCCTGACAACCGACACGCCGCCGCCCGGGAGCGAAGACACCGTGTTCGGCAAGCTGACCGCGTTGCACGACAGGGTTCCGCTGCCGATGGACAAAGCCATCATGGAAGCCTGGCTGGACCCGCAGGCCGATGACGCGGCTGGGCTGGTGGACCTGGTGCGGGCCGGCGTCAAGGACGTGGCAGCAGACTGGCACGTTGATTCGGTGGGCAAGGACGTGGGGAACGTGCGCAACAACGGGCCGGAACTGATCCGCCCGGTGGAGGCCCTTTTCTAGCAGCCGAGCCAACAGGCGGGTGCCGCCTACACGGTGACCATGCCGTCGTCGTTCACTGTCCACGTGGGGTTGTAGGCCACCTCCCAGCGGAAGCCGTCCGGGTCGGCGAAGTAGCCGGTGTATCCGCCCCAGGGCTGGGTGATGGGTTCGGCAATGATCTCCGCGCCGGCCGCGGCCGCTTCTGCCATGACCCTGTCGACGTCCTCGGTGCCGGGGAGGTTGTGGCTGAACGTGATGCAGGGGACGGGGCCGGGAGGACCCACGCCTGCATCGGCCTGCATCTGGCGCACATCCCACAGGGACAGCACCAGGCCGTGGTTCACCTGGATGAACACGACGTCCCCCGGAACCTCGCGGTGGACCGGCCAGCCGAGGCCGTCGACGTAAAACGCGCGGGATGCCGGAACGCTGCGGACGCCTAATGAAATGAAGTCGACTCTGGGCTGCATGGTTCGATACTGTCAGAGGATGGCGACAATTCAAGGGAACGATCGGGACGCTTTGGCCGACAAGGAACAGCTCGCTGCCGTCCGGATCGCCGTGGATGAGGTGGATGACCAGATTGTCACCCTGATCGCCCGCCGGGAACGGCTGATCCGGATCGCCGGAACGCTCAAGGGCGACGACGCCGAGGTCCGCGCCCCGGGCCGTGTTGAGCGGATCATCGAACACGTCCGCTCCGCAGCCGAGAAGAAGGACATTGACCCGGACATCGTCGAGTCCACCTACCGGGCCATGATCTCCGGCTTCATCGAACTCGAACTCCGGGTCCACAAAGAAAACAGCTGAGCCGCACCGGCCCAGCCGCTACAGGTTCTCCTCCACGGGGACACCTGACTGGAATTCCCTGCCGTCAGCCTCGCTGAAGCCGGTCATCACGTGCCCCTCACCGAGCCCGTTGATGGCTGCCATCGGGAAGTTGCCGGTGATGGTGCTGCCTGAATGGCTGACACCCGACAGATCGTAGTTTTCTTCCCAGCTCTGGTCATGGTTGAACGAGAAGAAGGAAATGGGCTTCCCGTTCATGAACTCAATGCCCAGCCGCCGCTGGGACGAGTAGTCCGGTGTGGCGGCCACAAGCCCCACCACATAGGCACCGGAACCGGGAATACTGCCATCTAAATCGAAGGTTGCCACGAGCGTGGAGTCCTGGGCTTTGATGCTGACCTGTTTGAGGAGTGCGTCATGGGTGCTCATGGCACAATCCTGCTCCCTGCCGTTCGCTCCGTCCACCCCTGAGGGGTGACAGAAAAGGAAGCCGCAGCCCCTCCCGCAGTGTGCCACTGGGGCCATCCCTCTTTGGCTATGCGCCAGTTCCCGGGAGGCGTAGACTGGTTGCAGTTCGAACATATATTCGAACACTTTTCAGTTTGCATCAGGGAGGCAGCGATGGGCATTTTCAGCCAATCCGTGGACGTCTCCTGCGCTCCAGACGGCCAGCCCGTAGCCCTGACCTGGGACGGACGTTCCTATTCAGTGTGTGCCGACACCGTGCGCTGGTACGAGCGCCGTCAATGGTGGGTTGAAGAAACCCGTGCGCCGCTGGGAAGCGGTCCCGGGTTGGTGGACCACGAGATCTGGCGGGTCCAAGTGCTCCCCTCCGGCCCAGGTCCCGGCCGTCCCAAGGAACAGGAAGAGGCGCTCACTCTTGACCTCACCCGCCATATCCGCAGCGGCCGCTGGCGCCTCCTTCGGATCCATGACGCCCTGCGCCCCAGAACAGCATGAGCTTCACACACCTTCACGTCTCCACCGCATTCAGCGCCCACTACGGAGTGTCCTGGCCAGCGGAACTGGCCCAGGCAGCAGCCGCTGACGGTGCAGACGCGCTCGCATGCACTGACAGGGACGGGCTGTACGGGACCATCAAGCACCTGAAGGCATGCATGGATGCCCGTATAGACCCCATCGTCGGGGTGGACCTTGCGGTGTATGACGACGACGGCGATCACCGCACCCAGCTGGCCGGCCGGGTGGTGGTGCTCGCCCGCGGGAACAACAACGGCGCGGGATATCGGGCCCTGTGCAGGCTGGTGTCCGATGCCCACGCCCGCACCTCGGGAAAATCCGGGGGAGTTGTGCCGGTAGCCGTAACCAGGGCGCAGCTTGCCTCCCGCACCCTCGATCCTCGCACCCTGAAACCCGTGCTGATGGTGCTGATCGGGCCGGATTCCGACGTCGGCCGTGCCATGGGCGGGCGGCGTTACCTCCGGCCGCGCACCCTTTTCAAGCAGTGGCTGGATGCCATGCCTGCAGGCACCGTGGTGGCGGAAATTGTTTCCCAGCTCAGCGCACCGGGGACACCTCTGAGCACGGCGCACGCCGTCCGGATGCTCAAACTGGCAGAGGAGCACAGCATCCCGGCAATCCTCACCAATGCGGTTCGTTACTGTGCGGAGGATGGGGCTGCGACTGCGGACGTGCTGGATTCAGCACGGACCCTCAAATCACTTCCCGAACTGGCCCAGGAGCCGCTGTTGCAACCGAACGGCCAGGGCTGGCTGAAGTCCACCCGGCAGATGTTGCAGCTGGGGAAGGAAATCATCTCCGCAGCCGGCTATGGTGCCGAAGACCTTAAGCAGCTCATGGCACAAACCGAGGCGCTCGCCGATGTATGCAGGATTGATCCCGTTTCAGACATGGGATGGAAGCAGCCCGTAGTGCCGGAAGCCGCGGTCATCGGGATCAGCCAGGATCCGCACGTGGAACTGTTGCAGCGCTGCCAGGCCGGAATCGGCAGGAGGTTCCCGGGGATCTCGGGCAACAACGAAAAGGAAATGCTCAAACGGCTTGACCATGAGCTGGGCATCATCCAGAACCTGGGATTCTCCTCCTACTTCCTTACCGTCGCCGAGGTTTCCCGGATGATCCAGGAGATGGGGGTGCGGGCAGCTGCCCGCGGCTCGGGGGCCTCCAGCCTGGTCAATTACCTCATTGACGTCAGCCAGGTAAATCCGCTGCAGCATGACCTGATTTTCGAACGCTTCCTCTCCCAGGACCGGGCCACCCTCCCGGATATCGACATCGACGTCGAAAGCGCCGAGCGGCACAACGTGTACCACCGGATATTCGAGCGCTTCGGCCCGGAACGCGTCACGCTCATGAGCATGCAGAACGGCTACCGGGCGCGGGGTGCTGTGCGCGACGCCGGCCTCGCGTTGGGAATGGATGACGGCGACGTGGGGGACATTGCCAAGCAACTGTGGAGGTTCTCGGCCTCGAAATTCCGTGAGGCGTTGCAGGAAAAGCCCGAGTTAAGGGATTTTGCCGGCCGGGTGGAAAAGCGCGATTCCCACGGAAACCAGCAGCTGGACCTGCTGGTGGACCTCACCGAACGCCTGGACCGGTTGCCCCGGCATATCTCCATGCATCCATGCGGCGTAATCCTGGGGGACGCCACCCTGCTGGACCGCACTCCGGTGCAGCCCAGTGGACTGGGGTTGCCCATGAGCCAGTTCGATAAGCACGACATGGACCCCATGGGCATGCTCAAGCTCGATGTCCTGGGCGTCAGGATGCAAAGCGCCATGGCTTTTGCCGTCAGGGAGATCATCCGCATCCATTCCTCCAAGAAGGAAGTGGTGGCAGCAGGCGGCCATGCCGCTGGCCCGGACGGGTCCGGGCCTGACTTCATTGCTGACAACGGGCATATCGACCTCAATGCCATTCCCCTGGATGATGAGCCCACGTTTGAACTCATCCGGAGCACCCACACCCTGGGCTGTTTCCAGATTGAATCTCCCGGGCAGCGCGAACTGATCGGCAAAATGGCGCCCAGGGAGTTCAATGACCTCATCATCGACATTTCGCTTTTCCGCCCCGGCCCCATGAAATCGGATATGGTGCGGCCCTTCCTGGAGCACCGCCACGGGTTCGCCCCGGAGGTCTACCCGCACCCGCTCCTGAAACCGGTGCTTCAGGAAACCCACGGAGTGACGGTGTTCCACGAGCAAATCCTGAGGACCCTGGACGTGATGACCGGGTGCGGACTTGCCAAGGCCGATGAATTCCGCCGTGCCCTCAGCAGCGAGGCGGGGGAATCCCACGTGGAGGAGTATTTCCGCAAGCAGGCAAAGGCCAGGAACTTTGACCCGGAGGTCGTTGACAAGGTCTGGCAAACGTTGAAGTCCTTTGCCAGCTTCGGTTTCTGCAAAGCCCATGGTGCTGCCTTCGCCGTGCCCACGTACCAGTCAGCCTGGCTGAAGGCGCACCACCCTGAAGCGTTCCTGGCAGGCCTCTGGGAGCATGACCCCGGAATGTACCCCAAGCGGCTGCTCGTGGCGGAAGCCAGAAGGCTTGGCATCCCCATCCTTCCCCTGGACATCAACCGCAGCAAAGGCGAGTACCGGGTGGAACGGATCCGTCAGGGCACTGATGCCGGGAAGCTCGGAATCAGGCTAAGCCTGAACGGGATCTATGGATTGTCTGCCACGGAGCTGAAAAGGATTGTTGCCGGCCAGCCGTACGATTCCCTGGCAGACCTCCGCGCGCGCTCGCGGTTGAGCAAGCCAAGCATCAAACGCCTGGCCCAGCTGGGTGCTTTTGATTCACTCCACCGTGAAGCGGGCGGGATGGCCAACCGGGCAGACCTGGTGCAGCACCTTCAGCAGCTGCAAAGCACAGGCAACACGCGCAAGGGCCTCGAAGTGCTCGAGGGCCAGCTGTCCCTTCCCCTCGGCGATGTGGAGTTGCGCAACATCAAACCGGGGCTGCCCGAACCCACCCTGGTGGAGAATGTCCGGGCTGAGCTGGATCTGATGGCCATTGACGTCAGCAGCCACCTGATGGAAAGCCACCGCCCCATACTGGACAGGCTGGGTGTCACTACGGCGGACAAGCTCCTGGGCCTGCGCAACGGGACTGAAGTCTTGGTGGCCGGAGTACGGGTAGCCACCCAGACGCCGCCCATGCGGGGCGGCAGGAGGGTGGTTTTCATCAGCATTGACGACGGCACCGGCTGCGTCGATTCCGTCTTCTTCCATGAAGCCCAGGAGAACGCCGGATTGCTCCTGTTTGGTACCAGGCTGCTGCTCATCCGGGGCACCACCAGGCGCACAGGGCCGCGGGGCATCAGCATCAGCGCAAGCATGGCCTGGGACCTCAGCCGTACCGAAACCCTGCCCTTTCCCTCTCCCGGTGGCCAGGCTCCCGACGGTCCGCATCCCCTTGACGGGATCAGCAGGACCCTTGCGATTACTGGTTTTAGCGGTTGACCCTGCCGTGTGCCGCTTTGGTCGGCCCTTCGCGGAACCGATAGCATTGACGGTGGCTGGCTGTGGTCCCCGTATGCCACAAGCTATGAAGCCTTAACTTTGAATAGGAGACACCCGTGTCAGATGCCCAGCAGATCACCCTTCTCGTCGATGGCGAAGAGACCAAGGTGACTACCGGGACAACCGGTGCGGAACTCTTCTTTGAGCGCCGTGATGTTGTTGTGGCCCGCGTTAACGGCGAGCTGAAGGACCTGGACCAGGAACTGCCTGAAGGCGCCGAGGTTCAGGGCGTCACCATCGATTCCCCGGACGGATTGAACGTGCTCCGCCACTCCACGGCCCACGTGATGGCTCAGGCTGTGCAGCAGTTGCGTCCCGACGCCAAGCTGGGCATCGGCCCGTACATCACCGACGGCTTCTACTTCGACTTCGACGTCGCCGAGCCTTTCACCCCCGAGGACCTGAAAACCCTCGAAAAGATGATGCTCAAGATCGTCAACCAGAACCAGAAGTTCGTCCGCCGCGTCGTCTCCGAAGACGAGGCCCGCGAGGCGATGAAGAACGAGCCCTACAAGCTTGAACTCCTGGGCAAGAAGAACGACGCCGCCGAAGCCGGCGAAGGCGTCAACGTTGAGGTCGGTGCCGGCGACATCACCATCTACGACAACGTTGAGCGCAAGGAAGGGACCACCGTCTGGTGCGATCTCTGCCGCGGCCCGCACCTGCCCAATACCAAGATGATCTCCAACGCTTTCGCCCTCACCCGCTCATCCTCCGCCTACTGGCTGGGAAACCAGAAGAACCAGCAGCTGCAGCGGATCTACGGCACGGCGTGGCCCGCCAAGGACGCACTGAAGGCTTACCAGGAACGGATCGCCGAGGCCGAGCGCCGCGACCACCGCAAGCTCGGCTCTGAACTGGACCTGTTCTCCTTCCCTGATGAACTCGGCTCAGGCCTTCCTGTCTTCCACCCCAAGGGCGGCATTATCCGCAAGGAGATGGAGGACTACTCGAGGCAGCGCCACGTCGAGGCGGGCTACGAGTTCGTGTACACGCCGCACATCACCAAGGGCCACCTCTACGAAGTGTCGGGCCACCTTGACTGGTACAAGGACGGCATGTTCCCCGCGATGCGCGTTGACGAGGAACTCAACGCCGACGGCACCATCCGTAAGCCGGCGCAGGACTACTACCTGAAGCCGATGAACTGCCCCATGCACAACCTCATTTTCCGTTCCCGCGGCCGGTCCTACCGCGAACTGCCCCTGCGGCTGTTCGAATTCGGAGCGGTCTACCGGTACGAGAAGTCCGGCGTGGTGCACGGCCTCACCCGGGTACGCGGCATGACACAGGACGACGCCCACATCTACTGCACCCGCGAGCAGATGAAGGATGAACTCACCAAGACCCTGAACTTCGTCCTGGACCTGCTCAAGGACTACGGGCTCAACGACTTCTACCTGGAACTCTCCACCAAGGACCCGGAAAAGTACGTTGGTGACGACGCAACCTGGGAGGAAGCCACCAGGACCCTCGCGGAAGTCGCCCAGGAATCCGGTCTCGAACTCGTGCCGGATCCGGGTGGAGCGGCCTTCTACGGTCCCAAGATCTCCGTACAGGCCAAGGATGCGCTGGGCCGAACCTGGCAGATGTCCACCATCCAGTTGGACTTCAACCTGCCGGAACGCTTTGAACTGGAATTCCAGGCCGCGGACGGCAGCCGGCAGCGTCCCGTGATGATCCACCGTGCCCTCTTCGGTTCGGTGGAGCGGTTCATGGGTGTGCTTACCGAACACTACGCCGGCGCCTTTCCTGCCTGGCTCGCACCGGTCCAGGTGGTGGGCATCCCTGTGGCGGAAACGTTCAACGAGTACATGTTCGACGTCGTCGACCAGCTTAAGGCGGCAGGCATCCGGGCCGAGGTGGACACCTCCTCGGACCGGTTCCCGAAGAAGATCCGCACAGCCAGCAAGGATAAGATCCCGTTCGTGCTGATCGCCGGCGGCGACGACGCCGAGGCAGGCGCCGTGTCGTTCCGCTTCCGCGACGGCAGCCAGGACAACGGCGTACCCGTTGAAGAGGCAGTCAAGCGGATCACGGAAGCCGTCCGTAACCGGACCAGCTAGCGGAAACGGAACAGTACGGTGCAGGAGAACACAGACGCAGGATATCCGGGCGATGCCGGCGTTACCGACGACTTCGACCTCGCCGGTGTCCCGGACGCTTTCCAGCGCCTGTGGACTCCGCACCGCATGGCCTACATCAAGGGCGGCCAACACCAGTTCAAGAACGAAAATGACTGCCCGTTCTGCGTCGGGCCAGCGCGCAGCGATGAGGAAGCACTCATCGTCCACCGGGGAAAGACCTGCTATGTGGTGCTGAACCTGTTTCCTTACAACCCGGGGCACCTGCTGGTCTGCCCGTACCGCCACATCCCCGACTACACGGACCTGACGGTCGAGGAGACCGCGGAGTTCGCCGAGCTGACCCAAACGGCCATGAGGGTCCTGCGGAAAGTCTCCAATCCGGGCGGTTTCAACCTCGGAATGAACCAGGGCGTAGTGGGCGGAGCCGGTATTGCGGCGCACCTGCACCAGCACATTGTTCCCCGGTGGGGCGGTGACGGGAACTTCTTCCCCATCATCGCCCAGACCAAGGCGATCACGCAGACCCTTGATGAGGTCCGCCAGCAGGTCGCCGACGCCTGGCCCGGGGAGACGGATGCTGAATAGGCACGCGCGCAGGTTCTTCACAGCGCTGTTCACCCCGGTTGCCCGCTGGCTCCTGCGGATCGGCGTTTCGCCGGACGCTGTCACGATCATCGGCACGGCCGGCGTTGTGGTGGGAGCCCTGGTCTTCTACCCGCTGGGGCAGCTCTGGTGGGGAACACTGTTCATCACCGCCTTCATCTTTTCCGATGTCCTGGACGGCATTATGGCCAGGATGCAGGCCGTGGGCAGCCGGTGGGGCAACTTCCTGGACTCCACCCTGGACCGGATCGCCGACGGCGCCCTGTTCGCCGGGCTCGCGGTCTGGTTCTTTACGGGCGGGGCCAACGTTCCCATTGCGATGGCGGCCACCGTGTGCCTCGTCCTGGGCATGGTGGTTTCCTATGCCAGGGCCAAAGCCGAGTCCTTGGGCTTCACCGCCAACATCGGGATTGCCGAACGGGCAGAACGGCTGGTTTCGGTTCTGGTGGTCACCGGATTCACCGGCCTGGGGCTTCCGAGCGTGGTGCTGCTGGTGACGCTGGCGCTGCTCGCCCTGGCCAGCTTCATCACCGTGGTCCAGCGCGTGCTGTCAGTACGCCGCCAGGCCCTTGCGGAACCATCGACGGCTGATTAGCACGAATTGAGTCGGCTGGCCGCGGTGAGACTAGTATTAGGACTGCCCGGTCAATGGATCCGGCAACCCGGTGTGTGTAAACAGGCATCTGACGTGCCGCCCTGCACGCCCGGCGAAGGTCATCTATCTACCCATAGGGGTTTTTGTGTCTACACCTGATGTAAGCAACGAGGCCGGTTCGTCCGCGAACAGCGTCACGGGCAGCAGCCGCGTGAAGCGCGGCATGGCTGAGATGCTCAAGGGCGGCGTCATCATGGACGTCGTCAATGTCGAACAGGCCCGCATCGCCGAGGATGCCGGTGCTGTCGCTGTCATGGCGCTGGAACGCGTTCCGGCCGATATCCGCGCCCAGGGCGGCGTGTCCCGCATGTCCGATCCGGACATGATCGACCAGATCATCGATGCCGTGTCCATTCCTGTCATGGCCAAGGCCCGGATTGGCCACTTCGTTGAGGCCCAGGTCCTGCAGTCACTGGGCGTGGACTACATTGACGAGTCCGAGGTCCTGACCCCGGCCGACTACGTCAACCACATTGATAAGTGGAACTTCAAGGTTCCCTTCGTCTGTGGCGCCACTAACCTCGGTGAGGCACTGCGCCGCATCAACGAGGGTGCGGCGATGATCCGCTCCAAGGGTGAGGCCGGCACCGGCGACGTGTCCAACGCCACCGGCCACATGCGCCAGATCCGCTCGGAGATCGCCAAGCTCGCCGCCCTGCCCGAGGACGAGCTGTACGTCGCCGCGAAGGAACTGCAGGCTCCGTACGAACTGGTCAAGGAAGTGGCCGCTGCCGGCAAGCTTCCGGTGGTGCTGTTCACCGCCGGTGGCATCGCCACACCGTCCGATGCCGCCATGATGATGCAGCTCGGCGCCGACGGCGTGTTTGTCGGCTCCGGCATCTTCAAGTCCGGCAACCCCGCCCAGCGCGCAGCCGCTGTCGTGAAGGCCACCACCTTCTTCGACGATCCGGACGTCATCGCCAAGGCCTCCCGTGGCCTGGGTGAAGCCATGGTGGGCATCAACGTCGACGAGATCCCCCAGCCGCACCGCCTGGCCGAGCGCGGCTGGTAGTCTCTCTGGCGCCCTTGGGGCGCCGGGCGGCGTCATCCTCTGCGTGCTATTCCCCGCGCTCTCCTGGCAGCTTTTGCAGCTGGCTGGGGCGCGGGGGCCCTTTTACGCACGCTGCCGGATAACGCCGTCCGTCGCTAAGTGGTCGCCCTGCCTCTTAGCAACAATCCGCGACGGCGGCGGGTCACCTCTGTGGGTGACCCGCCGCCGTCGTCCTTTTCTCTGGAGTTTTTGTCCAGATATGCAGACATAACCCCCTCGAAGCCTGCATATCTGGACAAAAACTCGGGTTGGCGGAAGGCGGGGGCTACTCGAGGCCGCGGCGCTTTAGGAGGGGTTCGAGTTTTGCTTCGCGGCCACGGAGGATGCGGAACGACTCCAGCGGATCCCGGCTGTTTCCACGCGAGAGCAGCTCCTGCCTGAAGCGTTCGCCGCTTGCCCGGGTCAGGCCGCCGTTCTCGGTGAACCAGTCCACCGTTTCGGCGTCCAGCACCTCGCTCCAGATGTAGGAGTAATAACCGGCCGCGTACCCTGCACCGGCGAAGATGTGCTGGAAGTACCCGGTGCGGTAGCGCGGCGGAATCAGGGCGTGCGCAATCCCCGCGGCCGCGAGGGCCTTCTCCTCGAATGCCACGGCGTCATCCGGGACATCGTCGGCTCCCAGGACATGCCAAGCCAAGTCCAGGAGGGCAGCTCCCAGGTATTCGGTAGTGGCGAAGCCCTCACCCCAGAGCCGCGATTCGTTGAGCCTGTCCACGGTGGCCTGGGGGAGCGGCTCGCCGGTTTTGTAATGCTTCGCGTAGTTGGCAAGCACCTCCGGCCAGGTAATCCACATCTCATTGACCTGGGACGGGTACTCCACGAAATCGCGTGGGACGGCCGTGCCGGAAAACCTTGGATACGTCACCCTGGAGAACAGCCCATGCAAGGCATGGCCGAACTCGTGGAACGTGGTCCGCAGCTCATCGAGGGTCAGCAGCGTGGGCTCGCCCGCCGGCGGCTTGGAGATGTTCAGGTTGTTGATGACCACTGGCGCGGTTCCCAGCAGCGCTGATTGTTCCACCAGCGCATTCATCCAGGCGCCGCCGCGCTTGGATTCCCGGGAGTAGTAGTCGCCCAGGAACAGGCCCAATGCACTGCCGTCCTGGTTCCTCACCTCCCAGACGCGGACATCGGGATGGTAGCCCGCCAGGTCCGTCCGCTCGTGGAACGTAATTCCGTAGAGGGACGTGGCGGCGAAGAAGACGCCATCGGCCAGGACACGCTCAAGCTCGAAATAGGGGCGGAGTGCCTGGTCATCCACGTTGTATTTTTCCCGCCGGACCTTCGCCGAATAAAAGGCCCAGTCCCAGGCTTCCAGGGGGTGGCCGGCCGCCTCCGCAAGGGCCGTAGCCTCGCGGTCGGCGTTGCGGACAGCGGCCGGTGCCATCCGGTTCAGCATGGACTGGACAGACCCGAAATCGGGCGCGGTTTGCCGGTCAACCACCAGTTCGGCGTAATTGGCGAAGCCCAGCAGGGCGGCCTTTTCGGCGCGCAGGCCCGCCATGGACCGGGCAAGGTCAAGGACGTCGAGGGCGCCGCCGCTGCTGCCGCGGGCCACCGAGGCTTCAAAAAGCCGACGGCGGACGCTCCGGTCCTCGAGGACGGCGAGGGCGGGCTGGTTGGTTGGCTGGATCAGCGTCAGCAGGAACTTCCCGTCATGCCCGGCGGCGCGGGCAGCTTCAGCGGCCCGGGCCACGTCCTCGGCGGGCATCCCCGCCAGGTCCCCGACGTCATCCAGCAGGAGGGCCGCCGACTTCATCCCCTCCTTGACCCGCTGCCCGAACTCGGTGCCCAACCGGGAGAGCTCCGCATTAAGCTCCCTAAGCCGTTCCTGTCCGCCCTCGTCCAATTGGATTCCGGACTGCCGGAATTCCTTCAGATACTCTTCCACCAGACGCTCCGACTCCGCGTCAAGGCCGGATGTATCGATGGCGGCGAAGCGTTCGTACAGGGCCCGGTTCAGGAACACCTCGTCCTGATGGGCCGAAAAGCGCGGCGACAATTCCGTTTCCAGATCCCGGATCTCTTCCGTTGCATCTGCGGATACGAGGGTGAAAAAAGCTGCAGAGGCCCTCTGCAGCAACAAGCCGGAGCGCTCCATCGCCACGGCCGTGTTCTCGAAGGTAGCGGGATCAGGATTCCCGGTAATCGCCCGAACCTCAGCCAGGTGCCCGGCGAATCCGGCCTCTGCGGCTTCGGCATAGTGGGACGCGTGGATTTCCGCGAACGGGGGCAGGCCGAACGGAAGCTGACTGGGATGGAGCAGGGGGTTGGTCATGACGTAAATCTTCCACAGGGGCCACGCCTTCTCAACGACCCGCAAATGCCTGCGTAGCCGGACGGCGGTCCCTACAATGACGGCTATGGGGATAAGTTGGGGCGGGGTCGCCGCGCGCGCCGGCGCCACCCTCTGCGCACTGTTCGCCGCTGTTGCGCTGGCAGGCTGCGGCTTGGTGGCCGAACAGAACGGACAGACTCCCAAGCCAGCCGTTTCCGGTTCCAGCCTTGCGGGTTCCGGCGCGCCAGTTCAGACCACAGCGCCAGGCCAGGCCACGGCGCCGCCGGCCACCCCCACGCCGATGCCTACTCCTGGAAACGGCCCGGCCTGCCCGGTAGTGCGGTGCACATCCGTTCTGGTCACGGGGGACATGCTGGTCCACAACCAGCTGTGGCAGCAGGCGCAGCAGGATGCCGCCGCAGCGGGCAAACCCGGGTTCGACTTTGTGCCGCTGCTGGAAGGACAACGCCGGTATATCAACCAAAGCGACCTCGCCATCTGCCACCAGGAAACACCCGTTGCAGGTCCGGACGGCCCGTTCTCGGGATATCCGTCCTTCAACGTTCCGCCGCAGATCATCCAAGCGTCGAAGAATGTGGGCTACCAGGCATGCACCACCGCAAGCAACCACACCATCGACCGCGGCACCGACGGACTGCTGCGCACCCTCGATACGCTGGACGCGGCAGGCCTCAAGCACACGGGTTCCTACCGGACCGAAAATGAGTCCCATGGCATCCTCATCATGCAGACGCCAGCCGCGAAAGTGGCCATCATTGAAGCTGCCTACGGGCTGAACGGACTGGCCCCGGACTACCCGTGGCAGGTGGACATGCTGGACGCCCCGGCCATGATCGCCAAGGCAGTGAAGGCCCGGGAACTCGGCGCGGACATCGTCCTGGGTGCCATGCACGCCGGTGAGGAGTACGCCAGCGAACCGAACGCCCAACAGCAGGAGGTTGCGCACGCCCTGGTGGACAGCGGCCAGTTCAACCTGATCTACGGGCACCACACCCACTCGGTGTTGCCCATCGAAAACTACAAAGACACCTGGATCGTGTACGGCCTGGGCAACGGCATCACCGAACTGTCGCCGTGGTACGTGGTCAACAACGAGGGCCTGCTGGTCCGGGTCCAGTTCGGCCAGGACGACGCCGGGAAGTGGAGGGCCACCGACCTCGCCTGGGCGCCGTCGGTCATTGTCCGCGATCCCTACCGCTGGTGTTCAGTAGCTGCCGATGCGCCGCAGGGCCCCTGCGCGGGCGCGGAAGCGGACACTGCCACCAGGCAGCGCACCATAGGCGTGGTGGAGTCGCGCGGAGCGGCGGCGGCCGGTGCCCACGAGCTCCTGATCACCCGCGAACCCTGAGCCTTCGGCGGCAAGGGAAGTGCCGGCGTCGGCCGTTTGGACCTAAGCCGGATCAGCGCGGACGGCGGGCGGCATGTTCCCTGGCGAGCTCCGCAAAACGGTCATCCGGCTGTCCCGGTTCGAACGTCCCGAACTTCCGTCCGGCGGCCGTCCGGATCAGGAAGTCCGCAATCGCCGGGTTCTTCGGCAGCAGTGATCCGTGCAGGTAGCTCGCCACGACGTTGCGGTACCGGGCGCCTTCATGGCCGTCGCTGCTGTTGTTTCCCGTGCCCTTGGGAACGGTGCCGAGGGGACGCACTCCATTGCCGAGCTTGGTCTGGCCGCTGTGGTTTTCATAGCCAAGCACTTCGCCGAACTCGCTCGTGGCCACCTTGACGTTGCCGATGAGCCGTTCGTCCGTACCGTGCGTTTCCACGTCCAGGACGCTGATGCCGGGGATGACGGCGCCGGTACGCGTCTTGAAGAAGTGGCCGAACAGTTGGTACAGCCCGCAGATGACCAGCATCGGGGCGCCGTCCTCTGCGAGGTCCTTCAGGGTGGCGGCCCGCGCCTGCAGGTCGTCCTGGATGACCAGCTGTCCGCTGTCCTGGCCGCCGCCGCCCAGGATGATGTCCACGTCAGCGGGGAATGGATCGCCCACGTTGTATTCGAGCAGCTCCGGGGTGTAGCCGTGCCAGCGGAGCCGCTGCTGCAGGACCAGGGCGTTGCCCCAGTCGCCGTAAATGTTCATGTCCCGCGGATACAGCTGCACCACTCGGATGGTGCCCTTGCTCCCGGTTGCGGAATCAGCGCCTGCCTGGCTCAAGAGACAACCTCCACGGTGGTGATTTTGGACAGCTCGCGGCGGATCGCCAACATGGCGGTATAGGTGCAGAATATGCGTTTGGGCTTGTCAGGGGCTTCCCTGATGAACGCTGCGAGGGCGGGCGCAATATCGGTCTCCACCGAGCCGATCGGAACGTCGTCGTACTGCAGGCGCAGCGCCATGTCATAGGCCCGCGATCCGCTCACCTGGTCCACTCCGCCTTCACGCAGCGAGTCGAATTCCACGTCCCACAGCCAGGACATGTCCCGACCGTCGGCGTAATTGTCGTTGATGGCGATCATCGTGGCGTAGCCGGCCGCCGGAAAAGACTTCAGCCCCAGCCGGAAGCCGCTCGGGTTCTTCACGAGAACGAGGTCCAGCGGCTGACCGTCCACTGTCAGGCTCTCCCCGCGGCCAAAGGCCGGCTCAACCCGGGAGAGTGCCTCGAGCAGGGTGGCGTGGTCCGCGGTGGCCGCGCCGCCGCCGCAAATGCTGCGCGCAAGCGTCAGTGCGGCCGCCGCGTTGAAGATGTTGTAGACGCCCCGCAGCTTCATGCCGGTGGTGACTGTGCCGCCGTCGTATTCAAACTCGGCGCTGTCGGCACCCACCTTGCGGAGCACGACGTCGGCTGCGGGCTTCTCCGGCAGTCCCGCCGGTGCGGGGCTTCCGGGAGCGGCGCGCATGTCGTCGTCGTTGGGGAAAGTGCCCAGCAGGGAATCGTCCAGGCCGAAGTATTTGACGTCCTGCCCCGTCAGCGTGGCAGCAATCCGGGCAACGCGCGGATCCTCACGGTTGAGCACCACGGTCCCGGTGGTTTTGGCCGCGATGTGCTGGAGCAGCTGCGCTGTCTTGTCGATCTCGCCGAAACGGTCCAGCTGGTCGCGGAGGACGTTAAGGAGCAGGCAGTACCGCGGGGGCACACTGTTGACGAAATGGACGGCGTGGGCCTCGTCCAGTTCCAGGACCGCGACGTCGGCGTCGAGCCGGCCGCGCCAGTCCACCTCGCCGAGGAGGGCCGCGGCCACGCCGCGGGTGAAATTGCTGCCAGTGCGGTTGGTGAAAACCTTCAGCCCCTGGCTTTCCAGCAGTTCCACCACCATCTTGGTGGTGGTCGTTTTCCCGTTGGTTCCGCTGACCACGGCAACGCCGTGGGGGAGGGTGCTGAGTGTCCGTCGCATGAAGCCGGGATCGATTTTTTCGACCACCAGCCCGGGAAAGGCAGACCCGCCGCCGCGGAGCCGGGAGGCCCGGCGGACCAGTTTGCCGAGCGGAACACTGAAGGAGAACATGCTTCGAATATATCCCAGCAAAGGCATACAGCTGCTGCGTGGGAGCGCCGTGCGGGCGGCCGGAAAGCGATGGCCCCTTATGCTGGATGGATGACAAATTCCCTTCCAGCGGCTTCTGCGCGCGTGGGTTCCGGACTGCGGGTGGGCGTGCTGGCGCTCCAGGGTGACTTCCGCGAACACCTCCGCGCCATCGAAGAAACAGGCGCGGAAGGTGTGGCAATCCGCCGTCCAAAGGAACTGGACGGGTTGGATGGCCTGATAATTCCGGGCGGTGAATCCACGGCCATCGATAAGCTGGCACGCGCCTTCGAGCTGGCCGGGCCGCTCAAGGAACGCATCGGCGAAGGGCTTCCGGTGTACGGTTCCTGCGCGGGAATGATACTGCTGGCCTCCGATATCGCCGATCCTGCAACGGACCTGTCCGGCGCACCCCAGCAGACGTTCGGCGGGCTGGACATCACCGTGCGCCGCAACGCGTTCGGCCGGCAGCGCGAGTCATTCGAGACGGACCTGGACTTTAAGGGACTGGATTTCAGTGCCACGGAATCCGGCGTTCCTCCCGTCCACGCCGTCTTCATCCGCGGGCCCTGGGTGGAGCGGACAGGACCGGACGTGGAAATCCTGGCGCAAGTTGAACCGGCCGATCCTGAGCATGCATCCCACGCGGCCCCGCTGCCGGGGACGGCTAGAATTGTTGCAGTGCGTTCAGGCCACCTGCTGGCCACCTCCTTCCACCCCGAAGTGACGGGGGAGAAACGCGTACACGAACTTTTTATCCGCATGATCAGAGGAGAAGCGTAAAGCATGTCAGGCCACTCCAAATGGGCGACGACCAAGCACAAAAAGGCGATCATTGACAGCCGCCGCGCAAAGTCGTTCGCCAAGCTGATCAAGAACATCGAAGTTGCCGCCCGCATGGGTGGGCCGGACCTCGCCGGCAACCCCGGCCTGGAACTGGCCGTGACCAAGGCGAAGAAGACCTCCGTTCCCAACGACAACATCGACCGCGCCATCAAGCGCGGCGCCGGCCTCACCGGCGAAGTGGTGGACTACACCGAGATCATGTACGAAGCCCGTGGCCCGCAGGGCTCCGCGCTGCTGGTCGAGTGCCTCACGGACAACAAAAACCGTGCTGCCTCCGAGGTGCGCCTGGCCATTTCACGCAACGGCGGCACCATCGCCGATCCCGGCTCCGTCAGCTACCTGTTCGCGCGCAAGGGCGTTGTCACCCTGCCCAAGAACGGCCTCAGCGAGGACGACGTCCTGATGGCAGTCCTGGACGCCGGCGCGGAGGAAGTCAAGGACAACGGCGAGACCTTCGAAATCCACTCGGAACCTGGTGACCTGCAGGCCATCCGTGACGCACTCAAGGAAGCCGGCATCGAGTACGACACTGACGAGGTGGAGTTTGTCCCCTCCATGCAGGTGGAGCTCGACGTGGACGGTGCCCGCAAGTTCCTCAAGCTCGCCGATGCCCTCGAAGACCTCGACGACGTCCAGAACGTCTACAGCAACGCCGACCTCAGCGACGAAGTCCAGGCCGCCCTGGAATCCGACTGACGTCCGGCGGTGACGCTGCGCGTACTCGGCGTTGACCCGGGGCTGACCCGATGCGGAATCGGCGTGGTGGACGTTGAAAGGAACCGGCGGGCCACCATGGTGGCTGTCGGTGTGGTGGGCACCTCGCCGGAGGAAACCCTGGACCAGCGCCTCCTGGTGATTGCCCTGGCCATTGACGAATGGCTGGACCGCTACGAGCCCCAGGTGCTCGCCGTCGAACGCGTCTTTTCCCAGCTCAACGTGAGCACCGTGATGGGGGTCGCCCAGGCGTCCGGAGTGGTGATTGCCGCCGCAGCGCGCCGCGGAATCCCGGTGGCGCTGCACACGCCGTCGGAAGTCAAGGCAGCCGTCACCGGCAGCGGCTCATCCAATAAGGACGCGGTGACCAAGCTGGTCACCAAGATCCTCCGGCTGGACGCCCCGCCGCGCCCGGCCGACGCCGCCGACGCCCTGGCCCTCGCCATCACCCACGCCTGGCGGGCAGGCAGCGGCGCAGCAATTGCCACCACAGGGCCCGGCAGCTCTTCGCTGACCCCGGCGCAAAAAGCATGGGCCGACGCTGAAGCCAAGGTGCGGCGCGCCCGCTGATTGTCCTGGCTGCTTGCTAGGGTATTCGTAGATATGTTCGGATAACCGGTCCTGCCCTCTTTCCAGGTGGCAGCCCGGCAGTACACCAGGAGCCAGGCCTTGATCAGTTTCCTTCGCGGAACCGTAGCCCACGTAGGCCTGTCCACGGCCGTGATCGACCTCAACGGTGCGGGAATGAGTGTTAACGCTACGCCACAGACCCTCAGCAGGCTCCGTACGGGGGAGGAGGGGCAGCTCTTCACGTCGCTGATTGTGCGGGAGGACTCACTCACGCTTTTCGGCTTCGCGTCCGACGACGAGCGTGAGGTTTTCGACATCCTGCTCAGTGTCAGCGGGGTTGGCCCCCGGCTGGCGCTGGCTGTTCTTGCCGTGCATGATCCCGAGGCCATCCGGGTGGCCGCGCACACGGGCGACAGTAAAACCTTCACCAAAGTGCCCGGCATTGGTCCCAAAGTGGCCGGCCGGATTGTCCTGGAGCTCGCCGGGAAACTGGTGCCGCACGGTACTGCCGGTACGCCCGGTGCACCAACTGCAGCCGAAGCCGCGTGGAAGCCGCAGGTGGTGGCCGCGCTGGCAAGCCTCGGCTGGTCCGAGAAGGACGCCTCCGCCAGCATCGACAAAGCATTGGCTGACGATCCCGAAGTTTCCTTCCGCGGCAACGTGCCCGAAATCCTGCGGACTACCCTCCGGTGGCTCGGCCAGGACGGAGCGCGTGCCGGAAACCGCGTAGGCAGCCGTGGCTGAACCATCCCTGGTGGCCGCAGGGGAAGAGCCGGAAGAGCGGGCCATCGAGGCCGCCCTCCGGCCCAAGAACCTGGACGACTTTGTTGGCCAGCACCGCGTGCGGAAACAGCTGTCGCTGGTGCTGCAGGCCTCCCGCATGCGCGGCCGCAGTGCTGACCACGTGCTGTTCTCCGGCCCTCCCGGACTCGGCAAGACAACACTGGCCATGATTGTGGCGTCGGAGATGAACGCGCCGCTGCGGATCAGCAGTGGCCCTGCCATCCAGCACGCCGGGGACCTCGCCGCCATTCTTTCCTCCTTGTCCGAGGGCGAAGTCTTGTTCCTGGACGAAATCCACCGCATGTCCCGGCCGGCCGAAGAGATGCTCTACATGGCCATGGAGGACTTCCGGGTGGACATCGTGGTGGGTAAAGGAGCCGGTGCCACGGCTATTCCCCTCGAACTGCCTCCCTTCACCCTCGTCGGCGCCACCACCCGGGCCGGCCTGTTGCCGGGACCCCTGCGGGACCGGTTCGGCTTCACCGGGCACCTGGAGTTCTACTCGGTTGCCGAGCTTGAGCTTGTCCTGCGGCGCTCCGCCGGGCTGCTGGACCTGAAGGTCAACTCCGCGGGCTTCAGTGAGATCGCGGGCCGGTCCCGGGGCACGCCCCGTATCGCCAACAGGCTGCTGCGGCGTGTACGTGACTGGGCGCTGGTGCACGGCATTGAACAGATTGACGCGCGGGCTGCGTCCGCAGCCCTGGACATGTACGAAGTGGATAAGAAGGGCCTGGACCGGCTCGACCGGTCAGTCCTGGAAGCACTGATCACCAAATTCGGCGGCGGCCCTGTGGGCTTGTCCACCCTGGCTATCGCCGTGGGCGAGGAGACGGAGACCGTGGAAACGGTGGCCGAACCCTTCCTGGTGCGCGAGGGGCTGCTGGGACGAACTCCGCGGGGCAGGATCGCGATGGCTCCGGCCTGGACCCACCTTGGCTATGCCGTCCCGTCAGGAGTGTTCGGTCAGGAGCCGCTGGACCTGTTCGATGTTGAGGGAGACGACGGCGACGGCACCGACAACTGGGCCCCGCAAAGCCAATAACAGGCTCCCTTCAGCTTTTCCCTTTAGACTGGTATGACGCTCGGCACGTTCGGGTCTTTGTTTCGTGGGCTGCATCAGTTGCCTGCGTCGCTGGGGAAGGAACCCGTCAGGCCTCTGCCTGCCGGTCAGTTCTGCCCCGGCCGGAGCGAAGCCGATGTTGCTGGAAAAATCAGCTAGGCAAATAATAAGGACGGAATTCCCCTTGGATCCAATGTCAATTCTCCTGTTCGTCATGCTCGGCGTGTTCATCTTCATGATGTTCCGCCGCAACAAGAAGACGCAGCAGCAGCAGGCGGAGCTCCAGTCGAAGTTCGGCCCGGGCGTGGAAGTCATGACCAGCTTCGGGCTCTACGGCCGGATCCTGGACATCGATGAGGCCGAGAACAAGGTCACCCTTGAGCTTTCCCCGGGCAACACCGCCACGGTTCACCGCCAGGCTGTCACCAAGATCGTTGAGCCCGCCACGGTACCGGAGGCGGCTTCGCCCGCTGTCCCGGATGATGCATCGTCCATCACCGGGCAGGAAATCAGCCCACAGGAGACCACTGCTCCGGTGCAGCCGGCCGAGACTCCGGAAGAGACCCTGAAGCGCCTCAATGATGAGGGCAAGAAGGACAGCTAGTCCGCGTCAGCGCTTTTCAACACTTCGACGGCTGTGGAACGCCGCCGGTGCCGGCATCACCCGGCCCCGGCGGTTCGTCCGTGAATAAGAGAAAGATCAACAATGGCACGAACTGGCCCCAAGAAACCAGGCCTCAGGGTACTGGTCTGGCTCGGCGTCATCATCGTCGCGCTGACAGCTGTCCTTGCCGGCGGCACCATGGCCGGGAAGGCAAGCTGGGCGCCCAAGCTGGCCCTGGACCTCGAAGGCGGCACCCAGATGATCCTGGCGCCCAAGGTTGAGGGCGGCTCGGACATCAATGAAGAACAGCTCAACCAGGCTGTGGCGATCATCCGCCAGCGTGTGGACGGCTCCGGCGTCGCCGAAGCCGAAATCAGCACCCAGTCCGGGCGCAACGTGGTGGTGAGCCTTCCAGGTACCCCCTCAAGCCAGACCCGCGACCTGATCCAGGCATCCGCTGACATGAACTTCCGCCCCGTCCTGCTCAACGGAGCGGGCGCGCCCGTCCCGGAAGAGTCGCGGGCCCCTGAGGACCAGCTGCCCAAGCCGACGGCGGAACCCGCCAACAGCAGTGACACCAACTGGATCACGCCGGAAATTTACCGCCAGTTCGAAGCCCTGGACTGCGACAACCCGTCCCAGGACGAGCAGGAACGCTCAGACCCGGCCAAGCCGCTGGTGACCTGCGAGCCCGCGTCCGGCACCAACCCCGCAATCAAGTACATCCTTGGACCGGTGGAGGTCAAGGGCAGCAACATCGTCACTTCCTCCTTCCAGCTCCAGCAGGGCGCACAGGGTGCCGTCACCAACGAATGGGCCGTCAACATCCAGTTCGACGGCGAAGGCACGGCCAAGTTCAAAGAGGTCACCGAACGCCTGAACCAGTTCTACGTTGCTGCCGGCGGGGAATCGGGCAACGACCCCAAGGCACAGTTCGCCATTGTGTTGGATGACCAGGTCATCTCTGCCCCCCGGTCACTTGCCGTCATCACCGATGGCCGGCCGCAGATCACCGGCGGCTTTACGGAACAGACAGCGAAGGCCTTGTCTGACCAGCTGCGGTTCGGCGCACTGCCCATCAGCTTCGAAATCCAGAGCGAGCAGCAGATTTCCGCCACCCTCGGCGGCGAGCAGCTGCGCATGGGTCTGCTCGCCGGCCTGATCGGCCTGCTGCTGGTGGTGGTCTACTCGCTGTTCCAGTATCGGGCCCTGGGCTTTGTGACCATTGCCTCGCTGGTGGTGGCCGGCATCCTCACCTATCTGGCAATCGCCATCCTGGGCTGGACCGAAAACTACCGGCTCTCGCTGGCAGGCGTGGCCGGCATCATCGTGGCGATCGGCCAGACGGCGGACTCGTTCATCGTCTACTTCGAACGCATCCGTGACGAGCTGCGTGAGGGCCGCGGACTGGTGTCCGCCGTCGAAAACGGCTGGAAGCGCGCCAAGCGTACTGTTCTTGCCTCCAAGGCCGTCAACCTCCTCGCCGCGTTGGTCCTCTACTTTGTGGCCGTCGGCAACGTGCGCGGCTTCGCCTTCACCCTGGGCCTGACCGCCATCGCCGACCTCATCGTGGTCTTTATGTTCACGCACCCCACGCTGCAGCTGCTGGCACGCACCCGGTTCTTTGGTGAGGGGCACCGGTTCTCCGGCCTCGATCCCAAGCGGCTGGGCGCCATTCCGCTGTACCGTGGCGCAGGCCGCGTCCGGACCCCCGAGGACCGGCCCGCCGTCGCTGTCCGTGCCAAGAATGCAGGCGCCACGGCCGAGGCGGAACGCAGGATGACCATCGCCGAACGCCGCCTGGCGCAGAAGCAGGAGCAGCTGGCAGGCTCCTCGAAGTCTGCAGCGAAGGAGAACAAGTAATGCCAAGCTTCGCGAATTTCGGTAATGAGCTCTACACCGGCAAGCGCTCCTACAACTTCGTAGGGGCCAAAAAGATCTGGTTCATCATCGCGGCCGTAGCCGTTGCCCTGTCCATCCTCATCCCGGTGGCAAAGGGCGGCTTCAACCTCGGCATCGAATTCCGCGGCGGGTCCGAGTTCACGGTCTCCAACGTCAAGACCACGGATGCCACCGTGGGCGAGAAGGCCGTCACCGACGTGGTGGCGGGCAGCGTCCCGCGCGTCGCCAACGTGGCCGGGACCACCATGCGGATCCAGACCGACAAACTTTCCGACGATGAAACCCTTCGCATCAAGGAGGGACTGACCACAGCCTATGGAGTCACTGACAACGAAGTGACCTCGACGTTTGTGGGACCCACGTGGGGCGCTGACGTCACCAAGCAGGCACTGATCGGCCTGGTGGTCTTTGTGCTCCTTGCCGCCGTGCTGATGGCGCTCTACTTCCGCACGTGGAAAATGTCGCTCTCCGCTATCGCAGGCATGGTGGTGACCATGTTCGTGACTGCCGGGGTTTACGCCCTGAGCGATTTCGAAGTGACGCCGTCAGCCATTATCGGATTCCTGACCGTCCTGAGCTACTCCCTCTACGACACCGTGGTGGTGTTCGACAAGATCCGTGAGAACACGGCCGAGATCGACGCGTCAACGCGGCGCACCTTCGGGGAGGAAGTCAACCTGGCAGTGAACCAGACCCTGGTCCGCTCGATCAACACCATGATGGTGGCCATCCTCCCGGTTGGCGCCATCCTGTTCATCGGTGCCGGCCTCCTGGGTGCGGGAACACTGCGGGACCTCTCGCTTGCGCTGTTCGTTGGCATCCTGATCGGCACAGCGGCCACCATTTTCGTCGCCGCTCCGATGTACGCCTGGCTGCGCCAGAACGAGCCGGACCTCGTCAAGCAGGCCAAGCGTGTTGAGCAGCGCCGGGCAACGGCGGAGCGCTCCGCTGCTCCCGTGGAGCCGGCAAAGGCCTAGTCCTTTTTGTACCGGCCGTTTGTATGGGCCGGGCGGCGTCAGAACCCTGATGCCGTCCGGCCCATGCTGTTTTAAGCACCGGTTATAAAACTCACCGCGCTGAGGAATAGACTGGGGTAATTAAACGGTCATGAGGGGTGCTTCATTGGAAGAACGTTCTGCGTCGGCGCCGACGGCACAAGGAGATCAGGGTCCGGCCGGTGTGCAGACCGGCACGGCTGCTTCCGCGCGCGCAGGTTCGTTGGTCCCCGTGGACAACTCCGGTTCCCGTCCCACCTTCCCCGGCCGGCGGGAACGCACCAGGTCCCGGCTCGCCCGGCTGACGGGCCGCAGTGCAGCCAACTACTCGCCCATCCTGGAGCCGTTGCTGAGGACCGTCAGGGCCAACAATCCCAAAGAGGATTTTGACCTCATCCAGCGTGCGTTCGACGTCGCAGAACAGAGCCACCGCGGACAGAAACGCAAGAGCGGTGATCCCTACATCACGCACCCGGTGGCGGTGGCCACCATCCTCGCCGAACTGGGCTTAAGCGGGACCACGCTGGCAGCAGCCCTCCTGCATGACACCGTCGAGGACACTCCGTACACGCTTGCCGACCTGAAGCGGGACTTCGGCCCGGAAGTCGCGATGCTGGTGGACGGGGTCACCAAGCTGGACAAGGTCAGCTTCGGCGAAGCCGCCCAGTCAGAGACAGTCCGCAAGATGGTCGTGGCCATGGCCAAGGACATCCGGGTGCTGATGATCAAACTTGCCGACCGGCTCCATAACGCCCGCACCTGGCGGTTTGTCTCCCCCGAATCCTCCGCGCGCAAGGCCCGGGAAACCTTGGAAATCTTTGCTCCGCTGGCGCACCGGCTGGGCATGAACACCATCAAGTGGGAACTCGAGGACCTGTCCTTCGCGGCACTGTACCCCAAGGTGTACGAGGAGATCGTCCGCATGGTGGGGGACCGGACCCCGGAGCGCGAGAAGAGCCTGAGCGTCATCCGCGACCAGATCACCGAAGACCTCCGGACGGCCAAGATCAAGGCAACCATTACGGGCCGCCCCAAGCACTACTACTCGATTTACCAAAAAATGATTGTCCGCGACAAGGACTTCGACGACATCAACGACCTCATGGGTGTCCGTGTCCTGGTGGACTCAGTCCGTGACTGTTATGCAGCCCTGGGCACCATGCACTCGCGCTGGAACCCGCTGCCGGGCAGGTTCAAGGACTACATCGCGATGCCCAAGTTCAATATGTACCAGTCGCTGCACACCACAGTGATCGGCCCCGGGGGCAAGCCCGTGGAAATCCAGATCCGGACCCACGAGATGCACCGCCGGGCCGAGTACGGCGTGGCCGCGCACTGGAAGTACAAGGACCAGCCCAACCGGACCGCAGTGGGCCCCGGGAGCCCCCGCGACGGTGATATGGGCTGGCTGCGGTCCCTGGTGGACTGGCAGCAGGAAACCTCGGACCCGGGCGAATTCCTCGATTCCCTGCGCTTCGAGATCAATGCCCGCGAGGTGTTCGTCTTCACCCCCAAGGGTGAGGTCATGGCACTGCCGGCAGGGTCCACGCCGGTGGACTTCGCGTACGCCGTCCATACCGAAGTGGGACACCGCACCATCGGCGCGCGGGTCAACGGAAAGCTCGTTCCGCTCAACAGCGAGTTGAACCACGGCGACTGGGTGGAAATCTTCACATCGAAGGCCGAAGGAGCAGGGCCCAGCCAGGACTGGCAGCATTTTGTTAAGAGCGCCCGGGCCCGGAACAAGATCCGCCAGTGGTTCAGCAAGGAACGCCGCGAAGAAGCGATCGACCGCGGCAAGGAACTCCTGACCCGTGCGATGCGGAAGCAGAACCTTCCCCTGCAGCGCCTGATGACGCATGAGGCGCTGGCCGCCGTGGCGGAAGATTTCAAGTACGTGGACATCTCCGGCCTCTACGCCGGGGTGGGGGATGGGCACACCTCCGCGCAGGCGGTCATGGAAAAGCTCGTGGAGAGTCTGGGCGGCAACGAAAGTGCCGACGACGACATCAGCGAAGTCAGCATTCCTACGCAGGTTACGAAGGCACGGTTCTCCGATTCGGGGGTTGTTGTCCGCGGTGTCGGCGACGTCTGGGTGAAGCTGGCCCGCTGCTGTACTCCTGTTCCACCGGACCCGATTCTCGGCTTTGTCACCAGGGGCTCTGGCGTATCCGTGCACCGCACCGACTGCACCAACATCTCAGACCTGAAGGACCAGCCGGACCGGATCGTTGACGTGGACTGGGCGCCCACCCAGTCCAGCGTATTCCTCGTGGAAATCCAGGTTGAGGCGCTGGACCGGAAGTCGCTGCTGTCCGACGTCACACGTGTCCTGTCCGAAAACCATGTCAACATCCTGGCTGCCAGCGTCCATACGTCCAGTGACCGCGTTGCCATCTCAAAGTTCGCCTTTGAGATGGGGGACCCCAAGTACCTCCACCACGTCCTCAGTGCTGTCCGCCGGATCGACGGCGTCTTTGACGTCTACCGCACCACCGGGAACAAGCGCCGGAACTAACTGGGCGAGCTTTTCGAGTGCTGCTCTTTTATGGGGCACCCGCGGGCTCGCTTCTATCGCTAGAACCAGCAACCTCAGGCGCACATCGTTTTGCGGACGTGCCAGCAAACTTTCCAGGGTGGGGATGGCCCGTTCTGCCTCGACATGCAGGGCGACATCAAGTGCCGTCCGCAGGGGACTGGACACCATAAGGCCGCCCAAGCTGACCACGTCCAGGGGCCCGAGCTTCACCTCGTGCAAAGTGCAACCCCGCGTGTTGCGGAGACCGGAAACCCGGCGTTTGGCGTCCACCAACAGTGCCAAACGGTCCGGTTCACCGGCGCAGCCATAGATCCACGCCGCCGTCATGCGGCCAGCCACTACCCGCTGGCGGACCGCTGCTGGAACGGCCCCTGCCGCAGCCCGCGCCCGAAGTTGCGGCGTGGTGGTTGTTCCGGGCAGCGCATAGCCGTGCTGATGGAATCGTGTGAGGAGGCCGTCCGCGGCCAAGGACTGAAGCTCCGGGAAGGCAAACGGCATTCCCGGGGCATACAGCTCCGGGAAACGGGGTGCTGGCTCCGCCGTGGAGGAGTGATCCGGGCCGTGGGTGGCGGCCGGAGGGGCCGTTGGTATCGCCATCCACCCATCCTGCCCCGCCGCCCTTAACTGGCACAGGCCCGGTTCCGGTTATGTGGATAACCGGACCCGGGCCTGCACGGAAAACTCGCGGCAGAAATCCTAGGACAGTTCGCTGGCCGAGCGCTGGATCTGGTCCAGCCACGCCTGCCGCGCTTCCAGGGCTTCCTGGGCTGCCTTGATCCTGCGCTGGTCGCCGGTCTTCTCGGCTTTGGCCAGGTCGTCCTGGAGACCGGCGATGGCCGATTCCAGCTGCGAAAGGGCGCTGTTGGTGCGGGCCTTCCGCTCAGGGTTGGACCGCTGCCACTGCTCTTCCTCAGCATGGCGGACGGCGTCTTCCACCTTGCGCAGACCGGCCTCGACGCGGCCCATGTCCGCGCGTGGAACCTTGCCTGCCTCTTCCCAGCGGTCCCGGATGGACTGCAGGGCCTTTTTGGCAGCTGCCAGGTCCTTCACCGGGAGAATAGCGTTGGCCTCGGTCAGGAGGGCTTCCTTGACAGTGAGGTTCGACGCGTACTCCTGGTCGATCTCATCATTTGCTGCCTGACGTGCCGTGAAGAAGGCATCCTGGGCGGCGCGGAACCGGGCCCAGAGTGCGTCATCGTCCTTGCGGCTGGCGCGCGGGGAGGCCTTCCACTGGTCCATCAGGCGGCGGTACTCGGCGGCGGCGAAACCCCAGTCGGTGGAGGTGGACAGGGCTTCTGCTTCAGCGATCAGCTTTTCCTTGGCGGATTTCGCAGCGGAGTTGTTGCTGTCCAGCTGGGAGAAGTAGGCGCGGCGGTGGCGGTCGAAAACAGTGCGGGCGGCACGGAACCGCTTCCACAGGGAGTCTTCGTTGCTCCTGCCCAGTCGGACTCCGCTCTTCTGGGCGGTCTTCCAGCTCTCGAAAAGCTCGTTCATCCGGGCGCTGGAGGTTTTCCATTGCGTCTGGGCGGGATCCTGGCCGGAGATCTGCTCGGCTTCCGCCACGATCGCCTCGCGGGCAGCGAGTTCGGATGCGCGGATGGCGTCATGGTCCGCCTTCTCCGCCTTTTCAAGTTCCGTGATTTGCTCTGACAACTTATCGAGGCGCGCCTCGGCGGACCGAAGGTCTCCCACCATGTTGCGTTCGGCGAGCTGTTCGCGCAGGTGCGTGACGGTCTTTTGCATATCCGTGCTGGGAGCCTTGGAGCTGACCCGCTGCTCGAGCAGCACAATCTGGGCCACAATGTCGTCATACTTCCGGGCGAAGTACGCCAAGGCCTCGTCGTCACTGACGCCCGGGTACTGGCCGACTGGGTGCTCTGCGCCGTCGATGGTCAAAAAGACGTGTCCGTCGCCCTCAACGCGGCCCCACTTTGATGCTTCGGCCAGCGACGTTGCGGGCGCTGCGGGGACCGATGCGGCGGCGGGTGCAGCGGCCGGCTTAGGGCGGGAAGCGAAGGCTGCGGGGGACGGAGCGGGACGGGGCGCCGGTGCCGGAGTGCCGCTTGCCGGAGCACTGGCCTGCGGGGCCTCTGAGTCCTGGGCAGGGGTTTCCTGCACTGCGTTCTCCTGCGCCGGGCTTTCCTGCTCCGTGCTCTCGTTGGCAGCGCCTTCGGGGACGTTCTCCACGGGCGCTTCCGCTGCCGGGGTGCTGGCTGCAACTGATACTTCCTCGGCGGCTGGTGCCGCCGTTTCGGTCAGGTCTGTTGCTTGTTCGTCGGATTTCTGACTGTCTGTCACCGCTAAAAGTCTTTCGCTTGGAGGGAAATACTCAGGTCCTGCACCGCAGCCTCCGGGGCCGGGCTTCCTACTTCAGAGAAAACGAGTCTATCGTGACTGGTTCCACAGGTGCGCCGTCTGTGTCGCTACTGCCCGGAGTGATCCCGGCTGCAGCAATATTCGTCACCACATCGAGGCCGGATGTCACCCTTCCCACCACCGTGTAGCCACCGGCGCTGTCTGAAGGGATGACAGTGTCCTTGTACACAATGAAGAACTGTTTTCCGTTTCCGAACGCGTTGTCTCCCGTCCGGGCCACCGCGATAGTGCCGGCAGGATACGTGTTGTCGGCAGGGGTGTTCTCGAGGGGCCCCCACGTATAGCTTGGATCGCCCTGCCCGTCAGGGCCGGACGCGCCGCACTGGAGCAGGCCGAACATCTCACCAGTCGTCAGGCGGTGGCAGGTCTTGGCATTGAAGTAGCCCTCGTCGCTAAGGGACTTGAAAACGGCGGTTGCCTGCGGCGCTTTTGTCCCGTCCAGCTCCACTGCAACCGGGCTGCCGTTCAGGACCAAGTCGCCGGAGAAGGTCTTGCCGGCGGCAGTATCGGCAGCAGGGATGTTGGCGCCGTTTGTCGGCTGGCCTGATGGGCTTGCAGATGCGGAGGGGCTGGACAGGCCGGCTTCGAGGGCAGCGAACTCGTCCTCAGTGGGATTTCCTGCGAAGGCGGTGAACTGGAGGACGACGGCGAGCACCACCGCGGCACCTCCGGCACCGGCGGCTATCAGGTTGTCGCGCCTGCGCCGTTTCTCCTGGTCCCGCCGCAGCTCGCGCTTGGCTTCCATCTGCTGGATCCGCCGCTTCGTTTCGCGGGCGCTGCGTGAACTGGCCGCCAAGGGTCCTCCTTATTGTCGGGCTGCTGCGGTGCGTGGCGCGGGGCCCCGGCCGCAGGTGTCTGACGGCCGAGCCCTGCCGCTCCGCTGCATTAGAGATGCAGGCGGATGACGCATAAACTGACTGCCGCACATAGTTTATGCATGACTGGCTGGACTGCCGCCGTTGAACGCCCGTTTCGGGCTGCGGGTAAGTCACAGGCACCCTTATCAAAAGGAGAAAATCCACCATGGCACGCACCGCCTCCCTGTCAGGATTCCCCGAGTGGCTTCCCGAGGAGCGGTTGGTGGAGCTGCACGTGCTGGACACGCTGCGCCGGGTGTTCGAGCTGCACGGGTTCGCGTCCATCGAGACGCGGGCGGTCGAAACCGTAGGCCAACTGCTGCGCAAGGGCGACATCGACAAGGAAGTGTACGGTCTCAGCCGCCTCCAGGAGGACGAAAGCGAGAACCCGGTGAAGGGCGGCAAAGCCGATCCACACGCGCTTGCCCTCCACTTCGACCTGACGGTTCCGTTTGCCCGTTACGTGGTGGAGAACGCCGGCTACCTCGCCTTCCCGTTCCGCCGCTACCAGATCCAGAAGGTCTGGCGCGGCGAGCGTCCACAGGAGGGCCGTGCCCGCGAGTTCACCCAGGCGGACATCGATGTGGTGGGGGACGGGGAACTGCCCTTCCGCTACGACGTCGAAATTGCCCTCGTCATCGCGGAGGCGCTCAGCGCCCTCCCCATCCCTGACTTCCGCCTCCGCGTCAACAACCGCAAACTCGCTGAGGGCTTCTACCGCGGGATCGGGCTCGACGATACCGCCGGTGTGCTGCGCAGCATCGACAAACTTGAAAAGATCGGTCCCGCGAAGGTCGCCGGGCTGTTGAAAGACGAACTGGGAGCAACCGACGAGCAGGCTCAGAAGGCCCTGGAGCTCGCTGGAATCCGTACGGAGGACACGTCGTTCGTTGAACAGGTGCGTGCGCTGGGCGTCAGCCACGAGCTTCTCGACGAAGGCCTGAGCGAGTTGGAACAGGTCATCGAAGCCGCTGTCCAGCGTGCCCCCGGCAAGGTGCTCGCCGATCTCAGTATCGCCCGCGGCCTGGACTACTACACCGGCACTGTGGTGGAGACCGTCCTGGTGGGCCACGAGCAACTCGGCTCCATCTGCTCCGGCGGCCGCTACGACGCACTGGCGTCCAAGGGCAACCGGAAGTTCCCCGGTGTGGGCCTTTCCATCGGCGTCACACGGCTCGTTTCCCGCATCCTCAGCCAGGACCTGGCCAAGGCTTCGCGTTCCGTTCCCACCGCTGTACTTGTTGCCCTCACGCATGACGAGAGTTGGAGTGCGGCACAGGACGTCGCCGCCCTGCTCCGCAGCCGCGGGATTCCCACGGAAGTTGCGGCCAAGGCGGACAAGTTCGGCAAACAGATCAAGTTCGCTGACCGCCGCGGCATCCCCTTCGTCTGGTTCACCGACGATGACGGCACGCATCAGGTCAAAGACATCCGCACCGGCGACCAGGTAGTGGCGTTCCCCGAAACCTGGACCCCGCCGTCCGAGGATCTGGCCGTGCAGGTAGCCTCGACAGCCCAGGTGGCCTCCGCAGTCTAAGGGCTGCCCAGCCAAATCACGGCTCAGTTATTGGCGGAAGCGCAACACCAGCCAGCGGCCCGCTACCCCTGCAGCCAGGACAGCCGACATGGTCAGCACCGACGCAGCCGGAAGAGTGAAGGCCAGCAGCAGGCAGCCCAGGAAGCCCGCGACGTTCATCCACTTGGGTGCGTACCCCGGGTGCACCTGCAACTTATAAGCAGAGGCGTTCGCCACGGCGTAGTACAGCAGCACCCCGAAGCTGGAAAAGCCCACAACGGTCATCACATCGGTGGTCAGCAGGAGCAGGATGACGACGGCGGCCACCGCCAGTTCCGCAACGTAAGGCACAGTGTGCTTGCCCCCGATCCTGGCCAGTGGGCGGGGAAGGTCGCGCTCCCGCGCCATCGCCAGGGTGGTGCGGCCCACGCCGGTGATCAGGGCGAGGAGCGCACCCAGGCACGCCGCTGCCGCGCCTGCCTGCACCGCCGGCGCGGCCGCCGCGAACTGTGACTGCAGCACGGCCTCCAGCAGTGGAGTCTGCGTGGCCGCAAGCTGTCCACCAGGAAGGTGGTTGAGGAGCAGCAACGCCAGCGCCAGGTAGATTGCAAACGCCGAAGCAAGCGCAGCGAGGATTGCCCGGGGGATGGAGCGGGTAGGGTTCTTCACTTCTTCACCCAAGGTGGCGATGCGGGCGTAGCCGGCGAACGCGAAAAACAGCAGCCCGGCCGCTGGCAGCACGCCTCCTGGCCCGCCCTGTGAACCTGTGTCGGCAGCGGAAGGGTGCGGGCCCACAAGCGCGGCCACGGCAACGAATACCAAGGTGGCCAGCACAACGCACAAAAGGATCCTGGTCAGCAGGGCGGTACGGGTGATTCCGAGCAGGTTCACCACGGTCAGCACCACCACGGCAGCTACTGCCACGGGCACCGCATAACCCGCGGCGGCATAGCTGCCGAACGTCAGCGCCATCGCGGCGCAGGAGGCCGTTTTTCCCGTCACGAACCCCCAGCCGGCGAGGAAGCCCGGCCATTCACCCAGCTGTTCCCTGCCGTAGATATAGGTGCCCCCGCTGGTGGGATATTTTGCTGCAAGGGCCGCAGATGCCACCGCGTTGCAATACGCCACAGCTCCTGCAAGGACCACAGAGGCCACCAGCAGGTTTCCGGCCAGAGCGGCGGCCGGCGCGAAAACCACGAAGACGCCCGCGCCCAGCATGGACCCGAGGCCGATGGTGGCGGCGTCGAAGGTGCCAAGCCTGCGCTGCAGCTGCTGGTGTGGGCTCATGCGGTGACTGTCCTTGGGTAGCGGGTAAACTCGAACGGGATTGATCCCGGATCGATCCTATTTATCTTCGCTGTTATCTTCCCGTTGTTACCCCGCAGAAAGGCGTGCTGTGCTGCGCACACATGACCTCGGATCCCTTCGTTCCGAGCACATTGGACAGACCGTAACCCTCGCTGGCTGGGTGGGCCGCCGTCGTGATCATGGTGGTGTGGCCTTCGTTGACCTGCGCGATGCTTCCGGCGTGGCCCAGGTTGTGGTCCGCGAGGAAGAAGTGTTCCACGGCCTGCGCAACGAGTATGTCCTGCAGATCATTGGCACGGTGTCCAAGCGGCCCGAGGGCAACGAAAATCCTGCCCTGGCCACCGGCGAGATTGAGGTGATGGCCGAGAAGGTGGTCATCCTCAACACCTCCGATCCGCTCCCGTTCCAGATCGACGAGCACGTTGAAGTGGGCGAGGAAGCACGCCTGAAGCACCGCTACCTGGACCTGCGCCGCCCTGGCCCCGCCCGCAACCTGCGGCTGCGCTCCGAAGCCAACCGGGTGGCCCGTGAGCTGCTGCACCAGGACGGTTTCGTTGAGGTGGAAACCCCCACCCTCACCAGGTCCACGCCCGAAGGCGCCCGCGACTTCGTGGTGCCCGCACGCCTGGCTCCGGGCTCCTGGTACGCCCTCCCGCAGTCGCCCCAGCTGTTCAAGCAACTCCTGCAGGTGGGCGGCTTCGAAAAGTACTACCAGATTGCGCGCTGCTACCGCGACGAGGACTTCCGTGCCGACCGGCAGCCCGAGTTCACCCAGCTCGACATCGAGGCCAGTTTTGTGGAGCAGGACGACATCATTGCCCTGGGCGAGAACATCGTCAAGGCACTGTGGAAGCTCATCGACGTCGACATTCCGACGCCGATCCAGCGGATCACCTACCACGACGCCATGGCGCGCTTCGGTTCGGACAAGCCGGACCTCCGCTTCGGCGTGGAGCTTACCGAACTGACCGAATTCTTCAAGGACACCAACTTCGGTGTCTTCAAGGCGCCCTACGTAGGCGCCGTGGTGATGCCGGGCGGTGCTTCGCAGCCGCGCCGCACCCTGGACGGTTGGCAGGAATTCGCCAAGCAGCGCGGCCACAAGGGCCTGGCCTATGTCCTCTTCAAGGAAGACGGCGAGCTGGCGGGACCCGTCGCCAAGAACCTGACGGACACCGAGCGTGCGGGACTGGCAGACGCCGTAGGCGCCAAGCCCGGCGACTGCATCTTCTTCGCCGCCGGCGAGAAGTCCTCCGCCCGCGCTTTGCTGGGTGCGGCACGCGTGGAGATCGGCCACCGAACCGGCCTGATCGACCCCAACGACTGGGCCTTCTGCTGGGTTGTCGACGCACCGATGTTCGAGCCTGCAGCAGCGGCCGTTGCCTCGGGCGATGTGGCCGTAGGCGCCGGTCAGTGGACCGCCGTCCACCACGCCTTCACCTCACCCAAGCCGGAGTTCATGGACAGCTTCGACACGGACCCGGAGTCAGCGCTGGCCTACGCCTACGACATCGTCTGCAACGGCAACGAAATCGGCGGCGGCTCCATCCGTATCCACCAAAGCGACATCCAGGAACGGGTGTTCGAAGTGATGGGCCTTTCGCACGAGGACGCTCAGGAAAAGTTCGGCTTCCTGCTGGAGGGCTTCAAGTACGGCGCACCCCCGCACGGCGGCATCGCCTTCGGCTGGGACCGCGTGGTGGCGCTCCTGTCCGGCGTGGACTCGATCCGCGACGTCATCGCCTTCCCCAAGACCGGCAACGGCTACGACCCGCTGACGGCTGCCCCGGCCCCGATCACGCCGCAGCAGCGCAAGGAAGCAGGCGTTGACTTCAAGCCGGAAGCCAAACCGGCCGACGGCAAGTAAAAGCTTCAACCCGAATGACCTGAAGGCTCTCCCGTGAAGGAGGGCCTTCAGGCTTTACTCAGGGAGTACCCCGTGGCATACGAGTTTTCCGATCAGCAGATCTCCGCCTTCGAGCCCCTGCTGGATGCGGCGTGGCCTTCGGTGGAGCGCCATGACACAGGGGAGTGGGTCCTCCGCGCTGCGGCCGGCGTGACCCAACGCGCCAACTCCGTCTGGCCGCGGAACACTGCCACAGCGCCCATGGATGCGCTGCGGGAGGCGACGCAGTGGTACCGGGAACGGCGTCTTCCCCTGATCTTCCAAGTCACGGACACGCCGGCCAATGCCGCGCTGGATGACGTCCTCGACCGGCAAGGCTTCACGCGCCAGTCGGAGACCCTCATTATGGCCCGGCACGCCTCTGCAGAACGCAGGCCTTCAGCATCCGCAGCTCCCGTGGAGATTAGTGACCAGCCCGACGACGAATGGCTGGCCCTGTGGTGGAGCGTGGACGGCCGGGGCGGCGCGGCCGAGCTGGAGACCGCGCGCGCCATTCTGGCCGGCTGTCCGTCGCTGTACGCCCTCGTGAGGGACGACGACGGCCGGCCCGCCGCCGTCGGGCGCCTCGCCATGGTGGATGGTACGGGCGGGATGTACTGCATGGCCGCGTCTCCGTCCCACCGCCGGCGCGGGTACGCTTCCATGGTGCTGCACGCGCTTCTGTCCGGAGGTAATGCACGCGGGCTCCATCACTTTTGGTTGCTGGTGACCGCCGCGAACCAGGCTGCGCAGCAGTTGTACAGGCAGGCGGGCTTTAGCGAGTCCGGACGTTACCTTTACCGCCAGCAGCGGCCCCGGCGGGCGCTGACGGGCTGCTAAGCGCGCTTCAGCCAGCGTGTGATGCAGGATCCGTGACCTGGATCCGCACCGAGCAGGCATCGGCGGCCGCTTTCCGCAGCACTGCCGCCTTCGGATCCGGTACGTCAAGGTAGGCCAGCCGGGTCAAGGCGGCGTAGTCCTTGAGGGACGGGTGCTGGAGGACGAGGCCCGCGAGGGTCCTGTCACCGCCGGGGACCACATATTCGAAGGTTTCGCTGCCCAGAACCCGCAGCGCCTGCTCCGCAACTGTTTCAACCAGCCCGTCCGCCTGGTTTGACCGTCGCCGCGCGAACCGCTGCTGCGACTGTCCGCCTGCGGCCGTCCGGGACTGCACGTAGGTGGAGCCCACCTTCGACGCCAGGAGTGTCCCCTCGGTCACCACCGCCACGCCATATCCACCGCGGCGCACCAGCAACAGTCCAAGACGGCGAGGCTGGGACGCCAGGGAGGCAAGCCTTTCGAGTTGGTCCCTGCCGCGGCCCGGGCGGCCGTCGTCCGGCCACGGAGCCTGGAGAATCGCTTCGGCGCCGTCGGACGCCAGAAGGTGCAGCCCGTCGTCGTCATCATTCAGCTGGAAGCCGCCATGCGCGGCCCCGAACCTCTCCGCCCAGCCGGCAAGGCGGCTTCCCGGGACAAAGGTGGTGCGGACGGAGGGCCCGCGCTGCCCGGCGGCAGTACGTGCGGACATGCGGCATCCTTCCATGAATGGGGGCAGCTGCAGTGCGGAAGCCCGTGGGTGAACTGGAAGTAGCCTATCTATGTGGATGATCTCTTCGGGCACGGGCCCGGCAATGATGACGACGACGGTACGCCCGCCCCCGCCCGGACCGTCGGGGGAGGAGGCAGCGCCTCCCCGCGCGGTCCGCTTGCCGTCCGCATGCGTCCCCGCACCCTTGACGAGGTAGTGGGGCAGCAGCATCTCCTCGGCCAGGGCTCACCCTTGCGCCAGCTGGCTGCCGGTGCCGGAGCGGATACCTCCGGCCCGGCGGGACCCACTTCGCTGATCCTCTGGGGCCCGCCGGGAACCGGTAAAACCACCCTCGCGCACGTGATTGCGCGCGGACCGGGCAGGAAGTTCGTGGAACTCTCGGCGATCACCGCCGGCGTCAAGGATGTGCGGCGCGTCATGGACGAGGCACTCACCGCCCGTGACCTGTACAAAACCACCACCGTGCTGTTCCTGGACGAGATCCACCGTTTTAACAAAGCCCAGCAGGATGCCCTGTTGCCGGGGGTGGAAAACCGCTGGGTGGTGCTGGTTGCGGCCACCACGGAGAACCCTTCATTTTCCGTGGTTTCACCGCTGCTGTCCCGCTCACTGCTGCTGACGCTCCGGCCGCTGACAGACGCGGATATCGAGGGACTGCTGCAGCGCGCCGTGGAAGATCCCCGCGGCCTGAACGGGGAGGTGCAGCTTACCGAGGAAGCACTCGACCATCTGGTGAGGCTCTCGGGCGGTGATGCCCGGCGTGCCCTGACCGCCTTGGAGGCGGCCGCCGGCGTGGCCTTCGGTGACGCGGACGATGCCGCGGACGGACCTGTCAGGGTGGACCTGAAGCACACCGAACGTGCGCTGGATGTTGCCGCCGTGCGGTACGACCGTGCCGGTGACCAGCACTATGACGTCATCAGCGCCTTCATCAAGTCCATCCGGGGTTCGGACGTGGACGCCGCGCTGCACTATCTTGCCCGGATGCTCGAAGCGGGGGAGGACCCGCGCTTCGTGGCCCGCAGGATCGTGATCTCGGCGGCCGAGGATGTGGGGATGGCTGATCCCACGGCCCTGCAGACGGCGGTGGCGGCAGCGCAGGCGGTGCAGCTGATCGGCATGCCGGAAGGGCGGATCATTCTCGCCGAAGCGGTGGTGCACCTGGCCACGGCGCCGAAATCCAATGCGGCGTACATGGGCATCAACAAGGCCGTCGCCGATGTCCGGGCTGGCCTGGGGATTGGCATTCCCGCGCACCTGAGGGACGCGCATTATCCGGGCTCGAAGCAATTGGGTCACGGGGTGGGGTACAAATACGCCCACGACGCTCCGCACGGAGTGGTCACCCAGCAGTACCCGCCGGACGACCTGGTGGGGAAGGACTACTACCAGCCCACCGCCAACGGCGCCGAACGGGACATCGCCGTGCGGCTGGAGCGCCTGCGGAAGATTGTCCGGGGCAAGTGACCGCCATGGTAGGATGGATGTTTGTCTGGCAAGGCGCGGACACACAACCTCCCCAATTTTACGTTGAGAAGGTTATGCCTGCGCCCAGTAGCAAAAGGCAGCGGTTGGCCGATGCTCTCCATCGTGGAGGCCAGTAACACTGACACACCGCAGATATTGGAAGGACACAAGTGGCTAACAACACTCGTGCTCGCCGTCAGGCCCGCCTCTCGCGGTCCCTCGGCATCGCTCTGACCCCCAAGGCCGCCAAGTACATGGAGCGCCGCCCGTACGGCCCCGGTGAGCATGGCCGTGCCCGCAAGAAGCAGGACTCCGACTACGCCGTACGTCTGCGCGAAAAGCAGCGTCTGCGCGCCCAGTACGGCATCCGCGAAGCACAGATGACCCGTGCCTTCGAAGAGGCCCGCCGCACCAAGGGCCTGACCGGTGAAAACCTCATCGAACTGCTCGAAATGCGCCTTGACGCCCTGGTCCTGCGTGCCGGCTTCGCCCGCACCATCGCCCAGGCCCGCCAGCTGGTTGTGCACCGCCACATCCTGGTTGACGGCATCCGCGTTGACCGCCCGTCCTTCCGCGTCGGCGAAGGCCAGCTGGTCCACGTCCACAGCCGCAGCGAAACCATGGTTCCGCTCCAGGTTGCAGCAGCAGGCGCCCACCGCGACGTCCTGCCTGCCGTTCCGGGCTACCTGGACGTCAAGCTGGAGGCCCTCCAGGCACGCCTGGTCCGCCGCCCCAAGCGTTCCGAAATCCCGGTGACCTGCGAAGAGCAGCTCGTCGTCGAATTCTACGCACGCTAAATCCCAGCAGCGTATCCAAAGAAGCCCGTGGCAAGCGCCGCGGGCTTCTTTGTATGTAAGGTACTTGGGGGACATCTGCGGAAGTGCGCTGCACCAACCATCCGCCGATGGCATGAACCACAGAATTTCGAGGAGATGAAACGTCTATGTCTGGTGGCGATATTGCCGGCCTGATCGCTGCCGGAGTGTTTGCGCTCCTGGTGCTGCTCCTGGCAGTGCCCATCCTGAAGCTGGGCAAAGTCCTGGATGAGGTGCGTACCTCGATCAGGTCACTGAGCGATGGAGCCACGCCCTTGATGGACGAGGTCACGGCCACTGTGTCCACCACCAACCAGCAGCTGAAGAAGGTGGACGGCATCTCGTCCAACGTCTCGGACGCCTCGGCGAACTTGTCCGCTTTGTCTTCCCTGGTTGCCGCTACCGTCGGCTCGCCGCTGATCAAGGTGGCAGCGTTCAGCTACGGCGTCCGCACCGCGCTGGCCAACCGCAAGAAACCCGCTGCCGGCCGCCGCAGCCGCTGAACCCCGGAGAACCTAAAATGAAACGACTTGTCTGGATGGGAATTGGCGTGGCCATTGGTGTCATCGCGTTCCGCAAGGTGACCGAGGCGCAGGCCAGCATGCAGTCCACGCTGGGACCGCAGGGCCTCAACCGGGCGGTGGGGCGGCTCACCGACGGAATCTACGACTTCGCTGATGCCCTCCGCGACGGGATGCGCGAACGGGAAACCGACCTGCGTGCCGCCCTTGGGGTGGATTCGGGAGAACTGGTCCGCCGCTGATCCGGCAACCACCCGGGCAGCGGCCCTGCCGCAGCACGTCAGAACTAACCGGCAGCAACCGTGTCAACGGCACTGCCAAGTGAACGAACTTCCGCGCACCTGCGTGGACCAAGAAGGGTAAGTAAACAGCTCATGAAGTCGCAGGAGATCACAAAGCGCTGGGTGGACTTTTTTGTCAGCAAGGGCCACACCGCGGTTCCCTCCGCATCGCTGGTCTCCAGCGACCCCTCGCTGCTGTTCACGGTTGCCGGCATGGTCCCGTTCATTCCCTACCTCACCGCCCGCGAGGAAGCGCCCTACTCCCGCGCCACCAGCGTGCAGAAATGCATCCGCACCGGCGACATTGAGGAAGTTGGCAAAACGGCGCGGCACGGCACCTTCTTCCAGATGTGCGGCAACTTCTCGTTCGGCGACTACTTCAAGGAAGACGCCATCAAGTTCGCTTGGGAGCTGCTCACCAAGAGTGTGGACGACGGCGGCTACGGCCTTGCCCCGGAACTGCTGTGGGTGACCGTCTACGAAGAGGACGACGAAGCAAAGGACCTGTGGCTGAAGCACACCGGTGTCCCTGCCGAGCGCATCCAGAAGATGGGCAAGTCGGACAACTACTGGCACACCGGCCAGCCCGGCCCCGCCGGCCCCTGCTCCGAGATCTACTACGACCGCGGCCCCGCTTACGGCGTGGAAGGAGGCCCGCTGGCGGACGAGACCCGGTACATCGAAATCTGGAACCTCGTGTTCATGCAGTACCAGATCGAGAACGTCCGCTCGAAGGAGGACTTCGATGTAGTGGGCGAGCTGCCCAAGCGCAACATTGATACCGGCCTGGGCATGGAGCGCCTGGCCATGATCCTGCAGGGCGTCGAGAACATGTACGAGACGGACCAGGTCCGTCCGGTCATCGACAAGGCTGCCGCGCTCTCGGGCAAGGAATACACCTCCGCCGAGACCGCGGACGATCCCCACCACACCGATGACGTCCGCATGCGCGTGGTGGCCGACCACATCCGCTCGGCCCTGATGCTGATTTCCGACGGCGTCACCCCCTCCAACGAAGGCCGCGGCTATGTCCTGCGCCGGCTCATCCGCCGTGCCGTGCGTTCCATGCGGCTCCTCGGCGTCGAGCAGGCCTGCCTGCCTGACCTGCTGCCTGCCTCCCGGGACGCCATGAAGGGTGTCTACCCCGTGGTGGACACCGACTTCGCCCGGGTCAGCCGGATCGCCTACGCCGAGGAGAAGGCCTTCCTGCGCACCATCGCCTCCGGCACTGCACGCCTTGAGGATGCCGTCAGGGAATCCAAGGCAGCCAACAAGCCGCTGTCCGGCGCCGACGCCTTTACCCTGCACGACACCTATGGGTTCCCGATCGACCTCACCCTGGAAATGGCTGAGGAAGCCGGGCTTAAGGTGGATGAGGCGGCCTTCCGCAGCCTCATGCAGGAACAGCGCCAGCGCGCCCAGGCAGACGCCAAGGGCAAGAAGGGCGGCCACGCCGACCTCAGCGTGTTCCAGGAGCTGCTGGGCCAGGGCGAGACGGTCTTCACCGGCTACACCGAGCTCGACGGCGAATCCCGCGTCCGCGGCATCCTCACCGGAGGACGGCCGGTACAGCAGGCCTCCACGGGCGACGAGATCGAACTCGTGCTCGCCGAGACCCCGTTCTACGCCGAGGCAGGCGGCCAGGCCGCCGATACCGGCCTGATCACCGGCGACGGTTTCGTCGTCGAGGTCCTCGACGTCCAGCGCCCACTGAAGGGCCTGAGCGTGCACAAGGCGATTGTCCGCGAAGGCGAGATCGGGTCTGACTCACTGGTCCGGGCCGCCGTCGACCGCGAACGCCGCCACGCCGCCGAGCAGGCACACACGGGCACGCACATCGTGCACGCGGCGCTGCACCAGATCCTCGGCCCGGAAGCCACCCAGCGCGGGTCCTTCAACAAGGCCGGCTACCTGCGCTTCGACTTCGCGTGGGGCGAGGGCCTGAGCACCGCCACCCGTTCGGAAATCGAAGAAGTCTCGAACCTCGCAATCAGGAACAACTACGCCGTGGAAACCAAGGTGATGGGACTGGCCGAGGCCAAGGCCCTGGGCGCCATGGCCCTCTTCGGTGAGAACTACGGCAGTGAAGTCCGCGTTGTGGAGATCGACGGCGCGTGGTCCCGTGAGCTCTGCGGCGGTACACACGTTTCCAACACTTCCCTGATCGGCAGCCTTTCGCTGCTGGGTGAACAGTCCGTTGGCTCCGGAAACCGCCGCGTGGAGGCCTTCGTCGGCATGGATGCGTTCCGCCACCTCGCCGCCGAGCGGGCCCTTGTGACGGAACTGACGGACATGCTGAAGGTTCCGTCCGGTCAGCTGGCAGACAGGATCGCCGCCACCCTGGCCAAGTTGAAGGCCACGGAGAAGGAGTTGGACCGCCTCCGCAAGGAACAGCTGGCAGCTTCCGCTGCCCAACTGGTCAACAGCGCCAAGGATGCCGGGGGAGTCAGTGTCATTGCACACGACGCCGGCCAGGTCAGCGGCGCCGACGATCTGCGCGGGCTCGCGCTGGACCTCCGTAACCGGCTGGGCTCAGCTGCCTCTGCCGTTGCTGTGGCCGGGGTTGCCAACGACCGCCCCATGATTCTCGTGGCCACGAACGAGGCCGCGCGCGACGCCGGAGTCAAGGCCGGAGCCCTGGTCCGGCTCGCCGCTGGCATTCTCGGCGGTGGCGGCGGCGGCAAGGACGATGTTGCCCAGGGCGGCGGAACGGACGCTTCGAAGGTCGCCCCTGCCCTGGCAGCCGTTGTGGACGCGATCGCGCGGCGATAAGGCACCAATGACCAATCCAACAGTGGCCGGCGGCAGCCCCCAGGGCGTGAAACTGGGGGTCGACGTCGGCACGGTCCGGGTGGGTGTGGCAATTTGCGACCGTGACTCCATCCTGGCTACGCCGTACAAGACGCTGGACCGGAACCCCAAGAAAAACTCCGATGTCCGGGTCATCGCCAACCTGGTGCAGGAACTGGGCGCTGTGCAGGTCATCGTTGGGTTGCCCCGCACCATGAAGGGCGAAGAGCATGCCTCCGCCAGGATGGCCACGGAGTACGCCGGGCTGCTGGCAGCAGAGCTGGCAGCGCGTGCCCTGGCGGTGCCGGTGAACCTGGTGGATGAGCGCCTGAGCAGCGTCACGGCCCACCGGAACCTGCATGAAGCTGGCATGAGCAGCCGGAATCACCGTAAAGTAGTTGATCAGGTCGCGGCGGCAGGCATCCTTCAGCACGCCCTCGACATGCAGAAAGCCAGGGGAGCGGATGTGGGCCGACGCGTCACCGCGCCCTCCCCTTCCGTGGACCCGGGGACCAACGGGGTGGATGAGTCTGTCCGCGCCGCCCCGCAGGTCCCGGACCGATCTTCAGATAATGGAAGGCAACAGTGAGCCCTGCCAATATTGACGACGCATCCGGCCCGTTGGACGCCGGGGCCGCGCGGCCGCTGACCCGCAAGGAACTCCGGGCGCGCCAAAAGACCTCTGACACCGGGCTCCAGGGCGCCGTACCCGAGCAGGCGTACGAAACGGGAGATGACGTGCCGCCCGTGCCGGTTGAGCCGCCCACGGTAGCCGCGCATCCTGCTCCTACGGTTCGGGAAGAGCAGCCCGTTCCGGCTGCTCCGGAGGCGCCGCCATCCATCCACGATGTACAGCAGCCTGATGCTGCGCCTGCCACGGAAATACACCACGTGGTCCAGCACGAGGACATCCATGAGGACGTCCATGCGCACTATGAACCGGCCCTCGCCGGCCACCAGCACCATCACACCGCGGACGTGCATTACGACGGCGACGTCCACTATGCGGAGGGGCACGACTACCACGACGGCGTGCACCATAACGGGACCCTCCCTGATGAGGGGCACTACGACCAGGGGCATTACGACGATGCGCACTATGGCGATGAGCATCGCGACGGGCACCACGAAGATTCACATGTGTTCCTGCCGGGCCCTGCGGCTGCGGCCGTAGTGGCCAAGCCGTCCAAGAAGGTCCGCCGCCGGCGCCGGCTGCTGGCGCTGTTCCTGACCCTTGCCGTTTTCATCACCGCAGTGGCGGTGGGCGCGCAGTTCCTCAAGCCCCTGCTGGGCGATGACAAGCCCAGCGACTTCCCGGGCCCGGGAACGGGCGAGGTGACGGTGACGGTCGAGAACGGCGAAGGCACGCGGTCCGTGGCCAGCACGCTGGAAAACCAAAGGGTGGTGGCGAACGCCGATACCTTCCTGCAGGCCTTTGCGGCATCCGGCGGGACTCTGGCCCCCGGCGATTACACGTTCAAGTCCGAGATGAAAAACAGCGACGCCGTGAACGTCCTGCTCGGCAAGGACAAAACCAAGGTCATCTACTTTGCCCTCAGTGCCGGGCTGCGCATTGGCGAGTCGCTGCAGGCCATCTCCGAAGGATCCGGTATCTCCATCCAGGACCTCAAAGCCCTCAGCGACCAGCCCGCACAGTTCGGACTGCCCGCGAACGCCAAGAACCTGGAAGGCTTCCTGGCCCCGGGGGAGCACCGCTACCCGCTCGGCACCTCCGCGAAGGACATCCTTCAGTCGCTGGTGAAAACAACGGTGGATGAGCTTGTCTCACAGGGGATCACCGACCCGGCCAAGCAGTACCAGGCAGTTATCGTCGCCAGCATTGTCCAGGCCGAGGGCGGCCAGGCGGATTACGGTGATGTGGCCGGTGCCATCTACAACCGGCTCAAGCCCAATGACCAGACCGGCGGGTTCCTGCAGGTGGACTCGGCCGTGACCTATGGCCTGGGCACCCGGAGCTTTAACTTCACGGACGAACAGCGCCAGGACAAGTCGAACCCCTACAACACCTATGCGAACCCGGGCCTGCCTCCCGGCCCCATCGGTTCCCCGGGCAAGACGGCCATTGACGCTGCTGCCAAGCCGAAGTCCAACGATTACCTTTACTGGGTGACCATCAACCTCGACACCAAGGAGACCAAGTTCTCCCGCACCCTGGCTGAACACAACGGCTACGTTGAGCAGTACAACGCCTGGTGTACCGCAAACGTGGGCCGCTGCACATGAGCCTCAGGGCAGCCGTCCTGGGCCACCCGATCAGCCACTCCAAATCACCCGCGCTGCATCACGCCGCGTACAGCAGGCTGGGCATCGGTATCAGCTACACTGCCATCGACGTCACCGAGGAGCTCTTGCCCTCGTTGATGCGCCAGGTCCGGGACCAGCCGGGCTGGCGCGGACTGTCCGTCACCATGCCCCTGAAAACGGCCATGGTGGGTGAAGTGGACGAGGTCCGCGGTGTGGCCCGGACGTTGGGCGTGGTGAACACTGTGTCCTTCGAGCAGGACGGAAGCGGCTTCCGGACAGTCGGGTCCAATACGGACGTGGCTGGAATCGTGAACGCTGTCCGCCATGCAGGCGCCCGGACGCCGTCGGCGCCGGTTGTCCTCGGCGGGGGCGGAACTGCGGCGGCCGCCGTCGCGGCCCTGAAGGAACTCGGGGCAGGCTCGGCCCGCATCTTCGTCCGGGATCCTGCCCGCACCGCCGACGTCCGCTCCGCAGCGGAAGGCCTTGGCTTCACGCTGGACGTGCGGCCCATGACGGAGGCCGCGGCACCCACGGCCGCTGCCGACGTCGTGATCTCCACCCTGCCGCCCCGGGCTGCGGACGGGCTGGCGGCCGAAATCGCCGCCCTGAAGACCCCGACGTCCGGCGTTTTGCTCGACGTCGCCTACGACCCCTGGCCCAGCCTGATGGCATCGGTCTGGAAATCGGGCGGCGGTGCCGTGGTACCAGGCCTTGAAATGTTGTTGTACCAGGCCGTGGAACAGGTGCGTCTGTTCAGCCGGCTGGAAGAGGAAGTTAACGCATCCGTCATAGATGTGATGTGTGACGCAGTCGGCCTTCCCCGACGGGCGTTGTAACCGCCATACGTGGCAGGATGGAAAATATGTTGCGTTGGTTGACTGCCGGTGAATCCCATGGTCCGGCTCTGATGGGAATTATTGAAGGCGTCCCCGCCGGTGTGGAGATCACCAGCGGGCACATCGCCGATTCACTGGCCCGCCGGCGCCTCGGCTACGGACGCGGCGCCCGCATGAAGTTCGAACAGGACGCCGTAACCATCCTGGGCGGCGTGCGCCACGGCATCACGCAGGGCGGCCCCGTAGCCATCCAGGTGGGCAACACCGAATGGCCCAAGTGGGAGCAGATCATGGCTTCCGACCCCGTCGACGCGGAACTGCTCGCGGACCAGGCCCGCAACGCCCCCCTGACCCGCCCCCGCCCCGGCCACGCCGACTTCACCGGGATGCAGAAATACGGTTTCGACGAGGCCCGTCCCGTCCTGGAACGTGCCAGTGCCCGTGAAACCGCCACCCGCGTTGCCCTGGGCACCGTTGCCGCGCAGTTCCTTAAGCACCTCGGGATCGAACTGGTCAGCCACACCGTGTCCATCGCCAGTGTGACGGTCCCGGAAGGGCGCCCGCTGCCGGTGCCCGCCGATGTGCTGGCCCTTGACGCTGATCCGCTGCGCTGCTTCGACCGGGAAACGTCCGATGCGATGGTGGCCGAGGTGGACGCCGCCCACAAGGAAGGCGAAACCCTGGGCGGCGTGGTTGAAGTCCTCGCCTACGGCCTGCCGCCGGGACTGGGCAGCTACGTGCACTGGGACCGCCGGCTTGACGGCAGGCTCGCCGCCGCCCTGATGGGCATCCAGGCGATCAAGGGCGTGGAAGTGGGTGACGGATTCCTCACCGCCGCGCGCCGCGGCTCCGCCGCCCATGACGAAATCGTCAAGGACGCCGACGGCCGGATCACCCGCACCAGCAACCGCGCCGGCGGCATCGAAGGCGGCATGAGCATCGGTGACGTGCTGCGCGTCCGCGCCGCGATGAAGCCCATCGCCACGGTGCCCCGAGCCCTGAAGACCATCGATGTCAGCACTGGCGAGGCAGCGAAGGCCCACCACCAGCGCTCCGACGTCTGTGCCGTACCGGCCGCAGGCGTTGTCGCCGAAGCCATGGTGGCGCTGGTCCTGGCAGAAGCCGTGACCGAAAAGTTCGGCGGCGACTCCGTGGCGGAAACCGCCCGCAACATCAAGGGTTACCTGGACAACATTCCGGCGTCCCTGGACTCGATCGGCCAGTAAGTGCCCCACCGCAACAAAACCGCGTCCATGGGCCGCCCTGTGGTCCTCATCGGGCCCATGGCGGTCGGCAAATCCGCCATCGGACATCAGTTGGCCCAGCAACTGGATGCCCCGTTCGTGGACACCGACGCCGTCATCGTGGCCGCCCACGGATCCATCGCAGACATCTTCGCCGGACGGGGTGAGCACGCATTCCGCGAGATCGAGGCCCGGACGGTGGCCGACGTCCTCGAAGCGGCACGGGGCACCACCACTGTCATCTCCCTGGGCGGCGGAGCGGTGCTTGACTCCGGTACACAACAACTCATCGGCCAGTGCACCGTGGTGTACCTCGAGTGCGACGCGGATACCGTTGCCGGCCGCATCGCCCGGAACTCAGGGCGGCCCCTGCTCGCCGGGGACGCGATGGGCCGCTGGACGGCCATGTTCGCCACCCGCAAGCCGGTTTACGAGCGGCTGGCAGATATCACCCTGGACGTGCGCCACGGCTCGGTTTCCGAGCTGGGGCGCCGGCTGGAAGCAGCACTGCGCGACTACGCAGCTGCCAAACAGGAAGTTGAAAAGTGAGCGCCGAATCAACAGTCATCAAAGTCACCGGCGAGTCCGCCGGCAACAACTACGACGTGGTGGTGGGCCGGGGACTGCTCGGAGACCTTCCCGGCCTGCTCGGTGAGCGGGTCCGCCGGGTCCTGGTCATCCACCCCCGCGCCCTCCGCCTCACGGGTGACACCGTCAGGGACGAGCTTGCGGCGGCCGGTTTCACCTCGCTGACGGCGGAGATTCCCGACGCCGAAGAAGGCAAGCACATCCAGGTGGCCGCCTTCTGCTGGCAGGTCCTGGGGCAGAACGACTTCACGCGGTCGGATGCGATTGTGGCCGTCGGGGGAGGGGCCGTCACAGACCTCGCAGGGTTCGTGGCCGCGACGTGGCTCCGCGGGGTCAAGGTCATCCACATGCCCACCAGCCTGCTCGGCATGGTGGACGCCTCCGTGGGCGGAAAGACCGGCATCAACACCGCCGAAGGCAAAAACCTCGTGGGGGCCTTCCACCCGCCGGCCGCCGTCCTGGCGGACCTGGACACGCTGAATACCCTGCCCCGCAACGAGATCATCTCCGGAATGGCGGAAGTCATCAAGTGCGGGTTCATCGCCGACCCCGCCATCCTCGACCTTGTCGAGAAGGACCCGGAAGCTGTAGTGGACCCGCAGTCCGACGCCCTCCGGGAGCTCATCGAACGTGCCATCGCCGTGAAGGCCAAGGTCGTCTCCGAGGACCTCAAGGAGTCCGGCCTGCGCGAGATCCTGAACTACGGCCACACGCTGGGCCACGCCATCGAACTGGTGGAGCGCTATTCCTGGCGCCACGGGGCCGCCGTCTCCGTGGGCATGATGTTCGCCGCCGAGCTCGCCCGGAGCGTGGGGAGGCTCAGCGATACCGACGCCGACCGGCACCGCAGCATCCTGGACGGACTGGGGCTCCCGGTCACCTACCGGAAGGACCGCTGGCAGGGCCTGCTGGATGGCATGCGGCGGGACAAGAAGTCCCGCGGCGACCTGTTGCGCTTTGTGGTCCTCGACGGCGTGGCCAAGCCGGGGATCCTCGACGTCCCGGACACGTCGCTGCTGTTTGCCGCCTACCAGGAAATTGCTTCCTGATGCAGGGCGACATGGAAGGCACCACAGACTGGCCGGAAGCCGGGTTCCCGGGCATCCGCATCAACCCCGAATCCCTGCTGCCGCAAATAGTGAACGAAGACACCGTCCGGGAATCCCTGGCGGTCTCCACCGATCCGGCGGACCAAATCTTTGTCCTGCTGGTGGAAGGGCATGCCGCCGAAGCCGCGGAACTCCTGGCCGAGGCCCGGTTCAAGGACCCCGAATCCTTCAGGCTGCGGGCCTTCGAAGCCGAAGTGCTCCGGGTGACCAACCGGCTGGACCGGGCCGTGGAGCTGTTCCGCCAACTGCTCGCCGAAGTCCAGGGAACGCCCCGCGAGGCCCTGGTCCTGCAGTTCCTGGGCAAAACCCAATACACCGCCGGCCAGACGTCGGCAGCTGTTGAATCCTTCGCCCGCGCCCTGGACCTGCGCGTTGCCGACTCTGCCGACGCCGCCTTGATCTACTCCTCCACCGTGGCGCTGCAGCGCGCCCGGGATGTGCTGGACCTCGCCTGCTGACGGCACACAGGAGCCCAAACAGGGGTACCCCCGATTTACCGGTAGAATGGTATTTGGATTTTTTCGAACCCCGATTTTTGACAAATACGCGCTGGCACGCCTCCGGGCCTGCCTGCCCGGCATACGGCGTCCATGAACGCGACCAGACAGAGAAACCAGAGGATTACCAGTGGCAACCACTAATGACATCAAGAACGGAACGGTCCTGAAGCTTGAGGGCCAGCTCTGGAACATCATCGAATTCCAGCACGTCAAGCCGGGCAAGGGCGGCGCCTTTGTGCGTACCAAGATGCGCAATGTGATGTCCGGCAAGGTCGTGGACAAGACGTTCAACGCCGGGCTCAAGATCGAAACCGCCACCGTGGACCGCCGCGACTACCAGTACCTGTACCAGGACGGTGCGGATTTCGTATTCATGGATACTTCGGACTACGACCAGATCACCGTGTCCGGTGCCACCGTCGGCGACGCCACCAACTTCATGCTCGAGAACCAGATGGTCAACATCGCCATCCACGAGGGCACCCCGCTCTACATCGAACTGCCGCCGAGCGTCGTCCTGGAAATCACCTACACCGAGCCGGGCCTGCAGGGCGACCGCTCGTCCGCCGGCACCAAGCCCGCAACCCTGGAAACCGGCTACGAGATCCAGGTCCCGCTGTTCATCGAGAACAACACCAAGGTCAAGGTCGACACCCGCGACGGCAGCTACCTCGGCCGGGTCACTGAGTAGTGAGCGCCCGCGGTAAAGCCCGTAACAGGGCCCTGGATGTTCTTTTCGAAGCCGAGCAGCGCTCCGTTTCGGCCTTCGACGTTCTCCGGGCACGCCGGGAGAAGACCGACCAGATCATCAACCCGTACACCCTGGAAATCGTTGAAGGTGTCCTGTCCCAACAGGTTGCCATCGACGAATTCCTCGAAACGTACTCGCAGGGCTGGAGCCTTGAACGCATGCCCTCGGTTGACCGCATCATTCTCCGTATCGGCACCTGGGAACTCCTCTACAACGACGACGTCCCGGACGGCGTGGCGGTAAGCGAAGCGGTGGCGCTGGCCAAGACGCTCTCCACCGACGAATCCCCGCAGTTCATCAACGGCCTCCTCGGCCGCCTGCAGCAGCTCAAGCCTTCGCTGCTGGCATAACCGCAAGGATGCCGCACTCTTAGAGCCCCGACCAGGTCCGCCTGGCCGGGGCTCTTTTGCGGGTACGGACAGGCGGCAACCCTATAGGATTTAAGGATGCAGAACGCCTCCGACAGCACCGACGCCATCGCCGCCATTTCGGTGGACCAGGCCGGTGCCCGCCGCTCCGGCCGGGCAATCAACCGCCAGGTCCTTGCGGACCACGTCTACACCGAACTCCTGGCGTCCCTCATGGACGGCCGGCTGGCACCCGGTTCCGTGGTGAGCATCGATGGAACTGCCCGGGACCTTGACGTTTCCCCCACGCCTGTCCGCGAAGCGCTTGCACGGCTGGAGCACACCGGAATGGTCCGCAGGGTAGCGCTGAAGGGGTACCGCGTGGCCCCGGTCTTCACCCGTGAGGACTTTGCCGAGCTGATGGAAGCGCGCCTGGCCATCGAGCCCGTCAATGCCCGGCTTGCCTGTGAACGCATGGACCAGAAGGGCCTCGCGGAGTTGAAACAGGCCGTCGAGGACCTGAAAGCCGCTCCCCGGGGACCGGCGTTTGCGCAGTTCAAGGACTATCTTGAGGCCGACGAACGGTTTCATCAGCTGATCGCGCGCCAGACCGGAAACCAGTTCATGGAGGCCGCCTACTCTGCCCTGGGGGGACAGATCCAGCGGTTCCGCCTGTTCGGGGGAGTGGGCATCACCGACGCAGACTGCGCCATCGCCGAGCACCAGGCTGTCCTGGACGCGGTTTCCGCGGGGGACCCCGGGAAAGCGGAGGCCGCCATGGCCGCGCATATCCAGCAGGTCCGGTCGAGGGCGATTGCCGCCGCTCCCGAGAGTTAGCTCAAACTCCGGCTGAACTCCTGACCGGGTTCCGACGCGCACACGCCGTTCCTCTCAGGCTTGAAAGCGTGATCTTGACAACATTTCCACGATAGTAAATCCTATAGGAAAGACGATCTAGGAAATGAGCACCTTTCTTGGCTTACACAGCAGATACCTGGCCCATCACCGCAGCCTTGCTGCAATTCCCGTCAGTCGACGCCACCGGAACCCACGTCAACGATGCGGACCCCTCCGTTTGGGCTGACGTCTTCGCTGAGGTGAAGGACGCGGGCTTTGCGAACGCGGATCTCACCGACAGCTGGGTACGTCCCGGCGACTTGCCCACGGACCGGCTGGCCGAGTTCAAGCAGGCCGCCGAAGAGGTGGGAATCGGCATCCCCGTGATCTCCGCAATCCGCCGCAGCATCATCGAGGAAGGCAACTGGGAAGCCAATCTCGCGTACAGCCACCGCACCATCGACGCCGCTGCGGAACTGGGCTGTGAGGTTGTGTCCTTCGGGTTGCACCAAGCCATTACGCCGGAGCAGCAGAAGCAGCTGTGGTTCTGGACGGTCGAAGGCCACAAGGATCCCGCGGGGGACAAGGAAGCATGGAACAACGCCGTTTCCCGCCTTCGCGAGCTTGGCCGGCATGCGGCGGAAGCGGGCGTCCTGCTCTCGCTGGAGATGTACGAGGACACGTACCTTGGCACCGCGGATTCCTCAGTGCGGCTGGTGCAGGACATCGGGCTGGCAAACGTTGGACTAAACCCCGATCTTGGCAACCTGATCCGGCTCCACCGGCCCATCGAGGACTGGCGGGAGATGGTGGCCAAGACGCTGCCCTACGCCAACTACTGGCACATGAAGAACTACATCCGCGACGAGGACGTGGCCCGGGACATGTACGTCACCATGCCCGCTCCGATGGAAAGCGGCCTGATCAACTACCGCGAGGCCTTCAAACTGGCCCTGTCCGCCGGCTTCCAAGGCATCCTGTGCACGGAACACTACGGCGGAGACGGCCTCAGTGTGACGGCCAGCAACCAGGAATACCTGCGGCGGCACGTTCTTCCCAAGACAGGCGGATACGCACTCGGCAGGAGCCAGGTGGCCCAGGGGCGGCAGCAGCCGTCTGCCACTGAACTAGCCGGCGTCCGACCCTAAGCCGCCGGGCGCCACGGCCTGCTCACGGCGAAAACACCAAGGATTCAATGAGGAAACCATGACCCAAATTTTTGACAACCCCGCTGACTTTGCCGACGAGGCATTGGACGGGTTTGCAGCAGCGAACCGCGGATACGTAGCCAGGGTGGCCGGCGGCGTTGTCCGCTCCACCGAAGTGCCCAAGGGGCAGGTGGCCCTGGTGGTGGGTGGCGGGTCCGGCCATTACCCCGCCTTCGCCGGCCTGGTGGGCCCCGGTCTTGCCACAGGAGCGGCCTGCGGCAACATGTTCGCCTCCCCGGCTGCGGGCCAGGTCTACCGGGTGGCCAAGGCAGCGCACGCGGGCGGCGGCGTGCTGCTGAGTTACGGCAACTACGCCGGAGACGTACTCCACTTCGGCCAGGCGCAGCTCCGCCTCAACGCTGAAGGCATCGAGACACGGACCGTCCTGGTCACGGACGACATCGCCAGTGCGCCCCTGGACCAGCTGGAAAAGCGCCGCGGCATTGCCGGTGACCTAACGGTCTTCAAAATTGCCGGTGCCGCTGCCGAGGCGGGACTGGATCTCGACGCCGTGGAGCAGCTCGCCCGCCGGACGAACCACCGCACCCGCTCCCTGGGCGTGGCGTTTGACGGATGCACGCTGCCGGGAGCCGGCGAACCGCTGTTCCACGTCCCTTCCGGCCAGATGTCGTTGGGATTGGGCATCCACGGCGAACCGGGCATCTCCGAACACCCCATGCCGACGGCCTCCGAGCTTGCCCAACTCCTGGTCTCCAGGCTCCTCGAGGACAAGCCCGAAGACGCCGCGGACCGTGTGGTGGCAATCGTCAACGGTCTGGGGACAGTCAAATACGACGAACTGTTCCTGCTCTTCGGAAAGATCGAAAAGCTGCTTGCCAACGCCGGACTGACGGTCGTGGAACCTGAATGCGGCGAGCTCGTCACCAGCCTCGACATGTCCGGTCTCTCCCTGACCCTGCTGTGGCTGGACGATGAACTCGAGCGCTACTGGGCAGCCCCCGCCGACACCCCCGCCTTCCGCAAGGGAAACGTGGTTCCCCGGGCACCGCGCGAGCTGGCCATACAGGAAGAGGCCGCGGGCGGCGACGGGGAACAGACGACGGCGGCAGCAGCGGCCCTGGGCCGGCTGGCAGCCGACGTGCTCGCCGAGGTCCGGGACGCCGTCGTCGAACACGAGAAGGAGCTGGGCAGGCTGGACGCGATCGCGGGCGACGGCGACCACGGCATCGGCATGCGCCGCGGTGTGGAGGCGGCAGCGTCAGCAGGCCGGGAAGCCGCGGCCGCGGGAGCATCCGTGCAGCGCGTGCTGATGGCGGCAGGCGAGGCGTGGAGCGAACGCGCCGGCGGAACATCCGGAGCCCTCTGGGGATCAGCGGTGCTCGCCGCCGGACTCGCCCTCGGCAACAACGAAACCTATGGCAATGACGATGCAGCCGACGCCGTCAAAGCCTTCGCCGACGCCGTTACCAGCCTTGGGAAGGCCGAACCGGGTGATAAGACCATGGTGGATGCCCTGCTTCCCTTCCGGGATGCATTCCTGGCCGCGTCCGCTGATGGCGCCGCGGCCGCCGCCGCGCTGGCCGTCGGGGCCGCTTCCGCGCAGGAGGCAGCCGCCCGCACGGCAAGCCTGCGGCCGCTGAAGGGGAGGGCGCGGCCCCTGGCCGAAAAGAGCCTGGGCCATCCGGACCCCGGTGCGGTTTCCTTCGGGCTGATTGCCGCCCGCATCTCCGATTACTTCTCTTCCGAACTGACTGACGATTCACTGCTGGCCGCTTCGGCGGCCCGGAACGGAGCAGAAGCATGAGCGCACATCAAGGCGCATCACCGGGATGGCGGATCGTCATCGGAAACGATGAAGCCGGCGTCGAATACAAGGAGGCGCTGAAGGCGCAGCTGGAGGCAGACCCCCGTGTCGCTTCCGTGGTGGACGTGGGCGTCGCTGCCAACGACACCACGGCGTACCCGCATGTTGCTGTGGACGCCGCCCGCAAAGTGGCCGACGGCGGCGCGGACCGTGCCCTGCTGATCTGCGGCACCGGCCTGGGCGTTGCGATCGCAGCCAACAAGGTGCCCGGTATCAGGGCGGTAACGGCACATGACGGCTATTCGGTGGAGCGGTCCGTCCTCAGCAACAACGCCCAGGTCCTCACCCTGGGCCAGCGCGTCATCGGCCTCGAACTGGCCAAGAAGCTGGTGGGCGAATGGCTCGACTACCGCTTCGACGAGTCCTCAGCCTCCGCCGCCAAGGTGGATGCCATCTGCTCCTACGAACCCGATTACACAAAGGCAGTCTGATCATGACCGAAAAAGCAAGCACCACATCGAACGCGGACAACACGGCGCCTGCGGACGGCACCCGGAAGATCGCCGTCGTCGGCTCCGGCTACATGGGCGGCGGAATCGCGCAGGTCCTGGCCCTTGGCGGGGCACGTGTTGCACTCGCGGACGTCTCCGCCGAGGTGGCGGAGAACAACTACGAACGCCTCCTGGCCGAATCGGACCAGTTCGTGGCCGACGGCCTGTTCCCCGAAGGTTCCACCGAAATCCTTAAGCAGAACCTCTGGGCCGCCAAGGACATCGAGGAAGCCGTGGCGGACGCGGACTTCATCGAGGAGGCCGTCCCGGAAGTCATCGCCATCAAGCACCAGACCCTGGCCCGGATCAGCACCGCAGCCCGGCCGGAGGCCATCATCGGCTCCAACACCTCCACCATCTCCATTGCCGAACTGTCCGGGCCGGTGGCAAACCCGGAGCGGTTCCTGGGCGTGCACTTCTCCAACCCGTCCCCCTTCATCCCCGGCGTCGAAATCATCCCCCACGCCGGTACATCTGCCGGCACCGTGGGCGCTGTCCGGGAACTCGTCCACGCCGCCGGCAAGCAGACCGCCGTGGTCAAGGACGTCACCGGATTTGTGCTCAACCGGCTGCAGTACGCCCTGTTCCACGAAGCCGCCCAACTGGTGGAGCAGGGCATCGCGACGGCGGACGACGTTGACACCCTGGTCCGGACCACCTTCGGCTTCCGGCTGCCGTTCTTCGGACCGTTCGCGATCGCCGACATGGCCGGGCTGGACGTATACAACTTCTGCTACAAGTCCTTGCAGACCGACTTCCCGGAGCGGTTCGCCACCCCCAAGATCCTCAGCGACCTGGTGGAGGCCGGGAAGCTCGGGACCAAGACCGGCGCCGGGTTCCTCAATGTCCCGGCTGAGCGCACACCCGAACTGATCGCCTACCGCAACAAGGCCTACGTCGCGATGCAGAAGCTGCTCGATGAGCTCGGCCCCGCACCCATCAGCTAACCCCATCCGTCTTTCCCAGGAGCACCCATGAGCAGCTTTCCCGAACAACGAACAGTGGTCATCACCGGAGCGGTCTCCGAGCGTGGCATCGGCCGGGCAACCGCCAATTACCTCGCCGCCCAAGGCTGGAACATCGGCGTCATCGACCTCGATGACGCCCTGTGCCAGGCGGCCGCCAAGGAACTGTCCTCCCAGTACGGCATCCGCGCCCATGGGGTGGGCGCCAACGTGGCGGACGAAGCATCCGTCCGCTCCGCCATTGACTCCATCGAGGTGGAACTGCCCCAGATCGTGGCCCTGGCAAACGTTGCAGGTGTCAGTTCCCCCGTTCCCTATCTGGACCTGGACGCGGCTGAGTGGGACCGCGTGCTGAACATCAACCTCAACGGTGTCCACTACGCCACCCGCCGCGTGGCCGAATCGATGGTGAAGAACCGGATCGGCCGGATCGTCAACATCTCCTCCGTTTCCGCCCAGCGTGGCGGCGGAACGTACTCCAAGACGCCCTACTCCGTGGCAAAGGCCGGCGTGATCGGACTGACCCGCTCGACAGCCCGGGAACTGGGGGAGTACGACATCACCGTCAACGCCATTTCCCCGGGCCCCATAGACACGGACATCATGGGCGGCACCCTCAGCCAGGAACGAAAGGACGAACTGACGAAGGACCTGGTGGTCAACCGCGTCGGGTCCACGCGGGACATCGCCGCAGCCATCGCCTTCCTCATCAGCGAAGACGCCGGATACATCTCCGGCCAGACGTTGAATGTGGATGGCGGCCTCTACATGCACTAGGAAGGCCGGCAATGGCACAGAAGGGCAAGGCCGCGGCACGGCCTTCATCAACATCAACGGTTCGAACCACCGGGCTTGGCGCCTGGACCCGGGCGCGCACCATCTACCTTGCCGTGGGCATTCTCGCCTGCATCGCAGGGGCCGTGATGATTGCAGTCTCCCGCTAGGACCCCCAGCACCCCCGCATTTACTCAAAGAGGAGTTTTGATGTCCGTAGCAGCAACATCAACCAGGGAGCTCCTGGAATCACCAGTCCTGAAGTCGGCGATTTCCAAGGCCTCCCGCCGGCTCATGCCGATGCTGGTCATCCTGTATATCGTGGCGTTCCTTGACCGCACCAACGTGGGCTTTTCCGAAGCGGCGCTCGGCGTGGACAAGGGCATCAGCGCCGGAGCATTCGCCCTCGGGGCCGGGATCTTCTTCATCGGCTACGCCCTGTTCGAAATTCCCAGCAACCTGCTCCTGACCAGGTTCGGGGCGAAAGTATGGCTCGCGCGGATCACCATCACCTGGGGCATCGTGTCCGCGTGCTTCGCATTCGTGCAGGGCGAGGCCTCCTTCATCATCCTGCGCTTCCTCCTCGGTGTGACCGAAGCCGGCCTGTTCCCGGGCGTCATCATGTTCCTGGCTGCCTGGTTCCCGAACAAGGTGCGGGTGAAAATGTTCGCCATCTTCTACCTGGCACAGCCGTTCTCGCAGATGATGGGCGCGCCGCTTTCCGGCTGGCTGATCAACATCGGTGACCAGGTGCCCGGGGTCCAGGGCTGGCAGGTCATGTTCTTCGTCGAGGGCATGCTCGCGGTCCTGGCAGGCATCGCCGCATACTTCTTCCTGATCAACAGCCCCCAGGATGCCAAGTTCCTGGACACCGGCGAAAAGAAGGCGCTGCTGGACGTCATGGCCCTCGAGGACAACGTCAAGGAAGAAACCGGCCCGCGGGGCGTACTGGCGGCCATGAAGAACGGCAAGGTCTGGTACTTCACTGTCATCTACTTCTGCCTGCAGATTGCCGTTTACGGTGTCACCTTCTACCTGCCGCAGCAGGTATCCCAGCTGACCGGCCAAAAGGTGGGCCTCGCCGTCGGCCTGATGGCAGCGATCCCGTGGTTCTTCGGCATCTTCGCCTGCTACCTCATCGGCAAGGCCGCGAACACCCTGGTCCGCCGCCGGGTCTGGGGCACCGGGCTGTTTATCTCCACCGGGCTGTGCATCTTCGGTTCCGCCTGGGCAGGCACAAACCACCTCCCGGCTGTGGGCATCATCTTCATTACCTTGGCCGTTTGCAGCTTCCTCTCCATCGGCCCCATCGCATGGTCCTACCCCACGGCGTTCCTGACGGGGACAGCGGCTGCCGCGGGCATCGGCCTGATCAACTCCCTCGGAAACCTCGGCGGCTTCGTTGCGCCGATCCTGCGGACCAGCGTCAACGGGATCGCGGCCGACTCCACTGGCTCCGCGGGGGTCTTTGCCCTGGGCGTGCTCCCGTTCGCGGCCGCCGTCATGATGTACGCCACCAAGCGGTTCCGCAACAAGGCAGATGACCTGCTCGAGACCGGTGAGCGTGCCTGACATCATCGCCGAAAACCAAGCAGGGATCACGGGCCCCCTATATATCGGGGTAAGCACCAAGATGTATCTGGGGTTCCGGGAGTGCATGGACTGGCTCACGCGGATCCGGCACGAAGTGGACACCCGTCCGGCCCTCGCGGCCGGGCGGGTGGTCCCGTTTGTGATCCCCTCTTTCCCAATGCTTTCCTCCGCCAGCGCAGTTCTGGCGGGATCCCCGGTGCGCCTGGGCGCCCAAAATTGCGGCTGGGCTGACGGTCCATGGACCGGGGAAGTGTCGCCTTCCCTCCTCGCGGAGCTGGGAGTTGGCCTCGTGGAGATCGGGCACGCTGAACGTCGCCGGCATTTCGGCGAAAACAGCAGCATGATCAACCGCAAGGTCAGGGCCGCTGACGCCGCGGGGATCACGCCCCTGCTGTGCGTCGGCGAGGAAACCCGCGGCGAGGGAACCGAAGGAAGTGCGGAAGCCGCGGCCGCGTTCGTCCACCAGCAGATCAACCACGCCGTAGCCGGCGACTGGGCACTGGCATCCCGGCTTGTCATCGCCTACGAGCCCGTCTGGGCCATTGGGGCAGCAGAACCCGCCGGCCCGAGCTACGTATCGGCGGTGGTCCGTTCGCTGCGCGCCCTTCTGGGCGCCCATGAAGCCGGGGCAGCATTGGGCAGCCTGCCCGTCATCTATGGTGGCTCGGCCAAGCCGGGACTCCTCCCGGAACTGAACGGCGCCTCTGGGCTTTTCCTTGGCAGGTTTGCCCACGATGCCGCTAATTTCGGAAAGGTCCTGGATGAGGCACTGTCGCTGACAGCACAGGTGGCGGCCGCGGCTAGACCGGAGGCCGGACCGGGAGTTTAATGCGCGACGGCGGCGCGCAGGGACAGGATGCGCTGCAGCTGCTGCCGCTCCTCTGCCTGGTGCAGCTGCACATCGCGCCCGCTGAGAATCCGTTGCCGGGTGTTGGCCAGCTGGGTGGCGGCTTTCATGAACTCCTTCATCTGCCGCTTCCTGCCGTAGCTCCCGGCCCAGTTCAGTGCCGTGCGCCGGCCGCCGAAGGTTGCGAGGAGCTCCACTTCGGCAGGGGTAAACCAGCCGGCGGCGGAGTATTCCAGCAGGCGCTGGCGGGTCAGCCGTTTCTCCGCCACCCGCAGGAGGATGATGCCGCCCATGGCGAGGAAGAAGAGGGGCACCTGGACCAGGATGTAATCCACCAGGAAGCCCTGCCCCATACTGTTCCACCGGTTGTGCAGGAACATGGCCGGCAGGAGCCCAAGGACAAAGGCGCCCACGGCGGCGCCCGTCCCTCCCCGCCGGGCGGCGAACCCGATGATCAGCCCCGTGGTCCCGGTGAAGATTGCATGGGCGAAGGGGGACATCACGCCGCGGAGGAAAAACACCTGGGCAAAATCGCTGGCCGGGTTCGCCGATTCCGCGATGGCCCGGCCGAAATACAGGATGTTCTCGGTGAAAGCGAAGCCGCCGGCGATGGTAAAGGCGAAAACCACCCCGTCCACCGGGCCGTCAAAATGCCTCCTAGCCAGCAACAGCAGGAGCAGCAGCCCCAGGGACTTGGCGAACTCTTCCACGATGGGCGCCTGGACGGTGGCCATGAAGGTCTGCAGGTCCGCTTCATCGGAAAACTGGAACCCCAGGACAAAAAAGGGCTGGATCAGCAGGGTGACGGCGATGGAAACGGCCGCACCCCACGTAAAGGCGAAGTACAGGAGCCGCTTGGGCTCGGGCTCCCATTTGTCGATGATGTAAACCGCCAGGAGAACCACTGACAGGGGAATCAGCGAGGCCAGGAAACCGATCAGGAACCCTGCCACCCCCGTGTTCGAGAACAGGAACGGCACCACCAGGAAGAGGCTGAGGAAGGCCAGGGTGCTGCCGCCGATGGTCAGCGCAACCAGGCTCCCGCTCCTGGCCCGGCCGGCCTTAACTACGGTCCCTTGGACCCCGGGCGGCATAATGGCGTCAACGGGTCCCTGATGCCCGGGGGCCGAACGGTAGTTTCCAGGCTGCACCTGGCCCATCCAGGTCGGGTTGGCTTCACGGGGGAGCGGTGTGCCGCCGCGGAAAGGATCTTCCGGTGGTCCGGACGCAGGAAAGCGGGGATGCATCGACATATCCGCAAGCCTAGGTGGCCGCCGCCACACGTCCAAGGACCCTCTCCGGGGCAGTAAGAAGTGTGACCATCACCGCGTCCTTCCGGAACGGGCCCGGCCATGCCCGTGTGGTAATTTTGAAACGCACATGATCCTTTTTTAATTCCGTCCTGTGAGGCGGGGAAAGGGGAGACGAGCGTTGACTTCTGTCACCAGCGCACCGGTTCCAGCCAGGGTAGTCCTTAGCCAGGCTGACATCGACCGCGCCCTCACTCGTATCGCCCATGAGATCCTCGAGGCCAATAAGGGTTCCCAGGACCTTGTCCTGCTCGGTATTCCCCGCCGCGGTTATCCTCTGGCTGCCCGGCTTGCCGAAAAAATTGCCGCAACCGATCCCACCGTGGACGCGGCAGCAATCGTCGGACAGCTTGACGTCACCATGTTCCGCGATGACCTCTCGCACCAGGGCACGCGGCCGCCGTACCCCACCAAGCTGCCCCGCACGGGAATCGACAACAAAGTTGTGGTCCTCATCGACGACGTCCTGTACTCGGGCCGCACCATCCGCGCCGCCCTTGACGCCCTGGTGGACCTGGGCCGGCCCCGCATCGTCCGGCTCGCTGTGCTGATTGACCGCGGCCACCGCGAGCTTCCCATCAGGGCAGACCACGTGGGCAAGAACCTGCCCACGTCCTCAGCCGAGAAAGTGCGCGTCCGGCTCGAGGAAACGGACACCGCTCCCGGCGGTACCCCCGTCAACGAGGTAGTTATCGAGGGCCGCTCATGAAACACCTCCTCTCCACCGAAGACCTCAGCCTCGCCAACGCCATCCGCATCCTCGACACCGCCGAAGAAATGGCGGCCGTAGGGGAGCGCGAGGTCAAGAAGCTGCCTGCACTGCGCGGCCGCACCGTGGTGAACCTCTTCTTCGAGGACTCCACCCGCACCCGCATCTCGTTTGAAGCTGCCGCCAAGCGCCTGTCGGCAGACGTGATCAACTTCGCCGCGAAGGGCTCCTCCGTCTCCAAGGGGGAGTCACTCAAGGACACCGCCCAGACGCTCTCGGCGATGGGCGCGGACGCCGTCGTCATCCGGCACTGGGCCTCAGGGGCACCGCACCGGCTGGCCGCGACCGACTGGATCGATGCCGCCGTCATCAACGCCGGCGACGGCACGCACGAACACCCCACCCAGGCGCTGCTTGATGCTTTCACCATGCGACGCCACTGGGCCCGCCTGGCCGGCACCGGGTCCGAAGGTGCAGACCTCAAGGGAATGCGGGTGGCCATCGCCGGCGACGTCCTGCACTCGCGCGTGGCGCGCTCCAACGTCTGGCTCCTGCGCACCCTCGGCGCCGAGGTCACGCTGGTGGCGCCGCCCACCCTGCTGCCCATCGGCGTCGAAAAGTGGCCCTGCAACGTCAGCTACAACATGGATGAGACCCTTGAGCAGGGCGTCGACGCCGTGATGATGCTCCGCGTGCAGGGCGAACGCATGAACGCATCCTTCTTCCCCAGCACCCGGGAATACTCGCGCCGCTGGGGCTTTGACGACAACCGGCTGCGCGCGCTGGACTCCCTGGGCATGAAGGACACCATCATCATGCACCCCGGGCCCATGAACCGCGGCCTGGAAATCTCCGCCGCCGCCGCCGATTCCCCCCGCTCCACCGTCCTGGCCCAGGTCCGCAACGGTGTGTCCGTGCGGATGGCCGCACTTTACCTGCTGCTCTCCGGGGACACCCGCGAACCAGCCGCCCCCGCCCTGGCGTATGCCGGCACCCATTCCACCAAGGAGAGCAACTGATGGCTGGCAACACCGGAACCTACCTGATCCGCGGCGCTTCAATCCTTGGCGGCGAGCCGGCGGACCTGCTGATCCGCGACGGCGTTATCGCCGAAACCGGAAAAGGGCTGTCTGCTGACGGTGCCACCGTTATCGACGCCGCCGGCCTGGTGGCGCTGCCCGGCATGGTGGACGTCCACACACACCTCCGCGAGCCCGGCCGCGAGGACGCGGAAACGGTGGAGACCGGTACCCGCGCCGCCGCCCTCGGGGGGTACACTGCCGTCCACGCCATGGCCAACAGCACTCCGGTGGCGGACACCGCGGGCGTGGTGGAGCAGGTCTACAGCCTCGGGCAGGCGGCAGGCTGGGTGGACGTGCGCCCGGTGGGCGCCGTCACCGTGGGCCTGGCCGGCGAGCAGCTCGCCGAACTCGGCGCCATGGCCGATTCCCGTGCCCGGGTCCGGATGTTCTCCGACGACGGCATCTGCGTGCACGATCCCGTCCTCATGCGCCGTGCGCTGGAATACGTCAAGGCGTTCGACGGCGTGGTGGCCCAGCACGCCCAGGAACCGCGCCTGACTGCCGGTGCCCAAATGAACGAAGGCGAAGTCTCCGCTGTCCTGGGACTCACCGGCTGGCCGGCAGTGGCCGAGGAAAGCATCATCGCCCGCGACGTGCTGCTCGCCCAGCACGTCGGCTCCCGGCTCCACGTCTGCCACGTCTCCACGGCGGGATCAGTGGAAATCATCCGCTGGGCCAAAGAGCGCGGCATCAACGTCACGGCGGAGGTCACACCGCACCACCTGCTGCTGACCGACGACCTGGTCCGCAGCTACGACCCCGTGTACAAGGTGAACCCGCCGCTGCGCACCGACGCCGATGTCCAGGCCCTGCGCGCCGGGCTCGCAGACGGGACCATCGACGTTGTCGGCACCGACCACGCACCGCACCCCAGCGAGCACAAGGAATGCGAGTGGGCGCAGGCCGCCATGGGCATGACCGGGCTGGAAACAGCGCTGTCCGTGGTGCAGCACACGATGATCGAGACCGGCCTGATCACCTGGGCGGATTTCGCCCGGGTCACCTCGGCCGCCGCCGCCAGGATCGGCCGTCTCGAAGACCAGGGGCGGCCGCTGGAAGCAGGGGAGCCCGGCAACGTCATCCTGGTGGACCCCGCTGCGCGCTGGACAGTTGAGCCGGCGACGATGGCCACCATGGGGCGGAACTCGCCGTTCAAGGGCATGGAACTGCCCGGCAAGGTGGTGGCCACGTTCTTCAAGGGCCACCCCACCGTGCTGGACGGCGGGCTCAACACCCCGTACCCGCACGCCGCTTCCGTGGGCGCCGCCTGATGGACACCCAGCTGCTCTCGCTGGTTATCACGCTGGCACTCATCGCCATAGCCTTTGCCCTGATCGGCCTGGGCTGGCGGAACCGCCTTCGGCGGCAGGCCGACGTCGAACAGTTGCCTTTGGTGCCCGAGGCGCCGGGGGAGCCGCTCATCCGCGCCGAGGGGCAGTACGTCGCGTCCACCACCGCCGGGGACTGGCTGGACCGGATCGCCGTGCACGGGCTGGGTATCCGCACCAACGCCACGCTCGAGGTCTACCCGCACGGAGTCCTCTTTGACCGGGCAGGGGCCCCCGCGCTGTACATCCCGGCGGCGTCCCTCACCGGCGTGCGGCTGGACAGCGGCATGGCCGGCAAGTTCGTGGAAATGGACGGCCTCCTGGTCCTGGCGTGGATGCACGGCAGCCACGAGCTGGACACCGGCTTCCGGACCCGCCGGGCAGAGGACAGGGACGTGCTCCACGCAGCACTTCAGGAATTGATTTCTTCGGCCCCCGCGGCTGATGCCAATAGTGGAAAGTAAGCACAGTGACAACTAACACCGCAGTAACCGCCCCAGTTTCCGCTCCTGTCTCAGCTCCCGCTGCGCTGGTGCTCGAAGACGGCCGCATCTTCCGCGGCTCCAGCTACGGCGCCACAGGAACCGCCCTGGGCGAGGCAGTCTTTGCCACCGGCATGACCGGCTACCAGGAGACCATCACGGACCCCTCCTACGCCCGGCAGCTGGTGGTGCAGACCGCACCGCACATCGGCAACACCGGCGTGAACAATGACGACGCCGAGTCCCGCCGGATCTGGGTGGCCGGCTACATCGTCCGTGACGCCGCCCGCCGCCCGTCCAACTGGCGCTCCGAGCGTTCCCTGGACGAAGAACTCGAGGCGCAGGGCATCGTCGGCATCCAGGGCGTGGACACGCGCGCCATAACCCGGCACCTGCGCGAGCACAAGACCATGCGCGCCGGCATCTTCTCCGGCGACGCCGCGCAGGCCACCGACAAGGAACTCGTCGATGCCGTGCTGGCCAGTGCCCCCATGGAGGGCGCCCGCCTGGCCGAGGAAGTCAGCGTCGACGAAGCGTACGTGGTGGAACCGAAGGACCACGGCTGGGACGCCGAACCGCGCTTCAGCATTGCCGCCGTCGACCTCGGGATCAAGGCCATGACGCCCGTCCGGTTCGCCGAGCGCGGCGTGCGCGTCCACGTGCTCCCCGCCACCGCCACCCTCGAAGACGTCAAGGCCGTCAACCCGGACGGTTTCTTTATGTCCAACGGCCCCGGCGACCCCGCCACGGCCGACGCCCAGGTCAAGCTCCTCCGTTCCGTCCTGGACGAGAAGCTGCCGTACTTCGGCATCTGCTTCGGCAACCAGATCCTGGGCCGTGCCCTCGGCTTCGGTACCTACAAGCTCCGCTACGGCCACCGCGGCATCAACCAGCCGGTCATGGACCGCCGGACCGGCAAGGTGGAAATCACCTCCCAGAACCACGGCTTCGCCGTGGATGCACCGCTCGACGGCGCCACCCAGGCTCCCGAGGCACGCTACGGGCGCGTCGAGGTCAGCCACGTCAGCCTGAATGACGACGTCGTGGAAGGCCTCGCCTGCCTGGACATCCCCGCCTTCTCCGTGCAGTACCACCCCGAGGCAGCGGCCGGACCGCACGACGCCGCCTACCTGTTCGACCGCTTCATCGACCTGATGGAGGGCACCCGGGACGGCAGGACCGCCAACCTGTCCAAGGACCCGGTGGACTCTGCACATTCAGCTGGCGCTGAACACCAAAACGACAACAAGACTGAGGACAAGAAGTAATGCCGAAACGTACAGATCTCAAGAGCGTCCTCGTCATTGGTTCCGGCCCGATTGTCATCGGCCAGGCCGCCGAATTCGACTACTCCGGCACGCAGGCGCTGCGCGTCCTCAAGGAGGAAGGCCTGCGGGTCATCCTCGTCAACTCCAACCCGGCCACCATCATGACGGACCCCGAGTTCGCTGACGCCACCTACATCGAGCCCATCACCCCGGAGGTGGTGGAGAAGATCATCGCGAAGGAACGCCCGGACGCCGTGCTGCCCACCTTGGGCGGCCAGACGGCCCTGAACACGGCCATCGCGCTGGACAAGAACGGTGTGCTCGAGAAGTACAACGTGGAGCTCATCGGCGCCAACATCGCCGCCATCGAACTCGGCGAGGACCGCGAAAAGTTCAAGGGCGTGGTGGAGCGCTGCGGCGCCGAATCCGCCCGCAGCCACATCATCCACAGCATGGACGAAGCCTTGAAGGCCGCCGATGACCTCGGCTACCCCATGGTGGTCCGCCCCTCCTTCACCATGGGCGGCCTGGGTTCCGGCCTTGCCTACAACGAGGACGATCTCCGCCGCATCGTGGGCCAGGGCCTGCAGTACAGCCCCACGTCCGAGGTGCTGCTCGAAGAGAGCATCCTCGGCTGGAAGGAATACGAGCTCGAGATGATGCGGGACAAAAACGACAACGTCGTGGTGGTCTGCTCCATCGAGAACTTCGATCCGGTGGGCGTGCATACCGGCGACTCCATCACCGTGGCCCCCGCGCTCACCCTCACCGACCGTGAATACCAGCGGCTGCGCGACATCTCCATCGCCGTGATCCGCGAAGTGGGCGTGGACACCGGCGGCTGCAACATCCAGTTCGCCATCGATCCCGCCACCGGCCGCGTGGTGGTCATCGAAATGAACCCCCGCGTATCCCGTTCCTCGGCGCTGGCGTCCAAGGCCACGGGCTTTGCGATTGCCAAGATCGCCACCAAGCTCTCCCTGGGCTACACCCTGGACGAGATCCCCAACGACATCACCCAAAAGACTCCCGCGTCCTTCGAACCCACCCTCGACTACGTGGTGGTCAAGGTTCCCCGTTTCGCGTTCGAGAAGTTCCCCGCAGCGGACAACACCCTCACCACCACCATGAAGTCCGTGGGCGAGGCCATGGCCATGGGCCGCAACTTCACCGAAGCCCTGCAGAAGGCGCTGCGGTCGCTGGAGCAGAAGGGTTCGCAGCTGGACTTCAGCTCCGTCCCGGAGTGGGAAGTCGCCGAGCTCATCGAAAAGGCCAAGCGGCCCACCACCGAACGCCTGCACCAGGTCCAGCGCGCCCTCCTGGGCGGAGCCACCGTGGAGCAGCTCTTCGAAGCCACTAAGATCGACCCCTGGTTCCTGGACCAGCTGGAACTGCTCAACGAGATCTCCCGCGAAATCCGCCAGGCCGGCGCCCTGACCGCTGACATGCTCCAGCGCGCCAAGCGCCACGGCTTCTCCGACGAGCAGATCGGTGCCCTGACGCACAATTCCGAGGCCGTGGTGCGCGGTGTCCGCCAGGCGCTCGGCATCCGCCCCGTCTACAAGACCGTGGACACCTGCGCCGCGGAATTCGCCGCGTACACCCCGTACCACTACTCGGCCTACGACGAGGAGGACGAGGTTGCGCTGCACTCCAAGCCGTCCATCCTGATCCTGGGTTCAGGGCCCAACCGCATTGGCCAGGGCATCGAGTTCGACTACTCCTGCGTCCACGCCTCGATGGCCCTGCGCAAGGCCGGCTACGAGACGGTGATGGTCAACTGCAACCCGGAAACCGTCTCTACGGATTACGACATTTCCACCCGCCTGTACTTCGAGCCGCTGACGCTTGAGGACGTGCTGGAGGTCATCGCGGCCGAGGAACGCACCGGCGGCGTCATGGGCGTCTTCGTCCAGCTGGGCGGCCAGACCCCGCTTAAGCTCGCGCAGCAGCTCGCGGATGCCGGGGTTCCCATCCTGGGCACCTCGCCGGAAGCCATCGACCTCGCAGAGCACCGCGGCGCATTCTCCCGGGTCCTGGACAAGGCCGGGCTGATTTCCCCGAAGAACGGCACCGCCGTCTCCTTCGAGGACGCCAAGAAGATCGCCGACGAGATCGGCTACCCCGTCCTGGTCCGGCCGTCCTACGTGCTCGGCGGACGCGGCATGGAGATCGTCTACGACGAGCCCAACCTGTCCCGCTACATTGCCAACGCCACGGAAATCACCCCGGACCACCCGGTGCTGATCGACCGCTTCCTGGAGGACGCCGTCGAAATCGACGTCGACGCGCTCTTCGACGGCACGGACATGTACCTGGGCGGCATCATGGAGCACATCGAGGAAGCCGGCATCCACTCCGGCGACTCCGCCTGCGTCCTGCCGCCTATCACCCTGGGTACCAACGTCCTTGAGCGGGTCCGCACCGCAACCCGTGCCATCGCCGAAGGCGTCGGGGTTCGCGGACTGATCAACATCCAGTTCGCCCTGGCCTCAGACGTGCTCTACGTCCTCGAAGCCAATCCCCGCGCATCCCGCACCGTGCCGTTCGTCTCCAAGGCCACCGGCGTACAGATGGCCAAGGCCGCGGCCCTGATCGGCACCGGCGTGACCATCAATCAGCTCCGCAGCGCCTACAAGATGCTGCCGGAAGTGGGCGACGGCTCCACGCTGCCCCTGGACGCCCCCGTCTCCGTCAAGGAGGCAGTCCTGCCCTTCAGCCGGTTCCGCACCCTTGAGGGCAAGGTGGTCGATTCCCTGCTCGGACCGGAAATGCGCTCCACCGGCGAGGTCATGGGCATCGACAAGCACTTCGACACCGCCTTCGCCAAGAGCCAGGCCGCAGCCAACAACGCGCTGCCCACCGAAGGCAAGATCTTCGTCTCGGTGGCCAACCGCGACAAGCGTTCTGTGATCATGGGCGTCAAGCGGCTCTCGGACCTCGGTTTCGAGATCGTCTCCACGGGCGGCACGGCCGACGTCCTGCGCCGCAACGGCATCCAGGCCACCCCCGTCCGCAAGGTGGCTGAGGGCAGCAGCGCCGAGGGCGAAGGGACCATCGCGGACCTGGTCATCGCAGGCGAGATCGACATGGTCTTCAACACCCCTTCCGGCGGCGAGGCCCGCAGCGACGGCTACGAACTGCGTGCCGCCGCCACGTCCATCGGCATCCCCTGCATCACCACGGTGGCCGAGTTCAACGCGGCAGTCCAGGCCATCGAGGCCATGCGCACCTACGAATGGTCGGTCACCAGCCTGCAGGAGCACGCCGCAGCCCTGGCGGAGTCCCAAAAGGTGGCCCTGCAGCATGCCTGAGCAGGTTTCCAGCGCCGGCCGGGAGTCCTTCGGCTCCCGGCTCGGCGCGGCCATGGCTGCCCGCGGCCCGCTGTGCGTTGGCATTGACCCGCACCCTTCGCTGCTGGCCGGCTGGGGCCTGAAGGACGACGTCGACGGCCTGCGTGCGTTTTCCCTGACGGTCCTTGACGCGGTAGGCTCCCTCGCTGCCGCGGTCAAGCCGCAGGTGGCGCTGTATGAGCGCCACGGCTCGGCTGGAATGGCTGTCCTGGAGGAAGTGCTGGCGACTGCCCGGGATGAGAACATCCTCACCATCGCTGACGCCAAGCGGGGGGACATCGGATCCACCATGGCTGCCTACGCCGACGCCTGGCTTCGGGACGGTTCGCCGCTGGCCGCCGACTCGGTGACCCTGAGCCCCTACCTGGGCTTCGAATCACTGCGTCCGGCCCTGGACCTTGCGGCCGAAGCCGGGCGCGGGGTTTTTGTCCTCGCCCTGACGTCCAACCCCGAAGGGCCCTCGGTCCAACACGTCGGGGGAGCGGACTCCGTGGCGCGCCGGATCGCCCTGGCTGCCGGCGGGGAAAACCGGCGCTACCCGGGGGACCTGGGTTCCGTGGGCCTTGTGGTCGGCGCCACGGTGGGCTCTGCCCTGGCGGACCTCGACGTCGACCTTGCGGCCATGCGGGGACCCATCCTGGCACCGGGACTGGGGGCCCAGGGGGCCACACCGGACCATCTGCGGGCCACCTTCGGCGGCGCCTACCCGCAGGTTCTCGGAACGTCCAGCCGGGATATCCTCGCGGCAGGCCCCCGGCCAGGGGGACTGCGGGACGCCGCACAGCGGACCCTCGACGGTTTGCGCGGAGAATAGCTGCCGATTCGGGCGGATGCATTGATTCGGACAGGATCAAAGGGTAGTTTCAGGACAAGTCCGAGGGCGGCCGCCCTGGACTGATTCGCCCAGACCCGGGGGTGTCAACCATGGTGCTGCGACCCTTATCCGCGTCCGAACGGACAGATGCCCTGAACAAGGCGGCGGCGGCCAGGGCAACCCGGGCCGCGGCCAAGGAAAGCCTGAAAAACCGCGAGAGGTCCGCAGCCGACATCGTCAACTCGGCTCTCGAGGACGAAGCGATGGCACGGATGAAAGTGTCCGAGCTGTTGGAGGCTTTGCCTGGCATTGGCAAGGTGCGCGCTGCGGCCATCATGAAGCAGCTCGGCATTGCGGCTTCCCGCAGGCTCCGCGGGCTCGGCGTCCACCAGCGCCGGGCGCTGGTAGATTTTATAGACGAGAACTAGGGCCGGCCCCCGGCCGCCTTCCCCAACTCCGGCATAAAGGAATACGTGAGCAAAAAACCTGGACTGACAGTCCTCGCAGGTCCGACGGCTGTTGGCAAAGGCACCGTGTCCACCTACATCCGGGACAATTATCCGGAGGTATGGCTGTCCGTTTCAGCCACAACCCGCGCACCCCGGCCGGGCGAAATCGACGGCGTGCACTACTTCTTCAAGTCCAAGGAGGAGTTCGAGCGTCTGGTTGCAGACGGTGAGCTCTTGGAGTGGGCCGTAGTCCATGGCCAGAACACGTACGGGACCCTCAAGAGCACGGTGAACCAGGCCATCGCCGAAGGACGGTCCGTGCTGCTGGAGATCGACCTGCAGGGTGCCCGCCAGGTCAAGGCTGCCGTTCCGGACGCACAGTTCGTCTTCCTGGCGCCGCCGAGTTGGGACGAAATGGTCCGGCGCCTGGTGGGCCGCGGCACAGAAACCCCCGACGAACAGCAGCGACGGCTGGAAACCGCTAAACTGGAACTTGCTGCTGAACCGGAGTTCGACCATACCGTCATCAATGACGACGTTCGCCGGGCGGCGGACGAGCTTGTTTCACTCATGGGGCTGACCCCGCATCCGCATGGAGCGCGGGAAGCGTCAGCCCGCTAGGAATTTGGAGAATTCGTGTCCACGAACCTTGAAGGCATCATCAACCCGCCGATCGACTCGCTGCTCGAGGCAGCCGATTCCAAGTACGGCCTGGTGATTTTCGGTGCCAAGCGTGCTCGTCAGATCAACGCCTACTACGCCCAGCTGCACGAGGGCCTCTTCGAGTACGTCGGCCCGCTGGTAGACACCAAGCTGAACGAAAAGTCGCTTTCGATCGCGCTGCGCGAGATCAACGAAGGCAAGCTGGTCTCCACGCCGATCGAAGCTGCGGAGTAATACTGCCGCCTGACGTGCTGTTGACGGAGGTCACGTGCGCATAGTCCTCGGAGTCGGGGGAGGGATCGCCGCCTACAAGGTGGCATCGCTCCTCCGGCTTTTTACTGAAGCCGGCCATCACGTCACGGTGATTCCCACGGAGGCTGCCACCCGCTTTGTTGGCACCGCCACCTGGGAGGCGTTGTCCGGAAACCCTGTGAGCAACAGCGTTTTCGACGACGTCCACCAGGTCAACCACGTCCGCCTGGGCCATGAAGCCGACCTGGTGGTGATCGCCCCCGCCACCGCCGACCTTCTGGCCAAGGCAGCCACCGGCCAGGCCGGGGATCTTCTCACCAACACCCTGCTCATGGCCCACGGTCCGGTGCTGTTCGCCCCCGCCATGCACACCGAGATGTGGCAGCATGCAGCCACCCGCGCCAACGTGGAAACGCTGCGCAACAGGGGAGCTGCGGTCCTTGAACCGGCTACCGGCAGGCTGACCGGAGCGGACTCCGGGCCGGGCAGGCTGCCCGAGCCCGAAGCGATTTTCGACGCCGCGATGGCCCTGGTGGAAGGGCAGTCGGATTACCAGCTGCCGTTGGCCGGCCGCACTGTCACCATCAGCGCAGGCGGAACCCGTGAACCGCTCGACCCGGTCCGGTTCCTCGGCAACCGGTCCTCGGGCAAGCAGGGTGTCGCCCTTGCCGTCGCCGCCAGGAATGCCGGCGCAACCGTACGGCTGCTCGCCGCTTACATGGAAGTTCCGCCGCCTGCCGGTGTGGAAGTGATCAATGTGGAGACTGCCCTGCAGTTGCGGGAGGCAGCGCTGGCAGCCGCCGCCGATTCAGACGTCGTGATCATGTCCGCCGCAGTGGCCGACTTCCGTCCGGCAGAGGTCTCAGACACCAAAATCAAGAAGCGCGACGACACCGCCGATCCCGTGATAACGCTCGTCCGCAACCCTGACATCCTGCATGAACTCGTGGAGCGGAGGAACAGTTCCGGGACCTTGGAAGGGCAGCTGATCGTGGGGTTCGCCGCAGAAACCGGGGACAATGACGGCGATGTGCTGGCGTACGCGGAAGCAAAGCTGAAGCGCAAGGGCTGCGACCTGCTGGTGGTCAACCACGTGGGCGCGGACAAGGTTTTCGGCCAGGACACCAACTCCGTGGTCATCCTGGCCCGCTCCGGTTCCGAACCACAGGAGGCGTCCGGAACCAAGACCCAGGTTTCGGCAGCCATCATCAGCCGGATCGGCTTCGAACTGAACCACGTTTCCCCCCGCGCCTGAGTGTTCCCGGCCACGTCCGCTTAGCACGAGGACATCTCATGACGTCCCGTCGGGGCAGTACGGTTTCCAACCAGTAAGGTAGTTGAGTGACTTTACCGCTGCACCTTCCCCAGTCCCACGCGGCCACGCCCTCCGCGCTCCGGCTCTTCACCTCCGAGTCGGTCACCGAGGGCCATCCGGACAAGATCTGCGACCAGATCAGCGACGCCATCCTGGACGCCCTGCTGGACAAGGACCCGGAGTCCCGTGTCGCGGTGGAGACCATGGCCACCACCGGCCTGGTCCACGTTGCCGGTGAGGTCACCACCGACGCCTACGTGGAAATTCCGCAGATTGTCCGCGAAACCATCCTCGGCATCGGCTACGATTCTTCGGCGAACGGGTTCGACGGTGCGCGCTGCGGCGTGTCGGTATCCATCGGCCAGCAGTCCAACGACATCGCCGGGGGAGTCTTCAACTCCCTCGAGGCGCGCGAAGGCCGGCAGGAGGACGACTACGACCTCCAGGGCGCCGGCGACCAGGGCCTGATGTTCGGCTACGCCAGTGACGAGACTCCGTCGTACATGCCCACTCCCATCTGGCTGGCACACCGGCTGTCCGAGCGGCTTACGGAAGTCCGCAAGTCCGGTGAGCTTTCCTACCTCCGCCCCGACGGCAAAACCCAGGTGACTGTTGGCTATGACAAGGACGTGCCCGTCTCTGTCGAAACCGTCGTGATCTCCAGCCAGCATGCCGAGGGCGCAAGCCTGGAACGGCTCCGGGCGGACCTGGCCTCCGTTGTCATCGAGCCCGTCCTGGCCGCCGCCAACCTGGACATCTCACGTGCCGCCAACATCCTGAACCCGGCGGGCGAGTTCGTGATCGGCGGTCCCGTGGGCGACGCCGGGTTGACTGGCCGGAAGATCATCGTTGACACGTATGGCGGAATGGCCCGCCACGGCGGCGGTGCCTTCTCCGGCAAGGATCCCTCCAAGGTGGACCGCTCCGCTGCCTACGCCATGCGGTGGGTGGCCAAAAACGTTGTCGCAGCCGGACTGGCCAAGCGCGCAGAGATCCAGATCGCTTATGCCATCGGGCAGGCCCGCCCGGTGGGAACCTATGTTGAAACATTCGGCACGGAAACGGTTGACCCGGCACGCATCAGCGCCGCCATCGCAGAGATCTTCGACCTGAGGCCACGCGCCATCATCGACGCGCTGGACCTGAAGCGGCCCATTTACGCCAAGACCGCCGCGCACGGACACTTCGGCCGCGACGATCCGGACTTTACCTGGGAGCGCCTTGACCGCGTGGACGACCTGAAGGCGTTCTTCAACGCCTAGGGACTCGCCGGGGAATCTGTGTGCTGTGCCGGCGGAAACGGCCGGCGGGCAGGAATGTCAGTGCCCCATGGTGTGCTGGCGCTGTCCACTTTGGTGATGCTGAACGGAGGTAGCCGCAGTGGTTACTGATGATTTCGCACAACCCCTGCTGGAACTGCAGGCAGCCGTACAGCCATCGCTCCTGCAGGGTTTCCCGGACCGCAAACACCAGGCCGGGCAGCAGTTCGCGGACCACCTGCCCGTGGCGCGTGTACTCGTGGAGTCCTCCCTGCCCCACCTGGACCGGCCCTTTGATTACGGTGTCCCGGCCAACCTCGACGCCGAGGCCCAGCCAGGGGTCAGGGTCAAGGTTAAGTTCAACGGCCAGGACCTCAACGGCTTCATTATGGAGCGCGTAGCGGAGTCCGAGGCCGGCCACACCCTCCTGCCATTGGCAAAGGTCATTTCCCCGGTTCCCGTTCTGGCCCCGGAAATCAGGGATCTGGCCACCATGGTCGCTGCCCGTTATGCCGGGACCGTGAGCGATGTCCTGCGCGTTGCAGTCCCGCCCCGGGTTGCCCGGCTGGAAAAGACCTTTAACGCTGCCCCGGAACCAGCGGCCGGAGCGGCAGAAGAGTCCACGTATTCCATCCCGGACCCTGCCGCGTCGACCGCATGGGCCAGCTACCGCAACGGTCCGGCGTTCCTGCGGCACTTGGCCGACGGCGGGGCACCGCGGGCGGTGATCAATCCCCTCCGGGGGTACGGCCCCGAAGGGTGGCCCCAGTTGCTGGCCCAAGCCGTCTCTGCCGCCTGCGCTTCCGGCCGCGGAGCCCTTGTCATAGTGCCGGACAACCGCGACCTGGACCGTCTGGAGCACGCCGTCACAAGCCTGCTGCCGGAGGAGGCCGTAGCTCGCCTGACGGCAGAGGACGGACCCACGCCGCGTTACCAAAACTTCCTGCGCATCCTTGCCGGCACGGCACGCGTGGCCATCGGCACCAGGTCGGCTGCGTACGCACCCGTCAAGGACTTGGGGCTCGTCGTTTGTTGGGACGACGGTGACGATCTCCACATCGAGCCGCGTGCTCCCTATGCGCATGCCCGCGAGGTCCTGCTCCTGCGCTCGGAGCAGGCAGGGGCAGCGTGCCTCCTGGCCGCCCACACCCGGAGTACGGAAGTCCAGCGGCTCGTGGAGAGTGGCTGGATGCTTCCCGTGGAAGCTGACCGCAACATTGTTCGCCCCACAGTCCCGCGAGTGGTGAACACGGCTGATAGCTTCGAGCAGGAACGGGATCCGCTTGCCAGGATTGCCCGCCTGCCGGGCGCCGCCTGGCGTGCTGCCAAAGAAGGACTTGAACGCGGGCCCGTCCTGGTCCAGGTGGCGCGGGCCGGGTACGTGCCGTCGCTGGTGTGCGAAACCTGCCGGGAGTCCGCGCGCTGCGGAAGCTGCCAGGGGCCGCTGGCACTGGCCAGCGGCAGTTCCGCGATTCCGCAGTGCCGGTGGTGCTCCACCCCGGCCTTGGAGTGGGGCTGCTCCCATTGCGGTGGACGGAGGCTTCGCAAGGGTGCCACCGGAGTGATGCGGACCGCCGAAGAACTGGGGCGCGGGTTCCCGGGAAAAACAGTGATTACATCCTCGGGCGGCCACGTCAAAGCCAGTGTGGGCCCGGCTAAGGCGCTGGTGGTGGCCACGGTGGGCGCCGAGCCCGTCGCCGAGGGCGGCTACGCGGCTGCTCTGCTGCTGGACGGCGACTCTTTGCTGCGGCGGGAAAACCTGCGTGCTGGTGAGGACACGGTGCGCCGGTGGTTCAACGCCGCCGCCCTGGTGCGGCCGGCCTCGGACCACGGGCTTGTCGTCATCACTGCGTCGGAGACGTCCCCTGTGGGTGCCCTGCTTCGGTGGGACCCTGCGGGTTACGCCCGGCGGGAGCTGTCCCTGCGGGTGGAACTGCAGCTGCCGCCCGCGGTGCGGATTGCCTCGGTGACCGGGCCACGGGCCGCCGTCGAGCATTTTACGGCCGCCGTGGAAGCCCAGCTGGAACCGGCCGGTTCCAGCCTTCGTATCGCCGGGCCCGCCCCCGTCGTCCTCAGTGCCTCGCTCTCCTCACCGCGCCCGGTGGGGGAGGATGTCCGGACCCTGCTGTTTTTCCCCTACGCCCATGCGGCGTCAGTCACCCGGGTCCTGCGCTCCATCCGCGCCGCCACGGTGGCAAAACGGAGCGCTGAACCCGTGCAGCTTCGGCTTGACGGCGTGGACGTCCTGTAGCTGCCGCTGTCAGTTGTTGTCGGAGCGGCGTTTCTTTCGGCGCTGCGCGATGATGTCGTGGGCCACGTCCACAAGCTGGCGGGCGGATTCGTCCCAGGTGAACTCACGGGCACGGGCAAGAGAGCGCTGCGAGGCTTCCTCCCACCGTTCCCTGTCCTGCAGCTTCATCACAGCACCGGCGAACTCATCCGGCGACGCCGGATCAACGTAACTGGCGGCATCACCGCCCACTTCCCGGAAAATCGGGATGTCACTGGCAATGACCGGAGTGCCCAAAGCCATGGCCTCAACGAGCGGGAGGCCGTAGCCTTCTGCCCGGGAAAGGGTCACCAGGGCCGTGGCCGTTTTGAGGTACGTGGTGTACTGCTCGTCGGTGACACCATTGTGGAACACCACCTGGGCTCCGGGCGGGACCAGCTTTTCCAGCTCGGCGCGCCGTGCGGGCGTGATCCTGCTCAGCAGGTGGAGGGTGTAGCCGGGAAGCGAAGCCATTCCCGCCACCATGGTTTCCACGTTCTTGTAGGACATGAATGACCCCATGTAGACGAGGGAAGGTTCGGCTCCGGCCTCAGGGATTCGCGGCTCCGCAGCCGGCTGGGGAGCATTGCCGATGACCCGGACCGGCCGCCGCGTCAGCCGGTACTTGGCCATCAGCGCCTCGGTTGTCCTGCTGACCGTGGCCACCGCATCCGCCCGGTTGAGGAGGAGCCGCTGCGGCCAGAACGCCTTGTGGTAGAGCCGCCACAGCAACCGGACCGGGGCAGGCAGGAATCCGGGCGGCGCAGGGTGCTCGTAATAGATCAGGTCATGCAACGTCAGAACAAGCCCGTATTTCCGGCCCCAGGAGCCCATCGTCTGCATCGGGCACACCACCACGTCCGCGCCCAGCTGGTTTACCTTGCGCGCTACAAACAACTCCGTAGGGGACAGGGGACTGTTGATGAGCGAGTAGGGTACATCGGGCAGCAGGGCAAGCTGCCGGAGGTCCGAGACCAGCATGGAAACGTCCGCGATCTTCGCAGTGGCCTCGATCAGGCTTGCTCCGTAGCGGCTGATGCCGTCATGGTGGTCGGTCCTGGTGAAACGTGCATCGATGACTATCTTCACGCGGGATGATCCTTAAGGAAGCTGCGGATGTAGCGGGCGGCGGGTTCAGGGGTCTCGTAATGGATCAGGTGGCCGACGTCCGGAATGACCTTGAGTTCGCCGTCCGGCAGCAGGGCAACGAGCCGGTGCTGGTCCGGCAGCGCGGCGATTTCATCCTTTTCGCCGGCCACCAGCAGCACCGGAAGGCGCAACCGGCCTGCCACCTCCGCCACATGGCTGCTGACGGAGGCAGTGAATGATTCGAGGAGGCTGTCCCTGCTGGCGAACGCGCTGAAGTACGCGTGGTGCTGGCCGTGGATAAAGCGCCGCAGCTCCCGGTCCTTGGTTTTGGCCATCGTCTCGCTCATCACGCGCACGATCAACGGACTCCGCAGGAGTGCTTGCCCCAGCGGACGGGGGAGCCGGGCTGCAAGCTTGTAGTACAGCACTGCCAGCCTGGTCATGATGCCCTTGGGGCCTTCGAGGGCCGGCGCCGCGATGGGATTGATGAGGATCAGTGGGGACACAGCGTCCGGATGTGCGGCTACGAAGTGGGCGGCCAGGATGGACCCGAAGGAGTGCCCCAGGAGAACAGTGTCCGGCCCCAGGCCCAGGGCGCTCATGAACTGGGTGATGAACGCGCCGTATCCGGGCACTGTGTGGCCCCCGGGCCCGAAAGCGTCCGAGCTGCCAAATCCCGGCAGGTCCGGCATAACGATGCGCATGTCGGGAAGCTGGTCCGCCACGCGCAGCAGCCCATGATGGTCGCCTCGGAAGCCGTGGATCACCAGGATGGTGCGCGTCTCAGGCGTTTCCTGGACCGGTTCATACGTCCAGTAGGCAACCTTCCCGCCAGGGAGCAGCACGGATGCGGCACGGGTCCTGTCGGCCAGCTCCGGACTGAAGAAAGCGGGCGCGGCGGACTGCGCGGTGTGTGTTGTTTTCATGGGGGTCCTAGTTGACGTTGTCCGGGTGGGAACCGGTGCGCTGTCCCCGGTCAAGGCCGGCGAGGGCATCCATATCCCGGGCCGAAAGCTCGAAGGCGAAGATGTCCAGGTTTTCCCGGATGCGGGCTTCCGAGCTGGCTTTCGGAATGGCGATGTTTCCCAGCTGCATGTGCCAGCGAAGGATCACCTGGGCGGGTGTCCTTCGATTTTCGGCGGCGCAGGCCCGGACCACGGGGTCGGCAAGCACGTGTCCCCGCCCCAGCGGACTCCATGCCTCAGTCCTGATAGCCAGGTCGTCGTGAATCTTGCGCAGCTCATGTTGCTGGAGCCAGGGGTGCAGCTCGATCTGGTTGACGGCGGGCGTTACTTCGGCTGTTTGGAGCAGCCGGTCAAGGTGGGCAGGCTGGAAGTTGCTGACGCCGATGGCCCTGACCTTTCCCTCCCGGTACAGCGTCTCAAGGGCCCGGTAGGTTTCCGTGAACAGGCCGCGGCGCGGGCACGGCCAGTGGATGAGGTACATGTCCACGTAGTCCAGGCCCAGGTTCACCATGGAGGTATCGAACGCCCGGAGGGTTGCGTCGTAGCCGTGGTGGTCGTTCCACACCTTCGTGGTGATGAAAAGGTCTTCCCTTGCGGGAGCAGGGAACAGTTCCCCGGAGCCGCCGCTGCCTGCCGGTGCGCCCAGCTGGGAGCTGATGCCGCGGGCAACGCCTGACTCGTTGCCGTACATGGCGGCGGTGTCAAAATGCCTGTAGCCGGCACCGAGGGCCATGGCCACAAGGTTGGCGGCATCCGACGAGGGCACCTTGTACAGGCCAAAGCCCAACTGGTCGATCAGTACGCCGTTGTTCAGGCTGAGCCGCGGTGAGGTCCTCATAGCCTTGACTCTACCTAGTCGCCGTCGCCATGCCCTCCAGGCCCACCAGCCGGCGCGCGGTCGCCTCGTCGAGGATCAGGTCCGTGGCGAGGCCGGCCGCCAGGGCACCCTTGAGGCCGTTGATCTTGGAGACGCCTGAAACCACGCAGATCCTGCGCCGGACCTGACGGAGCTCCGACAAGGCCGGCCCCGTGGACCGTTCATTCAGGATGATGCCGTCCGATGAACCGTCGCTGCGGAAAAAGACAGTGGCGACGTCCCCAACAACATCCGAATTCGCCAGGATGTTGAGGTCGTTCTCGTCCAGGTACCCGCCGGCGTAAACGTGGCTGGGGTAGTCGGCGTCCACTGAGCCGACGCCGAAGATCGCGATGCTCATCTTGGCCTGGAGTGCCAGGATCCGCTGCACGCTGCGTTCATTCCACATCGCAGTCTTGGTAGCCGCGTGGTCAAAGAAGGCGGGAACCGGGAACTGTTCCACGCGCGCTCCATACGCACTGCCGAAGCGGCGCATGATGTCGCTCGCGTACGTGATGCCCGTCGTGTGCATGTTGCCTGCGCCGTTCAGCTGCACAATGACGCTGTCGTGGGTGATCTTCCTGGTGAGGTGCCGGCTGACGGCGCTCAGCGTAGAGCCCCACGCCACACCGATAATCGCATTGGAATCCACCAGGGGCCCGATGGTGCGCGCTGCCTGCATGGCTACCCGGTCCAGGGTTTCGGCTTCATTGAGGGTTTCCACGACCGGAACCACGTGGACGTCAACCCCGTACCGGCGCCGGATCAGGCCTTCCAGCTCGGGGGCTGTGTCCAGCGGATTGCGGATCTGGACCTGGACCAGGCCCGAGTCCCGGGCGGAAGACAACAGCCGCGAAACCGTTGACCGCGAGGTCCTTAGCTCGCGGGCGATGGCGTCCATTGTGAGGTCCTGGAGGTAATACATCTGTGCAGCCCGGAGGGCGTCAGCATGCCGGGAAGGGTTCATCGGATTTCCGTTCTGCACGTTTGTGCATAGTGCTTGACTCCATTTTCCATTACTCCAAACAATAGATGAGAACGGCGGCTGACCCCAGGGTTGCCGCACCATACAAAGCCCCAAGGGAGTCGTTTTGGGACCCAAGGATTCATCTGCCCGCCCCGCCGCGCCCAAGCAGGGTACTGAACGCGCATCCGTCCACAACCTCAGGCGCAGGCCCCACGCAAAGGTGCTGGTGGTAGGCGGCGGCATCAACGGCGTCGGGACCTTCCGGGACCTGGCCCTGCAGGGAGTGGACGTAGCGCTGGTCGAGCGGGGTGACTACTGCCAGGGCGCCAGCGGTGCCTCCTCGCACATGATCCACGGCGGCATCCGCTACCTCGAAAACGGTGAGTTCCGGCTGGTCCGGGAATCAGTGGTGGAGCGCAACCGCCTGCTGCGGATCGCCCCGCACTACGTCAAGCCGCTGCAGACCACCATCCCCATCTTCAGCACCTTCTCCGGTGTCCTCGCTGCTCCGCTGCGGTTCCTCACCCACAAACAACAGGGCAAGCCCAAGGAGCGCGGCGCCTTCCTCATCAAAGCCGGCCTCAGCCTCTACGACTCATTCTCGCGTGACGGCGGCAGCGTGCCGCGGCACCAGTTCAGGGGCCGCCAACGCGCCCTCGCCGAACTGCCCGACCTGCGTCCCGACATCAAATATGCGGCCACCTACTTCGACGCCTCGGTACACAACCCGGAGCGGCTCACCCTCGATGTCCTGCAGGACGGCGAGAAGGCAGGGCAGCTGCCCGGCGCCGCCAATACCCAAGGCAGCACCGCCCGCGCCAGCAATTACCTTTCACTCAAATCCATGACCGGCGAGCCCAACCGGGGCACCGGCAAAGGCAGTACCGTCCGCCTGCATGATGAGCTGACCGGTGAGGAGTTCGACTTCACCGCCGATGTCATCATCAACACCACCGGCGCGTGGGTGGATCTCACCAACGAAGCAATGGGAACCGCCTCCGCTTTGATGGGGGGCACCAAAGGGTCACACATAGTCCTGGACCACCCGGCACTCCTGGACGCCTGCCGGGGACGGGAAATCTTCTTCGAACACACCGATGGCCGGATCGTCCTCATTTACCCGATGGGTGACCGCGTCCTCGTGGGAACCACCGACGTGGACGCCGACATGGGCCAGGACGCTGTTTGCACTGATGAGGAAATCGACTACTTTTTCGAACTGATCGGCCACGTGTTTCCGGGCATCCCCGTCACGCATGATCAGATCGTCTACACCTTCTCCGGCGTCCGGCCCCTGCCCCGGCATGACGCAACCCAACCAGGTTTCGTTTCCCGCGACTACCGGATTGAGCGCAGTGGGCCGGCCAGCATCGAATCCGGCGGGGGCGCCGTCGTCCTCAGCCTGGTGGGCGGCAAATGGACCACCTTCCGTGCCCTGGCCGAGCATTTGACTAACGACGTCCTCGCCGAGCTTGGCATGCAGCGCAAGGTCTCGACGGCGCAACTCGCCATCGGCGGGGGCGCGGGCTTCCCGGCGGACGAGGCCGGCGTTCAGCAGTGGATCAAGCAGCATATGGCTGCCGGCCGGGACGCAGACCGTACGGCCGGGTTACTGACCCGCTACGGGACCCGTGCAGAGGCCGTGATGGAGTACCTCGATGCCGCACCTGACCACCCGCTCCGCTCCACACGGGAACTGAGCGTCCGCGAACTGGAGTTCATGGCGGCCCATGAGCAGGTGGGACACCTTGCCGACGTCCTGATCCGCCGGACATCGCTTGCGTTCCGGGGCCTTGTCACCGGCGAACTGCTCAACGAGGTGGCAGAGGTGCTCGCTGTTCCGTTGGGCTGGGACGCTGCAGCCCGTGCCGCCGAGATACGGCACGCGCAGGATGTCCTGCAGCGGCTCCACCGCGTAGAGATCAACAGCCTGGTCGCCTAGGCCCGGCTGGCGGCCGGGGCGTTGATCCGCCCCGGCGAAACGGTCCTTCAACCCGCGAAGGACCCACAACAGAAAAATAAGAGGAGTCAAAGATGTCTCTTGGAATTGTTTTCCTATCCGAAGTATTCGGAACGGCGATGCTCACCCTGCTGGGCTGCGGCGTCGTCGCCAACGTCGCCCTGCGGGGCACGAAAGGCAACAGCGGCGGGTTCCTGATGGTCACTTGGGGATGGGGTATCGCTGTTTTCGCGGGTGTCTATGTTGCCGCGAAATCGGGGGCACACCTGAACCCCGCGGTGACGCTTGGGCTCCTGTTGAACGGGAAAGCGGAATATGCCCCTGGCGTCGCCATCGACCCGGCCTCCACGCTGACCTACTTCGGCGGTGAGCTGCTCGGCGCCTTCCTCGGGGCCGTGGCCTGCTGGCTCGCCTACAAGCAGCATTTCGACGCCGAGCCCGAACCTGCCAGCAAGCTCGGCGTGTTCTCCACCGGCCCGGCCATCCGGACCAGCTCCTGGAACCTGGCGACCGAGATCATCGGCACCTTTGTGCTGGTGTTCGTCATCCTGGCCTTCGGCGGGACCCCGTCCGGCCTCGGCCCGCTCGCTGTGGCACTTCTCGTCGTCGGCATCGGCGTGTCCCTGGGCGGTCCCACCGGCTATGCCATCAACCCGGCCCGTGACCTCGGCCCGCGCATCGCCCACGCACTGCTTCCCATCAAGGGCAAGGGCTCCAGCGACTGGGGCTACTCCTGGATCCCCGTTGTGGGCCCGCTCGTCGGCGGCGCCCTGGGCGGGCTCGTTGCCCGCCTGGTCCCCATCATTGCCTCAGCCGCCGCCTGACCAATACCCGCTTTCTGACCTAAAACACAAGACAAGGACGTCATCATGAACCAGTACGTAATCGCCATCGACCAGGGAACCACCAGCACCCGCGCCATCGTCTTCGACCACAGCGGCAGCATTATCTCCTCCGGGCAGATGGAGCACGAACAGATCTTCCCGAAGGCCGGGTGGGTGGAGCACAACCCCGCCGAAATCTGGAACAACACCCGTGAGGTCATCGGCTCCGCGCTCTCCAAGGCGAACCTGACACGGCACGATATCGCCGCCGTCGGAATCACCAACCAGCGCGAAACCGCCGTCGTGTGGGACAAAACCACCGGCGAGGCCGTCTACAACGCCATCGTCTGGCAGGACACCCGCACCCAGGACATCGTCGACGAGCTGGCAAGGGACGGTGGGGCGGACCGCTTCAAGGACAAAGTGGGCCTGCCCCTGGCCACCTACTTCTCGGGTACCAAGATCAAGTGGATCCTGGACAACGTGGACGGTGCCCGGGAGAAAGCTGAAGCAGGGAACCTCGTGTTCGGCAACACCGACGCCTGGGTCCTGTGGAACCTCACCGGCGGTGTGGACGGCGGCGTCCATGTCACCGATGTGACCAATGCGTCGCGGACCCTGTTCATGGACCTGGAGACGCTGCAGTGGGACGAGGAAATCCTGGGCATCTTCGGTGTTCCGAGGACCATGATGCCGGACATCAGGTCCTCCTCCGAGGTCTACGGCACAGTCCACACGTCCCAGCTCCTGCGGGAAGTTCCGGTGGCCGGCATCCTCGGTGACCAGCAGGCGGCCACCTTCGGCCAGGCAGCGTTCCAGACCGGCGAGGCGAAGAACACTTACGGAACAGGCTGCTTCCTGATCTTCAACACCGGCGAGGAAATCGTCCACTCCAAGAACGGGCTGCTCACCACCGTTGGCTACAAGCTCGGCGACGCCGCCCCGCACTACGCCCTGGAAGGTTCCATCGCCGTCACCGGCTCGCTGATCCAGTGGCTGCGCGACAACCTGGGCATGCTCAGCAGCGCCCCCGAAGTTGAGGCCCTCGCCGCATCCGTCAAGGACAACGGCGGCGTGTACATCGTCCCGGCATTCTCCGGACTCTTCGCGCCGTACTGGCGATCGGACGCACGCGGTGCCATCGTTGGCCTCACCCGGTTCGTCAACAAGAGCCACATCGCCCGCGCCGCGCTCGAAGCCACCGCTTTCCAGACCCGCGAGGTGCTGGACGCGGTCAACGCGGACTCCGGCGTTCCGCTCTCCGAGTTGAAGGTCGACGGCGGCATGGTGGCCAACGACGCGCTGATGCAGTTCCAGGCGGACATCCTGGGTGTACCGGTAATCCGGCCGAAGGTGGTTGAAACCACAGCCCTCGGCGCCGCCTACGCTGCCGGCCTCGCCGTGGACTTCTGGAAGGACCTCGGCGAGCTGTCGGCCAACTGGTCCGAGGACAAGCGGTGGGAACCCCAAATGGACCAGGCTGAACAGGACCGCCAGATGCGGCTCTGGAAGAAGGCCGTTACCAAGTCCATGGATTGGGTGGACGAGGACGTTCGGTAGGTTTTTCCTCCCGAACCGCAAAAGGGCCGCAGACTCCCCGCCTGCCCGCTTCGCGGTGCCCACCACACCATGGCGGGGGAGTCTGCGGCCCTTTTTAACGCGCGGGGTCATTCTGGTCCTCGTCGGGCCACAGTGCCGGAGGCCTCGTCCTGGCGTGCGGGATGAGGGAGGAAAGCGGAGGCACCTCAGTCCTCGTGGGTTTCTACTGTGCCTGCGTTGCCATCTACCGTTACCAGCTGGCCGGTGTAGAGCATCTGGGTGGCGTTGCGGGTTCCCACTACTGCGGGGATACCGTACTCACGGGCTATGAGGGAGGCGTGGGCGGCGAGGTTGCCCGTATCCGTGACTACGGCCGCCGCGGAGGTGAACAACGGCGTCCAGGCCGGTGCCGTCGCCTTGGCCACGAGCACTTCGCCGGGCTGGAAACTGGAAAAATCCAAGAGCCCGTGCACTATCCGTACGCGTCCCCGGGCGCGGCCGGGACTTGCCGGATGGCCGCGGAGGGATCCCCGGGGCGCGTCCCGTGTAGTGCGTGCGGCGTCCGCCAAGCGGTCAAAGGCGTTGCCCAGAATCGGAAGTATGCCCAGCATCAGAGGCGCGTCGAGCTTCCGCTGCCGGAGCCAGTCCTTGCGGCGCCGGGCCACTACAGCCTGCTGCGGCGGTGCGTCGGTACGAAGATCGGCCCGCGTGAGGAAGAAGACGTCATTCGGGCTGTCGATCACTCCTGACTGCTGCAGGATATTTCCGATCCGGGCGGCGCACCTGCGGAGGAGCGGCCAGCCCAGCGTGAAGTCCCGCGCTTGCTCCTCCCGCAGCAGCGCGTAGTGCTGGGCAACGGCCAGGACAGAATCGAAACGGCGCAGACGGCGTGTGCCCCGCAGCACCTCACGGCAGGCGGCCTCCGCGGCCTGGCGCCGTTGCATTGCCGTTGTTACGGCAACAGGTGTCCCGTTCCGTCCGTTCGCCGGGCTTCCTTGGCCCGGGCGCTGCTGTTCCTCGGCCGCCGTCGGGTGGTACCAGTCCAGGCTGAAGACCGCGTGCGGCACCTGTTCCGGTGGCTTCGCCATGAGGCCGCCGAGCAGGACCTGGTAGCCCTCGGCATCCGGCATGTCCTGCTGCCGTTCCTTCAAGGCAGGAGCCAGGCGCTTTCGCCAAAAGCGGGCCAGCACCGCCTCCATCTTCCAGGCGGCGCCACCGGCCGCGGAGAAGTACCAGAGGTATTCGCCTGCAGTGCGGGTCACCTGCCCAACCAGGGAGATGAGCTCCGGCAGCTCGGCCGTTTCAATGTCGATGCCCTGTCCGCCTGCCAGGCTCCGGTAGCCAGGAAGGAAGACAGTCCGCCATTCGTCCTCCAGGCTTCGAAGCACTGCACGGTCGGCTCCCGCAGGATCCACCATGGGACGGAGCACGGAGTTGAAGATGTAGGGCAGCGGGCGAAGGGTGCCGCTGAACAGGAGATGGGGGAGCGCCGCCGGGGTGGGCGGGGCCACGTAATACCAGCCGTTGACTGCCGCATGTCCCATCGCAATGCTGATGCCTGCCGATCGGGTGACTGCGTGGTGGTACCCGGCGTCGATCAGCGGCACAATCCAGTCCATAAACAACGGCGTCACGGGTTCGGGCAACCATTCGCCCAGCCGGAAGTTCCGGAGCCAGACTCCTTTCCCCGGCGGCTCCCATGTCACCGGTTCCGGAATTGCCGTCATGGGCCGCGCCTGGAGGATCTGGACGCGGCCGGAGGCATCCAGCGCCCACTCAACATCCTGCGGCGCCCCAAAATGCGCGGCGACGTTCCTGGCCGCGGCGGCCACCGCCGTCGCGCTCTCAACAGTCAGGACGCGGGCCGGACCCCCCACCCTGCGGGCCTGCCCAGGCCCAACAATCCAGTCCTCGCCGCCCTCGGACCCGGCCACCAGCCGTTCCCCGAGCCCAAAGACGGCCGCAATGACTGTTTCGTCCCGGGCGCCAGTGAGGGGGTTGGCCGTGAACGCCACGCCGGCTGCTGCCGAGTCCACCATCTGCTGGACCAGGACGGCCATCCCGCCGCTGCCCGGCATCCTCCCGGGTTCAGTGTTTTCGGGGGACACCTGGTAAGCCAGGACGCGGCTGGCCTGCGCCGATTCAAAGCAGCGGTTCACGGCCGCTGCCAGGCCTGCCGCCTCCACGCCCAGATAGCTTTCGTATATGCCGGCATAGGAAGCATCAGGAAGGTCTTCGGCTGCCGCGGAGGAGCGGACCGCGTAGGGGCCAGGCCCGGCGTCACGGGCGGCGGCCTGCAGGCGAACCCCCCAGTCGTCCCTGCTGGAACCGATTAACATCGCTTCCTGGGTGACAACGAATCCGGATGGAACCGGGAAGCCTGCCGCGAGCAGCGCTGACAATGCCGCCGCCTTGCTGCCCGCCCTTTCCCGGTCCAACGCAAGGGGCGCGGAGAGCGGCGGCAGGCCTGGAACTGCGTTATCAGCCGAATCGTCATCCATGGAGTTGCCTGCCGGATCAGGGGCCGGACGGCCCGGCTCAAGTCTAGTTATGCCCTAAGGCTCCGGTACAGGCCGGGAGCTCAGCCGTGCCTGCGCAGGTGCGCTAAAGTAGTTCCATGCGTGCGATCCTTCTGCTTAGTTAGCCGCCCGGCGTCCGAAACAACGGATAACCGTGCGGCAGCCCCTCCCTGGTGAGGGGCTTTTGTGTGTCCGGGCGTATTTTGCCGGGCCGGCAGCAGGAGGATCAGGCCGTTATGGCAGCACAGATGCCGTAACAGAACAGAAGAGGGCAGCAGTGGGCGTTCAGCCGGAGACAGAGACCGGAACAGCAGCAACAGTGCAGGCGGAGGTGCCCGAGGAGGGCGCGTACAGCTTTGCCGCCATGGAGGCCAAGTGGCCGCGGGTGTGGGAAGACCTCAAGGTTTTCACGCCTGTCGACGACGGGTCCCGGGAGCGGCGCTACGTCCTGGACATGTTTCCCTACCCGTCGGGCGACCTCCACATGGGCCACGCGGAAGCCTTCGCCATGGGCGACGTCGTAGCTCGTTACCTGCGCCAGCAGGGCTACGACGTCCTCCACCCGATCGGCTGGGACTCCTTTGGCCTGCCCGCCGAGAACGCGGCCATTAAACGCAACGCCCACCCCAGCGAGTGGACCTACGCCAACATTGAGACCCAGGCGGCATCCTTCAAGCGGTACGCCATCTCCGCTGACTGGTCCCGCCGCCTGCACACCTCGGACCCCGAGTACTACCGCTGGACCCAGTGGCTGTTCAAGCGCTTCTACGAACGCGGCCTGGCGTACCGCAAGAACTCGCCGGTCAACTGGTGCCCGAAGGACCAGACCGTGCTGGCCAACGAGCAGGTAGTCAACGGCGCCTGCGAGCGCTGCGGCACCACCGTCACCAAGAAGTCCCTCAACCAGTGGTACTTCAAGATCACTGAATACGCCGACCGGCTGCTCGATGACATGGAGCAGCTCCGCGGCCATTGGCCCGAGCGCGTCCTGGCGATGCAGAAGAACTGGATCGGCCGCTCCGAGGGTGCGCACGTCAACTTTGTGATCGAGGCCGACGGCGGCAGGCCCGCCAAAGAGGTCACCGTCTTCACCACGCGCCCGGACACCCTTTACGGGGCAACGTTCTTTGTGGTGGCAGCGGACGCGCCGCTCGCCGTCGAGCTCGTCACCGAGGAGCACGCCGCCGCCCTGGATGACTACCGCGAGCAGGTCAAGGCCCTCTCGGAAATTGAACGGCAGTCTACGGAACGGGAAAAGACCGGTGTCTTCACCGGCCGGTATGCGACCAACCCGCTGAACGGGGAAAAGCTGCCGGTATGGGCGGCTGATTACGTTCTGGCAGACTACGGTACTGGCGCGATCATGGCTGTCCCCGCCCACGACCAGCGCGACCTGGACTTTGCCCGCACGTTCGACCTGCCCGTGCGGGCGGTCCTGGCCACCGGCGAGGAGGACCCTGCAGTGTCCGGCACCGCCACCGCGGGGGAGGGCACGCTCATCAACTCCGGCGAACTGGACGGCCTGCCCAAGGCCGAAGCCATTCCCGCAGCGATTGCAATCCTGGAACGCCAGGGAACCGGCGAGAAGTTTGTGAACTTCCGCCTCCGCGACTGGCTGTTGAGCCGGCAGCGCTTCTGGGGCACCCCCATTCCGATCATCCACTGCCCGTCCTGCGGCGAGGTTCCGGTTCCGGACGAGCAGCTGCCCGTCACGCTGCCCTCGGACCTGCGTGGGGAGGACCTGTCACCGAAGGGCACGTCGCCCCTGGCGGCAGCCGAAGCATGGGTCAACGTGGAGTGCCCGTCCTGCCACGGCCCGGCCAAACGCGATACCGACACCATGGATACCTTTGTGGATTCGTCCTGGTACTTCCTGCGGTTCGTTTCGCCGCACTATACAGAGGGCCCGTTCGACCCGCAGAAGATCAACGACTGGATGCCCGTGGGCCAGTACGTGGGCGGCGTGGAGCACGCCATCCTGCATCTGCTGTACGCCCGGTTCTTCACCAAGGTCATCAACGACCTCGGCCTGATCGAAGCGAGTGAGCCTTTCACGGCGCTTCTCAACCAGGGCCAGGTCCTCAACGGCGGCAAGGCCATGAGCAAGTCGTTGGGCAACGGTGTGGACCTCGGCGAGCAGTTGGACAAATACGGCGTGGACGCTGTCAGGCTCACCATGATCTTCGCATCCCCGCCTGAGGACGACGTCGACTGGGCGGACGTTTCGCCCTCCGGTTCGGCCAAGTTCCTTGCCCGCGCCTGGCGGCTCGCCCAGGACGTGGCCAGTGGCCCCGGTGTCGACGCCACCACCGGTGACCGCACGCTTCGGTCCGTGACGCACCGGACCATCGCCGACGCCGCCGAACTTCTGGATGCCAACAAGTTCAACGTCGTAGTGGCCAAGCTGATGGAACTGGTCAACGCCACCCGCAAGGCCATCGACTCCGGTGCGGGCGGTGCCGACCCGGCAGTACGGGAGGCCACGGAAGCCGTTGCGGTGATCCTGAGCCTCTTCGCCCCGTACACGGCCGAGGACATGTGGAACGTCCTGGGACACGCCGCGTCCGTAGCCAACGCAGGCTGGCCGGTCCATGACGCTTCCCTCCTGGTCCAGGACACCGTCACTGCCGTCGTCCAGGTCCAGGGCAAGGTACGGGACCGGCTGGAGGTTTCCCCGGAGGTGTCCGACGACCGGCTGCGGGAACTGGCGCTGGCCTCGGACAACGTCCAGCGTGCCCTTGACGGCCGCGGCATCCGCACCGTCATCGTCCGCGCCCCTAAACTGGTCAACATCGTCCCGGCCTAGCCGGACCAGGCCGCCGGAGCCTTCCGGCGGCCTGCTTGACCCCAGGAGGCCCTTTGCCCGACCGCGACGCCGCCGCTTGGCCCTGGATCCGCGCCCGCCTGGCCGCAATGCGTGCAAAGCAGGACGCCGCCAGGCGGGGCAGCTCCCCAACCCCGCCGGACGCCGTCGTACGTACTGCCGTGGTGACCGATTCGGCCGCCGCCTTGCCCGCTGAGTGGCGGGCAGGACTCAGCGGCGACGGGCGCCTGACCGTCATCCCCATGCCCGTCATGGTGGGCGATGAAATCTACGGCGAGGGTGAAGACGATATTTCCGAGACCATCGCGCTGGCGCTGGCCAGCGGGACGTCCGTGAAGACCTCCCGGCCCTCGCCCGGGCAGTTCGAGCAGGCCTACCTCAGCGCGCAACGCCGGGGTTATGAGGCCGTGGTGTCCGTGCATATATCCGGCGGCCTGTCCGGTACTGCAGACGCTGCCCGCCTTGCCGCCGCCCGGGTGGGCATTCCCGTGGAGGTGGTCGATTCCGCGACCGTAGGCATGGCCCTTGGGATGGCGGTACAGGAAAGCGTGCTCGCCGCGGCGGAAGGCGCCGGGGCAGGCGCTGTAGCCGCGGCCGCAGCAGACCAGGCAGCACGCACCAAGGTCTATTTCTACGTTCCCAGCCTGGAGCAGCTCCGCCGCGGCGGGCGGATTGGAGCAGCCGCTTCGCTCTGGGGCACCATGCTGGCCATCAAGCCCATCCTTGCGGTCGACGGCGGCAAGATCGTACCGCTGGAAAAGGTCCGCTCCGGTGCCAAGGCAGTAGCGCGCCTGGAGGAAATAGTGGCCGCTGACGCGTCCGCCCGCCCGGACGGGGTGCGCCTGGCCGTCCACCATTTCGGAAACCGCTCGGAAGCGGAGAACCTCGCCGCCCGGCTGGCAGCGGCATTGCCGCAGTGTCCTCCTGCCCAAATAAGTTCGCTTCCTGCGGTACTTGCCGCACATGCCGGCCTGGGCGTTCTTGCCGTCATTGTGGGCGGACCCGGCTCTCCGGACGCGCACCTCCCCACTGGCGACGCCGGCTAGGCGCTATCCACATAACACGGTCCGGCCCTGTTGCCTGGCCGTGCCCAGTCCCTAGCGTGGGCTGTATGTCACGCCGGGATGCTGGAGCAGCAGGTCAGCAGGCGCGCCATGCGAGGAACCGGCTACAGGCGACCGTGGGCAGCAGTCCCCGCGGTCTCCTACTGGAAGAGGACGGCCAGCGTGCGTTCGAGTACCGTGCTGCGACCGGTGCCGACGATGGTGGTGACGGCACGGGCAGCAGCCGGGTGGATGCCCCGGAGCCCCAGAGCATTGGCCCTGCCCTCCGGTGGCGGCTCGGCCTGCGGTTGGCCGTGTTCCTGGGGATTCTTGCTGTCGCTGCCGGTGCGTGGTTCTGGTGGCAGGCAGCGTCCGGGCGCCCCGAGATCCTTCCCCTCAGCGGCGTCAGCCCGGAAACCAACGCCGCGGCCGGTGGGGAGAGGCCGCCGGATGAGGAGAACGGGGGCGGGAGCGGGGCCGGTCCGCCCGCCCGTTCCGGAGCGCAGGAAAGTGCCCCAGCCGGCACCGTGGTGGTTCACGTTGCCGGTGCAGTGCCGCAGCCGGGGGTGGTGAAGTTGCCGGCAGGGAGCAGGGTGCACGATGCTGTCGCCGCGGCAGGAGGGGGAAGTCCCGGCGCCGACCTGGACCGCCTTAACCTGGCCGCCGTGGTGGAGGACGGACAAAAGATTCATGTTCCGCGGCAGGGCGAGCCCATGCCGGACAGCGTCATCGGACCAGGAACGGACATGGAAAGTTCCCCGGACGGCAATGGTGCTGCGCCGGGTTCGAAGGTCAACCTCAATACCGCCGGGGTGGAAGAACTGGATGGTTTACCGAAGGTGGGCCCGGTGCTGGCACAGCGCATGGTTGATTGGCGCAAGGAACACGGACCCTTCAAAGCAGTGGAGGAACTTGATGCCATTGACGGCGTCGGCCCCAAAATGCTTGAAGCCTTGCTCCCTCTGGTGACCATATGACGCGCGGCGTCGACCCGGCAGAAGGCTCTGTGCGATGAGGACTGCCGCGGGCAGGTCCAGTGATGGGTAACCAGGGTGCGGGGACAAGGCGCAGTCCGTGGAGCCGCTATGTGGAGTCAGCCGTCCGGGGGCATTCGGCTCCTCGGGAGGAAACGGGCCGCTCGGGAGCCGGGGAGGAGCCGGGGGCTGCCGGTGAAGCCCGGACACAGTACCGTACTGCGGCGGGATCACGGCTGCGGGTGCCTCCCCGCGGCCTGGAGTTCAGGGGAGTTCTGCGGAAACACTGGGCGGAGCAAACTGCAAGGTTGGCCGCGCACCACAAGAAGTCGGCGGAAGACGCAGACCCCGACGGAGACCAAGCACCCCGCCGGCGCACGGACGTTCGGCTGGCGCTTCCCGCGGCCCTCGTCTGGGCTGCTTCACTTGCCGGGCTCTGGCTGGATCCCCTGGGACTGGCGGTCCTCTGCGGTGTACTGCTGGCTCTTGCGGCCGTGCTGCTCCGCAGATCGTGGCTGGCCCGCAGGAAGAGAACAGTACCGGGCAGCCAGAGCAGGCCTGCACGGCGGAGCTTCCTGGCCACCATCGGGATTGCGCTGCTGCTGGCGTCCACTGCGCCTGCCCATTCGGCGGTCGCGTCCATCCAGCGCCACGAAGGCCCCCTGGCCGCTGCGGTCTCGGCAGGCAAATCAGTGGTGGCCGTCGTGGAAGTGGCTGGGCCGCCGCGTGCTTTGAATCCGCCGAACCAGGCGGGCACCCCTGCGCGCTGGTCGGTTCCTGTATGGACCCGGGAGGTGAGCACGGGAGGTGTCCTGGTTCGCACCCGGGCCCAACTCCTGGTGACGGGCGGCGGCGTATGGGGGACGCTGGTCCCGGGCCAGTTGGTCCGTGCCACCGGGAAGCTGCGTCCCACTGATCCCGGGCGGGTGGAAGCCGGCATCCTGACAGCTTCTTCGGAACCGGGCAAACCCACCGATTCTCCTGTCGTCCAGGAGTCAGCAAAGGAACTGCGGGAGCGTTTTGTTGCTGCCGCTTCATTCCTCGCCCCCGATCCGAAGGGACTGCTTCCCGGAATGGTCACGGGGGACACCAGCGCCTTGGACGAGGGACTGGAGACTGCCATGAAAAACGTGGGCATGACGCATTTGACGGCTGTCAGCGGTGCTAATTGCAGCCTCGTGCTCGGAGCACTGCTGCTGGCCTGCAGGCGGTTCCGCCTGCCACGGGTTCCTGCGGCAGCACTCGCCCTGGCTGGACTTGGGCTGTTCGTCCTGCTCGTGGGTCCGGACGCCAGCGTCCTGCGTGCAGCCCTGATGGGATCGGTGGCCGTGGCGTCCCTCGCGGGCGGCCGGACCGGACGAGGGCTGAGCTTTCTGTGCCTTGCCGTGATCGGCCTGCTGCTGCTGGACCCCGGGCTGGGATCGAGTTTCGGTTTCCTGCTGTCCGTTCTGGCGACACTGGGGATCATTGTCCTGGGCCGGCGGATCATCGACTGGATTCCGGCAGCGATACCGCGGTGGACCGCGGCGGCCGTTGCTGTTCCCTTATCCGCCCAACTGCTCTGCGGTCCGGTGACGGTGGTGCTCCAACCCCAGTTTTCAACGTATTCCCTTCTGGCCAACGTCATGGCCTCGCCCCTCGTGGCACCAGTCACACTGCTGGGAACAGCTGCTGTTCCCCTGGTGGTATTGGTCCCGTGGGCAGGAACCCTGCTGATCGCGGTTGCAGGCACCTTCAGCGGAGGAGTTGCCGCGACGGCACGATTTACGGCGCAGCTTCCCGGTGCAGCCCTGCCCTGGCCGGACGGCGTGCCGGGGCTGCTCACCATGCTGTTCCTGTCCGTGCTGACACTCGGGTTTGTCTGGGCCGCGGCCCGCCCATACCGGCTCCTCCGCACGGTCATGGCGGCGCATGGGCACACGGTAGCGCTGCTCGAGTTGCTGGAAAGACACGCGGGTTGGGCACCTTGGCGCGTTCACCTGCCGCAAGTGCCTGCGCTCCCACGGGGATTGCAACAGGGGCGAGGTTCCAGCGTGGGCAAGACCGGCTTGGACCGGACGGCGGGACATGGCAGGCTGGGATACTCCACAAAAATTTCCGGAAGGAAGCCCCGATGGCCGCTGCGCAGAAGCGTGCACCCCGTTCGCCGGCGCCGAATGGCCCCACCTGGCGGGATGTAACCCCCGCCGGAGTGGTCCTGGTCAGCGGGCCGGAAGAGTACCTGGGAATTAGGGCCATGGACCGTGTCCGCTCCCAAGTGCGGGCAGGTTCCCCTGATGTGGAAGTGAGCCGGATCAATGCCTCGTCCTACGAGGCCGGAACCTTGCTGATGCAGGTTAGCCCATCGCTGTTTGGCGAAAGCAAGCTGATCGAAGTCGAGGCCGTTGAAGCGATGAACGACGCATTCCTGGCAGACGCGCTGGCCTACCTTGGCCACCCGGAGCCGGACGCCGTCCTTGTGCTGCGCCACGGCGGGGGAGCCCGGGGCAAGAAACTGCTCGATGCAATCAAAAAGGGAGGCTGGCCGGTAGTGGACTGCCAGCCGCTGAAAAAAGACGCGGACAAGGTGGCTTTCGTGGCGGCCGAGTTCAAGGCCGGCGGCCGCCGGATCGAGCCGGAGGCGGTGCAGTCCCTGGTCAATGCCGTCGGGGCAAATCTTTCCGAGCTGGCCGCAGCCTGCAGCCAACTCATCGCCGACGCCAGCACCACGGTCACCACCGACATCGTCGACCGCTACTACGGCGGCCGGATCGAGGCCACGGCCTTCAAGGTGGCCGATGCCGCGATGGCAGGAAACGGCCCGCTGGCGCTGTCCACCCTCCGGCATGCGCTGGCAACGGGAGCAGATCCCGTTCCGCTGGTCGCAGCGCTGGCGGCCAAGCTCCGGACGGTGGCGCGGGTGGCCGGCGCTTCCGGCTCCTCAGCCCAAATCGCGGCAGAACTCGGGATGCAGCCCTGGCTGGTGGAACAGGCCCAGCGGGATGTCCGGCGATGGACGCCGGAAGGCCTGGTGCGTTCCATCCAGGCCACCGCCGAGGCTGACGCCCAGGTCAAAGGACTGGCCCGGGACCCTGTCTACGCGGTGGAACATGCGGTGAGGGTGATCGCCATGTCCGTCCAGGGCAGGTAGCTCTGGAGCACCTTCGCCAGTAATTGGCGGAAGGTGGTGGAGCGTTTGGCTGTTTGTTGCGGGAGGCGCGGGTCAAAGAGGTGTGGCCGGTACCCAACGGTACCGGCCACAGCCATCAGTTCAAGCGAACTGGAAACCTTACAGTGCGTTGACCTTCTTGGAGATCGCCGACTTGCGGTTCGCTGCGTTGTTCTTGTGCAGAACACCCTTGCTAACGGCCTTGTCCAGCTTGCGGCTGGCAGCAACCAGGGCAGTAGCAGCTGCATCCTTGTCTGAGGAATCAACGGCGGTGTTGACGGCGCGGATGGCCGTCTTCAGCTCGGACTTGACTGCGTTGTTGCGCAGGCGTGCCTTCTCGTTGGTGAGGATGCGCTTCTTCTGGGACTTGATATTCGCCACGTGTGAACTCTCTTTTTAATGCGGAAATGGTCTAGAGGGCTTTCAGATTGGCCATTGACTGAGCGGCGTGGGGATACCTATGGCGGCCAACCATCAGTGGCCGTCGACCTGCACGGACACACAGCTATAAAGAATAGCAGGTCAGGTGCGGGGCTGGCCATTTGCGGAACCTAGGTCCAGCCGTTTCGCCTGCGAAGTCCGGTTGCCACCTTTTCAAACAGTTCCCGGTCCAGCACAGCACCTTCCCGGCGGATGCTGTCCGGCCGCAGCTGCGGGACGCGGTCCAGCCGGACTTCGCTGGACCGGCCTTGCCGGTCCCATTGCCCTGCACCCAGGTCCACGTAGTCCTTGGAAACTGCCGCCGCCGGTACGCGGTCCTTGCTGGTCAGCATCAGCCCCAAAAGATAGCCGCCGCTTTTGCCCACCACGAGCACCGGCCGGTCCTTCCCGCGGGTGAAGTCCTCTTCGTAGGGGACCCAGGCCCACACCACCTCACCCGGATCCGGCTCTCCATCCGGGCGCGGCGCGTACCCGGGAGTAAAGCGGCCGCGGTAATCGCCCGGGTACGGCTCGGTCGCCGAGTGGTCAGTCGCGCGCTGCCCGCCCTGGACTTTGGCCGGGATGAAGCGGCCCTGGGGAGGGCGGCCACCCCGCGCCGGGTCGCTGCCCGCCTTCCGAAGTACCCGCAGGCCCGCCTTGACTGCGTCTGCCAGGGAACGAAGGGTGATTGCCATTCCGCAACCCTATCCGCGGCGTCCTCCCCGGCGGAACGTCAATGGGCCGGGAAATGCGGTGACAGGGGCCCGGACGTGGGACACTGGATGTTCCAAGATGTGCGGCTGACCGCAGGGGCCTTCGCAGTGCCCCGCGGAACCGCGTGAATGCCAACAGTAAGGACCCTGCGTGTCTCCCATGGCCCGCACCGCCCCGGTGCCCGCCGCGACAGATCCGGCCATTATTCGGAACTTCTGCATCATCGCGCACATTGACCACGGTAAGTCCACACTGGCGGACCGGATGCTGCAGTTGACCGGCGTCGTGCAGCCCCGCGACATGAAGGCCCAGTACCTGGACCGCATGGACATCGAACGCGAGCGCGGCATCACCATTAAGTCCCAGGCCGTCCGCATGCCGTGGGAACTGGACGGCGCCAGCTACGCGCTGAACATGATTGACACCCCCGGCCACGTGGACTTTACCTACGAGGTGTCCCGCTCGCTCGCAGCGTGTGAAGGTGCAATCCTGCTGGTCGACGCAGCACAGGGCATTGAGGCCCAAACCCTCGCGAACCTTTACCTGGCGATGGAAAACAACCTCACGATCATCCCGGTCCTGAACAAGATTGACCTGCCGGCGGCCCAGCCTGAGAAGTACGCTGCGGAACTGGCGAACCTGATCGGCGGGGACCCCGAGGACGTACTCCGCGTTTCGGGAAAGACCGGCATGGGCGTGGAAGCGCTGCTGGACAAGATTGTCCGGGACCTGCCCGCGCCGGAGGGTGATGCAAATGCTCCCGCCCGCGCCATGATTTTCGACTCGGTCTACGACACCTATCGCGGTGTGGTCACCTACGTCCGCGTTGTTGACGGAATGCTGCACCCCCGGGAGCGCATCCAGATGATGTCCACGCGTGCCACCCACGAGCTCCTTGAGATCGGCGTCAGCTCCCCGGAGCCCACCCCTTCCAAGGGCCTGGGTGTCGGTGAAGTGGGCTACCTGATCACCGGCGTTAAGGATGTCCGGCTGTCCAAGGTGGGCGATACCGTCACCAACCTTGCCAAGCCGGCCGCTGATTCGCTTCCGGGTTACGCCGATGCCAAGCCAATGGTCTTTTCCGGCCTGTACCCGTTGGACGGCACCGACTACCCGGTGCTTCGCGATGCACTGGAAAAACTGATGCTCAACGATGCCGCGCTGGTATATGAGCCCGAGACGTCCGCTGCACTGGGCTTCGGCTTCCGCGTGGGCTTCCTCGGACTGCTCCACCTCGAGATCACCCGTGAGCGGCTCGAGCGCGAGTACAACCTGGACCTCATTTCCACCGCACCCAACGTGGAATACGAGGTAACGCTGGAAGACAAAAAGGTGGTCCACGTGACCAACCCCAGCGAATACCCCTCCGGCAAAATCTCTGAGGTCCGCGAACCGATGGTAGCGGCCACCATCCTGGCTCCGAACGAATTCGTCGGCGCCATCATGGAGCTGTGCCAGAGCCGCCGCGGTGTTATGGGCGGCATGGACTACCTGTCCGAGGACCGGGTGGAAATCCGGTACCGCCTTCCGCTGGCCGAAATCGTCTTCGACTTCTTCGACATCCTGAAGTCCAAGACCCGCGGCTATGGCTCGCTGGACTGGAAGGCCGACGGCGACCAGGTGGCCGACCTCGTGAAGGTGGACATCATGCTCCAGGGCGAGCAGGTGGATGCCTTCTCGGCCATCACCCACCGCGACAAGGCGTACTCCTACGGGGTCATGATGACCACCAAGCTGCGCGAGCTCATCCCGCGCCAGCAGTTTGAGGTGCCCATCCAGGCGGCCATCGGCTCCAGGATCATCGCCCGCGAAAGTATTCGCGCCATCCGCAAGGACGTCCTCGCCAAATGCTACGGCGGTGACATTTCCCGTAAGCGGAAACTGCTCGAGAAGCAGAAGGAAGGCAAGAAGCGCATGAAGATGGTGGGCCGCGTAGAGGTCCCCCAGGAAGCCTTCATTGCCGCGCTGACCACCGACGAGTCCAAGGACAAGGCCAAGAAGTAGTGAACACCGCGTCCGGCAACACCGGAGGCCCCTGCAATGCCTAGCACTCTTCCCCTCGGCGACCCGGCGCCGTCGGACGGTCTGCTGCCTGCACAGGCGGCAGACCGTGCTGCCGACCGCGCCTTCGGCCTGTATGTCCACATTCCGTTCTGCGCAGTGCGCTGCGGCTACTGCGACTTCAATACCTATACGGCCACTGAACTGGGCGGCGGGGCATCCCAGGATGCCTACGCCGGCACCGCCGCGGCTGAAGTTTCAATGGCAGCCAAGGTCCTGTCGGCGTCGGGCCTTCCTTCCCGGAAGCTCAGCACCGTCTTCTTCGGTGGGGGCACCCCAACGCTGCTGCCCGCCGAAGACCTTGCCCTGATCCTCCGCCGCGCCATCGATCAGTGGGGTATTGACGACGACGCCGAGGTCACCACGGAAGCGAACCCGGACTCCGTCACCCCGGAGTCCCTCGCGGTCCTGAAGGAGGCGGGATTCACCAGGGTCTCGTTCGGCATGCAGTCCGCAGTTCCGCACGTCCTCAAGGTGCTGGACCGCACCCACACGCCGAGCCGGGTGCCGCAGGTGGTCCGTTGGGCGCGGGAGGCGGGACTTGCGGTGAGCCTGGACCTGATTTACGGGACGCCGGGGGAGTCCCTCGCGGACTGGCGCCATTCCCTGGAGACCGCCCTGTCCTACGAGCCGGACCATATCAGTGCTTATGCGCTGATTGTTGAGGACGGCACCAAGCTGGCCGCCCAGATCCGCCGTGGCGAGGTTCCCGGTATCGACGACGATGACCACGCCGACAAGTATGAACTGGCCGACCAGCTGATCAGCGAAGCAGGCTTGGACTGGTACGAGGTCAGCAACTGGGCCCGCACTCCGGAGCAGGCATGCCGGCATAACCTCGCGTACTGGCGGGGCGATGACTGGTGGGGGATTGGGCCCGGTGCACACTCCCACGTGGGCGGCGTGCGCTGGTGGAACGTCAAGCACCCCACGGCCTATGCGGGCCGCCTGGCCCAGGGGCTCTCGCCTGCTGCCGGCCGTGAAACGCTGGACCCGGAAACCCGGGATGTGGAGCGGGTGATGCTGGAGGCCCGGCTGCAGTCCGGGCTGGCAGTGTCCACGCTCGGTGCGGACGGCAGGCACGAGGTGGCCGGCCTGATCGCCGACGGCCTGGTGGAACCGGCCGCCGCCTTCCGGGGCCGGCTCGTCCTCACCCTCAAAGGCCGGCTGCTGGCCGATGCTGTGGTGCGACGCGTCCTTCCGGACTGACGTTCCCGGCCCGCGTCATCGGCCGGCCGGCTGGTGGGTGGGCCCACGCCGGCAGGGTTCCCTGCCGAGCTTGCGAGGCGAGGGGGCCGGTGGGGATTACTTGATCCAGCGGAGGTTGTACTGGTACCGGTGCGGCTGGCCGCGGTTCACGTGGATGCCTGCCGCCACGGAGAAGCAGGTCAGGGCGATCCAGATCAGCGTGGCGATCACGGCGAAGATGTTGCCCACCACGGGCACGAAAACCAGGATATTGGCAACGACGGCGGCGATGGTGGGCGGAAGGCTGAAGTTCAGCGCCTCTTTTGACTCCTGTGCGGTGAACGGTCCACGGTCGCGGAAGATCAGGTAGATCAGGAGTGCGGGAACGCAGCCCAGGATTCCACCGAAGTGTGAGAGCGTGGCCCACTGCCTGTCTTCGCTGGCCGTCAGGGGCAGCGCATTCGCCGGGACGCCGTGGTACTCCGAACGGCCCTGGCTGTCCCTGTGATCACGTGCGTTTTCTGCCACGGTCTGTTCCTTCGAAAGTGCAATGGTGCCGACTAAGAATGCCAAAATCTGCTGCGGCGCTGCCACCGCAGCTACCGCAGTACCAAGGATACTTGGTGCAGGCCTCCGTGCCTGCCTTCGGTCGGCGTACCCCGCCGGAAGCCCGGTGAACCTCCGCCCGGCGAACCCGTGCGTATTCCTTCAGCTCAGGGAACGGTCAGGAAGTCGATGACTTCCTCCACCCTGCCCAGCAGCGACGCTTCCAGGTCCGCGTAGGTCCGGACGGCGCCCAGCAGTTTCTGCCAGCCCAGGCCAATGTCCTCCTTGGTGGCGTGCGGCCAGCCGAAAGCAGCCAGGATGCCCGTTTTCCAGTCCTGCCCGCGCGGCACTTCCGGCCACTTCTCAATGCCCAGAACTGCGGGCCGGATCGCCTGCCACACGTCTACATAGGGGTGGCCAACAATCAGGACGTTTCCCGCAGCGCCGGGGGAGGCCATCACGGCGTCGGCGATGCGCGACTCCTTGGAGTTGGGCACCAGGTGGTCAACGAGAACGCCCAGGCGCCGTCCGGGGCCGGGCCTGAAATTGGTGACGGCGGCGGCGAGGTCATCAATGCCGTGCAGGGGTTCGACGACGATGCCCTCCACCCGGAGGTCGTCGCCCCAGACCTTCTCCACCAGTTCGGCGTCGTGCTTTCCTTCCACCCAAATGCGGCTCGCCTTGGCCACCTGTGCCCGTTGCCCCGCCACCCGGACCGAACCTGAGGCAGTCCTCGAGGCTGCCGCGCCGTTGCCCTGGGCCTGCTTGGGAGCAGGCGGCATCAGCCGGATCGCCTGGCCTTCGAGAAGGAAACCGAACCCGAGCCGGAAGGACCGGGACTTGCCCCGGCGGTCCTCCAGTGCCACCACGTGCATGCCGCCGGATTTTTCCACCCGCGTCACAGCGCCCACCCAGCCGGACTGGACCTCCTCCAGTACCATTCCACGCTCCACGGGCACTTCGGGCAGCTGCGTCCGGGCGGGGGCGGTCAGGTCCTGGGCTCCCCAGTTCTGGTATTGCATGGAATTACTCCGCTTCCTGCTGGTCCTGGCCCGGAATTTCGCCCGGAGCGGTACCAATGCTAACAACGGGCCGAGTCATAATAGACTGTTAGCACTTAGGCATGTCGAGTGCTAAAGCCTGTGAGGTACGGTGCAGGCTGAACGGCTGCCCTGATCCCTGGATGGAGGTGGAGCGTGAGCGAACCGCGCAAGCTGGAAGTTCTCCGGGCCATCGTGGAGGACTACGTCCACTCCCGCGAGCCGGTCGGCTCCAAGGCCCTGGTGGAACGTCACCATCTTGGTGTCTCCAGCGCCACCATCCGCAACGACATGGCGGCCCTTGAGGATGAAGGCTTGATCACCGCCCCGCACACCAGTGCAGGCCGCATTCCCACGGACAAGGGCTACCGGCTCTTCGTGGACCAGATCTCTGCGGTCAAGCCGCTGTCCCAGGCGGAGCGGCGGGCCATACAGTCCCTGCTGGAAGGCGCCGACGACCTCGACGACGTGCTGGAGCGCACGGTCCGGCTGCTGTCCCAGCTGACCAACCAGGTTGCCGTCGTCCAGTATCCGCACCTCAACCGGGCTTTGGTGCGCCACATCGAATTTGTCCTCCTTGCACCACGCAAGGTGCTCGTGGTGCTGATCGCCAACAGCGGCAAAGTCGAGCAACGGGTCATCGACGTCGGGCAGGACCTTGGCGACGACGTCCTAGGCGCGCTGCGTGCCCATTTCCTGGGATCCCTCGGCGGGAGTCCCTTGAGCCAGCTGGCGCAGTCATTGCCCGCGGTGGTGTCCGGCGTCGCCCCCGCACAGCGCCAGGCGGCGCAGGCGCTGGCGCACGGGCTGGAGGGGCTCGCACACAGCAGCCGGGAGGACCGCATGGTGATGGCCGGGACAGCCAACCTGGCCCGCTCCAATGTGGACTTTCCGCTCAGCATCGGCCCCGTACTGGAAGCGCTGGAGGAACAGGTGGTGATGCTCCGGCTCCTGAGTGAGATGGCGCAGGACCACCGCGGCGTGGCCGTCAGCATCGGCCGTGAGAACCCTTACGACGGACTTGCCGAGGCGTCGGTGGTTGCCACAGGTTACGGGCCTGACAGTGTCGCGAAGATCGGCGTGCTGGGCCCCACCAGGATGGACTATCCCACCACGATGGCCGCGGTCCGGGCTGTGGCCCGGTACCTGTCTCGCATTTTGGGACCCTGACCGGCGAGGTCCGGCGTCCAGGCATGAACAGTAGTGCCCGCAGCACACCTGCAGGCAAAACAACAAGGAAGAGATACGAACTTTGAGCAGCCACTACGAAGTCCTTGGAGTCTCACCGGATGCTACCGGGGAAGAGATCAAGAAGGCCTACCGCAAGCTGGCCCGCACCCTTCACCCGGACGTCAATCCCGGCGAGGACGTTGCAGACCGCTTCAAGGCCGTGACCCACGCCTACGAGGTTCTCTCTGATCCGCAGAAGCGCCGGGTGTATGACACCACGGGCAACGAGAACGGCACGGACAACGGCTTTGGCGGCGGCGCGTACGCCGGCCAGGGCTTTGCGTTCCAGGACATCTTCGATACATTCTTCGGCGCTGGCGGTTCCTCGGGTCCCGCATCGCGCGTCCGGCGCGGTCAGGATGCGCTCATCAGTGTCAGGATCGAACTGCGCGACGCCGTGTTCGGCGTCAACAAGAAGCTTGAAGTCGATACTGCAGTCATCTGCCCCACCTGCGATGGCTCGTGCTGCCGGCCCGGTACCCACCCGGAACGTTGCGATATCTGCGGCGGCAGCGGCCAGGTCCAGCGGGCGGTCCGGTCCATCCTGGGCCAGGTGATGACGGCAGCCCCGTGCGGCACCTGCGAAGGGTTCGGAACTGTTATCAAGGACCCCTGCAATGAGTGCAACGGGCAGGGCCGCATCCGCAGCCGGCGTTCGCTGACCATCAAGGTACCTGCCGGCGTCGCCACAGGCACCCGGATCCAGCTCTCCGGCCAGGGCGAAGCCGGTCCTGCCGGCGGCCCAGCCGGAGACCTGTACGTCGAAATCCGTGTCAACAATGACGCCACCTACGTCCGCGAAGGCGACGACCTTCACGCTACGTTGAACATTCCCATGACGGCGGCGGCGCTGGGAACCGACGTAACGCTGGAAACTTTCGATGGCCCGCAGGACATCGATGTGAAGGCAGGAACACAGTCGGGGGAAATCATCACCCTGCGCGGGCTGGGCGTAACCCACTTGCGCGGTTATGGGCGTGGCGACCTGAAGGTCCACCTGCAGGTGGAGACGCCTGCCAGGCTGGACCCGGCGCAGGAGGACCTCCTCCGCCAGCTCGCCAAGCTCCGGGGCGAGCAGATCACCGAGGGCAAGCTTGCCGCCAGTGGTGGAATGTTCGCCAAGCTTCGGGACCGGCTCGGTAACCTGTAGCGGTGAGCAACCCCGTCTTTTTTACCGCCTCCGGCTCCCTGGACCGGATGGCGCCGGAAGGGCGCTTTGTCCTCGAAGGACCCGAGGCCCGGCACGCGGTGGCCGTCAAGCGGCTGGCCCTAGGCGAACCAGTGGACATCGTGGACGGCGCCGGCACACGGATGAGCGGCACAGTACGTGCTGCCTCCGCCGCCGGGCTCGACGTCGAATGCACCTCCATCTCCGTTGAGGAGCGGCCCGAGGTCAGGTTGGTGCTGGTCCAGGCCCTGGCCAAGGGCGACCGGGATGAGCTGGCCATCGAAACCGCCACTGAGCTCGGGATCGATGCCGTGATTCCGTGGCAGTCCGAACGGTCCATCGTGCGTTGGAAGGGGGACCGTGCGGCCAAGGCCCACGCAAAGTGGCAGTCAGTTGTCACTGCGGCCGCCAAACAGGCCCGCCGCGCCTGGATCCCGGAGGTGCGTGCCGCCGTCGACACCGCCGGCCTCACTTCCGCCGTGGAGGCCGCTGATCTTGCCGTCATCCTGCACGAGGACGCCGTGCGTCCGCTGCGGCTGGTCCTGGAATCCTGGCTCGCTGACGAGGCCTTAGAGGGGCCACGGGAAGTACTGCTGATCGTCGGTCCCGAAGGAGGCATCAGCCAGCGCGAAGTGACGAAGCTCTGCGGCCAGGGAGCCGTGACCGCTCTGCTGGGACATCACGTGCTGCGGTCTTCCACCGCCGGTCCGGCCGCAGTCGTCCTTGCCAGCGACATCCTGGGCCGCTGGGCAGGTCCGGCAGCCTGAGGCCGCAGGGCTAGCGGACTTTGAATCCCCGGGTGTCTTCCGTGCCGCCCTGCTGGCCGTCCGGGCCGGAGGTTTGTGCCACCCGGAGCTCGTAGTCGCCGCTGGGCAGGTTCAGGGCAAGCGTGAAGACTCCTGCCTGGGCGGGGTCGGCCGCGGCGGTGGTTTCGCCCGTCAGGAACGGCGTTTTGCTTCCGTTCTCGCCGGACCTCAGGATCTGCCAGCGAAGCTTGCTGCCCGGGGATGTGCTGCGGCCGGTGATCTTGACGCTGCCGTCGGCCACCTCAACGTTTTCCTGCGGATCGATGATCCACACCGGGGCCACGAGGCCTGCCGTGCGCGCCATCAGGGAGCCCAGCTGCACGTGATCGAAAGCAACATAATCGGTGTGCCCGTCCACCAGGATGCGCACGCGGATCTGCTGCCCGGAATCGATCAGCCCGGAGCTGGCGGCAGCCGCGGTGGCCGTGTACACCAGCTGCTGGACGGCCCGGGCCGCCATATCGGCGTCAAGGTTGCTGTTGAAGGCGTCCTCCGACACGTCAACGGTAATAACGTCCTTGCCGGAGATGGATGTTGCGAGCTGCTTCGGGTTTTGCCACGGGGTGAAGAAGTCCGGGTCCAGGGGCTTTTCGGACATCATGGCCCGCAGGGCCCGCGTCACAGGATTTTCCTGCTCCGGAACATCCCGGAACTCCCGGTAGAGGAAGACGTTGCTGTTGCTGCGGCCGATCCAGTAAACCGGTGCCTTGTTGGACGACTGGGTGGTCTCCAGGGGTGCGCTGGTGGACGGTGCGCCCGTCACACTGCCTGTGGCAGCGGGACTCGAGGCGAGGGCGCCCGTGGGAACGGCGTCAGGTTCGGCAATGCAGCCGGCAAGGACAGGAACCGCTGCGAGCAGCCCGGCAAGAACCATTGAACGGGCGCCGTTCAAGGCTCGTCCGCCCCGGCGGGGCCCTGCGGTTTCCGGCAAGGTGGTTGCCTGTCCTTTCATGGTTGGATTGGCCGATCCCCCGTCAGCCTTTGGTGCCCTCATCGGCACTCCGGATTTCCAGCATGGCATAGCCTCCTTGAGCACAAGCCCAGGAAGCTCCCGAGGGCCGCAACTGCAACGGGAACGATATGAGGCCGATATGAAGTTGATACCTAATGACGGTGTTCGGGGGTTGACCGCCGGATCGGGCGTTCGCTGTCAGCTTTGGGTACCGGCTTGGTGCTGCCCGCTGGCGTAAGATGGAAAGTACCGCTGAGACGCAACGGGACCGCCGGGGCACATCAGCCAGAAGCTACTCTTTCGAGATCGAGGGGATCACGGGCCCGCGGGCCACCACCATGACTGAATCAGCTAACGGAAAGCGCAGGCTCGTCACCGGCGAGGGCGCGGCGGGCGAATTTCCCCATACTCTTCCTGGCGTCCGCACCGAAGTAGTCCTCTTTGACAACTCCGACCAGATGGTTCAATCCCTCGGCAGCCATGATGAAGCGCTGCGGTTCATTGAAGAACAGTTCCCCGACGTGAACTTCCACGTCCGCGGAAACGAGCTTTCCATCAGCGGGCCGGCAACGGACGTACCCCGGATCATGCGTCTCCTCCATGAGGTCCGCGGCCTGGTGGCCCGCGGCACGGTCATCAGCCCGGCAGTGCTGCAACAGCTGGTGGCACTGCTGCGCACCCAGTCCCTGCAGAACCCGGTGGACGTGCTGACCCACGACATCCTGTCCAGCCGCGGTAAAACAATCCGCCCCAAGACGCTGAACCAGAAGAACTATGTTGACGCCATCGATGCCAACACCGTGATCTTCGGCATCGGCCCAGCCGGTACGGGCAAGACCTACCTCGCCATGGCCAAGGCCGTCCAGGCCCTGCAGCAAAAAGAGGTCAGCCGCATCATCCTGACCCGCCCGGCGGTGGAAGCGGGTGAGCGGCTGGGCTTCCTGCCCGGTACCCTGAGCGACAAAATCGATCCGTACCTGCGTCCGCTCTACGACGCCCTGCACGACATGATGGACCCGGAGTCCATTCCCCGGCTGATGGCAGCCGGAACCATCGAAGTGGCGCCGTTGGCCTACATGCGCGGCCGCACCCTCAACGACGCGTTCATCATCCTCGACGAAGCGCAGAACACTACGCCCGAGCAGATGAAAATGTTCCTCACCAGGCTCGGATTCGGGTCCAAAATGGTGGTTACCGGCGACGTCACCCAGGTGGACCTGCCTTTCGGCACGCGCTCCGGATTGAGGATCGTCGAGGAAATCCTGCAAGGCATAGAGGGCGTGAACTTCTCCGTCCTGGATGCAGCAGACGTTGTGCGCCACCGGCTGGTCGGCGACATCGTTAACGCGTACAGCATCTGGGACGACGCCCAGCGGAACAGGGTCAAGCATTCGGCGGGCCGGGAAAAACGGGGGGAACACGCTTGAGTATCGAGGTGAACAACGAGTCCGGCGTCCAGGTGGACGAATCCGAGCTCGTTGCCTTGTCCAGGTACATCTTTGAGCAGCTGTACATCCATCCGCAGGCAGAACTGTCCATCCTCCTGGTGGATGAGCCTGCCATGGAAAAGCTCCATATTGAGCTGATGGATGAGCCGGGTGCCACGGACGTCCTGTCCGTACCGATGGACGAACTGACCCCCGGAACTCCTGACCGGCCCACACCCCAGGGCATGCTCGGCGATATCGCCGTCTGCCCGCAGGTGGCCAAGGAACAGGCCAAAAACGCGGGCCACTCGCTGCAGGACGAGATGCTGCTCCTCACCACGCACGGCATCCTGCACCTGCTGGGCTACGACCATGCCGAGCCTGAGGAGAAGGCCGAGATGTTTGGGCTCCAGCGCGAGCTCCTGTCAGGCTTCACCGGCAAAGAAGCGCCCGCCGAGACCACCCAGTGACGCCTTTGCTCCTCGTCGCGATGGCCCTGGCTTTCCTCGGCATTGCGGCGGTATTGACCGCGGCCGAAGCCGCCTTCAACTTCCTCCCGCGCCACGACGCTGAAGAAGCACTCCTGAAGAGCCGCGGCACCGCCATGCGGCGGATCCTGGCCCAGCCCGTTGCCCATATCCGGGCACTGCGGTTCTGGCGCATCTGGTTCGAAATGGCCTCGGCGGTTGCCGTGGCCGTACTGCTCTACAGCCTGCTGGACAACATTTGGCTTGCCGGCCTTGCTGCCACCGGGATCATGGCCCTGCTGGGATTCGTGATTGTCGGAGTCTCGCCGCGGCAGCTCGGCCGGCTCCATTCAGGCGCTGTGGTGCGCTTCACCGCTCCCATGATCCGTTTCCTCACCTGGGTCCTGGGCCCTATCCCGGGCTGGCTGGTGGCAGTGGGCAGCGCAGCGGCTCCCGGCGCACCCATCGGCGACGAAGCATTCTTCAGTGAGCAGGAATTCCGCGAACTGGTGGACCGGGCCAGTGAATCAGACATGATCGAGGACACCGAGGCTGAGATGATCCAGTCCGTCTTCGACTTCGGCGACACCCTGGTCCGGGCCGTGATGGTGCCCCGCACGGACATCCTCAGCATCGAAGCCGGATCCAGCCTCCGCCGGGCCATGTCGCTTTTCCTCCGGTCCGGGTACTCCAGGATCCCCGTCATCGGCGACGATACGGACCACATCCTGGGCATTGTGTACCTCAAGGACGTTGCCGCAGTCCTCCACGAACTGGGACCCGGTGAGGAACCGCCGCTGGTGGACTCCCTGGTCCGCGAAGTCCGGTACGTCCCCGAATCGAAGCCGGTCAGCGACCTGTTGCGGGAGCTGCAAAAGGAATCCACCCACGTGGCCATCGTGATCGATGAATACGGCGGCACCGCGGGACTGGTCACGCTCGAAGACCTGATCGAGGAAATCGTGGGCGAGATCGTGGACGAATACGACACTGAAAGTGCCGAGGCCGTGGAGCTTGGGGACGGCTCATACCGCGTCAGCGCCCGGATGAGTATCGATGACCTCGGCGAGCTTTTCGACATCGAGCTCGACGACGACGAGGTGGACACCGTGGGCGGGCTGCTCGCCAAAGCGCTGGGCCGCGTACCCATTGTGGGCAGCCACGTGGACGTGGACGGGGTGTCCCTGCGGGCCGACAGGCTCGAAGGACGCCGGAACCGCGTCAGCCACATCATTGCGGCGCCGGTTCCAAAAGTAGACACTGACCTTGAAGACCTCTTCCAAGAGGCGGACGCAACCCAGCAGGGAGTTCCACGTGAGCAAGAAAAATAAGGCCGCCGGCGAAGAGGACTTCGGCGGCTTCCACGCAGGGTTTTCGGTGTTGGTGGGCCGTCCCAACGCCGGCAAGTCCACACTGACCAACGCGTTGGTGGGCAGGAAAGTGGCCATAACCTCCGCGAAGCCGCAAACAACACGCCACACCATCCGTGGCATCGTCCACCGCGAGGACGCACAGCTGATCCTCGTGGACACCCCCGGCCTGCACCGCCCCCGTACCCTGCTTGGCAAGCGCCTGAACGACCTCGTGGCGGACACCCTGGCCGAGGTGGACGCGATCGGCTTCTGCCTGCCGGCCAACGAAAAGATCGGTCCGGGCGACAAATACATCGCGGCCCAGCTTGCCGCCGTCGGCCGCAAGCCCGTGATCGCCATTGTCACCAAGGCGGATCTGGTGGACCGGCAGGCCCTGACCGAACAGCTCCTGGCCGTCGCCGCGCTCGGACGTGAAGTGCTCGGGGAGGAAGGCTGGAAGGATATTGTCCCGGTGTCCGCCACCGACGGCTTCCAGGTGGAAACCGTCGCCGACGTACTGATCAGCCACATGCCGCCGTCGCCCCCGCTGTACCCGGACGGGGAACTCACCGACGAACCGGAAGCCGTGATGGTGGCTGAGCTCATCCGCGAAGCGGCGCTGGAAGGCGTCCGGGACGAATTGCCGCACTCCCTGGCCGTAGTGGTGGAAGAGATCGTCCCCCGGGAGGACCGGCCGGACGACAACCCGCTCCTGGACGTCCGGGTAAACCTCTACGTGGAGCGTCCATCGCAGAAGGCCATCATCATCGGCAAGGGCGGCAGCCGGCTGCGCGAAGTGGGCACCAACGCACGCAAGGGAATCGAGGCGCTCCTGGGGACGCGCATCTACCTCGACCTGCACGTCAAGGTCGCCAAGGACTGGCAGCGGGACCCGAAACAGCTGGTCAAGCTGGGCTTCTGAGCCCTTGAACCGGTTCCGGCCTGCGCCGGCCCGGCAATTTCCCAGACTCGGCCACTAAAATGGACCGGATTCAGAATCTAGAGGAAGGTTCATTACGTGGGGCGAGGCCGCGACATGCGCGAAAACGGAGCTGACGCGTCAGCCGGGGGACCGAGGTCCCGGCACTCGGCAGATGGCACCGTAGGAGCCGCCCGCCACCTTGGCCCCGAACGGGGGATGCCGCTGGGACTGAAGATTGTCACCGGCATCGTGTCCCTGGTGATCATCGGAGCCCTTGCCTTCGCGGGGTTTTGGTTTATCAAGCTGCAGAGCAACATCTCCAAGGCCCCGCTGAATGCGGGCGGCGGAGGTACAGAGGCCCCGGTGAGTGATGCGACCGGGCGGATGCAGATCCTGATCCTGGGCTCGGACACCCGCGATGGATTGAACGGCGAGTACGGCACGACGGACGATTCGAAGGGCTACGGCAAGTCCGACGTCATGATGCTGATGGACATTTCCGAGGACAACAAGCGGGTCAGCGTCATCAGCTTTCCGCGCGACCTGCTGGTTGATATCCCGGAGTGCAAGGACGAAAAGACCAAGCAGACGTTCCCGGCCCGCAGCGGTGTAATGATCAATGAGGCCATGGGCGAGGCAGGCATCGGCTGCGCCGTGGACACGGTCAACAAGCTGACCGGCCTGAAAATCGACCACTTCATGATGGCGGACTTCAACGCGGTGAAGGAACTGTCCAACGCCGTCGGAGGCGTGGACGTCTGCATCAGCGACGCCGTCTACGACCCCGATTCGCGGCTGCGGCTGCCCAAGGGAACGTCCGCCGTGCAGGGCGAGATGGCGCTGGCCTTCCTGCGCACCCGGCACGCATTTGCCGACGGCGGCGACCTCGGCCGCATCAAGGCCCAGCAGGGATTCCTTTCGTCACTCACCCGGAAAATCAAAGATGAAGGGACCTTGTCCGACCCCGGCAAGATGCTGAAGATCGCCGATGTCGTCACCCAGAACCTCACCGTGGACGAGGGCCTGGCTTCGGTGCCCACGCTGCTGACCATCGGTAACAGGCTCAAGAACATCGATATCAGCAAGGTTGCGTTCGTGGCGGTTCCCACCACGCCGGCGCTGATGGACCCGAACAGGCTGCAGATCGCCGAACCCGCCGGTTCCCAGCTGTTCTCCGCCCTGCAGCAGGACATTGACCTGACGGACCCGACCGCCCCTACCACCCCCGCTCCCACGGAGACGCCCACGGCAGCTCCGAGCGAGACGGCCACCCCGCTGCCGCCGTATGACAAGGCGGTCCAGCCTGTCACCGTAGCCAACGGGACGGGCGTTCCCGGCCGCTCCCAGGAGATCGTCCAGGCCCTCATCTCCGGCGGGTTCACCCAGACGGGGCTGTTCGAGGCCACCCCCGTGGCCCAGTCCGTGGTCTACTACGGGACAGGTTTTGCGGACGTAGCTGCCGACGTTGCTGCCCGACTGGGGATCCCCGCCGCCCAGATCCTTCCGGCTCCTGCCGTATCGGGCGTCCAGGTTTACCTCGGCACCGATTTCGTATCCGGCACAACCTACGGCGCGAACGTTGCGCTGCCGGATGACATCGTCAACCAAACAGCCGGGGATACGCTCTGCCAGCAGGCCAACCCGCTGCTGATCGTGGACAACTGACCGCGCAGGTGAAAGCCTGAAAATAACATTACAAAAAAATCGGGGCCCCGCAGCGGGGCCCCGATTTTTGACTCTTACCAGATACTGACGCGCTCTCCGGGAGCCATCCACATACCGTCCTGCTCAGTGACGTCGAATGCCTCATGGAAGGCGTCGAGGTTCTTAGCGATGGCATTGGTCCGGAACTCATTGGGGGAGTGCGGGTCGGTTGCCAGCCGGCGGATCGCTTCCTCGCTCCGGATTACCTGCCGCCAACCCGCAGCCCAGGAGGCAAAAAAGCGCTGCTGCCCTGTGAGGCCGTCCAGGACCTCGGGTTCCTTCCCGTCGAGGCTGATCAGGTAGGCCTTGTAGGCAATGGCCAGTCCCGCAAGGTCACCGATGTTTTCACCTAGAGTCAGCCGCCCGTTGACGGTGTGCCCCGGTGCCGCGTAGGGGGAAAGCGCATCATACTGGGCCACCAGTTTGGCCGTAAGCTGCTCGAAGGCCTGTCGGTCCTCCTCCGTCCACCAGTTCCGCAAGGCCCCGCCGCCGTTGAACTGCGACCCCTGGTCATCAAAGCCGTGGCCGATCTCGTGACCGATCACTGCCCCGATTCCGCCATAGTTCACGGCATCGTCAGCGTCAGCCGTGAAAAAGGGCGGCTGGAGGATAGCGGCAGGAAACACGATCTCGTTCATCATGGGGTGGTAGTAGGCATTGACCGTCTGCGGCGTCATCAGCCACTTGTTGCGGTCCACCGGTTTGCCCACCTCGTCAAGGTGCCGGTCGACGTCGGCATTGTGGGCCCGTTCCACGTTGCCCAGGAGGTCAGCCGGGTCGATCTCCACCGCGGAGTAGTCAATCCACTGCTCCGGGTAGCCAATCTTCGCCCGGAACCCCTCCAGTTTCCGCAGCGCCTCCGCCTTGGTGGCCTCTCCCATCCAGCCGACGGCGGTAATGCTCTGCCGGTATGCCTCGATCAGGTTGGCGACCAGCGTCTGCATACGGGCTTTATGGGTTTCGGGGAAATGCCGGGCCACATAGATCTGGCCCACGGCTTCCCCGAGGGCTCCCTCCACCACGCCCACGCCGCGTTTCCAGCGGTCCTTGTTCCGAGGCGTGCCGCTGATGGTGGTGCCGTAAAACGCGAAATTGGCATCGACAAAAGCCGAGGACAGGTACGGGGCGGCGGCGCTGATCACCCGCATGGCGAGCCATTCCTGCCAGTGGGCCAAGGGCTCGGAATCCAGGAGCGCCGCGGCGCCGTCGAAGAACGGCGGGGTGCTCACCACGATCTCCTGCCGTTTTGCCTCGTCGATACCGGCGGCTTCGAACCATGTGGAGAGCAGCGGGAACATGGCCGATGCCTCTTCAGCGGTCTTAAGGTTGTAGGTCTTTTGCGGATCCCGCAGTGTGACGTTGTCCCAGTGGTTGGCCGCCAGTTTGGTTTCCAGCGCCACTACGCGCCCGGCGGCGGCACCGGCGTCCGCAACGCCGGCCAGTTCGAGCAGGGTCTGGACATGGGCTTCGTACGCGGCGACCATCGGCGCGAACTTTTCTTCCCGGTAGTAAGACTCGTCAGGCAGACCGAGGCCGCCTTGTCCTGTGTACAGGAGGACCCGGTCCGGATTCCCTGCATCCGGTGCGGGGTAGATGTAGAAAAGCCCGCCGACATCGGCCCGGAACAGCCGGCCTGCCAGGGAGACGAGGCCGGCCACAGACGTGGTGGCAAAAACGTCAGCGAGGCGCTGGCGGATCGGTTCCATGCCCTTGGCTTCGACCGTTGCTTCGTCCATGAAGCTGGTGTACAGCCCGCCCACCTTCCGTTCAATGCCGCTGGCTTCCGGGCCCTTGGCTGCGGCTTCCTCGATGATGTCGCGGACGGCGATTTCGGACCCGTCGCGCAGCGCCGTGAAGGTGCCTTCAAGGGGCCGGTCGTCGGGAATCTCGGTGGCCTTCAGCCACGCCCCGTTCACGTGCTGGTAGAGGTCATCCTGCGGCCGGACGGCGTTATCAAAGGTGGACAGGTCGATCCCCGAAATGGGCACGGAAGCTCCTTTTGATGGAGAGCCGCGGCGGCGGAATACCGGGCGGCGTCTGCATGGTGGACGTAGCGGACGGTAGTGCCCTTTCATCTTACGCACCCGTGCTACCCTCAAAAGGTGCGTGCAGAGCTTCTTCTTCTTAGCTGCCGCGGCGAGGCCTCAGACGCGATCTAGCGCAAGGCCCATCCTCGCTGCGGAGTTTGTGTTGCCCGGCCACCCTTTCAAAGAAGAACCATAGAAAAGGCCCCGATAGTAATGCGAAACGCACAGAAGCCCTCCGGAATGCCCGCCCACCGCTACACGCCGTTCCAGGACCTGATCAAGGTTGAGCTGGCGGACCGCACCTGGCCGGACAAGATCATCACCAAGGCGCCGCGCTGGTGCGCAGTGGACCTGCGTGACGGCAACCAGGCCCTGATCGATCCCATGAGCCCGGCGCGCAAGATGAAGATGTTCGACCTGCTGGTCCGTATGGGCTACAAGGAGATCGAAGTTGGCTTCCCTTCCGCTTCCCAGACGGACTTCGACTTTGTCCGCCAGCTGATCGAGGGCAACCACATCCCGGACGACGTCACCATCCAGGTCCTCACCCAGGCCCGTGAGCACCTGATCGAACGGACCTACGAGTCGCTGGTGGGCGCCAAGCAGGCCATCGTGCACCTCTACAACTCCACCTCAGTCCTCCAGCGCCGGGTGGTGTTCAACCAGGATGAGGACGGAATCCTGGATATTGCCCTCCAGGGTGCCCGCTTGTGCAAGAAGTACGAAGAGACCCTCGCGGACACACATGTGACCTACGAATACTCCCCGGAATCCTTCACCGGCACCGAGCTGGAGTACGCCGCGCGCGTCTGCAACGCCGTCGCGGACGTTTTTGAAGCCTCCGCTGACCGCCAGGTGATCATCAACCTGCCCGCCACCGTGGAAATGGCCACTCCCAACGTGTACGCGGATTCCATCGAGTGGATGAGCCGCCACCTGCACCCGCGGGAGGGCATCATCCTCTCCCTGCACCCGCACAACGACCGCGGCACGGGCGTTGCCGCTGCCGAGCTGGGTTACATGGCGGGAGCAGACCGTATCGAAGGCTGCCTGTTCGGCAACGGCGAGCGGACCGGCAACGTGGACCTGGTCACCCTGGGCCTGAACCTTTTCGTCCAAGGCATCGATCCCATGATCGACTTCTCCAACATTGACGACGTCCGCCGGACGGTGGAGTACTGCAACCAGCTGCCCGTCCCGGAGCGTTCCCCCTACGGCGGCGACCTCGTCTTCACGGCGTTCTCCGGATCCCACCAGGACGCCATCAAGAAGGGTTTCGAGGCCTTGGAGCGGGACGCCGCCGCTGCCGGCAAGGACGTTTCCGACTTCACCTGGCAGGTACCGTACCTGCCGGTCGACCCCAAGGACCTGGGCCGCAGTTATGAAGCGGTCATCAGGGTCAACTCCCAGTCCGGCAAGGGCGGCGTGGCCTACCTGCTCAAGAACGAGCACAGCCTGGACCTGCCGCGCCGTGCGCAGATCGAATTCTCCGGGGTTATCCAGCGCCGTACGGACACCGTGGGCGGCGAAGTCAGCGGCGCCCAGCTCTGGCAGATCTTCCAGGACGAATACCTGCCCTCCGGCAAGGCTGACGGGCAGTGGGGGCGTTACTCCCTGGGCGGGGTCAAGACGGCAACAGATGCCGACGGCGGCATGACACTTCACGCCTCACTCACCGTGGACGGCGTGCAGGTCCAGCGCACCGGCACCGGCAACGGCCCTATCGCAGCCCTGCTTAGCATTCTCCGCGAGGATGGCGTGGACGTCCGCGTCCTGGACTACAGCGAGCACGCCCTCTCCGAAGGCGGTAACGCGATGGCTGCCGCGTACGTGGAATGCGCGGTGGGGGAGCGCGTGCTGTGGGGCGTCGGCATCGACGCCAACACCAGCATGTCTTCCCTGAAGGCCGTCATTTCCGCCGTGAACCGCGCCATCCGGGACGCCCAGGCCTGATCCCCGGACGTGGGGGGGGGGGGGCCCCCCCCCCCGCCCCCGGCCCGCCTTGTGCGTAGTTCCCCGTCCGCGCCGCCTTCCCTTGGGCGACCCCCTTGCACAGGAGCAAACCTGGTGAGCCTCGCCCATACCGATT
>NZ_JBNHGX010000009.1:0-138402 GCF_059091705.1 Arthrobacter sp. Ha26
CCGGCATGGCTACACCACTACAATCACCACAGACCCCACACCGCAATCGGAGGCCACCCGCCCATCAGCCGATTAACCAACCTGCCTGGGCAGTACATCTAGGCCTGCCGTTGGCGATATTCCTACTAGCCCAAGACCTTGAAGACAAGGGGAAACCTAATGAGGCGACGGAGTTATTCGAGCAGGCAGCGAGCTTGGAGGAGCCTCATGCGATCACCAAGCTCGGCATAGTTGCAGCCGAACGTGGGGACTACCCCGAAGCACTTAGGCTGCTTGGACAGGCCTCCGAGTTGGGTCACGGGCCCGCAACCGAGTGCCTTAAGACGCTGCAAGTGCAGCTCAATATAGAGGACAAGTAGCAGCCAAAAACTTCCCTTGGCGTCGTCCCAATGGGCGGACCCATATCTGCGCCTGATGTCGCCAGGGACCTATGCGACGGATCTACCTAGAGTCCTAGTAGATCGGCGTGTTCCACTGCGAACCCTTCATCGCCTCGGATACGTCCAGGCGTGTATGGGCGAAGCGATCCACTCGCACCCTGTTAAACCCAGGTATCCGACAAAGCCGATCCCAAACTCTCAGGCGCAGCGGGTAAGGCTTCGAAAAGACAGTAAGATTTGTGCCCGGTGTTGGCCGGATTTGCAGGACTTCCTTCCGGCCCCGGCGGAAATGAGCGGCAGGCATTCCTGCATCGTTGAGAACCTTAACCTCACTGCCATGAAAGTTCATCAGGTGTGTGATTACGACGGGCGAACGATGTACTCGTTCTAGAACCCATATGTCGTCCTGGACCTTTGTCAGATTCCAAGGTTCCTCTCGACCCACCTGATGCCAGTCCAGAATGGCCACTAGCAACGCCACAAAAGCCACAACCAAGCCAAGGGCTGAAACCGCCAAAGCGAGTTCGTCTGTATCCATAGTTGGGATGCTCTCATGGGGATGCAATCCTCGACCTCACATCCGTCGTCTATACAAGCCTTCTCCCGCCTGCCAGACCGATGATGAGCAAGCCGAATTTAGGTACGCGTTCTTTCATTTTTTGGTTGCCAATGCATCTCGCGCAGGAGTTGATGTCGAGCCTGAATAGCAGCGAAGGGCTCGCATCTCTGCGACTCTCGCATCGGGTTGTCTTCAGGACTGGTTGCCCGACCACCCCTAGGAAGGGGCTCAATTCTGCGCTAAGTTGCCAGCTTTACAGAATCTCCATTATCGGCGTTTCAAAATGAGCGGGGAGGGCCTGCAAAAGGGGCTGTTTGTCCGCTTCCATCAACTTGCCGAGTGTCACTACATCTGACGCATCCTCATCGATTGTTCATTACATCTGTCGGTCAGAGCAACGACGCAGACCTCCGCGAGTCTGGCTGGCCAAGGAAGCCGGGGTTGATGTTGGGCGACTCAGGCGTGTCACTTCAGTTGTTGCACCGCAGGTCAGAGACCTGGTACTGCGTCAAGTTAGATGAGAACGGACAGTTGAAGAAGCGAAGGAAGACTAGTCACCGCTCCCCTGCTCAGCCGCCACTCCCGGAGGTTGACGGAAGGGGCATTATGGCAGTCCAAAATCGACGGGGGAATGCCCGAAAGGAACCGTGCTTGGCGTTGAGCTTGGCCTTTTCACCTCTAAATCCGGAGACTCAAACCGTTTTCGAAGCGAGCTGCTCACGGGGGGAATTTTGTCTAGGAAAGCAAGGTCAAGGGGCCGACGGCGCTGGGCAGCCATCCGTCGTGAACCCGTGCGGAGTGCGCGTCTTCTTTCAGGCCTCGCTGCCCTACTCGCGGAAGACGGCGTGACGCCCCGCGGACGAGAGCTGGCGATACGTCCGTTATGGCGTTGGGAATCTGCGGAATTCGTGGGAGAAGCGCGCTGATCGGCGGCTGAGTGGCCCCTATTCAAGTCGGCGCGCGCGACGAGCTCGCTTCCCGAATTTATATGTTTTTTTGAGCTCCCCTTAAATTTCACTGCCCGTACGAGTGAGGGTCCGTAGCACTCCCCAAACTAGCGATTTGGGCATGGGGCGGTTGAAAGCCGTGACATACCGGCCAGCAGAAAAGTCTTGTTCCTGAGGGTGGATCGTGATTTTCTGGTGGAGGGGTGAACGAGCGTTCACTCCTCCGACGGTAGAACCTGCCACAGCCGAAAGCGAAAGATGCCGCGCTCCAGCGCCTTGACACCGAGACACCCATCCTCCTCTGCCATCACCGCAGTCCTGGCCCTCAGTGGCACCGTCGTTGCGCTGATGCAAACGTTGGTGATTCCGCTCCTTCCGGATTTCCCCGGAATTCTGGGCGTAAGTGCCGACGACGCTTCCTGGCTGGTCACATCCACCTTGCTTGCCAGCGCCGTGGCAACTCCGATCGTCTCGCGTAGCGCGGACATGTACGGCAAACGCAAGATGATGGTGGCCTGCCTCGCCATCATGGTGGCAGGTTCGGTGGTGGCGGCCGTAGGCGGCTCGTTTGTGTGGCTGATCATCGGCCGGACGCTCCAAGGCTTCGCCTCTGCCCTGATTCCGGTGGGCATCAGCATCATGCGCGATGAGCTGCCGAAGGAGAAGATGGGTACGGCGGTCGCGTTGATGAGCGCAACCCTGGGAATCGGCAGTGCCATGGGCCTGCCCCTTGCCGGAGTCCTGTATCAGAGTCTGGGGTGGGCATCGATATTCTGGGTGGCCGCTGCCGCTGGCACCTTGCTGCTCGTTGCCGTGGTGCTGGTGGTCCCTGAATCCAGGGTCCGTACGCCTGGCCGCTTCGACTTTGCGGGCGCGTTGGTGTTGTCAGCGGCTTTGGCCGCCTTGTTGTTGGCCATATCAAAGGGCGGTTCCTGGGGCTGGGGCTCGGAGCCTGTTCTGCTGCTGTTCCTCACAGCCGCCATACTTCTTTCCGTATGGGTGCCCTATGAGCTTAGGGTCACCCAGCCGATGGTTGACCTGCGGACCTCAGTGCGCCGCCCGGTGTTGATGACCAACGTGGCGTCGCTGCTCATCGGCTTCGCCATGTTCGCCAACATGCTCCTCACAACCCAGCAGCTGCAGCTGCCAGCCTCCACCGGGTACGGTTTCGAGTTGAGTGTAATCAGCGCCGGCCTGTGTATGGTCCCGTCCGGTCTTGCGATGGTGTTGTTCGCACCCATCTCGGGACGGATAATCCGGGTCTTCGGCGGGAAGACAGCGCTGATGGCCGGGGCAGTTGTCATGATTGTGGGCTATGTGGGCCGCGTCTTCCTCTACGATTCCATAGCCTGGGTGATCATCGGTTCAACGGTGGTGAGTGTGGGCACGGCTATCGCATACGCCTCTATGCCGACGCTGATCATGGGTGCGGTGCCCATCACGGAAACTGCCTCCGCGAACGGGTTGAACAGCCTGGTCCGGTCCATCGGTACCTCGACGTCCAGCGCTGCAGTTGCCGCCGTTCTCACCTCTGTCACCATGACGATCGGGGCTGAGCGCTTGCCGGCCTTCGACGCGTTCAAGGACGTGTTCTGGGTGGCGGCCCTTGCTTCGGCAGCATCCATCCTGGCGGCGGTCTTTATCCCACGTGCTGCTGCCGCCCAGCGGCCGCCCGCCCCCGTTGTCGCTGCTGGTGAGCTCGTCGTCCGAGGACGTGTCCTGGCCCCCGACAGGAGGCCCCTCACCCCCGCCGTGGTTACGGTCCTTCACACTGGTGGTGAGCCGGTGGACTGGAGCCGCGTGGATGCAGAGGGAAACTATTCCGTAGCCCTGCCTGGCGCTGGGAAGTACCTCATGGTGGCCAACACGGCCGGTTGGACGCCGATGGCCGAGGTCTTCGAATTCGACGGCCGCACCCTGGAGCATAACTTCCAGCTCCGGGACCGGCTGATGATCAGCGGGACAGCCAGCGCGGGCGGTCACGAGATCGCCGGGGCGGTGGTGACCCTGCTCGAGGCCGGCGGTGGTTATATTGCCACCACCCGGACGGACGAAGAGGGCGTGTATGCCTTTCCGCTGCCCCCCGCGGGCCGCTACGTGGTGAGCATGCTTACTCCGGTGACGGAGCAGGCAATGGCGCAGAAGCTCGCGGTGGACAACCGTTCGGTCACCCTAGACTTCGCCGCGCCAGCTGTGGAGCAAAGTTCCGAAGAGCCGGTGGGAGCGTGAGCGGCCCGAGCCGCGACGCGATCCTCCGCTCCGCATCACACCTTTTCGGGGAACGCGGATATCGCGCCGTCACAGTGCGTGACATTGCCGCCGAGGCCGGCGTTTCGGCGGCACTGGTCATGAAACTGTTTCTTTCAAAGGAAAAACTCTTTGCCGCGGTGCAACCGGACGAGTCACTGCTCGCCGAACTGGACGTCCCGCCGTCAGAGCTCGGCAGGGCCCTGGTGTTCCGCGTGCTCATCCGCCGCGAACGCGGCATGCAGGAGCCCTGGGCCAACATTCCTTTCGCGGTGCTCGACTCCCCGGACCCCGAGGCTGCCCGCGCAGAGACCTGCGAACGGTACCTCGCCGCCATTGCACATCTCATCGGCGACGGCTCAGCCGATCGCCGCTTCGCCGCAACCGTGACTGCCTTGATGATCGGACTCGGTGAGAGCGTCCGAACCTTGGGCATGTTTGGCGACTGGAATTTTGACGAACTAGTCGCCCATTACGGCGCAATCGTTCAGGCCGAGGTCGACGCATGCACGGCAGCAAGATAAGCGTTGCATCGAAAACGACGTTCGCAGGACGGCGGCGAATGCTGTTTTTGCAGCCGAAAGACCTCGCAACTCAGTGACAGCCCGGCCGCGGAATGCTCTCAGTCTATTAGCAACTAACGTCAGTGAGGAAACGCCGATAACGTCTTAGCCAGGTGTAGCCGCCGCGGCCGTAGCGTGACTGAAGGCCGTTGGGGTCAAGCAGTCAGGCCTGGGCCGTGAGGGCGGCCTCGAAGGCATCAGGAATACCTCTACACCCAGTACATCGGCATCGCAGACCCCTACACGGCCTCGTAGGAATAAGTCATTGCCTCGACGACGCCTGAGTGCCCGATCTAGCCGTTCCCGACCTTAGCTTACTGGTAGGCGTGCGTATTCAATTTGGAACCATTCGTACCTTCTGAACAGCGCTTCGGGCTGGCCAGTTCAAAGTTTTGGCGATCACGGCCCCTTGTGGAACGGGACTCCTCGGGTCCGGAGCACCTGGCCTCATGCGGCGGAGGTTCGTCGAGTTGGGCCACACCCAAAGCTGACACTCGGATCCTTGCCTGGTCCTTGGAACAATCGATACTGACCTACGTTTGAACGAGAGGTCCGGTCCCCCGCCCACAGCCGGGGACAATTCTCATAGGTCCACCGCTACCGCTGCCAGGGAGCTACCCTAACGGTTCCTACCTCCAGCCGTGGATAACCTGAATTGACCCCAACCATGGACGGATCAGACTCGCCGCCAGTTACGGCCGCGTGATCAGCAAGCACGGGTTTGCCCGGCCGAAGCAGGTTGACGGAATATCCGCTATCGGCCCTTAAAGCACGGGAGTAGAAGCAGCTGCAAGAATTCCCGTTCCACGGCGAAAACTCATGTTTCCGCACCTGACAAGCTCAGCGGATGATGTCGTCGGCTCTGGACGGCACCAAGAGTTCTTTTGCCGCTCGGCCGCAAGTTGGCGAAAGCTCAAGTCGCCTTTGAGTAGAACGACGGTGAAAGATTCGAAAGGGTTGGCAGCAGTGGGCGTCCCTGGAAATCACGCGACTTGTTTCATTACTGGCTACAGCCGGCGCCACTCCGGTTGAAGTTGTTGGCCTGCTCGTGCAAGCTCAGTGGTAATACTGCGCCTTGGGCTTCGTGCCGTTAGCTACCCGTAGATACAGCGACCTGGCGTTGTTTTCCGGTCCGCCTTGGCGTGGCGCCTGAGATGTAGCTGCCGGTGAGGCGCCCTGGTGGCTGCGGTAGCCGGCCAGGAACGTTGCGATCCGCTCGACGGCTTCCTCGATGTCCAGGACGGAAGGGAGGCTCACGAAGCGGAAGTGGTCCGGCGTGGGCCAGTTGAAGGCCGTGCCGTGGGATACCAAAACTTCGTGTTCCTACAGGAGGTCCAGGACAAACTTCTCGTCATTGTCGGGATAGTATTCCGCGGCCGAACGGCTAGGACCTGATCCAGGTCACGCCTGATGAACGGGGTTCGGTCCAGCCGGAACCCGTTGACGGGGTGATCGGTATTCTCCAGGCCAAAGTTCATGCCGGCCACCACCTGGCGGTCCTGGGCTCGCTGAAGGCACGGGCGAGCCGTGCCGTTTCCTTCCCGCTGGTGTTCGTGGCGTTCCGCCCAGATTCCGGAATGCTGCAGTCCGGGCAACGTGTATACACCGGTGGCGTTTTCAGCCTATTTCTTGCCTAAGTCTTTGTCTGTGTATACATTTGGTGTGTGCGCGCTAGTGAACGGGCTTACCAAACCCTCCGTGAAGAGATTCTGGAGTGGCGTCTCCTGCCGGGGACGTTTTTGGCCGAAGTCGAACAATCTGAGCGGCTTGGTGTGTCCCGAACTCCGCTGCGGGAGGCGCTTGGCAGATTGGGCGCCGAAGGACTGACGCGGTCTGCCGGGGGTCGCGGCGTCGTCGTCACTGATATCTCACTTGAGGATGTCGATGAACTGTTCGAGCTCCGCGAGACACTCGAGGGGAAGGCGGCAGCGCTGGCTGCCGAGCGGGGCGACTCAGCAGTTTTTTGGGCGCTGCACGAACATCTGTTGGCGGCGCCTGGGCTGATCAGCGGTGCCGATCCTGGGCGCCACGATTACTACGGGCTTGTTGCGCGGCTCGATGAGGCCATCGATACCGCTATCTCCAACTCCTACCTTGAACAGGCCATGCGGAGCTTGCGGGTGCATCTTGTCCGGGTCCGGCGGTTGGCCGCCGACGATGCCGCCCGGCTCACAGCCGCAGCGGCGGAACACGCTGCCATTGCCGAGGCCATCGCCATCGGAAACTCGCGCCTGGCGCAAGCGGCCACCACTCTTCATCTGCACCGCAGTCTTTCTCATTTCAAGGCCACCCACACACCCCGATAATTAGGAGACCCATGGTTAAGGAACATAACGTCCGCGTTTATAAGAGCGAGGAAAACCTGGCCCGCGAGGACCAGCTGGCGCACAAGATCGCCCAGGTTGCTGCCGACCCCGTTGACGTCAGTGCCGAGGTGACGGAGATGGTGATCAACCGCGTCATCGATAACGCGTCCGTGGCAATCGCCTCTCTGAACCGTGCACCCATTGTCGCGGCACGGACCCAGGCATTGACCCATGCTCCGAGTACAGGCGGTCAGGGCGCCAAGGTCTTCGGCATTGATGACCGCGTCTCGCCGGAATGGGCGGCATGGGCCAACGGTGTGGCGGTGCGTGAACTGGATTACCACGACACCTTCCTCGCCGCGGAGTACTCCCACCCCGGGGACAACATCCCCCCGATCCTGGCAGTCGCCCAGCACACAGGTGCAAGCGGCCGGGATCTGGTTCGCGGCATCGCGACCGGGTATGAGATCCAGGTGAACCTGGTGAAAGCGATCTGCCTGCACAAGCACAAGATCGACCATGTCGCGCACCTTGGCCCCTCCGCAGCTGCCGGGATCGGCACCCTGCTGGGCCTGGACGTCGAGACGATCTTCCAGTCCGTCGGCCAAGCCCTGCACACCACCACCGCCACGCGTCAGTCGCGCAAGGGCGAGATCTCCACTTGGAAGGCCCACGCCCCGGCCTTCGCCGGAAAGATGGCCGTCGAAGCAGTCGACCGGTCCATGCGCGGCCAAACCTCCCCCGTCCCGATCTACGAAGGCGAAGACGGAGTGATCGCCTGGCTGCTGGACGGACCGGACGCCTCCTACGAGGTGCCGCTTCCCCTGCCCGGCGAAGCCAAGCGCGCCATCCTGGACACGTACACGAAGGAACACTCCGCCGAGTACCAGGCGCAGGCATGGATCGACCTCGCCCGGAAGCTCAACCGCGAACACCCCGAAGCCACCGACCCGGCCAACGTAAAGTCCGTGCTGATCAGGACCAGCCACCACACCCACTATGTCATCGGCTCCGGCGCCAACGATCCGCAGAAGTACTCCCCCACCGCTTCGAGGGAGACACTGGATCACTCGATCCCGTACATCTTCACGGTTGCTCTGCAGGACGGGGCCTGGCACCACGTGGACTCCTACTCTCCCACCCGGGCAGCAAGGCCGGACACTGTGGAGCTGTGGCAGAAGGTGTCCACCGAGGAGGACCCGGAGTGGACCCGCCGCTACCACTCCCTGGACATCAACGAAAAGGCGTTCGGCGGCTCGGTGGAGATCACCCTCGCTGACGGGACAGTCATCACCGATGAGATCGCCGTCGCGGACGCCCACCCGCTCGGTGCCCGGCCGTTCGCGCGGGAGCAGTACGTCCACAAGTTCCGCACCCTCGCCGCAGGGCTTGTCGAGGAGGCAGAGATCGAGCGGTTCCTCGTCGCCGTCGAACGCCTGCCCGAACTCGCGGCAGGCGAGCTGGACCAGCTGAACATTACCGCCGCCCCTGGTGTCATTAACGTGGACGCTGCACCGAAGGGGCTGTTCTAGATGCTGTACTCCAAAGTCACTCCTGAGCAGAAGCGGGTCCGGTTCCGCGAGCTACTGGCGTCGGGGACCATTGCGCAGTTCCCTGGCGCGTTCAACCCGCTCTCGGCCCGGCTCATCCAGGAGAAGGGCTTCGCGGGGGTCTATATCTCGGGCGCCGTCCTGGCCAACGACCTTGGCCTGCCCGATATCGGCCTGACCACCCTGACCGAGGTGGCTACCCGGGCCGGGCAGATCGCCCGGATGACGGACCTGCCGGCCATCGTGGACGCCGATACCGGTTTCGGCGAGCCCATGAACGTGGCCCGTACCGTCCAGGAAATTGAGAACGCAGGCCTCGCCGGGCTGCACATCGAGGACCAGTTCAACCCCAAGCGCTGCGGCCACCTGGACGGCAAGAACGTGGTGGACCTGGAGACCGCCACCAAGCGCATCCGCGCCGCCGCCGACGCCCGCCGCGACCCGAACTTCCTCATCATGGCCCGCACCGACATCCGCGCAACGGACGGACTTCAAGCGGCCAAGGATCGCGCCAAAGCCCTGGTGGACGCGGGCGCGGACGCCATCTTCCCCGAAGCCATGAAGGACCTCGCCGAATTCCAGGCCATCCGCGACGCTGTCACGGTGCCCATCCTGGCCAACATGACCGAATTCGGCAAAAGCGACCTCTTCTCGACGAGAGAGCTGCAGGCCGTGGGCATCAACATGGTCATCTACCCGGTCACCCTGCTCCGCAGCGCCATGGGGGCAGCTGAACGAGTCTTGGACACGCTAAAGAGTCTGGGAACCCAAGAAGTACGGGTTCCTGAGATGCTCACCAGGGCCCGTCTCTATGACCTCGTGGACTACGAGTCGTACAACAAATTTGATTCCGGCATCTTTAACTTCCAGATCCCCCACACCCGCTAGTAAGGGCTGCAACGAAGGAGTTCAGCATGACTGACACAGAGATTAAAAAGGGCCTTGCAGGCGTCGTGGTGGACTACACCGCCGTCTCAAAGGTCAACGCAGAAACTAACTCGCTGCTGTACCGCGGCTACCCCGTCCAGGAGCTGGCCGCCCGCTGCAGCTTCGAAGAGGTCGCCTACCTGCTCTGGAACGGGGAACTGCCCACCCCGGACCAGCTGGCGGAGTTCACGGCGCGGGAACAGGCCGGCCGTGCACTCGATCCTGCGCTCAAGGCCATCATCGACGCATTGCCCACAGACGCCCACCCCATGGATATCTGCCGGACAGCGGCCTCGGTGCTCGGAGCACGCCACGAGCTGGCGGAGGACTCGTCGCAAGAGGCCAACATGAACAAGGCCATCGACCTGTGGGCCGCCATGCCGGCAGTGGTGGCGTACGACCAGCGCCGCCGGCGCGGCCAGGACCTCATAGAACCCCGCGAGGACCTGGGCTATTCAGCCAACTTCCTCTGGATGACCTTCGGCGAGGAAGCCCTGCACGAGGTCATCGAGGCATTCAACGTCTCGATGATCCTCTACGCGGAGCACTCGTTCAACGCCTCCACCTTCACGGCTCGAGTGGTGACGTCAACCTTGTCCGATCTTCATTCAGCGGTGACGGCCGCCATAGGAGCGCTCAAGGGGCCCTTGCACGGCGGTGCCAATGAAGCCGTCATGCACACCTTCAATGAGATCGGCATCCGACCTGAGGAATCCCTCGAGGAGGCAGCCGGCCGGGCAAAGGTCTGGATCGAAGATGCCCTTGCCCAGAAGAAGAAGATCATGGGCTTTGGTCACCGCGTCTACAAGCACGGCGACTCCCGGGTACCCACGATGAAGGCAGCCCTGGACAAGATGATCGCCCACTACGGTCGGCCGGAACTCCTGGGCCTCTACCAAGGGTTTGAAAAAGCCATGGGCGAGACCAAGGCCATCAAACCCAACCTCGACTACCCCGCCGGGCCCACGTACCACCTCATGGGCTTCGACACTCCCACTTTTACGCCGATCTTCGTCGCCAGCCGCATCACCGGCTGGACCGCCCACATCATGGAACAATCGGCATCCAACTCCCTGATCCGCCCTCTGAGCGCCTACAACGGCGTAGAGCAGCGATCCCTGTAGCCGGTCTGTTGCCGGCCCCCATTAGCCGCGGTGGGGCGCTCGATGGTCATCCGGACCATCAACTATCGCAACGTTCTCAGCGCCTCACCGCTTCAGTCTCAGTACTTTTTGCTATGTCGAAACGAAAGAAATTTGTGAATCTTCACTTGCAGCGCACGCCAGGACAACGTGTGGAAGTACGACGTTACGGTGAAATCGTTCGAACAGGAACGGTTGAAGACGTTATGCCAAACAGTCCATACTTCGGATCTCAGCAGGTGGAGCGTTTCCGCGCCAGATGGTGGAGAGAGTCGAGGGATACGAGGTCTACTCCCGTTATCCGTGGGAGCCACCGCCTCCCCCCTCGCAAACGCAGCGCTTCCCTTCTGGCGAACTAACAGTCGATGGTTCTCTGGCCACGTTTAGACAGCCGCAGCATTAAGCGCTATTTATGTACGACCACGGCGTCCGCCACGCTGAGGATGGAAATCTCCCGGGGAGGTTCGGCAGGCGCCCGCCGTTGTAAATTCTATCCTCACGATGTTGCCATGACGCTGGCGCCCACAGCTGTGACTGCTACCAAAGGCGCGCATTCTATTCGCCCCTCTTCTTGTTTAATTTGATGTCACAAAGCATGGGCGCCATAACAAAACTCCTCATCAACCCCTTCATGCCGGGAAAGGAACCGCAAGATCGGCGGCAAGCCGCCTGATGATTCCCCTCCCCCAGCCCTGGCTTGCGTGGCGAGCGATGATGTCCTTGCTCAATGACCCGTAAGGCGGACCACCTGGGAGACGTTGCCCATGCCCGAGGACCCGCCGCCGAAAATGGGCGCAGTGTCCACGGGCCGGTCAACGGATTCCATGTTGGCGTCCCATGGCTCGCCCAGCCCGGAGTGGGTGCCGATGGGGGCGTAGGGGTGTTCGGTCTGCCGGTGCGTCCACGTGTAGTCGGTGGCGATGGCCGCCTTCGAAGCACGCGAGGACGCGACGCTTGAGGTCCCGCCACACGTCCATATCGCCCGCACGGACCTCTATCTGAGCGGTCGAGTCGCCGGCGATGACGTTCGTGGCTCGAACCGTTCGACGGCAGCCATGGTGACAACCGAAGCGCTCCGCTCAGTGCCCCGTCATTCCGTGGATTATGAGCGTCCGCGACCGGTTCTTCCCGGACCCTTCTTAGATGAAGCAACGTATGCGGCCCCGCGGTCCCTCCCCTGAGTCAACGCGCAGCCTTGACTCTCGACCTGACCTTCTCTAGGGTGATTCCAATCACTTCTATTGTTACTATCGTTATAACATTGGAGGGCGGCGAAGGCCCGCAGGCTTCGACTAGTCCGCGAGCATTCTCCGAAGGCGACCGTTTGGGAGGCGGACTACTTCTATGCGTCCCGACGGCCTGACCTCCTGACCGAACTCCTAATCTCCCTCTACAACCTCGGAGGTAATCACTATGAGCTTTACAGCGTCCGCAGACGAATACGATTCCCAGACCTATGACCCATGCTCCCCGGCGGTGAAGCCAAAAGTGGAGGATCATTTTGAGCAGTTGCGCGGCAAGTGCCCGGTGCACCACCACAAGTTTTCAGATGACCAAATCAAGAGTTTCAACGACAACCCGTTTGTGTCCGGCCGGGTCGACGAAATGTTTTCCCTGCTGCGCTACCGGGACGTAGAGGACGCCCTGCAGAATCCGGAGATGTTCCTCAACATTGAGGGCTCGGGCCCTGAACGCATGCGCCCTCCGGAAGGCGGGGCAACACTAGTCTGGGCTGATGGGGAGGCGCACAAACGCTCTCGCCGCATCGCTCAACCTGCGCTGTCACCCCGGGCCATCGCGCCTCTTACCCCCATGCTGCAGAACCGCATCGACGAACTAATCGATGGGTTTGCGGACCAGGGCCGCATGGACGTAATGCACGACTTTGCGCTTCCGCTGACCAGCGGAATGATCACTTACTTGCTAGGGCTACCCACAGAGAGGGCGGAGGATCTGCAGCGTTGGGCGTTCGCCATCCTATCCATCTGGGGCGGCGATGATGCGGCCGTTGAGCACGGGACGAAAGCCATAGCCGAAATCGGCCAGTTCGTGGCGGAAATTGGTCCAGAACGGATTGCGGCGGTCGAACGGGGGGAGGAACTTACAGACGCCCTAACAATGTTGCTCACCACCCCTGACGAGAACGGCTCGTACTTCAGCCAAGAGGAAGTGGTAAACGCTCTGGCCCAGCTGATCACCGCAGGCTTCGAGTCGACTGCCACCGCGATTACAAACGGCGTCTACCTGTTATGCGCCAACCCAGGTGAACGTCGCAAGCTGGAAGAGCGGCCGGAGCTAATGAAGACCGCCGTCGAAGAAATCCTACGGTACATGGCTCCGGTCGAGGGGCTCTTTCGCACTACGGCCAGCGAGACGGAGATCGGCGGTACGGCTCTGGACAAAGGAGCGAAAGTTCGTGTCGTTTTCGCCTCGGCCAACATGGATGATGACGTCTTCAGCGACCCCCGAACATTCCGGATTGACCGGGAGCGCACGGAGCTGCAAAAGCATACGTCGTTCGGGAAAGGTCCCCACTCCTGCCTTGGCAACTCGCTGGCCCGCCAGGAGATGAACCTGGCGTTCTCTTCGCTGTTCGCGCGGATCCCCACGCTGGAACTTGATCCCGAGGATGAGCCCCGGCGGAACAAACTCATGATCATCCATGGATACGAGTACGTTCCGGTGCGTTGGGACCCGACAAGTGTGCTTCCTAGAGCGGGTGTGGACGCCTACCAAACTTTGCCACAACACTAACTCGCACCGAGGAGATAGTTTCATGACGGTGTTCTTCACAGAGATAGACCCCGGCCTGTGCATGGGGGCGCAGCGCTGCACCTTCCTCGTCCCGGAGTCGTTCAAGCTGAACAATGAAGGTATTGCTGAAGTCACGGACCCTATGGGCCTGACGGAAGAGCAAGCGGAGAGGGCCGCAGCGGAATGCCCAAACCTGGCCATTTCCGTGGTGCGCCACGCGGATCCTGCCGGCGACCTGCCATCCACTCACGAAGCTATGGGAGGGCCACAATGACGCCGAGAATAATCTTCGTCGGTGAGAGCGGAGCTGAAAGGACCGTCGAGGCCTCGGCGGGAGACTCACTGATGACGGTGGCTGTGAACCATGATATTCCGGGCATAGAGGGTGAATGCGGCGGTGAGATGGCCTGTGGCACATGCCACGTCCGTGTCGTCCCAGAGTGGATCGACCGCGTGCCAGCACCTAGCGATGACGAGGCCGAGCTGATCGAAGTCCTCGTCGTCGGCACCGTCGGCGCGAACAGCAGGCTCGGCTGCCAAATTCAGGTGGACCCGAAGCTCGACGGCCTCTCCGTAACGGTTCCTTATCGACTAGAGACACTCAGGTGATTCCCAACAGTTCAGCAAAGGACCGAAGCGTGAATAAACACTACGATGTTGTGATCGTGGGGGCCGGCCACGGAGGGGTCAACCTGGCCGCTTACTTAATGAAGGGCGGCTACCAAGGGTCCGTCGCACTGGTTAGCGCCGAAACTACCCTGCCGTACAAGCGGCCTCCGTTGTCCAAAGGGTTCCTTTTCGGCGCAGAGTCCTTGGAGTCCCTACCCCTGAGGACCGCAGAGTATTGGGCCAGCTCGCCAGTAGAACTCGTATTGGGGACCGACGTCATCAAGGTGTTGCCAAGTGAACGGAAAGTCCTCACCGCCACCGGCCGGGAGCTCTCGTACGGTCGCCTCGTCTGGGCGGCTGGCGGCAGCGCCCGTTCCCTCGCAATCCCTGGAAGCGGGCTCCCGGGGGTGCACGTCGTCCGCACATTGGACCACGTAATCGCACTCAAGGAAGAGCTTCGGCGAGCCTCCAAGGTGGTGTTCGTCGGTGGTGGCTACATAGGTCTTGAGACAGCCGCCGCTTGCCGCGGCCTGGGGCATGACGTGACGGTCATCGAAGCCGCCGGCCGTGTGCTGGAACGCGTGACCTCCGCAGAGATTTCTGAGTACTTCCAGCGGGTGCATCGGAAGGCTGGTGTGGACATCCGGCTGAACGCAACCGTGCAGGAGTTCACCGAGCGGGACGGACGCGTGGCGTCGGTGGTCCTTGCTGACAGCGTGGTTCCCGCCGACGTCGTCATCGTCGGAGTCGGTCTCGTCCCCAACACTGACGTCCTAGCAGCGGCCGGGGCAGTCTGCAGCAACGGTATTGAGGTGGACGAGCTGTGCCGGACTAGCCTATCCGCCATCTCCGCAATCGGGGACTGCACCAGTCAGCTCAATCCGTACGCCCCAGACCGACGAATGCGCTTGGAATCAGTTCAGAACGCGAACGAACAGGCCAAGGTTGTGGCCTCGGATCTGCTTGGTGTCCCCGCGGCGACCGACGAAGTCCCCAAGTTTTGGTCCGACCAGTACCATGTCAAGCTCAAGACCGCAGGTCTAGTAGCGGGACACCATCAGGTGGTCGTTCGCGGCAATAGCGATAACGATGTCTTTTCAGTCCTTTACCTCTCGGCGGGTCGGCTCGTGGCCATCGACGCCGTCAACAACCCTGCCGACTTCGCGCAGGGAAGTGCTCTGATAAAGCAGCGCGTCCAGGTAGCTGCCGACATCTTGGCGGATCCCGAACGGCCACTGCGGGAACTAGTACTTCACTCAAATACATCCCAATCACTCTGACTCAGCGCTCAAAATTCGAACTGCCAGACTTGAGCAAGTCCCTCAAAACGATGCGAAGAGTCTCTCGCAGATGAACCGGGCTCCAGGATCGTTCGGTTAGTTAGCTTGCCACTCCTAAGGGGCGAGACTCCTAGCCGAAGATTTTCCCGGGCTCTCCGTCCGTCGTCTATTCAGGCTGACTCGACGCTTCTTAGCCGACGACCCATCCGTAAATTAACGTTCCATCATCAACCGAAGGAAAAATATGAAAAGCCACGAAAATCGCGTTGCAATCGTCACCGGTGCCGCCAATGGCATAGGACAGCAGACAGCTGTGCGGCTTGCCGAGCAGGGCGCAAAGCTCGTTCTGATCGATATTGCGACATGTCAAGAAACGCTAGACATGCTCGAGGGCGCCGAGGTCCTCGTGGAAAAGATCGACGTAAGTGAACCAGCAGCGTGGAATGGAATGGCCGAACGGGTCCGCGAGCGGTTCGGTCGTGCAGATATCCTAATCAACAACGCTGGCATCTACCCCTACGCCGCCTGGGAAAGCCTAGACTACGCCTTGTGGTCCAAGGTCCTACGTGTCAATTTGGACTCCCAGTTCCTCGCAGCCAAAACATTTGTTCCGCTTATGCAGGAAAACCAGTGGGGGGCGATCATCAACATAACGTCGAATTCGATTGTAATGAATCTGCCAGGATTGTCGCCCTATATGGCCAGCAAGATGGGAGTCATTGGCTTCACTAGGGGACTTGCCAATGAACTCGGGCAATTTGGCATAACTGTCAATGCTGTCGGACCGGCAATCACGCGCACGCCCGGAACGAGTGGTATGCCGGACGAATTCATGACACAGATCGCGGAGTCGCAAGTGATTAAAAGAGTTGCGGAAACGAATGACATAGTCGGCCCTATTCTTTTTCTCAGCAGCGAGGACGGCAGGTTCATGACTGGACAAACGGTAATTGTAGACGGAGGAATGATGAAGCTCTAAAAGCAAAGAAACCGATAGCGCTGACTGAGTAGCAAGTTACAAGGAAACATCACGAGGCGTCCGCCTTTACCTGAGGAGTAACCATGAGCACCGTTAGCCGTATATTTGCCCTCGCGTTATGTCGTTCCCGCCATCCCCGACCTAGCAGTTACCAGACTGCCAAGCGCTGCGCCGCAACTAATCAATTTGTCGGCTCCGAAGTTCTGGTCGCCAGCTCAATTCAAGAGGAGCAACGGCCTACTGTAGTTCCTCTGAAAAAGTCGGAGGCTGAATCCGATGCCTTTGGCTCTGGACGGATCACCTGCTCTCCCTGGGCGGGTATGTACTTTGAACAAGACGGAACTTACGACGCCGAACTTAAATTTGAAATGCATTCTAAAGACGAACTGGAACGCTTCCTTGTGGAAATTTCGCACACCGGATAGGCCTTTCCAGGCTCCTACCTTCTCCCTCAATCATTGCCTCCAATGAGGTCACGGGGTGGCAGACGCCATCGAGCTGAGCGGATCGTTCAGGATGACAGCACTTGTCGGGGAAACCCCTGGGCTGCCCGGAGCAAACCATTCGTGGGGAGGGCTGGTCCTCTTCTGCCAGTTCTCAGACGTGTTCTCAATCTGAACCGCACTGCCAAGGGCCGGCCGATTACTAGAAGTAAACCGAGAATAAGTGCACGCCAGCTGTGTAATCGGCAGTGTCAAGCCATCTCAGTACCCTGCTCCCAGCTGAGGTAGCGGGGAGATGTGCAGGAAGGGTACATCATCCTGTCGGCCAAAGGTCGAGCAGGTTCTATCACCGCGGCGGTATGGCGGAACCTATGGGTTGTCGGGTACTGAGAGGGGACTAACGTGATAATTTTTTCATTGGTGGCTACACACGCCGACATTGATCTTGAGACCGTTGCTCAGTTGAGCAACGGTTTCTCCAAGGTTGCAGCCTCCGCCCTGTCCGGATCGGCAGAGGTGACTGGCGTAGTGGTCCTTGCCACCTGCAACCGCTATGAAATCTACGGCGAAGCCCCCCACTCCAATAATGTGGAGGCTGCCCGCGCAGCGCTTGTAGCAGAAATCAGCGAAGCCAGCGGGCTCAGCGAGCCCCTCGTCTCCCGGTCGCTCAGCACTCGCACCGGCCCTGAAGTAAGCCGGCACCTCTTTGCCGTCAGCGCCGGACTGGATTCCGCCGTTGTTGGTGAACGCGAAATCGCAGGGCAGGTCCGGCGGGCACTCATCACAGCCCAGCGCGAGGGCACAGCAAGCTCAGGCCTGATCCGGCTGTTCCAGGCCGCCTCAAAGACCGCAAAGGACGTCGGGGCGCAGACCGCCCTTGGCTCCCGGGGCCTGTCCATCGTTTCAGTCGCGCTGGACCTCGCAACTGACGTCTCCGAGAATCCGGACTGGTCCAGCAAGAAAGTCGTTGTCTTCGGCACCGGAGCCTACGCCGGCGCCACCATGGCGCTCCTGCGCGAACGCGGCTGCACCGACATCTCAGTCTTTTCCTCGTCAGGCCGCGCCGAAGGATTCGTCGCCACCCGCGGCGGCACCGCGCTCAGGGCTGAATCGCTCCGGCCGGCAGTGGCTGTCGCAGATGTGATGATCGGCTGCAGCGGTTCCGACACCAGGGTGGAGGCCGACGAACTGGCCGACGTCCGCGCGAACTCCCCGCAGCCGCTGATCGCCGTTGACCTTGCGCTCACCCACGACTTCGACCCAGGAGTGGGTGACCTGGACGGCGTTGAACTCATCACCCTGGACTCAGTGCGCCGCGCTACCCCGCAGGAACAGGCTGAATCCCTGTCCCAGGCAAGCAGCATCGTCAGCGGCGCCGCCCACGCCTTCGAGCACGAGCGCGAGGTTCGGTCCGTAGATTCCGCCATCGTTGCCCTGCGCCGGCACACCATGAAGGTGCTCGACGCGGAAATGAAAAAAGTCCGTGCCCTCCACGGCTGCACAGCCGCCGCGGAGGAAGTGGAGTTCGCACTCCGCCGCATGGTCAAACAGCTCCTCCACGTGCCCACCGTTCGTGCCCGGGAGCTTGCGGCCATCGGCCTCCAGGACGACTACCTGGCCGCCCTGGAGGCTCTGTACGGCATCACAATAGAGCTGCCGGCGGCCCCCACCCCCACCGCGCACACGGAATGCAGGGTGGACCACCGCGGCCGCACAAGCGCTTGACCAACCCGTTCGGCAAGCGGCAGGGAACTGCAACATTGATGCTTTGACGGTTGCATATCAATCTTCCTCCACCGCACTGAGAGGGGCCACCTAGCGTTTCGGAATGCTGAGGTAAGTAGCCAGACTGAGCCAGCAGTAAGGGTTGGCGCCGCCGACCCGGCGTCGACCTCGTTGCTGTCCCCGTGAAGGTTCCCCATCACCGGGAGTTCGTCGATGCAACCCTCGAGGCGCATAAAAGGGTTGAGGCGATGGCGTAGCGGGCACGCGAGCTCGGTATTCGTACCGCAGTCGGCTTGCAGGCTCGATCCGCACCGACCTTTCGCTACGTCCGAGACCTGATCGCGATGGCTACGTGGGTGGGTGTGGTGTTGTCCACGACACTTGTACGATTCAGCAACAGCATTGGCGGAACGGAACGTCAGACGATGATTCTTCTTGAACGGCCGGGCCAACGGTGCGAGGGTGCTGACGATCCCGTGCGGCCACACTATCGATGCGCTGTGCTGGGTCCTGGGCGAGTTCAGAGAGGTCTCTGCGACACTGGTGACGCGTCGTCCGACTTGCGTCGTAACGGAGACCCAGGAGGTCCGGACAAGGGACTTTGACGACCAGATAGTGGTAAGTGGTGTGCTCACCGATATTGTCGCGGTCTCGGTGCATCACCGCGGCGGAACATCCCGCGGTACTAATTTCTTGTGGGAAATCAATGGCACAGAGGGTGACCTTCAAATAACTGCCCCTCTGGGCAGGCTCAGCTAGGACGCCTGCGCGGCGTCGGCCGCGTCCAACGCCGCCACCGCGTCCGCGCTCGTGGCGGAAGCGAGGGTGGCAAGCACCTCCCCGTGGCGGGATCCGCACGTCAAACGTGCCGCCGTCGGACGCATCCACCCACTTCCCGCCGATCAACAGACCGGTGGGCACGGATGCAAGCAGAGCGGTCTCACGCTCAGGTGAGACCGTTGGTGGGCGGGACGGCGGGGAAGAGCGCAGATGTAAGCGTCATGCAAAAATCCTTAAGGTGGGGTCACTTAACTGGCGGCGGCTCAACTCAACCTCTTGCGCGGTCAGCGCTTCGGATGAGAGCAAGTGAAGATGTCTAAGCGAGTGGCGAAAGCATCGCTCGCTTCGCAGATCCGACCGGTTGGAGAACGCCGGCCTTGTCCAGCGCGGCGCTGATCCAGACGACGGCCGGACCAAGTTGGTCGAGATCACCCCGCAGGGCCGGGCTTTGGTGGCACAAGCCACGCTCGACTTAAATGCTCAAGTATTCGCTAGGCCGGGCTTCCGCGCCCCAGAAGTGGACCGGCTAAATGAGGTGCTTGGCCGGTTCCGCTACAGCGCCGGCGACTTCGCCGAGACGCGTTTCCCGATTTAGTCCAACGCCTGGGGTTTAGTCCACTTGAATGCGGGGGTCTCCTTCGCCAAGAAGGCGCGGATCCCAATTTCTGGTTCCCCACTGGCAGCCATCTGGTCCTGCCAGTACTTGCTGATTCGCGGGAGTGCGGGATCGCTGACGGCAATAGCGTCGACTATCTGTTTCATGGCCTGGGTGGAGAGCTGGGAACGGTTGGCGAGCCTGTCGGCGAATTGATTGATCTCTTTCCGGAACCCGTCCGCGCAGACTACTTTGCTGAGCAGGCCAAGATCATGTGCTTCGCGGGCGGTGATGAAGTCTCCCGTCAGCAATAAGTATTTTGCGGCGGCGGGGCCGGCGAGGCGTACGAGGCGTTCGATGCCGGAGAGCGGGTAGACGATGCCGACTTTGGCAGGGGTGATGCCGAAGGTCGCGTTGTCGGCCGCGATGCGGATATCGCAGGCACCGGCGATCTGCCAGGCACCACCGATGCAATAGCCATCGATCGCCGCGATGGTGGGCTTGGAGAAGCTGGCCAGCGCGTTCTCACCGGCGGTGACGTGGCCGCCGTCGTGCGCTCCGCTTTCGGGGTCGCGCAGGATGGCTTTCAGGTCGGAAATGTCGGCGCCGGCGGAGAAGTTCCCGCCGGCCCCGCGCACCACGACCACCTTGACGGAAACGTCCGCTCCGAGACGTTCCAGCAGGGGGGCGAACTGCTGCCACATGTCCTGGTTCAGCGCGTTGCGGCGCCGGGGATTGTCGATCACGATAGTCGCTACCGCACCGGATTGTTCGACCCGCAGGGAAGCTGTCATGATTTCCTCCGCTGTACTGGTCATGCCCGTACCTCTGCGAGGGCGGGTGTTTCGCGCACAATGCCGGAGGCGATGAGCGTGTCAATCTGTGCCGGGGTCAGTGCCATGTTTTCGAGGACCTTTCGGGTGTCCTCGCCCAAGGCGGGAGGCGCTTTCCGGACCGGGCTGGGTTCGCCGTTGACGGATAGCGGGCCGCGGAGCAGAGGCAGTTCGGTGCCGTCGTAGCGGTTCACGGTGCGGATCATGTCAACGGCTTCGACCTGGGGGTCGGCGAAGGCTTCTGCGTAGTTGTAGATCGGGCCGCAGGGGATTTTCGCGGCTCGGAAGGCATCGAGCCATTCCAGGCCCGGACGGACGGTCAGGAGTTCCTCGAGCCGGACGGCCAGGGCGGCCCGGTTGGTCGAGCGGTCCCGTCCCGTTGTGTAGTCCGGGTCCTGGGCCAGAGCCGGATCGCCGACAAGACCGCAGAGTTGGAGCCATTGTTTATCATTGCCGACGGAAATGATCACGCGGATGTCTGCGGTTTTGAAGACCCCGTAGGGTGCAAGGACTGGGTGGTCGTTGCCCTGCGGCACCGGGACTTCGCCGTTGCTGAGATAGCGCTGCCCCTGGAATGCGGACAGGGCCAGTGCGGATTCCAGCAGCGAGGTGGAGATGTCCAGTCCTGCCCCGGTGTGGGCTCGGCCGGCTAAGGCCGAAGCGATTCCGTAGGCGGCGAAGATCCCGGTGCAGATGTCCACGATCGGCACGCCGAAGCGGACCATGTGGTCCGCGTCCTGGCCTGTCACGGACATGAGTCCGGACATGCCCTGGGCGACCTGGTCCAGGCCTGCGGTCAGGGCCAGCGGTCCGGTGGTGCCGAACCCGGTGACAGAGGCGATGATGAGTCCGGGGTTGGCGGCCCGAAGCTCCTCAGGGTCCAAGCCCATGGTGGTCAGGACTCCGGGCCGGAAGTTCTCGATCAGCACGTCCGCCTCCAGCGCCAGGTTCCGCAGCAGCTCCTTGCCCTCGGGAGTGTAGAAGTCGACGGCAACCGAAGACTTTCCGCGGTTGACCGAGTCGAAGTAGAGGCTGTGCTCGTTCTCGAACGGAGGCCAGGACCTGGACGAGTCGCCGCCCTTGATGGACTCGACCTTGATCACGGTCGCTCCCATGTCAGCAAGCAGCGCCGTAGCGTACGGGCCGGCCAGGGCACGGCTGAGATCCAGCACGGTCACGTCGGCCAGCGGACCCGCCGTCGCCGTCGTTGTGGTCCTTGTCGTTGCGTCCATGGTCAGCCCCTCAGCTTGACGTTGATCTGTTTGGTCTGGGTGAACCCGGCCAGCATGCCTTCCAGGGAGACCTCCCGGCCGATGCCGCTTTGCTTGTAGCCGCCGTAGGACTGGCCCACGAGCTGTCCCCCGCCCTGGTTTACCTGGACCCAGCCGGCTTCGACGCGGTGTGCAGTGTTCAGGGCGTTATCCAGGTTGTGGCTCCAGACGTAGGCCGCGAGACCGTAATGGGAATCGTTGGCCATAGCGACCACCTCGTCGACGTCTTTCCAGCGGATGGCTGCCAGGACCGGGCCGAAGATCTCCTCCTGTGCCAGCCGGAAGTCATTGCGGACCCCGCCAAAGACGGTGGGCACGTGGTAGTAGCCCTCCGTCAGCGGTCCTTCGGTAGGGACGTTCCCGCCGAGGGCAACGGTCAGGTCCTTGTTGGACCTGCCCTCGTCCAGGTAGGCGCTGATCTGGCGGTGTTGGCTGGCGTTGATGATGGCGCCCATGTCGGTCGCCTCATCCAGCGGGTCACCGACCTTGAGCGCGCCGAGCCTGACAACAAGGCGTTCGAGCACCTCGTCGTAGACGTCCTCGTGCAGGAACAAACGGGACCCGGCAGTACAGCTCTGGCCCTGCCGGGTGAAACGTGAAGCGGCCAAGAGTCCGTCGATCAGGTCGTCGTCGACGGCGTCGGGGAACACGATGGAGGGGTTCTTGCCACCGAGTTCCAGCGATACATGGGCCAGCCGTTCACTGGCCTGACGGGCGACGCCGCGGCCGACCTCGGTGGACCCTGTGAAGGAGACCTTGTCCACGCCCGCGTGGGTGGACAGCGCCTGGCCGATCACGCTGCCGCGGCCGGTCAGCGCGTTCAGGACGCCGGCCGGGAGATGACGGTTGCAGATGTCGGCCAGCAGCAAAATGGTCAGCGGGGCGTCATCGGCCGCCTTCAGGATCACGGTGTTCCCAGCGGCAAGCGCGGCAGGGACCTTGAACCCGGCAATCATCAAAGGTGAGTTCCACGGAAGGATGCATGCCACGACGCCGAGCGGTTCCAACCGGGTGTACTGCAGCTGATTATCCCCCGCCGGCAGCGTGGCGCCCTTGACCTCCCCTGCGACGCCAGCGAAGTAACGGAAAAGCGCAACCAGCGTGGCAACCTCGGGGCGCGCCTGGGTACGCAGGGCGTTGCCCGTATCCAGGGCGGTCAGCCTGGCGAATTCCTCAGCCTGTTCCTCAATGTCGTCCGCGATTTTCGCCAGCGCACGGGCGCGTTCGGTGAAGTGCACCGAACGCCAGCCCGGGAACGCGCGCCGTGCCGCGGCGACAGCGCGGTCGACGTCGTCAACTCCCGCGGAGGGCACCAGGGCGATCACCTGCTCGCGGACAGCGGGGTTCTTCACCTCCCGCCACTCGCCGCTGCGGGCCTCCATTCGTGCGCCGTCAATCCACATCAGTTGCTCGAATCCGCCCAGGATGACGCCGGTCCGGGAGTCAGCAGTTACTTCGGTCATGGTTCCTCGTCCTTTAAAATGTGGTGGGCCGCGAAGCGTGCCGTGGCGGGCTCGGGCTGGGTTCAGCGGTGCGTGAATTCCGGGGCGCGCTTCTCGATGAAGGCGGCCATGCCTTCCTTCTGGTCCTCAGTGGCCCAGCAGGAGTGGTTCAGTCGGCGCTCGAACTGCACACCGTCGGCCAAGGACATCTCGTGGGCGGCGTTGACGGTTTCCTTGGCCAGCAGGGCGATGGGTTTGGACATGCCCGCGATCGTCGCGGCGGTGGCCATCGCGTCCGCCATGAGCCCGGCGACCGGGACCACGCGCGCCACGAGCCCGGCGCGTTCTGCTTCCTCTGCGCCCATGGTCCGGCCCGTGAGCACCATTTCCATGGCTTTGGACTTTCCGATCGCCCGTGTCAGCCGCTGCGATCCGCCCATGCCCGGGATCACGCCGAGCTTGATTTCGGGCTGTCCGAACTTGGCGTTGTCAGCGGCGATGATGAAGTCACAAATCATGGCCAGCTCGCACCCTCCGCCGAGAGCGTGGCCGGCGACGGCGGCGATCAGCGGCGTGCGGACCCTGGCCAGGTCATCCCAGCCGGCGAACCAGTTCTGCGTGTACATGTCCATGTAGCTGCGGGGTGCCATTTCCTTGATGTCCGCTCCGGCGGCGAAGGCCCGGTCCGAACCCGTGATGATGATGGCCCCGATCTCCGGGTCCGTATCGAAGTCATTGGCCGCGGCGAGCACCTCGTTGCCCAGTTGGACGTTGAGGGCGTTGAGCGCCTCGGGACGGTTGAGCGTGATGACACCGACACGTCCTTCCTGTTTGACCAGGATGGTCTGGTAATCGCTCATGCCAGTGCCTCCACGCTTGAGTTGGCACGGATTTCGTTGATGATGCCGGAGAAGTCCCGGTCCGCACCCTCGCCCTGGGCAAATTGCCGGTAGATTTCCTCGGCCAGGGAACCGAGCCGGGCCTGGACGCCTGTTGATTCGAGGGCCTGGACGGCCAGGCCGAGGTCCTTTGCCATTAGCGCCCCGGCGAAGCCGGGCTGGTAGTCGCGGTTCGCGGGGCTGGCAGGGACCGGGCCGGGGACCGGGCAGTTGGTGGTCAGGGCCCAGCATTGGCCGGAGGCGGCCGAGGCGACGTCGAACAGGGCCTGGTTGGAGAGGCCCAGCTTCTCGCCCAGGACGAAGGCCTCCGACACGGCGACCATGGAGATGCCCAGGATCATGTTGTTGCAGACCTTCGCGGCTTGCCCGGCGCCGGGTCCGCCGCAGTGCACGATCCGGCCGCCCATGGCGGCCAGGATCGGCTCGGCCTCCGCGAAGTCTTGGGCGCTGCCTCCCACCATGAAGGTCAGCGTGCCGTTTTCAGCCCCGGTTACGCCGCCGGAGACGGGGGCGTCCAGGCTTCGGTGCCCGGCCGCGACCGCCAGTTCGTGGGCGGCGCGCGCGTCCTCGACCGCAATGGTGGAGCATTCCAGGAAGATGGTTCCCGGTCCGGCCACGGCTAAGAGCCCGTCCTCGCCTTGGTAGGCGCCGAGCACGTGTTGTCCCGCCGGGAGCATGGTGATGAGGACGTCGGCGCCGACGACGGCCGCGGCGGCAGATTCCGCGACCTCGATGCCGGCGGTGCGGGCCTGGTTCAGAGCCTCGGGTGCCAGGTCGAATCCGGACACGCTGTGCCCGGCCTTGACCAGGTTCGCCGCCATCGGGCCGCCCATGTGACCCAGGCCAATGAAAGCTATCTTCTTACCCATCAAAAACTCCTTCTCGTTGCGCGGTTGCGTTGCGCAGGTGTGACTCGTGTGTGGCGTTTAGGGGGTCGGGCTGGAAGCCGCTGTGGCAAGGCGCAGTTCCCGGGGCCCCAGATCGGCGAAGTAGCGGGCGACGTCGGCGGCCGATAGGGCCTCCAGGGTGGCCGGTGACCATTGCGGGCGCCGGTCCTTGCCGATTACCTGGGCCCTGATCCCCTCGGCCAAATCGGGTGCCGCGAAACAGTGCAGCGAGACCCGGTACTCCCGCTCCAGCGTCTCCAGCAGGCTCTCCGTATTCCGCGCACGGCGCAGGGATTCCAGCGTCAGCTTCAGTGCCGTGGGCGACTTCGCCAGAATGCTGTCTGCGGCAGCCTGCGCGGCGGGAATCTTGGAGCCCTGCAGGGCTGAAAGGATCTCCTCGACGGTGTCGAAGGCGTAGCAAGCGTCGATCCAGGACCGCTCGGAAGCCAAGGCCCCCGGCGGGAAGTAGTCCCGGGCGAAAGACCTGACAGCCTCCGCAGCGTCCTCCCAAGCCAACGCCTTAGCCAGATCAGGGAGTGCGCTGCTGTCCACAAAATGGTCGGCAAAACCCATCGCGATGGCATCAGAGCCGGAGAATGTGCCGGCCGTCAGGGCCACGTGCGTGCCGAGCTCACCCGGGGCTCGGGAGAGCAGATGCGTTCCACCGACGTCAGGAACGAAACCGATCCCGGTTTCCGGCATTCCTACCTTGGTCCGCTCCGTCACTACGCGCAGCGAGCCGTGGGCTGAGACCCCGACGCCGCCACCGAGCACCAGGCCATCCATCAGGGCGACGTAAGGTTTCGGGTAGTTCGCGATCCGGGCGTTAAGCCGGTATTCGTCGGCCCAGAACCGCTCGGTCTCGGTCCCGTGGTTCACCGCGTCGCGGTGGATCGCGACGATGTCACCGCCGGCGCATAGCCCGCGCTCTCCCGCGCCGGTCAGCAGAACCGTGCCGACACTGTCGTCATGCTCCCACTCATCCAGGGCCACGGCAATCTTAGTGACCATTTCATGTGTCAGGGCGTTGATGGCCTTGGGCCGGTTCAGGATGATGTGTCCCAGGCGGCCGTCCCGGCGCAGCAGGATATCGTCGTTTTCCATAACTAGGCCCCGGCCACGATGCGTCCGACAACCATCCGCATGATCTCGTTGCTGCCCTCAAGGATCTGATGGACCCGCAAATCCCGGGCGATTTTCTCCAGGCCATATTCAGATAGATAGCCGTAGCCTCCATGGAGCTGGATGGCACTGTTGGCGACATTGAACCCCGCGTCCGTGGCAACCTGCTTGGCCATGGCGCAGAGCTTAACCGCGTCCGGAGCTCCGCGGTCCAACGCATCAGCTGCCCGCCAGAGCAGGGTCCGCGCGGTCACGAGCTCGGTTTCCATGTCTGCGATTTGGAAGAGCAGTGACTGCTGGTTGATCAGTGGGCCGCCGAACGCCTGACGTTCCTTGAGATAGGCCACGGATTTATCCAGGGCCGTCTGGCCGCCGCCTAGGGAGCAGGCCCCCATGTTGATCCGGCCGCCGTTGAGGCCCTTCATCGCGATTCCAAAACCGCTGCCTTCCTCACCAAGCCGGTTGGCCACCGGAACCCTGACATTTTCGAGGACCACCTGGCGGGTCGGCTGGGCGTTCCACCCCATTTTCTTCTCGTTCGCACCGAACGACAGACCCGGCGTATCCGCAGGCACAACGATGGCCGTAATGCCGCGGTTTCCCGTGTCGGCGGTGCGGGCCATCACAATGTAGCAGCTGGACGACCCTGCCCCGGAGATGAACTGTTTAACCCCGTTGAGCACGTAGTCGTCGCCGTCGCGCACCGCCTTGGTGCTGAGCGCGGCAGCATCGGAGCCGGCGCCCGGCTCCGTGAGGCAGTAGCTGCCCAGCGCCTCCATCGATGCCAGCTGCGGAACCCACTGTGCACGCTGTTCATCGTTGCCGAAGGAGTCGATCATCCACACCACCATGTTGTGGATGGAGATGTAGGCGGCGATCGTCGGATCGGCTTTGGCCAGTTCCTCGAAGATGAGCACCGCATCGCTGCGTGTGAGTCCGGAGCCGCCGAACTCCTCCCGGACGTAAATGCCGCCCATGCCTAAGGCGCCGGCCTCGGCCAGCACATCCACCGGGAAGTGCTTGGTCTCGTCCCACTTTGCGGCGTTGGGTGCAAGGGCGTCGTTGGCGAAGTCCCGCACCATCCCGACCAGCGCCTGCTGGTCCTGGGTTAGTTCAAACATGCTAAGTCCTCCGAAGTGTAGATTCTGACCCCAACATAGCTACTTGCTGACTTTGCCAGTGAGTGAGGCCGCGGGCCGCAGGAAAAGGGGCCTTGCCAGGAACCAGGCGGCTACCATAACGGCCAGTGATGCGGCGAAAATCCAGAACCCGGTCCACCCGGCCCCATCGCTGGAGGCGTACATATGGTTCAGATTGTGGAGTGCGCCGGTGGTGAATACGAGTGCCACGTGCACGATCACGAAGAATACGAAGTACAGCATGACCGGGAAGTGGATAGCCCGGGCCAGCTCTACCGGGTAGATCCGATTCAGCGTTGTGGCATCCTTTGGCCAGGCCCCACTCATCCGTAAGCCAGTGGCGAGGGCCAGCGGCGACGCGATGAACACAATCGAGAAATAGGCCAGCACTTGCAGAGAGTTGTAGTTAATCCAGCCGTTCTCAGTTGGCCAGTTCAGCGAGGCGTACTGGAGGGCGGTGGAGAGGGCGTTGGGAATGACTTCCCAACTGGTCGGGACGATCCGCATCCATTGCCCGGTGGCCAGTAGCAAAATGACGAAGATAATCCCGTTGAGCACCCACAGCGCGTCCAGAGTTAGGTGAAACCATAGGTTCAGGCTGATCTTCGCAGGCTTTCCCTTGGTCTTGATCAGCCCGGTATTGTTCCGGGTCCAGTGCTCCTTGGGCCTCGCCGTGGTCCGCACCAACCACCCGGATCGGATGATCAGCAATAGGAAGAACGCGTTGAGGAAGTGCTGCCAGCCTAGCCAGGCCGGCAGGCCCACGGGGGCGGTCGCGGGCAGTTCGACCTGTCCCGGGTAGGTGGTCAGGAAGTCCTGGATCGCAGGGAGTGTCCGCATCCACTGGGCGAAGAGCACAACAGCCGCCAGTGCCACCACGGCTATGGTGATCGCCACGGCCAGTCGGGCCCACTTATTCCCGGGTTTCGTTGCCGTTTTGCTGGTAGTCGTCGACATGACGGGTTGTCCTTTCCTGAGGGCGGGGCTCCGCTGGTGTCCTGGCCAATGGCAAGACCGGTCGCGAGCGGTTAGTTGGAGCGGGCCTGAATGGCTTCGATCAGCTGGGGAACGACGGTGAACACGTCGCCTACGATGCCGAAGTCGGCGACGTCGAAGATGGGGGCGTCTTCGTCCTTGTTGATGGCCACGATGGTCTTGGCGGTCTGCATGCCGGCTCGGTGCTGGATGGCACCGGAGATCCCCAGCGCGACGTACAGCTGCGGGGACACGGTGATGCCGGTCTGGCCGACCTGGGAGTTTTGTTCGATGTATCCGGCGTCCACAGCGGCCCGGGAGGCGCCGACGGCGGCGCCCAGCGCGTCGGCGAGCTGTTCGACGAGCACGAAGTTCTCTTTGGAGCCCAGACCGCGTCCGCCGGAGACCACGCTGGTCGCCCCCCGCAGCGCCGGCCGTCCCGAACCGGAGCCCGCGGGGTGCACCTTGTCGATCCTGGCGGCGTTCCCGGATTCGATGTCCAGCGGGACGGTCGTGACCGAAGGGGTTGCCGCGGCGGCACGGTCATCCAGGGCACCCTGGCGCAGGGTTATGACGGTCGGGCCGGACGGCACCGTCGCTTCAACGGTGTAGGCGCCTCCGAACACCGAGTGGACGCCGACGGCGGTCCCGTCCTCGGCCGCGCGGACGTCCACGACGTCGGCCAGCAGCCCGCCGCCGGCGCGGACCGCAAAGCGGGCCGCCGCCTCACGACTTTCGACCGAGTTCGCCACGATGACGGCGGACGGTTCCAGCGCCCGGGCCGCTGACGTGAGCGCCTCGACCTGGGTGGCCGCCAACAGCCGGCCCACCTGTGCGCTCTCCGCGAGATATACCTGCTGCGCGCCGAGGGCCCCGAGCTGCGCCACCAGGGGGGCGCCCTCTCCTGGCTGCGTGGCCACAACGGCCACGGGCGTGCCGAGTTTGGCGGCCGCAGCAATCAGAGCCGGCGCGCTGGTGGCAATGGCGCCAGCGGGCGTGGTTTCAATCAGTGCTAGTACGTTGGTCATGTCAGTCTCCTCGGGTCAGATCAGACGGCCGGCGACCAGGAACTCGGCGAGCTCCCCGGCCGCGGTTCCGTCGTCGACGATTTTCTTGCCGGCAGTTCGTGCCGGTCGCTCGGAAATAGTGAGCACGGTTGACGCGCGGCCCGCCACGCTCGGGTCCAGGCCCAGGTCCGCCAGGGACAGGGTGGCCAGGGGCTTGCGCTTTGCGGTCATGATGCCCTTGAAGTTCGGGAAGCGGGCCTCGGCGGATCGCTCGGTTACCGACACGATGGCCGGCAGTTCCGCGCTCACCGCCAGGCTCCCGTACTCCACGGTGACCTCGCCGGCGACCGTGCCCGAAGTGAGATCCACGGTGTTCAGCGAGGAAAGCAGCGGCAGCCCGAGGTGCTCGGCCACCATGGCCGGCACCACGCCGCCGCGGCCGTCAGTCGACTCGTTTCCCGCCACTACTAGGTCAAAGCCGGTCCGCTGCACGGCCGCGGCCAGGACGGCGGCCGTCATAGCGATGTCCGCGCCATCCAAGCGGTCGTCCTCCACGTGCACCGCAGAGTCTGCCCCCATGGACAGCGCCTTGCGAAGGGCCTGCGTTGCGGAGGCGGGCCCCATGGTCAGCGCCACGACCTCGCTTCCCTTGTTCGCATCTTTGTGGCGCAGCGCCACCTCGAGGGCACGCTCGTTGATTTCGTCGGCGACGCTCTCACTGGCGTCGCGGTCAAGCACAGCCGTCACGGGGTCGAGCCTGCGCTCTTCCTCGGTGTCGGGCACCTGCTTCACCAGAACAATAATTTTCATGTGACTTTCCTCTGCTGGGATATTTTCAATAGAAACGTCGATAAACAATTTGCTAGGAGGTCCTAACATTTACTAGGGCTTCCTAGTATCGATAGAGCGGTTTCGGGCGAGACCGTGTGGAACCGTGGCGGTCCCTTGGTCTGCACAACGCCATGAAGGTGGAGACCGCCAGGGGCACCTCTTAGAGACGGCTTTTGACACGTCCTCGTGCGGCGAATGCGGCGATGCGCTGCATGGTGTCCGGATCCTGCCCCAGCGAGGAGATGGTAGTGAGCTCGTCCTCGAGATGATCCGCGTAAGCCGACAGGCGGTCTGAGGTCAATAGTCGCTTGGTCGGCCCCAGTGTCTGCGTCGCGCCGGCCGCCAGGCTCTCGGCCAGCTCCCGGGTCCGCCGGTGCAGTTTGGGCGTTTCGACCAGTTCGCTGACGAGCCCCCATTCAAGGCCGTCCAGACCCGCAACCACTTGGCCATCAAGGCACATCTGGGCGGCGCGTCGGGGACCAACGATCTGTGGCAGCAGGTACGAGACACCGCAGTCCGGCGTCAGGCCCACCCCCGCGTAAGCGCTCAGGAAAGTCGCTTCAGGAGTGGCCAGCACAAAGTCGGCATTAAGCACCAGTCCGAGTCCTGCCCCTGCTGCAGGACCGTGGACTGCCGCGATGATTATAAGCCGGGACCGAGCCAGTCTGAGGATCACCTCATGCATTGCCCCGGCGAGATCCAGCAGGTACCCGCCCTTGCTTTCGGAATCAGCCATCCCAGCCACATCGCCGCCGGCGCAGAAGTATTTCCCGGATCCCCGCAGAATAAGAATGTGGCAGCTCGGGTCTGACTCCGCCAGGGCGAGGGCCGCTGCAAATTCCCGGGCCAGCGGGATGCTAAGGGCATTGGCTTCGTTGGGCCGGTCCAGTGTGAGCCACATGAGCGCGCCGTCACGCTCCGCCTTTATGCTGTCAAAGTTCATTGCGTTCTTTCGCTGCTGAGTAGTGGTTAGCGGGGGGCCATGCGGATGGCACCGTCAAGGCGGATAGTCTCACCGTTGAGCATCGGATTTTCGATGATGTGAACGGCCAGGGCTGCGTATTCTTCCGCTCTTCCCAGCCGCGATGGATGGGGGGTCTGGGAGCCGAGGGAGGCAATGGCCTCGGCCGGCAACGAATCGAACATCGGGGTGTGGAATAGTCCGGGGGCAATGGTCATGACCCGGATCTTGTGTTGGGCGAGGTCGCGTGCGATGGGAAGCGTCATGCCGGTGACGCCAGCCTTAGAGGCCGAGTAGGCCGCCTGCCCAACCTGCCCGTCAAAGGCTGCCACCGACGCGGTGTTGATCACGACGCCGCGTTCCTCCGCGTCGGTCGGCTCCTCGATCATCCGCGCTGCCGCCAGCCGGATGACGTTAAAGCTCCCGATCAAATTAATCTCGATGACCCTTCGGAAATCGGCCAAAGGATGCGGACCCTTCTTCCCAACGACGCGGATCCCGGTGGCAATGCCTGCACAGTTCACCACGACATGAAAACCACCAAGTTCCGAGGCCACATCCACGGCCACCTGAACCTCAGCTTGGTCTGTGACATCGGTCGGCACAAATCTCACCCGATCGCCTAATTCCTTGGCGATGAGCTCCCCATCGGATGAAGAAAGATCCGCAATGACCGCAGATCCACCCGCGTCCACGAAACGGCGGACCGTCGCCAGACCCAGGCCCGAAGCCCCGCCGGTGACGAGAGCTGTCTTGTTAGTGATGTCCAAAATGACTCCTAGTTCGATATTGCATCAGCAGTGGTGAAAGAGACGAGGCCGTCTGGGGCCCCGCGTTCTCCATGCGGCAGAGCGTTAGGAAACCCGGCGGAAGAGGGCGGCGAGGGCCTGGCCGCCGCCGATGCACATGGTGACGATGCCCAGTTCCAGGTCGCGGCGGGCCAGGTCCTTGGCGACCCGCAGGCTCAGAATCGCTCCGGTCGCTCCCACGGGATGTCCGAGGGCGATGGCGCCGCCGTAGGGGTTCGTTTTGTCCGGGTCCAATTTGGCATCGCGGATAACGGCGACGGCCTGCGAGGCGAAGGCCTCGTTCAGCTCGATCGTGTCAATGTCCGCCGGGGTCGTACCTGTCTGTTCGAAAAGCTTCCGCAGTGCCAGGACAGGGGCGTAGCCCATCAGCTCTGGCGCCATGGCCGCGGTGGCTACCGCTTCCAAGGTGACCAGGCCCGTCAGGCCCCGCTCGGCGGCGACGGACTCCCGGGCGAGGACGACGGCGGCGGCGCCGTCGTTAATGCCCGAAGCGTTGCCCGCCGTGACGGTGCCATCGGCTTCGAAGACCGGCCGCAGTCCTGCCAGAACCTCCAAAGTGGTGAACGGTTTGGGGTGCTCGTCCGTTTCGACAATCATTGGTTTACGGCCCCCGATCTGCACCGGGGTAATTTCCTCGGCAAAAGCGGAACGTGCGGCCTCAGTGGCGGTCCGGCGCTGGGACTCCAGGGCAAACTCGTCCTGTTCCTGGCGCGACACGTTGTACCGACGAGCCACATTTTCCGCGGTCACACCCATGTGTTTTCCGCTGAACGGGTCCGTCAGGATGGCGACGGTGCCATCGACGAGCGACCTGTCGCCGAGCTTATAGCCACTTCTCGCGCCGAAGTCATAGAACGGCATCCGCGTCATGGATTCGTTTCCGCCTGCCACTGCGAAGTCCACCCCGCTCCAACGCATCTGCATCGCGGCGGACCAGAGAGCCTGAAGCCCGCTGCCGCAGAGACGGTTCACGGTGTAGGCAGGGGTGCTTTCCGGCAGTCCCGCGGCGATGGCCACCCTGCGGGCATTGTAGGCATCGGGCCCCACCTGCCCGATGCATCCCATCACGACCTCATCGACCTCTGATGCATCTACGCCGGAGCGCTGCAGCGCAGCCTTCACGGCTGTGGCACCGAGCTCGTACCCCGGCACGTCTCTGAAGGCGCCGCCAAAGCTACCAATGGGCGTGCGTGCCCCGTCGAGGAGGACGATCTTTTCGTTGTTACTCATTGTTCACCGATCTGGTTTCCGGGGGCCAAGAGAGGCATTTGTCGTTCTGATGCATTGAACCGCGACGAGACCCAGCGTTTGTGCAGATATTGCTCTTACCTAGTCGCTGATCTGCAGGACCAGCTGCTGGCGGATGATCTTCTCCGCCTCGTCGACAATTCCATTCACGACGTCGGCGCAGCTCGCAATCTCGTGGATCAGGCCCTGAGTCTGGCCCGCCCACCACAGACCGCCCTCCATGTCTCCGTTTTTGAGGACCTGTTCGCGACCCCGGGCACCCGAAGCAAGATGGGCAATGGCATCAAACCCGGTACCGTTTTGGTTCTGGATCTCGAGGATTTCCTCGGAGATTGAATTGCGGGCAACACGGGCAGAGTTTTTAAACTTGCGGAACACAATCACAGTGGCTCGCTCGTCGTTGGCGACAATTTTCTCCTTGACGTTGCGGTGCACTGCTGCTTCCTCGGTGGCGACGAAGCGGGTACCCATGTTGATAGCGCTGGCTCCCAATGCGAGAGCTGCCACGAGACCGGCGCCGTTCGCGAAGCCGCCTGATGCTACGACAGGGATACTGAGCTTCCGTGTCGCCGCAGGAATAAGGATCAGCCCAGGAATATCGTCCTCTCCGGGGTGGCCCGCGCACTCGAAGCCGTCGATGCTGACGGCGTCGACGCCTAGCTGCTCGGCCTTGATGGCATGGCGCACGGACACCGCCTTGTGGACCACCTTGATTCCGGCGTCCTTGAAGGCCGCCATATGCGGCTCCGGGCTGCTGCCCGCCGTCTCGACAACCTTGATCCCGTTTTCGATGATCACCCGCCGGTACTCTTCATACGGGACGGGGTGCAGTGTCGGAAGTATGGTCAGGTTAACCCCGAACGGCTTCTCGGTGAGCTGCTGGCACCGTTTTATTTCAGCATCCAATGCCGCGGGCGTGGGCTGGGTCAACGCAGACAAAAAGCCCAGAGCCCCGGCGTTGGCGACAGCGGCGATCAATTCCGCGGTACCGACCCCGGTCATTCCGCCGCAAACGATCGGATGGTCGATATCAAAAATCTCGGTAAAGGCGTTGGAAATCACAGCTACTCCTTGATCATGTGCGGGAACTTGGCGTCGACCCCGCCGTCGACGATGATGTTCTGCCCTGTCACGTAGGCACTGGCCGGGGAGACCAGGAACGTGAGCATCCCTGAAATGTCCGAGGTTTCGCCAAACCGGCCCAGTGGCACGTTGGATGCCTGGTTGCGGACAAAATCGCCGTCCTGGAAAAGCCCCTCCCGTGTGCGCGGGGTGAGGATGACGCCCGGAGCGACGGCGTTGACCCGGATCCCGTGCGGTGCCAGTTCAACCGCCGCCGACCGCACCAGCGAGATCAGGGCTGCCTTGGCCGAACCATAGGCGGAGTGGCGCTGCGCTCCTCGAACACCGGACACGGACGATACGAAGGCGAACGCCCCCCCGCCGGAAAGCCGGATCAGAGGTGCCGCCTCCTCCAACACGTACAAAGCCTGCCGGTAGTTGAGTGCGAACGCACGTTCCAGCAGTTCGTCTGCGGTTTCCAGGACGTCATGCCATTCCGCGGCACCAACGACGTCGATGACCGCATGAAGCGACTCATACTCGTCCATGACCTGCGCAAAAGCGGCACGCACTGCCTCGCGATCGGTGACGTCAGCTGCAATCGCGATTCCACTGACCTCCTCGGCGACCTTCCGGGCCAACTCGAGGTCCCGGTCAATGCACACCACCCTGGCTCCCATCGAGGCAGCCGCGCGGGCGGACTCGTGACCCATCCCTTGGCCGGCCCCCACCACCGCCACGCTCCGGCCCTCAAGCGACAACGCCTCGCGGTAGTCCCGCTCTTGACCCGCATCTTGCGTGGACATGCTGTGCCTCTACTTTCCTGGGGAGTACGACGTCATACGAACTGCTGGATTCGCGGTTCATCATCCCGTTTCCTGTCTATCTATTAAATGATTGTAAACATAGAATTAGTACAAAGGACAAGCCCTCGCTAGTCTTAATTACCTGAGCAACATCCTTGAACCACAGAACCGCCGGAGGTCCTTGTGTCAGAGTCCATGACGATGCGGAGCAATGCAGTGTCCCAGATCCAGCAGGTGCGGGTTGCAGAATCTGTAGCAGCGGAGCTACGCAGGCGCATTTTGCGCGGGGACTTCTCAAGTGGGATGCTTCCCAAACAGGACGAACTACGTGACGAGTACGGGATCAGCCACCCATCCCTGCGGGAGGCGCTACGAATCCTGGAAACCGAGGGTCTCGTAACGGTCCGCCGGGGTAACGTTGGCGGGGCATCGGTGCATCCTCCAGGGGAAGGACGTTTCAGCTATTCCCTTGGCATCGCGCTGCAATCGGCCGGAACCAGGGCCGACGAGCTTGCGCGTTCGTTAGCCCGCCTTGAACCCATTTGCGCCGGGCTGTGTGCCGCGCACCCCCGCCGTGCCACGGTCATCGTGCCCAAGCTGCGCTCCCTACTGGCAGCCGCCGAGGAGGACAATGAGGGCGTTGGCTTCACACGTTCATCGCGTGACTTTCACGCGGCGGTCGTTGACCTATGCGGAGAGTTCCCTATCCAACTGATCGTCGGCGGCCTGGTTCGCCTGTGGACCGCCCAAGAAGAAGCATGGGCGGAGACCGTCAGCTCGAAAGGCGGCTATCCCGGGCAGGAGGCGCGTGCGCATGCGGCCAAAGCCCACTCAAAACTGGTGGACCTCATCGAGGCCGGGGATGCCGACGAGGCCGAATCCTATTCCCGCAAGCACATCGAGGCCACCCAGGCGCTGATTCTGGCCCAGATTGAAGACCGCGTTGTGGACGCCTCGTCGGCACGTGCCCGCCGCCACCTGCTTGCCGACTAAACGCAAGCGCGTATTCCCCGCTAAGGAGGACGCAGTGTGCGGTTACGTCCGGACCTCCGGCCCCCGATCAGGAGCTAGGACTCTGCGCCAGAGAGAAATGCCGGCCTCCTGACCCGGCATTTATCCCAGTGCGGCAACCATGCCCTGCAGGTTTCCCTTGAGGATTTTCCCACTGGCGTTCACGGGCAACTCCCGGACGAAGTGGATTGTGCGCGGGCACTTGAAGTTCGCCAAGCGCTCGGCACACCATGCGGTGAGCTCGCCCGCATCCAGTACTTGGCCAGGCTTGAGGACCACGCAGGCCATGCCCACTTCCCCTAGCCGGTCGTCCTTGATCCCGGTCACCGCCGCGGAAAGCACCGCCGGGTGGGAATGGATCACAGCCTCAACTTCGGCCGGATAGACGTTGAAGCCGCCCACGATGAACATGTCCTTGATCCGCCCCGTCACCCGAAGGTTGCCCTGTTCGTCGATCTGGCCGAGGTCGCCGCTGTGGAGGTAGCCGTCGTCGTCGACGACCACAGCTTCCGAGCCCAGGTAGCCCCGCATTACGTTGTACCCACGGACGACAATCTCCCCTGTTTCCCCAGGTGCGGCTGGTACCCCTCCGGCGGCAAGGACGTGCACTTCGACGCCGGGCACGGCGCGACCGGCCGTCGTGGCAACGGTTTCACGGCTGTCCCCTTGCCTTGTGAGGGTCGCAACGCCCGTCGCTTCGGTGAACCCGTAGGGAGAAAAGACCTCTTCAAAACCCAGAACGTCGTACATGTCGTGGATGAGTTTTGGCGGAATGGAAGTGGCACCGGTGACAGCAATCCGCAGGGAAGAAATTTCGCGATCCGGCAGCGACGGATCTGCGAGCAACGATTGGAAGACCGTTGGAGGGGCTGGGTAGTACGTGATCCGGTGTCTCTCGATGAGGTCCAAGGCCGCGGGCGCTGTGAAAACCGCCATCGGGTAGGCGGTGATGCCCCGGACGAGGCTGAGCAGCAGGCCGACGTTAAGACCGAAGGCATGGAAGAAGGGGTTGCTGAGCAGCACGCGGTCCGTCGGTCCTGCGCCCAGCAGCCCGCCCCACGTCCAGTAGGACCGCAGTAACGCCCCGTGGCCAAGCATGGCGCCCTTCGGCTGCCCGGTTGTGCCCGAAGTGAAAAGCACCGTCGCGATGTCATCCTCTTTTATAGCTCTGGACCGGTCATCCAGGTCCTCCTCGGCGACCAATTGACCTGCTTCCAGGAAGCCGGCCAGGGAGTCCGTGCCGGTGCCTCCGATAATGACAACGCGAGGCAGGTCCGGCAGTAGTTCCGGGTTCTCGAGGTGGAACTGCCGCAGGGCGGCCGCATAGGAGCGTGAAAGGAAGGAGTCAACGGTGAAGACGATCCGGGCACCGGAGCGGCGAAAGATATCCGCGGCTTCGCGGACCGTGTAGCGCGTGTTCACCGGCACAAGAGCAGCCCCGGAAATATGGGTTCCCAGTGCCAGAGCCGCGAAATCGGCGGAGTTAGGTGCCCAAATAGCCGCTCGTTGGCCGTGGGCGACGCCCGCGGCGATCAGTCCACGTGCTGCGGCCCGAGAATATTCGACATACTGGCTGAAGGAAAGTGTTCGTTTGCCTTCGACGAGTGCAGGCCGGTCGCGAAATTCGCGTCGCGCCCACTCGGCGGCCGCTGCGATGGTGGTGACTCCCGGGGCGGGGTAGCCCCCGGCCTCCTCAGTGGTTGACACGCTATTGCTCCTTGGAATTTTGATTGGCGATGGAAGCGACCACCGGGTCAGCGCCGAAGAAACGGTCCAGCCCGAAGGCCCGTACGGCGTTGCCCGCCAGAAATTTAGCTTCTACCTCCGGCTTCAGTCCGAGGGCCCGGACTTCGGCCAGCGGCCTGGTGAAGTCCAGGAGAGGCCAGTCGGAGGCGTAGATGCATTTGTCTTGGCCGTAGCTGGAAAGGAATTTCAAGAACGGGGCTTCGAAGTGCTTGGCGGGCCGGGCCGAAGTGTCGATGTAAACGTTTTCGTGCTTCCAGGCGACGTGGATCATTTCTTCCACCCAGGGCGAACCCACGTGGCCGCAAACTATCGTCAGGTCCGGGAAGTCCAACGCAACGTCATCAATGTGCAGAGGTTGGCCCGTCCGGGATGGGTATAGCGGCCCGGTGCCGCCGACCTGCGTCTGCACTGCGATGCCGAGCTCCTCGCACTTGGCATAGAGCGGGTAAAAGACGCGGTCAGTTGGGTCCTTCCAGAAATAGAACGGCTCCAGTTTCATGGCACAGATCCGATAGTTCCTCACGAGGGTCTCCAGTTCGCGCACTGCCCTCATTACGCCATCGGTTGGATCCACGGCGACCACACCTATCAATTTCTCCGGCCACCGCTCGAGCGCTTCGAGAACTAAGGAGTTCGGGACGGTCGGTCCGCCGGATACGAGGGCAACGTCGACGTCGGAGGCCTCCATTTCCTCCATCATGGACTCCAGCGAAATGCCGTTCTTCACGCGTTCTTCTCCGTACCGCCGGAACACATTCGCTGTGCGCTCGGGTAACGCCTGGACCACCTCGGCAGTCCAGGGCTGGATCCACGCGTCGATGACCCTCAACCGGCCCGGCTGATTCCCGGCATCCTCATTCAATGTTGTCTCCTTCTGAGCCTGATCTGTCCACCAATGTCTTACGCATGGAATCTGGCGATCCTGGGTACCGAGCGGCGGGAAACCAGCCGGCGGCCGATCTCGCGGTTAAGGGCGGGACCTGAGCCCAAAAAGGGCGCCAGGAAAAGCGCCCGCCTCACCAATGGAGCCAGAGGGAATTCCTCAGTGAATCCCATCCCGCCGCATACCTGCAGCCCATGGCGCACTGCCAGGTCAAGTGCCTGCGAACTAAGGGATTTGGCGATCAGAACGGTCAGTTCCTGCTCCGGGACGTCTTTCCAGCTCTCCTCAAGTGCGGCCTGGGCCGCTCCGATCGCCACCTGGACGTCGGCCAGACGGTGTTGGACGGCCTGGTAGGAGCCGATTGCACGCCCGAACTGGTGACGTTCAGTGACATGTGCGATGGAGATGCGCAGGATCTCCCCGGCGAGTCCGACGGATTCATAGGCGACGGAGCGGCGGGCGGTGGCCAGGGCCAGGTCTGCCAGCTCCTGGGGGAACGTCCGTGACACGGCAAGACCACGGCCCGTCAGGCGACCCAGGCCCAGGCTCGGGTCGACTCCGTCGACTTCCTGTATCTCACAGCCTGGCGCCGTCTCCACGGCAACCAGCGCCGTCCGATCGTCCGGGCCGACCACGTAAGCGAGCACTTTGGATCGAGCCGGGACATCTGCGCCGAAAAGGATTCCGTCCACGTCCGCCGTGCCCTCAGTCGACAGCCGTCCAGCAAGCGACGGTCCGCCAGGAACGGGGTACACGAACCCCAGCTCCGCCTGGGTGGTCAGCTCAGCGCCGGCCCGTTCAAGGGCGCTGGCGGTGGTAGCATCGAGGGCCCTGGAGGTTGCGGCGTGGCGGCCAAGTTCACCGAACAACGCGCTGTTTGCCATCCTGGAATCCTCGGCATCCAGCTCGAACCAGCCCATGCCGGAGAGATCCTCCCAGCCAACACCCTGCGGGCTGGCATCAATCAGTGAACGTGAGGCCTCCCTGACGGCGTCTTCCACATCGTCTGCGACAGCGAGATCCTTAACCATGCTTCAACTCCCTCGGCAGTCCAAGCACACGCTCGGCCACGATGTTCTTCTGGACTTCTACTGCGCCCCCATACACCGACGACGCCCGTGAGTAGTACCACTCGCTGCGTTCGTACTCCTCACCTGCCCCGTCGCCCAGCGTGAACCCTGAGGTGTGCAGTTCGCGTACGGCGTCGTTGACCAGGTGCTCCGTCTGGCTGAGGAGGATCTTGTCGATGGAAACTTCGGGGCCGAGCTGTTCACCAGCAGCCAGGCGGCGCACGGTGTCCCTGCTTCGCATCCGCAGTGACTCGAGGCTGACGTAGGCGTTCCCGAGGGTTGCCGCGGCGATTTCGTCGCCGGGCACGGCGGTACCGGTCAAGCGGTCCAGGGCCGAATGCATGATGGCTTGACGCTGCCAGGCCCACATGCCGCGTTCGTATTGCAGCAGGTCCATGGCGACGCCCCATCCGCCGTTGACAGGCCCGATCACGGCGTCGTGACCGACCTGGACGCTGTCGAGGAAAACTTCGGAGAACTCCTCCTCGCCGGAGAGCGTCTTCAGCGGCCGAACGGTGACGCCGGAGGCCCGCAGGTCGACCCAAAAGAGAGTCAGTCCGCGGTGCCGGGAATCGGGCGCACCGGTCCGTGCCAGTACTCCGCACCAGTCGGAACGGTGGCCCAGGGACGTCCAGACCTTTTGGCCGGTGATACTCCAGCCATCCTGGGACGGCGTGGCCTTGGTCCTGAGGCTTGCGAGGTCGCTGCCGGCCTCGGGCTCGGAGAATCCCTGGCACCAGATTTCCTGGCCGGCCAGCAGCCGTGGCAGGTGGCGGGCGGCGAGTTGCGGATTGTGTTGGGTGAGTGCGGAGCCCAGCACCTCCAGGGCCCCGAGTTGCTCGGGCATGCCCATGCCGGCCTCGATGAAGGCATCGTAGAGCATGGCTCGGAGCTCGGGGCTCCCGCCGCGGCCCCCGCTCTCCTCGGGCCAGCCCCAGCCGGTCAGCCCGGCGGCATCCAGCCGAGCCATCAGTTCCAGGCTCCGGTCCACACGCTGCTCGAGCGGATCAGTTGGCCGCGGGATGCAGTCATGGAGATCTTCGAGGTTTTGCGTTAGCCACGCAAGAAAGTTTGGCGGGGCTGCTGCCGGCACTGGCATGTGGTGTTTTCCTTCCATCGATTCAAATTCCGGGCCCCTCCGCCGAGGATCTTCAAGGGGCATCGTGCAGGTGGCTAGTGCGCCGTCCAGCCGCCGTCGACGGTCAGCGTCTGGCCGGTCACGTAGGCTCCCATGTCGCTGGCGAGATACAGCAGGGCCCCGTCAAAATCGTTCGGCTGCCCGTGACGCGGAATGAGGGTGTTACTGCCAACCCATTCCTTGATCTTGTCCACGGCAAGGACTTCGCCGGTCATCTCACTTTCGAAGAACCCGGGGGCAATGGCATTGACGCGCACACCGTGGCGGCTCCACTGGGCCGCCCATTCCCGGGTGATGGCCTCCAGACCACCCTTCGAGGCGGAGTACGCCGCCTGCGGAAACCGCCCGATGCCGACGCTGGCTACGATCGAGGTTACGTTGATGATCGAACCGGAGCCGCGCTCCTTCATCGACGGGACCAGGGCCTGAGCCAGGCGTATGGGGGCGACCAGATTGACATTGAGCGTCGTCAGAATCTGCTCCAGGCTCTCGTCTTCGGCCTTGACGCCTCCGGCGATGTAGGCGGCGTTGTTGACCAGGATGTCGATAGGCCCCAACTTCTCCAGTGCAACGCGCGCCAGTTCGTCAGCTTCCGCCGGATCGGACAAATCCGCCGGAAGCGGCACGAGGCCGTCGATCTCCTTCGCAGTCCTCTCGAGTACGTCACCGCGGCGGGCAACGATCCCGACCGTGGCTCCCGCCCCGGCCAGAACCTCAGCAAATCTGCGGCCGAGACCGGCCGAAGCGCCGGTCAGGAGGGCGGTTTTCCCTTCGAGGGAAAACTGTGGGGTGGGTGACATCGTTGTACTCCTTCATACCGGCCGAAGAAAATGCCGGCCATCTTTTCAACAATAAACAGTTCAGGAGCTGCAGCAGGCCCTGTTCCGGATTGTGCAGGACCTGGATCCGGACCGGCTAGTGATGCGGTGTGCCGGCGGCCTGGGGCGGCAGCGGGGTAAACAGGTTGGTGAATCGTCCGCCTGCGGACAACTCGGCCAGCAGCGTCCCGGTCTGACTCAAACCGGCGGGCACCCGGCGGACGGCCTGACTGGTTCTCGAATACCATGAGATGTTCGTTTCGTCGGCGAAGCTCGTGGCACCGTGGAGCTGGTGGGCTCCGCGCAGTACCGTGTCGGCTGCTTCCAGGCCTGCCAGTCGCAACCCGACGGAGTCAACGGTCCACACCTCGGAGCGCTCATCCTGGGCCAGTGACCAGAGCGTGTACTTGGCAAGCTCGTTGAACCCCTGAACCGCGACGGCGAGGTCGGTCAGGCGGAACTGGGTTGCCTGGAATTTTGAGAGCGTGCGCCCGAACTGTTCGCGTTCCTGAACGTAGGACACCGTGTCGGAGGTAGCGCGTTCAAGCACTCCGAGCAGCCACCACATCTGGAGCGTGGTGAGCAGTGCCGCGTTCCGCGGGAGGGTGCCCTCCGATCCGGCCACGACGATTTCTCCGATGAAGTGTCCCAGCTTGGTGTCTTCGGAGCCTCCGACCACCTGGACCGACAACCTCCGCCCGGTAAGATCGACCGCTGCCCAATCGAAGGGAAGGTCAGCATGGACAGCTACCTTGCGGCCGTAGTTCGGAGCAAACAGTAGGGCTTCGGATCCAACCGGACGCGCCAACCGTTCGGCAATCGGGTAGGCCAGAGCATGACGGCCGGCCGCCCGGCACGCCGCCCCGGCGGCCTCGAGCTGGACCTGGTCCTCGAAGGGGTCGATCTCCCAAAGCCCGAGTGGGTCCAAGAGTTCTTCCGTGATTTTGCGCCTGCCGGCAGGATCTGCTTCGGCTCGTCGGGTGAGGTCCACGCCGCCAGCGGCTTCCAAGGTTTCCTCGATGACGGAGCCGAGCGACTCTGCCTCGTATGAAAGCTGGCTTCTCATTTCTTGCCTACCATCCGTTGGGCAAGCGCAATGCGCTGCATTTCCAATGTTCCTGATGCGACAGTCGAGGCCTGGGCATATCGCCAATGGTCCTCGACGGCCCGTTCGAAGATGCGCTGGGTGTCGGTGGTGCCCAGCCCCCAGCCTCCGACCATGTCCATCAGCACCTCCGCAACCTGTTGGTCGAGCAGGGTGACTGCGATTCTGTACGTGGCAGCATCAGCGGGGTCCAGGTTCCCGTCGTCCTGGGCGTTCACGACTTTATAGGCCAGAAGACGTGTTTGGCGGCTTTGAACCAGGGCTTTGGCCCAGCGTTCGCGCAAGGAGGCCGGCAGCTGTTCCCATTCATCCCCCAATGCAGCCGGGGCGGCGGACAGGAGCTTGTCGCAGCGCGAGTAGCGGGCAATACCGATACGCTCGAAAGCGATGACGTCCGTAACGATCGGCCAGGCACCGTTAATGTCACCAAGAACATCCGCATCGGGCACGAAGGCGCCGTCGAAGTACACCTCGTTGATATGGTGACGGCCGAGCATGGACTGGATCGGGCGTACCTCAACTCCCGGCTGCTGCATGTCCAACAAGAAGATCGTGATTCCTTCCTTGCGACTGCCCGCCGGACCGGTCCGGGCCAGCAGGAAGCACCAGCGGGCCATCTGCGCGTACGAGGTCCAGACCTTCTGCCCATGAATACGCCACCCGTTGCCGTCCCGGACAGCTTGTGTCCGAAGAGCCGGCAGATCTGAGCCAGCATCCGGTTCGCTAAAGCCCTGGCACCAGAGGACATCACCCGCCGCGATCTGCGGGAGGTGACGTTTCTGCTGGTCGTCGGTACCGTGCCGCATCAACACCGGGCCCACCCAGTTCAGCCCCATGTACTGGGCGCCCCGGGGCTCATGTGCTGCCCACATTTCCTCGCGAAGTGCCGTCTGCTCCCAGCTGCTTGCCCCACCTCCACCGAACTGCTCCGGCCATGTCAGTGCGAAGAGGCGCTGGTCACCGAGCGTGCGGCAGAACTTCTGTGCGATTTCAAGGTCGCCGGGATCGTCTGTGAATGCACCGAGATAGTCCGCCGGAATATGCTCAGCCACCAGCTCCCGCAAGGTTGACCGCAGGTCGATGACCTTCTGGTCTTCCGCGTAATCAAGCATCTCGACTCCCTATTAATTGGTTACTACTGTTAATTCTTTCTATCATAATAATGATAGATGGGATAGCGCGGCGAGCAGGTTTTTCGCTCACGTCCGGCGGGCACGGCCGCGGGCCACGTAGGCCCGCCTGCACCCCTAGAAGTGTGCTGACACACGGAAAGGGACGCAGGCGTCATCCAGAGCGGGACCGGATCAGTTGTCGATCTTGCCGGGGGTGAACACCGAGCCGGTATCGACACGGTCCAGGGTTAATGCCGCTCTCCATACACGCACCACTTTGGCGGCGGCAGATACCCCAAGCATCGACCCCAAAGCCGCGGCTGCCATGACAAGTCCCAGTTTCTTTTCCACAATTGACCCTTTCATTTGCTTGTTCCTGCGCCCGTCTCGACCAGCAGCTTCTCCAGGTCGTCATCCCGCGGATCTGCAGGCGCTGACGGGCGCGGGGGCCTTGACACCGTCACAGGCAAGCCCCCACCCGCCAACACTGCGGCCGCGACACCTGTGCCAGTAACCACCTTCGACGTCTTCCATGCCACACGGCGCAGTAGCTTGGTAAGGGCCCCATAGGCGATGGCACCGTCGGACCATTGAGTCACTACCCGGCCCGCTGCGCTCTTGTAGTAGTTGTTGGCGGTCTGGAAGGATGTCCCGGCCAGTCGCCGCTGAAGAATGTAATTGAACGCCGCGGAAGCGCTCTCCCGGACCTCGATCGAGGTTGCTCGACCGGAGGCAATGTGGCGAACTGCCGAGGTGATGTAGGCTGCCTGCGATTCGAGGTGCGTTACGATCGCCCCGCCATTGGTATTCGGCCCGTACATCATGAAGAAGTTCGGGAAGCCAGGGGTGAGAATCCCCAGCAGAGCCTGAGGCTCACCGTTCCAGACCTCATGCAGCATTCGGCCATCCCGTCCCACGACCTCGAAGGTGGAGATGAACTCGGACTTGAACCCGGTCGACATGACCAGCACGTCGACGTCGTGCTGGACGCCTCGGGCATCCACGATGCCATGCTCGGTCATGCCCGTAACGGCGTGCGGCACGAGCTCGACATTGTCGCGCAGTAGCGACGGGTACAGATCGTCGGTCAGGATCGGCCGCTTGCCTCCGTACGGGTACGACGGCGTGACAGCCTCACGCAAATCGGGGCGGTCTGCGAAAGTCTCGTTGATGTAAGCCCTTGCGGCGGACTCCGCGGCGATGTTTTGGTGCGTTCCGGGACGCCACGCGGCGTTCTTATACTGCGACCTTTCGCGGCGATAAAGCATCAGCCATCGCACAATCCGCTGGGCAGTCGCCGACCCAAGAGCCTCGAGTTCGTTCGGCGCGAATTCGCGCCCACCCTTGGGCAGCAGCCACCCGGGCTCGCGCTGGAACATCAGCACCTTGCCGGCAGTTTCGGCCACGGCTGGAACGACTTGCGCAGCCGTGGATCCGGAGCCGACGACGGCGACGGTCTTGCCTGCCAGATCTGTGCTGGCATCCCAGCGGGAGGTGTGGAACTTTTTTCCACGGAAAGATTCCATGCCCGGCCAGTCCGGGTACCGCGGGTCATTGAGGAGGCCCACGGCGCTGATGACGATGTCAAAGCGTTCGCGGCTACCATCGGCGAAATCGACAGCATGGCGCTGGGTGGCTTCATTCCACTCGACCCGGCTCACCTCGGTCTCGAGCTGCACGTGATCCCGCAGACCGTACGAATCGACGATGCCATCCAGGTATTCCAGCAATTCGGCTTGCCGGACGTGGGTCCGGCTCCACCGGGCCGGCGCGAAGGAGTAGGAATACAGCACGGAGGGAGTGTCCACCTCAGCTCCGGGATACCGGTTGTCCCACCAGGTTCCGCCCACGTGGGCCGACCGCTCATAGATCGTAAAGGCCGTGATCCCGGCTTTCCGGAGCCGGACGCCGGCGGCAATGCCCGCGAACCCCGCTCCGATAATGGCAATCCGCGGTGATGCCACGTTGCGTTTCCATCCCATCACACTCTCCCGTTCGGTGGATCAAAAAGAATTTCGATATATCGAAATATAAAAGGACATAGAAAAAAGCTAGTGCTATATATAGAGTTAGTCAATATCCCTTAGTGATTGTGAGTGAAAATGAAGGCGGCCCCAGCTGCTGCTCGTGCCATGTCCGTTGTTAACCACATGACGGGGCACCCGCAGATGACGTTCACGCTCTCCGAGTTGTCCAAGGTCCTGGGCGTGAGCCCGGCGTCGATGTCCTCGATCCTGCTGGCGTTGTCCGAGTCCGGGTATCTGGTGCGGGACCGGCGTCACCGCACCTATGCCTTGGGACCCGCCATTGTTGCCGCCGGACACGCGGCCTCGCAGCGGCACCCCGTCATTGAGGCCGCACGGCCCGAGCTCACGCGCCTGGCTGCCCTCGGAAGCGAGTGCATCGGCAGTGCTGCCGTGGGTGACGACATCCTGATCCTTTCGATCGAGGGGCGGCCGTCGGGCCAGTCCCGTGAGGCCTGGATCGGGCAGCGGATTCCTTTGATACCACCCTTTGGTCAGGTTTTTCTGGCCTGGGCGACCGATCAGGAGATAGCGGCTTGGGCGGATCGACTCGGGGCGGCCGGCGCGCTGAAGCACGGGCCCGGGCTGCGCGCATCCCTGGACCGTGTGCGGGACCGCGGCGTCGCAGTAGGGCTCCGAAGCCGCGCCGTCGACGCGGTTATCTCCTTGATCAACGAATCCGCTCACCGGGCCGACCGTGACGAGGAGTTCCACCTACGGCTGCAGAGCACCATTCCTGAACAAACCGAGAATTATTCGCTGGCTGAGATCGATCCGGACTCCAGCTATGACGTGGCCAACCTGGCTGCCCCGGTCTTCGGCCCGGACGGGCAGGTGGTCTTCGCCATGACGCTGTATGGGATTGACGGTATCCACGGCGATGATCTCAAGCGCCTCTGTGCGGAAATGCTGGTGTCCAGCAGGGCGGTCACCCGCGACATCGGAGGACGTTGGCCAGCGTTCGGGGCCAACGCAGCAGCGGACACCTATTCGGCAGCCAGCACTTAACCCCCTGAACCCAAGGAACACCAGCCATGCACATCACGACCCTGACCCGCGGGTTCGCACCTGGACCGCAGGACCCGGCTGCCGCCCCGATTTCCGATGGCAGCGCACGCCCATCCGGCGTACCCTCATCCCGGGTCCCCCTCGAGGCCATGGAAAGGTTTGCCTGCGACACCTCGTTCGCGGCACAGGTTCCCGCCGGGGTGCGGCTTGAGTTTACCGGCAACGCCGAAGCTGTCGAGGTGTCATTCGCGACAGGGACGGCTCATCCGTTGGCCACACCCGCGGAGGACGGATGTTTTTCGGTGTGGGTGGACGGAACCCACTACGGTGCGGTCTCGGTGGAAGCCTCTTGGAAGGGGACTGCGCGCATCCCCCTGCCCGTGCGGGACCCGTCAGCGCGCGTCCAGGTATATGTGCCGGAACGCTATACACCCCAACTGCTCGGCATCGAGCCGGTCGACGGGAAGATCGGTCCGGCCCCGGCGCAACGTCGCTGGGTGGCATATGGTGACTCGATAACGCAGGGCTGGAGCGCATCCGATCCCGGCCGTGCGTGGCCGGCTGCCGCCGGCCGGCTGGCGGACCTGGAGGTGTGTAACCTGGGCTTCGCCGGCGCCGCCCGCGGCGAGCTGCCTGCTGCCTCCTTCGTGGCTTCCACCCAGGCCGACGTCATATCGCTGGCCTGGGGCACGAACTGCTGGTCCCAGATCCCTATGGACGGACCTTACATTGCCGAACTCATGCGGCTGTTCCTTCATACGGTGAGCGGGGGGCAGCCGAAGATTCCCATTGTTGTACTCAGTCCCATCATCCGGCCCGGAGCGGAGTCCACCCCGAATGCCGCCGGCGCCACCCTTGCCGAACTGCGAACGGCCCTCGAGCAGGCGGTCATGAACTACGCCGAGTGCCCCGGCGGATCCCGGCTGCACCTGGTCCCAGGCAAGGACCTTGTCTCCGAAGACCAGCTGGTCGATGGGATTCATCCCGGCGATGAGGGTCATGCCGTGATAGCGCAGGCAATGGCCCGGGCGGTCACAGCGGCGCTCGAGCGAAGCTGACAGGAGCAGCGGCAGGGAGATCCGCCGTCGTTGCTTCCGCCCGGGCAGTCACGCCGGCCAGTCCCCTTCCCGGTCCTATCCGCCGCCGGTTGAGCTGGAACGGCCGATTCCCCCGCCGGCCTCCTGGGCCCGCCGGGTGATCCGGCTGCCGGGGTGTCCCGCGACGCATCCTTACGGTCGCCGGAGATCACGGGCGGACCCCGACTCAGCACACCTTTAGAACTCACGCTGCAGGGACTACCTAGGATCCATTAGCGGCGATTGAATCCGGGCAGGGGGAGCGGCCCCTAGCTAAAGCGACAACTTACGCGTGCTTCAGGGCGCATAAGTTGCGGTCCTGAAAACGCCCAGCGGCGGGTGCTCGTCGCGGCGGTTACTTAGGTCCAGGATTGCAGGACGGGCTGATCAACTGACCACAGTATGTGCGGCCGCTGAGCGGCGCTGCCGGAGCTGGGGCGGCTGGCCTGCGAACAGAGAGAGACGGTCCTTTGTGACTCTATCCATGGGCCAGGGACGGCCGTCCGAGGCCGCTAACAGTACGTATGTGGCTTCGCCCAATACGGCTGGTTCATCCTCGTCCGCGTAGATGGCGGTTGCAAGGGCGAAACTGCTTGTTCCAATATGCGAAATCCACATATTGGCAACCACAGGGTGATGTGAGTACCAGACTTCGGTCCGGTACTCGATGGTCTGTTGAGCAATCACATTCCGGACTGATTTTCCAAGGCCTTCGAGTACCCCACCGCCCCGGCCGGAGCGCCCGGTGGCGGAGTATCCGAGGAATCGATTGCGGGCCTCATCGATGACCCGGAGCAAAGAGGTGTTCCCGACATGACCCGCCACATTGACGTCATCAACGCGTAGCTCTATAGATATGGATGCTTCCGGGTGTTGGGAAAGGTTGGTCAAGATCCTGGCCGTCAATGGGCATCTCCTAAACTTTCACGTTCTCGTTGGTCTTGTTGATCGATGAGGGCAGGCTTGTCGTCAAGGGACCCTCTCACTATTCCCCCATCCCGTTGGCCGCACCGGTCACGAATGCGGACTTTCCCGCCAAATCCGGATATTTCATCGAGGATTTCTCCTGTTTCTTGCTCAGACCACAGGTCTGACAGCTCTTGCTATTCCTGGCAGCCCTCGATACCTACGCGCACGTGGCGGCGACTAACAGGTTTCGGATTAGTCCGTGTAGGGGTCGGCGATGCCGATGTATTGGGTGGTGGTGTATTCGGCGATGCCTTCGGTGCCGCCTTCGCGTCCGAGCCCTGATTGCTTGACTCCGCCGAAGGGGGCTGCGGCGTTGGAGATCACGCCGGCGTTGAAGCCGACCATGCCGAATTCGATCTGTTCGGCCACCCGCAGGAGGCGGTTGAGGTCGCGGCTGTAGAGGTAGGACGCGAGGCCGTATTCGCTGGCGTTGGCCTGCCGGATGGCGTCCTCCTCGGTGGAGAACGTGGTCACGGGAGCGACCGGGCCGAAGATTTCCTGGCGGAGGATCTCGGCGTCGTTCGGGACGTTGGCGAGCACGGTGGGCGGGTAGAAGTAGCCCGCCCCGTCAAGAGGTGAGCCGCCGGTGAGGGCGGTGGCGCCGGCGTCGACGGCGGCGGCCACCAGGGCGTGGACGTCATCGCGGGCGCCGGCGTCGATCAGGGGTCCGACCTGGGTGCCGGGGTAGGTGCCTCGGCCAACGTTCAGGGCGCTCATGGCGGCGGCGAACTTGGCCGTGAATTCCTGGGCGACGGATTCGTGGACGAGGAACCGGTTCGCGGCGGTGCAGGCCTCGCCCATGTTCCGCATTTTGGCCGCCATGGCCCCCTCGACGGCTTTGTCCAGGTCGGCGTCCTCGAACACGATGAACGGTGCGTTCCCGCCGAGCTCCATGGAGGTTCGGAGCACGTTCTGAGCGGCGTCGGCCATGAGGCGTTTGCCTACGGGGGTGGAGCCGGTGAAGGAGACCTTCCGCAGCCGGGAATCCTTCAGCAGCGGCCCGGAGATCCCGGACGCCGAGGAGGAGGCGACGACGTTCAGAACCCCGGCGGGCAGGCCGGCGTCGAGCATCGTCTGCGCGAAGTACTGGGCGGTGAGCGGGGTGAGCTTCGCGGGTTTCAGCACCATCGTGCAGCCGGCGGCGACGGCGGGGGCGACCTTGCGGGTGGCCATCGCGAGCGGGAAGTTCCACGGCGTGATGAGCAGGCAGGGTCCGACGGGTTTGTGCTGGACGAGGATCTTGTTTTTGCCCTCGGGGGTGGTGAGGTAGCGGCCGTAGTCGCGGACGGTTTCCTCGGAGAACCAGCGCAGGAACTCGGCGCCGTAGGTGACTTCGCCGCGGGCTTCGGCCAGGGGTTTGCCCATCTCCAGGGTCATCAGCAGGGCGAAGTCCTCGGCGCGTTCGGTGACCAGGTCAAAGGCCCGGCGCAGGATCTCGGCCCGCACCCGTGGTGCGGTCCGCGCCCAGGACGCCTGCGCGGCATCCGCGGCGTCGAGCGCGGCGACGGCGTCCCCGCTGGTCGCCGAGGCGAGGGTGGCGAGCACCTCCCCGGTGGCGGGATCATGGACATCGAACGTGCCGCCGTCGGACGCGTCCCGCCACTGCCCCCCGATCAGCAGACCGGTGGGCACAGAGGCAAGGAATGCAGCTTCACGCTCGGGCGTGCCGGCAGGAGAGAGCGCAATTGAAGCGGTCATGAAGGAGTCCTTAAGCTTTTTTGGCGGGTGTCAGAAGCCTGATCTGGACCAAACAATAGGAGATTGAATAAGCAGCTGTAAGCTGCTGGCATTTTGCTAGTGGTTCAGATTAGCGAGTGTAGGAAGCAATCGAGACATAGTGTGCGGCTGTAAAGTGGGCGACGGAGGTGTTCTTGCATTACCACAGCGGCGCTTGGGCAATGCTGACCTGCCCCATGGGCGCAAGAGCCACCGTCCTCGCTCACCTTCCGGTGCTATCCGCCGCCGGTTGAGCTGGTAACGAACGATTCCCCGCGGGCTCCGGGACCTACCGGGTGATCCGGCTGCCGGGGTCCCCGCGGCGTATCCCCACGGGCACCGGCGATCAGGGCAGACAGCCGTCCTCCCGCTTTTTCGATGAGCCCGGCCAGGCCCTCCGGTGCCAGCAGCATCATCACTACCACGGCGATACCGATCCAAAAGGTTGGTTCCTGCAGGGGGCCAGCGATCCATTGCGGAATCCCCTCCCCTATCGACGCAGTGCTCATGCTGCCCAGGCGGATGCTGGCAACGCCGTAGAGGAATCCGCCCATTGCGGCGCCCCACAGCCGGCCTGGTCCGCCGAACACGACCATGACCATGATCAACAGCGCGAAATCCGTTCCCGCGATGCCCGGGTTGGCGGACTTCACCACCAGGAGGTAGACGCAACCCGACAGCGCCGCCAGAACGGCGGACAGGCTGAAGGACATCAGCCGGAAGCGGTAAGTCTTCAGCCCCATGAGTTCGATGCGCAGCGGGTTCTCCTTTAGGCCCTGCAGGACGTGGCCGGCACGGGAACCAACCGCCTGCCGCAGCACCAGATATACCCCTACGGCGAGCCCCAGAGCGACCCAGTACGTCGTGCCGATGCCGCCGACCCCGCGTGCAAATTCGGGCAACATTGAACCGGGGACCCTCACACCTTCGTCCCCCCCGAACAGCTTGGTCGGATTGCGCTCGACGAAGATCAGGAAGGCTTGGGCAAACGCCATGGTCACCATGGCGAAGGAGATATCCGAGGTCCGCAGTGCCACGGCGCCGGCCAGGAGGGACAGGAGCAGGCAGCCTGCCAATGTGGCCAGAACAGCGGGAAAAAACCCCATACCGAGCTGCACCATGAAGACCGCGGGCAAGTAGAGCCCGAGCGCAAACCACAGCGTGTGTCCAAAGGACAACATTCCGGAGTAGCCGAAGAGCAGATCGAAGGTCATTGCCAGGGCAGCAAAAACCAATCCGATTGCGATGATCTGCTTGATTCCCGGAGAACCCATCGGCCCATCGAGAATGACGGGGATGACGAGGTCGGGCAGGAACGGGAGGGCCATGAAGAGGGCCACGACGACCGTGAGCGGAGCAAACCTGGCTATGGTGTGTGTCATGCCGCAACCTTTCCAAGCAGGCCCCGCGGGCGGACCAAAAGCATCACGGCGAGCAGGGCAACAGTAATCAGGTCACCGGCACCTGGCGGGCCGTAGTAGTTGACGAATTGCTGGAGGATGGCGACCACCAGCGCCGCCAGGGCCGTCCCCTCAAGGGAGCCAAGTCCACCGACGATGATCACAATGAAGGCGAAGATCAACTGGTGGGTGCCCAGACCGGGGTTGATGCTTCCGAAGAACACTCCGGCGAGTACCCCGCCGACCCCGGCCAGCCCTGAGCCGATGGCGAACAAAAGCGTGAACGACTTGTTCACGTTAATTCCCAGGGCCTGGACCATGGAACGGTTGTTGACGCCGGCGCGGATGATCAGGCCATGTTTGGAGCGCCGCAGGAACACCACGGTGGCAAGGAAGATCGCCAGGGCGATGGCCACGATGACCAGCCGGCTGTTGACGACCCGGCTGCCGGCGATGACTGTGATCTGGTCGAACCAGACCGGCTGCTGCAGCGTCAGCGGATCGTGGCCCAGCCACCCTCCGAGGAAAGCCGTCGCGGCAAAAGCCAGCCCAAGAGTGATCAGCATCTGCGCGTAAGGCCGTCCATACAGGTGCGAGAGCAGCCCCCGTTCGATGAGGACACCCAGAGCCGCCCCGACGGCGGCCGCCAGCAGAAGTGCGACCACGAAGCGCAGCCAGTCAGGTTCGATCGGCAGGTACGCGAGGACCGCCCAACCCACGAACGCCCCTACTGCGAAGATTGCCCCGTGGGCGAGGTTCAGGACCCTCATCAGGCCGTAAATCAGCGAGAGGCCTGAGGCCAGGAGGAAATAGATGCCGGCCAGTCCGAGCCCGGAGATCAACAATGAAATTACGTCAGTCATGGTTTGCGGCCCTCTATGGACTTCGGTTTGATGTCAACGCCCAGCCAGCGGGACGTCGCTTCGGTGTCCCTGGTGAAATCCTCCATGGTCCCGGTGTAGACAACCCGCCCCTGGTCCAAGACGACGGCGTAATCGGCCAGCCTCGCGGCTACAGCGAGGTTCTGTTCGACCAGAAGAATTGTTGTGGCGGCTTTGACCTGCTCGATGGCTATCACAACCTCTGTAACGACGGCCGGGGCCAGCCCTTTGCTCGGCTCATCGACCAGCAGGATTTCGTTGTCGTTAAGCAGCGCCCGGCCGACCGCGATCATTTGTTGCTGCCCCCCGGAAAGCGTTCCGGCTCGTTGCTGGGCTCGTTCAGACAGGATGGGGAAGAGGCGAAGCACTTCCTTCAGGCGGTCCGGGGAGTCCGGGCCCCGCATGGCCAGGCGAAGGTTTTCTGCCACCGTCAGGTCCGGGAAGATTTCGCGGTCTTCGGGGACGTAGCCGATCCCGCGGCGGACCCGTTCATCGACCTTGAGCGGCTGGAGGTCCGCGCCACCCATCACGAGACTGCCCTTGGATGCAAGGAGACCAACCAGGGCCAGAAGCGTTGTCGTTTTCCCTGCCCCGTTGCGGCCCAGGAGAGCGGTCACGGAGTTTCGGGGGACGTCAAAAGACACATCGCGCAGGATATGGGCCTCACCACGGTGAACATCGAGGTTCCTGACCGTGAGGGCGGCCGCCGTTTCGGTCACAGGCGGTTTCAACGTCTCGCTGCTTGTCATTTCACAGTCCCTCTCCCAGATACGCTTTTTTGACCAACGGGTCGGCAAGGACGACGTCCGGCGTGTCGACCATCAGCAGCTGGCCGTTGTGCATGACGGCAATGCGGTCAGAGATGCTGGCCACCAGTTCGATGTGGTGTTCGACCATGACCACGGTGTTGCCTCCGCTGTGGATGTCGCGTGCAATGTCGATGAGCACATCGATCTCTTCGGCCGCGGCCCCGGAGGTCGGTTCGTCCAGTAACAGCAAGGAAGGCCGCTGGACCGCCAGCAAGGCCATCTCCAGTTTGCGTTTGTCGGCGTGGGTCAGCGCGCCCGCCAACTTGTCGGCCACGTGGCCAAGCGCGGAGCGCCCCAGTGTCGCCGAGGCCAGCCTGGTTGCCTCGTCATCGGGCCGGGGCCTGCGGATCAGCGATCCGCTGCCGCCAATCCTTGCCTGGGCGGCCAGCCTGACGTTTTCAAGGACGGTCCGCCCGGCGAAGACGCTGGACGTCTGGAACGACCGGGCAATGCCGGATTTGGCCCGCGTCGCAGGGCCGTGCCGCGTGATGTCCGTGCCTCCGAAGTGGATGGCCCCGCCCGTCGGACGGACGACGCCGGAAATCAAGTTGATGAGGCTTGTTTTTCCGGCGCCGTTCGGTCCGATGACCGAGAGGAACTCGCCACGACGGATCCGGAGGGAAACGCCGCGGATGATATCGATTCCTCCGACACTCCACGAGAGTTTGTCCGTCGCCAGAATCTGGTCCGTCGTTACGGGGCTCATTGTTTTCCTTCGGTTGACGTGCGGGACTACGGCAGGGACGGGGCGACGGCCTCGCCAGGGATAACCTTGTCCACGACGGCCTTCCCGGCATCAAAGTGCATGAGGACCATGGGGGCGATCAGTGCATGGTCCTTGGCACGAATCGTGGTGGCTCCGCGGGGGCTGTCGAAGGAGTAGTCCTCCAGAGCGGAGACCATATTGGCGGTGGTATCTCCGCCGCTGTGGCCGATGGCGTGAACAACCATCTGGGCTGCGAGGAACCCGTCCGCATGGATATAGTCCACTTCATGACCCAGTGCCTTGACGCCTGCATCCAGCGCCTTCGCGGCATCGTTGTCAACTTCACCTTCCACGTAGGACGTGAACAGGGACAAGTTCGGTGAGGTGATCTCCGCGTACGTCGGCCAGGTGGGCCTCATGCCGATATTGGAGATGACGTTGGAGCGATCAAAGACGGCCTGCTGGCTAAGTGCCCGCCACATCGGGGTGACGTCGCCGGACCAGAACGGAATCACGATGTCGAAGTCTCCGGACTTAATGCGCTGGACGTACGGGGCGACATCGGCAGTCGGAAAGGGGGCCAGCACCTCGGTGATGGAGGCCGCCCGGCCGCCGACAATCTGCTTCGTCGTCTCAATCAGGCTCTTGCCGTATTCGATGTCATGCGCGAGGATGCCGATCTTCGCACCATTGACGGTGTCGCCGAGACCATTGATGATGGTTGCCACATCCTGGGAGGCCTGGCGGGATCCGCGGAAGGTGTTTTTATTGACCCCGGTGATGGCGTTGGAGTTCGCACTGCCGGTGATGTAGAGAATGTCGTTCTCCTGCGCGAAATTCGCCAGGCTCAGGGCGATGCCGGAGCTCTGGGTGCCGGCAAGGATCTTTACCCCGCGGCCGACGAGGGCCGTAGCCTCGGTCATGGCCTTGTTGGGGTCAGTGCCGTCGTCGACCTCCTCGACCTTGATTTTGGTGTCATTGACCTTGCCCGTTCCGCCGGTGGCATGGTCAAGCCCGATTTTGAACCCCTCGAGCCAGTTCTTGCCCGAGGGCGAGTTTGCGCCCGACAGTGACGTGAGCGCCCCGACAACGATCTCCTTGTTGTCGCCGCCCGCAACGGACCCTGTGCTGCTGGCGCAACCCGTCAGCACCAGTGCCGCGGCGGACAGCCCCACTATGATCTGGTGCAGGGTTCTCTTCTTTTTCATTTTCGTCCGTCCTCATCGACGTAAGTTTGAATGCTGCAGACTGTATATCTTAATTATTATAATGATTAGCGTTTATGGAAGGTCCCAATCCTACCGATGTCGTCCTCCTCCGTCCACGACGAGCGTGTGGCCGGCGACGAAGCGGGAGGAGTCGGACACGAGGAAGAGCATCGCAGAAGCAACATCGGCGGGAAGCCCCATGCGCCGCAGAGGTATCGTCTCCAGGACAGCGTCCTCGACGTTTTTGCTCTCGCGGACCCACGCCGTCATTTGGGTTTCGATGATCCCAGGAGCGATGGCGTTGACTCGAATGCCTTCGGGTCCAAGCTCTACGGCGAGAAAGCGTGTCAGGTGATCCACCGCCGCCTTTGTCACGGCATAGGCCGCGCTTCCCTTGCGGACCGTGAAGGCAGCAATGGAGGCCATATTAACGATGGATCCGCCGCGGCCGTCCATTGCCGTCGAGGCAGCCTGGGCACCGAACAAAACTCCGTTGACGTTGATACCCGCAGTCGTATCAAATTCCCGTGCCGTGATCTCCCGGACGGGGCCCTGCGGGAAGACGCCGGCGTTGTTGATCCAGTGATCGAGCTGGCCAAATTCCTGCAGGGCGCGCTCGGCCAAGACCGTGTGGTCCTCCCGGGAAGAGACGTCAATGCGAACCGGGATGACAGATGCCACGTCTCCGTAGTCGGTGTTGATCCGCGTCGCTGTCTTGGACACTGACTCGAGGTTGACGTCCCCCGCGACTACGTTGACGCCCTGCCGCACAAGGGCGATGGTGTGTGCTTGGCCGATGCCGCGGGCAGCGCCGGTGACCACCGCAGTCGTTCCGGCGAGTTCCGGATAGCTTGCACCATGAGGTTGCACTGCAGTTTCTCCCAACTTTGGTTCAGCCGCTGGCTGCCGGTCAGCCGATCGCGATCGGACTGACGGGGCTGCCAGTGGCGCCGACAATCCGCAGAGGAGCCGTGACGAAGAGGAACTCGTAGCATTTGTCCGTCGAGAGCCCGCTGAGCACTACGTGTTCGATCAGATGGATCCCCCGCTTGACGAGGAGCTCGATGTGTACGCCGAGGAACACGCCCTCACTCCAGGGCTGGACCTCGACGGATGTGTTGTCGGCGCCGATAATGGCGACGTCCTTCTCCGCCAGGAACCGTGCCGCCTCCAAGGAGAGCCCGGGCTGGTCCAGGCGCATCTCGTTGGTCTCCAGGAACAGCTCGAGCCAGCCGGTACGGATGAGGACAGCGTCACCGCGACGGAGCTGGATCCCCTGGTGCTCGAGGGCAAATTCCAGATCCTCGGCAGTGATCGCGTAGCCGAAGTCCAGGTAAGGCACCCCCTTGGCCGCAGCGACATCAATCAGCACTCCGCGCGCCACGATGCTCCCGGCCTTTTCGATGCCGCTGTGCCTGGCGCCGCCGTATGAAGACATGCCGTCGTGCGGGCGGCCGTTGTAGACAGCGCCATCGGCGTAGACATGGCAGAGGGCGTCCATATGGGTAGCGGTATGCGTGCCCATCACCACGATGTCTTCGTTGGCGCCGACGCCGACCTTGCCGCCGAACCCGTCGACGAACATGGTCTCGTCGCTGTGGTTGGTCAGTGTTAGTCGCTGCGGGGCTCCCCGGTAGTCCAGATGCGGTCCGCTGCGCTCGATGGGCATCGACAGGGAGTAGACCTTGCCCGCGCGTGGGATCGATGTGGCGTTGAGTACCAGTTCGGGTGTGAGCAGGTTCAGGGCACCGCGCTCGTCCTCCTCACCCCAGCGCCCCCAATTGTCCAGACCGGCCGCTGTGTTGACTTGTGCCTCACTCATGGTGGCCTTCCTTGGGCTGAATTTGAAGAGGTACTTAGTGCTTAGCCGATTGCCAAGCGCTGGCGCAGGAAGTCGCCGATGTTCCGCACGGACTGGTCCGCTTCGGGAGCATTGCCGGCCATGAACTGGAAGACGTGCTGCATGGCTGGAACGACTTCGAGCTGGACATCCACTCCGGCTGCCCTGGCTTTTTCCGCGAAACGGCGCGAGTCATCGAGGAGCATCTCGTGTCCGCTGGCGGCCAGGTAGGTCGGAGGCAGCCCGGCCAGGTCATGGTTGAGCACGCTGACGTAGGGAGCGTCCTTAGATCCGCCTTCTCCCAGGAACAACGTCGCTATCGATTCGATCTGCGTCTTGTCCGCCAGGAAGTCGAATTCCGCGTTGAGGTCCATGGATTCCCCGGTCGCATCCAGGTCGTACATGGGCGAAAGGGCAACGACCGCTCCAGGCTGGGCAGTTCCCGAGTCCCGGATCTGCAATGCTGTCGCTGTCACGATCGCGCCGCCAGCGGAGTCCCCGACGAGTGCAGTTCGAGACGCCGGGATCCCCTGAGCAAGGACCCAGTCGAAGACCTTGCGTGTGTCTTCCAGCTGTGCCGGGAAGGGGAACTCCGGGGCCAGACGATATTCGTAGACGACCGCTGGCACGCCCGCGGCCTTCGCGATATGGCCGGCGAGTTTACGGTGGCCCCGCGGGGACCCGCCGATGTAGCCACCTCCGTGGGCATAAATGATGGCGCTGTCCGCCGCGGCGTCCTGGGGAACGGCCCAGATCGCCGGAGTCCCGTCGATGTCGGCGGACCGGTAGGTAACACCTTCCGGTTCTGCGGTGACCTGACCCCACCCGTCGTACATGTCCCGGATGGTCTCCATGTCCATGGTGGGGTTTGCAGCCATGCGGTTGCCCCATCGCTGGTAGAGATCCGCCATCGCATCCTGCTGCTGATTCGTCATGTCCTTCGTCCTTTCCCTACGCGTTTTCCTGGAGGCTTTCGCTCCAGTGGTCGATGATGGCCGGGGCTGCGTCGACCAGAGTGTTCTGATCGATCAGGAGATGCGCCTTGGCCACGGCAATATCGCGTGTGCACCGGCCCAACGCGCTCGGGTTGCGGAACGCCGCGGACCCGCCCCAGAGCTGGGAGAAACCCACGATTCCGTCGGCCACGTTGTGGATCCACGTCGAGACCTGCTGGATGCGGGCAAAGTGCTCGGGGCTCAGCTGCCCTTCGGTGACGAAGGCGTCCTCGGCGTTCCTAAACACGTCCAGGGCGTAGGCGCGGGCACCCTGGAACTCCGCTTCCCGCACGGCAAATTCATGGCGGAAGAGCGGGTTCTCTGCGACGGTTCCCTTGTGTCCGGAACGGGTCTTTGTCTTGGCGATCTTGGCGATCTCCTGCAGGGAGCGTTTCATGATGCCCAAGGCAACCCCTGCATGGCCCGCGACGCTGATCCCGAGCAGACCGAAGCTGTAGACACCTTCGGGACGGTTCGGCGTTGTGGAAAAGGTCGAAAGTACGAACTTGTCGGGAATGAACTGCTCAGGCAGTTCGTAGTCGACGCTGCCGGTGCCAACCATGCCCATGACGTCCCAGTTCCCGTGAAACTGCAGGTCCTCGCGGCGGGCATAGGCAAAGCGGGCGTCGATCATGCCGTTGTCCATAATCTTGTTGCTGCCGTCTTCGAGGACGATGCGCAAACCTGAGCCGATGTGGGTTGCATGGTCGGATCCACTGCCAAAGGAGAGCCTTGCTTTGGCTTTGATGCCGCCCTCCACCTCGACGCCTGTACCCATTGGGCCGGCAAACCCACAAGTGATGGCTTTTTCGGTACCACCGAAGAGCTCCTCGACGCCTTCGGCGGGCAGGTAACCGGAGGCTATGGCGTTGCCGAAGGAGTTTGCCATGAAGGCCCAGCCGGTGGAGCCGTCAGCCCGGGAGATCTCTTCAAGTACTTCGACTGCGTGGGTCACTCCGATGCCGCCGCCGCCGAGTGCGGCGGGAACCAGCATCCAGAACAATTCGGCCTCCTTGAGCGCGTCGACGACGGGCTGGGTGACCTTCCTTTCCCGCTCAATGGCATCTGCCTCGGCAGTGATCACGTGTGCGACCGATTTCGCACGGGCGACGTATTCTTCGCCAACTTCCTGCGGGGTCTTTGTGGTGGTGGTTTGCAACGTCATTGTGTGTGGGACCTCCTGCCGGATCCAGGATCCGGCGTCTCGTTAATTAATATTCCGGACAGTTTCGAGCTTGTGGACGAAAGTGCGCCGTTGCCCGCCGACATAGGCACCGGCTTGGCTGTGACTGCGATCACGAACGACTCTAGGGGATCATCAGTGCTAATACAACTATCTTTTATATGATTGAGATATAGGGGCTACATGTCCGTTGCCGACGGCGCCCTGAGCTCGTCGTCATAGGTGTTGGTGCCCATTTTGCTGGGCAGAAACGGCGCCAACAGGGAGAGCTCCGCCCTGCCCGACGCCTCCACCCGCGCGCCCTCATCGCGGAACAGCCGCCGCCAGTCCGTACGGGGGTCGACGTTGATGAACCACAGAATGGTCAGTCTGCGGCCGCCACGGGATACTTTGTCCCAGGCCGCCAATGCCTCGGAGCCCGACCCCGCAGCGATCGGGTGAGTACGGAACAGCATCGCCGAGGCGGCTGGTCCTCCCGTTTCCACAAGTCCGGGCAAATGGTGGTTCAACAGCCACTCCTCGAGTTCCGGGCGTGCCGCGGCGTCGGAGGCGTCGACAATTTCCAGGACCAGGCCCGGGGAGGGATCGATCAGGCTGAACACGTCCCGCGGGGTGTCCGCGTCGCGATACACAGTGCCGATGTGATCTTGGAAAGACGTGAAGACGTGTGTCCGCGCATCGTACGTCCGCGGGGGCGTGGCCAGTCGCGAGGCGGCACTCCAGTCCAAATAGTCCTGGAGGTGCCCTGGCGCTATCCAGTACGTCGCGAGGTAGCAGCCCTGGGTGATTGGGGCTGCGGGACTGGCCAGACCGCCGGAACGAAGTTGCTGCAGCTCGTGCGTTGCCGTCCACCGGCGACCGGAGAATACCCATGGTGCGGACATGGCGGCGCTGAAGAAATGGTCATCCTCGTACCACCGGCTGTAACTGCGCTCATGCCCGGCATGGGGCTCGACCATGGTGATCAGAGCGTGGCCCACACCCGTAGTTGGCGACCTGTTCACGGCGCTACCTTTCTTGTCTTCCTGGTTGGACGAACGACCGCGCACACGGGCGCCGTCGTCGTACACGTCAATGCCGGGCTAGCGCGGCATCGCGAAACCGCCATTGGGCCGCAGCGTCTGCCCGGTCGTGAATGCGCCCATGTCGGTCGCGAGGAAAAGCGCAGCCCAGGCCACATCCTGGGGATGTCCGACAACCCCCAGCGGTGAGAATGATTTGTAGCGGTCCAGCGCCGCGTCCCACCCCTCTTTGTCCAGCACCCCGTTCTCGTCCACGAAGTTCCGGCGGACCATGGGCGTATCGATGTACCCCGGGGCGATGGCGTTGACGCGGATGTTATCTGCCCCAACCTCCATGGCGAGGCAGCGGGTCAGCTCGGTCTGCGCCGCTTTGGACGCAACATACGCGAGCTGTTCGGGCATCGGCTTGTCCAGCCCGCCGGTTGTCACGTTGACGATGGAACCCGAACCAGCGGGCCTCATGTGTCTCACCGCTGCCTGAGCCGCATAGACGGAGCCCATGTAATTGACCTGCATGACCTTATTCAGAGCAGAGTCGCTTGCCGTTGAGGGCAGGACATCGATAAAGATCCCCGCTGCGTTGCAGAGGACGTCCAGCCGGCCCCAGTGTTCGACGGCATGATCGATGGTCCGGTCGACTTCATCCCTGCTCGAGACGTCGAGACGGGAAGCTTCGGCGATGCCGCCGGCCTCTCGGATCTCATCGACCAGGAGCCGGGCGCCGGCCTCGTCGAGGTCGGCACATGTCACCGCGGCACCGGCTGCGGCGTATACGGCCGCGATGGCACGGCCGATCCCGCTGGCAGCGCCGGTCACAAATGCGGTCTTTCCCGCCAAATCCGGATATTTCATTAGGGCGCCTCCCGTTCCTTCCTAGACGCCAACAAAGGTTCCGTATTTGCCGCGGTGGAAGACCAGGGGCAGCCGTTCATCATCGTGGTGTTCAAGGCTGAGGACACGACCCAGTGCCAAGGTATGGTCCCCGGCCGGATATTCGTCTGCGAGTTCGCATTCGATCCAGCACGTTGCCTCATCCAGCAGCGGGCCGCTGTCGGACTCATGCCAAGAGACTCCCGCGAACCTGTCAGCCCCTGACCGGGCGAAGTCGCGGGCGACGGACTCGTGGGCACTGGCGAGGATGTTCACCGCGAAACGGCCGGAATCCCTGATGCCGGGCCACGTGCTCGATGTGAGGGCAGGGAAAAACCCGACCAGCGGCGGGTCCAGCGACACGGAAGTGAAGGAGTTGCAGGACATTCCCGCGGGCTGGCCATTGTTCCATCCGGTGATCACGATCACCCCGGTGGGAAGCTGTCCCAGCGCGCGCCGGAACGTCATTGCGTCTATTTCCATGATTGTCTCCTTTGACGGTTTCTGCCGCGTTAGGTCGTTTTGACCGGGTTGTTTTCGCTGGGGACGAGCCCTAATTGTTCGGCTGTCCAGGCGGAGGCGAACGGGGTTGTCCTTTCCGGGTCCGCGTCTTCAATAAAGTTCGGCCAGCTCGAAAGGTATTTGATAAATCTTTCCCCGACGGCCTGTCCCCGCAGGTATTCAGAGCTGACAGGAAGCCAACGCGGCTCATATGCGGAATCGCTGCGGAGCCGGTTGGGAAAGTCGCCATTGATGATGGCGGCCTTGCCCAACGCGACGTAGTCGGCGCCCTGGTCGAGGCAGGCCAGCGCGGTCCGGGGGTCGACGATCCGCCCTGCGACGCCGAGCCGGACACCTCCGCGTTCGAGTGCGGTGAAGTGCGACATGATGCTCTGGCCGCGGGCGCGCTCGTCGTCGGGTTCCTTGAAGACGTTCCAGAGGGACATGTCCAGGTAGTCGATGTCCGCTTCGTGCAGAAGTCGTTGGGCTACTTCGCGGATTTCAAAGAAGTCCTGGCCATATCGCTCGGGCGACAATCTGACGCCGAGCTGGAAGTCGCCCCCGACCTGTGCGCGCACTTCCTTGACGACCCGAAACAGGAGCCGGCTTCTGTTCTCCAGCGATCCCCCGTATTCGTCGGTGCGTTTATTGAGCTCCTTGCTGAGGAATTGGCTGATCAGATAGCCGTGTGCCCCGTGGATCTGCGCGCCGTGAAATCCGGCGGCCTGCGCACGTAAGGCGGCGGAAACGAACCCCTGGACCACTTCTTCCACATCTTCAGGGCTCATGGCCCGCGCTCCGGTCGCTGCGTCAGCTGAGGAGCTCAGTGGGTCATCCGCAATAGCCCGCAGGCCGGCGTGATTCAACTGGACACTCAGCAGGCTTCCCGATGAGGCAATCCTGGTTGCAAGGCGACGAAGACCAGGCCCGTGGGCGTCGTCGTAAACACCGATTTCGCCACGGAAGCCGCGGCCTTGCCGCAAGACGGCACTGGCGCAGGTGACAACCTGCCCGAATCCGCCGCGGGCCCGGTAGTCGAGCCAATCTATTTCATCAGCGGAGACGGTACCGTCCTCCGCGCTCTGCGTATTCGTCAGCGGCGCAAGCATGAAGCGGTTCTGCATTGCCGGACCGCGTTGAAAGGTCAGCGGACTGAATAGCCTATCCACAACGAGGGCATCCATGAGTCAGATCACATTCCATTCATCATTTCTATCATATATATGATTGATAGATCAATAGGCCGGAGGATAAGCGAACCGCCGTTTGGACCACCTCTGGTACGTCTTAGTCAGCGGTTTGTTGAGGGTTTCCTGGAGCCGCTCCGTCTCAAGGTGCTATCGGGAACCTGTCCGACGAGAGAACGCTGGCGCCCGGTGCGAGCCCTTCGAGGGTTCTCTCGCATTCTCATTGTCAGTTCCGCCAATCGTCTGCTCTTCCGGAGTAGCTCCTTGATCCAGTCGTCGCGTCAGTATTTTCGTATAGGAACCGCTCACGGTTATTTCGAGTTCTTGCATTACTGGCCTGTGCGGGTAGTCGCGGGACGGGAGTAGTGAAGGCGCCGGTTAAGAACCGAGGCGCCGGCGGGGTTGCCGCCGGCGCCTTTTCGTTTAGCGAACTCCGAGTAGATCTCGAAGCCGCAGTGCCGGGTCGTTCTCGTCGCGGGTGGCCTGCGCGAAGTCCCCACCGAGCGGCGGTGCGGGGTCCGTCATTTTCGTCGTCGCGCCAGGTACGACCGTCCGGTCCTGGATCGCCCAGCGCCCATTTTTTCGGCTGAAGTGGTCGATGTATCGGCCGGATGAGAGTACTTCGAAGGCTTGGCCGTTTTCGGTTCCTCCGGCGAACAGTCCTGACTGTGGTGTCACACTCTGCCAGATCAGGAAGTAGGTCTCAACGAAGGCGTTGTCGCGGTCAGCGAATTCGATCAAGGTATTGCCGACGTGGTGGCTGGAGTATGGGACTGCCTTGTGTCGGTTGCGGGTGAATTCAATGAAACCGTCGATGTTGCCTTTGTAGACGCCGTGGTTGTGGTGTGCGTCTTCGTGGAAGGCCTCATGAAGAACTTCCAATTGGAGGCGGTCTACCGCGCGGCAGAACTGGTGGACCCGGTGCTGGATCTCCATACGGTCCTGTGCGCGTTCTATTGAAAAGTCGTCGGACATGCTTTTCTCCCTAATCTTTTTGTGGTTTCCTGCCACCCTCGCCTTTGTTCACCATCTACGGCACTGGTCGCAGGGACAAGGACGCTTGACGGCTGTGTCTGCTGGCGCAATGCACAGAGCGGTAACCAAGGCATGGTCTGGAGGCAGTTTGTTTGGGCAGTTGAACGTTTCGCTCTCGCTGCTTTTTCGCTGGGCGTTGGATTGTTGTGGTTAGAGAACGGCCACTGGGTTGAGCGGGCTGGAAGTGGATCCGACAAAACGCCAAGGCAGGGCGGTGAACAGGAAGTCCCACTGTTTGTTGTCCGCGCAGGTCTTCGCGAGTTCGGTCAGGTCGAGGTTGTCGATGAGCCATAGGCCCATGGCAACGAGGCATACGCCGTGGATGGGGCGTGCGAAATCGAAGTTATCGGACTGGCCGGGCTGAACGTCGTGGGTGCCATCGGCGCCCATCACAGCAACGCCTCGTTCATGCAGGAAGGGAAGACAGGTGGCGTCCAGTCCGGCCTGAAGACCGTCGAGGATGCCCTTTTTGTCGCCGTGGTAGAGAGGGCCGTTTTTGACCAGTGCGGCGGCGTTCCCGGTGTGGATCAGCAGTACGTCGCCTTCTCGAACTGTCACGCCTTGCCGGCGTTCGGCTGCAAGGAGATCTTCTGGCTTGACCGCGTATCCGCGCTCTACGTACTCCACATCAAAGAGCCCGGCGATATCGAGAAGGACCCCGCGTGAGATCATGCCCTCACTTGCGTGGGAAACGTCAAGATACTTTGACCCGATTTCGTTGTTGGATTCACCGGCGTCGAAGCCGTTATAGGTCTTGCCGTCCCAGCTGTAGTGGCCGAGACCGTCAAGGTGGGCATTGCCGCCGTGCGGGCTGATGATGATTTCCTCACCAATCGCATCCCATCTTGCTGAGATTCCCAGGGCATGCTCGAGTTCGTTAACGGTTGTCTTACGGGCAACACCCGACACTCCTGAGTGCAAAGGATCTGGCGCCGCGGGGTCGAGATTCCGGGAAAGTGAGACGGCCCGTCCGGTCCTGACCGATTTCATGGCGCTCAAGCGGACCTCGGGTGTGATCAGGTTCAAAGTGCCGAGACGGTCATCGTCACCCCATCGGCCCCAGTTCGACAGGGAGGTGAAGTACTCCTCTACTGTGCGGGTGAATGTGGGATTAGCGGTTTCGCTCATTTATATGCTCCTCCTTCTGGTGGTATGGGCGTGCGAAGTCCGGCGCGACAACGAATCCGGTGAGGAATTTCCCGTCAAGCCCTCCATTGGACTAACCGCCTTTGCCGGGTCCGCATACAAGCAGCGGCTGAACACCGCTTACTGGACCATGTGACGTAGACGATACTTATCTCGACGCCGTGCGTCAAGATGTGCTACCTGCAGGACCCGATGCGCGTACCCCGCCCCTACCTGCCCATGCTGGCCTGCAAATGTTGAAAATAATCCGGGGAGGGGGCGCGCTCCCCGACCCCCCTCGGGTCGCCCTGACTCGCCTCCGGAAACCAAGGAAGAGCGCAAATTAGTGCATCAGCTGCGTCAGGCCGTGAACAGCCGCGACACGATAGGGCAGGCTAAAGGTTTGCTGATGGAGCGATACAAGATCCGCGCAGATGCCGCGTTCGCGATACTGATCCCCGGAAGCAGTCGCAACAATATGAGACTCGATGTCGCTCATCAGCTCATCTACTCAGGTGAGAACCTCGCCGGAATCAGTAACGCTTGAGCGCACCTCCGTTAGGCGCCAGATGCCGTTGATCTCCGCGTGGGCGACAGCGGCGAGGTCCGGAGCTGGCATCGATCAGTTGTAGTGAAGTCACGGGGTCCGGCGTCCATGACGCAGCCAAAGATCCGCGAGGTGTCTACCAGGATGAAGGCCCCAAAAGAATCCCGGGGGTGAGTCGTCGGATCAGCTGGAGACGGCGGTATCCGAGTGAAGGAGCCCACCGGGGCGTAGTGCGAGTTCTGCGAACCTCGCACCCATGACAGCGTGAGTCTCGGTGTCAGGATGGAGACCATCCGGCAGCGGCATCTGCTCGGCGTCTGCGGCCCCGTACAGGCGCAGCCCGTCGAGGTAGTGCAGGTGCGGATCGTCGGATCTCACTGCGGAGATTTCGGCGAGGGCTTCGCGGATGACCGCCAGGGTTAGCTGACCGTTCGTGGCACCTCCTGGTGTCCCGGTCGCGATGAAGCGGACGGCGTCCGTCCCGAAGCTTGCGGGGTCGATAGTGGCCGGCCCGGGAGTGTTCTCATGAATACCGCAGTAGATCGGCGACATCAGCAGTAGGGGTGTGTGGGGGTGGCCTTCTCGAATGGTGTCGAGAAAACCATGGACGGCCGGGACGAAGCTCCGCAGGCGCATCGCATCGAGGTTGACGACGTTGATGCCGAGCTTGATGCTGATGATGTCAGCGGGAGTGTCACGGATGACGCGAGCCATGAACGGGTCGACCAGTGCGCTGCCACCGAATCCCAGGTTTCGGAGTTGCACGCCTGCCCGGCGTGCGGCGACGACCGGCCAGATCGCCGCCGGGGAGGTGGCATTGGAGCCGTGGCTAATAGAGCTGCCATGGTGCACCCACACCAAGCCGTCATCGACCGCCGGCGTCACAGGTTCGCTGGTGTGCAGCAAGATGAGGTCCACCTGCTCGTTGTGAGGTAACCACACCTCGACAGTCTTCAGGCCGGCATCCAGGGTAGGAATTTCTACGCGGTCAGCCGTGCCGGTCAAGAAGGTGCGGCCCCCGGTTTGAAAGTCGAGTTCCAAGGTGTCTCCAGCGACTAGCACCTGCGAATAGACCAGGTGGCCATCGACGACGACATCGACCGCGCCCCGCGCGCGTTTCAAGCCGCGGTAGGCGACCCGGGTTGCGTGCAGATCAACAGCGATGGTGCGGGCCGTGGTCGAAAACGCTACGCACACACCGGAGGGCTGCGCTTCCATGAACGCCAACTGCGGGTCGACGTCGCGCTCCCTGACGTGTCGCGGGAGCCGGTGCGGCCGAAGTCCGCGCTCGGTCGTTTCGAAGATGGAGGTTCCCCGTACCAGGTCGGCGGTGATGGGAGTGGTGATCATGAGGATTCTTTCAGGGGATCGGGTCTACTCGCTCCAGCGAGACAGTGTGAGATGAAGGTATCCAAATGATACGGTTCCTGACTGCTCGGGTGGACTCCAGTAGCGGCTGGGAGACGAGCCGGCCGATGAGGGCACGCCTGATGATGTCGATTGGCTCGTTCTCACTGACGAACAGGGAAACCGCAAGCTCGCTTTCCAGCAGATTGATCACCTGGGCCGGACTACACGGCCCTTGCCTGCTGTGCCGAGGCAGATGCACCTGGATCTGACCGGTCCTGAAACACTCAAGCCTCTTGGCTCGCCTCCGAACCAGAGAAGAGCACAAATTAGCCCAACCCTTCCTGACGCGGCGGACGTCCCCGGAATGAAGCCTTCGACTTGACCGGGGCGGGCTGCGCCAAAACTTATCTTGACGTTGCGCGTCGAGATAGATATTGTCTACATCACATCTCGTGAACAGTGCGCGGCATCAACTCGCCGCTGGTACTTGAACTCAAACCAATTGACTAACCCAATGGAGGGCATAGTGAACAACACGGACCAGGTGCGCTACGACAATCGAGCAATCCTAGTGACAGGTGCGGGCCGCGGAATGGGACGCACCCATGCGTTGGCCTTGGCAGCGCGAGGGGCTCAGGTCCTCGTGGCTGACCGCGGCGTATCAATGAATGGAGAAGGAGCAGACGAGGGGCCCGCCAACGACGTCGTGGCAGAAATCCTCGCAGACGGCGGCGTAGCCGCCGCCTACCACGGGGATTTGTCCACGGCCGAGGGGGCACGTGGTGCGGTGGAAGCAACAATCGCTGCCTTCAACCGGATCGACGGGATCATCCACAACGCGAGCACAGCCCCTGACCTTGCGCCGCTCTACCAGACTCCACTGGAGGACTACGATCGCACCCTGCAGGTAAACCTGTATGCAGCGTTTCATATGGTCCAGGCGGCTTGGCCGACATTTCTTTCCCAGAAGTTCGGCCGCTTTGTCTTGGTTTCTTCCCACAGCATTTACGGCAATGCCGAAACGGTGCCGTACACCACGGCGAAGTCGGGCTACATCGGCTTGGTGAACTCACTGTCGTTGGAGGGCGCGGAACACAACATCCTGGTAAACGCAATCGCACCAACTGCCCGTACCCGCATGACTGAACGGATGCAGAAATCCGACTACACCACCTGGCTGTGGGAAACGATGGCGCCTGAAAAGGTGACGCCCATGGTGGCGTACCTGGTCAGCGAAGCATCGGCGGCGAACGGACAGTTCTTCTCAGTGGGAGGCGGGCGGGTAGCCAGGATGACCCTTGCCGAAACTCATGGCGTTCTTGGGCTGGGCGACAGCATCGATGACGTACATGCCAACATCGGTGCCGTGTTGGCCGATGAAGGGTGGATCTTCCCTGATTCAATCGCAGAACGCGCCGTCGTGGTTGCAGAAATCATGGGCTGGAAACCGTCTGCCCTGCAAGGCAACCCCTACGCGATTTCTAAAGCAAACTGAGGCACTCCGGGCAGACGAGGCCCGTCCTTGAACGCCTTGGGGGAGTTCATCGCCCTTTCCGGCGTCTTAGCTGTGGACGGTCGTCGGGCTGTTTTCCGTATCGAAACACCGGCATGATCGCTCCGCACCTCTGCATCCGATCGGTCCGGCACAGTGGGCGATCTTCCGCCCCTCGCCTTCGCATCCCGCATCAACAGAACATCCACGTCCCCAGGAGGACCGATGACATCCGGAACGAACCCCCCGGAAGTGCAATATTCCCTCGACGCCCGTTTGGACCGGGTTCCGACAACGCGCCGCCACATCCTATGGATCGCCCTTCTCGGGGCCACGTACTTCATCGAAATCTTCGACAATGTCAGCTTCTCGTTCGTCGCCCCGGCGGTACGCGCGGAGTTCTCACTCTCGATAGGCCAGGTCGGCCTCATTATTTCTGCAGTTTTCGTCGGCGCACTCTTCGGTGCATTCGTTGGCGGCCGCATGTCTGACCGCCTGGGCCGACGCCCCGTGCTCATCGCCTCCTGCGTGGTGTTTTCGGCCGGGTCCCTCTTCTCGGCCGTTGCCCCATCCTGGGAGATACTGGCCGTGTCGAGACTCATCACCGGCTTTGGCATGCAGGCCGCTGTAGGAGTACTTCTGGTGATTGTCAGCGAGATGTTCCCGAGGGTCTCCCGCGGACGCTATTTCACAGTGATGACCTTCATCGGATTCGTCAGCAGCCCCGTAACTGCGTTCATTGCCCTGAACATCACCCCGCTTTCGACCAGCGCGTGGCGCTGGGTCTTCGCCATCGGCGCGTCCGGCATCATCCTGGCAGTCATGGTCGCCTGGTTCCTGCCTGAAACCGTTCGGTGGCAGGTCATGCACGGGAAGACGGAAGCAGCCACGCGCACAGTCGTTGCACTCGAAGCAGCCGCCGAACGCAAAGGACTAGCGCTTCCGGAACCAGAGAACACGGTGCCGATTGCTACCGGTGCTGCACGTCAGACGCTGCGTGACCTGATCCGCGGTCAGGGCCTGCGGCGACTGCTCGTCACCTCAACCGCTTTCTTCACGTATCTGTACTGCTTTTACGGATTCTCCTCCTGGATCCCCACAATCCTGACGGACCGCGGAATGGCCCAGCAGGCTGCCCTGCAGTTCGCGACGATCCTCTCAGTGGCGACAGTTATCGGCCCGATCCTCCTCTACCCGATCGCTGACAAAGTTGAGCGCAAGACGGTTATCTTCGCCGGTTCGATTCTCACAGCGGCTGCCCTGACCGTGTTCGCGTTGGTCGATGATCCGACAGTCAGCCTGATCGCTGCGTTTGTTGCCCAGCTGGCGGCGGCAAGCATGACCACGCCGTTCTACACCTACCTCCCCGAGGTCTTCCCCACGGCACTTCGCGGAATCGGCGTTGGCACCGTCAACGGACTCGGCAGGATCGCCGGCACACTGTCGGGGGTCACCGTCGCAGCAGCCTACACCGCGTGGGGCTTCCAAACGCTCTACCTGATGTTGGCAGCCATCTTCGTGTTCACCGGGGTCTTCCTTCTGATCTTCGGCGTTCGGACAACCAAGCGATCTCTGGAGGAAATCTCCGAGAAGGAGATCGCCGAACCAGCGGAGCTTCATACCCACAGCAAGTCCTAACCGGCGTGGTCGTGGGCGCGGACCTCCTCGCCCACGACCACGGTCAAACTCCCTCATAGCCACTTCCGTCCGTCGGGCGGGCTGTGGCACTCCCAGTAAAGGAAAAACAACGTGACAACGATGCGAGCCCACTCCACCTTTGAAGACCTCCGCAACAGGGGACGCCGACCCGTCGGCGCCTTCGTGATGTCCACCGATTCTGCCACCACCGCTATTTACGGGGCCGCCGGCTACGACTGGGTGCTGATCGACAGGGAACACGGCGTGATGGATAACTCGGACATGCGGGCCCATCTTCTGGCAGCGAAGGCGACCGGGCTGGTGCCCATTGTCCGCGTGCTGGAGAACAGCCCGACCCTTATCCAACAAACACTCGATGCCGGAGCTGAAGGCATTCTCGTACCAAAAATCGGGTCTGCCGACGAAGCCCGACGTGCGCTGGCTGCGACCAAATACCAGCCCGGAGGACGCGGAATGTGTCCTGTCGTGCCGGCAGCCAACTTCTCCGGTACAAACTGGGGAAGCTACTCAACCGAGATGAACGACAACGTACTTCTCATTCCGCTGATCGAGACCAAACGCGGTGTCGATAACATCGCTGACATCTGCGCCGTGGATGGGGTCGACTACATCTTCTTTGGCCTGGCTGACCTGTCCCAGGATCTCGGGCTCGACATGCTGGCCGACGGCGCTCAGCTGGTTGAACTATGGGAACAGGTCGCAACGGTAGCCCACGAGCATGGAGTCAAGGCGGGCGCGCCACTGGGCTACGGCTTCGATGACCTCGCCGACTTCGGCAGTCTCGACAGCGACCTGGGGTCCTTGCGTACCGCGGCAGACCAGGCTCTTCAAAACTACCTCTCCAAGTCCTCCCTGGCAGTTAAGTAAGCACCTGCCGCCCACGCCCCCACCCGGGCATGAGAAGGACCGAACACCTGAGCGGCTAAAACAAATAGTCGGGCAGGGAGGGGCACGGGAGAGACCACAGGCCGCAGCTGCCCGATGCAGCCATTGGGGCCGATCGGGCACGCAGCAGTGATGAAAGGTCAAAGATTCGGATCATGAAAATCGGTATCGTAGGAGCCGGCTTCATCGGGGCAACGCTGGCAAGGAAGCTTGCAGCCGCCGGTCACCAGGTACAGATAGCCAACTCAAGATCACCCTCGACCCTCACTGAGTTCGAGGGCGAGAACGGCATTACACCGATGTGGGCGGCAGAGGCTGTCCAAGACGCTGAAATGGTCATCCTGAGTGTCCCCCAGAAAGCGGTCGAGAGTCTCCCTGACAACGTTTTGTCCGCACTCAAACCAGTACCGATCGTGATCGACACAGGCAACTATTATCCCGTCCGTGACGGCCGTATCGACGGCATAGAAGGCGGGTTGGCAGACAGTGAATGGGTGGCAACTTGTCTTGGCCGCCCCGTATTCAAGGTGTTCAACAACATCGCAGCACCGAGCCTGAAGCACAGGGGAACGACCAACCCAGGTCAGCGCCTCGGACTCACGGTCGCTGGCCCCGCCGCCGAAGACAAGCAGAAAGTGTTCGATCTGGTCAGGCAATTGGGTTTCGATCCAGTAGACGCAGGCGCCCTGGAGCATTCCTGGCGCCTCCAACCCGGAACCCCCACCTTCTGCAAGAACATGACGGCCGATCAGTTCTTGGCAGGGTTGGCTGAAACAATCCCAGAAGATACCGGAAAGTATCACGAACTCCGGGACCAGCTCCGTGACTTCGAAGCCGCACAGAACAACATGCGCCAACGGATGTAGAACATCTGGCTGGATACGGAAGCAGGACCGAGCCGCCCCTCCGTTATCGGCTGAGAAAATCTGCCCCACACATGGCCGGGTCGGTGCCCAGTGGGGGCCACGAGGTTTGCCCAGCCACGGCCATCAAACATGCCTACAGGCGGCCAACCGAAACACACGGGGTGAGGGGCGGAAACCCTCCCAGCCCACTCGGCGGCGCCATCGTCCGACCGACCTCGAGTGAATAATCGAGATGGGGAGAGGTCGAAGGCATAGTGGGTCTCGATAGGCCCGATGATGACAGGGAAATGCTTCCTGGCCCGGACCGCTGATGCTGGTCAGGGTCGAACGATGCCCGGAATTCCTGGGCGACAAGCCGCAGGCACAAGCAAAACGATGAATTGCGATACGAAAGGCAGCTCCATGGGAGACCATGCAGATTGGAAGGATTTGGCCGGTAGAGAGGTCCAGGTCCGGAAAGACGGCCGAACTATCAGGAACGGGTATGCCGAGAAAGTAGCCCTTACTGCGAACGCTCTCTGGCTGGAAGCCTACGGCGTCGAACCTTGCACCGGTATGAAAAGCGCAGGGCTATACCGCCCTGCCCCGACCTGGCGCGGTGAGCGAGTCTGAACGTGCAGGATGTGGAACCCATCGAAATTAAGATCCGCGACCGGGCCTCCATGGACCGCTGCATCACTGCGGCGGTCGAACGGATGATCGAGACCGCAAGGCTGCAACGGACGCACGGCATCCTAGTGACCCGGCTCGGAGACGGACACTTCATCGTCGACCTCAACACTGCAGTCCCCTTTGGCTACACAGGTCAACTCGATTCCCGTGGCCAACCCTCTTGACGAGCTTCGAACACTGCTCCCGCCCCTCCATCCGGTCGTGCAAAAGATGCGTACACGCAGTAGCCATCCCCTTGTTATCGCGGCTCAACGGGGTGTAAGCATCTTGGACCGAATGCCACGTCCCTGCCGGACGCTTGAAGACATGCCGGAAACCCCAGGAGCCGCCTCGCTTCCGGCAGCGCCCCACACGGGCACATTTTGAAAAGAGAGGGCTCCCACGAAGGCCGAAGCCGCAGGTCATGCGACTGGGGCCGTTGGCTGACGAGCCAACCTCTCTGACTAGACCAAGTACACATAGGAGACAACGTGGACCTTCACCTGCAACCCGACTGGCAGCGCGCTCTAGGGCAGCGCGTGGAAATCTGGCAGGAGGGGACTCTGATACGCAAAGGAACGATTGAGGCCGTTATGCCGGATGACTCACTCTTGTGGTTGTCCGCGGATGGCGCCTTCCCTCGCCAAATGTTTTCACGTTGTGATGGTTATCAGGTTTTCACGTATTTCAAGCCTCCGCCTTCGAACACTGACAAATGCTAGTAGCCCGAGAGGCTGACTTCCCTGACGAGTGCAGCTAATCATCCACAGCAGCAACTAAAGCGGCTACACGCAATCGAGAGTCAGGGGAAACGGCGCCGGTAGAGGCCACTAGAATGCTTCTGGTCCCCTCGCAGCACTCCTCCCGCCTCCCAGTCGGCCCTACCGTAGTGCTAGACGGTACATGCGGACGAAGCATTCAGGACCCGCGCGGACATCAGGGCAACCACCGCCTACACATATGCGGGAACAGTTCCAGCCGGGCACAAACGCCGCGTATCGCGAACGTGGCGGCCGCCCGGGAACTGGTTGGTTGGTGCTCGTCTTGCAGCTCCCGTCCAATAGGAGCGCCCTGGACGGATGCCTGCTGGCTCGGAGGCCTGGCAGCGCGGAGGATACCCGCGATAGCCGAGATCGGGCAACCGGCAATCACCGGTGACGCCCGACGTTGCTTGACCAGGGCGCCCTCCAGCCGACCGCCTCGTCTTCCGGTAACCAACCGCGCATATCAGTCTGATAGGGGCGCCGACCACGATCGCCAGCTACCGGGTGCACGGAAACGGACACAAAGCGAGGGGCCTAAGGCAAACCAAGCCCTGGACCGCTCGCCCTTCCCCTTTATGACAGGGAACGCCTACAAGTCAGGTGTGTATGCCTCTCAGAATGATCAACCCGTGTTCTTGAGCTTGCTCCGCAAAAGTCGGAGAATAAGCGGGCAAAGCGAGGTAGAGGCCCCGGAACAGGGTCTCCAGGTGTTTGATCGAGATATCTGAACGGATAGTTCCTTGGCGTTGGCCCTTCTCGATCAACGCATTTAGTGCTGCCTCGGCACGATGGAACGCCTTCTTGACGTTGTCGTCCGGCCGCTCATCGTTTAAGGCGTCCGCCGCTGTCGCTGCAAGACCCAGTGTCGGCGTCAGCAGGGCCGTGAGGAGCGCCTCCCATGCAGATGGAGCCTCAAGTGCTTTGATGTATCTCTCAGCCGCGAGGTCCAGAAAATGCGCGGACATCTCGTCAATCAGCTGCTTACGGCTGCCAAAAGTCGCGTAGACGGTGCCCTTGCTGACACCAGCTTCCATGGCAACATCGTCCATGGTCATCGCGCTACCGAGCCGGGTGAAGACTGTTGGGGCAGCTTCGCGCACCCTGCGCTCATTGTCGATAGCATCAATCCGTCTGGCCCGCTCACGGCTCTGCAGTGTCATTTGGGCTCCTCGAACTCGAAATACGCTGCTGTCTGGGATTGAAGTACACAATCCTATGCCCGGGACAGCTAAAATTTTGGAAGCGGGTTTGGCTCCCGCACCCCACTGCTCAGGCACATTCGGCGGTAATAATAACAGGGCAACAGTTTCAGCAGTGGCAGCTGCCGCTCACCCCCGCAAGTCTTGACACTATCTATCTCGACGCGGATCGTCAAGTTAAGGGAGGGGAGCTAAGAGCGTGGCACGCTCTCCTCGCTGCGCCTGGCCTAACCTGCGGAATACTCAAAACCGGGACGAGACGACTCCTCATGATCTGGGCTTCTACTCCCAGTTGGCCCCTGTTATTCCGGAGTGGAACCTTCGAGGCACAATCATCACGGGTGACGAAGGACTCTACGAAATTCACACTGTCCAGTCCGCGCCGTACCAGATCCCGACAGACGGGCATGCGGCAAACTCATCGACGCAGCAGGCTGGCACGCTTGGCGGCCGGCACGCCTGCACCTGAAGGTCAGTGCTGATAACCATCATGGCCCAGCTGTACTTCCAGGCCGGCGAACACCTCACCGATGACATCGCATCAGCAGTCAAACCTGAGCTCATTCTCGACCCCCAGGACAAGACTGACTGCTCCGGCCGGGAAGTCGGATACGACTTCATCCTCGCGACAGCAAATTAGGAACACCAGGAGCAGCAAAGGCGGTGCGCGGCATGTCCTCAGGAAGGAAGACCACGCCGCGCACTGAATCTGAGCGAACGGCTGGAAATGAGTGGCATATGAGTTCTCCGTCACCGCCGACATCGGAAGTAAGCTGGTGGTTGGAAAAATAGCCCTGTCTTTGCTGCCATTGAAAGTTAAGCACCCGACCGAACCGAAGTGCATCTAGGTGTTGTGCCACTCTAAAACGCCCCTAAAAGGTCGGCAAAGCCCTCAAGGACAATCAGCAGCTGGGTCATCGGACCGATCCTTGGGAACTCAAGGTAGCCTCTGGTGCACGGGAACGGCTGGGCGTAGCTTTCCATTAAAGGTTGGAAGGTGGCACCGGGCGCTCTGGATGCACATGGCTCCAGTACCTACCTGGCCAATGCACAGAGGAGCGGGCCATGGCTGGTTGGAATGCTGATACTGCGGCAGGACCTCTCGGGGTCGGGGCAGTCACTCTCGTGGAGGGATCATCCTTCTGCATCTCTTTGCAGAACGGGGACATGCACGCTGAACATCCCCATGGTCTTTTCGTTCAGGATGCCCGCATCCTGTCCGGCTGGGCCCTCACCGTTGACGGCCAGCCGGTTGAGCCGCTGGCAGCGGAGACGAAGGAACCGTACCGGGCACTGTTTGTCGGACGCGTTTCCCGCGCTGACAGGTATGCCGACAGTCCGCTGATCGTGGAACGGCTGCGCGAAGTGGGGGCCGGCATCCAGGAGCAGGTCACCATCCGGAACTACTCATCGGACCCTGTCGAATGCCTGGTGTCCCTTCAGGTTGAGGCGGACTTCGCGGACCTCTTCGAGGTGAAGGAGGCACGGATCCACCGACGCTGGGACGAAACCCACCAGGTCGATGACGAAGCGCTCACCATCCGGGCCGCCTGGCAGGATGTCCAGAAGAGCGTCACGATCCAAGCCCCCAAAGCAGACATAACGCCAGAGGCCCTTACGTACCGGGTGACCGTCCCGCCGCACGGGCACTGGAGCACCGTCCTCACGGCGTTTCCCACCACGGACGACGCCAACTTGGTGGCGGCCTTCGCCCATCCTGACGGGAACGGCTTATCTCCCCGGGACCGGCGCCGGCAAGAGTGGGTGGCTAAGATTCCGGTGCTACAGATCGGAAACCGCTCCATCGAACGCACCCTGCGGCGCAGCTACGACGATCTGGGCGCCCTCCGCATCGAGGACCCAAACCATCCGGACCGTGTGGTGGTCGCCGCCGGCGCGCCCTGGTTCATGACCCTGTTCGGCCGGGACTCGCTCTGGGCTTCAGTCATGGCGCTGCCCGTGGACCCATTCCTGGCGTTGGGCACGCTCCAGACACTGGCGGACCGCCAGGGAACTGTGGTCGATCAGATGAGCGAGGAGGAGCCGGGCAAGATCCTGCACGAGGTCCGGCTCGACGTCTCAAGCGGGCTGTCCTGGGCGGCAAGTCCGCCTACTACGGCAGTGTCGACGCGACGCCGCTGTTCGTGATGATGCTCGGGGCTCTCAGCCGCTGGGGTTTCGCCAAGGACACCATCGCTGCGCTGCTGCCCCATGCGGACCGTGCGCTGGAGTGGATCCGGAACTATGGGGACAAGGACGGCGACGGTTTCGTCGAGTACGAGCGCCTCAACGACCAGGGCCTGATCAACCAGGGCTGGAAGGACTCCTGGGACGGGATCAACTTCGCCGACGGGACCCTTGCCGAGCCGCCGATCGCGCTGTGCGAGGTACAGGGTTACGTATACGCCGCCTATCTGGCGCGCGCTTGGATGGCGTACGACGCCGACGACCCGGCCCTGGCGGCCGAGTTCGCCGGCCGGGCGGCGCGGCTGAAGAAACGGTTCAATGAACAGTTCTGGATTCCCGAGCGGGGGTACTACGCCGTCGCCCTGGACGGCAGGAAGCGGCAGGTCAATGCGTGCGCGTCCAACATGGGTCACTGCCTTTGGCTGGGCCTGGTGGATGAGGACAAGGTGCCGCAGGTGGCCGAACGGCTAATGTCCCCGGACATGTTCAGCGGCTGGGGCGTGCGGACCTTGGCGGCCGACATGGGAGCCTACAACCCCGCCAGCTACCACAACGGATCGGTCTGGCCGCATGACAATGCGATCATCGCGGCCGGTTTGCTGCGCTACGGATTCGTAGCGGAGGCACAGCGGATCTGCACTGCACTGTTGGAGGCCGCCGAGTACTCCGACGGCCGGCTGCCGGAGCTGTTCTGCGGCTTCAGCCGGGACCAGCTCGCCGCACCCGTGCCCTACCCCACTGCATGTTCACCGCAGGCGTGGGCGGCGACCACACCGATCCTGCTGATTACCAGCCTGATGGGGTACGACGTGCACGTTTCCCGCGGTGGCCTATGGATGAATCCCGTACTCCCCGAATCCTACGGCGACCTCCACATCACCAATGCTCCCCTGGCCGGTGGCCGGATCACCATCGACATCGCCCACTCCATCCCGTCCGTCCAGGGACTGCCCGAAGGAATCGTGTTCCACCATGGACACCGCCCGTGGATGACCGAACTGGTGCAGCAAGCCGACTGCCATCGCCATGCAGCGCGGCACCAAGTGAACCAACCGCCATCTTCTGATGGAGGCCATCTTCCAGCGTGAAGGTTCCCCTGCAAGAGCGACACCATCGGCTAATGCAGACTGATTTGAGCTGCCCGAATAAAAGCCAAAGAACTCAATGTGACAGCTTGATGGGTGTGGAGGCGCTGATGGCTGATCAGCGGATCGGATACGTGCGGGTTAGCACCCTGGACCAACTCGAGAAACGCCATCTCGACGGTCAGGTCCTGGACCCTCGATGACCTATGTTCACTGGGCCAGACCCTGAAGCGTAAGGGCGTTCGCGTCGAGTTCGTCAAGGAGCAGCTGGTCTTTACGGGGGGAGGGCTCCCCATGGCCAACCGCATACTCTTGGTCATGGGAGCCTTTGCCGAATTTGAACGCTCCCTCCTCCGGTAGCGGGAGCGGGAAGGCATCGTCCTGACCCAGCAGCGCGGCGCCTACCGCGGACGCAAAAGCCCTTAACACCGGAGCCAGCTGGTTAGATAGCGTTGTCCCCAAGTCGGTTCGTACCCTGGTTGGGGCACACCCCAATCTGACGGATGGGGCGCCCGGACAACAGCCTCCGCAGTTGCTGAACCCTTGAAGGAATCCGGAGCGATAAGAATCCGCGCCGGCCGGGATGTTGTATGCGGGCTCATGGTTGTAGGCTCGCTGCCGAGGGAAGGATTTGGAGGTCATTGCGCCTTCCATAGGAGGCCTGAGCGCCCCGGTTCTGGGCAGCCCATGCTCCTGCCAGAGCACCGGTTCCGGCTGCCTCAACCAGGGTCTGTCCGGCCGCCAGCTCGGCTGCGACAGCGCCCATGAAGGCGTCGCCGCATCCGGTGGTGTCAACGGTAGTGACCTGGACGGCGTCGATGCAGGTCACGGTGGGTGCCTGATGCCCGGGTTCAAAGACCACGGCTCCTGTCTTACCTCGGGTCACGATTGCGCACCTCGGTCCTAGGTCCAGGACTCTGCGGGCGTAGTAGTCCCACCCTTGACTCAGGTCCTGCTCTCCTAGCAGTGCGAGCATCTCGCCTTCATTGATGATCAGCACCTCAATGTTCCCAAGGAGCTGGGCCGGGAGTACTTGCATCGGCGAAGCGTTGAGAAGGACCTGTGCGCCGGCGGACGCGGCGCGTTCCGCGACTGAGATAACTGTTGGAAGGGGCACTTCAAGTGCCATCACAACGATGGGGGCGCCTTCGAGGTCCACGTCAGGGAGGTCCTCAGGTGCGAGGGTGGCGTTGGCGCCGGGGGAAACGATGATGGTGTTTTCGCCGTCCTGGTTCACTGCGATCATCGCTGCGCCGGTGCTGTTGTCCGGGCTTCGTCTGACCCGGGAGGTGTCGACGCCTTTTGCCGCGGCCTCAATAATGAGCCGGTCACCCAGTTCGTCCGCACCCACGACACCGACCAGGCTCACGTCCGCTCCCAGCAGCGCAGCCGCCGCTGCCTGATTAGAGGATTTGCCGCCGGGTTCTGTCCTGAGGTCGGTCCCCAAGACGGTTTCGCCGGGTAAAGGGAACCCCCCGACTGTGGTCGTAAGGTCGGCATTCATGGACCCCAGTACCAGTACTTTCACGTCGTGCATCTGTCTTGCGCCTTTCTGTCGTAAACCGCGATAGACCAATCAGGAAACCGGCATAAAGACAGTTAGCCCGCCATCGACGACCAGGTGCTGCCCGGTTACGTAGCTGGCTTCGTCGCTGCTGAAGAACCTCACAACATGGGCAATTTCCTCAGGGCGTCCCACCCGTCCGGCCGGGATTTTCGTTCCTGCCGTTGCAAGGCCTTCGCGACCGAATGAATTCGTGCTGTCCTGGGTCTGAGCCGTGTCGATAACCCCTGGAATGATGGAGTTGACTCGGATTCCCCGGGGAGCCAGCTCCACCGCGAGGGCCTTGCAGAGGCCCAGGACTCCTGCTTTGGCAGCCGTGTAATGGGCGTGGTCGGCCCACCCGTAGACGCCTCCGGAGATGGAAGAAATGCCCACCAGGGCGCCGCCGTGGTCCATGCGGGAGGCAGCGCTGCGGAAGAGGCGCATGACCCCACCCAGATCGACTGACATCAGGTCGTTCCAGGCCTCGTCAGTGAGTTCGTCCAGCGGGTGCAACCGGACAATCCCTGCGTTGGCGACTGCTATGTCAAGGCGCCCCCATTCGTCGACCGCGCGCTGTGCGAACCTATCCACCTCGTCGGCGCTGCGTACGTCGAGTTCGTGGACGACGCCTTCTCCCCCGGCTTCTTTAACAAGGTTGAGGGTCTCGTAGGGGTCATGGGGATCGCCCGGAAACGAGCCGATGACGGATCGGATCCCAGCCCTCGCAAAAACCACTGCGGTGGCACGGCCGATGCCGCTGGCGGCACCTGTGATAACCGCGGTCTTGAAATCTGTCATGGTTCCTTCTTGGGTGGTTACTGGTGTGAGCGGCTGATCCGCCGCAGTGTTGTGGGGTAATGGGACAAGGGGACCCCGCCGGTTTCACTGACGACGTAGGTGTTGGCGACCCCCGCTGACTCCTGCCCGCCCTCACTCACAAGGCTCGGGTGCAAGGCGATGGCCTCGCCGTCGAGCAGTGTCCACGCGGATCCGTTGGTGATGGGTAGGGGTATCTCATCCAGGCCAATGCAGTGTCCGAATCCGATGGTGTGACGCCCTTGCCTGGCCAGGAATCCCGCGACGGCGCTGGCCTGGTGTCCGTCACGGAGGTAGCGGGCGGCACCGTCAAGAGCTCTCACGGTCTGGTCGGCGAGCATGAGGCGCTGGGTGCTCACGTCGCCCAGGGCGAACAATGCACCGAGTTCGACCCAATGCCCATCGGCCGCGGCGGTTTCGATGAAAACAGTGACCAGGTCCCCGTCCAAGATTGGCCTGTCGGCGGGGTGCTGGCCATGGAACTCGTTAGCAGCGACATGGATGATGTCAAAAAGCGAGCCGTGGGAACGCAGATACTGCGCGATGACACCCGCGACGTCTGCTTCGGTGCCGTCCCTCCGCAGCCGGTGTGCAGCGGCTTCCATTGCGCCCTCGGCCCTGGCCATGGAGCGGCGGAGCTGTTCTGTTTTGATCGTCTCCGGTTGCCTCCGCAGTGCTTCCATGACGCCGAAGGCGTCAATGACCCGGGCACCGGGCTCCATGGCTGCAAGGATCCCAGTGTGGTCTCTGTGGGGCAGGCCATTCTCATCGGAGGCGGCCAGACCGACGGTCCCGGGGCCCGCGGCTGCCGCAATTTCTGTGTACAACGTTGCCTTGGGGCTCTTACCTGGGGCGCGGACGACAACTCCGGGTGCCAGAGACTGGTCCATGAGGACGTGGCGGGCAGCCTGGGCCGAGGAGGCGATGACTTCTGGCGCCCGGCTCCGGGCAATGACAACGAACAATCCCTTGTTATTGGGGATGTGTCCGGTGAGGTGTGCGATGTTACCGTAGTGGGCGGTCTGTCCCCGGCCGTGGATGACCAGTGCATCCAGCCTCTCGCGCTCGAGCGTTTCCCACATCGAGCGCCAGCGCGACTGGTATGGAACCTGTCCGCCGGTCAGCAAGAGGCGCGCATGCTGTCGAGGCGCGGGAAGTCCTGGTGGTGTGTGGACCACCAGTCTGCGATGTCGTTTCGCCGGGCGAACCATACGCCGCCCTTTTGCTGGGCGTAGGTGATGAACTCGCGCAAAGCCGACGTGCGGGCCGCTTGGCCGACCAGCCGCGGGTGCAGTCCTATGGACATCATCTTGGGGAAGCCGCGTTCGCCTTCGAGCCACAGTTCGTCGAAAGCACGTTGGATGTAGTCGAGGAACTCGGAGGGGTTTTTAGACCCCTGAGAGTCGTTGTAGGTCTGGGAATACGGTACGACAAGGTGTTCCTTGCCGTTGACCGTGGTGAAGTACGGAAGGTCGTCGTTATAGGCGTCGCAGTCGAAGGCGAAGCCTCCTTCTTCGACGACAAGCTCCCGGGTGTTCACGGACGGCCCGTACCTGCAGTACCAGCCGGTGGGCCGGCTGCCCCATGTCTCTGCGAAGGATTCCACGGCCAGGCGTATGTGTTCGCGTTCCTCATCCCGGCTCAGGCGCCAATGTTCCTCCCACCGCCAACCGTGTGAGACGAGGTCATGCCCTGCTCGGCTGGCGTAAGTGGCGACGGCGGGATTTTTCTCAAAGGCCACCGCGCAGCCGAAGAAGGTGGCCGGCACGTGAAGCTCATCGAAGAGCCTCAGGAGCCGCCAAATGCCGGCCCTGCTCCCGTACTCGTACATCGATTCCTGCGCCAGGTCGCGCACGTGTGCCGGGAAACGGTAGCCGGAGTCGCCCAGCACGTCGTTTTCACCGTCTCCTGCAGCGTAGGAGTACTCGGAGCCTTCCTCGTAGTTCACTACGATGTTGACTGCGATGCTTGCATTGTCCGGCCAGGTGACTTTCGGGATGTGTGCCCCGTAGCCCACAAGGTCACGCTGGGGTCCTGTAGGCGTTGTCATCAGTACGCCATCCATCCGCCGTCAACCAGCAGGTTATGTCCCGAGATGTAGCTGCAGTCGTCTGATGCCAGGAACAGGGCCGCCCCCGCGACGTCCTCAGCCCGGCCCAGCCTTGGGAAGGGCGTGCGGGACCGGGAGTACTCGAGGACCGGGTCGGTCATATCGACCTCGCCGGGATGGGTGCCGGTGATGATCCGCCCCGGGGCGATACCGTTGACGATGATTCCATGTTTGGCGTAGTCGACGGCGAGCTGTCGGGTCATTTGGATCATTCCGCCTTTGCTGACGGCATAGGCGAAGAAATCGGGAGGACCGACGAGGCCGTGCTGTGAGGCCACGTTGATGACCCGGCCGCGGACTTCACCGATGGGTTCCTGATCCATCATTTGGCCGATACCACGTTTGCAGCTGAGAAACTGACCCCGAAGGTTCACGTCCATCAAGCGGTCCCAGTCTTCTTCGCTCGTTTTGAGCACCGAGGATGAAAACACCAGGCCTGCGTTGTTGACGAGGATGTCCACACGCCCGAACTCGTCGACAGCCCGAGATACCAGTCCGTCGATGTCTTCGGCCTTTGAGACGTCGGTCTGGTGGAAAACTGCGGTTCCGTGGTCGGCGTTGATCAGGTGGGCTGTGGGCGTCTCGTCGTCGCCGCTCCAAATTGGATCTTCCCGGATGTCGCTGACAACAACTTTCGCACCTTCACGGGCGAAGCGGACGGCAATTGCCCGGCCGATTCCGGACGATCCTCCGGTGACGATAGCTGTGCGACCTGCAAGGCGCATCATTGAGGCCTTTCTTTTTGGACGACGATGGTGCCACCCCGACGTGCAGAGACGCACGCCGGGACGGACAGTGTGGTTGGTGTCGGCTAGCTGACTTGCTTGATGGCGTCGATGATGAGGTCCCAGAAAGCGTCGAAGTCCAAATTGGTGGCTGCGAGGTTGTTGAAGGGCAGGCCGTAGGCTCCGAGAAAGTCGGTAACGGTTTCGCCGTAGGTCCATTTACCCTGTGTTTCGACGGCGATGAAGGCTTCCTTCACGCCGACAACGGAGGGGTTGATGACGCGGGCGACTGCGCAGGCATCGTGGATTGGCGGGTAAGGCATCTTCCACACGGAATCGTAGTTTGCGCCGAAGAAGTCGAGCCATTCGACCACTACCTGGGAAATGGGTGTTCCGATCGCGCGAATCCGTTCCTTCACCTCAGGGGTGGCAACTGCCTGGTGGGTGAGATCGAGGCCGACCATCGTTACCTGCCACTTAGCTGCGAAAACGGCTGCGGCAGCTTCCGGGTCGGCGAGGATGTTGAACTCGGCCGCAGGCGTGGCGTTCCCCTGGGTGTAGGCCCCGCCCATGAGGACGACCTCCTTTACGCGGTCCACTATTTTCGGTTCCAGCCGCATGGCCAACGCAATGTTGGTTAGAGGACCGGTGGGAACGAGGGTGTACTCGTCCTGCTCCCCTGCCATGACAAGGTCCACGATGAGCTGTGCGGCATGGCGAGGGTCGAGCTCCATCGCGGGTTCCGGCAGCTCCGGGCCGTCCAGCCCGGAGACACCGTGGACGGACCCGGCGATCACTTCGCCGTCGGTGATCTGTTCACGCACCAGGGGGAATTCCGCGCCGGCGGCGATCGGGATGTTGATCGCACCGACGAGCGTGGCAACACGCTGTGCGTTGTAGGTTGTCTTTGCCAGGACCTGGTTGCCGGCGACAGAAGTGATGGCGGCCAGTTCAATATCAGGATTTCCCTGCGCGAGCAGGATGGCGATCGCGTCATCGTGTCCGGGGTCAACGTCGAGAATGATCTTCTTAGGCACTTAATTACTCTCCTTAGGAGTTTGTTGGATCGGCTTTACTTCAGTCCGGATCGGGCGAGCCCGGGGATGAAGAGTCGTTGAAGGAAAATGAAGAGGATTAGCAGGGGGATGGTGGCCACGGAGGCGCCCGCGAATGTCAGGCCCCAGTTTGGCAGCGCCCCGGGGGACACTGACTGCGCGACGGCGACCTGCACAAGTGTGTTTTCAGTGCTCTGGATGGCCACGAGGGGCCAGAGGAATGCGTTCCATGAGAACAGGAAAATCATCAGTACAAACGTGACGAGGTCGACCCGGACCACGGGGAGAATGACTGACCAGAAAATCCGGAAGTGGCCTGCGCCGTCGAGTTTGGCCGCTTCGTCGAGTTCCAGGGGAACCGCTTCGAAGGACTGACGGAGCAGGAACAACCCGAACGCGCTGGCGATCCAGGGAACGCCCACGGCGAAAAGGGTGTCCTGCAGGCTCATCGCGGAGATCAGCTGGTACAGCGGAACGACGAGCGCTTCGGCCGGAAGCATGAACGTGGCAAGTATGACGGCGAACACCGCATTACGGCCCTTGAAGGCGATTCTCGTCAGCGCATAGGCCGCCAAAGTACACAGTATGAGTGAGGCCACCACCTGGAATGCCGCGACCAGGAACGAGTTCAGCAGGGCACGGCCGACGCCCCTGTCAACGAACAGTTCCTGGAGGTTCTCGAAGGTCACGGCGAGTGGGACAAACGTCTTCCAACTAAGCGGACTGATGTCCGCGAAGATGCTCGACTGGCTCTTCAGTCCTGAGACGAACATCCACTCATATGGCAGGACGAAAGCCATCAGAATTGCAATGACGACGACCGTTGTCCAGATCCGCTGCCATAGCCGGACGGGCACGCGACTACGGCCGGTCCTATCGTCGTTTCCGCGCGTGCCGTCCCCGGCTCCGGCGTCGTCCGACACGCGTTGCGGTGTCAGCTGTGTCATCTCAGTAGTCCCATCGGGTTCGGAGAAGTCTCATTTGAACGAGGCTGATGGTGATGGCGCCGACCAACAGCAGAACCGACAGTGCTGAAGCGAAGCCCGGGTCCTGCAGCGTGAAAGCCTGTTTGTAGATCTCGTAAACGAGCAGGTTGGTGGTGCCCCCCGGGGCGCCTTGGGTCATGACGTAGGCCGGAGTGAATGATTGAAGCGCAAAGACTGTCATGATGACGACCACCATTACCGTGGTCCGGGAGAGGAGCGGGATCACGATCAGAAATGTCCGCTTCAGCCCCCCTGCACCGTCGAGGACCGATGCCTCCATTACGTCACCGGGAATGGACTGAAGTCCGCCGAGGTAGAGGATGGCGGCCATGCCAACTTGCTGCCAGACACTCATGATGATGATCGATGGCAAAGCCAAAGCCTGGTCGGTTAGGAACGAGGCGGTACCAAACCCCAAAGAGTTCAGGACAGCGTTGACGAGTCCTTCGTTGGCCAGCAGGAAATTCCACAGCGTTGCGACCACAACCGATGATGTGATGACCGGGAGGAATACTGCTGTCCGAAGGATTCCCCTGCCTGGAAGGGGTTGATTAAGATACGTAGCCAGGAGGAAGCCCAGCGGGATGATCAGGACGACCATTCCTACCGCGAAGATCAGCGTGACCCCTATGGTTTGAAGAGCCGCTGGATCGCTGAAGATCCGGGCGAAATTCTCCAACCCCACGAACGTCTGCAGGTCGGGGTTGATAAGCGTGTAACTGAGAAGGCTGTTCTTGATAAGGAGTACAACAGGGACGTATTGGAATACTGCGAGGATGATGAGGAACGGGGCCAGGAAGCCGGCCGCGACGAGTAATTCCCGCCGCGACCGCTTCCTTCCGGTTCCACGGACGAGCCTCGTCCTCGTCGTCGTGGATGACATGGACGGTCTCCTTACCGGGACATCAGCGGCGACAGCTTTGTCACTGCCTGGTCGAGCTCGCCCTTGGGGTCGCCACCGTAGGCGATGTTTTTCAGCGCGTTCTCCACGATCTGGCTGTACTGGGAGAAGTGCGTAGTAGGCGGCCGCGGCTGGCCCCACTTCTCCAGCTCACTGTAGAACACACTCTGCGGGGGCTGCTGGAATTCCGGCAGTTCCTTGTAAACACTGTTCAGCGTGGGAAGGCGGCCGTTTTTCTGGTTATAGTCCTTAGCTGCGGCACCCGTGCTCACGGCAACCACGAACTTCGCGGCCGCATCTGCCTGCTTCGATTTCGCCGAGGCCGCAACAGTGATCGCGCCTGTATGAACGATCGGGGTCTTGATGTAGGGAAGTGGCGCGACACCCCAGTCGAATGACACCTTGGCGTCCTTCAAGGGCTGGACCTGCCCCGCGTGGAACATATCGAAACAGGCTTTGCCGTCCAGGAATGCATTCGGCCGACCGGTCTTGGAGGTGACCGCCTTGTCACCGTTATACAGTGACTGGTAGAAGCCTGCCGCTTCAACAGCTTCGGGCGTGTTCAGCCAGCCGTCGACCTCTTTGCCATCTGGAGAAATGGCGTAGAAGGTCTTGTACGCTGACGAATCCTTTGGCGCCTTAGGGTCGCCGGCGCTGCGAAGATACAACAGGTCGCTGTAAACCGGCCCCGGAGTGCCTGAACCCAGCTGCGTCGGCGCGAGCCCGTAAATTGTTGGGCTGCCAGGGGTCCCCTGTTGGCACTTCAGCATGGCATCGCGGGCCTGCTCCCACGTCCACGCGGTATCCAGCGTCGTGGGGACGGTGATGCCGGCCTGGTCAGTCAGGGTCTTGTTGTAGTACAGGCCGAGGGCGTCCTGCTGAACGCCCATGGTGTAAACCTTGCCCTCGTAGCTGCCCTCTGTGAGGGTCGCCGGCAAGACGTCGTCTTTCCACCCCTCAGGCAGGTGACTATCGAGGGGAAGCAGTACGCCTTTGGAGGCATAGTTCGCGGTCTCGGGCATGTCATATCCGTAGATGTCCGGCGCGTTGGCCGAGGAGCTAAGGACACTGACTTTGTCGGCGTACTGTCCGAAAGGCACATCGGTGACATCGAAGGTGACGCACCCGTTGGTCTTGGTCGTGTAGTCGGCCATCTGGGCGTCCGTGGGCACGTTGGTCGTGGACCGTAGAACCTTGAGTTTGGCTGACCCGTCGGGGCAGTTGGCGCTGGTGGCCGGGGAACTCGGTGAACAGGCAACCACGGATGAGGCCAGGGCCCCAATGGCAAGTGTTGTAAGAATCAGACGGCTTGTCCGTCGTCGTGATGTAATGTTGGCGTACAAAGTAACTCCTCGTTTCTGGCGTGGGAGGGTGTTCGTTTCCTAGGCATTCACCCTCCGCGTTGGGGACTAGCTACCTATCTCCCTTCGCTCAATGCCTCGAAAAGAAGCTTGTTGAACAGGTCCGCGTCCGCGCCCAACGCCACGAATGCGTTGGGCTTTTTGCGGGTGCGTGAGGCGACATCGACAAATGTTTTGCCGAAAGCCAGCGGGCTGAGCGTGTCGACGGCGACGTGGTAGGCCGCCAGGTCGACCACGGTCGGGTCTAAGAGGTACGCGATGCAGAGGGCATCATGCACGGGAGCCGAATCCGGTTCATCCTGTGGCTGGGTTTCGTTATAGCCATGGATTCGCTGCTCGACGATGTCTGCGGCCACACCCGCGGCCGGAGTGCCGATAGCGCGCAGGGCGGCGGTGTGACGCAAGGACATGTTGGCTTTATGGGTTGCATCGAGGGGCACCAGCACGACTCGTTCGAAGCCTGCCTGCAGGACGACGTCTGCTGCGACCGGGTCATGCCAGATGTTTGCTTCGGCTGAAGCCGTGACGTTTCCCAAGGCATGCCCACCGCCCATGATGACGACCTCATCAATGGCCTGAACGATCCGGGGGTCCAGGGTGATAGCTGCTGCGATGTTCGTCAATGGTGCTACTGGCACCAAGGTGATCTGCTCCGTGGTTGCCCGCAGAGTTTCCACCAGCCATTCCACTGCCGGCTGCTGGGAGGCCTGTCGAACGGTGGCCGGCGCCGGGAAATCATGGGGATGAATGACTTCCCGCTCGCTGTCAACGTGGTCTTCGAATAGGAACGGGATGGGTGCGTAGGGCTTACCGAGTCCCCGGTACACCGGGATGTCCTGGCGACCGATCAGGTCGAGAGTCCGCAGTGTGTTCTCGGTGGTGGTGTCAACGTCGTGGTTACCCCACACGGTGGTGCAGGCGATCAGATCCAGTGGCCGGGACTGGGCCGCCAACATGATCGCGATTGCGTCGTCGGTTCCCGTGTCGACGTCGAGAATCACTTTTCGGGTCATGCCAGGAGCTCCTCTTTGTTGGATCCGGTGATCATGGTTTGTGTTCCGCCGACCTCGGGTGCCGCCAGGAGCGGGACGGCGGCGAGCTGGGCTTTTGAGAAGAGGTGGCGTCCAACGGGCCCTGGATCGTGGAACCCGTCGTCGTCAATGACGACGCGTCCTGCGCTGATCACCGCCGTGGGCCAGCCGGTGAACTCCGTGCCCTCGTACGGCGAATAATCAGAGTTCATATGGTGCGTCTTTGCGCTGATGACCTTGGTTATCGTGGGGTCGAAAATGACCACGTCTGCATCCGCGCCAGGGCCTATCCAGCCCTTGGACCTGAGGCCATTGAGGACTGCGGGATTTGTTGAAGACATCGCCACGAAGTTTTCAACACTCATTCCACCGCGGATGACGAGCGTGTCAAAGGACACCGTCATGCGGTGTTCGACACCAGGGAGACCGTTGGGCATTGAGGTCACGTCGTGGGAGTATTTTTCTTTCTGTGCGCTGGAGTAGCAGCAGTGATCAGATCCCAGGGTGTGGACCATGCCCCTGATCGTCCGGTCCCTCAGTCCAGTCATGGCGGCAGCGGAGCGGATTGGCGGGCAGCAAACGAAAAGTTCGGGTCGCCCGCTTGCATAGACGCTGTCGTCCAAAGTGATGTAGTGCGGGCAGGTCTCGGAGTAGGCGCGGATGCCCTTGGACCTGGCAACTGCAACCAAATCCACGACATCGGGCGTCGTCTGGTGCACGAAGTAGACCGCCGATCCAGTGCTTGCCGCAAGCGCCAAGGCGCGGGAGACAGCAGCTGCTTCAGCTGCTTCGGGCCGCGTCAGCCCGTGGTGCCGGGAGTCGCCCCGCCCACGCTCCCGCTCATAGTTTTGCGCCTGCTCGACCAGGTGATTCTCCTCGGCGTGAATAATTGCTACGCCACCGAGACCGGCAAGGACTTCCATGACTTTTTCGATGGTGTCGAATCCGGCCATCACCCCGTCACGATATGTTGTGAACATCTTGACCGTGAGGACTCCGAGTTCAGCCAAGGACAGGAGTTGATCGCGCGTGGTGTTGTCCCAGGCGACAACACCACCGTGCAGGGCCAGGTCTGTGCGGGTATCCTGTGCAGCCTTGCGCTTCTCGTACACAGCCTGAAGCGGGCTTTGGCCGGGTTCCGGAATGGCGAAATCAATGATGGTGGTGGTTCCGCCCCACAGAGCGGCAATGCTTGCCTGAGCGTGACTGTCCAGCATGGAGAATTCACCGAGCACCTGCCCGACGTGGCAGTGCGGATCGACCCCGCCGGGCAGAACCAGCTGACCTGTCGCGTCGATCTGTCGCTTATGAGGGGGCAACGGCGCGTCCACGTCGAGGATCCCTGCGATGCGCCCGTCTTTGATCAGGACGGTGCCCTCGGTGGATCCGGTGGCGTTGACGACAAGGCCGCCGGTAACAACAAGGTCATAGGGCGCAGGGATTGTTTGGTCAGGCACGAGTGCCGCCTCCGTTCATGAAAATGGCACGGTCCAGATGCCCAAGATGGTTTCGCATCGCCTCGGCTGCGGATAATGGATCGCCGCCGCGGACTGCCTTGAGGACGGCACGGTGCTCGTCGACTTGCACCTGCCGAGAAGCCGGGTCCGGCAAGCCTTGCTGATTGACGAGGACCCACAAGGGATGCGATTCGATGTTCACCAGCTGCTCGATAATCCCCGAAAGGATTGAGTTGCCGCACCCCGGGGCCAAGTCCGAGTGGAACTGAAGCCCCAAGGCCACAAATTCGGCAACCCCCGCGGAGTCCTCCACAAGTTCGGCCTGGCGATCCAGATACCGCTCCAACTTGGAAATCCGCTCAGACGTAATCCTGGTGGCCGCCAAGCTGGCTGCTACAGGCTCAATCGACAGACGTGTCTCAATCAACTCCCGCGGAGGGACGTCAAGGGGGGAACCTTCACTCCCGCCGACCTTCGCAGCGCGCCGTACGAAAGTCCCGTCACCATGGCGCACCTCAATTGCCCCCACAAGCTCCAAGGCCAGGAACGCTTCCCGCGCGGTCGGCCGAGAAACCTGATACTTAGCGGCGATATCGGTATGGGCGGGCAGCCGCTCTCCTGCTGCGAACTCGCCATTGGTAATGGCCATCAACAGGTCTTGGGCCACATTCAAATAGCGGCGCTGCCGACCGGACTCATCTGATGTGTGCATAGTCACACTCTATACGTCTTACGAGTAGGATACAAGAGGTAAGACTTCTAAGGGCAGATGGTCCTAGGACAAAGAGAAAAGGTGGGATGCAATGAAGGTTCTGATTCCGTCAACGATCAGTTCAGAGTCGTTTACAGGTGAAAGGGTGGATGACTTCATCGTCTATGACGTACACGCGCCAATACCGGAAGCGCATAGGGATGCCGAGGTTCTGGTTGCGTGGCAGAACCCTCCGGCACAACTGGCAGCCGCGGCACAACACCTCACGCGCCTGCGCCTGGTGCAAGCCCTGGCCTCGGGGACGGACGCTGTCACCGCAGCCGGCTTTCCTGAGCCGGTACAGGTATGTTCGGGCCGCTCTCTCCATGACGGGCCGGTGGCCGAGCACACCCTTACTCTCCTGCTGGCCTGCGTCCGGAGACTCGACCGGCTCTACCTCGCCCAGCAATCCAGGACGTGGGACAACGAGTACCTTCATGACCAGGCGAGCCCGGAAAGCGCCGGCGACTACACGCTCACCGGCGCAAACGTCCTCATTTGGGGATTCGGCTCCATTGCAGCAAAGCTGGCTCCCCTGCTCACAGCCTTGGGAGCAAAGGTCACGGGTGTGGCAAGCACTGCCGGTAGGCGTGCAGGCTACCCCGTGATGACAGAAGATACCGCCCGGGAACAGCTGGGAAGCACAAATGTGCTCATCTCACTTGTGCCTGCCTCTGTACAAACCGACAAGCTGTTTAACAACAGTGTGTTCGCTGCAATGCCGCAAGGCTCGGTTTTCATCAATGCAGGACGTGGTTCAACGGTCGACGAAGCAGACCTCATATCCGCCCTCGAAAAGAAGCAGCTAAGGGCCGCCGCCATCGACGTCGCCCAGAACGAACCACTGCCGTCCGCCTCACCCCTATGGAGAACAGAAAACCTCATCATCACGCCGCACGTCGCGGGAAACAGGCCACAGGGAGCGGCAGCGCTGATCAGAAGGAACCTGGCAGCACTTCAAGCCGGCAACATGCTGGAAAACTTCAACTCAAAAAGTGTCGCCTGACTACGCGTACTTGCGAGACGACTACCGGCTATGGGCGGGGAGCATACTCAGCTTTCGTCGAGCAGCGCGGGCGGACAGAACCCGCCCTTCTGTTTCTCCGATTTGGCGAAAGTTACCAGTCCGTTCTGTTGTTATTGCGTAAAATTTACGATACTTTCTTTCTGTGATGTGAATCGCATCCCGGCAGCAGAGAGGCTCCGACCAATGACGGCAAGGAAAACCATAAAACTCCGCTAGCCGCGAACGTGAGGAACACAGCCAACGACGCGCAGCAGGCCTCACCACAGGCACTTCTGACATCGGCGCCGATCGAAATCGACAGGCATTCCAGGCTTTGCAGGGGAATGCAGCAATTGTCGATGAACAGGCAGATAGGAAATTTGCTATGGCATTACGACTGGATATACCGCCCGAGGTGGTCGCGGGGAAAGTTCCAAGGTCTCGTAAGAGGCGCGACAATCCCGGCGCTTGGAAGGAGCAGTACCGGAAGGCTGCCGCTCTGCCGTCGGCAGACACGCCAATCAAGGTGCGGGAAGACGTCGCCCGTCGGCGCCGTGACCTGCCTTTGGAAGGCTGGAAAGAGCTCTGGCACGCCGGCTCGCTGCAGCAGGCCGTCCTGACCGGCGAGCATCTGAGCTCCCTCGCCGCTGGAACCGCCTCCCACCTTCGGGCCGCCACCGTTTCACTGTCACACTCCGGGCAGGAACGCGGCGTTGGCATGTGCGGCGGGGTGGAGAGCCGGAAATTGTCTTCTGCCGTTCCTTCTTCTGCGGAAGCATGCAAGGGCGCGACTATAGGCACGGGCGCCGTCAGATGACTATCACGAATCTAGCGGAGCGCGCGCAGCGGCGTGCACCCGAGGCTTTAGTTCCCAGTTCTCGCCCCAAAATGTCGTTCTGGGAGCGGGTCCGGCGGGACAAGCTGCTTCTGATATTTGCCCTGCCCGGCATGGCCATCATCATCTGCTTTCACTACTACCCGTTGCTGGGGAACGTTATCGCGTTCCAGGATTACCAGCCCTACCTGGGCATCAGTGGCAGTGAGTGGGTAGGCTTTCAGAACTTTGAGATTCTGTTTAACGGCGATCCTGCGTTCCTAAACGCGCTGAAGAACACCCTGATCATCACGGGCCTGCAGACGGTACTGGTCTTTCCCCTGCCCATCATGCTCGCCCTGCTGCTGAATAGCCTGCTCTCCAACAAGCTCCGCCAGACGGTGCAGTCCATCCTGTACCTGCCGCACTTCCTGTCCTGGGTGATCGTGGTGGCGGTGTTCCAGCAGATGCTGGGCGGCTCTGGCATGATCAACAACTTCCTGCGCGCCAACGGCATGGAAACCCTGAGTATCATCGGCAACGCCGAGCTGTTCAAGGCGCTGATCACCTCGCAGGTGATCTGGAAGGACACCGGCTGGGCCACCATCCTGTTCCTCGCGGCTTTGTCCCAGATCGACCGCTCCTTGTATGAGGCGGCAAGCGTGGACGGCGCCAGCCGCTGGCGGCAGACGTGGCACGTCACCCTGCCGGGGCTGCGGAGCATCATCATCCTGCTCTTCATCCTCAAACTCGGTGATTCCCTCACGGTCGGCTTCGAGCAGATCATCCTGCAGCAGCAGGCAGCCGGCATCCGGGTCAGCGAGGTGTTGGATACCTACGTCTACAACAACGGCATTATCGGCGGAAACTGGGGCGTCGCTGCCGCGGTCGGGTTGGTTAAGGGCCTCGTCGGGGTCGTGCTGGTGTTGTCAGCCAACAAGGTGGCCCACAAGTTTGGAGAACAAGGGGTATACAAGGCATGAGTACCAAAATGATCGACGGATCCCCGGTACCCTCGCTGGGAGCCCGGGCACTGAAAGGCGTCGTGCTGACGGTGCTGTGTGCCTTGGTAATTGTTCCATTCATCGGCATCATTTCCACCAGCCTCGCATCACCGGAGGAAGTCAACAAGGCGGGGGGCTTTGTCCTCTTCCCGAAAAGCATCAGCTTGGACGCCTACCGCAGCATCTTCACGGGTGGCGTTGTCAGCCGGGCCCTGGTGGTGAGCACCATCGTCACCGGTGTCGGCACCGTCCTCAGCCTGGTGACCACCAGCCTGCTGGCCTGGGCCCTGAGTCGGCGCGGCACCTTGGGCAACCGGCCCATGCTGCTGCTGGTCCTGTTCAGCCTGCTGTTCAGCCCCGGAATGATCCCCAGCTACCTGGTGGTCATGCAGTTCGGCCTCATCAACACCTACTGGGCGTTGATCGTGCCCACCATGGTGAACGCGTTCAACGTCATCGTCGTCCGTTCGTTCTTCGCCAACCTTCCCGGCGAACTGATGGATAGTGCCCGGATCGACGGAGCTTCCGAATGGCAGGTCTTCCGGCACATCGCGATGCCGCTTTCCAAGGCGGTGCTCGCCGTCGTAGGCCTCTTCTACGCGGTGGGTTACTGGAACGCGTTCTTCAACGCGATGCTCTATATCAACGATGCCAGCAAGTGGCCGCTGCAGCTGGTGTTGCGCACCTACGTGGTGAACGGAACGCAGCTGGGGGCGCAGGACCTGGGCGCCAGCCTTGAAGCCGTGCCTCCACAGGCTTCCATCCAAATGGCCATCCTGGTCATCTCCATCGTGCCGATCATGCTGGTCTACCCGTTCCTGCAGAAGCACTTCGCCAAGGGCGTCCTTACCGGCGCCGTGAAGGGCTAACCACGCCCCGTTATGAGGCCGACCAGGCCGCTTTCTTCCCCTGATACAAGACTGCTTCGACGAAGAAGGAAATTCCATGTCTCTCAGTGTTTCGCGCCGTTCCGTCCTGAAAAGTTCACTGTCCGCTGCCGTTCTGGCTGCCATCGGCTCACCACTGCTGGCGGCCTGCGGCAGCGGCGCCACCAGCGGTGAGGCTCAATCCGCCAACAACGCCGTCAAATTGCCCACCTACCTAAAGTACGAAGGCGTAAAGCCGGATATGCCGGGCAACACGCAGGGTGTGATGGACGCGTTCCTGAAGTACCCGGCCCAGCCCACGAAGGCATTCACCTCGGCCCCAGGCGACGGGCAGAAAATCACGGCGATGGCCATCACCTCCACCCCCGTGCCGCCTGGCGCGGACCAGAACACCTACTGGCAGGAGCTGAACAAGCGGCTGGGCTCCGAACTGGAAATCTCAATCACCCCGTGGCAGGACTACGGCCAGAAATTCGCCACCACCGTTGCCGGAAACTCCCTGCCAGACCTGTTCAACGTGGACGGCAACGCACCCCAGCTGCCGCAGCTGCTGGAAGCGAAGGCCGTGGACCTCACCCCGCACCTCTCCGGTGATGCTGTGAAGAAGTATCCGTTCCTGGCCAACATCCCCACGGACAGCTGGAAGGGCACCGTCTTTAACGGCAAGATCTACGGCATCCCCATCCCTCGCGGTGTGCTCAGTAGTTCCGTCCTTTACTACCGCTCCGACATCCTGGACGGCCAAGGCATCAAAGTGGCCCCGACGTCGTTCGAGGACTTCTTCGCCCTGACCAAGCAGCTTACCGATGCTAAGTCCAATAAGTGGGCGCTCACGATGGCCCCCACCGACTACATCCGCCAGATGTACGGTATCCCCTTCAACTGGTCCGAAAAGAACGGCCAGCTGACCAGCGCCTATGAGGCACCGGAGCAAAAGGATGCCCTTTCCGCAGCGCGGAAGATGGTGGAGGCCGGGGTGGTAAACCCCGATACGTTCGCCGCGTCCGCCCAGGACTACAAGGCATGGTTCGGCAGCGGGACCGCTGTGATGCACTGGGACACATTCAGCGCCTGGCCGCAGTTCTACCAGATCCAGTTGGGCAACGGACCCTTCGCCATTTCCGCCTCACCGATCCCGAAGTTCGACGGTGGCGGTAAGGGATCCATCTGGCTGGGCAATCCCAACAACTCGATATCCGCCATTAGCAAGGCAAGCGAAGGGCGCGTGGAGACCCTGCTCAACGTTCTCAACTGGCTGGCGGCACCATTCGGCACCGAGGAATACCTGTTCCGAAAGTATGGTGTAGAGGGTGTTAACTACGACCTGAAGGGCACGGACCCAATCCTCACGGACAAGGGCAAGAGCGAGACTCAGCTGTCCATCCAGTACTTGGCTGATGCCCCCTGGCCCATCTACCAGGCAGGAGTGGAGAAGGCTACCAAGGACCAGTACCAGGCACAGCAGGATCTCGTCCCGACGGGCAAGAAGGACCCGACGGCGGGCATTTATTCTCCGACGCAGTCCAAGAAGGGCACCAGCATCAAGAAGAAGGTGACCGACCTGCAGAATGACATCTTGCAGGGCCGCCAGCCGGTCAGTGCCTGGGATGATGGGGTCAAGGCATGGAAGGCCGAAGGCGGCGACGCCATCCGTGATGAGCTTCAAGAAGCACTGGCTTCCGCCTAAGTCCGCCAAAACACTCTCCATCAGCCGCCGCGCCTCCGTGCCGCCGCCCAACCGGGCGGCGGCACAGCAAAACCATCCAAACAGCTATCGCTGCCCACAGCCCGGGGTGATTCTGAAGGTTTATCCACATCTGCTTCTGCCGGGGAGCTACCCCAACGGCTCCATATTTCCAGCCGTGGATAACCAGCTTTGACGCCAACCGTGGACAGCTCAGCCCGTGGACAAGCTGAATGGAGCCCAACCATGGACCGCTCAAAGCCGCTTTAGTTCCGACAGCGGGTCAGCAAGCAAGAGCATGACCGAGGCGAGCAGTTGAGGGAAGGCAAGTCATCGGCCTTTGGCCAAGACTAAGAAGGGCAGGTTATTGGTCGAGAAAAGTGTGTTGAAAGGAAAGCCCTAAAAGGTGCGAACTCTCTCGGGCCGTCCAGCAACAATGATCATCGCCGACGACGGCAAATTTCGCGAAGCCCTGGCCAACGGTGCCCTCGGGATCAGGAGTGGCCGCCGCCCTTCTTCAAATCTCCGTGACGTGATCATCGGTGAGATCGAAAGCCGGAAGGACTGCTGAAGAACCGCAAGCCGGACGTCGTGCACCTCTGCACTCCTCCCGGGCTGCACTATGAACAAGCACTGGCCTGCCTCCAGGCCGAGGTCATCGTCCTCACCGGCAAGCCCCGGCACTCTCCCTGGCCGAGATCATCGAAGCAGAGAAGGCCTCGGGTGCCTCATTCGCCGAAGCCTTCCAGCACCGTTTCGGCGACGCCGCCATGGAATCTGAGCCGCCAGCTCGGGGCCGGCATCTTCGGCCAGTCCATGACCGCCGTCTGCAACACCATCCGGTACGGCCCTGCCGTGGGGGCAAGTGGGAAATTGAAGGCGGCGGCCCACCATGGACACGGCATCCACCAGTTCGACCTGCTGGTGTCTATCCTCGGCGAATGGGAAGAGGTAGCTGCCGTGGCTGCCCGCCGCGGCCGTTCGACGGCCACCGAGGACCTTTCTGCGGCAGTTGTCACCTTCGCCGGCGGCGGCATATTCGGTGAACAGTCGGTGGGTTTCAAATACGGCACCCTCTTCACTATCAACGACCCCAGTTTCTGGCAGGCCTTCCAAAACACCATCATCCTAGGTGTGCTGACCCTAGTTCTCGCTTCCCGATGCCCATCATCTTCGCCCTGATGCTTAACGAGTTGCGGTCACAGAAGTTCAAGAAGTTTGTTCGGACTGTGGCCTATCTGCCGCACTTCATGTCAGTGGTAATTATCGTCGGCATGATCCTGCAGAACTTCTCCCTGAACGGCACCGTGAATCATTCCCGGAATCGCTCTTCCAAACGACCGGGAACTTCACCAGGACAGCTCCGAGGTGTAGCAAACCATGGGTTGGGGCGCAGTCCTCTACCTGGCTGCCTTGACGAGAGTCGACGAATCGCTGTATGAGGCGGCACGGATCGACGGGGCCAACAGACCTGGCATGTTTGAACGCTGCCAGCCATCCTGCCCGCCATTATCACTTTTTGCTGATTCCGAACATCGGCACGTTCATGGCGGTGGGCTTTGAGAAGATCCTGCTGATCTACAACCCGTTCAACTACGATACTTCTGATGTCATCTCCACCTGCCTGTACCGGGTGGGTCTGGAATCCAGCAACTTCAGCTACGCGGCCGCCGTGGGAATGTTCGAATCCGTCATTGGCCTAACGCTGATCCTCGCTGCGACAACGCAATGCTTCTGCTCTCCCGCTTCACCTTCAGGAACAGGACGTGTACGGGCTATACCTTTTACGTCTGGGAGCCCAGCCACGGGTGTCGTTAGGAACGGCGGCATCTTGTTCGTCATGGCTTTCATATCGATGATGACCACTGCCTGGCATGTTGCGTTCGTTGCCGGGGCGGTGATCTACCTGGTATGCCTGAGCTCCCGGCCCCTGCTGGAGGTCATCCCAGGACAGGTTCACGGCGCCGAACGAATGAGGTAGCAAGCCCATCGGGGCATACTCGGAAGTCCAGGAAGGGGCCGCCGCCGGTTCGCCGACGATGCTTCAGGACAAAAATGAGCATCCGGGACATCACGGTCGTCGCCGCGGTGTCCCGGATGCTCCACCTGGTCCCTACCCAGAGTAGGAGGGGACCTTTTTCGTGACACGAAGCAAAGGCTCCGTCACGCCTTATCCCACGTACCTGACTTCTGTCGGCGTCAGCATCTCACGCTCGAACCCCACCACCCGCCGGGTTCCGTGCAGGATGACCTCGTGGGTATGCGCATCAGCCGTGCTCGAGGTCCCCACGTGCAGCCTAACCAGGCCAGGTGTTACAACACGGGTTAGGTCCACCCCGGTGAAGGACGTCCTGTCCGCGTGGATGACAAAATCAACGATGGCTGACGCGCCTGCTTCCAGCTCTACGCGGGCGTAACCGATCAACTCACGTACTGGACGAACCACTTCGCCCACCGGGTCCTCCAGGTAAAGCTGCACTGCTTCAGCGCCGTCCAGTGCACCGGTGTTGGTGACCGTGCAGCTTATGGTGACTGCGTCAGAGGTCGACATCGCCGGTGCGCTGCATTGATGGCCTGACAATTCAAAGGTCGTATAGGACAGGCCATGGCCGAAACCGAACAGCGGCGAGGGATCCAAGGCGCTGACCTCGGTACGTCCGGACAGCCGGGAGTGAAGGTATGTACCCGGCTGGCCGCCGGAGGAACGCGGTACCGAGACGGGCAGCTTGCCGGACGGATTGACGACGCCGGTGAGTACGTCCCAGAGCGCCTCGCCCCCTTCTTCACCAGGGAAGAAACCCTGGACGATCGCGTCCGCCCGATCCACGAAGTCCCCCAGCGCGTAAGGTCGGCCGCTGAGTACCACCACAACCGCGCATGTGCCGGAATCAGCACAAGCATTGAGGATCCGGTCCAGCATGTGGTGCTGGTCGCCTGGAAGGCGGAGATCGGAGGCGTCATTTCCCTCGCCAGAGGTGCCGCGTCCGAAAAGTCCCGCGTTGTCGCCGACGACCACGACGCACGTTTCAACCGATGATGCCAAGCGGCAAGCCTCAGCAATTTGGTCCTCAGTTGCCGACTCGCAATTCCCGGTGACGGAACTCCTCACTGAATCAAACCGAGCCGCCGCGACGCCTGCAACCGTCGGAATGGAAATTCCCATGGGAACTTCCGGGTGCGACGCTCCAACATGGGCATCGAAGGAGTAGCAGCCAAGCATCGCAAAGGGGTCGTCGGCCAGTGGTCCGACAACACCTACGGAACCAGTCCGGGCCGAGGTAAAGGGTAGGGCCGGAGCCGCGGCAAACTCTCGGTTACTCAACAGCACCAGTGATTGCGCAGCGATTTCACGGGCCAGTGCCCGGTTCTCGGCAGGATCCAGCTCGATAGGCCCGGAAAGGGCAAGGGGTTCCGGCGTGAAATCGGGCGACAACAGCCCAGCCTCTGCCTTTTGTGTAAGGACCCGGCGGAGGGCATCGTCAATCACCGATTCATCCAGGGCGCCCTCACGCACGCGGGCAAGCAGCGGTTCTCCGAAACAGTTAACCGTTGGCAGTTCAACGTCGACGCCGGCCTGCAGAGCCAGTACAGCAGCGTCACCGGGGTTTGCGGCTACACCGTGGGTGACGTCCAGGAACGCGACGCCAAAGTAGTCCGCCACCACCGTCCCTGTGAAGCCCCACTGCTCGCGCAGCAGACCCGTGAGAAGCGCACGGTTCGCGGCAGCCGGTACGCCGTCAACATCTGTATACGCGTGCATCACCGAACGCGCACCGCCGTGGCGGAGCGCCATCTCAAACGGCGGCAGCATGACATCGGCAAGCTCCCGGGGGCCCATGGAGACGGGGGCGTGGTTACGGCCGGCCTGGGAAGCCGAGTACCCGACAAAGTGCTTAAGAGTCGCGACGATTCCCGCAGATTCCAGGCCCTGGACATAGGCCGTTGCAACCGTCCCCACGAGGTACGGATCCTCGCCGATCGTCTCCTCTACGCGGCCCCAGCGAAGGTCGCGGACCACATCGAGTACCGGAGCCAGTCCCTGATGAACCCCGAGAGATCCCATGCTGATGCCGATCCGGGCTGCCATCTCCTGCACCAGGGCTGGGTTGAACGTGGCACCCCAGGCTAAAGGAACCGGGAATGCCGTTGCTTTCCACGCCGCCAACCCGGCAAGACATTCCTCGTGCACCTGGGCAGGGATGCCAAAGCGGGATGCCGCCCTGATCTGATCCTGCGCGGTAGCAAGGCGACGTGCGCCTTCAGAAGGCTCCACCGGAACAGTGCCGTACATGCGGGTGATCTGGCCGAGCCCGTGCGAGATGATCTCGTCCCACGAACGGGTGTCCCCCGCCATCTGGCTCTGCAACGGGGCGACGGAATCGCCGTCAGTGGAAGCATTCACCCACACGCCCACCAATTGCGCGAGCTTTTCTTCCAAGGTCATCTCGCGTACCAGATGTTCAACGACGTCCGAAGCGGGGACGCGGGCAAGTGCATGCTGTTCGGCGGCGCCGGTGCTCACAAGCTTCTCCTGAGTTTTACGAATGAGTTAAACAAAACTATCAGAAAGTTCCGTTTAGTTTCTAGGTTTGCAATCCCTTGACTTCGCTCGTTGCCCGTCCCTAACGTGGTGGCAACCGCAAAACTGCGGGTGAAAATCACGAACCGCGCTCCTGTGGCGACCAAAAACTTTCGGATAGCTTCGGCGATTTATTTGACTAGAGAGACTCTTATGAAGACGTACAGAGTGGCCATCGTGGGAACGGGCGGCATTGCAGCGTTCCATGCATCCAACCTTGCCCAAACCGAAAATCGAGCAGAGCTGGTCGGAGCGTGCGACGTTGACGACGCACGCCTGCAGGCGTTCGCCGACCAACACGGTATCCCCGGCCGCTACCAGAGCCTGACGGAATTGCTGGCCGAGGCTAAGCCGGACATTGTGCACCTGTGCACCCCGCCCATGCTGCACATTGACCAGGCAATCGAGTGCCTCGAAGCCGGCGCCCATGTCCTGTCGGAGAAGCCGCCCGCGCTCAGCCTGGCCGACTTTGACCGTCTCAGCTCCGCCGAAAGCAAGGGCGGCGCGCAGTTTTCGTGTGTGTTCCAACATCGCTTTGGCGACGCCTCAACCGCTGCCCGCTCCCTCATTGGAGGCAACGATTTCGGCCGCCCCCTTGTGGCCCGCTGTGACACCCTGTGGTACCGCCCCGACGAATACTTCGACCTCCCCTGGCGCGGCACTTGGGAAGCGGAGGGCGGTGGACCCACCATGGGTCACGGCATCCACCAGTTCGACCTCCTTCTCCACCTGCTCGGACCGTGGGACGAGGTCACAGCCATCGCGTCCCGGAAGGCGCGCCCCACATCTACCGAGGACCTCTCAGCGGCACTGCTCCAGTTCGAAAACGGTGCCGCGGCCACCATCATCAACTCGCTGCTTTCGCCACGGGAAACCTCGGACATCCGCATCGACTGCGAGTTCGCCACGATCGAGCTCAGCCACCTCTACGGTTACAACACCAAAGACTGGACCATCACTCCTGCGCCCGGCCATGAGGAACAGGTTACGGGCGCGTGGTCTTCACAGGCCCTGGAGCGGGGCAGCGGGCACTCGGCGCAATTCCTCGCGATGTATGACGCGCTTGACGCAGGCCTCCCCCTCCCGGCAGGCGCCGATTCAGCGCGGCAAACCCTTGAACTTGCCGCCGCGATTTATGCTTCAGCCTTTACCGGCCAGCCGGTGCGGCGGGGTGACATCGTCCCTGGACACCCCTTCTATGGGGGTATGGACGGCGAGGGCCGCGGCACCCGCGCCCTCGCCTCGACATCCCGCTCTTAATTCCCAACCGATTCAATGGAGAACCTTGTGACTAATACAGCCCAGCGTGCCCTGACAGAAAACCCAAGCTACGCAGACGATGGCAGGTCGCTGACCTTCTCAGTCGGGGCGCAGGATATCGCCACATACACATACCGCCCCGCGAACGACCAGTACGAAAGCCCCCGGCCTTACTTCCACCCGCTCACTACGCTGGACGGCGACGAGGTTACCATCTATCGTCCCTGGGACCACGTATGGCACAAGGGACTGTCCTGGGCACTGCCAAATGTGGGCGAACACAATTTCTGGGGCGGAGTAACCTACACCCGTGTGGCCGGCTACTCGAACCTGGAGAACAACGGGGCGATGAACCACGAGGCCTTCAGCAGCATCGAGGAATCTGAAGCCGGAATATCGGCCAGCGAGTCCCTGCTCTGGACGGCCCAGCCAGCCCGGACCGGGGAGGAGGGTGCGCCCCTCATCAGGGAGCAGCGCCGCTTCGCCGTCCAGCTGCTCCCCTCCGGGAAAGCTTGGGCCTTGCTGTTCGAAACCGAAATGAGCAACGTCTCCGGCGCCGAAATCCGCATCGGGAGCCCCACCACCGAAGGCCGCGAAAACGCAGGTTACGGTGGACTGTTCTGGCGTGGACCCCGCGCGTTCACCGGTGGCAGCTTCCACTCCGATGCCGGAACCGGCACCGAGGAGCTCATGGGTACCCGCTCACCCTGGATCGCCTTCACCGGCCAGCACGACGGCACCTGCCGGAAGTCCACTATCATGTTCGTCGAAGACCAGGGCAACCCTGGCGCATCCAACCAGTGGTTCGCTCGTTCTTCGCCGTTCGCTTGCCTCGGCTCCGCCCCGTTTTTCAGCGAAGTAGTCCCCTTCAAGGAAGGGGAACCGCTTAAGTACCGCTACGCCGTCGTCATCGTCGATGGCGAGTCCGACGCGGAAACGTCAACCACCCTGGCGGCCGCGGCGAAGGCTGCTCTGGACAGTTGGGCCTGAGATGTGCAATTCCTTCCCAGGCGCCACGGCCGTGTCCGAGGTCAGCATCTACAATTGGCCGGCCGCAGATGGTGCAGCCGGCGGCTCGCCGCATATGCACACTGCATCCACGGAGGCATACGTCGTACAGCAAGGGACCGGCAGGCTTGAGACGCTCGACTCACGCGGCTTCACCTCCACCCCCCTCACCGCTGGAACCGTTGTTTGGTTTACCCCTGGCACAATCCACCGAGCCATTAACGACTCCGGAGACCTGCGCGTGCTCATCGTCATGCAGAACGCCGGCCTGCCCGAGAACGGCGACGCGGTCATGACATTCCCGCCCGAGCACCTGGTAGACATCGAGACCTACTCCCGCGCCGCTCACCTATCCCCCAGTGACGCCGACAGCGATGACGCAGCCGCCGAGGCTGCTGCACGACGCCGACGCGATCTCGCAGTGAAGGGATACCTGGACCTAAAAGCAGCCGTGCAGGAGTCCGGGGTATCGGCTCTGGCAGACTTTCATGCCGCAGCCGTCCGCCTTGTAGGCGGCAAGACGGAAACCTGGAACCAGTATCTGGCCGAGGGGGCGCTGCGGCAGGCTGACCTGACCAGGCGCCAGGTGGACTCTCTAGGCTCTTTGGAAAGTTTCTACTTACAGGAAGCAAGGACTACGATGGGAGTACGCAGAACACACAGGATTTTCGGTATGTGCGGGCGAATCCAGGCATGGCAGCTATCCGAAACTGTTGGGGTTTAGGTAGGCGCTAACGAAGGGACCTCCGATGGTGACCAAACAGGACACGGGCCGAGCTACGATCAGCGAAATCGCCGCCGAAGCCGGCGTATCCGTGCCCACCGTCTCCAAAGTCCTCAACGGCCACTCCCACGTCGCAGCCGCGACGCGTGCAAAAGTAGAAGAGATCATCGCCCGCCGCGACTACGCGCGGCGGGCGGCGAAGCCACGCAAGAAAGCCGGTCTGATCGATCTGGTGTTCCCGGCCATCAACACGGAATGGGCCTGCGAGATCGTTGAAGGCGTCGAAAGGGTGGCCCAGGAAGCCGGCTACGGAACCGTGGTGAGCAGCCTCTCCCCCGACGGCTCACGAATTCGTTCCTGGCTCGCCAACCTGGCCGAGCGGAAGTCGGACGGAGTCTTGCTGGCAGTTTACGAATTGGACTCCAAGCAGGTCCAGCGCATCAAATCGCTCGGCATCCCCCTGATCCTGATCGACCCCGTGGGGCAGCCGGGCCCGGACCTCCTCACCGTCGGCGCAGCCAACTGGGATGGTGCCTTCTCAGCTACGGATTACCTGCTCAAGCTGGGACACAAGCGGGTCGCCATGATCGGTGGGCGTGACGATCTACAGTGCAGCAGCGCCCGCGAAGACGGGTATGTTGCCGCGCTGCGCCGTTCCGGAATCACCGCTGATCCGGCGCTCATGGTACCCGGCGATTTCTCCATTGAAGCCGGTGAACTGGCCACCCGCACACTGCTGTCGCTGGATAACCGCCCCACCGCCATATTCGCCGGAAACGACGCGCAAGCCTTGGGCGCGTACCGTGCCGCACGGTCCGCCGGGATGAACATCCCTAATGACCTGTCAATCATAGGCTTCGACGACATCCCGGCCGCCGAATGGGTTGAACCAGGCCTCACCACCATCCGCCAGCCCGTAGTCCAGATGGCAGAAACAGCCACCCGTGCGCTGCTTCGACACCTGGAAGGTGACGAAGAGTTGCCGCAACGGATCGAACTCGGAACCGAGCTGATCGTAAGAGGCTCCACTGCCGAAGCGACCCATCCCCTTCGACACCTGAACTCCGCGGGCCTCGCCTCCTAGCAACGCGCCCCCGCACGCCTACACATCCGCCAACTGCCCTTCCGCCTCCGCTAAATCGGATCGGAAATGACCGGTCGCCCCGCTTCAGTCACCCCTGCACCTGGGCCTCAAGAAAAACAGCAGGTAGGGCTGATGCAGAAAGGCCTCCTGTAGCGGCCGGGGACCGCTGACGAAGACACAATCACCGACCTGACCCGCCCACGCGCCGATCGTTTGGCTGGGACTCCATGCCAAAGATCCCCTGCACGGCGCCACCCACGCCCCTCATGGTCTCGCGTTACGGTAGGCGCAGCACCTGCATGCATTCAAACAGTCAGTCTGCCGTGCCAAGTTCCCTAAAGTTTCCGAGAGCAACCTCTCGCTAACTCCCTTCGGGCCCTGTTATAACCGGTCCCTAATGTTAAGCACATTTCGCTTGACCCGACTATTCACCAGCCATTATCTTTAAGTTTCGGATTTGCTCAGAAACTTTCAAAGGAGAAGGTAAGTGAAGGTTTTACGGTTCTTGTCACTTCCCACGGTGTTAGCGGTGGTCGCTTTGGGCGCCGTGGCGGCACCAGCGTCATCGGCATTGGATTCCCCAGCCATCGACCTGCTGCCGGACGAAACCCATCAGAAAATTGAGGGCTTTGGCTACTCCACCGCTTTCCAGCGCCCGGCATGGATTCATAATCTGCCTGAGCAGACCCGGGAAGAGGTAGTGAACCTGCTTCTGGATCCTAAAGTTGGCGCGGCGCCAAGCATCCTGCGGCTTGGAATCGGCGGAAGCCCGACGGCAACCGGTGACAAAATGATCTCCATCCAGCCGACTGACCCGGGAGGCCCCGCTGCCGAGCCACAATACGTATGGGACGGCTGGGACAGCGGCCAGGTGTGGTTCGCGAAGGAAGCGCAGAAGCGAGGAGTTGCCAACTTCTACGCCAACGCGTGGACGGCCCCCGGCTACATGAAGACGAATGGAACGTACAACCAAGGAGGCACCCTCTGCGGCCTCCAAGGCGCCACCTGCGACAGCGGCGACTGGCGCACCGCCTATGCAAACTACCTGGTCCAGTATGCAAAGTTTTATGCCCAGGAAGGGATAGACATCGCCACGATCGGGTTTACCAATGAACCCGACTACACCACCAGTTACGAGTCAATGCGGTTCACCCCCGAACAGGCGGCCGAGTTCGTCGCTCATTTCGGTCCCTACGCACAGAAGGCCGGCATAGACGTAGCATGCTGCGATTCATTCGGTTGGCCCGCAGGAGAACAATACCTGGACGCCATCGAGGCTAACCCCGCAGCCCTGGAACAACTCGATGTTTACACTGCTCATTCGTACGCTGGCCGTTCCAATTATGATCCTCAGGCGCCGGTGCGTTCATGGATGTCCGAATGGGCCCCGTCCAGCGTTAAAGACGGTTGGAATGAGGCCTGGGACAGCGGGAAGCTCACTGATGGGATCAAGATCGCCGAGCACATCCATGACACCCTGGCCCAAGCCAACGCCAGCGCATACCTGTATTGGCTCGGGGCATCCCGGGGCGGCACCGCAGCCCTCATGCAGATCCACGACACGGCCGGCACCTACCGCGTCTCCTCAAGGTTCCACGCGTTTTCAGCTTTCAGCCGGTTCATCAAGCCGGATGCCGATCGCATCGGGGTTGACCACCAAATCGCCAACGCCAAAATCTCCGCCTACCGAAACGCCAATGGCGCCCAGGTAGTAGAGATCATCAACACCGGCACCGAAGCCCTCAACACAGACATTGACCTCAAGCTGCCCGTGACGGCGTATCTGACAGATTCCTCGCACAACCTCGAGGCCTCAAACGACATCGCCACAGCCGCCGGCGACCGCACCAGCCTGAAGCTCCCGGCGCGCTCCCTCGTCACACTGGTCACCGAACCCGACCAGACATCGCCAGCCATCTCCATCACCAACCCCCGGCCCGGAACCCATGTGGACGGCCCCTTGACGGTGAGTGGAACGGCCAGCGATGAGCAGGCGGGCATTGAGAACGTCACCGTGGAGTTGCGAGTGCCTGGGCAGCCAGGGACTGTAGCGCTTACCGCGGACGCCGTAGTGAGCAAAGAGCAATGGGAAACACAGCTCGATACCTCAGCCCTCCAGCCGGGTCCTTATCAGCTGTTTTTCAGTGGCCGGGATCGCGCCGGTAATTCCACATCATCCCAAGCACCCGTCCCCGTCATGGTCCGCTGACGTTAGGCCCCCGGTCGGGGGCGCCGACTGACGGTAACCCCGACCGGGCGCTGCAAAACCTCTACACAGCAAGGCGGAATGGCCGCGAACAACCACTCCGCCAGCTCAAATCGGATGCTCCTGGCAACCTAGGCTCATCCTGCTTCCGGAAGCCGGCACCTCAGACCCCGTCACTACGCTCCCGCCAAATTCAACCCTGTTCTGGACCGGGGACATCTGCTTCCACCGACCGGCGGCGGAACCACACTCCCGGGTTTCCGTGCCTGATGACGACCAGGAACAACCGGAACAACCGCAGGTCACACGTCAAACGATTCAAAAGAATGCGAGAGAACAATGACAACGAAGCCATCCCTCCCCGCGATTAGCCGCCGCAATGTCCTGGCCGGCGGAATAGCTGCTGTGCCGCTAGTGCTCGGGGCCGCATCATCCGGCAACGCCCTTATGCCGCCTCAAGCGCGCAAGGGAGCACTCGTGCTGGAACCGGGGCGGCTGCGACAGACCATCCGGGGCTTCGGAGGGATGGCGCATGCCAAGTGGATCGGCGACCTCACAGAATCACAAAGGAACACCGCGTTCGATAACGGCAGCAACGACCTCGGACTCACAATCCTGCGGATTCCCGTCAATGAAGACAGGGCACATTGGCCACTTGACCTCGGGACGGCGAAGGCAGCAGCAGCAAAAGGCGCACTAGTTTTCGCATCACCCTGGAACCCACCCGCCGATCTTATTGAGTACTTCGAACATGACGGCGGGGTGCCGCAGGGCAGCCAGTACGAGGCCGAGGCCGGTGTGCTCGTAAACGCCCATGTCGCCACCGACCATGCAGGTTACCAAGGCGGCGGCTACGTTCAGTTCGACGCCCCTTCGGGGGCGAGCGTCCAATTCAACGACATCGTCATCGGGTCTTCAGGGACCAAAAATCTGGCGTTCCGGTACACCGCCCCCACAGGTGACGTGCGCGTCGACATCTACGTCGCAGGCGCCCTCGTGGCGGCGGGCGTAACCTTCAGCGCCACGGCGGCCGGAGCCTGGGCATGGAAATCGATTCAGGCCCAAATGACTCCGGGCAAATGGCCGGTCAAGGTGGTAACAACAGGTTCAGGGGGCCCAGCTCTCGATTACCTGATGGCCGCCGCATACACGCCTCCAGGTTCTGCCCGGCGGCTGCGATACGACGCCTACGGCGCCTATGCCCAGCACCTGAACGACTTCGTGCACTACATGCGGGACAACGGCGTAGAGCTCTACGGGATCTCGATCCAGAACGAGCCCGATTACGCCCACACCTGGACGTGGTGGACCACGGAGGAGCTGAACCGCTTCCTCCGCGACTATGCCGGCCAAATCGACGCACGCATCATCGCGCCGGAGTCATACCAGTATGTAAAGTCCGTGTCGGACCCCATCCTCAACGATCCCGCGGCTCTTGCCAACGTGGACATCATCGGCGCCCACCTCTATGGGACCAAGTACCAGGACTTTACCTACCCGCTCTTCCAAGAGAAGGGTGCGGGCAAGGAGTTGTGGATGACCGAGGTGTACTACCCCAACAGCTCCAGCTCGGCAAACCTCTGGCCGGAAGCCCTCCGCGTGGCCGAGCACGTCCACCACTCACTTGCGGACGCAGAGTTCCAGACCTACGTATGGTGGTACATCAGACGAGGATACGGACCGATTCTCGAGGACGGATCCATCAGCAAGCGGGGCTACATGATCGCCCACTTCACGAAGTTCATCCGACCCGGCTTCGCACGCATTGATACGACCAAGGAGCCCCAAGCCGGCGTGCTCACCACCGCGTACATCGGCAACGATCGCCAAGTCGTCGTGGTCGCCGTCAACACAACGGCCAACGCTGTCACACAGCCAATAACCTTGGAGGGAACCAGGATCCGTCAGGTTCGGGCCTGGGTGACAGACTCCACACGCAACCTCGAGAAGCAACCGGATATCTCCGGAACGGGAAATGGCTTCACCGCAGCGTTGCCAGCCCAAAGCGCAACGACATTCGTCCTCAACGCCTGACACCTGACAGCGTCTCCGCATCCATCTCGTTGCCAAGTAAAAGCACCCTCCCGCGGGCCGGGCAACCGCCGACGCTATGAAAGGAACCCTTGATGAATGACCATACGCCCGTGCGCGGAGGGAGGTGGTAGATATCTGCACTCCGGGAAATGCCCATGCTGAGATCGCCACCGTGGCGCGCAAAGCACGCAAGAAGGTGCCCTGCGAAGAACCGCGGCTGAGTACAGTCGAGGAAATTGTATTGGGGACCGCGGCCGCTCAGGCGGCCGCGGTGCGCGGCATGTTCCCACTGTGCGGCTCCAGTTACCGCCGCACACCAACCCTGGCGTGCTCATGATGGCTGCAACTGCCACTCCCACATTTGGCAGGGGGTAAAAGTCGGAGTCCTCTCGGGAAGACCGAGTACTCATTCCCCCAGCTTTCCGGCCGACTCGGTAAACCCGAAGTAGTTGTCGTTGGCGAATCCCTCACGGAGATTGTTGTGCAACCCTGCGGGTCCTTCGAGCGCGCGGGCGGGTCGCCCGCAAATGTCGCCTGCGGTCTTGCCCGGCTAGGCGTCCCCACCGGTTTCCTCACATCGATCGGCAGAGACACCAGAGGCGCGGAAATGATAGAGCACCTGACCGGTGCCGGGGTTGAAGTTTTGCCAGGTTCGCAATCCGCTGCACGTACCTCCACCTCCACGGCTTTTCTCGCAGAGGACGGAACAGCCTCATACGAGTTCGATACCGCCTGGAACATAGGCGCAGTGGCGCCCACTTACATTGCACAAATCCTGCATACAGGATCCCTCGCATCATTCCTTGATCCAGGGTCGAAACAAGTACGTACGCTCCTCGAAAGCCTTGCCGGCCTTTGTACCATCACCTATGACCCCGGCATCCGTCCCCAACTCCTCGGTAGCCACCTTCAAGCAAAAGCGGTATTCGAAGGCCTCATCCCGCTGCTGAACGTCGTAAAGCTCAGCGCCCTGGACGCCTCCTGGATGTACCCAGGTCTAGAGCCTGAAGAAGTCGCGCAACGAATACTGCGCCGAGGGGCACAAATCGTCATCATCACTAGGGGCGCCCACGGCTCGCTCCTGCTGTCTAGAGACGCCAAGTTTTCCATCCCGGCCATTCACACAAGAATTGTTGACAGGAACGGCGTCGGCGATTCCTACATGGCGGCTCTCATCATGGGTCTGCACACGGCGGGAGGACACGCCCTCAGCCCCGCCGGCCTTGAAAGAATCGCCCGAATCTCTTCCGCCGCAGCCGCCATCACAGCCGGCCGCGCAGGTGCTGACCTACCCAACACCGAAGAGCTACAGGCATTTCTCACCAGCAAATCGCGCAACAGCTAACAATTTCCCAGAAGTAGCGCCCTATAGACCCGCTGGGCGGGAGGAACACTGCGTATCGGCTGACTCAAGCTCAGCTGCCCCCAGGCGTGTCTCCTCGATGGGCGGGTTGCTCACTGGAATCCTTGAGGGGTGTCACGAACAGCTCTCCTAAGTGATGATCAATGATCCCGGATCGAGCCCCTGCTTCCTAGCTCGGATGGGCGGAGGGGGCCACCGCCAGGCCGGCGAAGGAATTATCTACCGATACCGGTGTGGGATCGCTTGGCGGGACCTGGCCGTGGAATCGGGCCCTGGCAGACCGTCTGGAAGCGGCATGCCTGTGACGGGAGAGGCCAGCCTCTGGCAATGATTCTGGGGCCCGGTCAGGGCGGAGACTCACCGATGTTCCCGTTCATATGGAGGCCGTTAAGGTGCCACCGGTTGGGAGGCTGGCCGCCCAGGACGCGCCCGGACTCCGGAATGGGCGACAAGGCGTACTCGTCCCGAGCGAACCGGGCTCTCCTGCAGACCCGACGCATCAAAGCTGTAATCCCGGAGCCCTCGGATCAGATCGGGCACCACAAACGCCGCGGAAATCGCGGCGGCCGGCCCGTGAATTTTGACTCCCAGGCCTACATAGGCCGCAGCAGTGTCGAACGGTCCTTCAACCTCTTCAAGCAATGGAGAGCGATCGCAACTCGCTACGACAAACTCGCTATCACCTACCGGGCCGGAGTCGTCCTCTATGCCGTCCTTGTCTGGCTACGCCAATAAGGAGACACGCCCTAGGCCTGGCAGTCCAAGTACACCTCACCCTAACAAAGAAGGCCGAGTGTCTTGACTTTTCTTTTTTTTGGGCGCGGCCTCGAACTCAATCTGACAGTATCCGCTACTCCAAAGCCCGGCGTCAGCGGCCACCATCTTGCGGGCCTTTGGACGAGGGCAAGCTGACCCCGACGATCTCGGTGTCGTAGGCCTGTGAGGAAGTCATGTTGCCGCGGAACCAGCACACAATGCGCAGCCCTTGCTCCCCCGGAACTACCAGCGGCCGAAGGTTGTCTACATCTGAATTTGCCGTAACGGGTTCCCACTGCCAAGTCCGGCCGCAGTCTGCCGTTCCGCCCGCGTAGACCTCATGGTGGTCGGTGCGGTGGCCCGTGCGGGGATCGACAGGGGCCGAGATATAGACCCGGTCCAAATTGTATGGATCGATCGCCCCCAATCCGGTGTAGTCCTGTTCGTGCGGCAGGAGCGCCGCGCCCGCTTTCGCCAAGGGCCGGAGGCTCCAGTTGCTGCCGTCGAACTTGGCGTAGAGCAGGCGGTGATCGTCGACGTCAAGCCGTTCATCCCCTTGTAAGGCGCCGTGTATATCGTTGGCTCGGCAGGAGATTATTGCCGCTATCTGGTCCCCCTGGCGTCGCACATCGCAGGTCCAGCCGTGGGTCAGGACGTCGCCGTCCAGTTCCAGTCCTGCGGGAAAAATCGTGGTCAGCTCGCTCTGGTCGATCCCGTCCGAACCTAGGACCGGCTTACTGACGACGGTGCCGTCAGTAGTATGAAGGGCATCGCCCTGGATGTAGCCGTGGTAAATGCTGTTGTTGTAATCCCGCGGATGGTGGTCCGTGGTGATCAGGTCGATCCGTTCGATTCCGTCCGAGGTGTACCGGGTATAGCCATTGACGTAACCGAGCTTCGGGCGGGTGAAGAGCTTCCCGCCGTAGCTCCACGTGCTGCCGTCGTCCTCAGAGACCATGATGGACTGGTCATCGTTGACGGCACGCACAAAGTTGTAGGTTCGCGCCTCTGCCGAAAGCCGGTACACGTTCGAGTACGTGGCGCCCCTGCCACCGGCCAATTCAGTCCAATCGAAGATCTGCTCCGGTAGCCACTCAGAGGCGTCATGCGGACGCGCCGTGACCCGCCATCGTGAGTAGTTATCTGTCTTGTGCTTTGCGTACATGGCGACGTAGTGTCCGTCGGGACGGATGAGGAGTGCTGGCGCGTTGTGGTCATCCGACTCGAGGCGCTCATGGAGCACATGCACGGCACGTTCGCCTGTTGCGAGATCGAGGACGGCGACTTCAATGTTTCCCGCTCGGTGTTCACCGCCGGAACCTTGGGGCGCAGCAACGGATGCCGCCAGTAAAGTGTTGGTGACGGGGTCGATCAAAGCGCGCTCATCCTGAAACCAGCACCAAGCACCGTTGTCGTTGAGCAGTTGCGGAGTATAGGGCATGTAACTTCCTTGTGGTGTCAGGAGACGAGGACTAAAGTCGTCGCGCTCTGGGGTGGCAGTTCTGCGACCAAGCCATCGCCCTTGAGGCGTATGACCTGTTGCTTGTCGAAGTTGCGGGGGGAATCGGTCACCCATGATTGCACTTGGCGCACTCTCCTGGCGCGCAGGGCCACGGGCGGGGCCACAGAGGTGGACGTGGTATTGACCGCCATGACAACGACCCGGCGGTCATCGCTGATGTATGCGGAGGTCAGCAAGCCGGTCCGCGTCTCCTTTGTCGCATCGATACGCGTGTAGCCGGGACGGATGAACTTCGTGAAGTGAGCGATTATGTAGCCTCGCTTGCTGATCGATCCGTCCTCGAGAATTAGCCCGTGCCCGCGGCGGATGTACCACCACACGTACGTCTGGAATTCTGCGTCGGCGAGGGCGTGATGCACATGCTCGGCCACGCCCAGGGCTTCCGGCCGCAAATTCGCGGAGCTGGAGCTGTTGGGGTGGTACACCTCGGTCATCCAGAGCTCCTTGCCGGCCCCATCTTTCCTGGAAGAGCGAATAGGGAAAGTCAGCGTACTTTGTCCCGTACAGGTGGGCACCGAGGATGTCCACGTTCGCCAGGGCTGCCGGATCCTCAAGGATCGGATCCGACACGTTCTTCGTGTACTGGAACCGCTCCGGGGAGATGACGCGGCTGTCTATCTCGGCGTAGTCGCGCAGGAACCGGATCAACTCCTCTGTTGCCCAGCACGTCCACTCGTGGGCGTAGTCGGGCTCATTTTGGATCGAAATCCCATAGAGCTCCACCCCGTTGTCGCGCATGTGATCCACAAAGTCGTTCACATGTTGTGCGTAGGCGTCGTGGCGCAGCCGGCGCGCCGCCTTTGGCGGCGTGTACGCAGCGGCCATCAGATAATCAAGGGCTGGGCCGCCGCCGCCCGTGGTGACCATCCGAACCGGGCATTTACCAGGGGTCATGTACGCCTGAATCGACTTCCACGCCCGCGTCCCTGCCTCCGTTGCCGGGAAGTTCGCTCTTTGGGCGGCGAGGGCGCCTGCGACGTATATGTCCACCTGCACCTCGCCAGCCGGGGCGGCATACCGAAATGCAAGGCTCTTGGTCCCCGAAGACCCGATGACAACGCTGTTGAACTGCACGCTCGCACCCGAGGCGGAATCAAACTGTGCGTACCCACTGCCCTGGTACCCGGCATAGCCGGTGGCCACATGGGCGTCCATGAGGTCGCCGGACTCCGCCTCGTACGGGCTGCCCTGAGGCACCCCGCCGTCGTGGTCGAAGAACTCGACGAGATCCGCGGGAGGATTCCAAGGTGACGCGAAAACCAATGCGCCCTTGGCCGCAGTTGCCTGCGCTGTGCCACGGTCGAGAGACCCTTTCGCCCTGTCCTCGGGTACCGGAATGCACAGGATTGTGAGGCCGAGGTCCGGGCCGCCGTTATCGAAGGCGGTATTGCGTTGTGATTCCTTGAGGTCGCCGATCCAGCTGGTATGCGTCATGCCACCGAAGCCACCGACGGTCTGTCGCAGCCGCTGCGGCTCCAGGACGAGTGCCGGTGCCCTCGCTTCGGAAGGGCGGGCTCCATAGCTTGCTTGGGCCGCGCCACCCACTAGAGGTACTGCGGCTAGGACTGTACGGCGGCTGATCGCGGGCAGCGATGGATCCGGTGTCATTGTTCTCTCGCGTTCCTCACTGCCATCCGTTGAGCTGCGTCCCTGCTTCAGTCGGTGCTGCTGTCAAAACCCTTTCGAGGGTGCACTGCGGTCTCAAAGATGCCTCAGTGTGAATGGTCATTCCTGTCCTTGAATCCCGCTTCGCCTGCCCATGCAGCGTGCGATTCACATCACACAAAGAAACTATCGTATAGTTTATGAAAAAACAACATCGCAGATCATAAACGGGCGAGTAACTTGAGCGTGACCACGGCACGAGGGCCTACCAACGGCACTCCCATTACACTTCAGCCCAAACACCCGATCTCCTTACGACTTGGCGTGTGACCCTCTCAGGTTCGCACTGACTACTGAAGGAAGCCACAAATGCAACAGCACTTGATTGAACGAAAATTGGGCCGGAAACTACTCATACGGTGCACCCGCATCGGCTTACCCGCGGAGCCTGGATGAACTTCAGGAACTGGTTGCCCGGACGCCGAGGATCCGCGCTTGGATCCCGGCATTCCTTCAATGCTTTGCCTGACCCGGAAGGGGCGTGGCCACGCTGGAGGGATTGATCCCGGCATCAGCATCGACCCAACGGCATGAACGTTTCCGTGGGCGAAGGAACGCGGTACGGAACCCTCGCCACGGAACTGCACCACAACGGTTTTGCCTTGCACAATCCTGCGTCCTGGCTCCGTATATCAGTTGCCGGGGCAGTGGCCACCGCAACTCATCCGGCGACGGCAACGGCAACCTTGCCACCGTCGGAGCCTTGGAAATGGTCACCACGGATGGCAGCATTCTCTCCACCGAACGCGGTGACCCATACTACGAAGGAATGGTGGTCGGTCTCGGCGCACTCGGAATCGTCACCCGCCTACCCTCGATATTTGAACCGAGCCTTCAAGGCAGGCAAAGGGTCTATGAAAATCTCCAATGAGACCAGGTCCTGCACAACATCGACGAAGTCATGGCAGCGGCGTACAGCGTGACCCTCTTTACAAACTGGAGCGGTACAACCGTCCAACAAGCATGGTGTAAAAGCCGCGACATCCACGACTCCCCCGGGCTGGGAATATCCCGGTTCTGAGGTGGCACCTCGGGCTCCCGGGCCCGTGGTCAAACCGACTTGCGCACTTCACGATGGGATTCACCCCGAGCCCTCTAATCGGCCCTACATTCGGCTTCAGCAAGTAACACCAGGAGCTTCACGAAAGGACAACTAACATGACCACCGCAAAGCCCCTGCGGGTCGGCATGGTGGGCTACGCCTTTATGGGTGCCGCCCACTCCCACGCCTGGCGTACGGCTCCACGGTTCTTTGACCTGCCGCTGCAGCCCCAGCTCACCGCGGTCGCCGGCCGGAACGCTGACGCCGCCAAGGCAGCCGCGGACAAGCTTGGCTGGGAATCGGTTGAGACGGACTGGCGCCGCCTGATCGAGCGTGACGATATCGACCTGATCGATATCTGCACCCCCGGTAACACCCACGCCGAGATCGCGATCGCCGCACTGGAGGCCGGCAAGCACGTGCTGTGCGAGAAGCCGCTGGCGAACTCCGTGGAGGAGGCCGAGCGGATGACCCTCGCTGCGGAGACCGCCGCCAAGCAGGGAGTCATGTCCATGTGCGGCTTCAGCTACCGCCGCACCCCGGCGCTGGCGCTGGCCAAACGGTTCGTGGAGCAGGGCAGGCTGGGCGAGATCCGCCACGTCCGGGCGCAGTACCTACAGGACTGGCTCTCCGACGCCAACGCCCCCATGACCTGGCGGCTGGACAAGAGCAAGTCCGGGTCCGGGTCCCTCGGCGACATCGGCGCGCACAGCATCGACGCCGCCCAGTGGGTGGCCGGCCAGAGCATCACCGGCGTCTCGGCGCTGCTCGAAACGTTCGTTCCGGAGCGCCCGCTGGCCGGCGCCCTTGTGGGCCTGGGCGGCCACGGCGACCTCAGCGGCGACGCACCCCGCGGAAAGGTCACCGTGGATGACGCCGCCATCTTCAGCGCAAAGTTCGACGGCGGCGCTGCTTCCACTGGTGCGGTCGGCGTCTTTGAAGCCACGCGGTACGCGGTGGGCCGGAAGAACGCCATGCGCCTGGAACTGAACGGCACCAAAGGCTCCCTCGCCTTCGATTTTGAGGACATGAACGTCCTGTCCTTCTATGACGCAGCGGAGTCCCCGGACGCCGGCTTCCGGCGGATCTTCGTCACCGAACCGGAGCACCCGTACGTCGGCAACTGGTGGCCCACCGGCCACGGCCTGGGCTACGAGCACGGCTTCACCCACCAGGTGGTGGACCTGGTCACCGCAATCGGAGAGGGCCGTCAGCCGGAACCGTCCTTCGCGGACGCCCTGCAGGTCCAGCGGGTCCTGGCCGCCGTGGAGGCCAGCGCCGCCAACTCCAGCCAGTGGCAGAAGGTCTAGGAACGTGAACACAGGAGAAGGAACGCCATGACACGACCAATCACGCTTTTCACCGGACAGTGGGCCGACCTGCCGTTCGAGGAGGTGGCCCGGCTCGCCGGCGAGTGGGGCTTCGACGGGCTCGAGATCGCCTGCTGGGGCGACCACCTGGACCCGCGCCGGGCGGCGGAGGACGACAACTACCTCCAGGGCCGGCTGGACATCCTGGAGAAGAACCACCTGAACGTCTTCACCATCGCCAACCACCTCACCGGGCAGGCCGTGTGCGATGACCCCATCGATGAACGCCACCAGGGCATCCTGTCCGCGGAGATCTGGGGCGACGGCGACCCCGAAGGTGTGCGCAGCCGGGCCCGCGGAGTCCATGAAGGACACAGCACGGGCCGCCGGGCGCCTGGGCGTCAAGACAGTGACAGGGTCCACCGGATCCTCCATCTGGAAGGCGGTGGCCATGTTCCCGCCTGCCTCCGAGGCAATGATCGACGCCGGCTACCAGGACTTCGCGGACCGCTGGAACCCCATTCTGGATGTCTTCGACGAGGTGGGGGTCCGTTTCGCCCTGGAGGTGCACCCGTCCGAAATCGCCTACGACTACTGGACCGCCAAGCGGACCCTGGAAGCCATCGGGCACCGCAAGAGCTTCGGACTGAACTTCGACCCGTCCCACTTCATCTGGCAGGACCTGGACCCGGTGATGTTCCTGCAGGACCTCGCAGAACATATCCTCCACGTCCACGTGAAGGAATCCGTCCGCCAGCTCGACGGCCGCAACGGGCGGCTGGGCTCCCACCTGGCCTGGGCGGATCCCCGGCGCGGCTGGGACTTCGTCACCGCGGGGCACGGGGACGTGCAGTGGAACCGAATCTTCCGGACCCTAAACGCCATTGGCTACGACGGCCCCACCAGCATCGAGTGGGAGGACGCCGGCATGGACAGGCTGGTCGGCGCGCCGCAGGCGCTGGCCATGGTCAAGGAACTTGCCCGGATCGCCCCGCCTGCAGCCGCTTTCGACGCCGCCTTCTCCAGCCGCTGACCCACACTTTCCGGTCCTCACAGGCCGGCAGCCAAACAAAAGGAAACCCCGACATGACAGAACACAAGAATGCCCTGGCGGTCCGCGGCGGCTGGGACGGCCACCAGCCCTACGAGGCCACCGAGCTCTTCATCCCCTACCTCAAGGACAACGGCTACGACGTCCGCGTCGAGGAATCCCCCAAGGTCTACGCCGACGCCGAATACATGGCTGGCGTGGACCTGATCATGCAGTGCATGACCATGACCACCATCGAAAAGGACGAGTTCGCCGGGCTGCGCGCCGCCGTCGAAAACGGCACCGGCCTGGCCGGCTGGCACGGCGGCATCGCCGATTCCTACCGCAACAACTCGGACTACCTGCACCTGGTCGGCGGCCAGTTTGCCTGCCATCCCGGCAAGCATCCGGACGAGTGCGCCGGCGAGCAGTCGGACAACTATGTGCCCTACACGGTCACCATGCTCCCCGCCGCCGCCGAGCACCCCATCACCAAGGGCATTAAGGACTTCGACCTGGTCACCGAGCAGTACTGGGTGCTCTCCGACGACTACATCGACGTCCTGGCCACCACCACCCAGAAGGTCCGGGAGTGGGACCCCTGGAACCGCGAAGTCACCTCACCGGCCATCTGGACCCGCCAGTGGGGCAAAGGCCGCATCTTCGTCGCAACCCCCGGCCACCGGGTCGAAATCCTCCAAGACACCAACGTCCGCACCATCATCGAAAGGGGCCTGCTGTGGGCAAGCCGTTGAAAGTCGGAATCATTGGCTGCGGAGCCATCATCGCGCAGTACCTGGCGAACTTCCGCAAACTCGGGCAGATTGACCTGGTGGCTGTGGCGGACCTGGACCCCGCACGCGCCCAGGCCGTGGCGGATGACTACGAAGGCGTCCGCGCCATCTCCGTCGAGGAACTCCTCGCCGCGGACGACATCGAACTTGTCCTGAACCTGACCATCCCCGCCGCGCACGCCGAGGTGGCGCTGAAGGCCATCGCAGCCGGCAAGAGCGTCTACGGCGAGAAGCCCCTCGCCGCCACCACTGCCGAGGCACGCCAGGTTCTGGACGCGGCACGCGGGGCGGGCGTCGCCGTCGGCTGTGCGCCGGACACTGTACTGGGGACCGGCATCCAGACCGCGCGCAAGGCGATCGATGACGGACTGATCGGCGCGCCGATCTCCGCCTCCGCCACGATGGTGACCCCGGGCCATGAGCGGTGGCACCCGAACCCGGACTTCTACTACCAGCCGGGCGGCGGCCCACTCCTGGACATGGGCCCGTACTACGTGACCGCCCTGGTCACCCTGCTGGGCCCCGTCGTCTCAGTCGTCGGGGCCACCAGCCACACCCGCGATGAACGCACTATCGGTTCCGGACCACGCCAGGGCGGGAAGGTCCCCGTTGACATCGATTCACATGTCACCGGTGTCCTGGTGCACGCCTCCGGCGCGCTCTCCACCCTTTTCATGAGCTTCGACGCCGTGAAATCCAAGTCACCGAACATCGAGATCCACGGGGAACGCGGATCACTGGTTGTGCCGGACCCGAACCACTTTGCCGGCGACGTCCAGCTGTTTACCCTCGGAGCCGAGGACTGGGAAACCCTTCCGGCGTCAGCCGGCTACGTCGACTCCGGGCGCGGCTTCGGCATCGCCGACCTCGCCTCCACGCCGGAGGGCACCGAGCCCCGTGCCGGCGGAGCGATGGCCTACCACGCCCTGGACGTCATGGAATCAGTCCTCGAATCAGCCCAAAGTGGCACGGCAGTGGCCATCCGCAGCACCGCGGAGCGGCCGGAGTGCGTGGAGCTGACCGTACTGACTGACGACCTAAGTACACCCCAACCTGACGTCAGGTGTTGGTCCGGGCCGCGTCAGGAATGAGTTCTTTGCACATATACCGGACACCTCGTCGTGGCGGTCCTAGATCTCAAACTGACAGTCGCAGATGAACCGATGAACCTAACCCGGGGCCCAAGCCGGGCACCCTAGAGCCGCTGCTCAAACACCGTCAGCTGCAGCCGGACGGTCCCCGAGGAAGGGCCGACGGCGGCACTCGCGCCAGTGCCGCCGTCGTCCAAGCCAACAAGGCGGCGCTGTGCAGCCAGCAACCACCGCCGAAGCCACGCATCAAGACGGTCCCCGCTCATGATGCCCGGACCGCCCCTGCAGCCTCCTCAGCGGTACGCACCGGCGCTTCCAAGCCAAGGTTTTCGCGGAGGGTACTGCCGCGGTACTCCGTCGGGTACACGCCGCGCTCCTGCAGTTCGGGCACCAGGTGGTTCACGATGTCGTCCAGGCCCGTAGGAATCAGCCACGGCGAGATGTTGAAGCCGTCCACCGCGCCCACCCGGGCGTACTCCGCCAACTGGTCCGCCACCGCCGTGTAGGAACCGGTAAAGGTGGCGTCCACGCGGGCGGTCCGGGAGGTGACGAACTGGCGGATGGACAAGCCCTTGTCCTTGGCCTCGGCCCGCCACTGGTCGGCCAGCTGCCGGGCCTTGGCACCGTGGAAGCCGCTGCCCCGCGTCTCCGACGTCTCCTCCACCACCGGATCGATCTCCGGAAGCGGCCCGTCCGGGTCGTACTCAGACAGCTCACGGCCCCAGAACTGCTCCAGATAAGCCACCGCCTGCTGCGGACCGATCTGCAGGCCCCGCACCCACTCCTTCTTCTCCAGGGCCTCCAAGGCAGTCGGCGCCAGGATGAACTCGCTGGCCGGCATGATCTGCAGAGCATTCGCCTCGCGACCGGCCGCTACCGATCGCGCCACCAGGTCCTTCCGGAACTCCACAGCATCGCCGAATTTGGGATGGGCGGAGAAGATGACGTCCGCCTGGCGGGCGGCAAAATCACGGCCCTCCGGGGAATCACCGGCCTGGAACAGCACGGGCCGGTACTGCGCACTGCGCGGCAGGCGCGGGGTAACGTCCACCGTGTAGTGCTGCCCTTCATGTAGCACAGGCCTGGCCGGTCCAGCAGGAGTCTCCCAGGAATCCCAGATCCGCTTCGCCGTCTCCACAAACGCTTCTGCATGCTTATAGCGGTCAGCATGGTCCAGGTACCCTCCGCGCCGGAAGTTCGCGCCGGTCCAGGCATTGTCCGTGGTCACGATGTTCCACGCCGCACGGCCACCTGAGATCAAATCAAGGGAGGCGAGCCGGTGTGCCAGGTCTGCGGGATCGTTGTATGTGGTGTTCTGGGTGGCCACCAGTCCGATGTTTTTAGTCACCGAGGCGAGCGCGGCCAGCATGGTCTGCGCGTCCGGCCGGCCCACCACGTCCAGCGCATGCGGACGGCCCAGGTGTTCGCGCAGGCGGAGCCCCTCGCCCAGGAAGAACGCCGCGAACAGCCCGCGCTCCGCCGTCTGCGCGATGCGGCGGAAGGATTCGAAGTCGGTCTGGGACCCGGATTCGGCCGCCTTCCAGATAGTGCCGGAGTTGACGCCCTGGAAGAAAACGCCGAACTGGATCTTGCCCGACGGCACAAAAACGTCGGATTTAGCACGGCTGTGCTGTGTCATTGCGAATCCCCTTATTTTCCGGCGGCAGCGGCCGCTGAGTCTGCGTAGCGGCTCGCCGGGCGGGTCAGGCCCAGCAGGTCGCGGAAGGTGCCGTCCTGCACCGGCGCCCGGAGTGCACCCCTGCGCCGCAGCTCCGGCAGCACCAGCCGGGAAAGTTCATCCAGCTCCGGGGCGAGCGACGCCGGGTGGAGACGCACGCCGTCGGCCTCGGCCAGCAAAGACTCCAGCAAGTCCGTGAGCCCGGCGGAAGAACCGGCATACCGTGCGCGGTCACCTTGGAAGTCCGCCGGACGCCCGGCTGCCGCCTGCCCGCGGGAGTCAAGGACGACGTCGAGCTCGGCGATGACCGCCACCCCCAGCCGTTCCCGCACATCCCTCACGTCGGCGGCGAGCAGCTCAGGTGTCGGAGCAGAAACGAGCACAGCATCAACGGCATCCGCCGGAACCTGCCCCGGGCCCACCAGGGACGCAGCGGCCAGCACCGGCAGCTGCCCCTGCGGCGTCCTCGGGATGATGGACGGGCCCTTCACCGAGTAGGCAGGCCCGGCGAAGTCGCCCGGAGTTGCAAAGTCAACGTAGTGCAGCTTGTCCGCATCGATGTACCGGCCAGTGGCCACGTCCCGGATCACGGCGTCGTCCTCCCAGGAATCCCACAGCCGGCGCGACACCTCGATGGACGCCGCTGCTTCCTGCCCCAGTCCCCTGCCACTCACGGCAGAACGTCCGACGGCGGCAGCCGCTTCAGGTGATTCCACTGCGGTGGCGATCCACCCGGCCCGGCCGCAGGAGACATAGTCAAGCGTGGCCAGTTGGGTGGAGACGTGGAACGGCTCGGTGTAGACGGTGTCCACCTCGGGAACCAGGGCAATCGTGCGGGTGACCGGCCCGGCATAAGCCGCACGCTGCAAGGCGTTCGTGCGGCCCGGACCGGGTGCATCGGTGAAGGTGGCTGCGTGGAACCCGGCGGATTCAGCGGCAAGGACGGCTTCGCCGAGGCTCGCGAAGTCGCCACCGTCCCACCCTGCTCCGTCGAGTTCGACGGCCAGGAAACCTGCCCGGCCTGTGAAAGGAGTGCTCACTGCTGGTCCTGACGTTCGTAGGGGATTTTCTCGCCGGCTTCAATGGCCACCGGCAGCCGGTTTTCGGCCGGCGGCAGCGGGCAGGTGGCGAGGTCCGTGTAGGCGCAGGGCAGGTTGACCGCCCGGTTGAAGTCGAGCTCCACGGACCCGTCCGCAGCGGGCACCACGGATAGCGAGCGGTTGGCGGAATAGGTGGTCTTGCCGGACGTCCGGTCCGTGAACAGTACGGACAGCGACCCGGAGGTGTGGCCGTTGAACGCCGTTAACGCCAATTCCTGGCCGGCCAGCTTGAAGCGGATCTCACCTGGTGCTTCATAGACGTGCTGGATGCCTTCGACGGCGGCACCCACCGTAGTAGGGCGTGGCGCCTCGAACGGCACATAGGTTCCCCTGACGGCGTAGGCGGCATCCGGCGAATAGGCCGGCGTCCCTTGGTAGCCGCGCAGCAGCCCGTTCTCCGGATTGCGCGGCCGCACAATGTACTCACCGCCGCGCTTAGCCACCTCGATGACGGTCCCGCCGGAGACGAGGTTGATGCCCCCGCGCTCCTCGATGGGGCCGAGCGTGGCAGCAGTGCCGGCTTCCGAGTTCAGCTCCTTGCCGTCCCGCTGCAGGCTTTCGCCCGGCTCGAGCACTACGCGCACGACGTCGGCCTCCACACTCCAGGTGCCGGGGGCACCTTCCAGCCGGGTGGCTTCGCTGCCCAGCCAGTGCAGGTGGGTCACCGCCAGGAAGCCGTGCGGGTGCGCACGGTGGCGTTCATGGGCAGCGTGCCATTCCTGCCAGTCGGCTTCGAAGGCTTCGAGTGCGGTTTCAGTGTGCGTTGCGTTCATGATGCCTTTCCTGACTGCGTCGGCGTGGCCGTGGCCTGCGCGGCGGCGAAACTTTCCTCGGTGATGGTCTTGGATACCGGCAAGGCTTCCTCGGACAGGCCCCAGCGCTCCAGCACCTTGGCGTACGAGCCGTCCTTGATGGCCGAGTTCAGTGCTTCGGTGATCACCGGCGCCAGGCCATTGCCGCGCAGGGTAGTGGCGGCCACCAGGGTTTCGGACGGCCAGCCGGCATTGACCTTGCCCACCACCTTCAGGTCGTCGCGGGTGTTCTCCCGGTACACGGTGGACGGATAAGGCGCGATGTTCAGGTCGGTGCGCCCGGAGGACAACGCCAGGATGGTGTCCGCATCGGAGGAGTAGTACTGCAGGGTGGCTGGCGGCTTGCCCTTGGCTTCGAGCTCCTTGTTCCACGCCAGCAGGATCTTTTCCTGGTTGGTTCCGGACCCTACGGATACTTTCAGCCCGGAGATGTCATCCGCGCCCTTGATGTCGTAGCTGGCCGACTTCTTGGCTTCGAAGCCCATGAACGCTGCCCGGTAGCTGGCAAAGTCGAACAGTTTCACCCGGTCCTTGTTGACGCCCACATTGGAGAACACAGCCTCGAAGTCGCCGGACTGTGTCTTCAGCGGCCAGTTCTCCCAGGACGTGACCTGGACGTCCAGCTCCAGCCCCAGCTTGTCCGCGACGAGCTGGGCGATATCCAGCTCGGACCCGATAGGCGTCTTGTCATCGGTGGCGTGAAAGGACAGCGGGATGGAACCGGCCGTGGTGGCCACCGTCAGCTTGCCGTCCTTGCCGATCAGCTCAGGAACCTTGGCGGCGAGCGCCGCATCCTTCCCTGCGTGGATGCGCTGCTGGTCCGGCGAGGTGTTGTAGACGACGCCGTTGCGTGCCGCCGTCGTCTGCGCCCCTCCCGTGGCGGAACCGGCGGCATTGGCCCCGGGATCTGCGCAGCCTGCGAGCGCGGCAGTGCCAAGAAGTACGACGGCGGGCAGCGCGGTGCGGGAGCGCAGGCGCCTCGGGTGGCGGGAAGGGCCGGTGGGATGTGCCATGGGAAATCCTTTAGATGTTGAAGGCCGGCTCGAGCACTTTGGAGAAAAAGCTCCGGGTGCGCGGTTCCTGCGGGTTGCTGAAAATCTGTTGCGGGGTGCCCTGTTCCACGATCTGGCCCTGGTCCATAAACACCACGGTGTCCGCCACGTCGCGGGCGAAGCCCATCTCGTGGGTGACGATGATCAGCGTGGTGCCGGATTTCGCGAGTTCGCGGATGACGTCCAGCACTTCGTTGACCAGCTCCGGGTCAAGGGCCGAGGTGGGTTCGTCGAACAGCAGGATCTTGGGGTCCAGTGCCAGGGCCCGGGCGATGGCCACCCGCTGCTGCTGGCCGCCGGAGAGCTGGCGCGGGTAGGCGTCCGCCCGGTCCTTCAAGCCCACGCGGTCCAGGAGTTCCAGGCCGCGGCGCCGTGCTTCCTCTTTGGAACGCCTCGCTTTTCCGGGACGCTGTGCGACGACGGGGGCTTCGGCCACGTTTTCCAGTGCGGTGAGGTGCGGGAACAGGTTGAAGTTCTGGAACACCATGCCGATTTCGGTGCGCTGCTTGAGGATGTCCTTTTCGCGCAGCTCGTGCAGCCGGTGGCCGCGGACTTCGTAGCCCACCAGCGTGCCGTCGATGGAGATGTAGCCGCCGTCAACCTTTTCCAGGTGGTTGATGGTGCGCAGCAGGGTGGACTTGCCGGATCCTGAGGGGCCCACGATCACGGCCACCCCGCCCGGTTCGACAGTGAGGCTGACGCCTTTGAGGACCTCGGTGGCACCGAAGGACTTATGGACCTTGGTGATTTCCACCAGGCCGCGGGTTGAGGGAGACGATGTGGCAGGCGGGGTGGCGCGAGCCCGTGTTCCGGCAGTGCTTGGGCGTGCTTCGGCGGCAGGGGTGGCGGTGCTCATCGGGCGTTCCTTGCGTTCGCGGCCACGGCGTGCGTGGCGAAGAATGCGCGGGCCTTCTGCAGGGGCGTCAACGGCAGGTTGCGCACGGCCCCCTTGGAGTAGTGGCGTTCGATGTAGTACTGGAAAACGCTGAGCACGGACGTGATCACCACGTACCAGAGGGTTGCCACCAGCAGCAGCGGCAGGACCTGTTGGGTGCGGTTGTAGATGACCTGCACGGTGTAGAACAGTTCGGAGTAGGCCAGGACGTACACAATGGACGTGCCCTTCACCAGCCCGATGATCTCGTTGAACGCCGTGGGCAGGATGGCCCGCATGGCCTGCGGCAGGACGATCCGTGTGGACCTGCGCCAGGCCGGGATGCCCAGGGCGGCCGCGGCTTCGAGCTGGCCCTGGTCCACCGAGAGGATGCCGCCGCGGATGATTTCGGCGGAGTAGGCTGCCTGGTTCAGGGTCAGGCCCAGCACTGCCGCCGCAAACTGGCTGATCAGGGTGGTGGTCTGCACCTCGAAGAACCGGACGTCAGTGAACGGGATGCCCAGGGATATTTTTTCGTAGAGGTAGCCCAGGTTGTACCAGAGCAGCATCTGGACGAGCAGCGGCGTGGACCGGAAAATCCAGGAGAAGGTCCAGGACACCGAGACCAGCAGCGGCGACGCAGAGAGCCGCATCAGCGCCAGGATGAAACCGAGCACGAAGCCAAGAATCCCTGAAATAGCGGTCAGCTTCAGGGTCTCCAGCAAACCGTTGACAACGGACTGCGCTGTGAACCACTGCGCCACAACACCCCATTCCCAGCGGGGGTTGGTGGCAAGGGACCAGGCTACGGCCAGCACGCCCACAGCCACAACTGCTGTGCCCACCCAGCGCCAGGGATGCTTCGCGGCCACCACCCGGTAGGCGGAGTAATCCGTGGCCACCCGTGCGCCACCGTCTGTCGGCGGGACGCTGCCCGGTCCGGAAGCAGACGTCCGGGCAGGAACAGTCTTTGGCGCAACCGCCCTTTGACCAACGGTGCCCGCATCGGTGCCCGCAGCATCGGCCGCGAGGGGGACGGGCCCCGCAGCGCCGGCGTCCGGTGCCGCGCCGGCAGCTGATTGTGCTGACGTTGTTGACTGCGCCGCCGTAGTTGCTGCTGAACTCATGCGCCACCTCGCTTCTCTCATTGGGCCGGGACTCTTTGGCCCGGTTGCTGGCTGCAAATCTAGGACCGGGCGCAAGGGCCAGCAAGGCGGCAGGTTGCATAAGTTCACCGGAGTTCGCACAGCGTCATGAGTCGGTTTTTTGCCTCTGTTGACGGGATGTGACGCGGAGTTAACGGCCATGACCAGGCGCTCGACCGCCGTCGGAACCGCTGCCTAGCATGGGCACTCCAGCCGCCCGTTGACACCGCCATCAGGAGAACCCATGCCCGCGAAAATCCCAGCCGTCGTGTTCGTCGGCGGCGGGCCCCGCACGGCCGGGTTGCTTGAGCGGATTGCGGCCAACCGTTCCGGGCTCTTCAGCGGGCCGCTGGAGATCCACGTCGTCGAGCCGCACGTTCCCGGCTCCGGCCGCATCTGGCGCTATGACCAGCACCCCGGCCTGCTGCTGAATTCCACGGCGGCGGACATCACCATGTTCACGGATACTTCGGTGGCCTGCGAGGGCCCCACCCGCCAGGGCCCGGGCCTGGCCGAATGGGCTGCCGGCGTGGTGGACGGGTCCATCACGGACGTCCCGGATTTTCCGAGAACCCTGCGCGAACAGCTGCGGTCGCTCACCGGCGCCACCTTCCCCACCCGCCAGCTCCAGAGCCAATACCTGGAGTGGTTCTTTCGGCGGGCAGCCCGGTCACTGGGCAACGTCACTGTCCACCGGACCACGGCGGTAGCCGTCCGTCAGGTCCCTGAGCCCGCAGCTGCCGGGGGTCCTGCCTCCTACCTCGTGGAGCTGGCCAACGGCCGGACCCTGCGGGCCGACGTCGTGGTCACTGCCCTGGGACATACGGACTCCCGTCCGGACGCCGCCTCTGCCGCCTGGGCAGGCTTCGCCGCCCGGCACCGCGGCTACCACGCGGCGCCCAACTACACCACCGACGTCGACTACTCACCCATTGCCCCGGGCCAGGACGTCATTGTTGCCGGCATGGGCCTGGCCTTCGTTGACCTCCTGGTCCTCCTGATGGAGGGACGCGGCGGCCGGTTCGTCGAAACGCCCGACGGCGGCCTCCGGTACGTTGCGTCGGGAAGGGAACCCAGGCTGTGGGCGGGTTCGCGCCGGGGAGTGCCGTACCACTCGAAGATTTCAGCAACGCTACGGGGTGAGGCGCCGGGGCCGCTGCGGTTCTTTACCGCCACTGCCGTAGAAGCACTGCTGGCGAGGCACGGGGAACTGGATTTCCGCCGGGACCTGTGGCCTTTGATCGCGAAGGAAACCGGATACGGCTACTACTGCGAGCTGCTGACCGGCAGCCCCGCCCGGGCCACAATGGCCTGGAACGACTTCGCCCACCGGTACACCGGCCTGGACTGGTACAGCCCGGCCCGGGAAGAACTGGTGGCCGCCGCCGTTCCCGACGCCGCCCTGCACCTTGACCTGGAGCGGCTGGACCGCCCCTTCGGTGGCCGCCGCTTTGCCGGCCACCAGGAGCTGCAGGATGCGGTGGTTGGCTACATCGAGCACGATCTTGCCCTCCGGGACAGCGGCGACCACCCCGAGACGCTCGCCCTTTTCCTTGCCCTGCTGCACGTCTACATGGAGGTGGGCCGCGTGGTCCCGCTGGAGCGCCTCAACGCCCGGTCGCAGCAGACGGTCCACGGGTGGTGGCACGGGTTCTTCAGCTTCGTGGACTCGGGCCCGCCGCCGCACCGCCTCCGCCAGATGCTGGCCCTGCACCGTGCCGGGCTGCTGCAGTTCCTCGGCCCGGACCTCGAGGTGGCCGCGGATGAGTCCACGGGCCTGTTCCACGGCAGCTCGCCACGGTCCGGGACGTCGGTGGCAGCCAAGGCCCTGATCGAAGCCCGACTCCCCTCGCCCTCGGTGGCGCAGTCCGCCAACCCGCTGCTTGAGTCCCTGCACACGACAGGCCTGGGAGCTGAGCAGCAATTGCTGACCGCCGACGGGATCCACTCCACGGGCAAGCTCCTGGTCACGGCCGGGCACCAGCTCATGAACGCCGAAGGGGTGCCACAGCCCGGACTGTTCGGCGTCGGGCCGGGCACCTCCGGCTGGGGTGCGGGTGCGTTCGCCCGTCCGGGCACCAACGCCGCTCCCTTCCGCGAGAACGACGCCCTGGCCCGGAGCATCCTCACCGCTGCCCGCGGCTTGGCTGGTCCCTCGCCTGCCGCACTACCAACAGAAGCCGCACTGCCCACAGAACCAGCCGCCGTCGGAAAGAATTGAACCGTGACAGCAGAACCAGACCTCATGCGCCAGCCTTTTGATTCTGTGGGCCGGCCGCCCGGCATCGTGCGCCGGCCGCTGGATCCGGCCGCGTTGGAAGTCCTCACCCTTCCCATGCACGATCCCCGGGTCCGGCCGCTGCTGGACGAACTCGCCGTCGAGTACGACACCCGCTACGGGGACCTGTTCGGCCGGAAGGCGGCGGCAGAGGAACTCAACCGTTATCCCGCCGAAGAGTTTGCGGGACCCGGCGGAGCACTGCTGATGATCCAGGAGAACGGCGAATCCATCGCCGGCGGAGCCTTCCGCCGCTACGACGCCGCCACCGCCGAGCTGAAGCGGATCTGGACCCATTCCGCCCACCGCCGCCGTGGCCTGGCCAGGCTTGTGCTGGCCGAGCTGGAAAGCCTGGCAGCCCGTCGGGGCTACAGCGGGCTCTACCTCACCACCGGTCCGCGGCAGCCGGAAGCCAAGCACCTTTACCTCAGCACGGGCTACCAGCCGCAGTTCGATCTGGACGCCGACCCGGAGACGATCAAGTTCCTCGCCTTCACCAAGGAACTTTCCGTACCCCCGGAGAAATGAGTGTGCCCCCGCCCGCAACATGAGGGCCGCGGCTAAGCTGGCCGAATGGCCAACAAAACCACAGCAGAGAAGCTAGCCACCATCCAGAAGGGGTACACGCTGGAAGGGGCCGCCATCGAACTGGGCGCCGCCATCGTGGACGGCGAACTCCACAAGGAGGCGCAGGTCCGCCTGCCGCTGTCCATGATGAACCGGCATGGCCTGGTGGCCGGCGCAACCGGCACCGGCAAAACCGTCACCTTGCACATGATGGCGGAACAGCTGTCCAGCGCCGGCGTCCCCGTCTTCCTCGCGGACATCAAGGGTGACCTGTCCGGGCTCGCCACGGCCGCCGTCGGCAGCGAAAAACTCAAGGCCCGCACTGAAAGCATCGGGCAGGACTGGCAGGGCAGAATCTACCCAGTGGAATTCCTGGCCCTGGGCGGGGACGGCAACGGGGTCCCCGTCCGGGCAACGGTGTCCTCCTTCGGGCCCATCCTGCTCTCGCGCATCATGGAGCTGAACGACACCCAGGAATCAAGCCTTCAGCTGGTGTTTTACTTTGCGGACAAAAACGGCCTGGAACTAATCGACCTCAAAGACCTGCGGGCCGTGATCCAGTTCCTGACCTCGGACGAGGGCAAGGACCAGCTGGAGGAGCTCGGCGGCCTGTCCAAGGCCACCGCGGGCGTCATCCTGCGGGAACTGGTGAACCTTGAAGCCCAGGGTCTCGAGAAGTTTTTTGGTGAACCGGAGTTCGATACAGCCGAGCTGCTGCGCACCGCTCCTGACGGCCGTGGCGTCATCACCTGCCTGGAACTGCCCACCCTGCAGACCAAACCCATGCTGTTCTCCACCTTCCTGATGTGGCTGCTCGCCGACCTGTTCGAGGACCTGCCCGAGGCCGGCGACCTCGACAAGCCCAAGCTGGTGTTCTTCCTCGACGAAGCCCACCTCCTCTTCAACGGTGCGTCAAAGGCGTTCCTGGCGGCGATCACCACCACGGTCCGGCTCATCCGGTCCAAGGGTGTTGGAATCTTCTTCGTCACCCAGACCCCCAAGGACGTGCCGGCCGATGTCCTCGGGCAGCTGGCCAACCGGGTGCAGCATGCCCTCCGCGCGTTCACCCCGGAGGACGCCAAGGCCCTCAAAGCGACAGTGTCCACGTTCCCGGTCAGCGACTACGACCTCGAAGAGACCCTCACCTCGGCAGGCATCGGTGAGGCCGTCATCACGGTCATGAACGAGAAGGGCGCTCCCACCCCCGTAGCCCTCACCCGGCTGCGCGCCCCCGAATCCCTGATGGGGCCCAGCGGGGAGGATCTGGTGCGCAGCACGGTGGCCGGGTCCGCTTTGCTGGGCAAGTACGGCACGGCCGTGGATAACCCGTCGGCCTATGAGAAGCTCACCGGCAAGGCCGCCGCTCCCACCGGACCCGCTGCCTCCGGCCAGCCCACTGTTCCGGGCGCGGGTGCTTCCGACGGCGGTGTTTCCGATTCCGGCGGCGCCTGGGATGTTGATGCCGAGGCTCGGCGCATCGAAGAGGAGATCCTTGGCCGGCCCAGCAGCAGGCCAGCGTCGACGCCGTCCGCCAGGACAAGTGAGCCCCGCCGGGATGAGGCAGCGCAGGGCTCCAGGGCGAGGTCTTCGCGGCCCCAGTCTTCGCGCCAGGATGCCGGTGACGGGATGATGGACGATCTTGGCGGTGTTCTGGGCGGCGCACTCGGAGGCGGGTTGAGGAGCATGGCCCGGTCCATCGGAACCCAGCTGGGACGCGAGCTGCTGCGGGGCGTTTTCGGCACCTCGTCCCGGCGCCGGCGCCGCTGACAGGTACCGCCGGCAGCTGACTCAACTGCCGTCGTCGGGCGCTTGGCAGGTAACGTATTGCTGGTGCAGATGAGTCAAGCGTTGGTGAGGATAGCGGCCGGATGGCTGCTGGGCCTCATGCTTGCCGTGGCCGCTGCCATCGTTGCGGTGAACCTGGTGAACAATACCGTTGCCAGTCCGCAGCAGCCGGTGCGTGAATATCTGGAGGCGCTGAAGAGCGGCGACGGCGGCAGGGCGCTGGGGCTCCTGAAGGCTACGGTGCCGCCCAGCAACGCCGCCATGCTGGACGGCACTGCGCTGCAGACCGCCGCCTCCCGGCTGGCAAATGTCAACATCGGCGAGGCCGAGGAACGCCCGGGCGGCCAGGTTATGGTGCCGATGGAATACACCATTGACGGCAGCCGCCTCCGCACCGAGTTCCAGCTGCAAAAGACCGGTACCGAGTGGATCTTCTTCAATACGTGGGCGTTTGTCCCGTCCCGGCTGCCTACCGTGGACGTGTCAGTGGTCAATTCCCGGGAGGCGACCGTGAACGGCGTGGACGTCAACATGCCCAACGGCCGGAACTCCTTCGCTGTGTTTTACCCGGGCCAGTACGAGGCCAGCGTCAATGGTGAATACTTCTCTGCTCCTGCCACCCGCGCCACCGTGACTGCCCGCGACGCCCCGGTGGCCCCGCTCAACCTGCTGACCCAGGCCACGGACAACTTGAAGAAGGACGTTGCAGCCAAGGTCAAGGAATTTCTGGACGGCTGCGCCGCCCAGGCGGCCAAGGAGCAGAAGCTCCAGCCCGATTGCCCGTTCTATTACGCCAGCAACAACCGGGTCCAGGACGGCAGCATCAAGTGGTCCGTGACGGAGTACCCCAACGTGTCCATCGAACCCTTCGACGGCCGCTGGGTGGTGGCGCCGCTGGACGGCAAAGCCAAGGTGGAGGCCCTCCAGCAGAACCTGTTCACCGGCGCCTGGTATCCGCTGGATGAAGAGGTGGACTTCAGCTTCACCACCCGACTGGACGTCACCGGGGACACCATCAAAGTCACCCCCATCCTGAGCTTCTAGGCCTGTTGCGCCAGACTGGCCCGGTTTTGGCAGCTTGATTACCGGTTTATCCGCTGCTTGGGTCCTAATAGCGTTGATAACTGGGCCGGTTCGGATGCGGCCAGCGTAAGGAGCCCCGGGCAAGGACCTCCCGGACCTGCGCCAGGACTGTTTCGGGCGCGTGCACGACGTCATCATAGAAGAACCTGAGCACCGGAAGGCCCTGCAGAATGGCGGAGTTGTCCCTGCGGCGGTCCTTCTTAAACTGCCGTGCCTCGAGGTGGAAGGCGAGCCCATCGATCTCCACAATGAGGAATCCCTCCAAAAGAAAATCCACGCGCCCGATGCCGTCGATCCACACCTGAGTCTCGGTCAGGATGCCGGCATCCCTGAAGAGCACTCTGGCCAGCGATTCCAGAAGGGAATCGGCGCCGCGCTCCACCTTGGACACCACGTTCCGCGCCCTGCCGCAACGGTTGCCAGGGAGGTGGCGGAACAGAAATGGCAGATCGATGTCTCCCCGGTTGTATGCACACTCCACCATCACCAAAGACTCCAGTTCCGGCAGGCACAGCAAGGCATGGAGCAACACATCGGGAAGGGCTGCAAGAGACCCGTGGCGGGGTGGTTGCGTCAGGGCAAGACGGTGGCTTACACATTTGGCTGTGCTGCGGCCGTTGCTTTGCCAATAATGGGGCTGCGCAGCTTGGCGCAGCTGCCAGAGTCCGTACTTCGGGGCGGCGGACACGCACGTGAGGAGACCACGGGCGCATCCCGCAGCCACCAGGTCCGCATCAGCATCGGACACCGCCAGAAGTCCCCGCTCCAGTCGAACCACTTGGCCGCTCCGGACTGCTCGGCGAAGGTCAGTATCCGTGGCACCTGCGGCCAGCACATCCCGCCTCAGCAGCACTCCCCCGGCTGATTTGAGGATGTCCGTTGGGTCCATTCCCCTAGCGTGTCCGCCTTCACGCGCTTACGGCACTCCTGAGAAGGGCTATGTGGAGAAGCCGGCACCCGGACTGGCCCACTTTTGCCGACCCCGCGACACAAAAGTGGCCCGGTTCCCGCCTATAGGGGTGGAAAACCGGGCCACTTTGGCTAAAGGAAAAGCGGCGGGGTCAGTCCATGCCGCGCAGGTCCAGCACCAGCTCTGTATCGCCGTCGGCCTGGAGCAGCACCGGGATGCCCCAGTCCTGCTGGTACAGGTGGCAGGCAGCGTGGTCCGGGATCTCGCCGTCCTCTGTCTCCGGGCCGTCACACGCCGCAGCACGGGCGGTGATGTGCAGGATGCCCTCAGGCACGTCGGCGGACAGCTCAAGGGTCCGGAGCAGCCCCACCGACGTTCCGCCGCCGGACACCAGCAGCTCGGGCGGCGTGGATGAAATCTTCAGCTGGGTGGGGTCACCCCAGCGGTCATCCAGTTTCTGCCCGGTGGGGGCGGTGAACCGGACCGTGAGTTCCAGGGGGCCCGCGGCTACAGGGCTCTTGGGCCGGTGGGTTTGCGATGCGCCCTCATCCACCTGCTGGGCTTCCTTGGGGATGGGCACGTACACGAGCTGGTGCTGGTTGGCCTCAACCACCACCAGCAGCGGCTCGGAACCGGCCGACTGAGTGTGGTCCACAATCACGTCCGAGGGCTCAAGCAGTCCGCGGGCCAGAGTTGAGACCGCGCCGCTGGAGGGGTCGTACCGGCGGACGGCACCGTTGTAGGTGTCCGCGATCGCCACAGAACCATCCGGCAGGACTGTCACGCCCAAGGGGTGCTGGAGCCGTGCTTCGGCGGCGGCCCCATCCCGGAAGCCGAAGTCGAACAGGCCCTTGCCCACGGCCGACTCCACGGTGACAGCCCCGGCATCGTCAATCACCAGCTTCCGGATGGCCGACGTCTCAGAATCGGCCACCCAGATGTTGCCGTCGGCGTCCTCTGCCAGGCCGGACGGCTGCGCAAACCAGGCCTCGTGGGCGGGACCGTCCAGCAGGCCTTCCAGGCCGTTGCCGGCAACAATGGCAACGGCTCCGGTCAGGGGGTCAAAGCTGAAGATCTGGTGGGTGCCGGCCATGGCAATGACCACGGCGTTGAGCTTCCGGGACCAGACGAGGTCCCACGGCGAGCTCAGGGAGACTTCCAGCGGGTGTTCGCTCAGTCGCCCGGTGAATCCTGCAGCGTCCTCATCAACCCGCGCCGGCCCGGTTTCCAGGAGGCGCTGCACGCCGTTGCCGGCCACCGTGGAAGCCTTGCCGTCCGTCAGCGAAAGGCCGCGGAGGCGGTGGTTTACAGAGTCGGCAATCACGACGTCGTAACCCGCCTTGGCTGCCACATCTTCCGGCAAGAGGACCAGGCCCTGCGGCTCGTTGAACCGGGCCGCGGCGTCGTCACCGGCGGCTGGACCGTCAACATAGCCCTTGGTCCCGGAACCAAAGGTTCCCAGCACGGTCTGGAAGTCGGTGCCCAGTTCCACCAGGCGGTGGTGGCCGGTATCGGTGACCAGCCAGGAACCCTTCCCTGCACCGTTGGAGGCTGCGGCATCTGCCGCACTGCCGGCGTCGTCCGTTCCCTCTGGTGCCGAACCGCGTCCGGCGGGAAGGAACAGCGCCTTGCCCGGGAAGCGCAAGGTGCCGGAGGTGGGCTCAGGCGCCACGTACGGTCCGGAACCGCGGTGCAAGGTGCCCTTGGCTTCGTGCTCGGCGATGAGCTCGGGGATCAGTACAGCGAGCCCGTCCGCGTGCCCTTCGCCGGACAGGTGGGCCACGATGTAGCCCTCGGGGTCGATGACCACCAGGGTGGGCCAGGCACGGGCGGTGTAGGCCTTCCAGGTGTCCAGCTCCGGGTCATCCAGGACCGGGTGGTGGATCTCGTAGCGCTCCACGGCGGCGGCCAACGCTACCGGGTCCGCCTCGTGCTCGAACTTGGGCGAGTGGACGCCGACCGTCACCAGGACGTCCGAGTACTGTTCCTCGAGGGGCCGGAGTTCGTCCAGGACGTGCAGGCAGTTGATGCAGCAGAAGGTCCAGAAGTCCAGCAGCACAATCTTGCCGCGGAGGGCTTCAAGGTCCAGTGATTTGCCGCCGGTGTTCAACCAGTTACGGCCCACCAGTTCGGAGGCTCGGACCCGGAGGTGGGTGCGTACGGTTTCGCTCATCAGCGTCCTTCCAGCTTGTTTCGTTCGGCCAGCCTGGCGTCGCGTTCAGCCAATTTGGCAAACATATCGTTGTAAGCGGTGAGATCGGCGTCGTTATTCCTGTCCGCCGCGCGGTCCACGCGTTTGGTCTCGCGCTGGTCCGAGCGCGACCACATGACGGCCACGCCGATGGCCACCAGGAGTGTGGGCACCTCACCGATGCCCCAGGCCACCGCGCCGCCGGTCTGCTGGTCCAGCAGCGCGGATTGTCCCCACGCACGGCCCAGGTTGCCGAAGTAGTCGGCGGCCAGGAGGTTGGTCCCGCCCATGATGGCCACGCCGAAGAAGGCGTGGAAGCCCATGGTGGCCAGCAGCAGCAGGAGCCGCATGGGGTACGGTGCCCGGCGCGGCAGCGGGTCCGTGCCGATCATGCTCAGGATGAAGATGTATCCCGTGAGCAGGAAGTGCAGGATCATCAGTTCGTGCCCCACGTGCTCCCGCATGGCGAACCCGAACAGGTCCGAGTAGTAGAACAGTACGATCGAGCCGGCAAAGTTGGCGGCGGCGAAGAGCGGGTGCGTGACCACCTGGGAGAACTTGGAGTGTACAAAAACCAGCACCCACTCACGCGGGCCACGGGAGCCGTCGCCGCGGGGAGGCAGCGCCTTAAGGGCGAGGGTCACCGGCGCTCCGAGGACCAGGAAGATGGGCGCCACCATGGTCAGCGCCATGTGGTCCACCATGTGCGCGGAAAACAGCACACGCCCATAGACCGAAGGCGGGCCCGACGTGATGTAGGTGAGCACCAGCAGGCCGATCACCCAGTTCACCGACCGGAACCACTGCCACTTGTCGCCGCGGCGGTAAATCCTGGCGACGCCGAGGAAATAGGACACCAGCCCGAACAGCGCCACCGCGATCCACAGCCAGTCCAGGCGCCACTCGGTGAGCCAGCGTTCGGGCGTCAGCTCCGGGGGCAGTTCATAGCCGCTGAGGATGAAGGCCGGTGAAGCGTCCGGGGCGAACGTCGTGGGCTGGGGTGGCGCCGACCTGCCCAAGGCAACCGCAATACCGGATGTTGCACCCATCACCAGGAGTTCTACCAGGACCAGCTGCCACAGGACCCGTCGTGAGGACAGGATGGAACCCTTGGCTCCCAGCTGCGGGATCACCCACTGGCGGTGCATAAAGCCGATCCCGCCCAGCACCAGGGTGGCGGCGGACTTGGCCAGGATCAGCTGCCCGTACGGGGAACCTGCAAGATCCCCCCAGCTGGTGATCCGAATGCTGGCATTGATGATGCCGGACGCGAAGACCAGCACGAAGGCGAACCCGGCCAGTGAGGAGAACCGGCGGAGCGTTGTTTCCGTGATGTCGGTTGCGGAGCCGGCTTCGGCGGAGGACCTGGCGCCTGCTGTGGTGACTGCTTTGGTGCCTGCTGCGGGGCCCGTCAGGATCCCGGACAGGAGCGCCAGCATGATGATGCCGCCCACCCAGGTGCTGACACCTACGAGGTGCAGTCCAAGGGAGTTGATGGCGCCCTCATGGTCGGACGAGCTTGAGGAGTGTCCGATCAGGGCCGTAGGCACGAGGCCGATGAGGGCCAGAATCAGGGTCAGCGCCAGCCCGCCCAGGGACCGGACGCCGAACAGGGCCGTTGTCACCACGGCGGCAATGATGGTGACGGCGAGCCAGGCCCGGCCCGTCTCAATGTCCGTCATGAAGTAGACCAGGGCCTGGGTGAACTGGGCGTCGCCGGAAATTGCCTGGCCGGCCACGTCACCGTACGTAAGCACCAGGACGGCGATCGCGGACAGCGTCCACACCGCGCCGGCTGCTGCTGCTATGGCAAGGGCCCTGGTGAACGCCGGATGTTCGGCGTCCCCCGTGCCGTCGTGCTGGCCACGGCTGCGCCTGGTGAGGCTCTTCGGGAGGATGCCTACCGCGAAGATAAGGCCACCAATGACCGTGGCCACTGCGACGTTGTGGATCGCCTTGCTGACGGGCAGACCCCAGCGGACAAGTGCTCCCGGATCGGAGACTTCACGCGCGGCAGCCGCACCGGAGAAAAGGAGTGCCGCCACGAGGCCCAGGAAGAGCGCCCCCAGGCCTGCCAGCTGCCATGTCTTTGACACGCCCAGGGTGGCGCTGCCCTGCCCCGGCGCTCCCTTGCCGGAAGTACGGGGGGCTGTTGTGGATTGGGGTTTTGCGGCAGAAGGCACCTATCCATTGTCCGTCACCCATGCCCGGGCCGCGAATCGGCTTAAACGCAAAAGGGACGGCAACCGCGTGGTTGCCGCCCCTGGTCCGCACCGGTTTGATACCGGGAGGAAGAAGCTCTACTTCTTGTTGGAGACAGCAGCCTTCAGCTTGGAGCCGGCGGTCAGCTTGACGCTGTGGCCAGCGGCGATCTGGATGGTCTCGCCCGTCTGGGGGTTACGGCCGGTACGTGCTGCACGGTCGGTGCGCTCGACGGCGAGCCAACCCGGGATGGTGATCTTCTCGCCCGCGGCGACAGAAGTCTCGAAAACCTCGAACAGTGCGTCGAGGACGGAGTTGACGGCTGCCTGGCTGGTGCCGGCCTTGCCCGCTACCTCTGCAACAAGTTCACTACGGTTCTTAGCCATTTATGTCCTCCTGGACGGTCATGATTCTGGAGCCTGAACGCGGCATGCGCACAAGCCACTGTTCGAAAACTTACCAGCTTGGGCCGTCCTGGTCCGCAAATTCCGCGTGTTTCCGGCACTTTTTGAGGTTAATCACCGGAATTTTGAGGTTTTCCACCCCTGCTTGGCACCAAACGGAGTCCCGCCGCATCTTCCGCGGCCACCTTGGCATGGACGCCCCATCAGCACCTACAGCTTTTCCCTGGACGCCCCATCACTTCCCGCAGCTTCTGGACCGACCCTCCATCAGCTCCTGCAGCTTCTCGGCCACGGGTCCAGCAGCCGTGCGGTGATCACGAGTCTGGTTGGGGCCCGACGGCCGTGCTGCCGCTGGCGTGCGCGGAAGGGTTCCCGTTTCGCTGGGGGTGGTGGGTGGTGGGTTTTTGGGCACCGGGGTTTGGGTTGTTAAATGTGGGAGGCCCCAACCTGTGCTGGTTGGGGCCTCGACCTAATGGTTGTCCGGCGGTGACCTACTCTCCCACACCCTCCCGGGTGCA
>NZ_JBNHGX010000010.1:0-42689 GCF_059091705.1 Arthrobacter sp. Ha26
CTCGACAAGACCGGAAAATACGGCAGAATAACCAGCGTCAAAGTGGCTCACTTTTCAGCCCGCGAAATGGCTCACTTTTCGACCAACGCTGACAAACCTCCGCGGGGGTTCCGGGGCGCCCATCGACGTCGTCAATGGTTGCTCTAATCTGAGCTACCTTGCTGTCAATCAGATCGGGACTGCCCCCGGTTTTGTTGACTCCTTGACCTAGCGAGCTCGTGCTCGTGGAAGGATGTTGACCATGCCCACGCCGTATGGGGCGGAGTTCCGCCAGGATGTTATTGATGTGGCCCGTAAGGGCGAGGCACCGTTGACGCAGATCGCGAAGGATTTCGGACTCTCGGTCACGACGTTGAAGCGCTGGATTGCCATCGCCGAACGGAAGGAATCCGGGACGGCGGCGACCGTGGGAACGGAGTCGGCTGAGATGCGGGAGTTGAAGAAGCGGAACCGGTTGTTGGAGCAGGAGAATGAGATCCTGCGCCGGGCGGCTGCCTATCTGGCCAGGGACATCAACCCAAAATGATCTACCCGCTGGTCACGGATCTTGCCGCCGACGGAGTTCCCGTGGCGGTGACCTGCAGGGTGTTGGGCTTCAGCAAGCAAGGCTATTACCGGTGGCGGGCCAGTCCGGTGACCGAACGGGACTGGGTCGATGCGCACCTGGTCAACGCCGCACTGGACATCCACGCCGAGGACCCGGCATTCGGGTACCGGTTCATCGCTGACGAGCTCCCGGAAAAGGGCATCACGGCGGGTGAGAACAGGGTCCAGCGCCTGTGCAGGGACCACGGCATTTGGTCGGTGTTCTCCAAGAAGCGTGGCCTGAACCGGAAACCCGGTCCGCCGGTCCACGACGACTTGGTCGAGCGGGACTTCACCGCCGCCGCACCGAACGAGCTGTGGCTGACGGACATCACCGAGCATCCCACTGCCGAGGGGAAGCTCTACCTCTGCGCGGTGAAGGACGTGTATTCCGGCAGGATCGTCGGGTACTCGATGGACTCCCGGATGAAGTCCTCGCTGGCCGTCGCTGCGTTGGAGAACGCGGTGCGGGCGCGCAACCCGGCCGGAACCGTGGTGCACTCAGACCGCGGGTCGCAGTTCCGTTCACGCCGCTTCGTCGAAGCACTCCGCCACCACGGGCTCACAGGCTCGATGGGCAGGGTCGGTGCCTGCGCGGACAACGCCGCGATGGAATCGTTCTTCTCGCTGCTGCAAAAGAACGTTCTGGACCGTCAGCGCTGGCTCAACCGGCAGGACCTCCGGCTGGCCATCACAACCTGGATCGAGAGAACCTACCACCGCCGACGACGGCAAAGGCGGCTCGGAAAACTCACGCCCATCGAATATGAAACAATCAACCGGACCGCGCTCACAGCGGCCTAAGACCCCGAGTCAACCAAAGCCGGGGCAGTCCCCAGCTTCCTTCATGGCTAAACCGGCCTTCGCCCGGCTTTTCGGCTTCATGTTCGTGGTGGTCGGGGTTAGTTTCATCGTCAGCAGCTTCATGGGCCAATGAGCTGTTTCCTGGTTGAGTGGCCGGGATAGGTAAATGTTGTCGGACTGCATCTAGTCAGATGGGTTCCGGCCGGAGTGTCCCAGTTTCCCAAGGAACGGGGACGGACGTCGGATTAGGAGGTATTCGGCGCGTCCGAGCATCCACTGGTTAGCCCTGGGGATGAAATGTTTTGGCTTCTAGGTGGATATTCAGAAGTCAGGGCAGGGGGGGCTCACAGCGGTGGATAGTGTGACAGGCATGGAACCAGTTTTGAACTTTGGACGGCGTTGGGGCGCTCCTGTTGCGGCTGCCGTGTTCTTCTCCTTGTGGTGTGTCGGTGAGGCCGGGCGCATGAGTGGGGTTGGACCGGACGGAGTAGTGAGCGACGCGGGCTTGTTCAGCTGGTCCGGCACATTGCCGCTTGTGCTGACCACCCTAGCCATCGGCGTTGCCGTGTGGCAGCCTTTGGTTTCCTTAGCGTTGGTGGCGGCACTTCTCGCAGGGCAGCTGACGTCTGATATCCCGGCGATGTACGCGAATCACTGGCCCATCTACTTCGGGTCCTTCATTGCGTTGGGGTTTATCGTGTGGACTGCCGGGCGCCGGATGCGCACCGTCGCCGGCGTGGCCAACCTTGTGTTCGCCGGGGTTATGACGTTCCTGCTGATTTCGTGGAGGTACGGCGCGGGGGTCGGCTGGCTCTACCCCATGGAGGGCGGGGACAGCTACCTTTTGGGCAGGTACGGTTGGCAGGTCTTCTCGGTCCTGGCTTTGGTTGCGGCAGCCTTTTACGTCATTGGTCTCCTTCTTTCCCTGTACCAGGAACGTGGCCATCTGTTCCGGTCGAGGGAGTTGGCCGAGAACAGTCTCAAGGAAACCGAGGTCGACCTGATCGTTGAACAGGAGAGGACTCGGATAGCCCGGGACCTACACGATGTTCTGGCTCATTCCTTGGCGGTTATCGCAGCTCAGGCCGACGGAACCCGTTATCTGAGCGCTGATCAGCCAAAGCCTGTCCGCAATGCTTTGGAAAATATCGCCGGCTCTGCGCGTACAGCTCTGATCGACGCCCAGCGCGTCATCGAGGGAGTCCGGGACGACGGCCAGGCGACCCCGCAGCCGCGACTCAGTGATATCGGACCCCTGGTTGAGGGGATGCAAGGCAGCCTGAAGATTACCGCTACCGAGGCAGGGACCCCGGCGGCCCTTTCGGAGGGGCAGCAGGTTGCTGTATTTCGGATTGTTCAGGAATGCCTGACTAATGCCCTCAAGCACGGAGGGCAAGGAACCGTGGTAAGAGCGCACTTCGACTGGAGTGGACCTGGCCTGACGCTGCACGTGGCATCAGCAACGAAAAACACTTCGCAAGGAAAGCAAGGCGCCTTGGAACCGGCACGGCTGGGAAGAGGTCTCCCTGGCATGCGGGAACGCGCCCACCTGGCAGGGGGCTGGCTGTCAGCAGGGTCAGACGGGGAAGAATTCCGGGTCGCGGTCTTCATTCCCTACCTGACCGGTGATGAGCGGCCTGCCGACGAAGGCAGCAGCACCGGTGAATCGATACTCGGTGGCAAGGATCATCCTGCAGCGGTTGGAGATAAGGATCGTGTCTGACGCGTCGGCCGGCATCAAAGTCTCATTGGTCGATGACCAGCCGCTATTCAGGGCCGGGATCCAGATGTTGATCGAAAGCCAGAACGACATGGAGTTCTGCGGGGAAGCCAGCGATGGCAAGGAAGCTGTCGCACTGGCTACCGACAGGCGCCCGGACGTGATGCTGATGGACCTGCGCATGCCTGTCATGGACGGTGTCACCGCCATCCGGCAAATCGTTGAGTGGGCGGATACAAACAACACCGACCGGCCAAGGATCATCGCGCTTACTACCTTCAACCGGGACAAGGCCGTCGTAGACGCCGTCCAGGCAGGCGCCAGCGGGTACCTGCTCAAGAGCGCGGAACCGGAGTTCCTGCTGGCAGCTATAAGAACCGTGCACTCAGGCTATTCAGTGATAGCGCCCGGCTCCGTGCATTCCCTGTTCGCGCAAGCCGGCCAAAGCCAACCTGCCGACCCGGACCTGTCAGTCCTCAACGTCCTCTCACCGCGGGAGCGAGACGTCTTCCTGCTCGCCGCCAAAGGGCTCAGTAACGCGGTAATGGCCGAAGCTCTCTTCGTTTCCGAGGCCACCATCAAGAGCCACCTGCGCAGCGTCCTGGACAAGCTGACGATACGCACCCGCCTGCAATTGGTCGCCTTCGCCCATGAGCGCAGGCTCCTAGGCAGCTGATGGATGTCACCACGACAGTTGCCATGAACCTGGTGTTTCTCGCCACCCTCGGAATAGGCTTTGCACTCTTTTGCTGTCACCTGATCTTGGCCGCAAGCGCCCTGGTGCTTGTAGGCGTAGGCCGCTTAACTTTCATTCGTTTTGGACCGACTAGCTAGATCCTTCAGCTGCGTCCAGATTCTCCATGAGACTGGGCGCCATACACCCCCTTCTGGACCGCCCCTCAAAGAGCCGATAGTGGATATTCCGTCAGCCTCGCGAGGCCCGGACCGGGCGGCGCTGGGCGACTCTGTTCCGTCCACAGTTGGGGTCAATTCAGGATATCCACGGCTGGATATTGGGAGCCCCTGGATTCGCTCCCCGAGCAGCAGCAGCGGTGGATGACCCATGAAAATTGTCCCTGGCTGTGGGCGGCGCCGGGACCCGGCCTCTCAGTGGACGCGGATTTAAGCCCCATTTTTGGGACCCAACAAGTCCCCTTTATCAGGTTGGGTGTGCCCTAATGAATCCTGTGCCGAGTCAATGCGTGGGCGGCGGGGCCGCCCTTGCCGCATTATGGCCGCCAGGCGTCCTGCCAATCGATGACTGGCAGGCCGTTATCGAAGCGGATCTCCAGCCATACGTGACAGGCGCGAGATGTGTCGGGAGCGCCGGCATGAACGAACGCGTCAATTTCGGGATCCCGTTCGCCCCCTGTGAACTGCGCTTCGGTTGCTAGCCAGCCTCGGCGAATCATGTCGTCTGACACGTCAGGGAGCCATCGGTCTGCAAGTGCAACATGCCGGCCGTCCTCCAGGGTGAGCACGGAGGAAATTTGGGAGCGGAATGATGTGCCGCTCGGATCATTGCGGTGGGGGTCTCCGACCACTGTCCAAGGACCGTGGTAGTCGTCAGCGACGGCGACCTCGGAACGGTTGGGAAAATACCAGCTCGTTCCTGAGGTGATGAGGTAGTGACGGCCATCATGACGAAAATAGGCTGGTGCTTCTCGGACGAGTGGTGGATGCGGGTGGGGAAAATGCGTGGAGTATGTTCCTGTGACATCCGTAAGGTCCTCGGTCAGGTCGGCGCAGATGAGTTCGGAATGAACGCGTTCAAAGTAGTAGTAGCCACGGCGTGTTTCAGGGTCAACCACCAGGTCGAAGTCACCGGCACTCATGCCAAGGGGTTCAAAACCGGCGCGGACCAGAAGGTAGGGTCCTTCGAATCGATCCGCCTGGTATACCCAGGAGCGCTGCTTGCCGTCCTCGTGCATCACCTTCATCCAACAAACGAATTTTCCAGTAGAGGGGTGACGCACAATATGCGGCCTGTCCATCATCTTGGCAGGGTGCAGGGGTGAGTCAGGGTCGTTGGGTTCGGGTGGCAGGATCGACCCGAGGTCAGTCCAGGACAAGAGGTCGGGGGAGCGATAGGCGCGAACCCCACTGTGCCATCTACCGCTGGCTGGTGTTGACTGGGACTTGTCTTCGCCATACCAGTAGTACTCGCCGTCCACGGCAAGTACGGAGCCGCCGTGGATGTGGATGCGCTTGCCTTCAGTGTCGGTCATGATCTCACCGGGGCGGATCAGCTTATTCATTGGAAACTCTCTCTTCTTCGCAGCATTGCCGCATTTTTATTGCATTGGGGGAGTAGGGCGGCCAATAGACCGGCTGCCGCATGTCATCCTTTTGCGGGTAAGCCTTCGACGTTGTGCTAGCCGGTATAGAAGCTTCGGTTTTTGCCGTCAATAACGGCGCCTGAAACGATGGATACCGATTCCCTCAGCCGCAGGTCGTTCGAGGAGGCGCCAATCATGATGTCGACTTCCCCTGATTCGACCCGCCAGCGCATGTCGGCGTCGAGGAAGGCCAGTTGGCTGATATCGAGTTGGAAGTGGACCCGGGCTGCCTGCCCCGGTTGAAGGTCGAGCCGGCGGAAACCGGCGAGCTCCAGCACCGGCCTCGAGACCGATGCGAATTTGTCACTGACGTAGAGCTGGATAATCTCGGTTCCGGGCCGCGCTCCGCTATTGGTCACGGTGAGCGAGATGGTGACCGTGTCGTCAGCGGCTACTTCGTGCTGCGAGAGTTCAAGATCCGAATAGTCGAACGTTGTGTAGGAGAGCCCGTGCCCGAAGAAGTATCGCGGTGTGTGGGGCGCATCGACGTAATCGGGGAACCCGATGCTCTCGCCTTGGTTCCAAGCCGACCCATGCGGGTGGTTGTAGTAGACCGGGACCTGGCCGGCGTTGCGTGCGACGCTGACCGGTAGCCGCCCGCTCGGGTTGTGGGCACCGGTGAGGACGTCGACGATAGCTTCGGCTCCGCCTTCGGCGGGGCTCCATGCTTCCAGGAGTGCCGCCAGGTGTGTGTCGGCGGCGTGGCTGGATACCGGCCGGCCGTCGAGGTGGATGCCGATTATTGGCTTGCCCAGTTTGGCGAGCTTGACGATCAGGTCGTCCTGGCAGGACGGCAGGTTGATGTTGGTTGCATCAATGCCCTCGCCCATTGACGCGATGGAGGCCGTGCCGTGTTTGCCTCCGAGCGTTAGGAGCACAACGTCGGCCTTCTTGGCGAGAGCGATGGCTTCGTCGTGTCCGGAGTCGTCGCCGCCGGCAATTGGGTACCCGTACGCCCAGCTCACCTCCGTTCCGGGGAGCCGGATGCGAAGCTCGTCGAGGAGGCTGCGGATGCCGGGCTGTTGCTGCAGCAGCAGTTCCTCGAACGCCGAACCGTCGGACGCCTCGATGGTGGTGCCTGGAACGGTGTTGGTCACCCTCTGATGGTTTTCGCTGCTGGTGGTGAGGCCGGCCATCGAGGTGTTGACGGCGAGTTTTCCCTCTGCCATGGAGTAGTGAGTGTAGCCGCCGAAAAAGTACCGGGCAGTCGCCGCGTGGCAGCCGATAACTGCGAGTGTCCGGATGTCCGGCCGCAATGGCAGTGCGCCGTCATTCTGCAGAAGGACCAGCGATTCTCGTGCAGACTGCACAGCGACTTCCCTGTCAGCGGCCGGCTCGAACGCAGCCTCCCGCTCAGCCGAGTCGGGGGCAAAGGGGTGCTCGAAGAGTCCCATACGAAACTTTGCGGCCAGCACCTCGCGGACCGCCCGGTCAAGGAGGGCCACATCGGCGCGTCCGTCCGCGAACCACTCCCGCAGTTCGCGCCCGAAGCCCTGTGGCACGTGAAGCTCGACATCCATACCCGCGCGCAGGGCCGCCAGACCGGCATGTGCCGGGGACTCTGCAACGTGCTGGACGGTGTGAAGGTTTCCCACGGCGCCGTAGTCAGAGACAATCAAGCCAGCGAAACCCATCTGTTCCCGCAGCAGTGTCTTCAGCAACCGGACGGAGGCAGAAATCGGCTCGCCGCCGACAGAGTTGTAGGAAGGCATCACGCCCCGCAGCCCCCCGAGGGTAATCGCTGCTTGGAAGGGCTTGCCGTACACCTCCACGAGCAGACGATCGGGGACGTTGCAGTGGGCCCCGTGAATGCCGCCTTCGGTGTGGTGTGAGCCTAGGAAGTGCTTTGCCACCGCTTCTGTGCGCCGGCCCGCTGCGTCCTCGCCCTGCAACCCAAGGGTGAAAGCGACGCCGAGTGCGGCTGCAAGGGTTGGGTCTTCCCCATAGGTCTCACCCTGCCGTCCCATCCGAGGGTCGCGGGAAACATCCAGAACAGGAGCCAAGGTATGAGTGATACCAACTGCCCGTTCCTGCCTCCCCACGATGTTTCCGATCTCCCGTTCCAGCTCCACATCCCAGCCAGCGGCCCGACCGAGCCCGGACGGGAAGCTCGTCGCCCCCGGCAGATACGCGCCACAGAGCCCTTCCATGTGGAAGATCGCCGGGATCCCGTGCCCGGAACCTGCCATTGCCTCCGCCTGCACCCGATGCTGAAAGGCCGTGACCTCATCGAGCGTTAGCGCAGAACGCGCCTCGAGGCACGAGACCTCACCAATGCCGAACGGGAAACGCTCACCGAAATCGCCGGTCTGCGTTATGTCGGCCGGAAAGTAGCAGGAAACCTGAGCCAACTTCTCGTCAAGGCTCAGCTTGTCCAACAGCAGGTCGGCCCGTTCGCCTGCAGCCAGCCCCTCGTCCATCCATGGTTTCGTCACGTACGTGCTCATGTTCATGCCTGGGTCTTTCGTTTACCAGTGGTTGCACCGGTCGAGACAGTCTCAGCTGGCCCGAGCGGGTCGGCGGGTATCCCTGCCGCGCCGGTCGATAGGCGCCGGACTTCATGAGCGTTACCTCTTGGCGTGCAACGTTCTACGCAAGCGTAATGGTCGCCACATTGACGTGGCAATAGGGAAGGAGTTTTTGGTCACTTTGCGCACGGAATCTTGGCTAACCACTGTGGGCCCAACCCCTTCACGTCGTAACTTCGCGGACGAGGCTAAGAAAACTAAACCCTAGGCTGAAGCCCCTTGGAGGCAGCGTCGCAGGTGGTTGACCCCGCCCACCAGCACGTGTACTCTCCGTTGAAACGTTCCATGGAGAACGTTCTCCACTGCCGTGGTTATCTCTCATCCGGCTGGCGCGGCCCCGGAGACACTCAATGAAGGAGGACCAATGAAGATCCACCCCACGCTTGCCCGCCGCGGAGGAATCAGCGCCCTTGCTGCCACATTGCTCGTCGGTGCTGGACTCGGCACTGCGAGCCCGGGGCTTGCCGCACCACCTGAATGCGCGACCGTCGGCGCAGCCATGCAAGTAACTGAGGGCTGCATCGACCCGACATATGGCACTCCCGTCATCGACAGTGAGACCGATGAAACAGCGCCCATGCCGCACCACCGCATCAGGGGCCATTTCAAGGACACGAACATCCAGTTCACCGTTTACCTCCATGCGAGGGAGAACAAGGCGCAGTGGGAGGGCCGATTCTTCCAGTTCACCTATCCCGTCGTGTTTCCCGCCGCACCGGACACCTCGCAGGCGGACGACCGCGCCATCGGATTTGCGCTCTCCAGTGGCGGTTACGCGGTGCAGGCCGGGAACACGTCTGTGTCATTGGGATATCGGCATGCGGCCGCCGCCGCCAAGTTCGCCGAGACGGTGGCCGCGAAGTACTACGGGAGCGACCGCCAAATTTCCGGGTACCTCTACGGGCCCAGTGGAGGTTCCTTCCAGACGGTCGGCGCCGCCGAAAACACCACCGGAGTATGGCAGGGGTTCGTCCCGCTGGTTCAGGCAGTGCCCGCCCCCTCGTCCTACAATTTCCTTGGCCGGTCAGCCGCTGAACTCATCCTCGGTGACAAGGCTGACCAGATCCGAACCGCGTTGCTGCCGGGAGGCAGCGGTGACCCGTTTGCCGGCCTCGACGAGGCGGAGCAGGCCATGCTGAGAGAAGGTCACGCTCTCGGCATTCCCTGGAAGGGGTGGGAGTACCCCGACTACCTGTTGGGCCGCTCGGAGCAGTACGCCAACGGTCTAGTCAACAGCACCCCGCTTTCCTATGATCCGACCTACGTCAACGACTTCTGGAGCGCGGCTGGTTACTTGGGCACCGAGAATTCGCCGCTGGGTGAGCGTGTGCGGGCAGAACTGGACAAGGCGGGCGATACCCTTGCGAACCGTTGGAACATCGCCAAACGCTTCTACTACCGCTACCAAATCCCCGCCGCAAGCGAAGGCTGGATCGGGCTTGACCAGTTCCGTGGCCCCGATGGCACTCCGCTCTATCCGCAACGGCCTGTGAAAGAACCGGGCTTCGGAGGTGCCGTATCCGGCAACGCCGCTTTCGACGGCTCCATCAATGGGAAGGTCATCGCGGTGTCCAATCTCTACGACACCGATGCCCTGCCGTGGCATACCGACTGGTATCGCCATCGCGTCGAGGCCAGCCTGGGCAACGCCGCAGCCGACAACTATCGGGTCTACTTTAATGACCATGCCGACCATCAGGACGCACCTGTTACGGGGGAGCGGGCGAAGCACCTGGTCAACTGGTACGGCATGGCCGAGCAGGCACTCCGGGATGTCAGCGCGTGGGCAGAGAGGGGCGTAGAACCGCCCGCCTCCACCAAATATCAGGTCGCCGATGCGCAGATCGTCGTGCCTGACAACGCTGCCGCCCGCCGCGGGATTCAACCCACTGTCGACCTCACCACCCAAGGCAAGGAAACCGCGACAACAAAGGCGGGCCAGGCAGTCACCCTCAAAGCCAAGGCGCAGGTGCCACCTGGCGCCGGTGAAATCGTCAAGGCGGAATGGGACCTCGACGGCGACGGGGTCTACACGGACGCACCGTTCGCCCGGAGCGGGAACGTCATCACGCTTCAGACCACCGCCACGTTCGACAAACCGGGGACATACCTGGTCGCGCTTCGCGTCTCCTCAGAGCGCAACGGCGACGCGACAGCCAGGTTCGCGCTGGCGCAAAACCTCGACCGGGTCAAAATCGTCGTCACGTCCGCCGGCTAAGGCCCTTCGGACACCGGCCGCTACCTGAGCCCCCCGCGGCAACCGCGGGGGGCTCAGGTCCGTCCACCCTTTTTCGGGCAGCCACAGCACGTCTGCTAGTACTCTTGGGGTCGAAGCAGAGGGGATCCGATGAGCGAGACCAGCGGCCAGCGACGACGCCGCGTCACCATCGTGGACGTGGCCAAGCACGCAGGAGTGTCCACGGCCTCCGCCTCAAAAGTTCTGCGCAACGCCTACGGTGCGAGCGAGTCCATGCGTGCCCGCGTCCAAGAGGCCATGGAGGAGCTCGGCTACCGCCCCTACGGGCCGGCGCGGGGCATGCGGGGCCGGACGTTCACCATCGGCGTTGTCGCCTCCGACATCGAGAACCCGTTTCTCAGTCTCATCACCGACGGCATTTCCAGCATTATCCGCCCCCTGTCCTATGAGCTGTTCGTGTCGCCGAGCGGTTTCGAAGCGCTGCCGCAGAAGGCCGTCGTTGAGGCGATGATTGACCACCAGATGGACGGTCTCGTCCTGGTGGCCCCGCTGATGACCGCCGCGGAACTTGAGCAGATAGCGATGAACATTCCGCTCGTGGTCGTGGGCCACCACAGCCAGAGCCACGCTTTCGACTCTGTCGCTGCCGACGATGAACTGGGCACACAACTCGTCGTCGACCACTTCGTCGAGCTGGGGCACCGGCGGATTGCGTTCGTCATGCACGCGGACGGTCGCGGCGACGCCAGCCGGCCGGAGTGCCACCGTCTCAGGGGTTTCGAGCTTTCGATGAGCAGACATGGGCTCGATCGTGAGGCAATCGTCATCGACTCCCGTTGGAATCTTGACGGCGGAAAGGAAGCCGCCCGGCAGATCGCAGCCCTGAACGCCCCGCCGACGGCGGTGCACGCCGGAGCGGACATCGTCGCGCTGGGCATGATGAGCGAGTTGTGGGAGGGTGGCCAGTCAGTGCCCCAGGCATACTCACTGGTCGGATACGATAACTCGCGCACCTCGTCTCTCGGGCCCATCAGGCTTACGACAATCGATCAGGCCGGTATGGAGATGGGCAAGCGGGTCGGTCACCTGGTTGTGGAGCGCATTGAGGGCAGGACAGGGGCGCGCCACGAGCTGCTCGAGCCACATTTAGTGATCCGCGGCACGACTGCTCGTCTTCCCTGAGAAGACACTCGCTACACCGAACAGGACATCCACTGGAGCTTCGAGCGCACATCCCGTAAGGTTCCGCGCTTGCAGCTGACCCGGTGATCCGGACTGCCTGTCGGGATTTCCAGCCTGTATCAGGCAATGCTGCGCTGTCCGTTTATTTCAGGTCAGTTCGTTATTGGTCGATATGGCCGCAGCCTCTACTAGTCGCCGGCCCATTCCGTTGTCTGACCAGATCCAGAAGTATGAGTAATCCGGCATGACGGAATCGACCACGCCGGAAAGTATTTCGGATTCCACTTGCACGGTCACACGTTCGCCGGGCCTAACGTCAACGCCTCCTAATTGCGCTGTCTGCTCGGAACTGCGCATTGTCCTATCCTTTGCTGCGCCTCCGGGCTGGAAGGATGCACAGTTTTGGTCCAGATTGCTTCGGTGGCTCCGCGTGCCTGGCCCGCGCGGGTCGCGTTGCTTCCAGGCACGCAGAATGGGCTGGAAGCCGAGTTCGTTGATGGCCTGTTCGACGCGGGCTCTGGTCCCGGGCGCCACCAACTGGGGACTGTTAAGTACATTCCAGACGGTGGCAACAGAGACGCCTGCCGCCGCTGCCACATCCCGCCTCGTTGCCCCCGGGCTGGCGACGTCCATGCCTGTTGGCAGACTGCCAGCTGACATGGCGCGAGACTTGATTCCGGTGCTCATGGCTGAACTTCTCCCTAATACTCCTGGTTGTCAGGGGACAACGGATGACTGGGCGGCTGCTAAGGCTATGCCTGCAGGCTTTGAACTGATTTTTGTTCACTGGCTACCGTCGGCGCCAGACCGCTGGTTGACCGGGGTACAAGGCGCGGTGCGATCACGTACTGAGCGGCGCTGGTTCGACCGTCAAGGCGATCGAGCAGCAGGCGGGCAGCTTTAGACCCGGTCATGCGGCCCGACTGGTCCACTGTTGTGAGCGCGATCCGGTTGACCGTGGAGATGTAAATATTGTCATAACCAACGACTGATACATCCTCTGGCACACGGAGGTTGTGGTGCTCGGCAGCCCGGAGAACGCCAAGTGCGGCGATGTCCGCTCCGGCGAATATCGCTGTAGGCCGCTCTTGCCTGGCGAAGGCTTCCATCGCGGCGCGATAGCCACCCTCTTCTGAGTAATGCGTTGAGATGACGTCGGGTTCGAGGCCGTGCTGGTGCATCGCACGAACGTAGCCGTCACGGCGGGCGGTATGTGAGAGCGCAAACGGTGCAGTCGCGGCACTGGGGGGCATGCTGGTATGAACTATGCGGCGGTGCCCGCGGCTGACCAGGTGTTCGACGACCAGGCGTGAGCCCTCATAATCGTCATCCACGACCGTATCGAAGTTTGTGGCAACACCGTGCAAAGCCACAGTGACGGTAGGGATCCTGGATCCCAACTCTTCAATCCAATTTGCTTCCATCCATGGCGCAATGAGGATGACACCGTCGACCTGGCGGTCCAACAAAGCCTCGATGGACCGCTTTTGGCGTTCGGGCGACAGGCCGGCGGCGATAAAGATTTCCTGATACGGAGTGCCTTCAAACTCTTCACTGATACCCTGGACAACTTCGGGCTGGAAGGGTGATGACAGCTCCACGAGCATCACACCAATTGTGTAGGAGCGTCCCCTCATGGCCCGCGCACCGGCGTTGGGGCGGTAGCCTAACTTCTCGATCGCGCCGAGCACCTTGGTCCGCATTTCCGGGCTGCTGCCATAGGCGCCACGAAGGATCTTGGAAACGGCAGAGACAGAAACCCCCGCCTCCTGTGCAACGTCGCGCATTGTGGCACGCCGCAGCTGGCTTCCCGGCGGGGGCGCAGGAGTGGTTTCAGCTTCCATGCCTGTCGGTCTCGGCTTCCTTGTCGTCACGTAAGAACCATAGCGGTTTGAAGAACGTTGCACGAGCCATTGTCCAAAACAAGGCATATTGCATGTACATGCCCCTAGTTCCCGCCGATAAGGCTTGACGTACTCCCCGTCACATCTCTATCCTCGGTGTAGAACGTTGCACACGGTAGTGAGCTGAGTCATACCGCATTGAACATGTTCTTTCGCTCTAAAGCCCAAGCTTTCGGAGCCGGCGTCATCTTACGAAGGAGTAACCCTTGCGACGCATACGACGTACCTCCCTGGCTCTTGCAGCCCCCGTTACGGTTCTCGCCCTTGCCCTTACTGCCTGCACTGGATCAACCCAGGGTGGCGAGGCGAGCGGCGAGAAGACAACGCTGACCCTAGGTCAAACCGCCGATATTGAAGGCTATAACCCTGCCCTTCAACCGCCCTATCAGGGGTGGATGGCGGACGCTATTTTCGACTCGGTCTTGAATTGCGATGCGACCAACACCCCTTCCGGCCAGGTTGCCGATAAGTGGGAATTCAGCGAGGACCGGAAATCAGCGACCCTGCACATCCGTGAGGGCATCACATTCTCTGATGGCAGCGCCGTCGATGCCGCTGACATTCAGGCATCCGGGGAAAACTTTGCCAAGACGAATGCCCGGTTCGAGGGCATCAAGTACGAGATTGCGGACCCCCAGAACATCACGTTGACTTGGCCGACGGCGCAGGCAGTGATGATTTCGCGCCTTTGTGAGTTGCAGGTGGTCCCTTCCGAGGCGGTGAAGGCCGGAACTCTTGACAAGGAGCCCATTGGTTCAGGGCCCTATGTATTGAATGCCGGGGAGACGACGCGTGGTTCGACCTACGCCGTGACCAAGCGCGCCGACTACTGGGATGCAGGCACGTACCCGTACGAGAACGTGGTGTTCAAGGTCCTTGAGAGTGAAACTGCAGGCATCAATGCTCTCAAGACGGGCCAAATTGACGGTGTACTGGCCTCCGCTGCCACCGTGGACGAGGTGACGGCTTCAAACCTCCAGGCCCAGAAGATGCGCGGTACGACCACTCGGCTGCTCATCACTGACCACAAGGGCGAAACGATCCCCGCCCTTGGTGACATCAAAGTCCGTCAGGCAATGAACATGGTCTTCGACCGGGATGCCATCGCGAAGCAGCTCTACCGCGGGAAGGCCGACCCCGCCTCCCAGATCTTCCGCGAAGGAACGGATGCATACCTCGACGGCCTGAAGGATCCCTACCCGTTTGATGTCGAAAAGGCGAAGCAGCTCATGCAGGATGCTGGCTACGCAGACGGATTTGAACTCCAGATCCCGACAATGAAGGGACAGAACCACGAAACCCTGATCGCGTACATCTCCGAAGCCCTCGGAAAGATCAACATCAAGGTGAAAGAAGTACCCCAGACCGGCCCGGACGCCATCTCCAACATCCTCAGTGGCACCTACCCTGTGCCGCTCTGGCAGCTTGGAAACTACGGTGATTCCAAGCAGGACATCGTTGATTACATCCTTCCCACCGGCATCTGGAACGTGTCCCATCAGGAAGACGCAACAATTGCCGGGCTGTGGGAGAAAGTGCTGAGCGGATCTGAGGAAGAGTCCAAGCAGGCTCAGAAGGACATCAACCAGTACGTCATCGACCAGGCGTGGTTTGTTCCCCTGGCCTACCCGGACGGCTACTACGCGCACACCGGCAATGTGCGCATCGCGCAGGTATCGGACTTCTCGCAGCTGCACCCGCTCCTGCGCGACTTCCAGAAGTAACCAGAAGGTCGAGGCCCGGAAATGACACTGTCTTTACTCAAAAATCTCCTGCGATCGGTCGGCGTCCTGCTTGCCGTCACGTTCGCAACGTTTGCCCTGATGTACGGAAACGGCCCCGGCATTGCCCGCGGCGTCCTGGGAATCAATGCAAGCGAGGAGCAGGTTCGGCAGGAAGTCATCAGACTGGGCCTCGACCAGCCCCTCCTCGTTCAGTACTGGTCATGGCTGCAGGGAGCGGTGACAGGTGATCTCGGTAATTCATTCTTCACGAGCGAACCCGTTGCCAATGCACTCTCCACGCGGGTACCGGTGACGCTGTCCCTGGTTTCCTTCACCCTGGTGCTGATGATCCTGCTCAGCGTCCTTCTCGGGGTAGCCTCCGCCCTCTACGGCGGATGGCTGGACCGGACGGTGCAGTTGGTCGCCGTCGGCGGCGCGGCACTTCAGCCTTACGTCGTGGGCATCGTCCTTGTCTTCGCTTTCGCCGTCATATGGAGAATATTTCCTGCAACCGGCTACGTCAGCCCCGCAAAGGGAATCGGTCCGTGGATCGGTTCGATCACCCTTCCGGTCATCGCTCTGCTGATTGGTTCGGTCGCAAACGCAGCATCCCAGTTCCGCAGCGCGGTGAACGACACGTTGCACCAGGATTTCGTTCGTACACTGCGCGCCCGCGGCATACCTGAACACCACATCGTGTTCCGGCATGTCCTGCGCAGCGCCAGCGGCCCGGGGCTGATCGCGCTCAGCCTTGGCGTGATCGGCCTCTTCGGAGGAGCGATCTTCGTTGAGCAGATCTTCGCCCTGCCAGGGCTTGGCCAGCTTGCTACGAACTCCGCACAACAGGGGGACGTGCCGATGGTGATGGGGGCCATTCTTGTCACCATCGTCCTGATCCTCATCGTAAATTTCATCGCCGACCTGGTCGGCGCTGCCCTCAACCCGAAAGCTAGGATCCGATGAGCGACGTCGTCGAAAAGGAGCTCAGCGCGGCTGCCCCTATCCCTGTCGATCCACGCAGCGCATCGGGCCGTCAGCCAGCCTGGCGGAGACTCCTGTCAAATCCCATCGGAGCGTTCAGCCTAGGATTCTTGCTCCTGGTGGTTCTTTTCGGCCTGAGCGCTCCGTGGCTGGCACCGTGGGGTCCCACTGAAACGGACCTCCTGGCGGCCAACAGTAGCCCAGGGACCCCCGGCCACCTCCTAGGTGCCGACCAGGCGGGTAGGGATATTTTCTCCCGGCTGATGTGGGGTACCCAGGGAACACTGGTCGCGGCTCTCATCGTGCTGGCTGTTTCACTCCTCCTTGGTCTGCCCGCCGGCCTGGTCGGCGGCTTCTACCGGGGGCGGATCGAAGCCGTTCTCAACTTCGTGTCCGATGTCCTCATGTCCCTGCCGGGCATCGTATTGCTGATAGCCCTCTACGCCCTGACAGGTCCCAACATCAACCTCGCGATGGCAGTAACCGGTGTTTTGATCGCGCCCAGCTACTTCCGCCTTGTGCGCTCGGTCGTCGTCGCTGTCCGCTCGGAGCTTTACGTCGACGCGGCCAAGGTTGTCGGACTCTCGGATGCCCGAATTGTTGGCCGGCACGTCCTGTGGGCCGTGCGGGCACCTGTGGTCATTCAGAGCTCCTTTGTGCTTGCTGCCGGCATCGGTATTCAAGGCGGCGTGGACTTTTTGGGTCTCGGCGACCCTGCCCAACCGTCCTGGGGCCGCATCCTGCAACAGACCTTTGACAACATTTACAGTTCACCTGCAGCTGTCCTCTTTCCAGCAGCCATCCTTACCCTGACGATCTTGGCGCTCATCCTGCTCGGAAACGCTCTGCGCGATGTCCTGCAGGAAACCTCGCGCAGCAAAGCCCCCTCACCCAAGAAACGCCGCGCGCTGATCGCCGCCGCTGCGGCAGATACACAGGCGGGCCCTCCCGTCGAATCAATGGCTATCGGCAGTTCAGACGATGTAGTGCTGTCGATCAGAGGGCTGCGCGTCGGTTACCCCAGTAACGACGGCAACACCGTCGTTGAAGTGGTGCACGGAGTGGACCTGGATGTCCGCCGGGGCGAGATCCACGGCCTGGTGGGGGAGTCGGGCTCAGGAAAATCACAGATGGCTTTCGCCACCCTCGGCATCCTGCCCCGTGAAGCACTAATTCTAGGCGGCAGCATCCTCCTGGACGGCGAGGACCTCCTCACTGACAAAAAGCAAATGCGCGGAGTCCGCGGACGCCGTATCGCCTACGTGCCACAGGAACCGATGTCCAACCTGGACCCATCATTCACGATCGGGGCCCAACTGACGTACGGGCTGCGGGCAGCCCGCCCAATGCCGGCAAAGGAAGCGCAGGAGAAGTTGCTGTCCCTGCTCAAGAGGGTGGGAATCAAGGACCCCGAACGTGTAATGCGCCTGTACCCCCACGAGATATCCGGCGGGATGGCCCAGCGGGTCCTTATCTGTGGTGCCATCGCCTCTGATCCCGACATCATCGTCGCAGACGAACCCACAACAGCGCTCGATGTCACGGTTCAGGCCGACGTGCTGGAGCTTCTGCGCGAGCTCAGCTCCGAGCGCGGACTGGCCATGATTCTGGTCACCCACAATCTCGGAGTCGTCGCCGACCTCTGCGACACCGTCAGCGTCATGAAATCCGGAAGGATCGTGGAACGCAACGACGCCGAGGGCTTGTTCGCTTCACCGCGGGAGCCCTACACCCAAGAACTGCTCGCGTCATCACGTCGCGTCGAATTGATGGAGGCCTAACCATGTCGGAAGCACTCCTGCAGGTGCAAAACCTCGTCGTGCGCTTCTCGGGCCGCCGCGGACTGCAAACCACCGTCATTGACGGTGTTTCCTTCGACCTGCACGCCGGGGAGACCCTCAGCCTCGTCGGTGAGTCGGGTTCGGGCAAGACCACCATTGGACGGGCCATCCTCGGTCTGGCTCCGGTCAGCAGCGGGGAAATCACGTTCCGCGGCGAGACCATCAGCAACGTCTCACGAAGCCGCCGACGCAAGCTCGCCCGCAACGTTCAGGTGATCTTTCAAGACCCCTACTCCTCACTCAATCCGTCCATGACGGTTGAGGACATCATTGTTGAACCGATGGCCGCTGCCGGCGTCTCCGGCGGAAAGGACAAGGTCAAAGGACTCCTGGACAGCGTCGGCCTGCCCGCTGACGCCGGCCAACGATACCCCAGAGAATTTTCGGGTGGCCAACGACAGAGGATCGCCATCGCAAGAGCTCTGGCGTTGGAACCCTCCGTCATTGTCTGCGATGAGCCCACCAGCGCCCTGGACGTAACAACCCAGGCACGAGTGCTGACGCTCCTGGAAGATATCCAGCAGGAAACGGGTGTGGCGTACCTGTTCATCAGTCACGACCTCGGCGTGGTCCGCCACGTCAGCGACCGGATCGCTGTCCTCTACCAAGGCCGCATCGTCGAACTCGGGGAGGCCGAACAGGTCACCATGGAACCGCGGCACGACTACACCCGGCGGCTGCAGATGGCAGCTCCCGTAGCAGACCCCATCAAGCAACGTGAACGCAGGCAAGCGCGCGTGAAGTACCTGGCTGAACACCCCACCCTTGAGCTCGGGACACCCGCGGCATCCACCGTCTGACTGTTCCTGGCCAGTAACAACCAAGGGCGCCGTAGCTGCGCCCCACCCCCGGTGACACCTACCTGCCCGGGTCAACACCTCTGGAGTACCTATGACATGGGCTGAAACGCCAACCGCGCCTCGCTTCGAACACCGCACTGATGCAGGAACCGTGCTGGGCATCGGGACGGCAACCCCACGAATTTCCTGGTACGTCCCACGCGCCGCGCCAGGCTATGAGCAAACTGCAGCCCAGGTGGAAATAACGGACCACGGGGGACTCGCCTCCACCTACACCCTTCCCGGAGCAGACCAGACCCTTGTTCAGTGGCCGGGCCACCCCCTGCTATCCAGGGAATCGGCAACTGTCCGCGTCAGAGTGGCCAACGGTGATTACTGGAGCGACTGGAGCGAAACCCGGACCGTGGAAGCCGGGCTGTTTAATCCCTCCGACTGGCAGGGGAGTTTCATCAGCCCGACAACCATTGGCGGGAAAGGCACGCCCGCGCCCATCCTTACCGGCTCACTCGACGTGCCCGGGCCGGTCATCTCCGCGCGCCTGTACATCACGGCTCACGGGCTCTACACGGCGACGCTCAATGGAAAGCGCGTGGGCGACGAGCTCCTTACACCGGGGTGGACGTCCTACAGCCACCGCCTTCGGTACCAGGTCTACGATGTCTCCGGCCACATCAATCCCGGCGTGAACACCCTTGACGTGAAACTCGGCAACGGGTGGTACCGTGGGCGGCTCGGCTACGAAGGCGAACGTGCGATCTACGGCGACCGGCTCGCGCTATTGGCCCAGCTCGAGGTGACGACAGCTGACGGTACAACTCAGGTTCTTGGGACCGACGGCTCATGGACAGCACGTGAGAGCGAAATCCTGGCAGATGACCTTTACGACGGGCAACACACCGATCTGCGTCGTATCGGCACAACTTCAACCAGTTACCCGGTGGAAGTCCTCGAAGAAGACCTCGCCCGCCTCGTGGCCCCGGACGGACCACCTGTCCGCCAGTCAGAAGTACTGCCGGCGGTGCGCGTATGGTCAGCGCCCAGCGGACATGCGATGGTGGACTTCGGCCAGAACGCCGTCGGCTGGGTCCGGCTAAAGGTACGGAATCTGGAAGCAGGTGCGGACGTAGTGATCCGCCACGCTGAGGTGCTGGAGGGTGACGAATTGGCGCTTCGGCCGCTTCGCACGGCCGCCGCCACGGACACCTACCAGGTCGCTGGCGCACCGGAGGAACTCCTCGAGCCGGAGTTCACTTTCCACGGTTTCCGCTACGCGGAAATACAGGGAGTACAAGACGTGCAGGCTGAGGATGTCCAACTTGTCGTTATTGGATCCGATCTTGCCCCGACGGGAACATTTAGCACCTCCCATGAACTCGTGGACCGGCTGCACCAGAACGTCGTTTGGAGCATGCGCGGGAACTTCATTGACGTTCCTATCGACTGCCCGCAGCGGGACGAGCGGCTGGGGTGGACTGGAGATATCCAAATTTTCGCTCCGACAGCGTCCTTCCTCTTTGACACCGCAGGGTTGTTGTCATCATGGCTTGCCGACCTGGCCTGCGAGCAACGGGCTGACGGGGCTGTCCCGCACGTAGTGCCGGTGGTGGAAACAGCGTTGTCCTGGCTGCCGGCCGCGGCCTGGGGCGACGCCGCCACTTTCGTACCGTGGACGCTCTACCAGCGCACCGGCGATGTCGGCGCTTTGGAGCGCCAGTATGACAGCATGAAAGCGTGGGTTAACAAGGTCGCTGACGCTGCCGGAAACGATTTCGTGTGGTCGGGTGGTTTCCAATACGGCGATTGGCTGGATCCCACAGCACCACCTGAAGCACCAGGGCGCGGACAAACAGACCCTGACCTCGTGGCGACAGCCCACTTCGCCCGCTCGGCGACAATCATCGCAACGACTGCTCGGCTCCTCGACCGAGATGACGATGCCGAAAAATACACCCTTCTTGCGGACAGCGTCCGGGCCGCCTTCGCGTCCCGGTTTGTCACAGCTGCCGGTTTGGTGATTTCGGATTCGGCCACCGCATACGCACTGGCTCTGGAATGGGGCCTCCTGACGACAGAGCGTCAACGGAAGACTGCCGGTGAACGGCTTGCCGACCTTGTCCGAGGCTCAGGTTTCCGCATCAGTACCGGCTTTGTCGGCACCCCGCTCATTTGCGACGCACTCGCCTCAACCGGCCATCACGACGTCGCCCATCGCCTCCTGCTGCAAACTGAATGCCCGTCATGGCTTTACCCGGTGACCATGGGAGCTACAACCATCTGGGAACGATGGGACAGCATGCGGCCCGACGGAACCATCAATCCCGGCGAGATGACCTCATTCAACCACTACGCCTTGGGTGCCATCGCTGACTTCCTGCACCGTTCAGTTGCAGGCCTGGCTCCACTGTCTCCGGGGTACCGGGACATCGAGGTGCGCCCGCTGCCCCCGGCAAACCTTGACTGGGCCTCCGCCAGCCATGTGACACCATACGGTCCGGCAACCATCCGGTGGGAGCGGCATGACGGCCAAATCGACGTTGACCTACAGGTACCTGTGGGAACAACTGCCCGGGTGTACCTGCCCTTCACGTCCGAGGTAATCACCGTCGGCCATGGCGATCACCGGTGGTCAACACCTGACCTTGGAACGTGGCCCAAGGAGCCGTCACGCCTCCAGACGATCCGCGATGTTCTTGATGATTCGACAGTGTGGAAGCTCCTGGGTGATCTTGCCGTCGAGACCGGGATCGCCACTGATGATGTGCAACTGGCACAACAACTCACTCCCTACCTCGATGCACCTGCCAGCTTCACCGGCCAAGCCCTCACTCCTGATGAGCGTCAAAACGGCATCGAACTGTTCCGCAAAGGGCTCAAGGATCTCCTCGATTGGAGCGCCGCACAATCTCCGGGCTCCGGCGACCGCATGACAGGAAGAGACTAAGGATCATGAGCCTGCGCAACGATGATTGCCGTACCCGACTGACTTATGCCTTCCGCCTTGACCGCACGTTACTCTCCCACGCCGCCGACACCGCGCTCACGCACGCCCAAAGACCATGACACAGCCAGCAACCAACCCAGCACAGCGATCCTCCAATGCGTTGTTTTCTCGAAGCGGATCGGAGCACCCCATCGTTTCCGGGTTCTACCCGGATCCCACGATCTGCCGTGTGGGCGGCGATTATTATCTGGCGCACTCAAGTTTCGAGTATTTCCCGGGCGCGCCGATCTTCCACAGCAAGGACCTCGTGGAGTGGACGCCAATCGGAAACATCCTGACGCGGCGCAGTCAGTTCCGCCGCGGCGACGGAAAGCCTTCTGCCGGCATCTACGGGTCTACTCTGCGGCACCGGGAGGGCCGGTTCTGGTTCATCACGACGAATGTCAGTGACTACGACGCGGGACAGCTTATTGTTCATACCGCCGACCCTGCCGGCGAGTGGAGCGAACCGATCCACATCCCGGAAGCAATCGGAATTGACCCTGACCTTTGCTGGGACGATACGGGCCAGTGCTACCTCACCTGGCATGCCCTGGACTTCACCACGGGTGAACAAAGCATCCGGCAAGCACCGCTTGACCTCGCCACGGGGCGTTTCACCGCCCCAGATTACCCGTTGTGGCAAGGCAGCGGGCTCCCTGCAGCGGAAGGTCCGCACCTCTACCAGATAGGTGACTACTGGTATCTCAGCCTGGCTGAAGGGGGCACTGAACGCGGCCACTGCATCACCATGGCTAGAAGCACTTCCCCCCAGGGTCCCTTCGAATCGTGCCCGTCCAACCCGGTCTTCAGCCGCCGCAGCACGGTCCACCCTGTGCAGAACGTGGGGCACGCTGACCTGGTCCTCACCCCGCAAGGGAAATGGGCCGCTGTATATCTCGGTGTCCGTCCCCGCGGATCCACTCCAGGGTTCCACGTTCTGGGGCGTGAGACATTCCTCGCCGGAATTGAATGGGATGATGGGTGGCCCGTCTTCGTCGAGGACCGCTTCGACGTTCCGGTCATGTCCACCGACTTCTTTGACGATTTCACATCCTCCGAACTGGATATGCGGTGGATCGTCCCTGGAGGCGAACCGGCCACGACCGCTCAGCTGGCGGAAAGCGGGGGGATAACGATCCTTCCCCCTGCATCAGGTGGGGCAGGGCTGCTGTGTACACGGGTGCGGGACCTGCAATGGACTGCCGAAGCTGTCCTTACCGGATCAGGGCGATTCCTCCTGCGCCTCGATGACCGGCACTGGTACGGGCTCTCCCTGGAGGCGGGACGGGTAAGAGCCCAGGCCAGGATCGGGGGAGTGCAGCAGGACCTCGCCGAGATTCCCGCCGCAACGAACACCGTCACCTTCCGCATCGACGTGGTCCCACCGTCCTCCGCTCCCGTACCCGTCGGCGACGCCGGCCCCGACGAAGTGATCCTCTCGCTCATCGACGGCGGCATGGCCCGTGAACTTGCCCGCCTTGACGGACGGTACCTGTCCACGGAAGTAGCTTCGGGATTCACTGGCAGGGTGCTCGCCGTCGCCGCAAACGCAGACCCGGCAGTCATCCACTCAGTGTCCTACCAAGGGCATCCGGACTAGACTCCAGCCGTCCCGGATTCCTGCTTTGCCAGAACGCACCCACCCAGTTCCTCACCAACCACGACAAACTCAAAAGACAAGGAATTCCTGGTGAAGATCCCCTTCAACACCGACTGGTCAGTGAAACCGAAGGTCAGCAGCTTCACGGACGTCGTGGGCAGCCGAAACTCCGGCAAACCGGTCACGCTTCCCCACGATGCGATGATCGAGTTTCCACGATCAGCAACGGACAGCGAGGGAGCATCAACGGCGTACTTCCCCGGGGGCGTCGTCGAATACACCAAGACCTTCGATGTACCCGAAGACTGGCGAAACAGATGCGTCTCGATTGAATTCCAGGCCGTTTACCGGGACGCCATGGTGTTCGTCAACGGCTCCTTCGCCGGTCAACACCGCAACGGGTACACACCCTTCATACTTGCCCTCGACGCTCATCTGCGCCACGGGGAAGCGAATACCATCCGGGTTGAAGCCCGCGCCCACCAGGACTCGAGGTGGTACTCCGGCCTCGGCATTCACCGGGACGTCACTCTCATCGTCAGCCCCTTGGTGCATATCCCTGTCAACGGAGTACGCGTCACGACACCGGATATCGACGACGACGGGGCTCTCATCAGCATCTCCACCTCCATTCGCAGCGATGACCGCCGCACCCGTGAAGTGACGCTACGGACGGAAGTCTGCGACGAGCACGGGCAGATCGTGAACCACGAGCAGAGCGTCGTCTCCATCGCGCCGCAGGCATCAACAACGGTCCGGCAGCGTCTCTACGTCGCGCAACCGCAGCTCTGGAATACGGACCAGCCTCACCTGTACCGGGCGCGGATAACGTTATTCGGGATCAATCAGGAGCAGGATCAAACCACCGTCGCGTTCGGCATCCGGAAGCTTCAGCTCGATCCGCATCACGGTCTGCGTATCAACGGGAAAACGTTAAAGCTCCGTGGTGCCTGCATCCACCACGACAACGGGCTGCTCGGCGCAGCTGCTATCGGACGGGCTGAAGAGCGGCGGATAGAGATCCTGAAGTCTGCAGGCTTCAACGCGATCCGCAGCTCACACAACACGGCCAGTTCCGCCATGCTCGATGCCTGCGACCGGCTCGGGATGCTGGTCGTGGACGAAGCTTTCGACATGTGGTTCGAGGGCATGAAAGCCTTTGATTACTCGCTCGATTTCCCCGAATGGTGGGAGCGGGACATTGAAGCGATGGTGACAAAGGCCTTCAACCACCCCAGCGTCATCATGTACTCCATCGCGAACGAGGTGCCCGAAGCCGGGTCCGGCAACGGTGCCCTCTGGGGGCGCCGGATCACCGATAAAATCCGCTCCCTGGATGACACCCGCTACACAACAAATGCTGTCAGCAGCTTCTGGGCCGTCAGCGGAGAGATTCTCGAAGAATTCGTCGCGGAAGTGTCATCCTTGGAAGCCCGGGGCGTCAACGACGTGATGAACGCGATGACCGACATCTTCGATCGCATCACGACCTCGGACCTCGTCACACAACGGACGGCCGAATCACATGCTGCCGTCGACGTAGCGGGGCTCAATTACGCCGAGCAGCGCTACAAAACCGACGGCGCCCTGTTCCCCAACCGGGTCGTGCTGGGCACAGAAACCAACCCGCGCCAGACCGACATCATCTGGGGCCTGGTTGAGGAGCTCCCCTATGTCATCGGAGATTTCACCTGGACTGGCTGGGACTACCTCGGCGAGGTCGGTCTGGGAAGGACGGACTACACAGACAAGGAGGGGGCAGCCGGCGGCGGCGACCCCGACTACCCATGGCTGCTCGCCTGGTGCGGCGACATCGACATCACAGGATACCGTCGCCCCGCCTCCTACTACCGGGAGATCGTGTACGGGCTCCGCAAAGAACCGTACCTCGCCGTCTTCCGTCCCGAACACCGCAGCAAGCGCCGTCTGGAGATGCAGTGGGCATGGACTGACACCATCTCGAGCTGGACCTGGGCAGTGCCGCCAGGAACGCCAATGGAAGTGGAAATCTACAGCGACGCCGACGAGGTCGAACTCCTTCTCGACGGGGTATCCGTCGGACGAACGCAAACCGGGCCGGCAAACCACTACCGCGCCCTGTTCACTGTCCCTTATCAGCCGGGAACACTCACCGCCGTTGCGTATGACAACGGAGCGGAACGAAGCCGCACAGCGCTGACGACTGCAACCGAACCCGCATTGACAGTGACAACCGACCGGGACCAGCTAACCGCCAATGAGACGGATCTGGCCTTCGTCGCGCTGGAACTCCGTGACCCTTCCGGCAATCTCGCTACCAACGCCGACTGGGAAGTTTCCGTGCAGATCACGGGACCCGGAATCCTGCAAGGACTTGGAAGCGCACGTCCCGTCGGCACCGAAAGTTTCAACACCAGCAGGTGCACAACATTCGACGGCAGGGCGCTGGCAATCATCCGACCGACCGCCGCCGGCGTCATCGAGGTAACCGTATCCTCTCCGGATCTCCACGACGTGCACCGGCAAATCACAGTGAAGCCACCACAAGACAGTGCCCTCAGCCCGGGCCTAAATTGACCGCAATCGCCAGCACCCCTAATTCATGGCCAGGTTCCGCCTCCGGAGCCACTGATCCGCACATCTTCGCGGCAGAAATATGCATCTGACTGTGGCGAGGAACCCAAAATGTCATCAACCGCGAAAAATAGTCGAGAGAGCAGCGGCTTTGAAACTGCCATGAAGCAGGAACGCTTTCCTTTAGGAGGTTTGCTCCTACTCTCCATAGCCATCTTTATTTCCATGGCCACGGAATTTCTGCCGGGAGGGCTTATCCCCCAGATCGCAACGGATTTTGAACGCTCTGCATCCGAAGTGGGCAACCTGATCACAGTTTTCGCGCTGACTGTCGTCTTGACGGCGGCGCCCCTAGCCATCCTCACCCGTCGGATTCCGGGCAAGACGATGGCGTTAGGTTCCTTCGCCTTGATCGGGGCGGCGAACGTGATGGTCGTGCTATCGCCAACATTCGAGATGCTTCTGGCAGCGCGCATGGTTGGTGCCCTTGGCCACGGCGCGTTCTGGTCGGTTGTGGCCGCCTACCCGGCGCACCTCGTTCTCCCCTCACAGCTTGGACGGGCGATGGCCATAACGGCATCCGGTGGTTCTCTTTCCGGAGTGCTGGGAATACCGCTGGGGAACGCCTTGGGCCAAGCTTTTGGGTGGCGAACCTCCTTTGCGGCGCTTACCGGCCTTCTGTTGCTGGTCCTCTTACTGATGTTCAGGTTCCTCCCACCCGTTTCCGCGCCGGTTGCGTCGAAGGCAGAAACCAAAGATGCTAATCCTGTACTCAGGGACAGAACGCTGACCTCCGTCCTGATGGTTTGCCTACTCATCCTCCTTGTCGTCGTCGCCCAAAACGGATTTGGTACCTACAGCGTGGTCTGGTTACTCGACGTCGCTTACATTGCGCCAGCCGGTATACCCCCCATCCTCCTGGCCTCCGGAATCGCCAGCGCGGCGGGCGTCGCCGTAGTCGGGGCACTCTACAGTCGATTCCCGGTCCGATTGTTCATCGGCGCGTTGGCGGCGCTGATCATCATTCTGTTCGCGATGCCCTTTGGTGCAGAGTCGGGAACAGAACTGGTGGTATGGATTCTCATAATCCTGATGGGGGCTGTCTTTGGCGGCATCCCCGTTATGCTCCAGACCCGCATGATGTGGACAGCCTCTCACCGTGTCCGCAACTTGGCAGCTGCGCTCCAAACCACAGCATTCAATGTCGGGATAGGCGGTGGAGCTTTCCTGGGAGGGCTGGTGCTGGAAGAGACCTCCCTTGAGTCCTTACCCTACTGGGCCGCGACCGCCATGTGTCTGGCCCTGCTCGCGTCAGTCTCATGGGAAGTGTGCATTCGCCGCGCCCGGCGCAGGTTGGCCAGACCACTGGGCTCGCTCATTTCCCCGGAAGGAACCGACGGTGACGAGAGCGAATGCGGCTCTGAACTCTCTGGGCGCAGGCACGAGCATGGTCGCGGACCTCAAATTTACGACAGGACCGACCGCGAAGACGAGGGTGACCGGCCTCCTCTCCACCTCATCTGGTCACGGCGTAGAAAAGACTGAGGTGTCCTACCAGATCCAGATAACAGAACTTCCCTCCAAAACCCAACAGCTCACCACTACGCATATTTTCGCAGCCGCACCCCACAGCATCTCACCCCTACTTCCCTACCGAGAGGACGATCCCATGGCGTTCATGGACGAGTACACAAGGACACGCACCATTCTGGAGCATGAATCAGGGCGCAGTGCGCTCGGTCAGGCACTTCCCGAAGTCGTACAGAATCCCGATAAGTTCGGGGGAGCGATCGATCTTCCAATTGGCGCCCTAGCCACTGTGTTTCGGTTGCGGGAGGACCAGCAAAAGCAGTTATGGCAGCAAATCTCGGGCATCCCCCTATCGGAGAGAATTGAACAACCGCCCCTCGTTCCGGACCCGGACTACGAAGGCCCAGATGTTCCCATCGCTTCGGCGCGTATCATCGCTCCCGCTACGGGACAGGTCAACGCATCGCTGGAAATCCTCCTTCACGGACCCTCGCATGCCAATCCGTTCACCGACGTCGAACTTCACGCGCTCTTCGACCTCAACGGCCACGAAATCCGCGTTGGGGGTTTTTATGATGGCCGCGGGCGTTATGTCATTCGCTTTTTGCCAGAACGGCCCGGCATCTGGCGTTTTCGTACCGTTTCTACGAGCCGGTCGCTCGATGGACACGCGGGAGAAATCGCTGTTGAACCCTCTCAGGAATCCGGAAAAGTCGGGGTTGCTGAGACCTTCCATTTCGAGTACGCCAACGGCGACGTATTTAGGCCAATCGGTACCACCCTCTACGCGTGGACCCATCAAAGCCAGCAACTCCAGCAGCAGACCCTGGAAACCCTTAAAGCGGGCCCGTTCACCAAAGTCAGGATGTGTGTTTTCCCGAAGGCTTTCGTCTTCAATGACAATGAGCCAGAATTCTACCCTTTCCAGCGGGACGGCGAGGGCTGGGACACCAGCCGGTTCAATCCGGAGTTCTTTCAGCACTTCGAAAACCGGATTAGGGACCTCGCCGAACTTGGGATTCAAGCAGACGTAATTCTGTTTCACCCCTACGACCGGTGGGGATTTCAAGATCTCGGCAAAGCAGCAGACGACAGGTACCTGCGCTACGTCGTAAGAAGGCTGGCAGGCATCCCCAACGTATGGTGGTCACTAGCCAACGAATACGACTTCGTGACCACTAAACGGCCGGAGGACTGGGAACGTTTCGCCCGTATTGTTGTTGAGGAAGACCATGCCGCTCATCTGCTCTCCATCCACAACGGAACCCGCATCTACGACTACACAGCCGATTGGGCTACCCACTGCAGCATCCAGAAAGTGGACTACTACAAAACGGCCGAGTTGGTCCCCGACTTCCGCGAAAAATGGGGCAAGCCTGTTGTGCTTGACGAGATCGGATATGAGGGAGACCTGGAATACGAGTGGGGAAGCCTCTCACCCCAGGAGGTAGTCCGCAGAGCGTGGGAGACCACTCTGCGCGGCGGCCACTACACCCACGGCGAAACGTATTACGACGATCACGACGTGATTTGGTGGGCAAAAGGCGGACGAATGGTGGGTCAGAGCTCCGAACGGTTGGCTTTCCTCGACCAACTCGTTAGCGAATCACCCACAAAGCGCCTGGAACCGATCTCCAGCAGGATGGACCCGACCCCCGTCGGCGGGGTTGAGGGGGAGTATGAGATCTCCTACCAGGGCTTTAGTCAAAACAGGTACAAGACCATCGAAGTACCGGCGGGCCGAACGGGCATCATCGATCTGATCGACACCTGGGCGATGACCGTCGAGACGCTCCCGGGCACCTTCACCGGAAGGGAACGGATCGAACTCCCGGTGCGCCCATGGATGGCGGTCCGGCTGAGGTTATTGGACGCGGACCAATAACCAACTTTGAATGCAGCTCTTCCCGGCCTCCACCCTCGCGGAGGCCGGGAATTGCCAGCGGAACGGCGCAATGAAGAGCTTGCGGACATCATAAGGCTCCTTATGCTCCCGGATATCCTCTAACATCCGAAAATTTGGCACGCTCCGTTCCCTACTACCGCTGCCCGGCCGACCAGAAGTTGCCATGAAATTCGTGACTAAGCTCCAACTGCCAAACCCACCGCGGCGGCCTGCAGTAAAGGAGCATGAAAGTCCGAGGCGGCCGATCTGCCCCGCCCGACGGCCCTACCGTCCAAATCAGAAAGCCTGACAAATGCTTGACGAGAATATCTCGAGGCTCCTTGCGCCAGCCCAGACAATCGCCCACGGACCCTGGCGACTGCAGCTGCGCGGGGACGAGTTCGCAGAAATTGAATACCGCGACCGCCCCGTCCTCAGGGCCATCCGGGCAGTTGTCCGAGACCATGACTGGAGAACCCTCACCCCCGAAGTCGAATCTGTTACCGACTCCCAGGACGGGACAACGTTCACTAAAACCCTCGCTATCCGATTTAGCGGTTTCGGCTACGAATACACGGCAAAGCTGAGTCTCCAGGCATCCGAGAACGATCTTTGTGTGTCCTTCGATGGCACTGCGACCGAGGATTTCAGCGGCAACCGCATAGGCCTCGTAGTTCTTCATAGGCCCGATGACGCCGGTCAGGACATCACCGTCACGTCGCCGGATTGCACTGCGTTCCAAGGTGCCTTCCCCACGGACATCGGCCCGCACCAAGCCTTCACGGATATCGCCGCCATGAACTGGAAACGGGACGGCACCGCCTTCCGGCTGGACTTCGCCGGAGACGTCTTCGAAACCGAAGACCAGCGAAACTGGACCGACGCTTCTTTCAAGACCTACAGCACGCCGCTTTCCCGGCCGTTCCCCGTCAAGGTGCAGGCCGGCGACCGAACTCAGCAGAGCATACGGCTCAGCGCCCAACCCTCGACGGCAAACACAACCACCTCACCACGGCCGTCCATACCCGAGATGCTGACCGTACGGAAGCAAGCCCGCGGATGCGTGCCCGCCCTGGGCACTGCCGCATCCACATCAGCGATCAGACTTCCCTCAGTGCCAGGCCTTGCCCCCCTGACTGTTGAAGTTCCGGGCAAGGATCTCGCCTGGGCCGCAGAACTGATGGCCCAGGCGGGACGACAGGCCCAGGAGCTGGACACTGCGCTTGATGTGCGGATCGTCGCGGAAGCAAGCGAAGAGATCCGCTCGATCGTGGACCTCCTGCCTCTGGACAGGGTGGTCCGGATAGGAGCCTTCAGCTCCAAAGTGCACGTTACCGAGCCAGAGTTATGGCAGCAGTTGCAAGCTACGGCAAAAAGCCGTGGATTCACCGGCACTCTACTCGCCGGCGCACGTTCCCACTTCACAGAGCTCAACCGTCGACCGGACTCCATCCAGCCCGACGCCGACGAGATCACGTACAGCATCACGCCGCAAATGCACGCCATCGAAGTGCCGCATATCGTTGAAAGCCTGCCCATTCAACGGCTGACAGCGTTGAACGCCCTCCGGCTCGGATCCGGAAAACCTCTGCACGTAGGCCCCGTGACGCTCAAGGCACGCTTCAACGCCGTCTCAACCCGAGGCGCATACGACCCCGCCACCTTAGAAGTCATGACGACTGACCCGCTGCAGGCGGATGAGTTCACCGCTGCTTGGCTGCTTGGCAGCATTAACGCCCTCACCGTGCCAAACGTCGAATCCATCACCTACTTCGAAGCCAGCGGCCCCCGAGGTCTGATCACCGCAGAAGGAACCACTACACCTGCGTTCGATATCGTGGCCAAACTGGCCATCCTGCGCGGTGCTGACGTCCTGCACGTCGACGGTGACGTTCCCGGCCTCGTGCTCTACCCGGTGGCATCGGGAACCGATGTGGTGCTGTTCGCCGCCAACCTCACTGCACAGCCGCTGACCACCGCGGTCAAAATTGAAAACGGCTACCCGAAGACTGTTGATATTTCACCGTGGTCGGCAATCACCCGGCCCCTCAGCTGACTCAAAAACAAGAAAGAGAGCAACACGATGTCCAATAGGCTTGCAGGCAAAACCGCTCTGGTCACCGGCGCAGGATCCGGCATCGGCCTGGCTGTAGCGCAGCGGTTCACGGCAGAAAGTGCCCGCGTCTACTTCGCCGATATTAACTTGGAAGCCGCCGCGAAAGCAGCCCGAGCGACAGGCAGCGACCTGGCGACCCCACTGCCAATTGATATATCCGACGAGAAGAGTGTGGAAGCCGCCTATGCCAGAGTCGCAGCCGACGGAGCCCTGGACATAGTTGTGGCCAACGCCGGCGTCCAACTTTTCGGGCAGGACGCCAAAGTGGGAGACCTGCCCTTGGAAGTCTGGGAAAAAACGGTTGCGGTCAACCATCGCGGTGCCTTCCTGACCCTGAAGCACGCAGTGCGGGCCCTGCAGGGCAGGGGAGGGTCCATAATCTGCACTGGCAGCCCGACCGCAGTCGTAGCTTGCGGTCAAACCTTCACCGCTTATTCCAGTTCGAAAGCCGGTGTTCACGGGCTGGCCCGGGTTGTAGCCGCGGACTACGCCGAAGAAGGCATCCGGGTGAACACCGTAGTCCCCGGATACACCGAGACACCCCTCGTGCAAACTATCGCCGACGACCCTGCCAGCCGCGCTGGCCTGGTCAACTCGACCATGCTCGGACGGGCCGGCACCGCCGCCGATGTCGAAGGCATCATGGTCTACCTCGCCAGCGACGAATCAGCGTACGCCACAGGGGGTCTCTTCACCGTCGACGGCGGTCTCACGGCGCTATGACAGCCCCAGAGCGCTCGCTTAGCTCGTTTAAGTAGCGAATCCGAACAAGGAAAGCTCCCAACCCGTGGGGTTGGGAGCTTTCCTTGCAGCTAAGCAGGGTGCATCCCTAAACAGTGTTGCAGTGGCAAAAGCCCTGCCCTAAACGCTCACTACCGCTTGACTACCTCGAGCTTGAGCATCTTGGCAATGACGTTGTCCAGTTCAGAGTCGTAGAAGATCTTCTTCCAGTCGTCCTTGATGATGGTGTCCTTGCCGTACTGGATGGCGATTTCGCAGGCCTCGGAGAACGGGTTGGAGCCCCGCAGGGCGTTGGTGAGGGCGATCTGGACGTGGCCGAACAGCATGGCCTTGGCAGCTTCCTCGGGAACACCGACGGTGTGGACGGTTTCGTGCAGCGCCTCGTTCAAGAGGGTGCCGATCATGCAGGCCACGGTCTCCACCAGGGTGGGCTCAAGGACAGCGAGCTGATAGACGGTGACCCAGTGCACGTCGATGACGGGGGAGTAGATGGTGCGCATGACGGCCTCAGCGGCTGCCTTGGTTTCCGCGGAGGCGTCGTCGTCGATGGCGGCGACCACGTTCTGGGGGGCGCCTTCACCGCCGAACGTGTCAGCCCATTCTTCCTTGGTGGTCCGCTCGAGGAACACCGAGGGGTGGCAGGGGTGCGCAACGGCCTGGACAACGTCTTCGCGCTTTGCCAGCAGGCCGGCGTACGCGGCGGCCGGGTCCAGGGTAAGCAGGATGGCACCTGCCTTCATCTGGGGAACAACGCCTTCGGACACAACGCCGAGGACGGTGTCCGGGACCGCGAGGATAACCACGTCAGCGCCTTTGACGGCGTCATCGGTGGCGGTGATCTCACGCCCTTCAGCCTGGATACGCTCCTGACCGGCGGGGGAGTTCTCGCTGTAGAAGACGGTGTGGGCGCTCTTCTGGAGGTTCCGGGAAACGCGCATTCCCATTTTGCCTCCGGCTCCGATGACGGCGACGCTCAATTTTTCTGCTGACATTTCATTTGCTCCTTAGGAATTCGATGTTGTGCCGAGTCCACTGGTTTTCGAGGCGGATGGTGCTGGGCTCGGAGTCCTGCCAGGGCAGCCAGTGTTCGACGATTTGGTTGATGTTTCTCTGGTGGGGCTTGATGGTGCTGATCATGTAGTCGTAGTCGAGCAGGCCTTCGCCGAGCGGGGCGCCGGCGTACGTGAAGCCGACCCACCCGTCCTTGCGGCTGAATGCGAAGTCTTTGACGTGCATGTTCAGGACATAAGGCGCGACGGCGTCGATCACCTCTCGGGGCATCTCCAGGGCCGCGACAGTGTTGGCGGGGTCACTGCAGATGCCCAGGTACGGGCTGTCTACGCCGCGGATCACATCCACGATCCGGGAGGTGGGCACCTGCTCGTAGGTCTCCACCGCGATCTTCACTCCCGCGGCTTCGAACTCGGGCAGGACTTCTGTGAAGATCCCCACCGCCTCCTCATTCGTGGGCGTATGCCCGGGGGTGTTGAACATGGTCCGCAGCAGGGGTGAGCCCAGGATCCCGGCGATATGCAGGAACTTCCGCAGGTGCCGGGGGCGAATGCCCTTGGTGCCGAGCTCCAGCGAGATTCCCAGCCGGTCCGCGGTGCCCCGGACGTCTTCCAGTTCGGAGTCCGCCATAGCTTCCAGCGGAGCGTAGTCGCAGACCTGGAAAAGGTCCACGCCCAGTTCCGCGGTCCGCTCCAGCACATCGTGGATGCTGAGCGGGGCGGAGACCTTGTCCGAGAGCTGCCAGAAGAAGGCATAGCTGCTTAATCCAATTCTTGAACCCGCTTCGATCCTGCTTTGCCCGGTGCTGGTCATACCGTCACCTCCGCGCGGCGAGGCGTGCGGCGGTCTCGTCCAGGATGGTCTTCAGCGCCTGGGGGTCATGCGCGAACCGGCCCAGGAATAGGCCGACGACGGCGGCGTCCAGTTGGGTGATCAGGCCGGGCCCGGCACTACCGCCGTAGATCACCCGGCTGTCCTCCTGGCCGGGCAGGGCGCGCAAGTGTGCGTCCAACCCGGTGATGACGGCGCTGATGTACTCCGGTGTAGCGGGCTCGGGGGCGCCGATGGCCCACTGCGGTTCGTAGGCGACGATGGTCCGGCCGGCCGGTGCCAGCGACTGGGCACGGTTCAGGGCCGCGTCGATTTCCGCGGAGCAGCGGGTGACGGCTTCCTCCACGGATCCCTGCTGCAGTTCCCCGACGCAGAGCACGGGGGTGAGACCGTTACGATAGGCTGCGGCGGTCTTCAGCCCGATGACGGTGTCGTCCTCTCCGAAGATCCGCCGGCGTTCCGCGTGGCCGATCTCGGCGTAGCGGCCACCGAGTTCAGCCACCGTTTTGCCGCCGACTTCGCCGGTGAACGCGCCTTCGTCTTCCCAGAAAATGTCCTGGGCGCCTGTGCCAGCACGGGCAGGGCGCAGGATCCGGGCGCCCTCGGGCAGCGCCGGGATGGTGGGCAGGACGAAGAGCTCGATCTCACCGCTCTGGACCGCCGGGTGTGCGAGGGCGATGGCCGCGACGTCGCGGCAGTAATCCACCGAACGCTGGTAGCCGAAGTACATCTTCAGGCTGACCCCGATGATGGCCTTCGGCGGAGTGCGTCCGGCGCTGGCCACAGGGTTCTTAGCAGGAAGTGACACCTTCATAGTCCTTAATCAGGGTGACTTTTTCCGCAGAGGCGGAGGTTTCGTCGAAGGTGTAGGTGAGCCATTCCCTGGCAAGCCTGCGGGCAAGCTCCAGGCCGACGACGCGCTGGCCGAAGGTCAGGATCTGGGCGTTGTTGCTCAGGACTGAGCGTTCCACGGAGAAGCTGTCGTGGGCGGTGACGGCACGTACGCCGGGGACCTTGTTCGCCGCGATGGCGACACCAAGGCCGGTGCCGCAGACCAGCAAGGCTCGGTCGGCCTTGCCGGCGGCGATCAGTTCGGCGGCGGCGATGGCCACGGACGGGTACGGGGTGTGGCTGAAAGCGTCAACCCCGACATCCTGGACTGATTCCACAAGGTCGGAGGCCTCCAGGTCCGCCTTCAGGGCTTCCTTGTATTCAAATCCGGCGTCATCGGCTCCAATGACCAGGCGCAGTTTGGCGCTCATGCTTTCTCCTTCATAAGGGTGTTCTCGATGAGGGTGGTGTGGATGGCACGGATGATCAGGGCCATGGACACGGCTCCCGCGTCCGGGGTTCCCAGGCTCTTTTCGGCATGCGGTCGGGCCCGGCCTATCAGGGGGAGCAGGCGGGCCGTGGCGTCGGCGGCTTCCTGGGCGGTTAAGGCCGCGGCCCCCCAGGCTTCCGTGAGAGGCTTCCCGGCAACTACCTCTGAGGTGAGGGCATCGCGGAACGGGACCAGGACGTCGACGAGGGTTTTGTCGCCGGGCTTGGCTTTGCCGAACTCCATGATCGCCGCGGCGGCCTGGGCGACTCCGGTGGCAACAGCATCGGCGTCCGGCTTGTAGGTGTTACCGAGAGCATCACCGATCGCCCGCAGGGCCATGCCCCAGAGGGCCCCGGAGGTCCCGCCGGCTTTATCGGCCCAGGCGTCACCGGCGACGTAGAGGGTGGTTGCCGCTCCTGCCCCGCGTCCGACGGCGTCGGTCGCGGCTTCGACCGCTGCGCGGACGCCGCGCTCCATGCCGATGCCGTGGTCGCCGTCGCCGGCGATCGCATCGATCCGGCCCAGCTCCTCGGCGTTCGCATCCACCACTGCCTTCGCCGCCTCCAGTGCGGCCACGACCCGGGCGGCGGTGGCGCGGGAATCAGCGGTTGCATCGGGGATGGACAATTCGACGTCGGCTGATTCTGCATACGCGGTGGCCGCGTCGCTTGCCTCCAGCGCGGCGGCGGTCACTGCACCGCGGCGGAAGGCGGGTGCGTCGGCGGGTGCATTCCAGAGGGTCTCGAGTTCGTCATCGAGCCAGAACAGGGTCATGGAAGTGCCGGCCATGTCGAAGCTGGTGACCAGCTCGCCCACCTGGGGGTCCACCGCTTCCAGGCCTGCTTCGGCCAGGAGTTGGGCAACCCGGCGGTAAACCACGAAGAGCTCTTCATATTTCACGCTGCCCAGGCCGTTGAGGATGGGAACCACACGGGCACCTTCGGAAGCGACCCCCTCGGGGACCTCGGTGAGGAGCTTGGACACGAGCAGTTCCGCGAGCTCATCCGCAGTCGGGATGTCTGTTTCATCGATGCCCGGCTCGCCGTGGATGCCCATTCCCACCGCCATCCGGCCCTCGGGGACGGAGAACAACGGGTGCTCGGCGCCCGGCAAAGTGCAGCCGGTAAAGGCCACGCCGAAGGAGCGCGTACGGTCGTTCGCACGCTCGGCGAGAGCGACGACGTCGTCCATGGAGTAGCCAGCCTCAGCGGCCGCCGCAGCCACCTTGAAAACGGTCAGATCTCCGGCGATGCCGCGGCGCTTGGTGCGCTCGGCCAGCGGGGCGGAGGAGACGTCGTCGGTCACTGCAATGCTGCGGCAGTCGATGTCTTCCCGGCGCAGGCGCTCTTGTGCTTGGGTGAAGTGCAGGACGTCTCCGGCATAGTTGCCGTAGCCCAGCAAGACCCCGCCGCCGTTGTCCGCGGCCTTGGCCACGTTGTAGACCTGCTGCGCGGACGGCGACGCGAAAAGGTTTCCCATCGCCGCGCCGTGAGCCAGGCCTTGGCCCACCAGCCCGGCGAACGCGGGGTAGTGGCCGGAGCCGCCGCCGATTACCAGCGCCACGGTGTCCGGGGTGCTTTTGGTGTTGCGGACCACGCCGCCGGAGACGCGCTTGACCCAGCGGCCGTGGGAGGCGACAAAGCCTTGGATCATTTCGTCAGCGAAGGCTGTGGGTTCGTTGAAGAGACGGGTCATGGGAAAGCTCCTGGGCCTAACTAAGGGAAGTAGTGATCCGGTGGCCGGTTTGGCGTGCCCGAGTATGGAGGGAACGCGACCGGGGACCATGGGCTTAGTTCTATGGGTTCCACCATACGAATGGAAAACAAATTGGTCAACCGGTTGATGAATGGTGAGGAAATGGACCCGAAAGAAGAGAGCGCGTTGTTACGCTTAGAGGGTGTCCCTCAACTCCTCTGCCCTGTCAACGGCCAAGATCAGCGAGGCACTTGGCTCCGTAAGCCAAGGCTCCGTCGTGTCGGAAGTGGCCGAGCGACTGCTTGCATACTTCACCAGCGGGGACATCGCCCCCGGAACCCGACTGCCCGCCGAGCGCCAACTCTCGGCATCGCTGGGAGTGGGCCGTTCCGCCGTCCGGGAAGCACTGGCAGCGCTGGAGATCTTGGGCATCGTAGTGGTCCGGCCTGGCTCTGGAACCTATCTGCGCGACGGGATTTCCGAACTGCTGCCGCGAACTCTGAGCTGGGGCATGATGCTCGGTGCGCCACGCACCCGCGAGCTCGTGGAACTGCGCAGCGGCCTAGAGGTCCAAGCGGCGCAGCTTGCGGCCGAGCGCATGACCGACGAAGCGCTCGAAAGGATGCAGGGCCACCTTGACGCCATGACGGCCAACCTCGACGACCTGGCCGCCTTCGTTGAGGCGGATGCCGCCTTCCATCGGGAAATTGCTGAGGGCTCGGGCAACCAGGTGCTGCAGGAGCTGCTGCAGAGCATCCGATCGCTACTGCGGATCTGGGTAGACAGAGCGCTCACCGACGAAGGCCACGCCACCGCCGCGCTCAAGGAGCATAACGAGATTTACGCCGCCCTGAAGTCGCGGGATACAGCAGCAGTATCACTTTCAATGCGCTCCCACATGAAGACTGCATCCCACAGGCTGCTGTTGGGATTAGACGCTTCGCAGTAGCCTCGCGCAAGTTGTCGTGGACAACCACGGCAGGAAATCAGCCCCTCTTTTGCTAGGGAGTCCTCCGCAGAGTGCAAAAAGCCTATAAACCAATACTCCAACCGCTGTCCGGCCACTGATCGCCTCCAACCTTGAACCCGTCAGGTTGAGTTCCAGGCTTCTCTCAGAAAGAAGTCAAGACCAACCGCGAAATTGTCAGGTTGGGGTGTGCCCCAGCCTGACACAGTCCCGCTCCGCGTGGGGTTCTCCGGACTTAGGCTTTGGCGGAGAGTATGAGTGTGAACTCCTCTGCGAGGATGTGTCCCATCCTTCAGGATTGTTATCGATCATGCCGGTGTTTGCTTGCTAGCAGCGAAGTCACCGAGCTAGAAAGACTTAGTCCAATGCTTCGCCTCTGTTGGAGCCGGTGGCCGTGCGAACAACCAAGGTTGACGGGTATCTCGTCCGAAAGGGGCATGGCTGGGCTTGCTCGAAGCCATAGGCAAGGGAATGAGATGCCCGCTTCAGTCGTCCACGGAAGGGCGATCCTGAGGCCCTGTGCTGGAAGCTACCCATAACTGGTATCCGTCTCCAGGGTGGATGATCTCCCGATTTTCAGCCCCGTGGTGCGAGAGCCAAAGCATTGTCGCGTCTGGCGTTAGGTCATCCACAGTCCCACGTCGGATGAGGGTGTTGCCGCGGCGTAGTTCTACAGCCTGGCCTCGACGGAGCATAGCCCAATCCCGCTGCTCACGAAACGCTGATGTGCCTGGAAGATCATCCGAGGCTGCTTCTGCGGGAGGTTTGTTCATAGTCGGTCCTTGTATCAGAGTTTCGAAAAGCCGGGACGTGTCGCTCAGTGTCGGCTTGCTTGGTCTTGTTCACGAGTAAGACGGAACGGCACGTCACGGGACAGCGAGACCGAAAACCGGTCAAACTCATGGCGGGTCACGAGCACCCCTTGGCGCCCGGAGCCGAGTGCTTCAAGGTGTGCAGCTGCGACGGCGGCGTCCAGCCTGGCGTGCATTTCACTTTGACATTTGACGTGGAAAGTGGCGACGACACGGGTGGCCTTCATAATTAGGGTCCTTTCGAGGTGGTTCGTCCTGACGGGCAGAGAGCAAAAAATGCTTAGGTGGTCGACCACTTTGGCATTTTGAAGGTACCATGGCTAAAAGACTCAAAGGGGATTTTTCATGACATCCGAGACCGTCAACACCGCTGATCTCTACGATGAGCGCGGCGAAGACATCCAGTCCATTGCCATCCAATTCCAGTCGCTGGGGGGCAGGACGCACTTCCAGGGGCCGGCTCGAACGGTCAGGTGTTTTGAAGACAACGCGCTGCTTAAGTCGGTGGTTTCCACGCCGGGTGACGGCGCAGTCCTGGTCGTCGATGGCGGCGGTTCCCTTTCAAGGGCGCTGATGGGGGACACGATTGCTGAAATTGCCGTCTCCAACGGTTGGGCGGGCGTCGTGATTAACGGAGCGATCCGGGACCGCGAGGCGATTTCGCGCCTTCCCTTGGGCGTGAAAGCATTGGGCAGCAATCCTCGAAAAAGTACGAAGACCGGCGCCGGCGAGGCCGATGTTGAGCTGACACTTGATGGTGTCACTGTCAAGCCAGGCGCCATGGTCTACTGCGACCCGGACGGAGTTCTCGTTGACCGCTGACCCAGCCGCTACTGAACCAGCAGCACGCGCAACACGCCGCAAGCGGGCCGCACCTCCGGTGACAGGCCTCAAGCCAGTTACGGTGGTCCACCCTGAACCTGCGTCGTCCGAGGTTGCGAAGGCATTGCTGGATTACATCTTCTCGGGCCAGGTCGCCCCTGGTGAGAAGCTGCCTTCGGAACGTCAACTGAGTGAGTCCTTTGGCGTCGGCCGCTCGGTGGTCCGCGAGGGCATCAAATCCCTGGGGCTGCTGGGGCTGGTGGAGTTTCGCCATGGCGGGGGGACCTTTCTCCGGGATGCCAATTCCGAATTGTTGCCCAGGGTGATCGAATGGGGGCTCATGCTGGGAGAGCGCAGGACCTCCGACCTTGTGGAAGCGCGTCAGCACATCGAACGCGTAACCGCCGGCCTCGCTGCCACACGTAGAACCGAAGCTGACCTGAAGCGGATCAAGAAGGCCCTGGACGCAATGGGGGCTGCCAAAACCACGGAAGACTTCGTCACTGCAGACGTGGACTTCCATCTGGCTGTTGCGGACGCTTCGGGGAACATAGTTCTTGCAAACATGCTCAAGAACATCGCGGCTCTCTTGCGCGTGTGGATCCACCGCGTTATGGATGCGGAAACATCATTCACCGGCTCCCACGGAGAACACGTTCCCGTGTATGAGGCGATTCTTGCCGGTGACGAAACGGGCGCCTCTGGCTCCATGGCTGAGCACATGGACGCCGCCAGCGGCCGACTAATGGCAACACTTAAATCAAACGACAGCCAGTAGAGATGCTGCTCTGGGCGGGGAAGCCAGGCCGCTTCGCCGCCCTTGAACAAATGAAGACGTTCGCACTCTACTGGGACCAAGAGGGTACGGACCTCAAGATTTGTGCCGACAGTTTGACTGGAACCCTGATGATACCGACGACCTCGCTTTCGCCGTGAGTGTCATCCACGACTCCGTGACCGCCGAAGGTTGGACGCAACTGGCCGAAGAGTTCCTAGGGCGATTCGATAGGTGATCGAAAGCTCTGGTCGCTGCGCTGCCGTCAGCATCAAGGCTCCAGATCTCAAAGCGAGCAGGTTTCCGGCGCCGGCCCCGTCCTTCGGGAGCGTGTTGCGATTTCGCCTGCCGGCGCCGGAAGCTTTGGATTTCCCGGTTGCTTAACCGGTGGTCTTGACGATGTGAACGTCGCAAGGCGCATTATGCGCGACGTTGCTTGCGACACTGCCCAGCACCCGCCCGATGCCTTGGAGCCGCTTGTTTCCTACCACGATGATTTCGGCGTCGAACTTTTCTGCATGTCCAATCAGCGCCTGTGAAGGTGTCCCTTTCACGGCCCAGTAGGCTACCTGCAGCGCACCTGAACTTAGTTTGACCGCCGCGTCCTTGGCGACTTGCTCGGCGTTATCTTCGTTCGATACGACTCGTTGGTCGCTGCCAGTTCCGAAGACCACGGTACGGTCGTCGTCGTAGGCCGTCACCACGTGCAGGCTGCTGCTGAGAGCAGTTGCCAGGTCACGCGCACGTTCCGCTGCCCTGAAAGCGGTCTCGCTCCCGTCGACGCCTACAACTATTACTCCAGGCATGCTTTGTCTCCCTCGGGTTGGTCTTGTAGAAGTGCTTCGGATGGAACTAATGCTCAAGTTTCCCATAGTGGTCGACCACTTGACCACTTGGCTTGACTGGTCGACCACTTTAAGTCTACCGTCATTGTCGTGCCCGAACCCCAGAGGTTGAGGGACCGGGTTCGCCGCAAGGACCCGGCACGCCAGAGTCGCCGTCAGGGAACCCTTCCCTCATTACCTAGGAGTAACGATGCTCGCCGTCTACGGATTCGCTACGCTCGCGTCATTTATGGTCGCGGTCATGCGCAGGTGGGCCACAGCTTTTGTGGCCATCATTAGCGCACCTGTTCTCTTCGCCGTCATAGCGGGCTTCGGCCCGCAACTCGGCGACATGGTCCTAAGCGGTCTGGAAACTGTCGCTCCCACAGCTGTCCTGCTGCTGTTCGCGGTGCTCTATTTCGGCATCATGATGGACGCGAAGCTCTTTGACCCGATTTCGAAATTAATCCTTGGTCTGTCCAAGGGCGATCCGGTGCGTATCTGCGTGGGTACAGCCGTGTTGTCCCTCGTGGTGGCGCTGGACGGTGACGGCACCACCAGCTACATGATCATCTGCTCCGCCTTTCTCCCGATCTACAAGCGCCTCGGGATCAACCCGCTGGTTATCGCCACCGTTGCGGCCATGTCACTTGGACTCATTTCAGGTTCCACACCCTGGGGTGGAGCAGCTACGCGGGCGATCAGCGTGCTGGAACTGGACGCCACCGAGTACTTTGTCAGCCTCATCCCCTCCCTCGCGTTGACTTCAGTTTTTGTTCTCGTTGTCGCCTACGTCCTGGGGCTGACCCAGCGCAAGCACGCTGATGCGGCCGCCGTGGCCGAACTTGCCGCAGAAATCAAGAGCGGTGAGCATCACGGCGGGGAACGCGCCACGTGGCGTACCTGGGTGAACGCCGGCCTTACAGTCCTGCTCCTGGTCCTGCTGATCACCGGTGTTGCACCACTGGTGGTTCTCTTCATTGGCGCCTTCGTGGTCGCCCTGGTTCTCAACTACCCCAAGCTCCACACCCAGGGGGAGCTCATCAAGCGCCACGCCGCCAGTGCTGTTCCCGTCGTGATGCTTGTCCTCGCCGCAGGTGTCTTCACGGGCATCCTCTCGGATTCCGGAATGGTCCAGGCCATGGCCGATTCGCTGTTGAGTGTCGTTCCGACTTCCATGGGCGGGCTGCTCCCGCTGTTCACCGCCATCATCGCGATTCCCCTCGGCTTCTTTATGTCCAACGACGCCTTCTTCTTCGGCATCCTCCCCGTCCTGTCCGAATCCGCGGCCCAGTACGGCATCCACGCCAACGAGATCGCACGAGCAGGCGTAGTGGGACAGATTTCGCACATGATCGGCCCGGCCTCGGCACCACTGTGGGTCCTCCTGGGCCTACTCAAGAAGGAGCTGGGTGAATTCCAGCGGTTCTCCATCCTCTGGATCATCCTGGGTTCTCTTGCCTTCATCGCCTTCCAGCTCCTCACCGGAGCAATCAACCTCGGTCTCTGACCGCCCCTAGTCTCCTGGTCCGTCAAAGAGACCTGGATATCAAGAAAAGGAAAAACCCGTGACTGAATCCAAGCAGTACCAGCTGGCCGTCCTGAACGGTGACGGCAT
>NZ_JBNHGX010000011.1:0-41408 GCF_059091705.1 Arthrobacter sp. Ha26
CCGGCATGGCTACACCACTACAATCACCACAGACCCCACACCGCAATCGGAGGCCACCCGCCCATCAGCCGATTAACCAACCTGCCTGGGCAGTACACCTAGGCCGGGACAAACTCTCCGTATCCGGCGTCCCGAAGTCCCTGCCGCAGTTTTCCCGCATTGGCATCCAGGACTTTGGGGTCGGGATTCTGGTCCGCGGAGGCAAAGTTAAAGTCGGCCATGCTCCTGGAGGGCCACACGTGCACATGCAGGTGGTTGATTTCGTAGCCGGCCACAATGAGCCCTGCGCGTGGAGCGTCGAAGATCTCCACCTGGACGGCGCCGATGCGGCGGGCCACTTCCATGACTTTTGCCAGGGTTTCGGGGGAAGCGTCGGTCCAGCGGTCCACCTCCTCGGTGGGGACCACCAGGGTGTGTCCGTCGGCCAGCGGGCCAGTGGTGAGGAACGCGGACACGTCGTCTTCGCGCCACACGAACCGGCCGGGAATTTCGCCGTTCAGGATCCTGGTGAAGAGCGTGCTCATGCGTCTGCCTCCTTGGCGGGTGCCTGCAAGGTGCTGGTGTCCAGCACAAACCGGTATTTCACATCGCCTGCAACCATGCGGTCGTAGGCCTCGTTGAGCTGGTCCGCGCGGACCACTTCGATGTCAGCCACCACCCCTTGCCTGGCACAGAAGTCCAGCATTTCCTGGGTCTCGGCAATCCCGCCGATCAGGGAGCCGGCGTAGGCGATCCTGCGCCGGATCAATGCCCTCGGATTCACGGGCGGCATGGCCTCGGACGGCAGTCCGAGCTGGAAGAGCGCACCGTCCACCCGCAGGGTTCGGAACAGCGGGTTCAGGTCATGGGGCGCTGCGACGGTGTCGATGATCAGGTCGATGGTGCGGTTGGCCGCATTCATCGCCGCTTCGTCGCGGGAAAGGACAACCTGGTCGGCGCCAAGCTCCTGCGCGGCGGGCACCTTGGACGGGGACGTGGTGAAGACCACCACTTTCGCTCCCATGGCTTTGGCAAGCTTGACGGCCATGTGGCCGAGTCCGCCGAGCCCCACCACACCCACAACGTCGCCTTCTTCGACGTCGAAATGCCGCAGCGGCGAGTACGTGGTAACGCCAGCGCACAGCAAAGGGGCGACGGCGGCCGGGTCCAGGGAGTCCGGCACACGAAGAACGTAGCGGCGGTCCACCACCACGGTGGAGGAATAGCCGCCCTGGGTGATGGAATCGCGGTTCCGCCGGTCAACGGCGCCATACGTGCCCGTCATCCCGTTTTCGCAGTACTGCTCCAGACCGTCCAGGCAGCTCTCGCATTCCCGGCAGGAATCCACAATGCATCCCACACCCACCCGGTCCCCGGGGGCGAAATCTGTGACGGCTGGCCCGACGCGGCTGACGGTCCCCACGATCTCGTGGCCGGGGACCAGCGGATAGGCCTGGCCGCCCCATTCGCCGCGGACGGCGTGCACATCTGAATGGCACAGCCCGCAGAACTCGATGGCAATTTCGACGTCATCCGCCTTGGGAGTGCGGCGCGCAAGGGTCAGCGGCACCAACCCGCTTTCCGCGGACGTGGCGCCGTAGGCGGCGGCGAGGACGCCGCCGCCGGAACCAGCGGGCTCTGTCGCGGCGGGCTCGGGATCAACAGGTATTGCCAGGGGCGGTGGCACGGGACGTCCAGGAGTCATAGTGCGACGCTACCCTTGCGCCCGTGAGTGTTTCCACTCAACCGTCCCGTCGCCACCGCGGGGCCCCGGCCCGGTGACCACCGGCAGATGGGGGTTGCTGGACCACTCCGAGAAGGACCCTGGATACAGGGCGGCGCGGAATCCGGCCAGCTCAAGGGCGGCAACCTCATGCGCGGCGGTGACGCCGGACCCGCAATAGACACCCACCTCAACGTCGTCCTTCAGACCCAGCGATTCGAACCGGCGGCGCAATTCAGCCGGAGGCAGGAACCGTCCGTTGCTGTCCACGTTGGCCGAAGTTGGCGCGCTGACCGCGCCGGGAATGTGGCCTGCCCGCGGATCAACAGGCTCAATCTCGCCCCGGTACCTCTCGCCGGCACGCGCGTCAAGGAGCAGCCTGTCCGGTTGCGGACGTTCGGAACCGGGCTCCGTTTCCACCCAAGCGGTCACGGCAGCAGCGTCAAGGACCGGCATCTGCCCGTCCGCCAGGGAGACGTCCCCGGGAGGAGGCCGGACCTCGCCTTGTTCAAGCGGCAGGCCTGCTGCCTGCCAAGCCGCCAGGCCGCCGTCGAGCAGGTATACCTCGCTCAGGCCGGCGTTCCGCAGCATCCACCAGGCGCGCGCCGCGGCCATGTTGGCACTGTCGTCATAAGCCACCACAACATCGCCGTTGTTGATCCCCCACCGCCGGGCGGCGTCCTGGAACCCCAGCGGCGATGGCAGCGGGTGCCTGCCGCGCTCCGGCACCGCAGGGTCCGCCAGCTCCGCGGCCAGGTCGACAAACACGGCGTCCGGCAGGTGGCCCTGCAGGTAGTGCTCGTGGCCGTGCGGGTCGCCCAGTGCCCAGCGCACGTCCAGGAGCACTGTCCGCAGGCCGCGGGCGCGGCGTTCCTCCAGTGCGGCAACATCCAGCAGAGGCTTCATGGTGTTCCTTCGTCAGGCGGTCAATGCTCCCACTCTAACGAAAGCCGCCGGGGCCGCAGGTAGGCTGGGGCGGTGAAGATCGAGCGCAGCGCGGGCCGGGCCTGGGCGGACGAAGCAATCCGGAAAATCACGGCAGAAAACAACCGCTCCGCCGATACCCATCTGTATTCCGTGCCCGTTCCGGAGCACTGGGGCGTCCAGCTCTACCTGAAGGACGAATCGACGCACCGTACCGGCAGCCTCAAGCACCGGCTGGCGCGCTCGCTGTTCCTGTTCGGGCTGGTCAACGGCTGGATCAGGGCTGACACCACCATTGTTGAGGCGTCCAGCGGCAGCACCGCGGTGTCCGAAGCGTATTTCGCCCAGCTCCTGGGGCTGCCGTTCATCGCGGTCATGGCGCGCAGTACCAGCCAGGAAAAGATCGACCTGATTGAACAGTTTGGCGGCTCCTGCCTGCTGGTGGACCACGCCTCCGAGGTTTATGCGACGGCGGAAGAAGTGGCCGCCATCAGCGGCGGGCACTACATGGACCAGTTCACCTACGCCGAACGTGCCACGGACTGGCGCGGGAACAACAACATCGCGGAGTCCATCTTCGGCCAGCTCGAACTGGAGGAGCACCCCGTGCCGGACTGGATCGTGGTGGGCGCGGGAACGGGCGGCACCAGCGCCACCATCGGCAGGTACCTCCGCTACCACAGCCACCCCACCCGGTTGCTGGTGGTGGATCCGGAGAACTCAGCCTTCCTCCCCAGTTGGCGCGGCAGCACGTCCGGCCCTGCCACGGGCCTGCCCTCGCGGATCGAGGGCATCGGCCGGCCGCGGATGGAGCCCAGCTTTGTCCCCTCCGTCATCGATCACATGGTCCAGGTTCCGGACGCCGCATCAGTGGCTGCCATGCGCCACCTCCGCACGCTTGCCGGCCTCCACGCCGGCCCCTCCACGGGGACAAATCTTTGGGGCGTCTGGCAGCTGATCGCCGGCATGATTGCGGAGGGCCGCCGGGGCAGCATCGTCTCATTGATGTGCGACGGCGGGGAGCGCTATGCGGGCAACTACTACAGCCCCGGCTGGCTGGCGGCCCGCGGCCTGGACCCGGCACCTTATGAAGCGGTGATCACCCGCTTCTTTGACACTGGCATCTGGGATGGGGACCCAGTCTAGACTTCCACCGATTCCCCGGCTGCAAGGTGCTGGTACTCCGTGCCGTACTTTGCCCCAAGCCGTTTGACGTGGCCTTCCACGATCTTCAGCCCGTTCCCGTTGAGCAGCCCGTCATGGATCTGGAAGGCTCGTGGTGCCCGGACGCCGATAACAAAGTCCACCACCTCGGCAGCCTTGCTCCACGGTGCATGAAGGGGAACCAGCAGCGTCTTGACGTTGACGCCGTCAGGGATAACGAAGGAATCGCCGGGGTGGTAGACATTCCCGTCCAGGAGATAGCCGACGTTGGCCACCAACGGGATCTGCGGGTGGATCAGGGCGTGCTGGCCGCCGAAGCTGCGGACGTCGAAACCCGCCGCGGTGAAGGACGAGCCGGAGTCCACGGTAGTGATCCGGGCAGCGGCATCAGGGGCTTCCTTACGCAGGTTCTCCGCGACGCCGGCCGGGGCGAACAGTTCGAGCTTCCCGTTGTCCTTCAAGGCAGTAACTACCGCCGGCACGTCGATGTGGTCGCCGTGTTCGTGGGTGACCAGCACCGCCTCAGCACCTGCCAGGGCCTCTGCCGATTCAGAGAATGTTCCCGGGTCCAGCACCAGGACGCGGTTGTCCTTCTCGAGGCGGACGCAGGCGTGGGTGTATTTCGTCAGCTTCATAGCGCCAGCCTAGGGTCCGGCCCGGACACTGTCCACGAAGCTGCGGCTGGTAATCTGGATCTTTGCCACCATCCTGAGGGAAGCGAGTCCATCCATGCCGTTCGGCACCAAGGCTGATGCCACCAAGCCCGCTTCGGCTCCGGCTTCCGGCGCCGCGGGGACAGCCGCAGGCACGGCCGGCGCAGGTGCGGGCAAGGAGCAGCGGGTCACGAAACAGCGGCTGGCCGTCAGCGCCGCTTTGGACGACCTGGATGACTTCGTCAGTACCCAGGAGCTCTACCGGATCCTGCAGAACCAGGGCGTCTCGGTGTCCCTCGCCACGGCCTACCGGATCCTCCAGTCCCTTGCCGATGAAGGACGTGTGGACGTGCTCCGCAACGGCGACGGCGAGGCGGTCTACCGCCGGTGCGCCGTCACGGGACACCATCACCACCTGCTGTGCCGCAATTGCGGGAAAGCGGTGGAAGTGGAAGCGCCTGCCGTCGAAACGTGGGCGGCCCGGATTGCCCGGGAGCACGGCTACACCGAGGTGGCGCATACCGTGGAAATCTTCGGCCTCTGCCCGGAGTGCACGGCGCGCAAGGCCACCGGAACCCTGTAGAAAAACGGGTCAGCGGGCCTGCAGCACGCGCCCGTTGATCCCCCGGGAAGCACGGACGGAACCGATGGTCCGGCACACCACGTAGATCAGGAACGACAACGTAGTGACGTACGGGCTGATGGGAATGCGGCCGCCCAGGGCAAGCAGGATCCCGCCAACAGTCGCCGTGATGGCAAAGGCCACGCTGAGCACCACCACGGCCACGGGCGACGACGTCACCCGGAGGGCAGCCGCAGCAGGAGTAATGAGGAGCGCGAGCACCAGGAGTGCCCCCACCACCTGGATGGACAGCGCCACGCTGATGCCCAGCAGGACCATAAAGACTATGCCCAGCGTCCGGACGGGGACACCCCGCGCCTCGGCGAGTTCCGGGTCAACACTGGCGAAATTCAAGGGCCGCCAGATGGCCGCCAGGACCACCATCACCACCACGGCCGTTCCGGCCAGGGCCTGGAGCTGGACGGTATCAACCGAAACGATCTGCCCGGTCAGGAGGCCGAACTTGTTCGCGGCGCGGCCCTCATACAGGGACAGGAACAGGATCCCGAGGCCCAGCCCGAAGGGCATGATCACCCCGATGATCGAGTTCTTGTCCCTGGCCCTGACCCCCATGAGGGCCAGCAGCAGCGCAGCAGCCACCGAGCCGATGAGCGAACCGAAAACGATGTCTGCGCCGATCAGCAGGGCGAAGGCCGCACCCGCGAATGACAGTTCCGAAATGCCGTGCACGGCGAAGGCCAGGTCACGCTTCATCACGAACGTCCCCACCAGGCCGCCGAGCAGGCCGAGGACGGCGCCTGCCCAGATGGAGTTTTGGACCAGGACCAGCAGTTCGCCGTAGTTCTCGAAACTGAAAATGGCGCCAATAATACTGTCGGCGTCCATCAGGCCACCTCTTGGGCAAGGGCGTGGGCCTCGTCATGATGGTGGTGGGTGGTGGCGTCCGGCAGGCCAACCACCACGATGCGCCCGTTGGCGTGAATGACTTCCACGTGGCTGCCGTACAGGTCGGAGAGGACCTCCGTGGTCATCACTTCCTGCGGCGTGCCCACCTTGAAGCGCCCGCCGGCCAGGTACAGCACCCGGTCCACGTAGTCGATGATGGGGTTGATCTCGTGGGTGACAAAAACCACTGCACTGTTTTGCTCATGGCACTGTTTGTTGATCAGCGCACTGACGGCCTGCTGGTGGTGCAGGTCCAGGGAAAGCAACGGCTCGTCGCAGAGCAGGACTTTTGGATCTGTTGCCAGCGCCTGGGCAACCCGGAGCCGCTGCTGCTCGCCGCCGGAGAGCTGGCCCACCGGAACTTTGGCGTACTCCGACGCCCCCACCAGTTCGAGGAGTTCATCAATCCTGCGGTTGGCCTTGGCTGAAGACAACCGAAGCCCCCAGCGGTGGCCGTCCACTCCCAGGCCCACGAGGTCGCGTGCGCGCATTGGCGTGTCACGGGCGAATGATTTCTGCTGCGGGATGTAACCGATCAGGCTGCTGCCGCGCTCCACCGGGTGGCCGCCGAGTGTGGCCGTACCCCGGTGCAGGTCCTGGAGGCCCAACAGGACTTTGAGGAAGCTGGTTTTGCCGCTTCCGTTGGGTCCCAGCACTGCGAAGAACTCACCCGGCCTAATCTCCAGGTCCAGGTCCTCCCACAGTGTCCGCTGGCCGAACGTGAGGGACGCCCCGGCGAGACTGACCACAGGTTTCAACTATTTGTCTCCAGAACTTTGCTGACGTTGTTCACATTGTCCGTCATCCACTGCAGGTAGGTCTTGCCCTCAGGCAGCGTTTCACTGAAATCGACCACGGGGACACCAGCCGTGCCGGCCGCCTTCTTCAGCGCTTCCGTCTGCGGGCCTTCCGTCTGGGCATTGTAGGCAAGGAACCTGACGGACTTAGAGGCGACCAGATCTGTTGCAGCCTTGAGAACGGCCGGCGGAACGTCGGAGCCCTCCTCGATCGCAGCAGTGTAGTCCTCAGGCGTGGAGTTCTCCAGCCCGGCATCGGCCAGCAGGTACAGGGGCACCGGCTCGGTGACGGCCACCTTGTCCCCGGCCGCCTCCGCCTTCAGGGCACCGAGCTTTCCTGCCAGTTGGTCGAGTTCAGACTTGAAGGTGCCTGCGTTGGCTGTGAACGTGGCGGCTGATTCCGGTTCCAGCTCGCCCAGCCTGGCGGCAAGGATGTCGGCCAACTGGCCCATGGCGGCGAGGCTGTACCAAACGTGCTCGTTGAACTCTCCGTGGTCGTGGTCCTGCTCATCCGCTGCCGCCGACTCCGCCGTTGTCGCTTCGGCGGAGGCTTCCTCCTCCGGGTGCGCCAGCCCGGAAAGTTCGACGGCGTCCAGCACGTTGTGTGCGTCAATGCCGCTGTCTGCCACCAAGGTGTGGAGGAAATCGTCATAGCCCCCGCCGTTTTCCACCACGAGATTCGCCTTGGAAACGGCAAGCCGGTCCTGGGCGGTGGCCTCGTAGGAATGCGGGTCCTGGCTGGTCTTGTTGATGATGGCGGCGACGCTGACTTTGTCGCCACCCACTGTCTTCGCGATGTCCCCGTAAACGTTGGTGGACGCCACCACGTTGATTCCCTCAGCCGGCTTACCGGCAGAGGCCTCCGGCTGCGGACTGCACGCGCTCAGCAACAGGCCAAGCCCGGCGAAGACGGCAAGGGACGTTCTGGCGGCGGCGGAACGGCGCACGGAGACCTCGGTTCAGTGGTGTGGGATCGGAGCGAACCACTCCAGGGTATACCTAAATAGGAATGATTCCTATTTAGAAAGACTTGGGTGGGGAGCCCCCACGCACCGCGTGCAGGCTCCTCACCGTCCAAAGTCCCTGTACAGAAGTTGCTGTCTGCAGCGGCGTCAGTGCTCTGCGCCGTTGGGCTGGCCCAGCCGGCGGACGCCCCGGGCCTGGGTGGCGTCCCGGATCTCACCCACCAGCTGCTCGATCACGTCTTCGAGGAACAGGACGCCCTTGGTGTTCCCGTCCGGACCTATGACCCGGGCCAGGTGCGAACCCGTACGCTGCATCACCGACATGGCCTTCTCGATCTCGTCATCCAGGGCGAGGTTGGCCAGGGACCTGATCCGGCTCTCCGCGATGGGCCGCTCATAGGCCGCCTCCGGGATGGACAGGACGTCCTTGACATGGAGGTAGCCGTACAGCATGTCGTCATCGTCGAGCATCGGGAAGCGGGAGAAGCCGGTGCGGCTCACCGCCTTCTCGAACTCCACAGGCGTGGTGGAGCCCTTGAGCATGACCAGCTTTTCCAGCGGAACCATGATGTCCGCCGCGTTGTACTCGGAGAATTCAAGCGCACCGTTGATCAGCCCCGCCTCGTCATCCACCAAACCGTGACGCGTGGACTCCTGCACAATGGACTGCACTTCCTCCAGCGTGAAAGAGGAGTTCACCTCATCCTTGGGCTCAATGCGGAGCAGCTTGAGGATGTGGTTCGCCGACCAGTTCAGGACGGAGATGACCGGGTGGACCAGCCGTGCAATAAACATCAGCGGCGGGGCGAGCAGGAGCGCGGCCTTGTCCGCCACGGACACCGAGATGTTCTTCGGCACCATCTCGCCGAAGGTCACGTGCAGGAACGTCACCAGCATCAGGGCCACCGCGAACGCCGCAACGTCCGCGATCTCCATGGGCAGGCCCAGCGTCTCCAACGGCACAGCCAGCAGGTGATGGATGGCGGGTTCTGCCACGAGCAGGATCAGCAGCGAGCAGACCGTAATGCCCAGCTGGGCACAGGCCAGCATCAGCGAAACATTCTCCATGGCCCGCAGGGTGGTCTGTGCCCGCTTGGAACCCGCTTCTGCCAGCGGTTCGATCTGGCTGCGGCGGGCAGACATCACGGCAAATTCCGCGGCCACAAAGAACGCGTTGCCGAACAGGAGGACCACCAGCCACAGTATTCCGGCCCAGTCGCTCATCGTTCGGTCCTGTCGTCGTTCGTCCTGCCGGCAGGGTCACCGGACTCAGGTTCCGGCTGGGCCGGGCGGAAGCAGATCCGGTCGATCCGCCGGCCGTCCATCCTGGTAACGCTGAGCGTTCCGCCCTCCACGGGCACCGTGTCCCCTACCACCGCGATCCGGCCGAGCTTGCTCATCACATAGCCGCCCACCGTTTCGTAGGCTGACTCGTCGGGAACGGTCAGGCCCGGAATCTGCTCGGACAGCTCATCCGGGCGGAGCAGGCCAGGGAAGTACCAGTCCCCGGAAGCGCTTTGCAGCAGTCCGGGACGGACCTTGTCATGCTCATCCGCCACCTCCCCCACGATTTCCTCCACGAGGTCCTCGAGGGTTGCAATGCCGGCGGTTCCGCCATATTCATCCAGCACCACTGCGAGCTGCAGGTTGCCTTCGCGCAGTTCTGCCAGCAGGGCATCGAGGTGGATAGTCTCCGGGACGCGGAGGACTTCGGTCATGATGGCCCCGGCCTCGAGGTTCGGCCGGCGGTCCCACGGAACGGCCACGGCTTTCTTGACATGGACCAGGCCCCGGATGTCGTCCGCGGATTCACCGATTACGGGGAACCGCGAGTAGCCGGTGCGGCGTGCGGCCGCCAGGATGTCGGTCACAGGCTGGTCCGCCTCGATCGTTTCCACCCGGATGCGGGGCGTCATAACATCGGCCGCAGTCCGCGTGGAGAAATTCAGCGTGCGCGCCACGAAGTTGGCCGTACCGGCGTCAAGTGTTCCCATTGCCGCTGAACGGCGCACCAGGGAGGCCAGTTCAGCTGGGGTCCGGGCGCCGGAAATCTCTTCTTTGGCCTCGAGCCCGAAAACGTGCAGGATCCGGTTCGAGAAGCCGTTCAGGACCACGATGGCGGGTCTGAACACAGCGGTGAACATCAGCTGCGGCCTGGCCAGTGCCCGGCCCATGCGGAAGGACAGCGCGATGGCCATGTTTTTTGGCACAAGTTCGCCCAGGAGCATGGAGAGCAGCGTGGCGAGCACCATGGCGAGGACCAAGGAGATGGAGGCCACCGCAACCTCAGGCAGTCCGACGGCGGCCAGCGGGGCTTCCAGGAGCTTGCCCACCGAAGGTTCCATCACGTAACCGGTCAACAAGGTGGTGAGGGTGATGCCCAGCTGGCAGCTGGAAAGCTGCGTCGAGAGGGATTTCAGGCAGGCGAGCAAGGGGACGGCGCGTTCGTCGCCGTCGTCAATGGCTCGTTGGACCGTGGCCTGGTCAAGGGCAATAAGCGAAAATTCGACGGCGACAAAAAAGCCCGTGCCGGCGATCAGCAGCAGTCCCGCTGCGAGGAGGAGCCATTCCATTCAGCACCCCGCCTGAACAGCGGTGGGCGCCGGGATTCGCGAAGGAGTTAGGGAGCGGCGCCCGTAATATCGGTCCGGCGGAGGGTGGTCAGCCGGGGCCGACGCGGTTTCCTTTGCAGCTCCTGCCGGCAGTACCGGCGAATGGTGATGGGCGCGTGTTCGGGGTTTGCCGGCTCTTCGGGTGGACTGTGCGGCGCTGCTTACGCTCCGCTGACAGCCCCCAGGCCGGCACCTAGATTTACTGTCCATAAGAATTTCATTCTACAGGAGCAGATCCCGGCAGCAGCGCCCCCTGCCCGCGACTGCCGGGCCGACAGGTCAGGCGGCCCGAAGAGCTGCATGGCAGCCGTCCCGCGGCCGCCATATTCAGCCGTTTTCACGTCTCATCATGATTTGGGTCACCCTTATTGGCAGTTACCACAAGATGCTCACTAGACTGGCAATGGTCTGGGTTCAGAGGACGCAGAGACCGGTTGAAACGTAGTGCTGAAGCACCGTGGGCCGGAGAGAAATCAAACTCATGGAAGAGGCGTATTTCAAGTGCCAGAGCAGCCTAGCCACCGTCTACCAGAGGAATTTGGCGGAAACGAGTGGCTCGTTGACGAACTGTACGAGCAGTACCAAAAGGACAAGAACGCTGTCGACGCCAAGTGGTGGCCGCTGTTTGAATCCTTCGGCTCGGGCAGCAGTTCTTCTTCCAACGGAAATTCGGCGCAAGCCACCGCCCACCCCGCAACCAGGGAAATGCCGGTTGTAAACCAGGCCCCCGCGGCACCGGCAGCGCCGCCGGCTGCAGCTCCGCCCGCTCCGCCGTCGGCCCCGCCCGCTTCCGCGGCACCCGCCGCTGCGCCGGCACCGGTCAAGAAAGCCCCTGCCACGGTAGCCCGCGACGGTGGGAAGAAGACCGAATCCGGCACCGGCTCGCAGCCCATCCCGGCGCAGCTGCCCAAGAACGTCAAGGCCCCCACGGCTCCGGAAGAGGACGTTGTTTCGGTCCTGCGCGGACCGGCCAAGGCCATCGCCACCAACATGGTCACCAGCCTTCAGGTGCCCACTGCCACCAGCGTCCGGGCCATCCCCGCCAAGCTGCTGATCGACAACCGCGTGGTCATCAACTCCAACCTGGCCCGAGCCCGCGGCGGCAAGGTATCCTTCACGCACCTGATCGGCTACGCCGTGATCCGTGCGCTGTCCCAGTTCCCTTCCATGAACGTGTACTACGACGAAGTGGACGGCAAGCCCGTCGCCGTCCAGCCGGCACACGTCAACTTCGGCATCGCCATCGACATGCCCAAGCCTGATGGCACCCGCCTGCTGATGGTCCCCAACATCAAAAAGGCAGAAACCCTTAACTTCTCCGAGTTCTGGCACACCTATGAGGACCTCATCAAGAGGGCCCGTAACGGCAAGCTGACGGCCGAGGACCACCAGGGCACCACGGTGTCCCTGACCAACCCGGGCGGCATCGGCACCGTACACTCGGTGCCCCGTCTGTCCAAGGGCCAGGCCGCCATCATCGGCGTCGGCGCACTGGATTACCCTGCCGAATTCCAGGGGGCCAGCGAGAAGATCATCGCCCAGAACGCCATCAGCAAGGTCCTGACCCTGACCTCCACCTACGATCACCGCGTGATCCAGGGTGCAGGCAGCGGCGAGTTCCTGAAACTGGTCCATCAGCTGCTGCTCGGTGCCCAGAACTTCTACGACGAGATCTTCGAGTCCCTGCGCATCCCGTACGAGCCCGTACGCTGGAGCGCGGACAAGCAGGTTGACCCGGCCGACGAGATCAACAAGGTGGCCCGGATCCAGCAGCTGATCCACTCCTACCGGGTCCGCGGACACCTGATGGCGGACACCGATCCGCTCGAGTACGTCCAGCGCAAGCACCCGGACCTTGACGTCCTGACCTACGGGCTTACGCTCTGGGACCTGGACCGCGAGTGGCCTACCGGCGGCTTCGGCGGCAAACCCATGCTTAAGTTCCGCGACATCCTGGGTGTCCTTCGCGATGCCTACTGCCGCACCACGGGCATCGAGTACATGCACATCCAGGAGCCCGCCGAGCGCAAGTGGTTCCAGGACCAGCTCGAGCACCCGTACTCCAAGCCCAGCCGTGAAGAGCAGCTGCGCATCGTTTCCAAGCTGAACGCCGCCGAGGCCTTCGAAACCTTCCTGCAGACCAAGTTCGTGGGCCAGAAGCGCTTCTCCCTTGAGGGCGGCGAGTCCCTGATTCCGCTGCTGGACGCCATCATGTCCGACGCCGCCGACGACGGCCTGGACGAAGTGGCCATCGGCATGGCCCACCGCGGCCGCCTGAACGTGCTGACCAACATCGCAGGCAAGACCTACGCACAGGTGTTCCGCGAGTTCGAAGGCACCCAGGACCCCCGGTCGGTACAGGGTTCGGGCGACGTCAAGTACCACCTGGGCACCGAGGGCACGTTCACCTCGGACAACGGCAAGGAGACCAAGGTCTACCTGGCCGCCAACCCGTCCCACCTCGAAGCAGTTGACCCCGTACTGGAAGGCATCGTCCGCGCAAAGCAGGACCGCCTGGACCAGGGTGAGTCCTTCCCGGTTCTCCCCATCATGGTCCACGGTGACGCCGCGTTCGCCGGCCAGGGTGTAGTTGCTGAAACCCTGAACCTGTCCCAGCTGCGGGGCTACCGCACCGGCGGAACCATCCACATCGTGGTCAACAACCAGGTGGGCTTCACTACGGCGCCTTCCTCGTCCCGCTCGTCCACATACTCCACCGACGTCGCCAAGATGATCCAGGCACCGGTGTTCCACGTGAACGGCGACGATCCCGAGGCCGTGGTCCGCATTGGCCAGCTCGCCTACGAGTTCCGCCAGCGCTTCCACAAGGACGTTGTCATCGACATGGTCTGCTACCGCCGCCGCGGGCACAACGAGGGCGATGATCCCTCGATGACCCAGCCGCTGATGTACAACCTGATCGAGGCCAAGCGTTCGGTGCGCAAGCTCTACACCGAGTCGCTCATCGGCCGCGGTGACATCACCGAAGAAGAAGCCGAGCAGCTGCTCCGTGACTACCAGGAGCGGCTGGAGCGCGTCTTCGCCGAGACCCACGCAGCGCAGACCTCCCCGATTCCGATCATCACCGCCGATTCGGCAGCAGTATCGGACATCGAGCGGCCCATCGCCCAGCAGTCGGATTCCAGCACCAATGCGCCCGTGTCCACGGCCATCTCCGCTGACACGCTGGCCCGGATCGGCAAGGCCCACGTGGAGGTGCCCGAGGGCTTCACCGTCCATGCAAAGCTCAAGCAACTGCTTGAGAAGCGTGAGCAGATGTCCCGTGAAGGCGGCATCGACTGGGGCTTCGGCGAGATCGCTGCCTTTGGCTCCCTGATCATGGAAGGCGTGCCTGTACGGCTCGCCGGCCAGGACTCGCGCCGCGGCACGTTCGTGCAGCGCCACGCCGTTTTCCACGACCGCGCCAACGGCAAGGAATGGCTGCCGCTGGGCAACCTCTCCGATGACCAGGCCAAGCTGTGGATCTACGATTCACTGCTGTCCGAATACGCGGCCATGGGCTTCGAATACGGCTACTCGGTGGAACGCCCCGATGCCCTCGTCCTGTGGGAAGCCCAGTTCGGCGATTTCGTCAACGGCGCACAGACCATCATCGATGAGTTCATCTCGTCGGCCGAGCAGAAGTGGGGCCAGCGGTCCTCGCTGGTGCTGATGCTGCCGCACGGCTACGAAGGCCAGGGCCCGGACCACTCCTCCGCAAGGATCGAGCGCTTCCTGCAGCTGTGTGCCGAAGAGAACATGATCGTGGCCAACCCCACTACTGCGGCCTCCCACTTCCACCTGCTGCGCCGCCAGGCATACAGCCGTCCGCGGAAGCCGCTGATCATCTTCACGCCCAAGCAGCTGCTGCGCCTCAAGGCCGCTGCCTCGTCGGTGGAAGACTTCACCACCGGCACGTTCCGCCCGGTCATCCCTGAGCATGAGCAGCTGGCCGCAGACGCCGTCGAACGCGTCCTGCTGGTCTCCGGCCGCCTGTACTACGATCTGCTGTCCACGCGGCAAAAGACCGGCGATACAACGACGGCGATTGTCCGGGTGGAGCAGCTCTACCCGCTGCCGCACGCAGAGATTGCCGCGGAGCTGGCCAAGTACCCGAACGCCGAGGTTGTCTGGGCGCAGGACGAGCCAGCCAACCAGGGTCCGTGGCCGTTCATTGGCCTGAACCTTCCGGATGCGCTGGACCGGCGGGTCCGCCTCGTGTCGCGTCCGGCGTCGGCCTCCACGGCTGCCGGCTCCATGAAGCGCCACGCCGCAGAGCAGGATGCCCTGCTGAAGCAGGCGTTTGCACGGTAATAACCAGTAAGGCTGCCCGGCCGGACGTCGAAATACCAGACTCCGGCCGGGCAGTTCTGTTTAATGGGATGCACAGCGTCCGCCCGGGCCAGGAAGAAGCCGCGGGTTGCGGCGGGCAGTCAGCACCGAAGTAAAGAGGAACGTGTGGAAGACAGGAAGCTGCGTATTGCAGCTGTAGGAGATGAACTGCTGGCCGGACTGGGTGACCCCCGGGCACTCGGCTGGCTGGGCCGCGTACTGGCCCGCACTCCACAGGACGGCATGGTCCTGGAAAGCTACGCACTCCCTTGCCCGCAGGAAGGTACGGAAGGCCTGGCTGCACGCTGGTTTGACGAGGCGGGGCGGCGGTTCAGCGCCCAATCCGAAAACCGCCTGGTAATCGGGCTCTCGGGCCGGGACATCGAGTTCGGGCTTTCCACTGCCCGCAGCCGGCTCAACCTGGCCAACATCCTCGATTCTGCCTCCCAGAACCGCCTGGAGGTGTTCGTTGTTGGGCCACCGCCAACCCTGGACCCAGCCCAGAACCGGCGGCTGGACGAGTTGAACACGGCATTCGCAGACGTCACCACCCGCCGCAAGCACCTCTACGTGGATACCTTCTCCCCCCTGCTGAACCACGAACAGTGGCGCCAGGACCTTGCTGCCAATGGCGGCACCCCCGGGCAGGCCGGTTATGGCCTGATGGCCTGGCTGGTGTTGCACCGCGGCTGGTTCCAGTGGTTGGGGATGGCAGTTCCCGAGTAGGCCTGTTCGCGATATATCTTGTTTCCCCCCGGAGCGGGGAGTACCGTGGTCAGACACGATATATCGTCTCTGGAGGAACCATGGCTGATCAGAACTGGACCGTTACAGGCGCGCAGACTATTGACGTCGGGTCTGTCTCGTCACTGAAGCTGGGGATGGTCCGCGGCCGGTTCGACATCGTTGCGCATGAGCAGCCGTATACCAGGATCGAGATTACCGAGGTGCACGGCGATCCTGTGGCCGTTTCGCTGGAAGACGGCCGGCTGGAAGTCCGCCACCAGCTTGACGGGCCGCAGGGCTGGTTCAAGAACCTGATGGGAACGGTCAACCATCACAGCGAAAACTACGCCGTCATCAGCATTGCCCTGCCTGCCACGGTCGATGTTGAAGCGGGCACGGTCAGCGGCGACGGGTTAGTGTCCGGCATGGCCGCGCGCACACGCCTCAACACCGTCTCCGGTTCGGTGCTGGCCGACGGCACTGACGGCGAGTTGTTCGTCAACACCGTCAGCGGTGAGGTCAATGCACGGCATCACAGCGGCGTCCTGACCGCCAAGACTGTCTCCGGCGAGGTGACGGCGTCCGGCCATTTCAGCCACATCCGTGCCAACACGGTCAGTGGCGACATGAACTTCGACCTGCTGGGGTTCACCCAGGACTTCGGTGCCAATTCCGTCTCCGGTGACCTCACCATCCGGATCCCCCGTGACGTCGGGGTGGATATCGTGGCCAAGTCAGCCAGCGGGGCAGTGGTGATCGGCAACCAGCAGTACCATGTGGCTGCTGGCAAAGTGGAGACAATTGCCGGTCCGGACGCCAAGCTGATGCTGGTCCGGACCAATTCGGTCTCGGGCAAGACCTCCATCCTCCACAGCCCGTCGCCGGAGGAAGCCAACGGCACCACAGGGTCCGCGGAAGAACGGCACTGATGCCCGCCGTCTTCGCCCACGGCGCCTTGCGGCTGTACCTGCTTGCCCTGCTTGAGTCGGGTCCAAAGCACGGGTACGAGCTGATCAAGGCGCTCAAGGAACGGTTCGGGGGCACCTACTCCCCCAGCGCCGGCACCATCTACCCGCGGCTGGGGAAGCTGGAGGAAGAGGGCCTGGTGGCCACGGAGGCCGCAGGGCGCCGCACCAATTACCGGATCACGCCTGCCGGGCTGGCGGAACTCAACCTGCGCCGCGAGGAACTGGCAGCGGTGGAAAAGGAGATCTCCGCGTCCGTCCGCCGGCTGGCAGACAACCTCCGCGAGGATATCCGCAGCAATATGCGTGGTCTTCGGGCAGATCTTGCGGCCACCGCGGAGGCCGCCCGTGCCGGTGCAGCGTCCGCCGCTTTCACAGCCCTCAAAGGCAGCCCGGCCGGGGAGGGCAAGGGGTCGCTCAAGGAGGCCGAGCTTATGCTTCAGGCGTTCCAGGATGACCTCCGCGCCGAACTCCGGCAGCAGGCAGGAAAGCAGCCCCTGAGTCCTGTGGTCCTGGAGACGGTGAGGACGGTCTTGGAGCAGGCCGGAATCGCCATCCGCAACTCGCTCCGCAACTAGGGGATCGGCCGGCAGCCACTGAACCGCAGGTCATGCGGCGGTTGCCGGTTCGCGGGGCGCCACATCATGTGGGAGACTTGAGGGCAGCTCTTTCGAGTACAACAGTAAGGAGGCCAGCTATGAGCAAGCGTGCACGCAAGCGTCGTGACCGTAAGCGTGGCGGCGCGAACCACGGGAAGCGCCCCAACACCTAGGCACATGCCAGGTACAGCGGTTACAGCAAAGGACCCCGGAAGCCGATCGGCTTCCGGGGTCCTTCGTCTTTGGGTGACCTGCAGGCTCCCGCTGTCCAAGGTCCCTGGCCGGGCCAGCAGGCGGCCCGGAGCGTCAGGCACCGCCTAGGCGTCCACCGGACGGATCGAGTGGATCCGGTCCAGGATGGCGTTCTTCAGGTTCTCTGGAGCAGCTTCGGTGCAGGAACGCTTAACCATGTTGCGGATCACGCATTCAAGGTCGTACTGCTCCGAGCACTCCGGGCACTCATCAAGGTGCGTCTTGATTTCCGTGATGTCGTCACGGGTCAGCGCTCCGTCAAGGTACTCGTAGATGCGTTGCATCCTCGTATCGTCGCAGTCGCCCAATCCCTGGCAGTCGCTCATTTCCTGTTCTCCTGTTGTGTGCTTCCTGCCGCGTCCGGTGCATCCGCGGCTGTTTTGAATCCTCGCTCGGCGGCGTATTCCCCGAGCATGTCCCGCAACATTCGCCGGCCGCGGTGGAGCCGGGACATCACTGTTCCGATAGGGGTATTCATGATGTCTGAGATTTCCTTGTAGGCGAACCCTTCAACATCCGCGAAGTACACCGCGAGGCGGAATTCTTCGGGGATGGCCTGAAGGGCGCGCTTGACGTCTGAATCCGGAAGGTGATCCAGCGCCTCAGCCTCAGCGGAGCGCAGCCCGCTGGAGGTGTGTGACTCAGCACGGGCCAACTGCCAGTCTTCTATTGTGTCCGAATTGGACTGAAGCGGTTCGCGCTGCCGTTTGCGGTACAGGTTGATATAGGTGTTCGTCAGAATCCGATACAGCCAGGCCTTGAGGTTGGTTCCCGGCTTGTACTGATGGAACGCCGAAAAGGCCTTGGTGTAGGCCTCCTGGACGAGGTCCTCTGCGTCGGCTGGATTCCGGGCCATCCGCATGGCCGCCGAGTACAGCTGGTCGACGTACTGCATCGCATCGCGTTCGAAACGGACGCGTCGCTCCTCGGTGGACTCGGTGGAAACGTTGACCGCTTCTTCTGCCGATTCCGCAGGCTGCACGGATTCTTCCGTGGGCTCTGACGGCTCGGGCAGGGCATCGGCGGTCTTCTTGGCGTCGTTCTGCGAAGCCTCATACATGGCCGAAACGGCCGGATCCAGGGTGCTCATTGCCTTCAAGTCTACTGTCAGGCTCCGGGCACGCGCCGAACCGTACCCGGGAGGTTCAGCCCCCAACGAGTCCATGGCTACCGGGCCTGCTGCATCGATTCCGTCCAACACCCGCCTCAAGGGCCAACTCCGCTCTGTTGTCCGGTGCTTTGTCTTGTGGGCCCGGCTCTTCAGGCCCAGTTGCCATAACCTGCAGCTTCGGGCAAATATTCCCCAAAAGTGCAAGACTAGAACGGACTCCGCCGCACCAGACGCGGTTCGTCCACCCAGGAGGAAATCCATGTCCTTTGTCCGCACACTCGCACGGCCCATGCTGGCTTCCAGTTTCGTTCTTGCCGGAATGGATAAGCTCAGGAATGCCGACGATACCGCGCAACAGCTCTCGCCCCTGCTGAGCAAGGCCACGGCCGCGCTCCCTTTCCAGACCGACGAGAAGACTCTGGCCCGGATCATCGGCGGCACGCAGGTGGGCGCCGGTGTTCTGTTCGGACTGGGGAAGTTCTCCCGTCTTTCGGCCACCGTGCTGACCGTGGTTTCCCTGCTCAACACATTTGTCGAGTGGCGCAGCGCGGACATCAGCAGCAAGGAGGGCCGCGGAAGCCGCCGTAACCAGCTGCTGAAGAACCTGTCCCTGAGCGGCGGGGCCTTGCTTGCTTCCGTGGACACGGCAGGCAAGCCGGGGCTGGCCTGGCGTGCCGAGCACCTCGCGGCCGACGCCCGGAAGGGCGCGGCGCACCTCGCCGCCGATGCCCGGAAGACCACGAACAAGAAGCTGCACAAGGCCGACAAGGCCGTGCGCCGTGCTGTGGAACAGGCCACGGGGGCATAAGCAGGACATGACCGCACCAGCCGCCGATACCCGGGAAAACTCCGAAGCGTCCCTCCCCCACTGGCCCGCCCCCTTCGCCGCCCGCCCTGTCGATGCCACTGTCACCGTGCCGGGCTCGAAGTCGCTGACCAACCGCTACCTGGTGCTGGCCGCACTTGCCGACGGCCCGTCGCGCCTGCGCGCACCGCTGCATTCAAGGGACTCGGCCCTCATGATCGAGGCGCTCCGCCAGCTGGGCGCCACCATCACCGAGGTGCCGGGTGAGGGAGCCTTCGGGCCGGACCTTGAGGTCCTGCCGCTCACCGCGGATGGAGCACCTTCCGACACGAGGATCGACTGCGGCCTCGCCGGAACGGTGATGCGGTTCGTGCCGCCGCTGGCAGCGCTGCGCAACGGAACCAGCCTGTTCGACGGCGATCCGCACGCCCGGAAGCGGCCCATGGGAACCATTATCGAAGCGCTGAAGGCGCTGGGAGTGAACGTTTCGGCGGATGGTGGCGGCACGCCGTCGTCCTTGCCGTTTCTGGTGGAGGGCTCCGGCGAAGTCCGGGGCGGCCACCTGGTTATTGACGCCAGCGCATCGTCCCAGTTTGTCTCGGCCCTGCTTTTGGTGGGGGCACGGTTCAGTGAGGGGCTGCACCTGGAGCATGTGGGCAAACCGGTGCCGAGCCTGGACCACATCAATATGACTGTTGCCGTACTCCGGGGCGCCGGCGTGGTGGTTGATGACTCAGTCCCGAACCACTGGGTAGTTGCCCCCGGGCCTATCCGCGCGTTCGACCAGCGGATCGAGCAGGACCTGTCCAACGCGGGGCCCTTCCTCGCCGCGGCCCTGGCCTCGGGCGGAACCGTGCGGGTCCCGGGGTGGCCGGACCAGACGCAGCAGGTAGGTGATCTCTGGCGCAGCATCTTGGCCGAGATGGGCGCCGACGTCAACCTGCGTGACGGCGTCCTCACCGTTAAGGGCGGACCGGCGATCAAGGGGGGAACTTTCGCGGATACCAGTGAACTGGCCCCCACGGTCGCGGCCCTCTGCGCCCTGGCCACGGGCCCCTCCCGGCTTACCGGGATCGCCCACCTGCGCGGGCACGAGACGGACCGGCTGGCAGCCCTGGTCACCGAGATCAACCGCCTGGGCGGCGACGTCGAGGAGACCAGTGACGGCCTGGTGATCCGGCCCGCCAGGCTGCACGCCGGCGTCGTCCACAGCTACGCGGACCACCGCATGGCCACCGCCGGAGCCATCCTTGGCCTGGCCGTGGAAGGGGTGCAGGTGGAGGACATCGCCACCACCGCCAAGACCATGCCGGACTTTCCCCGGCTGTGGGCAGACATGCTCGCCCAGACTGGCCCCTCCGATGCCGGAGCGGAAGGTTCAGCCGGTGGCGCGCGGCACTGACTCCTGGGACGAATCGGATGTCCGCATCCGGCCCAGCAAAAAGGGCTCCAGGCCCCGCACCAAGGACCGGCCAAGCCACGATGACGCGGTCACGGGCCGCATCGTTACCGTTGACCGTGGCCGGTACACGGCAGTGGTGGGTGAAGACTCGGGCTACGAGCGCGTTGTTATTGCCGCACGCGCCCGCGAACTGCGCCGCAACCCGGTAGTGGCCGGCGACTTTGTTTCGCTCGTGGGTGACGTTTCCGGCGACCCCCACACCCTGGCCCGTCTGGTGAAAATCCAGGACCGTAAAACCCTCTTGCGGCGCAGCGCCGACGATACAGATCCTGTGGAACGGGCAGTGGTGGCCAACGCCGACCAGCTTGTGATCGTTGTGGCTGCAGCGAACCCCGAGCCGCGCACCGGCTTCATCGACCGCGCCCTGGTGGCTGCCTACGACGCCCGGATCGAACCGATCCTGCTGGTCACCAAGGCGGACGTCAAGGATCCCGCGGAACTGTTGGCCAACTACGAGCACCTGGACTTCCCTGTCATCATCAGCCGGACGGCGGATTCTGCGGCTTCAGGCATCGATGCCCGCTCAGACGATGGTCTGTCGGCACGCCTGGACAGCACAGCCGTGGCGGAGCTGCGGGGCTACCTGGACGGAAAGGTCACCGTGATGCTCGGGCATTCCGGTGTGGGGAAATCCACCATGGTGAACGCGCTGACAGGGGCCGAGCGTGCCACCGGCGGCGTCAACGCCGTGACCGGACGCGGCCGCCACACGTCATCGTCCGCCCTGGCGCTTCGATTGTCCGATGCACCTCCGGGCAGCTGGATCATCGATACCCCGGGCATCCGCTCCTTCGGCCTGGCCCACGTGGACCCGGACCGGATCCTGCGCTCCTTCCCGGACCTCTTCCCGGGCATCGAGGACTGCGAACGGGGCTGCAAACATACCGCCACTGCGGTGAATTGCGGCCTGGACGCCTGGGTGGCGGGCGGCCATGCCGGAGCCACCGGGGAAGCGCGGCTGGCATCCCTCCGCCGGCTCCTCGGCACCGATCCCCGCATGGAGGCCCAGGAGACCAAGGAGCTTGGCAGCGTCAACTGACAACGCCGATCTCCCAGCAGAACCGCGAGCAGACGGTAGTTTGGAACCATGATCCAACCCGCTTCAAGCTACAACGATGACCTGCGCCTGGCCCATGTCCTGGCCGACTCCGTGGATGACCAGACCATGAGCCGCTTCAAGGCCCTGGACCTCCAGGTGGAGACCAAGCCGGACCTGACGCCGGTCACCGACGCGGACAAGGCCGCCGAAGAAGCCATCCGCGGCCAGCTTTCCCGTTCCCGGCCACGCGACGCCGTGCTCGGCGAGGAGTTCGGCAGCACCGGGCACGGGTCGCGCCGCTGGATCATCGATCCCATTGACGGCACCAAGAACTTTGTCCGCGGCGTCCCGGTCTGGGCCACCCTGATTGCGCTCGTGGATGAAGGCGAGCCGGTAGTGGGTGTGGTCAGCGCCCCTGCCCTGGGCAAGCGCTGGTGGGCCGCCAAGGGCATGGGCGCCTACATGGGCCGTTCCCTCGCTGCGGCCACGCGGCTGCGGGTATCCAACGTGGCCAAGCTCTCCGACGCCTCACTGTCCTACTCCAGCCTCAGCGGCTGGAAAGAGCGCGGCAACCTTGACAACTTCCTGGGGCTCACCGAGGATGTGTGGCGGACCCGGGCCTACGGCGATTTCTGGTCCTACTGCATGGTGGCAGAGGGCTCAGTGGACATCGCGTGCGAACCTGAGCTGAACCTTTACGACATGGCCGCACTGGTGCCCATCGTGGTGGAAGCCGGCGGACGCTTCACCTCCCTGGAAGGGGAAGACGGACCCTTCGGCGGTAACGCGCTGGCCACTAACTCCATCCTGCACTCCGAGGTACTCCGCCGGTTGAACCCGGACCTGGACGACCTCCTCTGAAGCAACAGCACCGAAGAATCAGCGGCGGGCGGCTCCTCAAGGAGGCGCCCGCCGTCGGTTCTTCGGGAAAAAGGCCCGCTTTTCACCCGCCCGTAACAATCCGCTTAACATTCCTGCCGGCTTCAAACCTTCCTGCCCCATGTCCTACGCTCTTAAGCAGGTCACGAGTGCCAGCGCGAAACCCCGGTTTGCTGGCCGGCAACCCTCCAACCGCGGTGGGGTGCCCCGGGTGACGACCAGGCCGGTCCGGAAGGGATACGGCAAGCGCGGATTCCCGGTAGCGGGAGTCCTTTCCAAAGTGAGGTCTTTCGTGACGACTGCCACCGTCTCCCCCAACGCCACTACCGCGCCCGGCACTCCCGTGCCTGAAGCAGCCCGGCCCGGGACCATCTTTGATGCCCGCCGTGCCGCCGCCGGCCGTCCGCTGTCCGCCGTCACCGGCGCTGAGATCCAGGCGCCGCTGATCCAGGGCGGCCACATCCGCTACGCCAACCTCGACTATGGCGCCTCCGCTCCGGCCCTGTCGGTGGTCTCGGCATACCTGAACGAGATCCTGCCGTTTTACGCCAGCGTCCACCGCGGCGCCGGTTACGCGTCCCAGATCAGCACCTCCGTCTACGAAAACGCGCGGAATATCGTCCGGGAGTTTGTGGGCGGACGCCGGGACGACTCCGTGATCTTCACGCGGAACACCACCGACTCGCTCAACCTGCTGGCCGGCTGCCTGCCCGTCACGGAGGGCCGGCCGGACGGGGATGTCCTCTACCTGGACATCGAGCACCACGCCAACCTGCTGCCTTGGCAGGGTGTCCCGCACCGCAGCATCGTTGCTGCGGACACCATCAAAGGCACCATCGACGCCGTCCGTGCAGAGCTGGCGCAGGGCGGCGTAAGCCTGCTCGCCGTCACCGGCGCGTCGAACGTCACGGGCGAGATCCTTCCCATCCGCGCCCTGGCCGCTTTGGCCCACGAGCACGGCGCACGGATTGTGGTTGACGCCGCCCAGCTGGCACCGCACCGCCGGATCGACATAGCCACGGACGACGTCGACTACCTCGCCTTCTCCGGCCACAAGCTCTACGCGCCCTTCGGTGCCGGCGTGCTGGTGGGCCGCTCCGACTGGCTCGATGCCGGAACGCCGCACCTCGCCGGCGGCGGCGCCGTCAAGGAAGCAAGGCTCGACGGCGTCAGCTGGGCCACCGGGCCGGCCCGCCATGAGGGCGGGTCACCCAACGTGCTGGGCGCGGCGACGCTGGCCCGTGCCACGCAGGTGATCGCCGGGCTGGACCAGGAGCAGTGGCACGCCCACGAATCGGCCATCCGTTCCTTCCTGGTGGAAGGCCTGCAGCAGATCGACGGCGTCACGGTGCACCAGATCTTCAAGGACACCAACCCGGATACAGACACTATCGGCGTGGTCAACTTCTCGGTGGAAGGCTACGACGCCGGGCTGGTGGCAGCCTATTTGTCCGCCGAACACGGCGTTGGGCTGCGCGACGGCCGCTTCTGCGCCCACCCGCTGTTAAAGCGCCTGGGTTTGCCGTCCGGATCGCTGCGCGCCAGCTTCGGCGTCGGCTCCCGCCTGGAGGACGCAGAGCGTCTCCTTGCCGGCATCACGGCGCTGCGCAACAACGGGCTGGGCTGGGACTACGTGGTGGACGCCGGGCGCTGGGTTCCTGCAAACGACACTCGGACCTACCCGCATTGGGCTCCCAACACCCCGGGAACCGCCGGGGCTGCTCCCTGCATTGACGATTAGGCACTTGCGGTAAATTCGAAGGATACCCAAGGGCAACAATCGAAGGAGGCCACACGTGGTACGGGGTGGCCCCAGGCTTGACCACGGACGGCGGCGGGAACTCGGCCAGAGCTTCCAGGACGGCGGCCGGCACTACCAGGAAGTCCGCCCGGGCTACCCTGAAGAATCGGCGCAGTGGCTGGTTCCCGCCGGAGCCCGGGATGCCTTGGACGCCGGCGCCGGCACCGGAAAATTCACCGAACTCCTGCTTGGCATGGGACTCTCCGTCACGGCAGTGGACCCCTCCGCGGACATGCTCGAACAGCTGCGGGCGCACTACCCCGCTGCCACGGCCGTCCAGGCCACGGCAGAGGAGACCGGCCTGCCCGAGGCCACCTTCGACGTCGTCAGCGTTGCCCAGGCCTGGCACTGGTGCGACGCGTTGGAAGCAAGCCGCGAGCTGGCGCGCGTCCTGCGTCCGCAGGGAACACTGGGACTCATCTGGAACCAGCTGGACACCTCGGTTCCGTGGGTTCACCGGCTGTCCCGGATCATGCACGCCGGAGATGTCTACAAGCCGGATTTCCGTCCCCACGTGGGGCCGGAATTCCGTGATCTTGAGGGCCACGTGACGCATTGGCAAGACCGGGTCACCACCACCGATCTGGTGGAGCTGACGAAGTCGCGGAGCTATTACCTGCGGGCGGGCGAAACCACCCGCGCGAAGGTGCTGGCCAACCTGGACTGGTATCTGCACGAGCACCTGGGCCATAGCCTGGATGAAGAGCTCGAACTCCCCTATCTCACGCTCACGTGGCGGGCCATCAAAGCGTAACGGCGGGCGGTCAACGGGTAGGCTAGGTACTGTGAAGACCAGCGCGCCCTCCTCCTCCATCGAGGATTACGTCAAGGTCATCTACTCATTCACTGAATGGCAGGACAAGCCCATCACGTCCTCCCAGCTGGCCCAGCGCCTGGGCGTGGCCAATTCCTCGGTGTCCGAAATGGTCCGGAAGCTCAAGGACCAGGGCCTGGTGGACCATAAGCCCTACAGCGCTATCACTCTTACGGACCAGGGCGTCCGGCTGGCACTGTCCATGGTGCGCCGCCACCGCCTGATCGAGACCTACCTTGTCCAGCAGCTGGGCTACAGCTGGGACGAGGTCCACGACGAAGCTGAACTGCTGGAGCACGCTGTTTCCGACACGTTCATTGAACGCGTCGCAGCCAAACTCGGAGACCCGCAGCGCGACCCCCATGGCGACCCGATCCCCACAGCCGAGGGCACAGTCATGATGCCCCGCGCCCACCTGCTCGGGGAACTGGACCAGGGGCACACCGGCAGGATCACCCGGATCAGCGACGAAAACCCGGACCTGCTCCGCTACCTTTCCGCCGAGGAGATAGACCTCGACGCCGAAGTGGAGGTGGTGGGCCGCAAGCCGTTCGGTGGTGCCCTGGTGGTGCGGATCCGGAACTCGGGCAGGACCAGGGATTACGATTTGGCCGATGAAATCACGTCTGCCCTGTGGGTGCACAGCGACCATCCCCACCCGGGCTGCCTGCTCGGGGAGAGCTGAATGACGCCTGCCGGCAGACCGGCGGTCCGCGCCTGGGTCGCTGTTGCCATCGGAGGCCTGCTCGGTACTGAACTGCGGTACGGGCTGGGGCTCGCGTTCCCGGATGTACCGGGCTCCGTACCGTGGGCAACCCTGTGGATCAACATGGGTGGAAGCTTTGTGCTGGCGTTGCTGACTACGGTGTGGATGGCCCGGCCCCACACGGCGTTCTGGCTCCGTGCAGGTCTGGGACCCGGCGTCCTGGGATCGTTCACCACGTTCTCCGCGGTGGTGTTCGCGGCGGACCAGCTGGCGCGCGCCGGCTCGCACTTCATCTGGGTCGCCTACCTGGTGCTGTCGGTATTGCTGGGCCTCGCCGCCGCCGGTGCAGGGTGGCGCTCCGGGAAGGTAGTGGCAGGCCGGTTGAACGGACGCGATACCAGGATGCGCGCGCAGGATGCCGGCCGGATGGGCGGGCGCGGTCCCGGTCGGATGGACGGGCGCCCATGATGGCGGCTGCGCTGGTGGGTGTGTTCGGGGTGGCCGGCGCGCTGCTCCGTTTTGCCGTGGACAGCTGGTTCGCCCACCACACCTCGATCCGGGCAGCCCGTGGCTCTGAAATGCATGGCACAGTCCATAGGGAGCGGTTGCACTGGCCGTGGGCCACGCTGCTGGTGAACGTTGTGGGGTGCTTCATTATCGGCGCCGCCCACGCTGTCACCCTCAGACTAGGAATGGCCCCGGAATGGGAGGCCGCACTTGCCACCGGGCTGGCAGGCGGGCTCACGACCTTCAGTTCATGGACCACCGCAACTGTCCGCCTGCTCAGTGAAGCCCGCTTCGGTGCCGCGGGTGCGAACCTGGCCGCCAACCTGGTTCTTGGTTTTGGCGCAGCTGCGGCAGGCCTGGCCCTCGCTTCCTAGGGCCGGCCGGGTGCGATTTGGCGGACTCCCGTATTGTGGATGGTGATGATTAGCAGACGCGACGCCGCCATTGCCCTGGATGTACCGATGGAAATGGCACAGCGCCATGGCCTTCCAAAGTGGATGACCGAGGCTGAACTTGGTGAGATCATGGACAACCCGCCGCCGTGGCTGGTCCAGTCCCGCGCCAACCGGACAGGCAAGCGGCCGGTCTGGGTGCACCTGGAGTGCGCCGTCTGCGGTTATGAGGAAGCGGCACGCCCCAAGAAGTGGTGGCCGGAATTCACCTACGTGGTCTGCGCGCACCATAACCCCGCGGACGTTCCGCCGCTGCGCACGGGGTACGTCCGCAGCGAGTTCGACGGCGTAGGCACGCGTTTCGTGGGCATCGCAGACGTAGCTGGTCAGGGCTAAGCCTCTTCCCTCTCCGGGGGGCCACCCCGCAATGCGGTTGCTGCCCTTCCCTTCCTGGACAGGCGGAACGCTACATTCCGCTGCTGTTCATTTCCTCCGGCACTGCCATGAGATGGATTTCGGCTCCGTCCCGCAACACGGCGAGCTGGAGTGGTTCGCCGATGGCGTCTGCGAACAACAGCCTCTGCAGGCTTTCGGCGTCGCTGACCGCGCGGCCACCGGCCGCGAGGAGGATATCGCCGCCGGTCAGGCCCGCCTTGTCCGCCGGAGAACCCGGCAGCACCTCCACCACCCGCAGGGCATCCCGCTGGCCGGTCCTGATCACGGCGCTCGGGCTAAGCCGCGTAGGAGTGCTGACCAGGCCGAGGTAGGCCCGCCGTACGCGTCCGTCCGCCAGCAGCGCTGAGATAATCCGCCGGGTGGTGGCGTTGATGGGGATGGCTAGGCCCAGCCCGGCACCGGCGACGGCGGTGTTGATCCCCACGATCCGGCTGTGGGTATCGGCCAGCGCTCCCCCGGAGTTGCCCGGATTGAGTGCGGCATCCGTCTGGATGACGTCCTCAATCACGCGACGGTTGCGGCCGGACCACACCGGAATGGACCGGCCCAGCCCGCTGACCACTCCGGCGGTCACGGAACCGGCCAAACCAAGGGGGTTTCCGACGGCCACCACCAACTGGCCAACGCGCAGGGACTCTGCGTCCCCGAACGTGGCTGGCGGAATCCGCGGCGGCCTGCCGTGGACCACGGCGAGATCGGACAGCGGGTCGGCGCCCACCAGCTCCAAATCCATTCGACTGCCGTCGGCGAAAACTGCATGCCCCCGGTTCGTGCCGGCCACCACGTGCGAGTTGGTCAGCAGGTAGCCGTCCTCGGTGAAGAGCACTGCGGAACCGGCGCCGACCCGTATGCGCCCGTTGCGGCGGCCGGCGGACATTTCCAGGGCTGCAACGTGAGGCGTCACGGTGGCGGCCACGCGCATGACTGTCTCTGAATAGGAGTCCAGGGCGTCGACGTCGGGCGCCTGCGGAACTGGCTCGCTCCCTTGGCTCATCGGGCACCTCCTCGGTTGCCGGACCCCGGCGGCATTGCGCGTCCGGGTCCTACCGGTGACAACGTTCGGCAGCGGATCCGTAGTCCCGGCCGGGCTACGCCGTGGGTGAACGGCGCGGATCCAGCCCCGCGTCTGCCAGGGCGTCCGGCCTTCCTGAGGGCAAAGAAAAGCACCCCGGTCCGAAGACCGGGGTGCTGTTCCGATGAATCCATTCCTGAGGATGGAACCATCGCAAAATGTGGAGATGGGGGGAATTGAACCCCCGTCCGATGTCGTGTTGTCAGGGCTTCTCCGGGCGCAGTTTGCTTCAGACTTTCTCGGCCCCAGCCATGCCGCAAACAGCTGGCTGATCCGGGCCCAGTCATCTAAAAGTCCCGTTCACCCCGATGACGAAGGTGAACAGCAGTGGCTATCTAAATGACGCCAGGATCCGGGGCGATAGCAACCTCGGGCTGACGGACTGTCTTACTGCTTAGGCAGCAAGAGCGAAGTCAGTGCGCTTAGATTCGGCACTTATTGGTTTGCAGAAAGCGTTTACGAGATAATTCTGCATCCTCGGCCCGCTTCACCTGTCGCGACTAACATCGTCGAAACCGATCATCCCCATATTCTTTTACCAAACCGGCAGGCAAGCCTGCCGGACTACCTATCATAACGCATCATTCAGGGAATTCATTCCAGCCTATCGGCGGCGGTTGCGCTCCCGCATTTCCCGCTGTGCTTCGCGGTTGTCCTGCTGTTCGCGCAGGGTCTGCCGCTTGTCGTATTCGCGCTTACCGCGGGCCACGCCGATCTCCACCTTTGCCCTGCCGTCGACGAAGTACAGCTGCAACGGAACGATCGTGTAGCCCGATTCGCGCACCTTATGCGAGATCTTGATGAGCTCCTCGCGGTGCAGCAGCAGCTTCCGGCGGCGCCGGGCGGCATGGTTGGTCCAGCTGCCCTGGTTGTACTCCGGAATGTGAATGGCTTCCATCCACAGTTCGTCGTTGTAGAAGGTGCAGAATCCGTCCACCATGGAGGCGTGGCCTTCGCGCAGGGACTTCACTTCGGTTCCCATCAGCGCGATTCCAGCTTCGTAGGTGTCCAGCACGTGGTAGTCGTGCCGGGCCTTGCGGTTGGTGGCCACCACTTTACGGCCACTTTCTTTAGGCAAGGGAAAGCTCCTCAGTTGAAGAATCGGATGTCCTCCTGGCCAGCCGGCGCGGAGTCATACCAGTGTACGGCAGGCTTATCCGCGCTAGAGCAGCCCCATCGGATCCACGGCGGTACCGTTCAGCCAGGTCTCGAAGTGGGCATGGCAACCGGTGGAGTTTCCTGTATTGCCCGAGTAGGCAATCAACTGCCCCTGTGAGACCCGCTGGCCGTTCGACACCACAATGCTGGCGTTGTGATAGTAGATGGTGTTCAGCGTGTTGCCCTGCATCAGGCCGTGGGAGATCTTCACCCGCCAACCGCCGCCGTCAGCAGAGTTCCAACCGGAGCTGAAAACCTCCCCTGCCGCTGCAGCGTAGACAGGTGTGCCGCAGGCTGCGCCGAAGTCAAGGCCTGTGTGCATGTAGCCGCCCTGCCCGTAGAAGTCGATGGTCCCAGGCGGCGTCGCACGCCAGCCGAAGCCGGACGTGATGGGGATGTTGCCGTCGAAGGGATGCCTGAGGCCAAAGGCCGACGGCGATCCAACAGGAGGTACAAACGGCTGCACGGGGGGTGGCGGCTGGTTCCTAGCTGCGGCTGCCGCTGCGGCCGCGGCTGCGGCCTCCGCCGCCAACCGGCGCTGCTCTGCTTCCCACGCCTCGCGCAGCTTCCGGTCACGTTCTTCGATTTCAGCCGCGACGGCGTTCTGGCTGGCCTGCACACTCGCCAGCTGGGACTGGATGCCCGGCTTAGCCGCCTGCAGCTCTGCATCCAGGCGGGTGGTGTCGGCGATCAGCCGGTCCACTTCGTCTTTCCTGGCAGCTGCTTCGTCCCTGGCCACTTTCTCCCGCTCCAGGGCAGCGTCGGCTTTGGCCTTCAGGTCCTTGATCTCGGCTTCGACGGCCTGGAGGCGTGCCTCGGAGTTTACGTTGGTGGCGTTCTGCTGGGAAAGCTTGTCCATGGCGGCGTTCTGGCTGCGCATGGCCTGGTCCGCCAGGTCCATGGTCTCAGTGAGGCTTCCGCCGTTGTTCGAGCCGAAGAACAGGGATAGGTTGGAGGGCACTCCCCCGGACTTGTAGGCCTGGGTGGCGATCTGGCCGATCAGCTTCTTGGTATCGGCGATCTTTTGCTTGTCCGTTTCAAGCTGCTGGGTGATTTTGGCCTTGTTCTGCTGGGCCATATCCACACGGGCGGAAAGCGCTTCAACTTCCTTGACGGCACCGGCCACGCGCCCCTGCGCCTCAAGGAGGGCCTGCTGGGCGCCCGGCAACTGTCCCTGGTAAATGACCAGGTCGCTGGCAGCCTTGGCGATGCGCGAATCGACGAATTCCAATGACTGCTGGACCCTGGCTGCCTCAGCCTCGAGCGCCTTCTGCTTGTCTTCCAGCTCGTCGGCGAACGCCACCGGGGTGGAGGATGCGAGCCCCGCGGTGAGGACGACGGCGAGCACGGCGCTCATGAAACCGGCGCGGCGAGGCGCCTTCCGCCTGTTGGGGCGTGGGCGCTGCGGGGACGTTTGATCCATTACGTTCATGGGCATTCCTTGTTCGGTTTGCATACCTAGACCCGAAGGTATCGGCGCAAGGTCAAGAGAGACGAAATTCCCGCCAAGGATCCGCCAAGGATTATCAGGGCCGGTGCCAGGATCAGCGTCTGGCCGGAGGAGATGAAGGCTGTGTCCGGGTACTGCTGGGACATGTATTCGCCGAGGAAGAAGTGCGCGACGGCCCATAGGGTGGCGGAGGCCAAGGCGGCGCCAATGACTGCTGCGATGACGCCCTCCAGGATGAACGGCAGCTGGATCACTGTCTTCGAGGCGCCCACCAGGCGCATGATTCCGGTTTCACGGCGCCGGCTGAAGGCGGAGAGCCGGATGGTGGTGGCGATCAGCAGGATGGCGCAGACGATCATCACACCGGCGATGCCCACCGCCACCAGGGAAGCCCCGTTCATGACCGAAAACAGCCTCTCGAGAAGCTGGCGCTGGTCAATGACGGTCTCCACGCCCGGCTGGGAGGCGAACGTCTCGCTGATGATCTGGTACTTTTCCGGGTCCTTCATGTTGATCCGGAAGGATGCGGGCAGCTGGTCCGGCGTAACGGAGTCAACGATGGGCGAATTGGAGAACTGGTCCTTGAAGTGCTTGTAGGCCTCGTCCTTGGACTCGTACTGGAAGTCGTTGATGTACTGCGAGACCGCCGGCGATTCCAGGAGGGCGTTAAGGCTTGACTGCTGCTCGGCGGTGACGGGCCCGCTGGCGCAACCGGCCGCCGTCGAGCCTTCACTGCACAGGAAGATGGCCACCTGGACTTTGTCGTACCAGTAGCCCTTCATCTGGTTTATCTGCATCTGCAGCATGCCGGCCGCACCCACGAAGGTGAGAGAGACGAACGTGACCAGGATGACCGAGACAACCATGGAAAGGTTTCGTCGCAGGCCGCTGCCGATCTCGCTGAGAATGAATGCGAGCCTCATCGCTGATCCTCGCTTTCGCCCTGCTGTCCGGCGTCGGGGGTGTCCCGCCCGCTGGCATCCTTGAGCCTGCGTGACTGGCCCACCACCGGAATCATGGACGTGTACAGCGCCTTGGCTTCGTCACGGATGACCACACCGTTCCTGAGTTCCACCACGCGCTTGCGCATTTCGTTGACGATGTCGTCGTCGTGGGTGGCCATCACCACGGTGGTGCCGTTTTGGTTGATCTTGTCCAGGACGCCCATGATGCCCATGGAGGTGGTGGGGTCCAGGTTTCCGGTGGGCTCGTCGGCGAGGAGGATCCCGGGCCTGTTGACCACGGCGCGGGCGATGGCCACGCGCTGCTGCTCACCGCCGGAGAGTTCGTGTGGCATGCGGTGCTCTTTGCCTTCCAGGCCCACGGTCTTCAGGACTTCTGGCACGGTGTCCCGGATGACACTGCGGCTCTTGCCGATAACCTGCATGGCAAAAGCCACGTTGGCGAAGACGTTTTTCTGGGGCAGGAGCCGGAAGTCCTGGAAAACGACGCCGATTCCCCGGCGGAGCCGCGGCACACGCCAGCTGGAGATCTTGGCGACGTTCTGGCCGGCAACGTAGACGGCGCCGGAGGTTGCCCTGTCTTCCTTGAGGACCAGCCGCAGGAAGGTGGACTTGCCGGAGCCTGATGCACCGACGAGGAAGGCGAATTCGCCGCGATCAATCTCAAGGGTGACGTTGTCCAGCGCAGGCCGGGCTTTTTGGTCGTAGACCTTGGTGACATTTTCGAATCGGATCATGGCCCTAAGTACCCTGCAGGGCATAGCTGATTCTCAAATGCAGCCCAGTTCTGCAGCCGGTGCGCGGGTTTTCGTTTGGGGGAAGTAGGGCCCCGGCCCCTCGACTATACGCAGGGAAACCTGCGAATCAGGCGGGTTTCAAGGGGCGTGTCGCAGGATGCTGGTTGTCCCGGCGCTGCTGGTCCTACTTCTCCGCGTTGCGGTTGTCCGTGCGCCACCGGATGCCGGCGTCGATGAAGTCATCAATTTCGCCGTCGAAGACTGCGGATGTGTTGCCCACTTCGTGTTCGGTGCGCAGGTCCTTAACCATCTGGTACGGGTTGAGGACGTAGGACCGCATCTGGTCACCCCACGATGCCTTAACGTCTCCGGCAAACGCCTTCTTCTCGGCGTCTTCCTGCTCTTTCTTGAGGAGCAGGAGCCGGGACTGCAGAACCCGCATGGCAGCGGCGCGGTTCTGCAACTGCGACTTTTCGTTCTGCATGGAGACCACCGTCCCGGTGGGAATGTGGGTCAGGCGGACGGCGGAGTCGGTGGTGTTGACGGACTGGCCGCCCGGGCCTGAGGAACGGAACACGTCCACGCGGATTTCATTGTCCGGGATCTCGATGGAGTCCGTCTGCTCGATGAGCGGGATGACTTCGACGGCAGCGAAGGACGTCTGGCGCCGGCCTTGGTTGTCGAAGGGACTGATCCTGACGAGCCTGTGGGTTCCGGCTTCAACGCTGAGGGTTCCAAAGGCGTAGGGGGCTTTAACTTCAAAGGTTGCCGATTTGAGGCCAGCTTCCTCCGCGTAGGAAGTGTCCATAACCGTAGTGGGGTAACCGTGGCGCTCGGCCCAGCGGAGGTACATGCGCATCAGCATCTCGGCGAAGTCGGCTGCATCTACGCCGCCGGCTCCGGCCCGGATGGAGACCACGGCCTCGCGCTCGTCGTATTCACCGGACAGCAGGGTGACCACTTCCAGTTCCTTCAGGGCCTTCTTGATTGACTCCAGTTCGGCAGCCGCCTCCCCCATGGAATCGGCGTCGTCTTCATCCTGACCGAGCTCTACCAGGACTTCGAGGTCGTCGATTCTGGCCGCAAGCCGGTTAAGGCGCTCCAGTTCGGACTGGCGGTGTGAAAGGCGGGACGTGATTTTCTGCGCCGCTGCGGGGTCGTCCCAGAGGTCCGGTTCGCCCGCCCGCTCGCTCAGTTCGGCGATGTCTTCCTTCAGTGCCTCTACGTCCGAGACCCTTTCAATGGAGTCGTAGGTGGCGCGGAGGGCGCGGATTTCTGCGGAAAAATCAATATTGGCCATGGTCGTTTAAGCCTACGCCATCCCGGTGTTGGGCTTGACCTGGCTGACTCTCCCGTGCCGGGAGCACCTCGTTGGGCATGTGGGCGCTCCTGGGCCCGTCAACGGGTGAGCCGGGAACGCGCTGTGGAGGTTGCCTCGATGACTATCCCATCCGGCATCAGGAAATTCACGACCGGAGGGCGCACAACAGCCGTGAGCACCACGACGGCGGTGGAACCGTCCGGGGTGCCCGTGGCCCCTGCAACGGCGAGCCCGTTGAAGCGCTGTGACGCCGGTGTCCTGGACACGAAGTCCGCTGCCACGTTCCTTACCCTGGCGGGGTTGAGCACCGCCGAAGGGCTGCCGCCCTGCGTCTCCACCTCGCCCAAGGTGTAGCTGTCAGCGGCAGCAAGGGAGGCGCCATCGGCCAGGGAAAGCAGGCGCTTGTGTTCGAGGTACACGGAGGAAACACCGATGACCACTGTGGTGACCAGCAAGGCCAACGCGACATAGCCCAGGATCATGACCATCACCTGGCCGTCTTCGTCCCTCCATCGTGCTTTCACCGGAACCTGCCCACGAGCTGAGTGGACGACGCCTCCACCTCGCTGGCGCTGAGCCGGAAGCCATCACTGAAGGGCAGGAACGGGAGCGGCACTGTGAGGCGCACAGTCACGGTGACGGCGCTTCCTGCAGTTTGGCAGTCCGCCGGAGTGCATGTTGTTGCTACGCGCGCATCTTCGTCCGGATGGCCAAAGTCCGCCAGTGCGACCGCCACTGCCTGTTCGGCAGCGGCCTGCGCGGTAGCGGCATCAGGCTGGGCTATGTAAACTTTGGCGGCTTGGTCCGCCGCGCCGACCACTGCAAAAGAGCCTCCCTGGATCTGGCTCATGGTGATGATGAAGTACACGAGCGGGACCATCAGCAGCAGAGCCAGGAAGGTGAACTCAACGACGGCACTTCCTTGTTCTTGCCGGTGGCCGCCATGCTGGGCGCCGTCCCGCCGCCTGTTCCTTGGTTCTCTCGCCAACGCCTCCCGGAGCCGAGCGCTTAAGCGATCCCTTGCTGTCCTACGGCTGCAACGCTGCATGGCCCTTCACCTCCAGCGTGTCGCGGGGACCGATAAGTCCGATCACGGGCATTGGTGCCCGGACGGTTACTTCGAGGGTCCGCAGGCCCTGGAACGACACCTCGCTGGTGGTGATCTGTTCGGCGAAACCTGCGTTCAAAGCGGTTTTAATCAGGCTGCGGGTACGCTCCTCGGCATCAACAGCGCCGCGGTCAGCGAGTGTCCCGTAGCGGGCGCCTGAGGCCGCCGCATCAATCAGGGTATTTCTAACGTGCAACACCAGGGTCAGTTGGACAATCGCGAGGAAAAACAAAGTGAGCAGGCTGCCCACGAGGACAAAGTCCACTACGGCCGAGCCTCGTTCGCGGGCTTCGGTTGCCGGCTCGACTTCACCCTCTCGTGGACTTTTTCGTCTGCTGTCCAAGACACGCGCCGTGTTCCCGCGGCGGGCGGACGGCGTCATCGCCTAGCTTCCGACCTTGTCCATCGCTTGGTTGAACATGGCTTCCAGCGCGGGACCGGCGAGAGCCAGGAGCGCTGCAACCAAAACGGCGGACATCAAAGTGATCATGACCCAGCCAGGAACGTCGCCTCTCTCGGGATTGTCGGCTGATACGGCCCTTCGGGAAGGGACGCCGAGTAACTGCCAGCTTTGAGGCCTGTCCCACCGAGTCCTTTCACCGTTTGCGGCGCCCAGCCCGGGGCGCAGCGTGGCCACGACCGCCAGCAACAGCACCATGCAGCGAATCCCCATTTTCTCCATCATTTCCGTCCTATTCCTGCTTTTGTTTTCCGGCTTTACGTTCTTTGGTCTTTTTGTTTTGCACTCAGAAACCCAGGTTGATCGCCGCGATGCCTGGAAATACCGCAAAGACCACGGTCAGGGGCAGCACGCCAAATACGAGCGGCACCATCATGGCGATTTCTTTCTTGCCCGCCGACTCCATCAGGTCACGCTTGGCGGTATCCCGGACGTCCTGGGCCTGCGCCCGAAGCACATCGGCCAGGGGCGTGCCCCGCTCAACGGCGACCACGATGCCGTCCACAAACCGGACAAGTGGTGCGAGGTCTGTCCGCGCTGAAAACTCCTGCAAGGCCTGCACCAAGGGTTTGCCTGCTCTGGTTTCCGCAAGGACGTTGGAGAACTCTTTTGTCAGCTCGCCCTTGGCGCTGCGGCAGACCCTGTCCAAGGCGCCGGTAGCGCTCTCCCCTGCACTGACGGCGAGCGCCATCAGCTCGGCAAGGCTCGGGAATTCTGCCATCATCTTCGTTTCCCTGCGCTTGATCTGAAGGCCAAGCCAATAGTCCCGGAACATGAAGCCACCTATGGCACTGCCCACCACAGCCGCTGCAGCCAGCAAAGGGTTGAACCGGCCTGAGGCCGCACCGAGAACGATAAAGACAACGGAGACCGCGAACCCAGCAGCCGCCCACAAGAGCTGCTCTGCCCTGAAGTGGACGGGAGACTTGTGGATTCCTGCCTGTGCCAGTCTCCGGGCGGTAGTTTTCGAAACGGGGTTTAGCCTGCCGAGGATTGCCAGGCCGTCACGCAGCAAGGGTCGGAGAATCCGTTCCAGCGGCCCGAACGGCGTCACGTTCTGTTCAACGGCGCGAAGCAACCTCGATTCAAGATTTTGTGACTTCAACTGCGGTTCGATGCGCTGGGAAAGCGTGACGGCACGCATAAAGGGTGACCGGAAAATGACGAGCCAAAGTCCGGTCCCCATCAGGACCCCGCATACAACAGCGTTTGGTGAAATATCCATCACCTCAGCACCCTCTCGTCCTGCGGAAGGGTACCGATGCGAAGCATGATTGAGTAGCAGACCAATGAGACGACCAAACCACCGAGCAGAACTCCGGCCCCCACCGGGGTGTTGTAGGCCTGGACTGCCTCCGGCCTAGTGGCCAGCAGCATCATGACGATCCAGGGTGCGGCGACTGCGAGTCTTGCCGCATTGATGGTCCAGGACTGGCGTGCCTCAAGTTCACTTCGCGTCCGCGCATTCTCGCGCAGAAACTCGGCCAACGTTCCCAGTAGCTTGCCCAGGTCCGAGCCGCCCACTTCCCGGGTCAGGCGGAGGGCTTCGACGATCCGGTCCGCAACGGGGTCAGCCAGCCTGTGCTTGAGCTGGTTGAGCGATGCCTCGAATTGCCCACCCGCCCGGTAATCCGCACCGAAATCACGGAAAACGTGCCGGAGTTCCTCTGGCCCTTTGTCTCCAAGCTGTATGAGGGCTTCCGGAAGTGGCAACCCGGCACGGATGGCTGAGCGCAGGTGGTCTACGACGTCCGGCCAAAGTGTGCGAAGTAAAGCACTCCTTCTTTTGGCCCTCCAGCGCAGGACTGTGATGGGCAACCAGGCAGCGAAGAGTCCGAAGCAGCATGAGATCGGCCAGGAGCGGGTGACAGCAAAGAAGATCAGGGCGACGAAGAGTCCGAGCCCAATGCAGGTGCCCAGCAGGCCAGTGGCGGATACTTTTTCAATGCCGGCCCCGGCAAGCAGGTCCGAGAGACGGCTGGCTTTGGCCTTCGGGATCGCCCGCTTCGGCGATTCCCAGAAGGACCACCAGATGAGGAAGAAACCAGCGCCAGCTGTTACTCCAAGGAGAGCCGACATCATCGTGGATCCAGCAGCGCAGCGACGTCGTATCCTGCCCTGAAAAACTTTTCCTGCGCCGGCATGGAGTTGGCCCGCGGCCGCAGGCCGCCTTCCACCATGGTGAACACCGGGGATGATTCGATGATGCCGTTCTCCACTCTGCGGCCCAGGGAGAGAATCTCGGTCACTTCCCGGCACCCGTCCGCTCTGCGGCTGCAGTGCACCACCAGGTCAATGCATGATGCGACGGTCGGGACAACAAAGGCGCTCGAGATATTCTCGCCTGCCAGCAGTGGTAGGGTGCAGATCTTCGTCACGGCGTCATGGGCCGAGTTGGCGTGGACGGTGCACATCCCTGGCAAACCGGAATTTAAGGCAATCAGCATGTCGAGGCTCTCAGCTTCCCGGACTTCGCCGACCACTAGCCGGTCGGGCCGCATCCGCAGTGCCTCTTTGACGAGTCGGCGCAGCGGAATTTCACCCTCGCCTTCGAGGTTCGGCTGACGGCACTGCAAACCAACGACGTCCCTCAGGGGAAATTGCAGCTCGAAAATTTCTTCCACCGTGATGACGCGTTCGCGGCTCCCGATGCTCGCTGCCAGGCAGTTCAGCATCGTTGTTTTGCCCGCCTGCGTCGCCCCGGAGACGAGAATGTTGAGTCCGCTGGAAACCGCAGCTCCAAGGAAGCGGGCGGACTGGGGCGTCAGCGTGCCAAGCTCAACCAGATGCTCAAGCCTGCTCGCTTTGACCACGAACTTCCTGATGTTGACCGCCCAGTGCCTGCGCGTCACATCGGGGATGACAACGTGGAGCCTCGACCCGTCTGGCAGGGCGGCGTCGACAAAGGGTGATGACATGTCCAGCCGGCGGCCGGAACTTTTCAGCATGCGCTCCACCAGATCCCGCACCCGCTGCTCGGTCAGGCTGAGTGAGGTTAGCTCCGATTCGCCGTTCCTGGCGACATAGATTTCGTTGGGCGCGTTGATCCAGACCTCTTCGATGGTTGGATCATCCAGCAGCGGCTGCAGCACGCCGAATCCTGCGACGGCGTCAAAGAGGAACTTCCGGGCGGCATCAAGTGGTCCGATGGGAGGTAGCGGCCCCATCAGTGCGCGTTCGTCGTAGTCGGTTACTGCTGCCTCAACGAGACGGCGTACTTCTCCGGCCTGGTGCAGCGGATCAAGCCCCCGACGACGGATGAGCTCGCGGACTTCGTCCTCGACAATTGCCAGCGCGTCCATAAGTTCCCCAATACAACTGCCGCCCCCGGCGGAGGCAGTGCAACTGCGGTAAAGCCTAGGGACGATACAACATGCTGCCAAGTCATATCTTCATCACTTGTGGATAATTATCCCGAAGGCCGCTGAGGGCGTCCGACTTGAGCCCAGGCTCGCGGTCGTTGCCCTCCCGAATTGGGTTCAGACCGTCTGCTGGTATCCCATGGGGTTGTTTTCCTGCCAGCGCCAATGGTCCTGGCACATCTGCTGGAGATTCCTGCGTGCCGACCAACCCAGATCCGCAAGCGCAGCAGACGGGTCGGCATAGCTGACCGCCGCATCCCCCGGCCGTCGCGGCGCAAACTCATAGGGGATAGACCGGCCGGCGGCCGCCCGGAAAGCCTCTATGACTTCCAGCACTGATGATCCACGGCCGGTCCCCAGGTTCCAGCGGAACACACCATCTTTCGCCGCTACATACTTGAGGGCAGCCAAGTGACCTGCAGCAAGATCCATGACATGGATGTAATCACGGACACCGGTACCATCCGGCGTAGGATAGTCGTTGCCGAATACGAGCACCTTGTCGCGGCGGCCCACAGCGACCTGAGCCACAAATGGCAGCAAATTGTTGGGAGTGCCCTGCGGGTCCTCGCCGATTAGGCCGGATTCGTGTGCCCCCACAGGATTGAAGTAACGCAGCAAGGCAATGCTCCAGTTCGGGCTGGCAGCGCCCAGATCCGAGAGGATATCCTCGATCTGCTCTTTGGTCCGGCCATAGGGATTAGTGGCGTCCAACGGCGATTTTTCGATCAGCGGGACCTCCTCCGAAGCCCCGTAAACCGTGGCGGACGAACTGAAAACCAGGCGGCGGACGCCTGCTCCTTCCATGCTCTCCAACAGGTTAAGCGTTCCCACAACGTTGTTCTTGTAGTACATCAGGGGCTTTTCAACGGACTCACCTACCGCTTTGAGCCCCGCAAAGTGCACTACAGCATCGAAGCCGCCCTCCGCGAAAACCGTATCGACGGCGGCACCGTCCAGTAGGTCCAGCTCCCGGAAATCAACCGGCTTGCCCGTCAACACTTCGACCCGGCGCATTGATTCGGGGCTTGAATTCACCAGATTATCAACGACTACTACATCGTGGCCCTCTTGAAGGAGTAAGAGCGTCGTGTGCGATCCGATGTAGCCGGCACCGCCGGTGACCAATATCTTCATGACACCTACTCTAGGAGATTAGCCTGTTTTGACTTGGACCTAGTTCCATCACATGGGCCCCAGAACACTCAGGTATATCTCTAGTCACATCTGTAACGCAGTGTTACTCTGGGCGCGTTACCTATCAACTTGTCCCTGTTCGGCGAGTCCTGGGGGGATCCACCGGAACAGCAACCCTGATGAGCGTCAGCGCACGGCTCATTGTCACCGGAGCAATACATGAAGCGGAACCTGTCTCAGTCCCGTCATCCAGTCCTGAAACCCGTGGGTCTCCTTTTCCTTGTGTGCTCCTTGCTGTCAGCCATGGGACTGAGCGGAGTGGCGCAGGCAGTGGAATCCAGCCCGGCGGCTACTCCTTCCCCTTCTTCAAGTCCACAGCACTGGGAACCAAGGGTTTCACCGTCCTCCGTCACTCTGCCGGCGGAAACAGCGACGCCGGTACAGACCGCGACCGCGACGGCAATGCCATCTTCCACCGCTTCACAGACCATGGGGGAAGCCGTCGGCCAGGGCGCGGAGATGGGCCAGCGATCAGCCCGTGTAACCGCCTCCTCCAACACGACGGCGGTAAAACGCCTCAGTGCCGAATCACTGTCCGTTGAGGGCACATGGATGCCAACATTTGGCGTACAGGGCCTTGACGTGAGTGGCCACCAGACCCGTATCGACTGGCAGCAGCAGTGGAACATGGGTGCCCGATTCGCTTACGTTAAGGCCTCCGAAGGGAATTATTTCACCAACGACTTATTCAGCTCCCAGTATCAAGGCGCCCGCAATGTGGGGATGATCCGGGGCGCTTACCACTTCGCCATCCCGAACTGGTCCTCGGGAGCCGACCAAGCGCGTTATTTCGTCCAGAACGGCGGCGGCTGGTCAGCTGACGGATACACAATGCCTCCCGTCCTTGACTTCGAATTCAACCCTTACGAAGGAAGGACCATTAACGGTTTCTATTTTGGAAACACGTGCTACAACATGTCCGGTGGCCAGCTCGCGTCGTGGGTTCAGGACTTCGGCAACACCATGAAAGCGCTGACCGGCCGGCTGCCTGTCATCTACACGAACACCAGCTGGTGGAACCAGTGCCTCGGCAACCCCGCGGGTTTTGGCGACTATCCCCTTTGGATCGCGGCTTATCCGAGCTCTGCCACAAATAACGCGGGTCCGGTTCCGACAGCGAGCTGGGGAACGTACAGCATGTGGCAGTACAGCAGCACCGGGCCGTTCGCCGGAGACTCCAACGTCTGGAACGGCGACTACAGCGGTCTGAAGAGCTTCGTTTCCGGATACTCTGTTGATTTGCAGGGCGCGATCGGGTCGACTTGGACAGCTACCGGCGCAGCGACTGGCAAGCTCGGTTACCCCGTCACCAACGAGATCTGCGGTCTGACCGGCGGCGGCTGCTATCAGGGATTCCAGGGCGGGACCATCCACTACGCCCCCGGCGTCG
>NZ_JBNHGX010000012.1:0-24768 GCF_059091705.1 Arthrobacter sp. Ha26
ATGCCGTCACCGTTCAGGACGGCCAGCTGGTACTGCTTGGATTCAGTCACGGGTTTTTCCTTTTCTTGATATCCAGGTCTCTTTGACGGACCAGGAGCTAGGCGATGACCGCCATGAGTTCAGCGGCGTCGGCGGAAACAACGTTGGCCCGGGGGTAGAGCCGCAGGGCCTCAATCGGGACCAGAAGCGTGAGGTCTCCGTGCAGGGCGTTGTTCTTGCTGTCCACCGCGAGGGTTCGAGCGCCGTAGCGCAGTTCGTACTCATAGCGTGAGCCGACATATGAAGTGGTCAGGATTTCCACCGGGAGGCCGACGTTTCCGGCCGGAATCGGGTCTCCTTCGGGTGCCAACGTTGCCTTCTCCGGGCGGAAGGCAACGGTGACGGGGTCGCCGTCGCGCATGTCGCCCGTAAGGACTGCGGTGACAGTCTCACCGGTGTCGTCGAGTTTGACGATGGCACGGTCCCCGATGGTGGATGTGATGGTGCCGTCGAGGAAGTTGGACCGGCCGATGAAGGCGGCGACTTCTGCTGTTGCGGGGCGTTCGTAGATTTCTTCCGGTGGTGCGACCTGGAGCATGTTGCCGTTGGACATGACGGCGATGCGGTCGCTCATTGCCAGGGCTTCTTCCTGGTCGTGGGTGACGTAGACGGTGGTGATGCCCAGTTCGGACTGGAGGCGTTTGAGCCAGACCCGGGCTTGTTCGCGGAGTTTGGCGTCCAGGTTGGAGAGCGGTTCGTCCAGGAGCAGGACTTTGGGTGAGTAGACCAGGGCGCGGGCGAGTGCGACGCGCTGCTGCTGGCCGCCGGAGAGCTGGTGGGGGTAGCGGTGGGCCAGGTGGGCCAGGCCGACTTTGTCCAGGGCGTCGTGGATCAGGGTTTTCTGCTGGGCCTTGTTCACTTTGCGGATGTTCAACGGCATTGCAAGGTTGTCGGACAGGGTCATGTGCGGCCAGAGCGCGTAGGACTGGAATACCATGCCCAGATTGCGCTCCTCCGGCGGGACGAACTTCTTGGAGGAGTCATCGACCAGGACAGTCTCTCCGACGGCGATGGAGCCTGAGGTGGGTTGTTCCAGACCGGCAAGGCAGGACAGGGTCGTGGACTTGCCGCAGCCGGAGGGGCCCAGGAGGGTGAAGAACTCCCCGTCCTTGATGGTGAAGCTCACTTCGTGGAGGACGGTGTTTCCTCCGAAGTCTTTGCGGAGATTCTTGACGACGACGTCAGGCATCTTTCTTTCCTTTCATGAGCAGGCCGGCGATCCCGACGAAGACTGCGGTGATGACGATCTGGATGGTGGCCAGGGCGGCGACCGATCCGGTGTTGCCCTGGACCCAGAGCTCGAGCATGGTGGTGCCGATGATGTTGGTGTCGGCGGAGCCGAGGAAGATCGCCGGTGAGTATTCCTTCATCATCACCACGAAGGTCAGGACCATAGCGGCGACGAACGCTGGGGTGAGGAGCTTCGCAAGAACACGGGTGAACATCTTGATCCAGTCGGCGCCGTTGACGCGGGCCGCGTTGTCCAGTTCTTCGCCGATCTGCATTACCGCCGGTGAGATGGAGCCGAAGGCGCTGGGCAGTGCGCGGAGGCCGAAGCCGATGATGATGGCCCAGATGGTGCCCTGAACCAGGGAACCCATGTTGAACGGCAGAAACGCGAACGCCCAGAACAGCCCGATGCCGATAATCAGGCCCGGCATGGCCTGCGGGGCCAGCGCCAGGTACTCGATGACCTTGCGGTAGCGGAACGTTGAGCGTTTTGAAACAACGACCGCGACGACGGCCAGCGTGCTGACCAGCACCGCTCCGACCAGGGCAACGATGAGGCTGTTGCGGATCGAGTTCACATAGACGGGGAATTCGAAGATGCGCTGGTAGTTGCCCATCGTCAGGGACAACAGCGGGTTCTGCAGCGGAGTGAAGACCTTGGTGAAGGAGCGCATGACCAGACCCAGGATCGGGACCAGAGCGCCGATGACCACGTAAATGCTGATAAAGGCAACGGCGAGCCATTTGACCCAACCCAGTTCCAGCAGCCGCGGACGGGTGGCCTTGCCGCGGACGGAAACGAAGCGCTTGGCGTCCTTGAGCAGCTTGGCCTGGACGGCGACGAGCAGGATAGTCACCAGAAGGATGATCACCGATGCCGCGCCCAGGATGCCGTAATCAGGGTCGATGGACTGGAGGCCATTCTTGTACAGGAAGGTCGCGAAGACGGTGATTCCTACAGGCTGGCCGTAGAGCAGCGGGATGGAGAGGGTTTCGATGGACATGCTGAAGACCAGAACCGAGCTGTAAACCATGGGCGGGCGCAGCATCGGGATAATCACGGACCACAGGATCCGGAACGGTCCGGCGCCCACGGTCTGGGCAGCGCTCTCAAGGGAAGCGTCGGAATTGCGCAGGGCATTGGCGCAAAAGACGTACGCTATCGGGGCCAGAGCCACCGCTTCAGTGATCGCCATACCCTGGAGCGTGTAGAGGTCCCACGGCAGGAACCCCAACATCCGCTTGACCTGGACGCTGGCGAAACCTGCGGGCCCATACATGGTGATCCAGCCGAAGCCCAGGATCAGGGAAGAGATGAAGAACGGCCACTGCATGGCCGCACCGAAGAACTTCCGGCCCGGGATGTTGGTGCGGATGACCACGATAGCCATCGGCACGGCGATCAGCAGCGTCATCACCGTCGTCATCACAGCAAAGAGCAGCGTGTTCAACGCCACCATTCCGAAGCCGGCCTCGGTGAAGAGCCGGCTGAAGTTCTTCATGGTGAACAGACCGCCCTCCTCGTACAGAGGGCGGTCCAGCACCGACTGGTAGAGCGTGGGGACCACAGGTGCAAGGACCAGGAACGCCAGAATAACGATGGTGGCCCAGAAAAGCAGCTGGCTGCGGTCGGCGCCCAGGACCTTGCGGTACTTCGGAGCCGGGTAGTCAGTTCGCGAAGGGGCTTCCGCCGGAGCAGTAGCGACCTCGGGGAGTGTTTTCATGATTTTTGTTCCAGATCCTTGCACCAGGTGCTACTTGAGGAGGCTCTGCCAGCGGTCAGTGAATTCCTTCACCTTGTCCGCCGGGACAGTCTCGTAGGGGGCCACGATGATGTTGTCGCCGACCTCTGCCACGACATCCTGGTAAGTGAGGGCGAACTGGACCGACTTGACGCCCTCGCGGTAGGACGAGAGGCCGCCCTCCAGTACTGCCTGTTGTCCCTCCTGCGAAATCACAAAGTCTTCAAACAGCTTTGCCGTGGCCGGGTGCGGTGCGTCGGCGGAAACACCCAGCCCGCGAGGGATAACGACGGTTCCGTCTTTCGGAAGGGCTATATCGAACAGGCCGTTGCTGTTCTTCACGACCGGGAAGGCAGGCGCAGCCGTCACCAGGACGCCGGCCTGGTACTCGCCCGCCAGGACCTTTTCGGAAAGAGTGCCAGAGGACGTTTCAGGACGTGCGGCTGAAAGAATGGTAGCCAGCGAATCCCACGCCTTGGGGCGCGCCTGGGTCAGGTTATAGAACATGGTGAACCCGAAGGCCCCCTTTGGGTCCCTGACACCGATCATGTTTTCGAAGTCACCAGGCTTGGCCTTAATCTGCGCGGCCAGGGCCTCCAGGCTGTCAGGCTTCTCGGTCAGCAGGGACGTGTTGTAGGCAATGGTCTGAGGGTCAGCCGACATGGCTACCACACCGGGAAGCAACGAGGCGAATTTCGGAAGCTTGGCCAGTTCCGGAGAAGTGTAGTCGGCAAGCATCCCTTCACGGGCAGCAAAGTCAGCCCAGGCACCCGCTGCACTGGAGGCAAAAATATCAGCTTTGGATCCGCCGGTCGCCTTTTCGCTCAAGGCCTTCTGGAAGACCTCGTCACTGTCCAGATTGTTGGCCGAAATTTTCGTGACGAAAGGATACTTTTTCTTGAAGTCCCGCAGTACCGGGTCCCAGTTTTCCTGGTCAGTGTTGGAGTAAATGGTCAGCTCGCCGCCCTCTTTTTCGGCGGCGGCGACCAGGTCCTTGTAATCGGCCGGGTAATAGTCCGGGTAATCACCCACGGCAATGGAGTTCTCCGGTGCAGGCGTCTGGGCCTGGCCGGATCCACCTCCACAGGCGGTGAGTCCCATCAGGGCGGCGATGGCAGCAGCGCCGGCGGTCATTACTACCCGACGACGGGGCCCGGAAGGCGGGGCCGTCTTGAATTCAGTCATTGCTTCTCTCCCTTGAGGCTGCACGGCTGGTCTTGAATGTCTTCCGTGACTCTAGTCAGCCAATGAGGCTGCTCACACAATCATGGGGCTAAGTGGTCGACCAGTCAACCACTAGATCAAAAGTTTTTTCAGTACTTCATCGCGGCGGCGATGGCTGCTGTAGAACCGGCGAGGAACTGCCGGCGTCGAGGGAACTGATCTTCATTGACTTCCCGCTTTCTTGGTTATCGTCCGTGACGAACACAACACAGCATGACAAGAAGCTTGGTTTTTTACAAGCTAAAAGACCAGCATCCGGTTTTTGCTCAGGCGAAATACCAAGGGGGTGGGGCCGGGGTGCGGTAGCGTTCGACGGCATCCGCGTCGCCTCTGCTGGGGTGATGGTTCGCCACCGGGCAGTCACGGTTCTCCGAGGGGACGCGGTACAGCGTCGTAATGCACGCAAGCGGGGCGCGGCGGAGCGGCGCCGCGGCGGCTTGTTCTGCGGCCTGCGGGATGACGAGGCCCCCGACCGTCGCGCGGCTCCGCGGATCAGCCGATGAAGGGGCCAAGCTTGCGTCGACGTTCGGCCCAACGCCGGGGGTAAGGCTGCGGCCGGAGTTAGAGCCTTCCGGCGTCGTTCACGGCTGTATCTACCGGGATTTTTCGCTGCCGACGGTGGAGAGGTGCGTGCGCAGGTGGGTGGAAGCTTCTTTGAGCTCGCCTTGGAGGAGCAGCCGGGCCAGTTCGACGTGCTCGCCACATCGGACCACGGCGCGTTCGGGGACCAGTGCCTGACGGTACTCGATCAGCCGCCGCAGGCGGTTGATGCGCGCCAGGCTCTCGATAAAGAAGTCATTGTTGCTGCACTGGGCAACGGTCTCATGGAAGCGGGTGTTGAGATCGAACAGTTCCGACCCTGAGATTGTCCAGATCCTGCCGTCGACCAGCTCCTGTTGTTCCCGCATTCGTTCGCGCACAGCCTCCCGATCCAGGACAAAGGTGTCCTCCAGGATGGCGGCGGGCTCGACGACAAGGCGGAAGTGGTAGCTGTCCCGGTAGGACTTTACCGACGTAAGGACCGGGAGGAACTCCCAGCCGTAACCTGGAAGGGGGGCGATCCACCCCTCGGCTGAGATCCGGAGCAGGAGCTGGCTGACCTGGCCTCGGGTGAGGTCATAGCGGCGCATCAGCCCGTTTTCGGTCACTCTTTCGGGCAACACTCCGTTGAGGCGGTCGGCGGCGATTTTCATGTAGGCGCTGTCGTCGGCCGGTTCGGTGGCGGCTTCAGGCAGGAGGATGTCCTGGCCCGTCCTGGCAACCACATAGCCACCCGTCTCTGTCCGGGTGAGCGTTCCCTCCCGCTGCAGCTCCTGCAGCGCCTTCCGGATAGGGGACCTCGACACCCGGAGGCGGTCGGCCAGGAAGCGCTCAGTCAGCCGTTCGCCTACCGACGGGCTCTCGTCTCGGAGGTAGGTGCGGATCTCGGTTTCAATCATGGAAGTCAGTTCTGTACTTCCGGCAGCACTAGCTGGCACCTGCACTCCTTTGCTGCGGTCAATTCTTTCTCCACCGTACCGGGCGGCCGGATGACCTCAGGGTCCAACTGGTATTTTACCAACCCAAAAACCGGTTGCTGGTTTTTTCGATTGCAAAAAACCAGCATTGTTGTCATGCTTGTTGTGTTCGTCACCGACGTCCGCCACACAGAGCAGTGAGGAAGTAGCCCATGTCCGATGTGATTCACCGCGTAGTGCCCGTAGGGGCCATTGATACCCACGTGCATGTGTTTGATCCTGCGTGGTTCGCCTACGCGGACGATCGTGATTACACGCCCGGCATGGCTGCTCTGGAGGATGTGCAGGCGTACGGGAACAGGATTGGACTTGAGCGCTTCGTTTTCGTTCAGCCCAGCGTCTACGGCACTGACAACTCGGCGTTGCTGGCGGCCCTCAAGCTGCATGGCATAACGCGGGCCAGGGGAGTGGCTGTCGTTGGCCCTGAAACCAGCGACGGAGAACTTGAGGTTCTTCACGCTGCCGGGGTCCGCGGCCTGCGGCTGAACGTCAAATCAAACCCCGACAGCGGCAAAGCGGACATCCGCGAACCGCTGAAGGCGCTCATCGCCCGTGCTGAGCCTTACGGCCTCGCCGTGGAGCTCTTCTGCAGCGCCGCGTCGCTGGCAGGGGCCGAGGACGTCATTGCCGGCTCGCCGGTGCCGGTCATCCTGGATCACTTCGGTGGCATCAAAGTCAGTGACGATGGTGCCGTGGCCGGGCTGGAGCAGGTAGCGAAACTCCTTTCCCTGCCGCACGTGTGGGTCAAGCTTTCGGCCCCCTACCGCGTCGCCGCCAGCGGTGCAGCCTCACCGGCCCTCCCGGCCATCATCCGCTATCTCATCGATACCCGCCCCGAACGCCTCGTCTGGGCCTCCGACTGGCCCCACACCGGCGGGGGAGCGGACCGCAAGCGCAGGGGAGCGGCCACCGTCGAGCCCTTCCGGGACATCGACGACATCGCTGAAACCAGCAGCTTTGTCTCCTGGCTCCAGTCCCCCCAGACCGTCCAGCAGATCCTGGTGGACAACCCCGCCGAACTGTTCGGCTTCGGCCCTGCTGCTTCCTAACCCTTTCCCCGTCAATCACTGACCCGAGGACGACGATGTCTACTCCAGAATCAAAGACCGCACTGCAACCCCCTGAATCCACCGCAGGCGCCCTTCCCAAGGGAAGGGCGCTGTGGTGGAAGCTCATGGATACAGATATCGGGATCATTCCCCTTCCGTTCTACCTGCTCCTGATCGTCCTGCTCTTCGCCTTTACCCTCACCAAGGGCGTCACCGGTGAACTGGCCATGGTCATCGCCATCTCGGCGGTGTTTGCCTTCACCCTGGGCGAGATCGGCAACCGGCTCCCGCTGCTGCGCCATATCGGGGGAGGCGCCGTCCTGGTCACCTTCATCCCGTCCTTGCTGGGTTACCTGGGACTGGTTCCCGAGCCCATGAAAAAGGCCGTTGGCGACTTCTTCTCCAGCAGCAAGGTCCTGAACCTGTTCATCGCCGCCGTCATCGTCGGCAGCATCCTGAGCATGGACCGCCACGTCCTGATCAAGGGCTTCTTTAAGATCTTCGTCCCGCTTCTGGCAGGCAGCGTCCTGGCTGTCGTGGCAGGAACCGGCATGGGCGCTCTCCTTGGCCTGGGCCTGCATGACGCCTTCTTCTTCACCGTCGTGCCGATCATGGCCGGCGGCGTGGGTGAGGGAGCGATCCCGCTGACCATCGGCTACTCCCAGATCCTGGGAATGGACCAGGGCGAGGCGCTGGCCCGCGTCCTGCCCCCGATCATGGTCGGCAACCTCACCGCCGTCATTCTCGCCGGTGCCCTGGCCCTTGTTGGCAAGCGATTCCCGCGGCTGACCGGCAACGGTCAGCTTGAGCCCGGCGGCAGCGACCTGCTCGAAGCTGCGGCCGAGGAAAAGAAGACCGGCCTTGACCTGAAGGCGGTTGCTGCCGCCGGCATCGTCGCCGTCTCCCTCTACCTCCTCGGCGTCCTGGCCTTCACCGTCCTGTCCTGGCCCGCCCCGGTTGTCATGCTCTTCGCTGCCGTGCTGCTAGCCCTGGCCCACGGGGTAACGCCCCGCATCCAGGCCGGGTCCAAAGTCGTGTACCGGTTTGCCCTGACAGCGGTCGCCTTCCCCATCCTGTTCAGCTTCAGCCTCATCCAGACCCCCTGGCAGAGCCTGATCGCAGGGTTCGCTCCGGCAAACCTGATCACCATCATCACCACCGTTACGGCCATGGTCGCCGGAGGCTTCTTCGCCGCCCGCTGGGTGAAGCTGCACCCGGTTGAAGCCGGCATCGTGGCCAGCACCCACAGCGGCATGGGCGGCGCGGGTGACATCGCCATCCTCACCGCCAGCAACAGGATGCAGCTCATGCCTTTCGCCCAGATCGCCACCCGCATCGGCGGTGGGCTCACCGTCGCCGGCGCACTCATCCTCATCAGCATCACCCACTAGACCGCTCCCGCATTCTTTCCGAAAGGCACACCCATGAAGATCCTCGTACTCCCTGGTGACGGCATCGGCCCGGAAATCACCGACACCACCCTTGATGTCCTCAAAGTCGTTGACCAGGTACACAACCTGGGGCTGGAATTCGAACACCAGGACATCGGCCTCAAAAGCCTGGCCGAACAGGGCACCACGCTTCCGGCAGCTGTCATGGACCGGATTCCCCAGGTGGATGGGGTCATTCTTGGCCCCGTTTCCCACTACGAATACCCCTCCAAGCAGGAAGGCGGCTTCAACCCCTCCGGCGAGCTCCGGGTGCAGTTCGAGCTGTTCGCCAACGTCCGGCCCTGCCGCTCCCGTGAGGGCCTGAGCATCCTGCGCACGCCCATGGACCTGGTCATCGTCCGGGAAAACACCGAGGGTTTCTACTCGGACCGCAATATGTTCGCCGGGACCGGCGAGTTCATGCCGGACGAGAACATGGCCCTCAGTGTCCGCAAGGTCACTGCAAAGGCCTCCGAGCGGGTCGCCCGCGCCGCGTTTGAGATCGCCCAGGGCCGGAACAAGAAGGTCACTGCCGTCCACAAGGCCAACGTCGTCAAGCTTTCCGACGGGCTGTTCCTCCGCGAAGTCCGCAAGGTCGCCGCCGAGTTCCCCGACGTCGAACTCGAAGAGCTGATCGTGGACGCCGCAGCAGCCCTGCTGATCCGCCGCCCGCACACCTTCGATGTCATCGTGACCACCAACATGTTCGGCGACATCCTTTCCGACGAAGCCTCCGAACTCTCCGGCAGCCTCGGACTGGGCGGATCACTGAACGCCGGAGACAACATCGGTGTCGCGCAGGCCCAGCACGGCTCGGCCCCGGACATCGCCAACCAGGGCATCGCCAACCCCACCTCGCTGATCCTCTCCGCTGCGATGCTGCTTGATTGGCGTGGCCGCCGGGACAACAACCTGGCGCTGATCGCTGCCGCAGCGGACATTGAGGCTGCCGTCGAAGCGGTCCTGGCCAACCCGCAGACCCGCACCGGAGACATCGGCGGAAGCTTGGGCACCCGCGCGTTCGCCGACGAAGTCATCGCAGCCCTGCCGCGGGAGCGCGTCTCCCAGGCGTCCGCGTAACGACATCAAACCCCCATCCGTCGCCGGTGCTGCCTCTAGACAGCCCCGGCGATGGATGCGGCAGAAGCCCTACTTTCTAAGGAACAGACGAAATGATTTCCACGATCAACCCGGTCACCGGGGAACAGATCCGGACATTCGATGCGCATACCGAGCAGCAGGTGGATGGCGCCCTGACCGCAGCCGTCGAGTCCCAGAAGGCCTGGCGGCCCGTCCCGGTCGAGGACCGGGTCCAGATCCTGCGCAACACCGCCAAGGTCCTGCGTGAAGGCAAAGTCGACTACGCGCGCCTGATCACCCTGGAAATGGGCAAGCCCATCACCGAAGCCGAAGCGGAAATCGAAAAGTGCGCCAAGACGGCTGACTACTACGCCGAGCACGCACCCCGCTTCCTCGCCCCGGAAATCATCGAATCAGACGCCGCCTCCTCCGGAGTAGTCTTCGACCCCCTCGGTGTCGTGCTCGCCATCATGCCGTGGAACTACCCCTTCTGGCAGTTCTTCCGCTTTGCCCTTCCGGCCCTGGCCGCAGGTAACGGCGCGATCCTCAAGCACGCGAACAACGTCCCGGCCTCGGCCTTGGCCGTGGAAGAAATAATGGACAAGGCTGGGCTGCCCGCCGGCCTGTTTGCCACGGTCCTGATCGAATCCGACCGGGTCGCCGGTCTCATCGCCGATGACCGGATCGCCGCGGTCACCCTGACCGGTTCCACCCAGGTCGGCCGGATCGTTGCCGCCCAGGCCGGGAAGGCGCTGAAGAAGCAGGTCCTGGAGCTCGGCGGCTCAGACCCCTTCATTGTCCTGGCCGACGCTGACATCAAGGCGGCGGCGAAGGTCGCGGTCAAGGCCCGCTTCACCAACAACGGACAGTCCTGCGTGAACGCCAAGCGCTTCATCGTCGACGAAAAGATCGCCGATGAATTCGTCGCAGAGTTCCTGGCCCGCACCCGCGAACTCGTCGTCGGCGACCCGACCGACCGGGCAACCACCATCGGCCCGATGGCCCGGGAAAACCTCCGCGCCGAACTCCATGACCAAGTTATCCGCACAGCAGAAAACGGCGGGAAGATCATCCTCGGCGGCAACATCGTTGACGGGCCCGGCTACTTCTACGAGCCCACCGTCATCGACCACGTCCGCCCCGGACAGGCGGCCTTCGACGAGGAAACCTTTGGCCCGGTCGCGGCCATCATCCGCGCCTCCTCCACTGAGGAAGCCATCGACCTGGCCAACCAGACCGAGTTCGGCCTCGGCGCCGCACTTTGGACCCGGGACACCGACAAGGCAACGGCCGAGCTGCTGCCGAAGATCGACGCGGGAGCCGTGTTCATCAACGGCATGGTCGCCTCCGATCCGCGCCTGCCCTTCGGCGGCATCAAAAACTCCGGTTATGGCCGAGAACTCGGTTCCTACGGCATCCGGGAATTCACCAACATGAAGACGTTCTGGACCGGCACCGCAACCGCCGCAACGCCCGCCGTCGCCGTCGCCGACTAAGGAAACCTCATGACGCACATCTGCACCAGCATCAGTTCCGTGGACGCCGTCATCCTGCGCCCGGCCCAACTGCCCCGCAAAGACCGCGGCAACGGCGCCTCCACCATTCCCCTGGTCGGAGCCCACCTGGGCGCCACCACGTTCCTGAACGGGATCACCACCTTCGACCCGGGCGCCGCCATCGGCCACCACTCCCACAACTGCGTCGAATCCGTCGCCGTCATCGAAGGCACCGCCTATGTGGACATCGACGGGACCGAGCACTACCTGAACACCTACGACACCACCTTCGTGCCAGCTAACATCATCCACCGGTTCCGCAACGCCTCGGACACCGAGCCGATGAAGATCCTCTGGACCTACGCCTCCATCGACGCGACCCGGACCATGGCCGGCACGACCGAGCGCACCCGTATTGATGAAGAACAGGCCAACCAGCCGGCAGCCACGGAAGCAGGAGCATCATGATCCAAGAGATAGCGACCTTGACCATCAAGCCCGGCGCCGCGCTGGCGTTCGAGGACGCAGTTGCTGAAGCTGCGCCCCTCTTCCAGAAAGCACCCGGCGCGCTGAGCCTCCGCCTGGACCGCTCCATCGAGACCCCGCTCGAGTACATCCTCACCGTTTCCTGGGCAACGCTCGAGGACCACACCGTCGGGTTCCGCAACTCCGAAGCCTTCGCCACATGGCGCGGGCTCGTCGGTCCGCACTTCGCCGAAGCCCCCAAGGTCAAACACCTCGAACACGTCTACCTCGGCTTCTAGAAACCAACCTCACCGGATTACTGACAAGCATCAGGAGCACGAATGAGCATTGTTGTTGGCTACGTCCCCACACCCGAGGGCAACGCCACGCTGGACTACGCCATTTGGAAGCACACAGCAACGGCAAACTGCTCGTCGTGATCAGCTCGTCGAAGGGCTACACGCTGGTCGATACCCCTTACGCCGGGGAGCCCGAAATGGATGACATTGATCAACGCCTCGACAAAGAAGGCGTCGGGCATGTGATCCTCCACCCGGTTCGGGGCCACCATGCCACCGCCGAGGTGCTCGATGCTGCAGAAGAGTATCAGGCCGACCTGATTGTCATCGGGCTGCGGCGGCGCAGCCCGATCGGCAAGCTCTTCCTGGGAAGTACCGCCCAGCGCATTCTGCTCGAGGCCGACTGCCCAGTTGTGGCAGTGAAAGCCGCAAGTATCTGAAGACACACGGCCCGGGCGGGGACATCCTCCGCACGGGCCGTGCCAGTAAGAACAGCTATCCATCTCAAGGGAGAGATCACATGGTTCACAACGCACGACAGGCTGTCGATTTCAACAGGAGCACAGGCTCAATTAACCGCCGAGCTATCCTCCAGGGTGCGCTGGCGGGCGCTGCCCTGACAGCAGTCGGATCCACCGCCGTTCACGCATCGGACGTTCGCGAGGCACCATTCTCGGCGGGAACAGGGCGGCCGAGTTACCGGGTTCCCGGGCAGGCCACGGACTGCCACATGCACATTTACGATCCGGTGCGATTCCCCTATCCGCTGCCCACTGCCACCCCGCCGCCCCGGGCCACGGTCGATGACTACCGGCTTCTGCAACGCCGGATCGGTACTAAACGCACCGTCGTGGTCACCCCGTCCAACTACAGCACCGACAACCGGGTCACACTGGATGCCATCAGCCAGCTCGGATTCAACCACGCCCGAGGGGTTGCCGTCATCGACGACAGCTTCTCCGATTCCCAGCTGCGCGAGATGGACGAGGCCGGTATCCGGGGTATCAGGTTTAACCTAACCCGCCCCGGCGGGGCGGGAGCCGAATTGATCCGGCCACTGGCAGCACGCATCGCCGACCTTGGCTGGCACGTACAAATCCACATGACAGCAGAAGGCATACTGGAAAACCTCGAACGCATCACCGGCCTGCCCACAGACCTCGTGATCGACCACATGGGCCGCATCCCAGGATCTGCCGGCACATCCCACCCCACGTACGCCGCCGTCACCCGGCTCGTGGATGAAGGCAGCACTTGGGTGAAGCTCTCCGGCGTCTACCACGAGTCCCAGGTAGGACCACCGTCCTACAGCGACCGCGCCGGCATCGGCGCAGCCTTTGCCCGCCACGCCCCAGAACGCATGGTCTGGGGCACCGACTGGCCACACCCCACCGCGTCCCGGGGCGAAGTGCCAATGCCCGACGATGCAGCCATGCTCGACATGTTCGCCTGCTGGGTGCCCAACCACCGGGACCGGAAACGCATCCTGGTAGACAACCCCGAAAAACTGTACCGATTCTAACCACGGCGGAAGCGGGCCGGCACAGATACCGTGCCCGCTTCCGCCGACCTTCCAAATTTGGCTCACAGACGTGCCGACGCCCGCCGTACTTTGCCGAAAGGACGACCATGAAGACAAAAAAGCACAAACAAAACTGGAAAAAGTTGGAACCAGGTGACGAGGTAGTCGTCATCGAAGCCAATGAAGATGAATCGCCGGGCATCGTAGACGCCAAGACCGTCAGCTCAGAAGTGATCTGGATAGTGGATCACGGAGGCCGGGGCCGCCGTGCCTTCGACCACAGGGAAGGGATCAGAATCCTTCGCACCTGACCGGCAGCTCCAGGAGGAGTACCGCCAGAGCTGCTGTCGCCAGCAAAAGGTTGGGGCCGGCGGCGGCTGGGGGAGATGCACGTGGTCTCAGCCGTACACCTTCGCCACCGGCTCCGCTGTCCACGGTAGGGCCGCAGGCTGAAGGGCACCCGGGTGGCGGTGGCGGGTACCCGCATCCGGCCAAGGCATTTACCTGCGGCGGGGGAGACCCAGGCCTTCCGGCTGACAGGGCGGAAACGGCGAGTGACCATTCCTGCTCGCTGCTATTGCGGGCAAGCAAAAGGACGCTCCCCGTTCGCTGAGCGCGTCCTTCGCCGTGGTGTGGTCAGTCCTTCTTGAAAGCGTCCTTGACCTTCTCGCCGGCCTGCTTCAGATCGCCTTTGGCCTGGTCGGTCTGGCCCTCGGTCCGCAGGCTTTCATCGCCCGTGGCAGCGCCGGCTGCTTCCTTTCCCTTACCGCCGGCCTTCTCGGCAGCGTTTTCAATCTTGTCGCCCAATCCCACGGTGTCTCCTCCGCTGGTTGGCAGCCGTTCGCACGCCGCTATCCACATAATAAGCATGCTTATGATGTTGTTTTCAAGTCCATGCCTGGTTCTTGTGCGTGGACTCATGCACCATACGCCCGAAATGTCCTGCGCCAGGCAACTGCAGCGCTTCAGCATCAGGGCAGTAACTATCTTGCACGGGCACGCAGAGATTCCGCTGAAAAACCATGGATTCGCCCTCAAGGCGGGAGCTTTCATAGCCACTTCCGCTTCCAGACCTGAAGAGCCGATAATGGATATTCCGTCAAGTCACCACCCCATGTCATCAAATGCTTGCTTTCCAAGGGCCCCAACGGCGACAGCGAGCCTACTCCATCGTTGTGGAGGGGGATCCGTCCGTCTAGCTCACATCCCTCGTTAAAGGGCAGCTCGCAGGGGCATATAGCGCTTGGTCGCAGGATCCGATGGATATGATCTAGTGCTGGCTACCGGGGGTCTTCCCGTCAGCGTGGGCCTTCAAATGAAGATGGGGACTAATCCATGATCGACGCGGAAGCGAGCAAATCGGGGCTGGAATCTGCTTTTTCCGAGAATCGAGCGACTCTAATTGTTGGCACCGGGCTCTCCATGTCCTGTTCCAGTAACGCTCCTGGTGCAAACTGGGTTGGTTTCCTCCGACAAAGCATTGACTGGGCGATGGAACACACTCAGGCGGGCTCAAATTGGAAGTCAACAGTTGAGATGGTCTTGTCGTCTGCCCTGGAGGAGGGCGATACCAACATGCTCATTTCTGCCGCCAGCCTCATCGCTAACAAAATTGGCGAGCTGGGTGGGCAAGGCAAGCACAATTGGTTTGCGAAGACCATAGGCGCACTGCCCTTATCTGATACAAGTTGGGCAGTTGCCCTGGACAAACTGCGGTGCCCCATTTTGACAACGAACTATGACACCCTGATAGAGCAGGCAACCGGGCGGCAAACCGCATGTTGGACTAACCCCTCAGGCATGCAGAAGGTACTGTCACGAACGTCTACTCAAGTCGGTCACTTGCACGGCGTCTGGAGTGAGAGCGACTCTGTGGTTTTGTCCGAGGCGGATTACACCCGCGTTCTTCAGTCAGCTCCCTTGCAGGCGCTTCAGCAAGCGGCCTCGTCGGTGACATCGCTGGTGTACGTCGGCGTTGGAGATGGCTTGGACGATCCCAACTTTTCCCGTCTGCTTGCGTGGCACAAGCAGACGTTTGAAGCTTCTAATGTTCCCCACTTTCGGCTCTGTAGAGACTCCGAGCTGGAGGGTCTGAACCGAGTTCATGGCTCTGACCACATCACACCCGTGAGCTACGGTTCAACGTGGGCAGATCTCCCGGGCTTCTTGGAGCGCTTCCACGCAGATGACTCTGCGGTGGTCCTTCGGCGAAACCATGTGGAACTCGCGCGGGACATTCTCACCGCTCGTGTTCGTGATCTTTCGATCGTCTGCGAAAAATTCGACGACTTGGACGAGCGCACGCTCGGCCAACTGGTCGCGCCGCCCGTATTGTTGCCGCTCTCAAACGAACAATTCCAGGCGTCAAAAGAATCACAGGATGAAGAAGGCTTCACCTCAGAGCAGCTTGAGCGGTGTGATCCCCGAGAGGTAGCCGCAACCCAGGGCATAACCATAGTCGCTGGCCCAGAAGGTTCGGGCCGAACCACCGCTCTATATTGGCTATTGGAGGAGGCATCCAAGACGACGTTGGGATCCGCTCCGGTTCTCGTGGAATTCTCCGAGTTGAATCGTGGAGGAAAACCGCTGACCAACGCGTTGCGGAATCGAGTGCGAGAGACCGGTGCCGCTATGAGCAAGGGCGCCCCGCTGCCGAAGCTCATCGTTGGTATTGATGATGTGCATCCCTTCTCGTCTCGTATTGTTGAGCAGACAATAGAAGAACTCGTGCGCATGTCCGAGTTGGGAACGCCCGTCTTCCTAAGCTGCAAGGAAGGGTTCGAAGGCGAGCTTGCTAAGCTCCTAGGAGGCGTCGGTTTACAGCACACTGTGCGTTATGTCGGAGAACTCTCGAGGTCTGACATTCGTGATTTGGTAAGTCTTGCCGAACCGTCGCGCTCCCAAACCATTGAAGACAACGTGGTTAGCATCCTAAAGCAGCAGCACCTTCCTCGGACTCCGTTTACAGTTTCGCTCCTAATCTCCGTTCTCACTGCGGGTCACGTTGTTGGACCTAATAGCTCGCACACGACTTTATTGGATCTGTATCTGAATCAGCTCATTGGTCGAGGGGATATTGCCGAAGACTCAAGATGGGGAATGGATTCTGACCTGCGATCTGCTGTTCTCTCTGATCTTGCCGAATTCTTTATACGAAGTGAAGCCGGGTCACTCCCGGAAGCAGAAGTTGTTAGTCGTATAAGTAGTTATTTCAGTGATCGCGGTATTCCGGAGTCTGCTGCGGACCTGCTACAAAATCTGCGTAGGCGCAAGGTCCTTTCCCACGATGCTGGCCGCATCTTTTTTTCTCACAGCAGCTACCTGTTCATCTTTGCCGCAAAGGCTGCAACCAAAGATAAGTCCTTTCGGGACTACCTCCTGGCCGATCCGCTCCTTTTCGCACCCGTATTGAAGCACTATCCGTCCCTCGAGCGGTCAGACATCGATCTCCTGACACGGCTTAGTGAATTCTTCACGGCAATGGATGACGGCGTAGGCAACTCACGCTCGATCCACGAGCCAGTTAAAACAATTGAGGCTCCCGAAGATCTGGAGGAGAGGTTGGAACGGATTGAGGGCGCGTTTGTAGAACGTGAGCTTTCAGATGGCGACAACGATTATTCACCGGACGCGCCGGACGATCTTGAAGCGTTTCCTCGCCAGCGCAACGAGGGATCTCCGCTCACATTGCCCGAAGATCTTCCCGACTTTTATCGCTACTCAACAGCCCTGGATGTCGTTTCAACAGCTCTCAGAGATTCCATCCTGATCGCTGATCCCTCCCTGAAACGTGAGGTCTTGGTTCAGGTACTCCAAGGCTGGGCGAAACTCGGGTCTCTTTTTGCAGACTCCGCAGAGCTCGTTGAAGCGGCTCGAAGGACCATTGAGAAAGTGGCTGCATCATTCCATGTATCTGAAGAACGGCGAGAAAGGTTCGTCAACACCCTGACAGGTTACTCTCCAGTCATGATTATCCACGGGGGTATGGCTAGTTCACTTAGCACTACCCGTCTTGTGCCAGCCTTGGCAGAAGCGATAGCAGACCCGGACTTTGCCAATGATCCCGACGCCGCGTTAGGCGCTTCCGTGTTCCTTTTGGACGTCCAACCCCAAGGATGGGTTAAGCAACTCGAACAAGTGTCGAGTAAGCACAGAAATACGAAGGTAATGGCTCGAGCGGTTAAGTTGCTATGCATGGTTTCCTATTCGATCGGTTCCCATTCGCCCGATGATCAATCGCGATTGCGGCGTTATATTTCTGATCTCGAAAGCCGTCTTTTCACCTTCAAGAGAGAGCAACTCCGCCAGAGTTTCAGGGCGTCCTTCGAGCAGAACGTTTTGAAGCCAAAGCCAGCCAGAGCATTAGGCAAATGATAATTTTTTGGCGAGCACCTCTACAGAAAGATTTTTTGCAGCCGGTGGGAGGTTGCCAAGGCAACCCCTTGACATAACGCGACCGTCGGAGTGGCCGCCGCACTACCGGAACGCCGGCTCAGAGGGCGGGGTGAAAGTAGGGTCGGGGAGCCGCCCTAGGTCCCTGTTTGGATTTCGCGGGTGCATTGGGGAATTGAGGCCGCCCGGCTAGGCTCCTACACAGAAACGAGCGGGAAATTCTTACCATGCTCGCAGGAAAAGCCCTTGGGCTGCTTTCGGGAGCACCTTCATAAGCTGCTAGAAGTGGTTTTAGCTGAACCACCTTCAGTTGGTAGGAAGGTTGGCCAACCAGAACCAACGCCCTCGCTCACAGGGAATCCTCAGGTTCGGGCGCACATAATGGACCGAAGCTCCGGTCAACCGCTATTTGACCGGAGCTTCGCCAATCACAAGGAACGGGGCCCGATTGCTGCCGCGCGCCAGCATAGGCCTGAACGCTGCGACTGATGAAGGTGCGGAGTGCCGGCTTAGGGTGCCGCTATGAGGCTTCTTGGGGACCCCTATTAGCCGCAGCCTTACATAATCTTCATTATCGGCCCTTGAAAATGGGCAGGGGGGTGCCCCTGAAGAGGGCTTTCTGGGCGGGTTTCAGTCGCCGAAGGGCAGCGAGTTGTCGGTGCTTACATCGGGGTGGGCGATGACTTCTGTTCCGATGTCATTGAGTTTTTGGTTGCGGTGGCTGGAGGCTGCAGCCGCTCATGCGAAGACTGCGCCGATCAAGACTGAACCCGATACTGAACCCTGCGCCTCCGCGGTAAGGGGCGATACCCGGGCGGAGGTCGCCCAGGCGAACGAGGACACCTTCTACTGCTCCAACGCTGCCCCCGCGGGCTGGTGCGCGGCGGCGGAAGAGCACTCCAGCCGCTTGACGAGTGACTGACGTCACTGATTTACTAAATGAACCACATTCATTTATGGATGCGACAAGCGGACCGACTAAGAGTTGGAACCGTATGCGGGAGGTAGTCGAGGACGACACCTTTCCTCACGCTTTCCCTTGCGCATTCGAGCTTTCCCCGCACCTGCGCTTACCGGCCGGCTTCCGAGGCCCGACTCTTTAGGAACCATCATGAGCTCCACTTCCGATACCCACACTCCCCTCGCAGGGAACAGCCCAAGTCCAGCGGCTAAGGAAACGGGCAGCGGTTTGCGCCGTGTGCTCGGGGTTCCCACGCTGGTATTACTGGGCCTCGTCTACATGGTGCCTTTGACGATTTTCAGCACTTACGGCATCGTCGTAGAGCTGACAGGCGGGCGGCTCTCCGCGGCTTACGCGGCAGCTTTGGCGGTCATGCTCTTCACTGCCCGTTCTTATGGACGGATGGCCAAGGCTTTCCCGTTCGCAGGCTCCGCCTACACCTACGTCACAAGATCCTTTAGCCCTGGTCTGGGCTTCATGGCCGGCTGGTCGCTGCTGCTCGATTATCTGCTCCTGCCGATGATTAACTACCTGCTGATCGGCATCTACCTAAACGCAGCCTTCCCGGCCGTCCCCGCCTGGCTTTTCATCTGCGCCTCCGTCCTGATGATAACCCTGCTCAACATTGTCGGAATCACAGCGGTGACCAGAAGCAACTACGTCGTTGTGGGACTGCAGGGTCTGTTCATCGTCTTGTTCGTCATCCTCGCCTGCGTTTCCGTTACTGGATCTGGCCGGGTTGATCTCCTTGCCCCCTTCACGGGAGTCGAGGGAGCTGAGGGCTTGTCCCCTATCCTTGCCGGCGCGGCCATCCTTTGCCTGTCCTACCTAGGTTTCGACGCTATCTCGACCTTCGCAGAAGAAGCCAAAAACCCGCAGAGGAGCATCCCACAAGCCATCATCATCACTACGGTCGTCGCCGGGCTGATTTTCCTGGGCCTGGCGTACATCAGTCACCTCCTGCTTCCTGTCGGCACGTTCTCCAACCCGGACTCCGCGGCCATCGAAGTTGTTGCCACTGCCGGGGGAAACCTTTTAGTTGCGTTCTTCACTTCTGCTTACATCGCAGGAAGCCTCGGATCTGCCCTGACCTCCCAGGCTTCGGTTTCGCGCATCATCTACTCCATGGGACAAAGCGGCGTCCTTCCCCAAGTCCTTGGACGCCTCCACCCGCGCTGGCGCACGCCGGTACTTCCGATCCTCCTGACCTCAGCTGTCGCCCTGCTTTCCCTGGTCCTCGACCTGGCGACGGTCTCCTCGCTCATCAGCTTCGGCGCTCTCGTGGCTTTCTCTGCGGTCAACCTCTCCGTCATCAAGCACTACTTCATCAAGCAAAAGGAGCGGGGCCTGAAGGGAGCACTCAACAATCTATTGCTGCCCGGAATCGGTCTTGTACTGACGGTTTGGCTGTGGACAAGCCTGAGCGGACTGTCATTTTCGCTGGGCCTCTCGTGGGCTGGCCTCGGTCTGGCATATCTGGCCTTCCTTACCCACGGATTCCGCCGGCCCACACCCCACCTGCAACTCGAGGACGCCTAACTCCGCCAACGACGGGTGCTTGTAAACACCAGTAAGAAGAAGCCTTCCCATGACACTGAAGCTCTTTATCAACGGCACCATCGCGCCATCTCATGGTGGACTCCGCCAGCAATCTGAGGAGACCCATCATCTGTCGGCGCTTGCCGTTCAAGACGGCATCATCGTCGCTGTCGGCGCTGAAGCACTGACCCTCGCATCGCCGGCCGTTGAAACCATTGATCTTGGCGGCGGCTACCTTTCGCCCTCATTCGCGGACGGCCATGCCCATCCCCTGTTTGGCGGGCTGGAAGAGATGGGCCCAAGCATACGTTCCTGCACATCAGTGCCCGACATTGTGGAAGCCGTGAGAGTTTGGGCCAGCGCGCATCCCGAGCAGGACTGGATACTTGGTGCCAGTTACGATGCAACGCTCGCCCCAGAGGGGATCTTCGACGCCACATGGCTCGATGACGCGGTACCCGATCGTCCCGTTGCGCTGAAGTCCTGGGACTATCACACCGTCTGGGTGAACTCTGCCGCACTTCGCGCCGCCGGTATAGACCGTGACACTCCGGAACCAGCGCTGGGCAGGATCGCGCGGCGCGATGACGGTTCCCCCCGAGGTACTTTGATGGAGGCCGGCGCGATCGACCTCGTCCTCAAGGTTGCCCCCGGCTACAGTCTGGAAGACCGCGTCGAGGCGCTGAGGTCCGCCACCGCACGATTCGCAGCAGCAGGCGTGACCTGGGTACAGGATGCCTGGGTTGAACCTGATGATGTTCCCGCCTACCTGACCGCTGCGAGCTCCGGTGCCTTGAGCACCAGAGTCAATCTCGCGTTCCGCGCAGACCCACTGGGCTGGGCAGATCAACCCGCCCTATTCGATGCGGCGCGCCACCGCGTCCGGGAACTTGCCAGCCACATGCTGACCGCCAACACCGTCAAATTTTTTCTCGACGGGATCATCGAAAGCCGCACGGCATTCATGCTCGACCCCTATGAGGACGCACCCGGCGAGCTGGGACTGCCCAATTGGCTGCCTGACGAACTGCAGGAGGCAATGGCCAGGTTCGACTCACTCGGATACCAGCTCCATCTGCACGCGATAGGGGACGCGGCCGTCCAGATGGCCCTGGACGCCCTGGAAGTTTTGGAACGACGAACCGGACCCCGCGACCGCAGGCCAGTGATCGCCCACCTTCAGGTCGTCAACCCGGACGACATACCCCGTCTGGCAAAACTAGGCGTGGTAGCCAACTTCGAACCATTATGGGCATGTTCCGACGACGTCATGCAGTTACTGACCATCCCCCGGCTCGGCTCCCCCCGGGCTGAACATCAGTATCCGATAGCGTCACTGGCGAAAGCCGGCATCCCGCTCTCCTTCGGTAGCGACTGGCCAGTCACAGGACATCATCCCCTTCCAGGGCTGGCCACTGCTGTAACACGACAGACAACAGACAGGCTTCCCGCCGGCGGCTGGATCCCTACAGAGCGGGTGGATGTCGCAACAGCACTGGCAGCCTACACTTCCGGCGTTTCCCACCAGGCCTTTGCCGAGGATGAATGGGGACAGCTACGGCCTGGGATGCACGCAGACATGACCCTACTCTCAGCTGACCCCTTCCAGATCCACCAGAACCACCTCGGTGACATTGAAGTCCTCGGAACATGGCTCGCGGGCCAGCCGACCTACCTGCACGCCGGCTGGGCACAGCACACACGGGACAGGCCCATGTCTTCCGAAGCACCACAGAAGACTCCTCCTGCTGCAGAGCATTGAACCCAGGGAACCAAAGCCGACGCGTGCACTTCATACTTCTGAAAGGTGCCCCAGGTTGCGCACAGGTGGACCTAACAGATTCCGTGCTTGGCCCTCCGAAACGACGGGCTGGAAGCTGTGATCCATGGAGAAGCGGTCCAACCGCCCACACCCGGGACAATTATCATGGGCCATCCACCGCTACTGCTGCCAGGCAGCTACCTCGTTGGCTCCCTCAATACCCCAGCCGTGGATAACCCCGAATTGCCCCCAGCTGTAGACAGATCAGAGTCACCGGAGCGAGCATTCCTAAGCCGCGTCAGGTTCACGGAATCTTCATCCCGCGTTTGAATGTAGGCGGCGGGAGCATGGTCGCAGGAACTAGGCCGAGATGAACCGAAGTCCAACCTGAGGACGGCAATCCAGCAGAAGGCTACTGTTCCTTGTAACCAGAAAGGCCGCACAAGGACGTTGCGCGGCCTTTCTGACGGTCATCCTTGTGAGTCACTGCTCCTCGAGGCGGAGCCCCAGCTTCATAGTTACCTGCCAGTCGGCAACCGTGCTCTCTGCCAAGTGCCGCGGATCTCCTTCACCTCCGGTGAACGACGCCCCATGCTTGGCGCCTTACTGCTGCTGCGCCAAGCCCACGCTCAGCCTGGCGAGGCGGGGAACTGGCAGAGAACTCCTGGCAGACGGCCACACACGCTCTCATGCCAGCGCTAAGACTGCGAACTCCCGTCCGGGCCCCTGATCAAGGATTCTCGCCTGCGCAAGCCAGGTGGCCCCGGGCTGACGGAGGTACTGATAGGCCGTTTCAGGCTGATGCCGTAGCGTGGGCCAGGACGGCTTTCGGAACCGTTCTCAGCGCGATTCACGAGTTCGGTTGCCCCTTCGGGGTCGGGGGATTTTTCCGGCCTTTCAAGCTCCGCGCTGCTTCGCCAGGCCAATTCCTTCCCGCTGCCGTTCCCTGATCAGGGAGCGTTGTAACTGGGCGAAGGCGCCCATGACGGAGAGCATCAGGTTGCCCATGGGGGAGTCCTCGCCGGTGAAGAGCAGGCTTTCCTTCACGAACTCGACGCGGACACCTTTGCGCGTCAGGCCATGGACGAGAGCCCTGCAAGGCAAATCGCTGGTTTGTGGCAATTGATCCATAGATCGTGGGCGCAGTCGTGGCTTCGCTACAAAATGACCGTAGAGAGGTCTCTGTAGCCTTCTTCGGAGGACCCCACCACTATTCACAAGAGGAACCATGAGCCACCAGACGACCTCGACCTCGGCACCGCCCCGCCCTGCCCAGAACAGCCGCCGCACGCCGCGTCCATTGTGGGCTGCGCAGCCGCTGGCCCTTATCTCCGTGTTCGCCGCGTTGATCGCAGCCTCGGCGATCGTCCCAGGCATTCCCGTCGGCGGCTTGGGGGTGCCAATCACGCTGCAGACCCTCGCTATCATGGTTACAGGCCTCGTCCTGGGCGGATCACGGGCCGCCGCAGCGGTGGCCCTCTACCTACTCCTTGCGTTCGCCGGGCTGCCGATCTTCTCGGGCGGCCGGGCGGGCCTGGCCGTCCTCGCCGGCGGATCCGCCGGATACATCGTGGGATTCCTCCTCGCCGCTCTGCTCGTTGGCATAGCCGCCGAGCAAATCATCCGGCGCCTCCCCGCCAAGCGGCGCGGCCTTTGGTTCTTCCTCGCCGCGGTCGTGGTCACCGTGGTCGCATCGCACCTGCTCGGCGTGCTCGGCATGATGGTCAACCTCAAGCTGTCATGGCAGGCTGCCTTCGCCAGTGACCTCATCTTCTACCCGGGCGACATCCTGAAGGACGCAGTGGCATCCGCTGCCGCGGTGGCCGCCCATAGGGCCTTCCCGGACATCCTCGTGCGCCGCGTGAAGTAAGCGAGGCCGGATCATGGCTATGAGAATCTTCGGGGAAACCGTAGACGACCAAACCCGCTGCATTCACTATCACACCGACGTAGATGTGATAGCCATAAAGTTCAAGTGCTGTCTTCTGTACTATCCCTGCCATCTCTGTCACGAGGAGGAGGCAGACCACCGTGCCCAAACATGGCCAAGGAACGAGTGGGCAGAGCCAGCAGTTCTGTGCGGTGTGTGCAAAGGCGAGATGTCCATAAACGCTTACCTGGCGACCACATCGTGCCCCAACTGTGCCGCTCGACTGAACGAGCGGTGTGCCGCCCACACGCATTTTTACTTCCAGACCTGAACCGAACCTCTCCAATGATTCCCCGCGAAGTGCGACTCCAGCGCAGAGCGGCCTTGCAGTGACACCCCCGACCTCGAAGGGACTGTCCGATAAACGGTGTGTGGGGTCCGGCCGGTTTTCACTATTGAGTGGTTCTTTCGAACCGGCCCGCGAGGGTAATCGCGAACGCGTTTAGCGCAGGCTTCCACCTCATCACCCGGCGTGCCCGACCGCCGCCGGTGGGATCAAGAGATCTGGTGACCAGGTACAGGCATTTCAGGGCAGCGGTTTCGTTCGGAAAGTGCCCGCGGGCCCTCACCGCTCTTCGGTAACGTGCGTTGATCGTCTCGATCGCGTTCGTCGTGCAGATCACCCGCCGGATCTCCACGTCGTACTCCAAGAAGGGCACGAATTCAGCCCTGGAGGATTCCCAGAGCCGCACGATGGCCGGATACCGTTGGCCCCACTCGGCCGTGAACTCGGCGAACCGGTCCTTCGCTGCTTTCTCTGATGGGGCCGTGTAGACCGGCTTAAGCGCCTTGACGATCCCGTCGCAGTGCTGGCGGCCGGCATGGCGGAAGGACAGCGAGAGGACGATCTGGTCGATCCCGTCCAGACGCCGTTTTCGCTTTGGGCACCATCACCGGCTCGAACGATCCGTCCCGATCCCGGGGCACCTCAATCTTGACCGGGGTTCCAAAATGTAACCGGGGTTGTGGAAGGACGGGCGATGATGACGAACACTGTCGGTGACGGTCGAAAAGTGAGCCATTGTGACGGTTGAAAACTGAGCCACCCGTTCCAAACGATTGGGTGGGTGATCACAGTGGAGGATTGGGCG
>NZ_JBNHGX010000013.1:0-6368 GCF_059091705.1 Arthrobacter sp. Ha26
TGCACGCAAAAGCTTGAGACTTCTGGGCATACAAGCACGCCCTTCTAATGCCCCTTCCTGGATCAGGACCTGCTCCGACCAGGCTTCACCGAACGGTAGGAAGAACAGTGATAGGTGTCATCGCCGACGATGTGACCGGTGGAACCGACGTAGCCGTCGCCTTCCGCCGGACCGGTCTGGCCACCGTCATCCTTTTCGGCCAACCCGATGAGAATACGGCCCTGCCGTACCATGACGCCGTCGTCATTGCGTTGAAAACAAGGACCCTTCCGGCCGAGGACGCCGTCACCGAATCCGTGCGCGCCGCCTCCTGGCTGAAGGAACACGGTGCCAGTCAGCTCTATTTCAAGTACTGTTCCACCTTCGATTCCAAGCCCGAAGGAAATATCGGCCAGGTTGCCGACGCCCTGGCAGATTTACAGGGGGCGGCACTGACGGTGGTGGCCCCGGCCTCACCCGAGCATCGCCGCACCCTGTACATGGGAAACCTTTTCGTCGGGGACCAGCCCCTCGCGGAATCGCCAATGAGTCACCACCCACTTACGCCCATGACGGATTCCAACGTCGTCCGCCTGCTGTCGGCGCAAACCGGGCGGCGCATTGAACTTGTTAGTCAGGCAACGGTCAGTGCTGGAGCCCGGGCAGTCCGGGAGCGCCTCGATGACCTCGCGGCCTCGGGGGTCCGCTATGCCGTTATCGATGCGATCTCCGCAACCGACCTTCAGACCATTGGAGACGCTTGCCGGGACGACGTGCTGCTGACCGGTGCCGCCGGGTTGGCTGGCGGACTCGGCCGTGCCCTGGCCGGAGCCAAGAAAACTCCCCAGAGCCACGGCGCCGACCCGATCGGTGCCAGCCGGTCGGTTGCCTTGGCGGGCAGTTGTTCGGCCCGGACCCGGGAACAGGTCGCTTACATGCGGGACCGCGAACCGTCCTTGTTCCTGGATGCCGTCAGCACGCCCGATGCGGGGCAGCTCGCGGCGTCGGCGCTTGATTGGTTCACGTCGCTGCCGGTAGACGCGTGTCCGCTCATCTACTCCACGCTGGAACCGGATCAACTGCGCCGAACCCAGGAGATTCTGGGCACCGAACGCTCGGCCCAGATCCTAGAGGGAGCTACGGGCTTGATTGCCCGCGGGCTCGTTGACCGCGGTGTTCGGCGCCTTGTCACCGCTGGGGGTGAAACGTCCGGGGCGGTGGTGGCCGCCCTGAGCGTCCGCGGTGGCACCATCGGATCTGAGATCGCCCCCGGCGTACCGTGGATCTATACCACCGGTCCCGTCCCGATCGCACTGCTTCTCAAATCGGGCAACTTCGGAAGCCCTGGGCTGCTCCTCGAAGCCGTGCGCTCCGGCGCTCATGCTGAGGAGGCAAGCCTTGCCGGACACTGAAGTAATGACGCCGGCTCCCGGCCCAGCTGGCAGTGCCAAGGCTTCGGCAGCGGCTCGATGTCTTTGAGATCCTCCCCTGGGGCCGATCACACACTGGGTTGCTGCGGCCGTCGGAACTTTCACGCTCATCCGGCCATGGCCCATGGCTGGCAATCACCAGCATTAGGAGCATTACCACGTGACCGAGCACCATCATGCCCCGCTGATCTCGCTGATCAGTGCCACCCCTGTCGCCATACCACCGGCGACAGGGGCTTTCCACGAGATTTTTCCCGAAGCCACGCTTTGGAACCTCCTCGATGACCGGCTCCTCGCCGACGCCAGCGAACAAGGGGGCGTCACCGATGCGCTGGCCGAGCGGATGACCCGACTGATCCGCCACGCCGAAGCCGAAGGCGCGGACGGCATCCTTTTGACCTGCTCGATGTATGGCCCAGTGGCAGAGAAGCTGGCAGCACAAATTTCCATCCCGTTGTACGCACCCGACGCCTCAGCATTCCAGGCCGCTCTGGAAGGACCATACGACCGGATCCTGGTTCTTGCTTCCGCGAAAGGTCCGCTCGACGATGCCGTGGAACGATTTACTCACGCGGCGGAGAACGCTGGACGGAGGGTACTCGTGGCAGGCTCTGTTGCCGACGGCGCGGCCGCGGCGGCCACAGCAGGGGATCAGATCCTGCTGACAGACGCGCTCCACAGGGCCTGCCAAGCACAAGCTTCCAGATACGATGCTGTCCTGCTGGCCCAGTACTCACTCTCACCGGTTGCAGATGCTCTTTCCGACCTAATCGGCAAACCGGTACTGGCAGGACCAAAGCTGGCGGCAGCCACGCTGCGGTCCCTGTTGCTCCAGAAATCCACACCCCTAGTAAACGAACCGAAAGCAGATGTATGAGCAGCGAACGCAAAATCCGGGAGTCCGTTGTCGACGCCGCACGATCAATTTTCAACCGCGGCCTGACCCATGGACGGACCGGGAACATCAGCGTGCGCTGGCAAGACTCGATCCTCGTTACTCCCACAGGAAGCTCCCTTGGGACCGTCACCCCTGATGAGCTCTCCCTCATTGACGCTGATGGAGAACACCTCGGGGGCAGCAAACCTTCCAAGGAGGCATTCCTGCACGCGGCGGTTCTCCGCGCCCGGCCCCAGGACAGCGCCGTCGTCCACACCCACTCCACTTACTCGGCCGCAGTATCCTGCCTGGACCATAGCTCAACGGGCAACGTCATCCCACCGCTGACCGCGTATTTCGCCATGCGCGTCGGCACGCTGCCCCTGCTTCCTTATCACGCGCCGGGAGATCCGGCTCTGGAAGGCCTGGCCGAGGCCACCGCCACCAATCACTTGGCCATGCTGCTAAGCAACCACGGCCCTGTGGTCGCCGGCAGGGACGTCGACAGTGCCATGGATGCCCTGGAGGAACTGGAAGAAACGGCAAAGGTATACCTGCTCCTGCACGGGCACAACACCCGGCCTCTCACGCCGGAACAGGCAGCTGCCGCCGCGCGAATCTGAACAGTGACTGGACTGCTCACAGCGCTGCTATTGGGCTGACCAATGCTGCAGCACTTGCCGCCAGCCCCTGTCAGCCTCTGAATCTATAGAGAGTTCCCGGATTGCCCACCAAGATGCGTTCCCGGTCTCGCTGGTTTGGAACCCAGGCTGCAGAGAGATCGAGCAGTGCTGCGCCGTCGGGAATGGGCACTTCTCCCCGGGAGGCGGCGAGTCCCTGCCCCAGAGCGTCCGCTCCGGGGGCGGCCTGGGCAAAGGCTGCACCGACCGCTGAACGGTGGCTGTGGGAGGGGGGCCCACGGGGAATTCGTGGTAGACCCGGAGAGTTTGGCCCAGGTGCTTCCAGTCTCCACGAGGGCGGGGATGGCGCTGCAGGTGGCCGGATATTTGGTACCGGCGGAGCCAGGTATGCGGCCAATGTGGTCCATTACGAGATCGGTGGGCAGGCCACGTATCCCGATCAGATTTTCCAGGATCCCCTCTGCCATCATGTGGATCTGGACATACCAGCCCAGGCCGCGATGCGTTCGGCCAGTGGCCGGATCAGCTCGGCACCTGCACCGCCGGGACGGGTCAGGTTTGAACCGGATGCCGCGGATGCCGCCCTCGTCCAGGTCCCGCAGCGCGGCGTCCGAGAACGTGTTGTCGATAACTGCAACGCCGCGGGCATTACGCAGACCGAGCTGACTGATGGCATCCAGGGTGCAGCGGTTATCCGTGCTGTAGTTCGAGGGTGTGACGACCACTGCGCGCTTGGTGCCGATCCGGCGCTGCAGCGGCCTGTGGTCCGTAACAGCTGCCTTGGGTGGGCGGAGTGGCTGTCAGCAGCGGGTAAGGAAAGCTGTCCGGGTCAAAGATGTGCATATGGCACTCCGTGGCCTGGCCCGGGACCGGTACGCGGCATGGCATGTTCCGGCGGAAAACGGAACCTCGCAGCCACCTGCCGCGTGGGCGGATGTGGCGCGGCCAGCGCCACGCCAGCCAGTGCGCCGCTCATCAGCGTACGCCGACTGAAGGAACCGGAGAGGAGGGTTCCGGAATCGGGGCCCTGTCTGAGGTGTCATCGATCTAACCAGTCAACCACTTCTTGGAGGAGCTAACTCAGTCCGGTCGTTCGTCGAAGGAGGCCACCAGGGGCCCGCCGACGTCGGACTGGCTACCCGGCACGACGACGCGGCCCGCGATCTGCCTGTAGGCAAGGAAGTGCCGCGTGCTCAGGTGCTCCTGTTCGAAAGCCGCGCGGTCCCGGTATACCTCATAGAGGGCGAACCGGTTAGACCCCTCGCCGAGTTCGACGACGTCGAAGCGGTGGCACCCCGCTTCGTCCTGGACCGATAGCCGGGCGTTCTCAGTGATGGCATCCAGGAACTCCTCGCGTCCTTCCGGTTTCACTTCCAAGGTGACCCAGAGACTGAACACCTATGCTCCTTCACTCGTGGCAACCGCAGGCGGTCACAGGCAGACGTGAATTAGGTTATCGAGGTCAGCGACGTTGTCGCGCTAACGGCCCGGATCAGGAAGTCGACGTCGCCGAAGTTCCCCGACTTGAGCAACAAGGCAATCGAGTAGTCGCCTGTCGCATAAATCCACGGGACTCCGGGGGCTGCCTCGGGCCCGATCAGGCCGCCCCTGACTTCCAGCGCGGTGACGACCGACCCTGACGTTTCGCCGCCGGCAACGACTACACGCCGCACACCCCTGCGAACAAGCCCCTGGGCGATGAGTCCCATGGCTGTCTCGAGGATCTGCGCAGACTCTGCGACACCTAACAGGCTCTGGGACTGCCGAAGTTTCTCCGGAGGCAGAGATGAGTAGATGAGCGGGGGCAGGCCTGCCTGCTGCGAGTCATACCAGGACAGGGCGGCCTCTGCTAGTAACTGCGAATCAGGCACGGCGACCGCATCGAGCTGGTACGAAGGATGGCCGACTGCCTTCATCGCGGCGATTTGCTGCAGCGTCCGGGCCGAGCAGGACCCGGCCAGCGCGATGGCGCGGTCCTCGTATTGCGGCCCATCCATCGTGGGCGCTGAAACATTAGCGGATGCAGCGCGTCCCGCAACTGCGGTGGCGAGTCCAGCCGCCAGCCCGGCTGCGCCTGAGACGAGGGGATGGTCCAGAATTGTTCGACCAATGACGGCCAGATCATCGTCCTCTACGGCGTCAACGACCGCGTATGCCGTGCCCGAGGCCCTCAGCCTGGCCAAATTTTCGGCAAGCGGCTCTGGGCCTGCATGCACATCCTGCAAAGTCACGAGGGAGACGCTTCGTGCCGTTTGGGCGCGCAGGAGTTCGGGTACACGGGAGTCCGTCATGGGGGTCAGGGGATGATGGCGCATCGGCGAATCCGACAGGAGCTGGTTATTGACGAACAAGTGCCCGTTGTACTGGGTACGTCCGTGCTCCGGTGAGCTAGGGACCACAACCGCGAGGGAGCTGCCGACCAGCTCTGCGAGGGCGTCACAGACCGGACCGATATTGCCCGAAGGAGTTGAATCAAATGTTGAGCAGAACTTAAAGAAGAGTTGCCGCGCCCCCGCAGCGAGGAGCTCTCGACCTGCCCGGACAGATTCATCGACTGCCTGATCTACCGGGACTGTGCGGGTCTTGAGTGCAATGACGACGACGTCCACACCGCCGGAGTCCTGCACGGCGCGCCCGCTCCCGAAATGGATCAGGACGCGAAGCCCCGCCCGGCGAAATGCGACGGCAACATCGGTGCCGCCGGTGAAATCATCGGCAATTACCCCGATCATCGAGGACCTCCTAGGGTGGTGCGGCGAAGTGCCGCGGCTGAGCTCAGCGGGCCGGAAAAGACCGGTATGCCGGTGGACGTTTCAAGTGCCCTGGCGGCAGGTGCCAGGGAGTACTGGGCCAGCAGGATCGCATCCGGCGCCGTAGGTTGGGCCTTGACGGCCGCCAAAAGCGCGGCGACCAGTTCCGAGCTGTTCCCCGCAAGGGCGGCAACTCTTGCGTTCGCCGCGACGGCCCCTCGAATTTCCAACGGCGCCGCCCGCTCGGCGCACTCATTGATGAACCGGTTGACCGCTACGGACAGCGGTTGAGGTGCGCTGGCGAGCACCACGACGTTGTTGGGAGCCGCGCGGAGGACATCGATCAACGCCATTTCGTCCGGATCAAGCAGTGGTACAGGGCATTTGGTGGCGTAGGACCTGAGCGCTGCCGCATAGACGGGGCAAGTGAGCAGGACAGCGTCTGCTCGCTCTGTGACGGCATGGTCAATGAGACGATGCATACGTTCGGCAAGGGAACCAGTAACGCCGCGGGCGTCCGCGTCGTCCTGCAAGCGGTCATCGAGAATATTCCAGAGCCGGGCCTCTGGGAACGCCTTGGCGAAAGCGCTGTTCGCAGGCGTCATCGCTGCCGGGTTGGCACTGATCAGCGCAACCAGCGGACGCTTTTGTCCGGGGGACATTGGGGCTCCTGGTCGAAACGGGTGAATAG
>NZ_JBNHGX010000014.1:0-5331 GCF_059091705.1 Arthrobacter sp. Ha26
GGTGTGTGGTGTAAGTTATCGGCCTATTAGTACCGGTCAGCTTCACGAGTCGTTAGTCCTCGCTTCCACATCCGGCCTATCAACCCAGTGGTCTGGCTGGGGGCCTCTCACACACGAGGTGTATGGAAATCTCATCTTGAAGCGAGCTTCCCGCTTAGATGCTTTCAGCGGTTATCCCATCCGAACGTAGCTAATCAGCGGTGCACTTGGCAGTACAACTGACACACCAGAGGTTCGTCCGTCCCGGTCCTCTCGTACTAAGGACAGCCCTTCTCAAATTTCCTGCGCGCGCAGCGGATAGGGACCGAACTGTCTCACGACGTTCTAAACCCAGCTCGCGTACCGCTTTAATGGGCGAACAGCCCAACCCTTGGGACCTACTCCAGCCCCAGGATGCGACGAGCCGACATCGAGGTGCCAAACCATGCCGTCGATATGGACTCTTGGGCAAGATCAGCCTGTTATCCCCGAGGTACCTTTTATCCGTTGAGCGACGGCCATTCCACAATGTACCGCCGGATCACTAGTCCCGACTTTCGTCCCTGCTCGAGATGTCTCTCTCACAGTCAAGCTCCCTTGTGCACTTACACTCGACACCTGATTGCCAACCAGGCTGAGGGAACCTTTGGGCGCCTCCGTTACTTTTTAGGAGGCAACCGCCCCAGTTAAACTACCCATCAGGCACTGTCCCTGACCCGGATTACGGGCCGAAGTTAGATGTCCAAAGTGACCAGAGTGGTATTTCAACGATGACTCCACCCGAACTGGCGTCCGGGCTTCAACGTCTCCCACCTATCCTACACAAGCCACTCCGAACACCAATACCAAACTATAGTAAAGGTCTCGGGGTCTTTCCGTCCTGCTGCGCGTAACGAGCATCTTTACTCGTACTGCAATTTCGCCGAGTTTATGGTTGAGACAGCGGGGAAGTCGTTACTCCATTCGTGCAGGTCGGAACTTACCCGACAAGGAATTTCGCTACCTTAGGATGGTTATAGTTACCACCGCCGTTTACTGGGGCTTAAATTCTCAGCTTCGCCGTGAGGCTAACCGGTCCTCTTAACCTTCCAGCACCGGGCAGGAGTCAGTCCGTATACATCGTCTTGCGACTTCGCACGGACCTGTGTTTTTAGTAAACAGTCGCTTCCCCCTGGTCTCTGCGGCCCCGATCCCCTCCCGGACGCGTAGTCCGTTCAAGGTTGGGGCCCCCCTTCTCCCGAAGTTACGGGGGCATTTTGCCGAGTTCCTTAACCATAATTCTCTCGATCGCCTTAGTATTCTCTACCTGATCACCTGTGTCGGTTTGGGGTACGGGCGGCTAAAACCTCGCGTCGATGCTTTTCTCGGCAGCATAGGATCACCAAATCCCCCCATACGGGGGTCCCATCAGATCTCAGGCATCATGAACAGCGGATTTGCCTACCGTTCGCCCTACATCCTTAGACCGGGACAACCATCGCCCGGCTCGGCTACCTTCCTGCGTCACACCTGTTAATACGCTTGCCTCCCAGGATCAGGTCCTGCGCTCCACCAAAACCCTTCACCCACAAGGGGTGTCGGGCAGGTCTCGGGCAGTTAGTATCCCCTGTTCAGCATGGGCGGTTTTTCGCCGGTACGGGAATATCAACCCGTTGTCCATCGACTACGCCTGTCGGCCTCGCCTTAGGTCCCGACTTACCCAGGGCAGATTAGCTTGACCCTGGAACCCTTGATCATTCGGCGGACGGGTTTCTCACCCGTCTTTCGCTACTCATGCCTGCATTCTCACTCGTGTAGGCTCCACCGCTGGTTTACACCGCGACTTCACTGCCCACACGACGCTCCCCTACCCATCCAGACGCCTGAACCACAAGGGCTTAGCAAATATCTGAATGCCACAACTTCGGCGGTGTACTTGAGCCCCGCTACATTGTCGGCGCGGAATCACTTGACCAGTGAGCTATTACGCACTCTTTTAAGGATGGCTGCTTCTAAGCCAACCTCCTGGTTGTCTGAGCAACTCCACATCCTTTCCCACTTAGCACACGCTTAGGGGCCTTAGTTGGTGGTCTGGGCTGTTTCCCTCTCGACTATGAAGCTTATCCCCCACAGTCTCACTGCTGCGCTCTCACTTACCGGCATTCGGAGTTTGGCTGACGTCAGTAACCTTGTAGGGCCCATTAGCCATCCAGTAGCTCTACCTCCGGTAAGAAACACGCAACGCTGCACCTAAATGCATTTCGGGGAGAACCAGCTATCACGAAGTTTGATTGGCCTTTCACCCCTACCCACAGCTCATCCCCTCCATTTTCAACTGAAGTGGGTTCGGTCCTCCACGACGTCTTACCGTCGCTTCAACCTGGCCATGGGTAGATCACTTCGCTTCGGGTCTAGATCACGCCACTGCAACGCCCTATTCAGACTCGCTTTCGCTACGGCTTCCCCACACGGGTTAACCTCGCGACGTAACACTAACTCGCAGGCTCATTCTTCAAAAGGCACGCCGTCACAGTAACTAGGACTGCTCCGACGGATTGTAAGCACACGGTTTCAGGTACTGTTTCACTCCCCTCCCGGGGTACTTTTCACCTTTCCCTCACGGTACTGGTCCGCTATCGGTCATTAGGGAGTATTTAGGCTTATCAGGTGGTCCTGACAGATTCACACGGGATTTCTCGGGCCCCGTGCTACTTGGGATACTCTCCAGGCGGTACACAACATTACGGTTACGGGGCTCACACCCTCTCTGGCCGGCCTTTCAAGACCGTTCACCTATGCCTGCACATCACACCTCACCAACCCGGCAGAGCTGGTATGGAAAGTCCCACAACCCCGACCATGCAACGCCCGCCGGCTATCACACATGGAACGGTTTAGCCTGATCCGCGTTCGCTCGCCACTACTAACGGAATCACTATTGTTTTCTCTTCCTGCGGGTACTGAGATGTTTCACTTCCCCGCGTTCCCTCCACGCACCCTATGTGTTCAGATGCGGGTCACCAGATCACTCGCGCGTCTGGCGGGGTTTCCCCATTCGGACACCCTGGGATCACAGTCCGGTTATCGACTCCCCCAGGCTTATCGCAGATTCCTACGTCCTTCTTCGGCTCCTAATGCCAAGGCATCCACCGTGTGCTCTTAAAAACTTGACCACAAAAGATCAATCAGTAATTTTCGAGAGAACCATGAAAACCACCCGGGAACCACCACCACAACCCAAAGGCCACAGCAACAGCACCCCGGACAGATCCAGGTTCATATTCTTGGAAATTGCTTCTTATAAAAGATGCTCGCGTCCACTATGTAGTTCTCAAACAACAACCCCAAACCACACACCCCACACACACAACATGCGTGATCGGTGCAGCCAGGAAACCAGAAACAAACAAACCCGGGCAAAACCCGGCCCTGTTGCCTCAGGACCCAACAGTGTGCCAAACACTAAACCACCCCCAACCCCCACCCACCGTTCCAGGACCCCAAAGGGACCGTACTGAAGAAGGAGAAAGAAAAAAGCGGCCGCTATTTGTTGATATTCCACCCATGAGCACCCGCCGCAGAACTTGCGTCTGCGCAACGGGCCTTTACTCCTGACAAACCCCCACCACCACATACGCGGCATGAAAGCTTGTAGGTGCTCCTTAGAAAGGAGGTGATCCAGCCGCACCTTCCGGTACGGCTACCTTGTTACGACTTAGTCCCAATCGCCAGTCCCACCTTCGACAGCTCCCTCCCACAAGGGGTTAGGCCACCGGCTTCGGGTGTTACCAACTTTCGTGACTTGACGGGCGGTGTGTACAAGGCCCGGGAACGTATTCACCGCAGCGTTGCTGATCTGCGATTACTAGCGACTCCGACTTCATGGGGTCGAGTTGCAGACCCCAATCCGAACTGAGACCGGCTTTTTGGGATTAGCTCCACCTCACAGTATCGCAACCCTTTGTACCGGCCATTGTAGCATGCGTGAAGCCCAAGACATAAGGGGCATGATGATTTGACGTCGTCCCCACCTTCCTCCGAGTTGACCCCGGCAGTCTCCTATGAGTCCCCACCATCACGTGCTGGCAACATAGAACGAGGGTTGCGCTCGTTGCGGGACTTAACCCAACATCTCACGACACGAGCTGACGACAACCATGCACCACCTGTAAACCGACCGCAAGCGGGGCACCTGTTTCCAGGTCTTTCCGGTTCATGTCAAGCCTTGGTAAGGTTCTTCGCGTTGCATCGAATTAATCCGCATGCTCCGCCGCTTGTGCGGGCCCCCGTCAATTCCTTTGAGTTTTAGCCTTGCGGCCGTACTCCCCAGGCGGGGCACTTAATGCGTTAGCTACGGCGCGGAAAACGTGGAATGTCCCCCACACCTAGTGCCCAACGTTTACGGCATGGACTACCAGGGTATCTAATCCTGTTCGCTCCCCATGCTTTCGCTCCTCAGCGTCAGTTAATGCCCAGAGACCTGCCTTCGCCATCGGTGTTCCTCCTGATATCTGCGCATTTCACCGCTACACCAGGAATTCCAGTCTCCCCTACATCACTCTAGTCTGCCCGTACCCACCGCAGATCCGGAGTTGAGCCCCGGACTTTCACGGCAGACGCGACAAACCGCCTACGAGCTCTTTACGCCCAATAATTCCGGATAACGCTTGCGCCCTACGTATTACCGCGGCTGCTGGCACGTAGTTAGCCGGCGCTTCTTCTGCAGGTACCGTCACTTTCGCTTCTTCCCTACTGAAAGAGGTTTACAACCCGAAGGCCGTCATCCCTCACGCGGCGTCGCTGCATCAGGCTTTCGCCCATTGTGCAATATTCCCCACTGCTGCCTCCCGTAGGAGTCTGGGCCGTGTCTCAGTCCCAGTGTGGCCGGTCACCCTCTCAGGCCGGCTACCCGTCGTCGCCTTGGTAAGCCATTACCTCACCAACAAGCTGATAGGCCGCGAGTCCATCCAAAACCACAAAAAAGCTTTCCACCCCCCACCATGCGATGAGGAGTCATATCCGGTATTAGACCCAGTTTCCCAGGCTTATCCCAGAGTTAAGGGCAGGTTACTCACGTGTTACTCACCCGTTCGCCACTAATCCCCGATGCAAGCACCGGATCATCGTTCGACTTGCATGTGTTAAGCACGCCGCCAGCGTTCATCCTGAGCCAGGATCAAACTCTCCGTTGAAGAAAAACAGACACAACCAAAACCAGCGGAAATAACACCAGCCATGGCTGCACAAAATTTGAAACCAGCTAAAAACACCATGCCAACCACGGGGTGGCGGCACAGCAAATTCAACCAATTTTTATAAAAAATCGGTATCAACAAACTTGGCACACTATTGAGTTCTCAAACAACAGACACA
>NZ_JBNHGX010000015.1:0-4780 GCF_059091705.1 Arthrobacter sp. Ha26
CGGGAGGGTGTGGGAGAGTAGGTCACCGCCGGACACACATTAGGTCGAGGCCCCAACCAGCACAGGTTGGGGCCTCCCACATTTAACAACCCAAACCACACAACAGTCCCCACCGGCAGGGCCGGGACCGGGGGTTGGGAAAACCCGGGCGGCTCCGGCTCCCGCCTAGACTTACCGTTATGGCATCACGTCCCCGCGAACCCCGCATCCGACGGGCAACGATCCTGGATGTCGCGGCCGCCGCAGGTGTTTCCCGGCAGACCGTAACGCGGGCCATGAACGATATGCCTGGGATCAGCCCGGCCACGCGGGAGCGCGTACAACAACTCGCGGCAGAGCTTGGCTACACCCCCAGCCGCTTCGCCAGGGGCCTGGTTCAGGGGGCCCGGATCTCCCTGGGGCTGGCCATCCCTGACCTCACCAACCCGTACTTCCCGGCCTTCGCGTCCAGCGTCGTGGAGGTAGCGACGCAGCGCGGCTGGAACGTTGTGGTGGATGATTTCGGCCACGGCAGCGGGAATGGCTTAGACGCGGTGAGACGCCTGTCGCCGCAGGTGGATGCCCTCGTGGGATATCTCGGTGCGTGCTCCCACGACGCCCAGGCCCTGATGGGCCGGCGGCCGGTGGTGGTGCTTGATTACCCTGCCGGTCATGCTGCGGGCAGCATCTGCTTCGACTATCTGCACGGCGCCAGGCTTGCCCTGCATCACTTCGAACAGGATCATCGCCGACGGATCGCCTACGTTGACTCAAACCAAGAGGGGACAGCTACCACCCGCGGTGCTGCCGTCGCCGCGGCTGCCGCCCAGGCCGGCACCGAACTCGTCGTCCGTCAGAGCAAAGACTCCGCACCCGCAGCCCGTGACGCCGTCCGGTCACTGCTTAAGGAGCACTCTGGTATCGATGGGCTTTTGGTGTTCAACGACCTGATGGCAGCCGGGGCACTGAAGGCGCTGGCCGACGCCGGAAGGAGCGTTCCCGGGGACTGTGCGGTGATAGGGATGGATGGAATACCCCTGGGTGAACTCCTGACGCCGGAGCTGACCACGCTGGCACTCGACTTAAGGGCGGTAGGCCGTTCCGCCGTCGACCTCGTGGACAATCTTCTCAGCGGCGCCATTCAAGCCGGAAGCGACGACGCCAAGCTGGTCCTCATGCACCAATTGGTGCTCCGCAAATCTGCCTGAGACCCTACTCAAAATGATCACCTGCCGGTACGCTTGTCTTCGCTACGTGAACGTTCACGTTGCAATGCCGGCACCGTCCGCCTGGCGCCCCCGAATAGCCCATGAAGCAAGGAAGCCCATGTCAGCTCAATCCCCTTCCGTCCTCACCGGCAACTCCCCGGAAAACGCCGGCCGGAAGTCCCACAGCCTGGAGGTTGGCGCGGAAGCCACGGCGAATCTCGCTTCACTGGAACCCGCGAAAGGAACCTTGCCGCCCCGGGCGTACCTTAATAGCGACGCGCCCCGTCAGTTCCTGAACGGGGAATGGCAATTCAGGCTCAGCCCCGGGATCCGGGTTGCCCCTGAAGACGGCTGGCAGCTGGGCGGGGACTTGCAGGGGTTCGGCAACCTGCCGGTGCCATCGAGCTGGCCCATGCACGGCCATGGCGCCCCGGCCTACACCAATGTCCAGTTCCCGTTTGCAGTGGAGCCGCCGCATGTGCCGGAGGTGAACCCCATTGGCGATCACGTGGTGGTCTTCCAGGCCGGGCCCGAATTCCTGCCACATGCGCTGCTGCGGTTCGACGGGATCGAGTCCGCCGGAACGGTGTGGCTGAATGGAGTGGAACTCGGCACCACACGCGGGAGCAGGCTGGCCCATGAATTCGACGTCACCGGGATCCTGAAGCAAGGGAAGAACACCCTGGCCGTGCGGGTGGCTCAGTTTTCCGCCGCCAGTTATGCCGAGGATCAGGACATGTGGTGGCTGCCCGGTATCTTCCGGGACGTCACCCTCCAGGCCCGCCCGGTCGACGGAGTTGACGATGTTTTTGTGCACGCTGCCTACGATCACCGCTCCGGCGAAGGCGTCCTGATGCTGGAGGCGACCCGGGGCGGGCAGGGGATTGACGCCGTCGTACGCGTTCCCGAACTGGGCTTGGAACTGGCCGCCGGCACCGAGGTCCGAATCGCCGGCGTTGAACCTTGGTCCGCGGAGGTGCCCCGGCTGTATGAGGCAACCGTCAGCACGCCCGGCGAGACCGTAACGCTGCAGGTGGGCTTCCGGAGCATTGCCATTGAAGATGCACAGTTCAAGGTCAACGGACGGCGGATCCTGCTGCGGGGCGTCAACCGCCACGAGCACCACCCGCGCCTTGGCCGCGTTGTACCGCGTGACGTTGTGGAGGCTGAACTGCGGTTGATGAAGCAGCACAACATCAACGCCATCCGGACGTCCCACTACCCGCCCCACCCCGAGTTCCTGGCCCTCGCAGACCAACTCGGCTTCTACGTTGTGCTGGAGTGCGACCTTGAAACGCATGGCTTTGAGAGCGCGGGCTGGGCCCAAAACCCGAGCGATGATCCGGCATGGGAGGAGGCCTTGGTGGACCGCATGCACCGCACCGTGGAGCGGGACAAGAACCACCCCGCGGTGATTATGTGGTCACTGGGCAACGAGGCCGGCACGGGCAGGAATCTCGCCGCGATGTCGCGGTGGGCCAAGCACCGGGATCCTTCGCGACCCATCCACTACGAGGGCGACTGGTCCTCCGCGCACGTTGATGTGTACTCGCGGATGTACGCCAGCCAGGCGGAAACGGCGCTGATCGGGCAGGGAATTGAGCCGCCGCTTGACGATGCTGCCCTGGATGCGCGGCGCAGGAGCATGCCATTTGTGCTTTGCGAGTATGTGCACGCCATGGGCAACGGACCGGGCGGCATGAGTGAATACCAGGAACTCTTCGAGAAGTTTCCGCGCCTGATGGGCGGCTTCGTGTGGGAATGGCTCGAACACGGCATCACCGTTACATCCCCCGACGGCGCCGAGCACTACGCGTACGGGGGCGACTTCGGTGAGGAAGTCCACGACGGTAACTTTGTCACTGACGGCCTGGTGGACGCCGACCGGAACCCGCGGCCGGGGCTGCTCGACTTCAAGAAGGTCATCGAGCCCCTCCGCATTACGGTGGCGCAGGACTGGTCCGGCTTTACGCTCCGCAACGGCCACGACTTCGCGGACACTTCTGCGTTCAGCTTCCAGTACGCGGTGAGGGCCGACGGCGATGCAGCCGGCGGCGGCACGATGCTCGACGGCGGTGCCGTGGACGTTGCGCCGGTGCCGGCCCAGGGTGAAGCAGCTGTGCAGCTGCCGGACAGTGTTGCGTCTTTGTTGACGACACTGCCCGAGGGCCACGCCGCAGCCCTCACCGTAAGCGCAGTCCTCACCGCTGAAACAGCATGGGCTCCGGCCGGACATGAAGTTGCCTGGGGACAAGCGGTTCATCGTGTGGGCTCCCTTGCCAAGCCCTTGCCGGCCGAGCCGGTACGCGTTCAGGACATTGAACTTCAGCTGGGGCCGGTGCTGTTCAACCGGATTACCGGCATGCCCACCTCAATTGGCGGCATAGCCGTAGAGAAGCTGGCGTTGGCATTGTGGTGGCCGCCCACAGACAACGACCTTGGCCGGGAATGGGGTGGGTTTGACGAGCGCCCCCTAGCCAGCCAGTGGAAGGATGCCCGGCTGAACCTGCTCCACAGCCGGTTGCTGGGAATCAGCGCCGAAGCCCGCCCGGAAGGCGGAGAAGCACTGATCGTCCGTACCCGTGTGGGCGCGGCAGATAAGCAATACGGCGTGTTGGTGGACTACACCTGGACCAGTGATGGTGAAACCGTGGCGCTTCGGACCCGCATCCGGCCGGACGGCTCCTGGGTCGACCGCGGTTTTGAGGTGGAATGGGCGCGGATCGGACTGGAACTGGTGTTGGCTGAGCAGGCTGCATCCGTGAGCTGGTTCGGGCAGGGCCCGCATCAGAGTTACCCGGACACCGGGCAAGGAACGCGGATGGGCTGGTTCTCACTGCCCCTGAAGGAGATGGACGTGGAGTACGTCCGGCCCCAGGAATCAGGGGCCCGGTCCGGCGTCGAGTCCGCGGCAGTGCAGCTTGGCGACCGGACACTCCTCATCCATGGCGAACCGTTTGCGCTCACCGTCCGGCCCTACAGCCAACAGGTTCTGGACGCCGCGGAGCACCGGCCGGATTTGGCGCCTGACGGGCGGACCTACCTCTACCTGGACCATGCGCTGAGGGGAGTGGGAACCGCCGCCTGCGGCCCCGGCGTCCTGGAGCAGTACCGCCTTAAGCCTCGGGACGCCGACTTCACACTGGTGCTTTCGGTGCGCTAGCTGTGAGCGCGCGGGTGTGCACGGCCGGGTTATGGGTGTGAGGTAGTGCATATTTGTTTTTGGGTGTGGTTTTTGGGTGGTGTGGGTGGGGGTTTGCCTTTGTTGTGGGGGTTTTTGGGGGTGTGGGTGGGTGTTGGGGTGGATTTGCGGGGTGGGGTGTGGGGGTGTATTGTTTTTTGAGTCGCCGCCGCTGATGCGGAAAGTTTGCGGCCAACCCCCCTTTTTTGAACAGCCTGAGAAATGGTGCGCTTTGGGTGCGCCGTTTGTGGGTGGGGGCCGGGTGTTTGGGGAGTTGCGGGTCGCGGTTACGTTGATTTGCAAAGCTTCCAGGGTTCGGGTAAGTTTGAAAAGTTGCTCCGGAGCGATCTTGAACGTTTGTTTGGGTGGTGCCGGGTGTGTCTGTTGTTTGAGAACTCAATAGTGTGCCAAG
>NZ_JBNHGX010000016.1:0-2142 GCF_059091705.1 Arthrobacter sp. Ha26
TGTCGGTGACGGTCGAAAAGTGAGCCATTGTGACGGTTGAAAACTGAGCCACCCGTTCCAAACGATTGGGTGGGTGATCACAGTGGAGGATTGGGCGCTTATTCGGCGGTTGCATCTTGCCGAGGGTGAGTCGATGAGGTCGATAGCGGCGCGGTTGGGGATCTCCAGGAACACGGTGGCGAAGGCCGTCAGCGCTGAGGGTCCACCTACGTACGTTCGGGCACCGCAGGACTCCGGGATCAAAGCTGTGGAACCGGCAATTCGTGCACTGCTGGCGGAGAACCCGCGGATGCCGGCGACAGTGTTGGCTGAACGGGTGGGCTGGTCTGGGTCTCCGGCCTGGTTCCGCGAGAACGTAGCCAGGATCCGGCCAGAGTATGCCCCGGCTGATCCTGCGGACCGGATCTCTTACGATCCCGGGGATCAGGCGCAGTGCGATCTGTGGTTCCCGGAGGTGCGAGTACCCGTCGGCGCAGGCAAAGCCAAGGTGTTGCCGGTGCTGGTGATGGTCTGCTCGCATTCACGGTTCATCCTGGCCCGGATGATCCCGTCCCGGATGACCGGGGACCTGCTTGCCGGAATGTGGGAGCTGCTCGGATCCCTTGGCGCGGTTCCGCGGCGGCTGATCTGGGACAACGAAACCGGCATCGGCCGGCGGAACAGCTACGCCGCCGGAGTCGCGGCATTCGCCGGGGTCCTGGCCACCCGGATCGTGCAGGTCAAACCCTACGACCCGGAGAGCAAGGGCGTGGTCGAGCGGGCCAACCAGTTCCTGGAGACCTCGTTCCTGCCGGGCCGGATCTTCGCCTCTCCGGAAGACTTCAACAATCAGCTCGACCAGTGGCTGCCGAAGGCTAACGCCCGGATGGTCAGGCGGACCGGCGCGCGCCCGTCGGACCTGCTCACAGCAGACAAAGCGGCGATGCTGGCGCTGCCACCGGTTCCACCGGTCACCGGCTTCACTGCAAGGGTTCGGCTGCCGAGGGACTACTACGTCAGGATGGGGTCCAACGACTACTCCGTCCACCCGCAGGCCATCGGCCGCTTCGTCGACATCACCGCTGACCTGACAACCGTCACGATCAGCCTGGACGGCAGAACCGTCGGCACCCACCCTCGGTCCTGGGGCTCCGGCCTGACCATCACCGACCCCGCCCACGTCGAGGCGGCAAGGGCATTGCGGAAGGCCTTCCAAACCCCTCCACTCGTGGGCGAAACAACCGGGCTGCGGGACTTGGCGGACTACGACCGCGCCTTCGGTGTGGTCCTCGACGACGGGCAGGTCGCCTGATGCCCGAAGCCAAAGAAACGACTGGCCAGATCGAGTACTACTCCCGGGCGATGAAAGCACCCCGGATCCGTGAAGCAGCAACCCGGCTCGCGGACCAGGCCCGTGAAGGAGGCTGGACCCACGAGGAATACCTCGCCGCTGTCCTGTCCCGGGAAGTCGCAGCCAGGGAAGCCTCCGGCGCCGAACTAAGGGCCCGGGCAGCTGGTTTCCCGGCCCGGAAATCACTCGAGGACTTCAACTTCGATCACCAGCCAGGGCTCAAACGCGACACCATCGCGCACCTTGCCACCGGCGCGTTCCTCACCGAAGCGTCCAACATCGTCCTGCTCGGACCACCCGGCACCGGCAAAACCCACCTCGCGACCGGCCTGGGCCTGCGGGCCACCCAGCTCGGACACCGCGTCCTGTTCGCCACCGCCATCGACTGGGTCGCCCGGCTCCAGGCAGCCCACCAGAACGGCCGCCTGCCCCAGGAACTGGTCAGGCTGCGCCGCTACGGACTGATCATCGTGGACGAAGTCGGCTATATCCCGTTCGAGCAGGACGCCGCAAACCTGTTCTTCCAACTGGTCTCATCGCGCTACGAACACGCCTCGCTGATCCTCACCTCAAACCTGCCCTTCGCCCGCTGGGGCGACGTCTTCGGCGATCAGGTCGTCGCGTCGGCCATGATCGACCGCATCGTGCACCACGCCGAAGTCATCACCCTCAAGGGCTCCAGCTACCGCCTCAAACACACTCAGGTCGACTCGCTGCCCTCGACAAGACCGGAAAATACGGCAGAATAACCAGCGTCAAAGTGGCTCACTTTTCAGCCCGCGAAATGGCTCACTTTTCGACCAACGCTGACA
>NZ_JBNHGX010000017.1:0-2054 GCF_059091705.1 Arthrobacter sp. Ha26
AAAAAAGGGGGGTTGGCCGCAAACTTTCCGCATCAGCGGCGGCGACTCAAAAAACAATACACCCCCACACCCCACCCCGCAAATCCACCCCAACACCAACCCACACCCCCCAAAAACCCCCAAAACAAAAGGCAAACCCCCACACACACCACCCAAAAACCACACCCAAAAACAAATATGCACTACCTCACACCCACAACCCGGCCCGTGCTCTTACTGTCTGGTATGCAGCGGGCAAGACACCTGGCTTCGAGGATGCGGGCAAGACCGAGGTGCTTCCCGAGCCGGAGAATGACTTGGGCCGGCGGTGACCGAAGAAGGGGCGTCACTAACGGGACTTGGCGCTAAGCTTCATGGCGGCGGTGTCTTCGCGCTACGCTCGGTTGCACCGCAGGGACTGTCCGATAAACGGTGTGGGTCCGGCCGGTTTTCATTATTGAGTGCTTCTTTTGAACCGATCGGCGAAGGTAACCGCGAACGCGTTCAGCGCAGGCTTCCACCTCGTTGCCCAGCGTGCCCGACCGATGCCGGTGGGATCAAGAGATTTGGTGGCCAGGGACAGGCTCGTCAGGGCAGCGGTCTCGTTCGGAAAGTGCCCGCGGGCCCTCACTGCCCTTGGGTAGCGTGCGTTGATCGACTCGGTCGCGTTCGTCGTGCAGATCCCCGCGCGATCTCCACGTCGTACTGCGTAGCGGAAGCTGTTGCGGACCAGGTGCACGATGCACTGCTGCACCACCGTTCGCTCCCGTGTGGTTGTGATCGTCTCGAGCAGGCCATTGAGCCCGTCGCAGTCGGCGATCAGCAGCGGATAGACCGAATCCCATCGACGGGCCGACCATACGGCCAGTTCACCGGCGACCTTTCCCATGATGCGGCTGATGGTGTCCTAAGAGACTCTGGCCCCCTCAAACTGCGCGTTGATTTCCCCGTGGTCAGCCCTCGGGCGGACAGCGAGAGCACGAGCTGGTCGATCCCGTCCAGCTCCCGTCTCCGCTTGGGCACGATCACAGGCTCTAACGAGCCGTCCCGATCCCCGGGCACCTCAACCTCGACAGGCTCGCTCTCAGTCGGCAGCGTTTTTGGCCTGGTGCCGTTACGCGTGTTGGCCACGATCGGTGTCTGGCCATGCGCGTGCCCGAAGTGCTCAGACAACTCGGCTTCCAGCGCGGTCCCCAGCACATGCCCCATGAGCTGGTTTCAACAGCCCGCCCGGGCCCACCAGGGCTCACGCCCCGCTCCTTGGCCCGCGCCAGCAACCGCTCCGCAGGCTCCTTCGCCCTGCTCCGTTCTTGGCACTGGGAGGTATGCCGAATGAGGGCCACGGGGACCATACCGGTTCAGGGAAGAGGCGAGGGGCAGCCCCCGAAAGCCGCGCGAATGCCTGGTGACGCTGCTGAAGCAGCCCTAGGCAGCCGGACCAGCGCCGTTGCGGGCGATCGCCACATCAGGGGGCTACCGCTGAGACTGCTTCCTGGCCCCGCGCCCCTCGTGGCATCGTCCAGCAGGCCCCTGGGCTACTAAGCCTTAGGACGGCCTGAGGTCCACTTAGCGCCGCGGATGTCCATTGCGCAGCCCGGCATCGGGAAGGCGGTTCTTCCATGACCCGACTCCCAAGTTCTTGGCTATGCGGCCGATTGCGGAGGACCAGGATGGGTGGCGCGCATCCGCAAGTGCAAAGGAATGCATGGACGGCCGCGACAAAGAGTCCTTCCGGTTTCCGGTTGGGTTCGACTGCGGTCGCTGCCGACGGCCGTGTCGGACCGCTTGTCCGGGAGACATCGGAGATGATGCGGCCGTGGTGCGGGAGCTGATGGGGCGTTCCCTCCTGGGGTGCGGGAGGTGGTGGGGCGTTGGGTGCCCGGTGCTGCCGTGTGCGGTGGGCTGGTGTCTTTCGGTGTCCGGGGTTTGGGTTGTTAAATGTGGGAGGCCCCAACCTGTGCTGGTTGGGGCCTCGACCTAATGTGTGTCCGGCGGTGACCTACTCTCCCACACCCTCCCGGGTGCAGTACCATCGGCGCTGTGGGTCTTAGCTTCCGGGTTCGGAATGGGACCGG
>NZ_JBNHGX010000018.1:0-1183 GCF_059091705.1 Arthrobacter sp. Ha26
CCGGTGGTGCCGGGTGGGTGGTGGCCCGCCCGGCGTCCGGGTGGTTAGGCGTGGGTGAGGGTGGTGATGCGGTTGGCGACGGCGTCTGCGAAGTCGCTGGTGCCGGCGGTGCCGCCCAGGTCCTTGGTGGTGGTGCCGTCCAGGACTGTGGCTTCGACGGCTTTTTCGACCAGTTCGGCGGCCTGGAGGACTTTGTCGTCGTTGAATTTCGCGCCGAGCCAGCGCAGGAGCATTGCGGAGGAGAGGATCATCGCGATGGGGTTTGCGATGTTTTGTCCGGCTATGTCCGGGGCGGATCCGTGGGAGGCCTGGGCCATGGCGTGGGTGTCGGAGGAGTTGATTGAGGGGGCGATGCCGAGGGACCCTGCGACTTCTCCGGCGAGGTCCGAGAGGATGTCGCCGAACATGTTTTCGGTGACGATGACGTCGAACCTGTTCGCGCGGCGGACCATGTGGACGGTCATCGCGTCGATGTGGAAGTCGTTCACGGACACGTCCGGGTACTGGGTGGCGACCTCGCGGCAGACGTCGCGGAACAGCCCGGTGGTCATTTTCAGGACGTTGGCCTTGTGCACGATGGTCAGCTGCTTGGTGCGGGACTGGGCGAGCTGGAACGCGGCGTGGGCGATGCGTTCGGTTGCGGCGCGGGTGATGATGCCGTGCATGATGGCCACGTCGGGGGTGGGCATGAATTCGCCGGTACCGGCGAAGGTGTTCCGGTCCGCGTAGAAGCCTTCGGTGTTTTCGCGCACGATCACCAGGTCCGTGCCCTCAACGATGGCGTTGCCGCCCGGGAAGGCCTTGGACGGGCGGATGTTGGCAAACAGGCCAAAGTGCTTGCGGATGGTCCCGGAGGGGTTCAGCGCGGACTTGTGCGGCTCGGGGTAGGCGGCGGAATCGTGCGGGCCCAGGAGCCAGCCGTCAACGTTGTTCAGCGCTTCGAGGGTTTCCTCGGGGACGGCGATGCCGTGGGTGTCGATCGCGGTCCGGCCCAGCGGGAGCTCGGTCCAGGCGATCGCGGGGGCACCGGTGGCGGCCATCGCCGCGTCCAGGATCTGCACTGAGGCCGGAACGATCTCCGGGCCGATGCCGTCACCGTTCAGGACGGCCAGCTGGTACTGCTTGGATTCAGTCACGGGTTTTTCCTTTTCTTGATATCCAGGTCTCTTTGACGGACCAGGAG
>NZ_JBNHGX010000019.1:0-1119 GCF_059091705.1 Arthrobacter sp. Ha26
TGTACTGCCCAGGCAGGTTGGTTAATCGGCTGATGGGCGGGTGGCCTCCGATTGCGGTGTGGGGTCTGTGGTGATTGTAGTGGTGTAGCCATGCCGGGAGGGCGTTTCTGCGGGCTGATTCGGTGGCGTAGAAGCGTTTGAATGCCCAGCCGTCGGCGAGGGTTCGGTGGAAGCGTTCGATCTTGCCGTTGGTCTGCGGCCGGTAGGGGCGGGTCTTCTTTGCCCTGATCCCCAGCTCTCGGCAGGTGTCCCGCCAGAGGTGCGATTTGTAGGCCGACCCGTTGTCGGAGAGGACCCGCTCGACGGTGACGCCGCGGGCGGCGAACCAGGACACAGCCCTTTTCAGGACTGCTACTGCGGTGGCTGCTGTTTCATCGCTGTGGATCTCTGCATAGGCGACCCGGGAGTGGTCGTCGATGACCGTGTGGACATAGGCGGTCCCGATCAGCGGCTCACGGTTTCTGCTGCGGGCCTTGTCCGGGGTGCCTGATCTGTTCTGTTTTCCCTGCTGCCGGCCGACGTAGCGCCAGCCGCCGCCGTCGGGGATGTTGCCGAGCTTCTTTACATCGACGTGGATCATCGCTCCGGGAGTCTCGTGTTCGTAGCGGCGGATGATTTCTCCGGTGCGCTTGTCCACGTGGTGAAGGCGGTTCAGTCGGCACCGGACCAGGACAGCGTGCACGGTGGAGGCAGGCATGGCCAGCTTCGCTCCGATCGCGACTGGGCCCAGCCGTTGCTTCCAGCGCAGGTGCACAACTTTGCGCACCAGTTGCTGCGGCGTCCGGTTGGCCAACCGGTACGGGCGGGAGGACCTATCAGCCATACCCGCCTGACCCATCGCGGCGTAGCGGGCTGCCCACCGTTTCGCGGTCGGCCAGGAGCAGTTGAACTGCTCGGCTGCCCGGGATACAGGCCAGCCGTGGTCCACGATCAGACGCGCGACGCGTAAACGTTGGCGTGGAGTCAAAGCGGCATTAGCGTGGGACATGAGGACCTCCTGGTCGCTGCAGCGGTTGTCTAAGCAACTCCACTGTGCAACCGGAGGTCCTCACCTTTGGCTCAACGACTCCAGCGAGTCATCACATTCGCCGAACCAACGTCCCTGGGCAGTACACCTAG
>NZ_JBNHGX010000020.1:0-247 GCF_059091705.1 Arthrobacter sp. Ha26
GCGGCTGCTGCAGCGAGGTCGGGGCTGGTGGTTTCGCCGGTCCCTGTTGTGGTGCCGAGGTCCACTGCTACGTCTGCTGCGGCGGCGAGGTCGGCGGCTGTGGTGTCGGTTCCGTTGGCGATGGTGGTGCCGAGGCCGAGGTCCACAGCTGCTGCTGCAGCGAGGTCGGGGCTGGTGGTTTCGCCGGTCCCTGTTGTGGTGCCGAGGTCCACTGCTACGTCTGCTGCGGCGGCGAGGTCGGCGGTTG
>NZ_JBNHGX010000021.1:0-230 GCF_059091705.1 Arthrobacter sp. Ha26
TACCATCGGCGCTGTGGGTCTTAGCTTCCGGGTTCGGAATGGGACCGGGCGTTTCCCCCACGCTATGACCGCCGTAACCCTTGCTCCGCGCACCCCTTGTGTGGGGTGGGGGAAATCTTTGTGGTTACAACATTGTGTGGTGTTGTTATTCAATTGTGTGTTCCCTTGGGCAACGAACCGGTTTGGTTTGTTGTTTGGGAACCACATAGTGGACGCAAGCAGTCTTGTTT
>NZ_JBNHGX010000022.1:0-228 GCF_059091705.1 Arthrobacter sp. Ha26
GCCAGACCACTGGGTTGATAGGCCGGATGTGGAAGCGAGGACTAACGACTCGTGAAGCTGACCGGTACTAATAGGCCGATAACTTACACCACACACCCTCTTCGTGAACGGATTCAAAAGACGTTCACACCATGAAGACGGGTAAAAAGATAAACAAGACTGCTTGCGTCCACTATGTGGTTCCCAAACAACAAACCAAACCGGTTCGTTGCCCAAGGGAACACACAA
>NZ_JBNHGX010000023.1:0-228 GCF_059091705.1 Arthrobacter sp. Ha26
GTACCATCGGCGCTGTGGGTCTTAGCTTCCGGGTTCGGAATGGGACCGGGCGTTTCCCCCACGCTATGACCGCCGTAACCCTTGCTCCGCGCACCCCGGGTGGGGTGGGGGAAATCTTTGTGGTTACAACATGTGTGGTGTTGTTATTCAATTGTGTGTTCCCTTGGGCAACGAACCGGTTTGGTTTGTTGTTTGGGAACCACATAGTGGACGCAAGCAGTCTTGTTT